>NZ_PXYK01000004.1 GCF_003012745.1 Kumtagia ephedrae | reverse complement strand
CCGACTTCATCCCCTCTCCATCCGCTCGAAAAACCGAACGGATGGTCGCAGAACGAACCAATGAGGGGGGTCAATTTTGGACGCCGATAACCCCGCCTAGGGGGTCAACTTTGCACGCCGGTTCACACCCGAGCGATGTGGTTTACGTCAACGTCTCTGCCTTTCCACACGCGACGGAAAATCTTTCTGTTTCCCAAAGAGAGGTCCAGCTCCGCAGCAGAAACATTCAGCTCGAATGCCCGCCTTCGGATGGAATTCAGCAAAGGATCGCTCACCGGTTTAGGTGGGCGCTTTGCAATATTAATGCGCTTATAGAGCAATCGGTTGGCCACCTGTGCCACCGTAAGGCCAACCGCTGCGGCGATCTCCCGACGTGTTGCCGCTGCGGCTGCCATAGTTCTTAGGGTCTTGTCTTGCGCACACGTCCAAATATGCTGCTCTTTGTCAGGGACAAGCCCGCATCTCTTCGCCATATAGCGGATGGCTCTCTCGGTGCGATGTGGCAGCAAAGCCTTTATCTTATCAACATCGGGCCATGTTTTCCTAAGGACTTCGCCTTCTCCGAAGGTCCAGGTGTCTGAGCGACGAACAATCCTGGCGCGCTGAATGCTCCCGATATTGCCATGCATGTTAACCTCCTCGCTGCTATGCCGAACGTGACGCAGCGATAAGAGATTCTAAGCGGCCATTGATCGACCCGCCTCAGAAGAACACACACAATATCCGCTGAATATACGCGATCCGGCGTGATTTAGACGGATTACTCAGTTTGCGACATTGGGCGGTCGGCCCTGATGCGACCTGGCCCGGCCATGGACCGATCCACGCACTACCGATCTGTCCATCCGATCATTATCTGGGTGTCACATCGATCCGGCACGCTTGCCTGGTCGTTGAGACGAAAGACATGGAAGAATCGCCAATCCTGATTGCCGCGCTCGTTGTCGGCGTTCTGCTTTCCGCTGCGGGCGGCGGGCTCGCCTTTTATGAGGTCGTCACCGGCGTCCGTTTGCTGGTGTGGTGAGTGCAGCGGCAACCCAGCTACGTCGCCCGCGCTGCCTTCGTTGCAGCGGCGAAGGACGCTCGGATGAGCTATCTTGCCGAGGCAAAGAACGGGCAAGCTTGATGACTTCGTCTGCCGGCAGGCGGTATTGCGCCGAGACAACTGCGTTTATCAACACGCCAAGGCTGTGATTCGCCGCTGCACTACTTCTGGTATAATCGGTCTTTTTTGCTTCGGAATTGAATGGCAGTTCAGTCAAGATTTTCTTCCCTGCTACCGCCCAATTGAAGGTTTGCACCTAAATATGAACTAGGTGGAAACATTCACAGCTGATTTTTAATTATGAATGGGACGCCAAGGGATGCAGAAGTAACCACGCGTTAACAATGTTTGCTGCATACTCTTTGGGCGCGGAAGAGTTCTGCGTTCCACGTTAAGCAGCAATGCCGAGGCCCATCGCTCCCCCCGCTCCCCCTTGCGATGGGCCTCAAGCTCCCTGTTGGGGAAGTGCATAGGCTAGGCGTGCTTATCCCGCCTTCTCGTCCCGCCACAGTTGGCTGCGCATTCGGCTCACAGACTGCGGCGGCTGAATCATCCGGTCCCTTGTGAAGGCACCATTCCGCTGTAAGATGGCGGGAAACATTCAGGGGCATGTGAAGTTCGGCGACGGCATGGATATCGTTTTCAGCGAAGCCCGCGAGCTGCGCGCTCTGCTTGTCGCGCAGAGAGAATGCATGATTCGCTTGCGGGATGAGTTGGCGGCACTGAGATTGCAGGTACAAGCAGATCGCACCACCAGAGCCGCCATTTACGCCGCACGGAGCCTTGAAGTAGAACCGTGCGGCTCCATGCCGAGCGCGGCGAGAAGATCGTGAAAACAGGAACGTGAACGCGAGCGCCGTTGGGAGGTGGCGGGCCATCTTGCCTTAGATCAGCCGATTGCGATCTTTTGTCTCGGTCGCGCGACGCCGCGTCCCGGCAGTGTCGTTGACTATGCGACGCTTGGCCTCTCGGCCCAGTTTGCTTCGTCGAGGAGCGCCGCCCTCGTCTTCCCATCGTTCAAGCGACGACTTCAACTGGAGCGCCGCTGGTGATTTCGGCACGTCAAAATCAATAGCTTGCCCAGCTGCCAGCGCTTCGCTGGCGATGGCGTCGACCAGGTCAGAATCAGATATTTCAAGATCCGGGATACGCGTCTAATGGCGTTGAGGGCTTCCGAAACAGCAAAGGGGCGAACGTCTCCTTGCCGCTCGTTTCTCAAGAAATTGCTGATCGCCGCCCGTACGTCGGGCGAGATTCTGTGCGCGGGATCGGCACTCATGGGATATCCTCCCTGCACCCGTTTTGACTATGAAGGGAACGACGCTGATGCTCCGATGTTCCCCTCGACCGGCGCGAACTCGCCCCCCAGGACTGCAATCGCGCCGGTCGTGCTTTGTCAAAAGGTTTCCCGAATTCTCCTGCTTGCGACTTTGATCGCAGTCACACCAGCGGCGGCTGAAGAAGCCATTGGATGCGCCTCGCTTCAGCGCGGCAAAGGCGTTCTCGGTCGCTGGGGCGGTGCATGGCGTCCAGCATAGCCCCCGCGCGGGCGGCACTGTGCATTTGGCCCTCCCTTTCCGGGCAGTTGTTCAGAAGGATTGACCATGACAACCACAGGCGACGCCCGCCGCGTTGAGGGAGGGCGCGACGGGCTTACTCGACCCTATGGGGCACACAATTTAGGGCCTAGGTCTGTAGAACCGACCAAGAGCGCAAATGTTCCTCCTGATTGTCGACCCAGCTTGGGAACCAGTCGAGGACTCCGAGGTTCGGTGGACATGGCAAACGCGAGCACAGTGCCAGAACCGACCCCCAAGCAGATGCTTGCCGCCTGCGAAGCGGAGGCTGAGCGCCTGCGCGACTGCATTGTGGACATGGAGGCGGGACGGTTTGATTTCGAGGAGCGCGGAGTGATGTTCCCCGATATCGAAGCTTACATCCGAGAGGCACGTACACGTCTCGAACGCCTGGAAAGATACATGGATGGATTGAAGAGTGCGGCGCATTAGGCCGCATAGACGGGAGATATGGCGGTGGGAGGTGCGCTTGTCTAAACCAGCCGATCATCGGGCCGAGCACGGGCGACTACCCAAGATCGGAAAGAGGCAACGCGCGTATGCCTTCAAGTGTCCCACATGCGGTCAACTCTACGACGTGAGACGCATTCGTCAAGTGCTCTACCACGAGCAGCCGCAGCACGCTCCTATGAGCCGCGGGGAATTGTTCTCAGAGGACGCTGCCGTTCCTGGTCGTCCTGGTGAGGCTTAATGCCAGCGACGATGGCGGTGATCGGAACTCTGCCCGACTGCCAAACCGATCATAAAACCCACGGCAGTGAAGAGAAGCGCGGTTGTAGAGTAGGTAACGGGATTCTCCTGAACTGCCCCTGAAACCTCTTGGGCGCGCGACTTGAGCGCTGAGGCGGCACGACCGGCCCGATCTGTAGCGTTTTCGACCCAGCCCGACGATTGCTCGGCCGCTTGTTCAGCGCGGGCAGCGAGCGTTCGCTTCATCGAGGTGATCTCGCGTCGCAATTGAGCGACCTGCTTTTCAAGGGCTTCCTTTGACTCAGTCTGTGTCATCCGTTGGGGATCGTCGGCGGCCATTGATGCCTCCATTGGTGAGATCACTGGAACGGCGACGGATTGGAGATGGTTCCCGCCGAGGAAATATGTTCAAGGGTTCGTACGCGTCGAGCAGACTCGCGAGCCGATCGCCCGTCATGGCAACGACCGCGAGGCGCTGATGCGCGAGGCGTCGAAGCTGAGTCGAACGGCATGAAGACCGTGACGGCCGCCACGAGGCGGACAAAACGCGGTCGGATCAGGGCGTGATGACATCTTTTGCTTTCCGCCGCCTGGAAACTGACTGCCACAGATCGCCTTCAGCAGTTATGCCATACTGGAAGACGCGGACGACCTCCGCAGCCAACGCCTCCCGCTCATCTCTGTCCTTCTGAGCCAGTCGGCGCTCTTCGCACAACTGGTTGAAGACCTTCTGGATGATCGCAAGATCGGTCGGATTGAATACGCCAAAATATCTGGTGAAAGGCATGACGCTTTTCTCCCTAGGGTTGGGCGAAAGCGTGATGAACTCTTCCAAGCGTCCGTTTGCCGTATCGGGTGCGGACGACTTGATAACTGTACCCCTATCCTGACCCCTTTGCTATACAAAAAAGACGCATGGGACAGCAGGCGTGGGCGGGGGGGAACCTCCTGTCAGGATATTCGCGGTTCCAGAGAGGCCCGTCACAAATTGGCGGGTCTTCCTGTTAGGGAGAACCAACAGTGGAAGCCGGTTGCCGTCGTCCTACCGCAGGCACAGGCGGCAAGCGTCAGGGGCCGACAATTCTTCGACCAGTATGCCGTGACGACGGAGCGATGGCAGCGGCCGCGATGCCGGTAACCCCGGAGCGCGGCGGGCTCTTTGCCCGACCGTCTGCGGCGACCGGATGTGTTCCCAGTTCCGCAAGCGTCGTCCAGCCTTCACATTCATCAAATAGGCTAAACCTATTCAGGCCTCCCAAGGCGGTCGGCTGAGACTCTCGTGCTTAGCCGACCATCATTTCGCAGATCGCCCCCTAGTTTGGACCTCGCAAAAAACTGGATGCAGCATGTGGATTAAACTGAGCGGCGTCAACCGGCCTGAGGTCTATGTGCAAGCAGAAAAGATGACCCATTTTGTTAGCAGGCCTTCTGGAGGGACGATTCTGTACTTCGAGGCTTCCGATATCGACGCCAAAGGTCTGGGGCGACCACGGACGCTCCACGTTCAAGAAGAACCGGCTGAAGTGGCTGCCAAGATGTCTGACGCGCGGCCCCCGAAGCGAAAGCAATGACTTTCAGTTTTGACCTTTAGGGCCGACCGAGGTACGCGCCACCCAGCCGGCTTCACCTGTCAGCTTGCGGCTTTAGTCGCCGGACCACCAGCTCCAAGAGGATATCGGCAATCCACATGGCGCACACGCCGATGAGGAAAGCAGCCGCATGTGCGCTGGCGACATCGTCGGGCGGCAGCGGCAGACCAACCGACTTGATGTAGTGCAGCGTCGGCACGGTCAGATAGCCGGCCGCCAGCGCGCCGCAGATCGGCGAGGCGACCATCTCGCGAAACTTGAACCGTCGGTGCGACAGCGCGCGCAGCACGCCGCCGGCCAATCCTGCGGCCAGGATCGATCCTTTGATGCCGAGCGCGTCGAGCAAATCTTGCATGGTTTCTTACCCAAGCCAGGCCAGAAAGAGGATGGGCGTCATGCGCCCAGCGGCTTCTTCTGGAACCAGCGGCCATAGAGCGTGATCAGCGCCCCGATCACCGGGCCGGCCGCCGGTGCGAACTCCGCCGGCGTCGGAATGGTGCCGTCGAGAAAGTCGTAGCCCAGCGCATAGCCGCCGGTGATCAGGGTGATCGCCGCGCCGATCGTGACGGTCGACTGGTACCACGGCTCCTGGTTGGTCTGGTTGACGACGACGGCGGAGACTTCCCTGGTCACCTTGTCGGCGATCTCTCCGGCCTCCGCCCAATCCAGCGGCGGCGCCATCTTGCTCACGGCCTGCTTGGCTGCCTCGGCAATCGCCGGCCTGAGTGTGGCTGCAATGGCGTCGATCTTCGTTATCATGGGTATGCTCCTCTGGGTTGAAAGAACAGGCGCGGCGAGGCCCGGCGAGACGCACGTGTCGCACTGGGGTCACATCGACTTGCCAAGAGGTTCCCGGCGCGGCGGGCACGCATCGAGGAAGGGTTTACGGAATGTGGATCAGGCTGAATTCCTACAAGGAGAACAACCCGCTGCTCGTCTCGGGCGAGCTGGTGACGCATATCGCTGCGCGCCTAGGGGGCGGATCGACCCTCTACTTCGCCTTGGCTACAACGGACGGCAAGAAGGGCGAGACCAAGCAGAGGGCGCTGGCGGTGCGGGAATCGATCGACGAGATCGCCAGACAGATCAACGGCGCCACCCCCAATATCCGGGCTGCCTGACATCTGGCGAACGCCGTCATTCAGGCTTCGTTGGTGGAGATGGTCGCGTCCAGCTCGCGGCGCGGCAGTGCCTCGGTAGGCAGCGGATAGGTGGCCGGCCAGCGCAGCGGGCCGGAGAGCCGGTTCTTGGCGATCTTGGTGATAGTGATGGCATTCGACTGGTTGCCGCCGAGCACATGGAAATAGCTCGCGTCGTGGCCCACGATCATGCCGATGTGGCCACCGCCCGGCCGAACGAATGGCGCAATCGCGCCAAGCCCTACGATGTCGATCGGCCGGCCGAACGCCTTCCAGTTGAGCGCCCAGTAAGGGTTGCCGGGCAGCGGCTCGTCCGGCAGCGTGACTGCGATCACCGTCTCAATGAAGTCGCCGCACCACGGCAGCTTGGCCGGGTCGCCCAGCGTGTTGCCGTCGCTCTTCAGCCAGTCGCGCAGTGTCTTGTTGTTGGTCTTTTCGTGCAGACCGATCTTGCGCCGCGCCAGCGCCACCCAGGGCGGCACTATCTCGTCAGCCGACACGCCCGGCTCTGGCGCCGCCTCGCCGCTCAGTCCGAGCGCCGCCAGCGTGATCGGCCCGATCGTGCCTGGCCATTTGACATGCAGCTTGCGATCCGCCTGAAACTTGCGGATTGCCGCGATCGTCATGCGCCCGAGGATCCCGTCGGCGCCGCTTCTGCCAAGGTCGTACCCGCGCGCCAAGAGCGCGAGCTGGATGTCCAGCACGGTGGCCATGTCGGTTCTCCTGAAAGCTTCCGGCTATCCGCCGAATTGATCCTATGCGGCTAGATCGTGATGCTGCGCCGTCCGAAATAGGACTTGAGCTGCTGGTAGACCTTCATGATGTCAGCCAGCTCCTTGGCCTTGTTGGCGATGACCACGGCCGCGCCGTCGCACGAGCCGTAGCGCTGCGTGCCGTTGTAGGACGAGCCGATGCGCCATGTCCGCCCGCTTGGCGCCAGCGCAAGTGCCGAGGCGTCGATGTCCTGGGTGCCGGCGAGCAGATCATAGACCGCCGTGCCGACGCCGGTTTTGGCGGTGAAGGCATAGGCGCGGAAGGCGCTGACATCCTCCTGGTTGAGGTTGCTGATCACCTCCGTCGGCGTCCCGGAATTGTCGAAATATGCCCGGCCGCCGATGCGCCCCTTCGGGGCGCCGGCGCCATCAACCGAATGGGCCGTCCAGCCGAGATGCGCGCCGGTGATGCCGCCCGACGACAGCAGCGTGGAGACGATCGTCGGGAACTGTTCGGCCCCGCTCATGTCGTTGCTGGTGCGGGCGACGGCGATCAGCGTGAACTCGTCGCCGTCCGGATGCGGCGTGTTGAGATATTTCGGCGAGTCGGTGACGCTCTTGAAGCCGAGCCAGTGCGCTCCGACCGTCGGCGCGCCCGTCACGGTTGCCGGCGCGTCGATGTTGGCGTGGTTGACGACGGACTCGTTGAGGCTGCCGCCGGGATAGTGCCAGGCGACGATATCGCCGATCGGCATCATCATGCCAAGCCCGGCGCTCTTGCCGTTGGCGCCCCTGATCCTGCGGACGACTGTCATTGCGGGTGCTCCTGTTTGGCGGCGGCGGACGTTACGGCGCCGGGATGGTGATGCCGGCGAGCGAGCCGAAATACGCCTCGATCTCGTGCAGCGCCGCGGCCTCGGCGTTCAGGTCGCGCCGAACGACCGCATGCGCCGCGACGCGTCCGAGGAAGCCGGCCATCGGCGCGTTCTGGCCGCTGGCGAAGAGGCGCATTTCGCGCAGATTGAGGGCGGCCATCGGCGCCTGGATGTCGGTGTTGGTGGCGATCTGCGCGCCGTCCACACGCAACCGGGCGACATTCTGCGCGCCCGTCGTGAACAGCACCGTCAGCACGTGCCACTGGTTGTCGCGATAGGTGTTGGCGTCGGGCACGGTGACGCGCTGGTTGTAGCCGCGCGTCATGTAGATCAGGTCGTCCTCGAGCAGATTGTGGCCCGTCGCAAGACCTTCGAACGACGCTTCGGTCGTGCTGGTCATCAGGTAGTCGGCCCGATTGCCCCAGATCACGCCGGTTGCCGTGCCCGGCTGATAGGCCAGGGTGACGACGGCATGGCTGGTCTGCGGCAGGATGGCAACGCCGGGCGGCGTCACCAGCGATTTGGTCTCGTCGGTGGATGCCAGATAGGGGATGGCACCATCGGTAAATGTCGGCCATGAACTGCCGCCGCGATTGAGCGGGACATCGCCCACCCGCGGCAGCCACTGGAATTCCTCGGTGCCGGCGCCGACGAACGCACCGTCGAAAGCTCGCCAGTAGTTGGCGTTTTCGCCCATCGCCTCGACAGCGTCGATCTCGGCTCCGAGGATGGCGACGGGGGCGAGCGGGGCGTTGAAGGTGCCGACGCGGCGGCGGATCGTATCGACCATTTCCGGTTTCCTTGCAGGGTTAGACGGCGGGAAGGATGGAGCCGCGCGACAGCAGCGCGGCGCGGACGTCGGCATAGGGAACGTCCTGGACGGCGGCGCGTCCGGCATTGATGGCAAGCGCGGCGATGCAGCCCGCCGCCTCGCCCATCATGCCGCCCGAGGGCTCCATGCGCAGGCTCTTCCACACATTGTGGGTGACGGCGACAGGCCAGGCGCAGATGAGGTTCTTCACCTCGCTGCGCCTCGGCAGCATGACGCGCATCGGGATGGCGTAGTTGGCCGTCGCGATGCCGCTCTCGTAGCCTTCCGAGATCAGCGTGACGTTGGAGCCGTCGCCTTCCGCATCGAGCCCGAAATAGTTGCAGGGCTTGGTGTCGAGCCCATAGGAGAAGATGCCGATCGGGTCGTCGGGCGCGGCCGGATCGTCATGCGGCACCATCACGTCGGCCTTGGTCATCGGGTCGTCGATGACCAGGCGGATCGTCTGACGCTCATAGATCATCTGCGGCAGGCCGTCATACCAGGGCGAGTCCGCCCATTCGCGGGGATCCCAGCCGAAGGCATTCACGGCCGCCTGCAAGCCGGGGATCATGGTCTCGACGGCCGGGTCGGTGGCGAAGAAGTGGAAGAAGTCCACATGCTTGGCCATCTGCTTCTTGTGCAGGGCACGCCGTTCGCTCCACCGGCCCGCCGCGTAATTGTAGAGGTGCGGCAAGGTGTGGGTGCCGATCAGCCCGGCATTGGTGTTGTAGAGCTGGGCGCCGCCGCCCTCGACCTTGGGCAGGTTGGCGCCGTCCTGCAGCGCGATGATGGTGCCGATCGTCGCTGTTCCCTCCGCGACGGCATCCGCCAGCGCCGGGATAAAGTGGATGCGGTCGTATTCGTCGGACTTATAGACCGAGAACGGGATGCGGTCGGCGGCGTCGGTGATCTCGGAGCGCACGTTGAAGGCCATCTGCGCGGCCTGCGCCGTGCCGTTCGCCGGCAGGCCGGACGTATCGGCGATGTGCTGGATGTCGTTATAGGCGTAGGCTTCCTCCGGGACGTCGCCCAGCCCCATGGCTGTCGCGGCGGCGAGCAGGTCGAGCCCTGGCTGATAGTTCGCCCCCGGCAGGTTGAAACCGGCCAGCGGCTCGTCGGCGCTCGACGCCTCGCGCGTCGAGGTCCACGATGCACCCGAGGCGCGCAGCAGGTCGCCGGTATAGGAGGCGTCGATCGCGATCTTGCAGTGGACCGGCCCCTCGCGCGTGGCGACGCCGGCGATGCGCCTGTCCTGGATGATCAGCGACTGCCAGCGGTCGACGATCGGGCTGTCGAGGATGACGCGATCGGCATAGTCCTTACCCCAGCGGTTGCAGACCGCCTGGGCGACGCGCTGCTGATACTGGCGCGGCGAGCCGGTGCCGCCGTAATAGCCGTTGATCTCGTGCAGCATCGCCTGGGCATAGCCGCCTGTGATCGCGAGATAGCCAAAGGTGGTGGAGCCGCCGCCGGTGCCGGTGTCGACGATGGAAATGCCGCCGCTCATCATGCCGCCCAGCCGGTCCTCCGGCACGACGATGACGACGGACAAGCCGAAATCCTTGGCGCGCCGGGCAGCGCAGAGCGCGGCCGCGCCCGAGCCGTAGATCAGCACGTCGTAGCGCGGCGCACCGTCCGGCACGAAGATGCCGCCGCCTTCGTAGCGCACCCAGCGGCGGCCGTTGCCGTCGACGAAGGCACGCTCGCCGCCGTCCTCGCCGATATCGTAGCTGGTGACGCGCGATGCCGCGGCGGCCCCTGGAAACCGGACTTCATCGTCGGCGGGCTGGATCAGGAGATCGTCTTCGGTCGGCACCGGCCCGAGCGCGCCGCCCCGGCCGAGCACATAGCGGCGGCCGTCGCTGGCACGCAGCAACTCGGCGATGCGACCGCTCGCCGGATCGATCGTGACTTCCGCCGCGTCGCCCTCGAAGCCGGGGACCTCGAGGCGTTCGACATAGGTCGGCAGGTCCTCTTCGGTCGGCACGGCGCCGAGTTCGCCATTGCGGCCGATGACCACGGTGCGCCCGTCAGCCTCGCGAATGCCGCCGGCGACGCGATCCGTGGGGCCGGTCCAGACCTCGGCCATAGGTCCGACGCCGGGAATGATCGCGTTGGCGACATTGTTGATGAGGCCCTGCCGGTCGGTGACCTCGTCCCCGAGGTCAGAGGCGACGGCGGCGAGCTCGGCGGAACCTACCTTGGCGTCAAGGGCACTCTGGAGACCGTCCACCTGGCCGATCGCGCGGGAGATCACCTCCACGAACATGCTGCCACCCGGCTGCGCGTCGTTGGCGTCGCCGACATGGGTGAGGTCGGGATTCCACAGCGGGAACGGCCCGTCGCTCTTGTAGTCGGGCCAGTCGGGGAAATATGGCTGCAGGTCGATGAAGGGCAGACCGTGCTGGCGACAGTATCCCGCCATCGCCTTGGCGTAGAGCGGCATCGGATTGACGAGATAGCGATCCGGATCGAAATTCTCCGGCGGCATCACCACCAAAATGTCGGCAACCGGCTGCGCCGCGCGAAGGCGGGTCAGCAGCGTCGTCATAGACGCGAGATACTGCGCCGCCGACTGGCCGGTGTTCTGGTCGTTGGTGCCGAGCATGACGATGATCAGGTCGAGCCCGTGCAGCCCCAGCGCCTGCGTGAAGTTGGCGCCGTTGGCCTGCGACCATTCCAGCGCCGACGAGCCGTTGACGCCCCATTTGGACACGCGCGCGCCGGTCGCCGCCGATTCGAGCAGCGCGCCTTGCAGACGCGAGGTGCCCGACACATGCTCGACGTCGCAGGTCCATGCGCCCGAGGTCGGCATGCCGTTCGGCAGGTTGACGCTCTTCGGCCCGCCCGTCGCGTCGAGCGCGACGGTGTGCCAGGAGCCGGCGTTGTAGCGATAGCGGATAGATGCCGCCGCTTGAGCGTCGTACATCAAAGCGACGCGCGAGAGCTGCGGCGATGCCGGCCCGCCGAAGCTGACGACCGATCCGGCCGTGCTGGTCTGGATGGAGCCGAGATCGGGGCCGTTGCCGGTCAGGAAATTGGCCGTCCAGCCGCCGGAGCTCTGAGGTTGCGAGACGGTATAGGGATTGGTCGGATCGCCGCGCCGGACATTACCGTGCGACAGCGTCGCGTTCCAGGTAAAGCCCGTCCAGCCGCCGCCGGCATCGCCATAGGTGGCGATGAGATGCTGCGCCAGCGCCCGTGCGTAGCGACCCTCCCCATCGGTGAAGCTGTCGCCGATGATGGCGACGCGCAGCTGCTCGGGCCGCCCGCGCCTGATCATCCCGGTGAGCAGGCGCGTCCGGTCCAGCTTTTCGAGGTTCAGCGTCGAGGCGGGCAACACACCTTCCGCCGGCTCGGAGACGGAGGGTATGCCTTCGAGGATGTAGCCGTCCTCGTCGACGACGACTTCGGCATAGCCGGGCACGTCGGCGACGAACCGCTCTTCGCCGGGCAGCTCGATATCCCCGGATGAGTAGCGGCGGAAGACGATGAAACCATCCTCGTCGACCACTGCCTCGCCATCGCCGTCGTCGACCATGTCGATGAGGGCCGAGCGGTCCTCGACTTCCTGGTCGATGGCGTCGGCATTGGCCAGGTCGCCGGCCAGGCGTGCCGCCTCCTCGGCCTCGAGCGCGATAACGTCGGCCTTGGCCTCGAGGGCGGTGACATCCGCCTTGGCATCGAGCGCCGCCGGCAGTCCCTCGATGTTCTCGATCGCCGCCGCGAAATAGTCGCCGATGCGCTTCCACCCGGCCGGCGCCGTCGACCATCGGAAGGAGCCGGAGTTGGGTACCGTACCGCCTACGACCGGATCGGTGTGCGTGCCGAGATCGGTCGGCTTCACATAGCCCGGCTGCCCCTCGCGTGTCCCTTCGATGTCTTCTAGGCCGCCGTCCCACACTTCCATGACGACCTCGCCGGCCGCGGCGGCCTCGATCGCCTCGTCAAGCGCCGGGCCGATCGGGATGATGTCGTCCTTCTTCGGGTCGTGAGGCCCAGACGATGGCACACCCGGCGTCTCGTATTTGCGCCATGCATGGCCGATCAGGTCGGTGAACTGGCCCATTCTCTGTCGCTCCGGGGATGGAAAAAATTCAGGTCAGGTGACGGTGACCGCGCCGGTCGCCGCGCTCGTCGTGCTTTCGACGCCCGAGCCGTTGCGCGACCGCAGCCAATAATAGTAGGTGCCCGGCGCCAGCGCGGTGTCGGTCCAGGTATCGGAATTGGAGGCCGGGCCGTATTCGGTGTGCACCAGCGTCGCCGTGCCCTCGTTGTTCACTGTGTTGCGGCGGATATTCACCGCCACGAAGTTCGGGCTGTTCGGCGAGGTCCAGGAGATCGGCGATTCGCCGACGCCGCCGGGCGCCGTCACGCCGCTCACCGGCCCCGGCGCCGTGGTGTCGGCGACGGCCGTGAGCACGATATAGGCCGTCCACTCGCCCGGCGTCCCCGCCGACCAGTGGCGCCCGCGGAAGCGGTATTGCACCCCGTCGGCGAGATAGCCGGTGCGCTTCTCCGTCTCTTCCTCGCTCGCCATCACGCTCTGCGTCGGGCCGCCGGCGACCGGCTGCCACTCGACTTCCGTGGTGAGCGATTCCGAGGCCGGCGGGTTCCAGCTAGCCAGCGCGAAGGCAGCCTGTTGCCCGCCGCTGACCGCCTCGCGCTGGATCACCACGTCGAACATCGCCGGCAGCGGAATGCCCTCATGCTCGATCTCGGGGATGATCGGCGGCGGATTGCCTTCATCGGTCGCGGCATTGAAGGCAAACAGCGTCGGCGGCACCACCATGCCCTCGACCTCGTAGGTCAGGTTGACAAGCGACAGTTTCGGCCGGCCGATGATCTCGATCACCGCCTCGTCGAGCCGTGGCGGGTAATGCACGCGGATGAAGCGGCGGTAGGGTACCTTCTTTGCCGGCTCGTAATGCGACACCAGCCGCACCCGCGGCGCGTTGGCCCGCTTGAAGGCCAATGTCTGCAAGCGCTGCATGTGGTTGTGCCGCTGCACCGCGACATTCTCCACCGTGCGGGTGCGCTCGGTGTCGTCCTCCGGCACGTAGGGGTCGCCGACGATCGCCGCGTCGGAGGTGTTGAAGGTCGCGGCCTGGTTGTTGTAGCGCCCGCGCACCGCGAGCACTGTCGAGGCGGCCCGCCGGTTGACGTCGAAATTGACGCTGATCAGGTCGTCGGCCGTCAGCCGCACGTCCGGTTCGACGAACTCGCCGGCATGCACGCCGATCTTGCCCTCGGCCGTCTCGTAGATCACCAGTTCGGCCGCCTGGTCCATGATGCGGCCGACCGTCGGCGGGTCGTCGCTGGCGCGAAACCAGAAGCCGCCGTGATAGCGCGGCTCCTCCTCGCCCGCCCGGTTGGTCACCAGGGAATCGCAGACATCGGCGGCGTGGTTCCAGTCCGGCCAGTGCAGGTCGTCGAGCGCAAGCTTGAAGCCGACCGGATGGGTGATATGCCAGGCGCATCAGCGCCAGGTTTTCCGAATATTCCCAGCTGTTGTGGTCGGCCGGATCGTGCGCCGGCTGGCGCCCGTCATAGAGCGGCGCGCCCTCGATCTCCTCGGTCAGCACGGGCATGCCGTTGGGAAAGCGCTTCTGCTGCTTTTCTACCCCGGCCGAATGGGCGATCATCAGCGTCGTCGCCATGCCGTCGCCGCGATGATTGTTGGTCCAGATGGTCGGCAACGCTGCCACCATCTCGGCATAGGCGGTCTCGGCATCGAGCCCGAGCCGCGAGCGGATGATGACGCGCTCGTCGAAATGCCCGGGATCGGTCACCGCCCCGGTGACCGGATCGAGCGTCGCCACCGCGTCGTGCAGGTGGTATTTGACGTGCCGGTTGATGCGGTGCCCGGCGATAGCGAAGACGTGGTAGGCGGCGTCGCCCTTCTCCTCCAGCGCCAGATAATCGGCCGCCTTCTTGGCGCGCCCCAGCACGAAGGCCGGTGAGGGCACCGGCTGGCGCAGGCTGAACTTGCCGTCCTCCGGCTTAGGCACTTCCGGTTCCTGGGCAAGCGCGGAATTGAGGCCGTAGAGCCCGGCCGCCGTGGCGAGATAGCCGAGCCCCGTCGCCGTCGCCGAGATGGCAGCCGGCCCGAGGAAGAACACCGGGCTGTTGACCACGAAGGGCAGCACCAGCGCGGCGATGAACTGCGGCATCGTCAGAAATCCCAGATCGCCAGCGGCGCGGCGGTGAAGGCGACGAAACCTTCGTCCATGCGCACCTTCCATTTGCCTTCGTGGCGGATGGCGCCCCATTGCCGGGTTGCCTCCGTCGCACTGCCGATCACTGCCACGCAGCCCTCACTGGGCATCTCCGCCCGCCGCCAGCCGACGCGCACCAGGCGCTGGCCGAACGGCACCAGCCCGCCGGCCGCCGCCATCACCGCATGGCATTGCGGCTCGTCGGCATAGCTGCCGCGCAGGTCGACCGCAGGATCCTCGCTGCCCAGCGCGATCGACCAGTCGGCCAGCGCCATGCAGCAGTCGACATGGCTCCAGGCCCACGGCTTTGCGCCATACGCCTCGATCCAGTGGTCGAGCTGGCGCCCCTGAATCAGCGGAACCGCGGCCATCCGATCGTCTTGTCCTGCAGCTTCGGTACCCGCTCGGCGATACGATCCGGCGGCGCCGACGGGTTGAGCGTCGCCGAGCGTGCCTTCTGATCGGCGTCGGAGATCACCCGCCCCGACGTGACGGCCCTCAGGTCGAAGCGGCCGACGCATTCGATCATCACCGTCGAGCTCACCGTCTCGCCGGTCACGCTGTCGTCGAAGATGATGTCGTCGACCTTGCCGGTGAACCGCGCCTCAGGCATCCCGACCGGGTCGTCATCTTCGTTGCAGTCCTGGATCAGCACCTGCACCGTCGAGCCGATCACGTCGCCGGCCTCATGGTCCTGCCAGGCGAGGTCGGCGATCTCGGGCGGGATACCGGAGACGCCCATGAAGAGGCGGTTGGCCTCGCCGTTCAGCGCAGCCTCGATCGTGTCCAGCCCCTCGGTGATGGTAATGCCTTTCCAGATGTCGCCGGCAAGGTCGAGATAGGGTCCTGAGCCGTCCCACAGCCGCATGGTCTTCGACGGGAAGTCGAAGCGGAACAGCAGGCGTATCGACTTGACAGTCATGTCACGCCGCCGCCAGGTCGTTCCAATGGTCGACCGCCTCTACGAAGACGACGGAGGCTTCGGTGAAGCCGCGCTTGCCCTGCGGCAGGTCCATGCCGCGGTCCTCCGCCAGCCGTACCAGGCAGGTCGGCTGGTCGCATTCCAGCGACGCGCCGGCGGGAATCGTGGCCCGGACCGACGGGAACAGCGGCACCGTCCACAGATCGCCCTCGACCTCGATTGCCGGGCCGGTCTCGTAGAGCGCGTGGTTGTAGGAGAAGCGGATGCCGGAAAGGTCGTCGGCCGCCATCAGGCGGCGCAGCGTCACCACGCTGGAGCCGATCGCGGCATGCTCCGCCATCTCGATGTCGATCGCGCCCTGGCTGTAGGTGGTGCCGTCGGAGAACGGCGTGCCGTCGTCATGCACGGTCCTGACCCGAGGCTCGAACCGGCCCGACGCGTAGGGCGCGGTGTCCCAGCTCTTCGCCGGCACCACGATCAGCCCGGCGCGGCCGTTGAGCCCGGTGCGCAGCGCGTTCCAGGCGCGCGCCGAGCCTGTGCCGTGCCGCACCACGATGCCGGTGAGCTCGATCGACCAGAATCCCTTGTCGGTGCGTGTCGCCCGCTCGATGCCGTTGAGCGAACGCCCGCCGCCGCGCGTGAACGGCACGGGATTGGCGTGCGTCTCCTTCGGGTTGAGCGCGCAGGTCGGCCAGTAGAGCATCAGAGCCTATAGTCCGAATTGCCGCGTTCGTTGCGGTATTTGGCGATCGCCGCCGGCGCCGAGGCGTTGGCGCGCTGCACCGCGACATTGACGATGGTGCCCGACCGGCTGACGATGCGCTGGTCGGCGATCTCGGCCATGCGGCCGCTGTCGTCGCGCAGCATCACCGTCACCGTATCGTTGCTGCCGCCGCTTCGGCCATGCCGGGCGACCGGCATGGAAAGTTCCACCGGGATGCGCCGGCCGTCCGGCAGCGGCACCGCCGCTTCCGGCCCGGCCTCGCCGAAGATGGCGGCCGAGCGCGACACCCCGCCGCGGGCGAATCGCGGCAGCGGCAGCGGCCGGCCATGCGCGGCGATGCCGCCCTTGGCGAAGCCGAACACCGAGCGGATCAGGCTGAGCAGCCCACCGCCCGCCCCGCCGGGGAAGCTGAAGCCCGGCATGCTGATCATCTGCTGCACGATCTGCATGACGATCTGCAAAAGCTCCTCGCCCTCGATCTTGCCGTCGGCCAGCGCCGTGGCGAGGCCGTTCAGCGCGGTTTGGGCGACCTGGCCGAGCCGCTCGTAGGCCTGCCCCTGTTGCTGGACCGCCGCCGTTGCCGCCTCCGTTTCCGCTTTCGCGGCGCTGCTCTGCTGGCCGATGTGCCGGAGCGCCTCCGTCGGCACCTGGAATGCGTCTGTGGCACGCCGTGCCACCACCTCGGAGGCGTTGACCCAATCCTCCTGGACCTTGTTCGACGCGTTGCCGGACAGCATCTGCAATTGCAGGATGCCCTCCTGAAACCGCACCAGGCCGGTAGCCAGGCCGACATGTCCACCAACCTGCCCGGCGCCGAGCCCGCGATCCTGGACAAGCACGTCGCCGCGCTGAATCTGGGACGGGTCGATCTTCACCCCCCAGTTCAGGAAATCGGTGGCGACGTCGCTGCCGCTGCCACTGATGCCGACTTGCGCAAGCGCACTGTTGACGAACGCCGCGCACCACGCGGTCGTGGCCGCATTCAGGTCGATGCCGCCGCGCTTCAGGAAGGCGTTGATGTCACCGGCATTGGCCGTCTCGCTCTTGCCGAGCAGCAGGGCTGCGGCATCGACGGCCGTAGCGGACTGTGCCGCAATGGCCGCGGTAAGACGGTCGGCAGCCTGCTCGGCAAGGCGGGTTGCGGCGCTTTCGGCGGGCGTCTGGCCGGAACTTGTTGCGCTGCCTCCACCGCCGATCGGGTAGTCGGCCAGTGTGATCGGTTTGACGCCTCCCGATGCCGCCGCGTCCGGCGTCGCCGCCTCGCCGCCGACCGTCGAATAGGTGGAACGCTGCAGAAGCCGCTGGTTCTCGCCGATCTGTTCGATAAGGCGCAGTTCCTCGCGCAGCTTGTCGATCTGCTTCTGGATTTCGTCCGTGAACGGCTTGGCGGCATTGGGCATGTCGGCCAGCTGCCGCTGCAACTCGCCGATGCGGTTCCTGATCTGCTCGGGCGAGCGACCAAGCGTGGTCGAGCGGTACGGCTCTGCGCCGAGGGACCTGCCGATCTGGTCGAGGCCGGAAACCTCGCCTATCTCGGCACCAAGCCCGACGATTGCGTCCGTGACCTTGTTGACGGCTCCGACGAACGCGGCAAGCGGCCCCGTAGCCGTGTTCGTGGCGATCGTTCCCACTTCGTTGATCGCGTTGACCAGCGTCGTGGAGAGGAACTCCGCCAGCTTGCTGCTGGCGCCGGTCGCCGTGTCGAAGCGGCCGGCGAGATCGACCAGGACGTTCTGGAGACGGATGAACGCCTGGCTGATGGTGGTCTCGGAGGTCTTGACCCGCTCCTCGAGTTGACCCGCACCCGCAAGGAAGGCTCGGAAGAACGCCTCCGACGAGACCTTGCCGTCGAGCACGAGTTGACGAAGTGTCGATATGCTGCCGCCGGCTTCCCGCAGGCCGGCCGCCACGGTCTGGATGATCGCCGGGGCGCCTTCCAGCACGCTGTTGAACTCCTCCGCCCTCACGACCCCGCCGCCGAGCGCCTGGCTCAACTGGAGAAGCGCGCCGCTTGCCGACTGAGCGTTGGTGCCGCTGACCCGCAGCGCCAGGGACACCTTGTCGGTGAAGTTCAGAAGGTCTTGCTGGCTGGCCCCGATGGTCTTCTGCGCCTGTGCCAGCCGGCCATAGAGCGTCGTGAGCGACTCGATCGGCGCGGCGTTGCGCTGCGCCGACTGGAAAAGCTGGTCGTAGACCTGCTTCAGGTTGTCGCCTTCGAGCCCCGTGACCTTGAGGGAGTTGCGAATACGCGCCGACGTGTCGAGAAGCTGCTGCGCCGCCTGGATGGATAGGCCGGCGCCGAGCGCTCCCGCGAAGCCGCGTGCAAAGCCGCCGAGGCTGCTTGTGGTCAAGTCGCTTTCGCGCCGCATCTCGCGGAGCTTGGCATTGACCCTTTCCATCCCCGGCAGTCCGCGCGAGCCCACGCGCGCCAGCGTGCTTTCGGCGCGGGTACCGGCGGTCTCGATAGCCTTGAAGGACCGCTGGGCTTCGCCCCTGGACTTGGCCAGGGCCTTGTCCAGCGAAGCAAATCGCGCCTCAAAGATCGCCAGGAGCCGCTCGGCTTCAATTGCCATATTGGGGGCTCCGCGCTCGCCCTACCGCCGCATCGAACTCGGCACCGCTCGGTGGTTTCGGCTTGTTGTCGCCATGCGCCCTGTTCCAGCCGCGCACCATGGCCAGGTACTGCCCCAGCGACAGTGAGCCGACGTCGTGGATGCCCATCACGATGGCGTTTCCGTAGATGGCGCCGAAGTCGAGCCTTCTGACTTCGGCGCCGTCTGTTCCCCCGCGTCGTTCGTCTCCGTTGTGTGGACGCGATGCAGGGCGGCCAGCAGGATAGCTTCGGCGAGCGCTACGCTCTCGTGCAGCGGCCTGTCGTCGACATAGCGTGTCACCAGAAGCCGCGCATCGACCGGCTTCATGCCTCCACCGACCAGACCAAGCCGGATCGTCTCTGAATAGTGCTTCAGACGAGCAGAGGGTGTCGTGGCGTTCATGTTCGCGAAGAGCAGGAACACCGACATGTCGCATGCGGCCTCCAGCTCCTCGATCTCGGCCAGGCCGAGCCGGAACGTGTGCGTCCCGCCGCCCCAGTCGAGCTCGATCGCCCCGTGCCGGGTCACGGCGTCGCATCCGTCCAGGTGATCGTCCCGTCGTTCATCAGCGTGACCGACACGTCCGCATGCTCCTTGCGGGTGCCGGACACCTGGAACTCGGTCAGGTGGAAGGCGCCCTGCCAATAGCCGCCGCCATCCGCCGCCGGCACGTTGATGCGCACGCGCACGTTCTTGGTCGCGTCGCCCGCGTACCAGGTCCACCAGTTCTCCAGCGAGGTCGTGTGCACCTTGCCGGCGCCGGTGATGGTCGCCGACAGCCCGTCCTTGTTGCGCTGGAACCAGCCCGGCAGTTCCGGCGATTCGCAGTCCGGCACCACCGTGTCGTTGGTGGTCGAGGTGAACTGGATGCCGCGCTCGGTATTGATGAGGCAGTCATGGGCAAAGCCTTCGGTCGGCGTGGCCCCGTCGCCGATCTGCACGAGCAGCTGCTCGCCGTTCATGACCTTGATGGCAGCCATGATGTTCTCCTGGGAATGAGAGGCTGGTCAAGCCGGGGTGAGGAGATGGCGCACGCTGACCACGGCGTGCTCGGTGATTCCGTCGGGATCGCGCATGCTGCGCAGCACATCGAGCTGCGCCACCGCGACTGTGAAGCCGGCGACGGCGAGGCCGTTCGTCACCAGCCGCTCGACGACCGCTGCCGCGATGGCTTTTGCTTCCAGCTTCGACTTCGCCGGCGGCCGCGACCACACATGGATGTCGGAGAAGGCCTCCCAGCCGTCGCCGCAGCTCGTGCCGTCGTCGCCCACCTGCTCATCGCCGATGGTGATGTAGGGGAACACGAGCCGCTTCTTCTCCGGCGGGTTGTCGTAGACCCTGCCCTCGCACAGCGCCGGCGCGGCCGTCAGGGCGTCGTAGATCGCCCGCTGCAGCGCGTCGCCGATCACTTGCCGAGCGCCTTCTTCGCGCCGTTGCGCATCGCCCTTGCCATCCGCGCCCGTACTCGTTTGCGGGCAAGCCTGTAGGCAGGGAAGAAGTACGGGTTGGCGCTCATCTCCTGGGTGCCGAACTCCTGGAAGCGCGCGTAGAACGCCTTGCCGCCGCCGGCGAACAGCGTGACGGCAAGCCCTGCCTCCGCCTTTACGGTCCGCGCGGCGCTACTCAGCGCGCCCTTGGGCGCCTCGCCGAAGCTGTAGCCGATCGACGCCCGCAGAGCCCCGCTTTCCACCGGCGCGAAGCGGCGCATCAGGTCGGTGGTCTCCTCGGCGGACTGCTCCAGCGCCTTGCGGATTTCCGTGCGCAGCGCCTGCGGCAGCGCGTCGATCTGCGCCAGAAACTTCTGCTTGCCGGCGATCTTCATGTGGCGACGCCCTTTTCGGCGGTGAGCCGCACCCATGCCGGGTCCGACGCGGTGTCGACGAAGCGGATGTTGAAGACGTCGGCCGGCCGGCGCGCGTCGACCATCCGCCAGTCGGTGGTGATCTGCCGCGATTGCGAGGAGGACCGCACCGTCACGTCGACGACGTGCCGGCCCTCCAGCCTGGCGGCCGTAACCGCCTCGTCGCCGCGCGGCCGGAAGAACCCGGCCCACACGGTGAACTGCGGCGCAAAGCCGTCGACCACGCCGCCGCCGCCGTCGCTGGCCGGCGCCACCGGCGCCTCGAAGGTGACGCGCTGGTCGAGCCTACCCGCGCCGGGCGCCATCGCGCTCCCCCTTCCGCGGCGCCGCCGTTCGAACCGCCCGGCCGAGCCGCAGCGCCTGCTCGGCGCACTCGCGCGTCACATTGGCGACCGTGCCCACCTTGTAGGCGAGCGTGAACAGCCCCTTGCGCGCCGCCGGCGAGAAGTCGTGGTCGGCCGTGAACCGCACCCACATCACAGGCTCCAGATGCGCAGGGTGGACAACAGCGCCTCGGCACTGGCGACGGGCGGCAGCGCGTTCACGGCAACGCCGGCAACCATCTCCTCGCGATTTTCGTACCAGGCGCCGACATAAAGCAGGATCGCCACAATGGCCTTCTCCGGCACGGTGCGCACCGGCGGTTCGCCATCGGTGTCGGGATATCCCGCCACGTACCGGATCCTGACCGACCCATGGTCGCGGCGCGCCACCGGCCATGAACCGTTATAGACCGGCGCCACCATATAGTCGTCGACGATCCGCCACTTGTCGGTGGCGAGCGTCGTTTCTGCGCCGTCCTGGTCGAGATATTTAACCGACGTCACCTCGACGATCGGCCGGAACGGCAGCGCGATCAGATTGCCCCGGCACTGCTCATGGAAGGAAACCATGCTCAGTTCCAGCGTCTGCACGCCGAGCGAACGGCCGAGCCAGCCGGTCGGCGGGCTGACATGCTGCGTCGCCGCCGCCACCAGCCGGGCGATCAGAGCATCGTCGTCGGTATGGTCGACGCGCAGATGCATCTTGGCTTCCGCCAAGGTGATCACCGGCTCCGGCGGCGTGATGACGGCGACGTGCATTGGCCTACCTCGCAGCCCGCGCGGCGCGGATCGCGGCGACGATGTCATCCTTTTTGGACGCATCGCCCAGTTCGATCTCCTCGACCTTCGCCAGGTCCTGCAGGTCCTTGATCGTGAGATTGTCGAGATCGGCCGCCTGCTTTTCCGCATTGACGGCGGCGGCGATTTCCTCCGGCGTGCTTCGCGACGCGTAGCCTTTCGGCGGATACTGCGAGGCCGGATAGCCGGCCGCGACATATTCCGCCACGGTGGGGCCATCCTGCTTTAGATCGCCGGTCCGTTTCGCCTTTGCGGCGGCGGCTTCGCGTTGGCGCTTGGCCTCTTCGGCGGCCTCTGTCCGGGCGCGCTCTTCCAGTGCCGCTTCCGCATCGGATTTCGGCCCGGCAACCGCTTTCAGCGCTTCCTCCGGCAGGCAGCCGGCGGCGATCAGCCGTTTGGCCTGCTCCAGATTGGGTGCCGGGCTGAACTCATCGCCGCGTGTGAAGCGCTTCCCGCTGCGCACATCGACGCACGCGGAAAGCACGGTCAGAGCCTTGTTCATGATCATGATCTCCAGTGGGGAAGGCCGGCATTCGCGCCGGCTGGGTCAGAAGCCCCCGTCAAGCGCCGGCTGGCCAGTAGCGGGAGCCGGACAAGACGGCGAGCGCGGTGACGAATATGTTGCCGGCGTCGTTACCGCTCGGCGTAATCGTCAGGCGCACGTAGTTCTTCGGCCCGACATAGCCGATCTTGCGGGTTTCATTGTCGTCGTCGGCCGCCGTGAAGCCTGCGGCCGCCTCTGTGCCGGTGAGCTGGCTGTCGGGTACCGCGGCGGCGTCCGACAGGTTGGCTGCGTCGCCATGCTCGACCAGCACCGCGAATGTGGCGTTGGCATCGGTGTTGGCGCCGATGTTGATGGCGAAGCACATCTTGTCGAAACCGGACAGGTCGATGATCTGCGACACGATGGCGGTGTTGTCGGTGCGCGCCGCCTGCGGGCTGATCGCGCGGCGGAAGGTGAGATGATTTGCGAGGTCGCGCATGGCGATCTCCTTTCATGACAGAGGTTGCGACGAAGGGGGATCGGGCCGGTCCGAAACCGGCCCGCATGCGCGGCCGATCAGGCCGGGATGTCGAGGCCGACGAAGGGCGAAACCTCGTAGCCGTTCTCTTCCTTGATCGGCGCGTGCATCCAGGGCGCGCCGTCGACGTTCCAGAAGATCTTGATCACGGTCTTGTTCGAGGTGAACTTGACGTGCTCGGAGGCGGCGACGAACGGGCCGGAGCCGTCCTTGATCAGGTAGTACTTCCAGTCGGCCAGAAGCACGTCGCCCTTGGTACCAAGCGCCGGCGCCCGGTTGTTCCAGCGCACGGGATAGCCGAGCAGGTTGCCCGCGAAGCCTTCGCGCGCGTTGGCCTGCCAGATGTAGTGCCCCTCCGGGTCGACCATCTGGGCGATCTGCGGCAGCACCGACTGCGACATCGACCACACCGGCGTACCGCCGCGCATCAGCAGGACGGCGACCATCTTCACCAGGTCGACATAGCTGACCTGGTTGGCAACGGCGCGGTTGATGTATTTGGTCGCGCCGGCATTCAGCGCGCCGAGCGGTTGGGTGACGCCATTGCCGCGAAGGAAGGCATAGTCTTCCGCCGCGTTGACGCCCTCGCGCATCAGCCCCTCGATGAAAGTGCTGGACGCCGCCCAATTGCGCAGCAGCTTGTCCGTAACCGTCACGAAACCTGCGATCTCGTGCGGGGTGAGAGTGACGCCCCTCAGATCGGCGTCGGTTTCGGGCTTGTCGCCGCCCTCCTCGATCCACGAGAAGGTCATGCCACCGAACATGTTGGCGGGATTGGCACCGCTCTGGTCGAGTGCCGGCATGGTGATCGACGCATCGGGAGGAGAGCCTGCCGGGATAACCTGGGCGCGCGGGCGCACCAAGGCATCCTGCGGCTGGACCCGCAGGATTGTCGAGCGGAACTGCGTCGGCACCATGAAGCCACCGGACGTGTCGTTGTCCATGCGGAATTCGGCGCGGACATCGCCAGTGGCCGGGTCGATCGCGGCGGGATTGTGCTCCACGAATTCGAGGCGCTGGTCGCTCGGGCGGAAGCGCACGGCGTGCATGAACTCGCCGAGGGTCTCGAACTCGCGCGCCGCTTCCGGCCCGCCCTGCCGCTGGATATTCGCCTGGCGCGACACCGCCGGAACGATGGCGTTCAGCGCGGCTTCATCGCCCTCGACCGCCTCCAGGCGTTCGATCCGCTTGTCGAGGTCTTCCTTGGAAGCCTTCGCCGCGTCGAATGCAGTCTGCTCCTCCGCCGAGAGATCGCGATCCTCGGCCTCGGCCTTTTCGATGATTCCGCGCATCTCGGCGACGAGCTTTGCGCGCTTCTCTCGGAGCTGCTTCAGCATGGGTTTCTCCTGTGTTGCTGAATGCCGGATAGGACTTCGCATCGCCCCGGCCGGCACCAGGAGCGCGATTTTCGAGCCGTGAATTCGGAATGGGTTAGAGGGCCAGCGCCCGCTTCTCTCTGGCGGAGGCGAGCTTGCGCTTCGGCGGCGCACCGACGAAGCGACCGATCGTTTCGTCAAGCGTTGCGATGGAATCGGCCATGCCGGCATCGATCGCCGCCTGCGCCATCACCATGCGACCTTTGCCGAAACCCTCGCGTACGGCGCTTTGCGACACGCCGCGGTTGCGCGCCACCGTCTTGATGAACTGGTCGTTATAGGCATTCACCCGGGCCTGGCGATGCGCGATGGCCTCTTCGCTCAGTGGACCGAACGGGTTTCCCTCGGCCTTGAACTCGCCGGCGGAAATGATCGTCTTTTTGACGCCCATCTTCTCCAGCGCTCCGCTGAGATCATCATGCACGCCGTAAACGCCGATCGATCCGACTTCCGCCGACGGCGCCAGCACCATCTCATCAGCCGCCGTGGCGATCCAGTAAGCGGCGCTCGCCGCCGTGGCGTTGACATGAGCGACGATGGGTTTGCGGCCGCGCGCGGCAAAAATCCTACCCGACAGCTCGTCGGTCCCGCTCACGGCTCCGCCAGGGCTGTCGACGTCGAGGATGATCGCCTTTACGGCGTCGTCGACCACCGCGGCGTCGAACAGCCGGCCAAATCCTTCCGAGCTGGTGCCGCCCGAAATGTCCGACATCATGTTCATGCGGTTGGCGATGACGCCGCGCAGCGGCAGCACCGCGACGGTTCCTTCTTGCCGCGCCACGGCCTGTTCGGTCTGCCTCGTGATCCGCGCCACCATGTCGTCTGGAAGCTTCTCGCCGGCCGCCTGCAAGGCCAGGAACGCCACCACCTGGTCGAGCTTCTGCGGATCGAGCGCCCAGATTTCGGCCGCGACCGCCAACAGGATGTGCGCATACCTCATTCGGCGTCCCTTTCTGCCCGTTCGTCTGCCTCTTCCTCTTCAGGGTCGGGCGCGCGGTTGGCCGCCCCAGGCGAGCCGTTCGGCTGATAGTTCGGATCGGTCGCTCGCTTCAGCGTGACCATGTTGGCCGGCACGAAGTGCTCGTCGCCTTCCGGGCCGATCGGGTCCTCGTCTTCCAGTTGCAGGATGCGGTTCGGAGAGAAGCCGCCGACCGCGAAAATCTTGTTGTAGAATTCGGCGCGGGTCTTCATGTCGCCGCGCAGCAAGGCGTTCACGTTGAACTTGACGTAAAAACCCTGTTCCTTTTCCTCTTCGGTGAAGAGCTTCCAGTTCAACTCCTGCTCCCAGGCGTCCACCCATGGGCCGACCGTTTGGCGGATGAAGCCGATCATCAGTTGTTCGATGCCGGAGCCCCACGAGGTGGTTTTCTCGTGGCTTTGCAGCAGGATCAGCGGCACGTCGAATATGCGGGCGATTTCCGCGATCTGAAATTCGCGGGTGCCGAGAAACTGCGCATCCTCGGGCGGAATCGTCGTCTGGACGAACTTCATGCCCTCTTCGAGCACCTTGACCCGGTGCGCGTTTTCCAGCCCGCCCTGGCTTTCCAGGCGCGACGCCGGGCTTTCGGAGGAACGTTCCTTCTCACCGCCGGGCCTGGTGAGGTTCTGGTGCGCCTGCGGGCCGAGCCGGCCGGGATGCAGCAGGAAGCCGCCGGATTTGGCATCGTTGGCGAAGAACTTGCCGCCGAACGTCTCCGTTGCGATTCCCAGCGCGACTGCCTCGCGGTGCAGGGCGATCTGCGACATGCCGACATAGCCATCCTGGCTCTGATCCATGATGTGGATCACGTTGTCGGGGTCGAGCCGATGGCGCCTGCCGTCGATCGTCGTTTCGTACCAGTGCTCCCCGTCACGGCGCACCGGGCCGGTCCTGTCGGGCAGCAGCGGATAGAGGCCAACCGCCTGGCCACGGCCGTTGCGCTCGATCTCGCCGTAACCGTTACCCCAGAGCAGCGCATGACCCTGCGTCGTCTTGCGAACGGTGCGCGACGACATCAAGTCGTTTGGCCGGACGCCGATGCGTGAGGCAAAAGGATGCTGGCCGGGACCGTTGCCGGGCAGCACGGCTTCCTTACCGCCAGCCGGGCGTGTCCGGTATATGCGCAGCGGGAACCATGCCAGCGGGTTCGAAATCCGGTTGACGCAGGCATAGACCGGTGTGAGCCGGAGCGCGGTGTGCTCGCTGACCGCAACGCCGGAGTTCGTCTTGCCGCCGCCGATGATCTGCATGAGCCAGCCGGAGGGCGAGGTGAGCGATCCGGCATTCTGGTACGTCGAGCCGAACAGGCTGGCGAACAGGCTCATGAGCGTCGTCCCAACAGAATCGCACCGCAGAGCAGGAGCGTGCCGCAGACGATCATGACGGCCGGCACATAAATCATGGCCGTGCCGCTCGTTATGAGCACAATGCCGCCGAGGCCGAGGACATCGACCGCTTCCAGCAATCGGCGCGGGTTCTGCTGCTCGCTCAAACCTCGATCTCCAGGATGCCGCGCTGCTCGTAGATCGACAGGTCGTCGCCGCCTTGCATCCAGCGCGCGAGCGCCATCATGTGCGCGACGGGACCATCGATCTTGTTCTCGCCCCGGTCCTTGCGCGGATAGACGTTGTCCTTGGCGTCTGCCTTGGCTACGATGTTCGACAGCATCCAGGTGAACACCGGATCGCCGTTGTGGGCGATCTTCCTCGACCGGATCAGCCCGTCCATCTGCTTCATGGCCGGCGAGAAGTTCAGTACCAGCGGCCGAACCTCCACCGTGATGAAGCCCTCGTCACGCAGCTCCGACATCATCATGTGCGCCTGGTGCGGGTCGAAGGCGATCTCGTCGATGAGAAAACCCTGGTCACGAAGCCCGAGGATGTCGTCGCGGATCGTCACATAGTCGATCATGTCGCCGTCGGTCTGGGTGATCCAAGCCTCGGGCGCATCACGCCAGCCGCGATAATGCTGGTTTTCCGGCAGCTCGATCGTTGCCTCGGGCAGATAGTATTTGCCGAACCGCACATACCCGCCCTCATGCTCGAAGGTCAGCTCCATAGCCGCGATGTCGATCGTGGAAGCGAGGTCCAGACCGAGAATGCAGCGGCGCCCCCTGAAGTCCTCCAGCCGCAGTTCGGGCCGGGCGCTCTCGTTCCACTTCTGGATGTCGAAGTAGGCGTTCCGAGCCTGGACCCACATGTTGAGGTGCTTGGTCTTGAACACCCCCGCCTTGCGCGGGTTCTGGATCGCGTCGCGCTGGCGGGCGCGCAGGAACTCACCCTTTACGCTGACATCGTAGTTCGGATTGGCCTTGCGCAGCGCCAGCTCCGAAGTCCAGTCGTCGTCCTTGTCGACGCCAAACATCAGGGCGAACAGCTCGTCGTTCTCGATTATCCCTTCAAGAACCTTCTGCGCTTCCTGAACCGCTGCGTAGCAGGGACCTGCCAGGTTATCGCCGGCCGTGGTGATGATGAGCAGCAGCGGCTGTTCGCGCGCACCCATGCCCGTTTCCATCGTGTCGACCATCCGGTCAGTCGCATGCTCGTGATACTCGTCCACGATTGCGCAGGACGGAGAGGCACCATCGCCGGGATCGCCGATCAGAGGCTCGAACTTCGATCCGTCGCCCAGCCGGTGCACGCTCTTCGCTCCGACCGTAATGCCGAAGTGGTCGAGCAGGGCCGGCGTCTTTATCGCCATCAGCCGGGCCGGCTTGAACACCTCCCATGCCTGCTTTTCGGTCGTCGCGCCGGAATAGACCTCTGCGCCGTGGTCGCCGTCGATCGTCATCATGCCGAGGCCGACGCCGGCCGCCCATGTCGACTTCGCGTTCTTGCGCGGCTCCAGGATCAGCGCCTTGCGGAAGCGCCGGAGCCCGTCCTGCTTGCGCAGCCAGCCAAAGATGCAGATCGTCTTGAAGCACTGCCACGGCTCCAGCCGCAGCTTCTCGCCTTTCCTCGCCCACTCGCCCTTGATGTGCGGCAGCAGTTCGACGAACTGGCACCACTTCTCCGCCGCCTTCGGATCGAACCGATAGGGGAAGTTGTGGCTGGCCGAGGCCTCCAGGTCGTCGAGATGGCGCTTACAGGCGAGAACCACCCATTTGCAGGCCGGGACCTTCCCGGCGGCTACATCCCTTGCATACTGGTTGCCAGCATCGACATGCGGATGATCAGCCGAGCGCCGCGAACGGGTTTTCATTGGTGCTCTTGTTCGCCGACACTTTCGAGCGAGCCGCCGGCGACAGGCCGAATTCGACCAGCAGCGACTGCGCGTGCCTCATCGCCTCGCTGCGCTGCGCCACCGCCGGATGTCCCTTGATCTGCTGGCTGATGACCCGGCCTTGCTCGTCATACTCGGCCGAGCTGACGAACGTGCGCCCGCCGTCCTCGATGATGGCCGTACAGATTTCCACTTCCTCGAGCCTCGACGCCGCCATCGCAAGCATCGCCGTGTCCGACGCAGAGCCCACACCCATAGAGCCGACGATGCCGACGAGCTGATCGAAAATTTCCGCTGCCCGCGCCGACAGCCATTCGGGTGCAGCCGGCAACTCCGACAACGGCACCGGCGCATCCGGGTTCGTTCGGTCGGGCCGGTCCGTGCCGGCGACCACCTTGAGATGGTCGGGCTTGCGCTTCCTGCCGGCCATGGAAAATCTCTTTCATTTTGACGGCGCGAAAATCTGGCGGGGCGCCGGTCTAGCCGGGAGAGGCTCTGGACTTTTGACCCACCCCCCTGGATTGTAGATGCAGCAACCGTTCGATGTGCCAAAGGGTTTGGGGGGAGTGGGGTCGTGATCAGGCATCATCGACGCGCCACAGTTGTGTTGCTGCTCATCTCGGGGCTGTTGGCAGGCTGCCTATCTGCAAGAGACGATCACGACGGGCGGTGGTTGCTTCTCGATGCAGCCGCTCGTGAAGGCGAGGTCATGAAGGCCCGGGGCATGAGGCCCGCGACCGTCAAATGCCGGCTCGATAGCTGGTTTGTCGGGCGACCAATTCCTTCGGTCAAGATCAAGTGGGTTCCTAACAGGCCAGAGGTTGGCTGGATGCTGTCCGTCGGAGACACTGTCTACATCGGAGAGAGAGCGTTACGGGCCAAGCGTGTGGGCGCGCGGAAGGTTTCGTCGTCGTTCTTCAGCACGCTCTATAACCGAACTGGCATCTGCACGATCTGGTACGTGGACCTTCCATAGGCCGCCGGAACGCGGAAGCCTCATGGTCGCAGGTAGGCTGCTTCCTCTCGCTGCTTCTGGCTTGAGTGGCACCGCCACGGCGACTGGTCGCATAACGATTGCAGCGGCTGGTTCCAGAACAGATCGTAGTCGCCTCGGTGGGGGATCGGATGGTCGGCTACCGTTGCCGGCGTGATCCGTCCTTCCTTCAGGCAGTTGGCACAGAGTGGCTCGCGCATGAGTTGGTCTGCTCGGATCGCCTGCCATCTTGCTGTCTTGTACCAGCGGCGCCAGGGCTGCTGGTCGCGCTGCCTATCAAACACTCGGCGCTGGTGTTGGCGGTTGCCCGAGCCGATCGGACGATGAGTGGGTGACTTACTTGGCATCGTTCTTCAGCTGGAACAAATGCTCGTTCTCCAGCTTGGTACCAAGGCAACCCGATGGGAGAACAAAATGAACGGCCTCGGACGTCTCGCGCTCATTGCTCTGGGCGTGCTCGCATATAAGAACCGCGACAAGCTTGGCGAACTAGTCACCGGGGGTGGATCATCCTCGAACTCAGACCCGAACTCGCCAAACCAGGGTGGGCTTCTCGACCAGTTGCGGAGCGGCGGTTTGGGAGAATTGCTAGAACGCTTCAGAGGAGCCGGGAAAGGCTCTGCCGTAGATTCTTGGGTGGGCTCTGGACCGAACGAACCCCTCGACAAGTCGAATGTCGAAGCAGCGATTGATCCCGAAACTCTAGACTCGTTGAGCCGTCAGACCGGATTGTCCAGGGAAGAGATACTGGAAAGACTGGCCATCAACCTTCCCGAGGTTGTCAACGACCTGACCCCGGAAGGACACCTTCCGGAAGAGCGGACGACGGAAGGCGAGCCGGGAAGACCGTCGGAGCCGACGCTCCTCGATCCAGTGCCTCCTCGAAAGGGTTGAGCGGACTGCCTGGGAGCTGTGTGGCTCGATGCTCACAGCGCCCGGGAACTAGGGGGTTCCCAGCCGGTTAGATTTGCTCAATCGGAGACAACTGTCATGCCTCGTTTAACAGCCTATGAAACCGGCGGCCGGGTTCCGAAGCCCAAGTCGCATCCCGACCCGAACGATGAATTCTCTCAAGAGGCTGCCGAGAACAAGAAGCCGCCGCTAGGTATGGGTCTGACCGAGCGAAGCTCTGAGGAACGAAGCGAAACCGACAAGTCCGATCTGACGGATGCGTCAACGCGCGAGAGCCAGGCTGAAGGTGTCGACACGTCGAGCGAAACTCGTCACCAACGCATCAGGCAACGTGCCTACGATTTGTGGGAACGCGAAGGCCGCCAGGACGGTACTCTCGAAAAACGCTGGCACGATGCTGTGCGCGAGATCGACGACGAGGACGGGCGATCGAACGATTGACTGGCAAGCCTCCGGCGATATCCAACCCGATGCTCTGCTGCTATAGAACTGACGTCTGCACTCGGCATCGGGATGTTTCGCTTTTGGCCACCGCAATCACTGTTTCTGCGCTGCTCGCCTTGGTCACCGTCCTTCTGAACTTCGAAGTGTTGAGCATAGTTGGCGCGATGCGCCGACGGTTCTCGCTGCCTATGCGTGTCGAGGTGCTATACCTGATTGTTGCCGCCGTATTCGCGCACCTAGTCAGTATCGGCCTCTATGCGCTGGCGTATGCATGGATGGCACAGCATCCAGAACTCGGGTCATTGTCCGGCGAGACCACCGGCTCGGCGGGAGATTTCTTCTACTTCTCCGTCGCATGCTACACGACATTGGGTTTCGGCGAGATTTTCGCCATCGGCCCGATCAGGATCGTTGCGGCTCTCGAAGGCCTCAACGGACTTGTTTTGATCACGTGGTCCGCTTCCTTCGCCTATGCGGCGACTTCCGGCCTTTGGGATCGTGAGGGAGGTTAGCTCGTTGTCGGGCGCCGACTTCTCGAACAGACCCAGCGCCCCCCAACTAGGCGGTGCACAGGGGGCTTGCTGGGCATTGGTGCTGCTAGTCTTTGCACTGATCCCAAGCCCTCCAAGTTCGTGCTGCATCCCGTGATTGCAGTGCGCCTCGGTGGATGTTTTGATCAGCCGGGCAATGCGAGGGGCAAGATGGATGAGTCCGAGCCGGACGGCGTTTTGGTCGAGGAGATCGGAGGACGATGGACCGTGAAAGTGATTGAGCAAGGGAAGGTAGCCCAGGAGGTCTTCGAGAGCGAAGAAGCTGCCCGAGATTACGCCTGGCGACAACGCCTTCGACTCCATCCCGTGACACGTCCTAGAGGGCGGTGACCGGCACCCGACCAGGGAGTAGCGTCTGTTAAGGATGCATTAATTGCACCGACAATTCGGTCTGGACCAACATACCCTGCCAAGGCAGAGAGCACGCCATGCAACGGATGGCACTTGTTCCAGCTCTCATCGTTTCACTAGTCGCTGGGCTGGGGATAACATCGACCACTGTCTACCTTGCAAACGGATCGTCCCCGTTTGTCGCGGTTGTGATGATTGTCGGAGTGCTGCTGGCGGTTGTCTGTGCTGCCGGGATAGTGGCAAGATAGACGAGTTTGCACGCGCCCGAACGGGCCCTCCTGAATGGGAGTGTCGAACATCCGTCTAAACTGCGAACTATCTCTCTGGGATCTCGCCGATCCATCTGCAGCTGCCCAGGCGGCAATCGAGGTGTATGGGCCGGATGCGGCGACAGCTGCTGCACATTGCGCGCTAGCTGCGCATTTCGATGGACGCGACGCCGACTACCGCTTCTGGTGCAAGGTTTTCGCTCATCTGGAGGGCAGACGGCCTGCGGGTGAGCCGGGAAGATGGTTGCACAGGTCAGATTTGAACTGACGACCTCCAGCTTATGAGGCTGGCGAGCTACCGGACTGCTCCACCGTGCATGAAACTTCTAAGCGGGCATGCGAACCCATTGCACCCAAGCGCTTGCTGGGGCCGGGTCCGCTCCGCTGGCAGCGCCCGAAGGCCTCCAATCAGACGAGCAAGGTCATCCGCAAGCACGTATAGCTGATTTGCGCAGGATCAACAACCCCGCGCACTCGCTGTGCGCACATGATCATCATGCTGCTTTTGTTCCGCTGCGCTGCGGCGCCTTCTCCAGCTGTCCGGGCTCGAACTCGACTGGCGTTTGCCGGTTGAATATGTCGACCAGCGCGCGGACCCGGCCATCATGCGTCAGTTCGTCGACGACGGCGAGGAACGAGGTGAACGGACCATCGGTGACGATGAACTGCTCGCCAGCTCGGAACCGCGCCCCCAATCTGTCCCGATCGGATTCGCCGCGGAAACGTTTCCCGGCCGCTGTGTCGTCATAGGCGCTGCTGAACTCGGCTGCCATCAACGTCTCGATGACAGCCTGGGGGATGCGCAGCGGGCCGTCGGCGCCACCCAGCGGGCCAACCACTTCCTTCAGCGATCGTACCTCATCCCAGTTGTCGACTGCGCAACCAGGCCGGGGATGCACGATGAACATGTATCCGGCAAGAAGCGGTTCGGACCACTCGGCCATAACACGCAGCCGCCGGTTGAAGCGGTCGACCCGGCGGCGGGGCAGATAGCTGTCGTACCCCATTTCGCGAAGGGAGTTGAACGCGATATCAGAGGCACCAGCCTTCTGCCGTAGGTCATAGGTGGGGCGGAGCCGCAATGCGAACCAGCGTCGGTCGTGGATCGCGATGGCGAGGCAGCCGGGAACATTGATCTTCAATCGTCAGCCCTCCAGTAGAGCTTGTATTGCCGGGGTTTTTGGTAGCGACGGCCGCCGCGATACTCATGCGTGCCGTACTCGGCGCGGGCGATCACCGATCGCATGCGATGCTTGGCGATGGTGAAACCGGTCGACCGGTATTCGACCAACGGTTCAAAGCGATGCACGACCTTGGGAGGCTCGATGCGATACCACTTGCCTTCGTGCAGAAAGAACCGGGCCGCCCCCATATCGGCAGCAGCACCGTGATGGCTGACGCGCAGCTCGCAGATCGAGCCGTCTTCCTGAGCCTCGCCTATCGGTAGCCAAGGATTTTTGCGGTCGTACTCTTCGCGAGCACGGCGTTCGGCGATCGTCATGCCTGGCCCCCTGCGAAAATCCAGTCGCGAAGCCCGCGTCGACCTGCTGCGCGCGCCGATCCATGAACATCGTTGACCGTCTTCAAGTCTTCAGTCCTCGATTTTTGATTGCCTTCAGCCACGAGACGGGTGTCGCGGGACACCTTCCATGTCTCTTGAACATGTTTTTCCCTCGTCGTTTGCCCATTTTGGCAGTTGGTGAGGGAGGAGCAGACACACTTCGCCCAGCAGGGGGGGACGAAGCGTGTCTAGCGGACCTTGGCAGTCGGAGCCGGGTATCGCTTTCAACAATCAGGTGCCGGGTTTCCCTTAGCGGGAGCGGACTGGGGTCAGCCTGTCAGTCCTGCCGGCGCTTCATTCTGGCGGCACCGCATCAAAGCCACCTGATCGACAGATGACGCGGCTGCACCTCATTTTCAGGGTGCGTCCTGTGTGGGTAAGGGTGCCTCTGCTATCGGAGCCGGTCTCGTATCCCGGATTGTCTCCGCCACGGCGACCGTGGGCTTGGTGCAGAATATGTTGTCGCTGTTGCCGGCGCAACGAACGGCTTTACCAGACCGCTCCCGGATGCAGCTTCAGGCGATAACGCCATCACTGCATGGACCTTGGCACCTTACGGTCCCGGATCGTCTACATGGCCGCCTCCCGAAGAAATTTCGACACGAGGCGCTGAACGACGAAGATGCCGTCCCGGCAATGCAGGTCGTTGAGATCGTCGCCGAGCTTAGGCGGCATCAGGTAGGGGACACCGGACAGCCTGGCGTAGTGCTCACCGGTTCCCAAGCCGTCGAATTGAGGCAGAGGCTTATCGTTGTCGGTGGCGATGGCACGTCGGCCGTTCGCGGCCCTCGCCATCGCCGCGGCGTTATATGCCGAGAAGCCGCATAGAATGCAGTCCCGCCTGTTCAACGAGTGCAAGGCAATCCGCAGCGACAGACCGGTAGCGAAGCCGTCGCAGAACCACGTGAAGGAACCGCTGGCGAGCCGATGGCAGGCCCGCTCCATCTCGCCGCCGTAAAGGAACTTCTTCGTTCCGTCTTCCCATATCAGCTGGGCGCTGGACACCCGGTCCCCAATGCGGGCCGGGACCACAATCGCGCACTGTGCACCCTGGGGAATGAGGTAGCTATTGGATGGACCGGCAAGCTCGGCAACGATGTCTGCGCCGCAAACCAGCGCCTTTTCAAGTTCAAGGCCTTTTCTGAACAGGTACGGATGCGGCGACAGCTTGGCAGCCGCGACAAGACGCTTCGCGATAGACGCCGCCTTCTCGGCGCGCTGGATCCTCGCCCGGCGCTCGTTCTCGATATCCTTGGCAATCTGCCGCCTCTGACCGAGGGACAATTCCCCTTTGATCCCGACGCTGGCCTTCTCGCCCGTCTGCCAGTTCCAGGCGGTGACGAAGGCATCGTTGACGATCACGCGGCCGTCGCCCTTACCGTTCTTGCCTGATAGAGTGTCGGTCTTCTGCCACTTGCCGACCTTGTACCCGCCCTTTGGCGGGTAGACGCCGACGGATGAACAGGCCTCGCGGATCGCCTCGTCGATCGTCATGCCGCTCTCCTCCGCATCGTCTGGCGGTTCCGGCGGACTTCCCGTTCGATCAGGCTGATTTCGTCAGGTGCGACAATCTTATAGCTGGGGGCGATATCCCACAGGCCGTGCGGCAATTTGCTGTTCGGATAGATGGCCCGCCATATTGCGTAGGCCCACTTGCGGATCGTCTCCGGGTCCTTCCTGCTGTGCTCCCAGCAGTAGCAGAGCGCGGCATTCCAAACGGCGCGGGGATTCTTGATGCAATCGGCCCGAAGGCCGGCGCGCGGCTGGTAGGCCGACAGGATGCTGACCTCGACGTCAACCAACTCGCCCTCGACTGTCTTGATCTCGCCCCGGCGGGGACGCTGCCATCCGCACCCGGCACAGACATCGGATGCGCCTTCCATCTGGAGGCCGCAGTCGCCGCAGAAATATTTCTGCTTGATGCGCTCGACCGGCTCGCGCGTCTCGCTGTCCTTTTTCTGGGCGTCCGACAGGCTGTCGACGCCGTGCTCGAACAGCCAGGCGGTATCTTCGGCGAAGGAGATGCAGTTGCCGGTATGATCAAGCCACAGGCCGAATTGCTTGTCCGGCGCGATCCGCATGACGCGGCCGAGTTCCTGAATGTGAGAGGAAAACGACTTGGCATAGGGCCGGCAGGATATGCCGCAGAGCACGTCCGGAACGTCGAAGCCCTTCGTCAAGACAGCGCACGACACGAGCCCATGGATGGCGCTGTCCGGCTTGCGGAGCTCCTCGATCTTGTCGCGCCTTTCCTTGTCGGAAGCGTCGAGATAGCTGATCTGCTGGAAATTGAAGCCGGCGTCTGCGAACTGCCGGCACAGCTCCTCGCCATGCTTGACAGAGGGCGAAAACACGATCGTCTTGACCGGCCCGCCGAAGAATTTCGCGGTCTGCGATATCCAGGTCTGCACGACGTCGCCGATGATGGTGATACCGCGCTGGCCGGCATCGTCGTCATCGTACTCGCCGGTGAATTTCTTCCTGGCGCCCTTCATGTCGGGCGTGACGCATGCCTTGATCTTCAGGGGTGTCAGGAAGCCCTTATTCAGGAGATGGTTGACGGTCGCGCCGTTGACCACGCCATCCCAATGCTGCGCCATGCCGGCGGTGAATGGCGTCGCGGTCAGGCCGATCACCTTCGACCGGCCGGCAGCCTCTACCATCTCGACGATCTTGCGGAACTCGCAATGCGCCTCGTCTATGACGATCAGGTCAGGGAACGGCAGTCCCTGCCGGTTGATAACCGTTTGCGCCGAGCAGATTTGCACCGGCTTGCGGGGATCGGTCAGCCAGTGATCAGCCTGGATGATGCCGTGATCGATCCCGTATCCGGCGAAGCGCTCGCTGGTCTGATCGAGCAGGGTGATGCGGTCAACGATGAACCAGGCTGTCGCACCCTTCACCTGGCTTTGCTGGATGATGAATGCGGCACATTCAGTTTTGCCAAAAGCAGTCGGGGCGACCAGGATTTGCCTGCGAAGGCCACGACGAATGCCATCGCGCAGCTTCTCGACGGACTCGATCTGATAGTCGCGCAGCTGGATCGGCTTCATGCGGCCCGCCTTTCGACGATCTCAGCCGCCTTGCCGCAGAACCATGTCCAATCGGCCGGGGTTACTCCCCGGGGCGCCGACGCGAGCAAAAGCCGCGCGAAGTCTTCGGCCATCGGTCGGGGCAATCCACCGTCGTATTCGAGGATGGCCGCTCTTTCCTCGAATGCCGCTTCCCGATCGAGGTAGTCGGCGATGGCCCTGGCGTTCGCCCTGATGAAGGCGATGGAGCCGGCGGGCAGCTTATGGCTGTCGACGATCGTCAGCTTGCCGGCGTCGATGGCGACGTTCGCGCCGCGGTCCCGGATTCGGGATATGATCTCGGCGGCATCAGCCATCGACGATCTCGCCGGTGTTGATGTCGATGGATACGGTTCCGAGGCTCTCGGCTTTTTTCTTCCATGCATTGGCGCTGCGGCGCCACGAATCCTTGTCCTCGCTCTCGCGGGCGACGCGTGTTTTCAGAACACGGATTTCCTCGTCCTTGTCGGCGAGTACCTTTTCGAAGCCGCCCTGTTCGAACTGGACCCGCATCTCGCCGTACTTGGCGATCTCTGCCTTCAACTCGGCGTTCTCGGTCTCCAGAGCGCTTACCTGTTCCTCCAGCTCAGTGATCCGGTCCGTCAGCCTGTCGATATCCGCCGGCGCAGTTTTGCGCCGATCGATTGCCTCGGCTTTGGCCGCCTCCATATCGCGGATGGCCTGGGGCTTTTCGGCCACGATCTCGGCTCGGATCGCATCGGCTTCGGTGAGGCCAGAACCGGCATCATCGACGGGCGGCTGGGCGATGGAAGCAGGAGAGGGGACTTCGGCGGGCGCGGCCGGCTTTTTGCCTATGGCCCTCGTGTTCATCTGATAGGTGGTTTCGCAACGTTTGACGGTCCGGCTATCTGGAATTTCTTCCAGATGGTGAGGGGCGTGTTCGGCACGTATCTTTGCGACGAAAGGGTGCCCGACGTTGCATTGACGGGCGATTTCACGGTCGGACCACTTCGACCATTCTTCATCGTTCAGCAGGCGCAGAACTGCGCAGCCTTTGTCCGAATTGGAACGACGGAGCCCATGCGTGTGGTTCGCGCCGACGCTGTACAAGATGGCATCGCGACAGGTTCCACTGAGGACTAGGGCGCCAACCTTCCGCTTGCCGGCCTGCTGGTGAGCCTCGACGCGGTGGAAGCCGTCAGCCAGCCAATAGTGCTTGCCGTCGTGAAACACGGTGACGGCAGGAAACGTCGCACCCGCGGCAATGGCTTCTGCGTACTCCAGCACGGTATCGTGATTGCACTGCCATCGCGACTGAGTTCCGCCGTCGGTGCGGATCTCGGATATGTTGATGGTGGTGGTCTTGCCGATCGGCAACGTCGCTTTGGCGTTTGGCACGCTAGCCGTCACGCGGCTGCCCCGATCTTCATTTGCAGCCCAAGCTTCTTGGCTATCGGTGCAACGGGGACGACGATCCTGCCGCCGATCCGGATCGTATCGAAGTCGCCGCGGCGCGCAGCCTCATACGCACCGTTACGGCTTAGTCCATAAAACAGAGCGCCCGCGTCGGTCACAGAAATGGTCGGTCGTCCCAAGGCATCATCCAATGTCATGTGGTATGTCCTTGCTTTGTTCGATACGGATGTCATACATCGCACTGCCACATAAGTACGTAATCGGACGAGAAGGTCAAGGGGAGCGCACCTGGGTGATCCGGCGTTTTCACCAACAATTTCGCGTTACCGAAGTGACGGATTGCCATGGTTCGCGCGCCGGTGTACCGCTTGAGCATTACTAAGGAGTCTTTGGCATGGCAAAAGAGACGGTGCGAGGCAGCAAAACCGAAACGCTCACCATTCGGCTTGACCCCAAGACTCGATTTGTCTTGGAGTACCTCTCGCGCTTGAAGGGGCAGACCATCACGACCGTGGTAGAACGCGCGATCGTAGCCGCCGCGTCACAAGAGGTGGTGCAGGATCCCAGATATCCCAATCAGCCGGATGGCTGGCAACAGTTCTGGGACGTCAGTGATGGGGTTCGGGCCCTACGAATGGCAGAACGGCCAGAATTCTTCCCGACATATGAAGAGGATCGACGCCTTGCTTTTGCACGTGAGCACTGGCCGTTTTTCTACCAGACTCCCGAGAAGATGCGGTTCATCAACCACTACATAGACGTGCTGTGGCCTCAAATTGATTACTTTGTACAGATGCACGAGGATCAAAGGACATCTGACTATTATGCAGCTGGCAAGGCAATGCAGCAGGCGTTGAGAGCGGCGAAGCTCGGTCCTCCTGAGTGGCCAATCAACTTCGATAAAGACGAAATTCCATTCTAGGGGAAAGTTCCAACTGAAAGGCCGCGTCCGCGAACGCAGCCAAAGCAAATAGATGGATGGCAGGGATGCGAGGCAACATCACGCGACGCGGAAAATCGTCATGGCGCCTGAAATTTGATCTCGGGACCGATCCCGTCACCGGCAAACGCCTGACGCAATACGTGACGGTGCGAGGGACGAAGAAGGAGGCCGAGGCTGAGCTGAGCAAGCGGCTTAACCAAGTCAATGCCGGAGGGTACGTTCCCGTTTCGAAAAAGACAGTCGCCGAGCACGTCCGAAGTTGGCTTGAAGGCAACCTTGATCTGGCGCCGACGACAAAGGAACGGTTCTCCCGATTGATCGAAAAGCAGATCGTCCCGCACCTTGGGAATACCCTGCTTCAGCGGCTCCGGCCGTCTCAGATTACAGAATGGCATTCAACCTTGCGAAAGAGGGGCGGCAAACACGAGCGCCCGCTGTCTCCTGCAACCGTAAGGCAGGCTCACCGCGTGTTGCATCTCGCACTTGGACAAGCTTTCGAGCATGAGGAGGTTACGCGCAATGTCGCGTCAGGAAGAAAGCTCCCCAAATCGAAGGATCCGGATATCCAGATCCTGAAGGAAGGCCAGATATCGCCGGTTCTCACAGCCTTGGCCGGCCATTGGTTGCTGCCGATCGCCACTGTGGCCGTAGGAACTGGTATGCGCCAGGGCGAGATCATGGCGTTGCAGTGGGGAGACGTCGACCTCAAGAAAGGGACGCTGAACGTTCGCCGTACTCTGGAGGAGACAAAGGCCCACGGACTGCGATTCAAGGTTCCGAAGACGAAGAACGGCGTTCGGACGATTTCGCTTCCCGGCAGTGTAATCGAGGTGTTGACCCAGCATCGCAAGCAGCAGCTTGAGCAGCGCCTTGCCTTGGGCATGGGGAAGCCTTCCTCCGATACGCTGGTGTTCTGCGAACCGGATGGAGCACCAATCGCTCCGTCGCGTGTTTCTGGTGCCTGGCGCGACACCGTAGAGCGGCTGAAACTGATCAAGGTCCGCTTCCACGACCTGCGCCACACCCACGCGTCGGCGTTGATCGCCAGCAAACTAGATGTGGTTGCAATCAGCCGCCGGCTCGGGCATGCATCGCCTGTGGTTACGTTGTCGATCTATGCCCACCTGTTCAAGCAGACTGACGACGGCGCGGCCTCAGCGATCGAAGACGCAATGAGAACGGGCGCGGAACGGTAAAGGAACCCCTTCGGTGCCAATCCGGTGCCAAATCGGCACCAGACCCGATTATCTCGTGTCCTAAGCGTTTGAAATATCTATGTGCGGGCGTGGCGGAACCGGTAGACGCAAGGGACTTAAAATCCCTCGGGCTTGCCCGTGCGGGTTCGATCCCCGCCGCCCGCACCATTGTCACGCCTCCTCCTCGACGAACACTTCGTCGCGCTTCTTGCGCACCGACGGAAGCAGCACGACCACCAGCACGGCGACGGCGATGGCGAGCAGCGCGGCGCTCAGCGGCCGCGTGATGAAGGTCGTCGGGTCGCCGCGCGACAGGATCATGGCGCGGCGCAGGTTTTCCTCCAGCAGCGGCCCCAGCACGAAGCCGAGCAGCAGGGGCGCCGGCTCGCAGCGCAGTTTTGTCAGGATGTAGCCGAGCAGGCCGAACAGGGCCACGGCATAGAGGTCGAAGACGTTGGAGTTCACCGAATAGACGCCGATCGAGCAGAACGCCATGATGATCGGGAACAGCACGTAGTAGGGCACCGTCAGCAGCTTCACCCACAGGCCGATCAGCGGCAGGTTGAGCACGATCAGCATCAGATTGCCGATCCACATCGAGGCGATGATGCCCCAGAACAGCGCCGGCTGCTCGCTCGCCACGTTGGGACCGGGCACGATGCCCTGGATGATCATGGCGCCGATCATCAGCGCCATCACCGGATTCGCCGGGATGCCCAGCGTCAGCATCGGGATGAAGGAGGTCTGCGCCCCGGCATTGTTGGCCGATTCCGGACCGGCGACGCCGGCGACGGCGCCCTTGCCGAACTCCTCGGGGTTTTTCGAGACACGCTTCTCCACAGTGTAGGAGGCGAAGGCGGCCAGGATGGCGCCGCCGCCCGGCAGGATGCCGAGGATCGATCCGATCGCCGTTCCGCGCACGATCGGCGCGGCCATGGCGCGAAAATCCTCGCGGGTGGGAAGCAAGCCGGAGACTTTCGCCATCAGCACCTCGCGCGTGCGTTCGTTCTCCAGGTTGCGGAGGATCTCGGCGACGCCGAAGACCCCGACGGCGACTGCGACGAAGTTGAGCCCGTCGGCATATTCGCGGATGCCCAGCGTGAAGCGCGGCGAGCCGGAGATCACGTCGGTGCCGACGAGGCCGAGCAGCAGCCCGAGCACGACCATGGCCAGCGCCTTGACGACCGAGCCATGGGCGAGCGCGATGGCCGAGACGAGGCCGACGATCATCAGCGAGAAATATTCGGCCGCGCCGAATTCCAGCGCGATCGCCGTCAGCGGCGGCGCGAAGATGGCGACCAGGAAGGTCGAGACCGTGCCGGCGAAGAAGGAGCCTATGGCCGCGATGGCGAGCGCCGCGCCGGCGCGGCCCTTGCGGGCCATCTGGTAGCCGTCGATCGCCGTGACGGCGGATGAGGATTCGCCCGGCATGTTGATGAGGATCGCCGTGGTCGAGCCGCCATACTGCGCGCCGTAATAGATGCCGGCGAGCATGATCAGCGAGGACACAGGGTCGCCGATCTGGAAGGTGAGCGGCAGCAGCATGGCGATGGTCGCCGTGGCGCCGATGCCCGGCAGCACGCCGATGAGGGTGCCGAGCAGCACCCCGATCAGGCAGAAGCCGAGGTTCCAGATGGTCGAGGCGGTCGAGAAGCCGAGCGCGAGATTGTCGAGCAGATCCATGGCGAGCCTCAGAAACCGATCCAGGGGCCGAAGCGGCGGAAGGGCAGGCCGAGCGCGTAGCTGAACACGGCGACCGAGAAGATGGTCACCGCGGCAGCCAGGATGAGCGCCGCGGCGGGCTTCATGCGGTGGCTGGCGAAGGCGGCGATCAGGCAGGTGAGGAACAGCGCCGGGACGAAGCCCAGGCCGCGCACCGTGAGCCCGAAGAAGATCGGCGCCGGCAGGATGAACAGCGCGCCGCGCCAGGCGATGGCGCCGATCGGCTCGCCGGCGACGCGTGTCGCCTGGATGACGATGACGACGCCGAGCACGATCAGGATGCCGGCCAGCACCAGTGGGAAATATCCGGGCCCCATGCGGAAGGTCGTGCCGATGTCGAGGCCGAACGACTGGATGGCGAAGAACGCGCCGAAGGCGATGAAGATCGCTCCGCAGGCGCCGTTGGTGGGATCAATCTTGAGCGAGTTCATGGCCTCCCCCTCGTGTTCGAGGCGTGGTTTCCGGGTCGCCTTCCGGCAAGACATTTCCGGCATTGCCGCCGAAGAGCGTCTTGGACCGCCGCCCCCCGGTGGAAGCGCGGGGCGCGTTCGTCGTGGCCGCCCTCTGCCTTTCCTTCGGCCGCGGGTGCAGAAAAGATCCCGCGGCCGCGGCCGTTGCGCAAGCCGAAAGGGCTCAGTCCAGCGAGACGCCCGCCTCCTTGACGATCGGCGCCCACTTGGCGGTCTCGCTCTTGACGTGCTCGGCGAGCTTTTCGGGGCTCGACCCGACGATCTCGGCGCTGAAATCGCCCATGCGCTGCACGACGGTCGGATCGGCGAGCGCCGCCAGCGCCGCCTTGTTGAGCCGCGCCACCACGTCCGGCGGCGTCGCCGCCGGGGCGAACAGGGCGTTCCACGTATAGGTCTCGTAGCCCGGCACCGTCTCGGCCACCGTCGGCATGTCGGGGAAGGAGGCGGCGCGCTTGGCCGTGGTCACCCCCAGCCCTTTCAGCGTGCCGGACTTGATGTGTCCGGACGAAGACGGGAGGTTGTCGAACATGATCGGCACCTGGTTGGCGATCACGTCGTTCAGCGCAGGCCCTGCGCCCTTGTAGGGCACGTGCTGCATCTCGACCCCGGCCATGCTCTTGAACAGTTCGCCCGACAGGTGCAGCGGCGTGCCGTTGCCGGACGAGGCATAGGCATACTGGTCCGGATTGGCTTTCAGCAGGTCGATCAGTTCCTGCACCGTGTTGACCGGAAGCTGCGGGTTGACCACCAGCACGTTCGGCACCACGACCAGCAGCGAGATCGGCGAAAAATCCTTCTCCGGATCGTAGGGCTTGGTCTTCAGCATCAGCGGGTTGAGCGCATGGGTGGCGACGGTGCCCATCAGGATGGTGTAGCCGTCCGCCTCGGCGCGCGCCACCTGGTCGGCACCAAGGTTGCCGCCCGCACCCGCCACGTTCTCGACGATGACCTGCTGGCCGAGGTCCTTGGACATGCTCGCCGCGATCAGGCGCGCCACCAGGTCGGTCGAGCCGCCGGCCGCGAAGGGTACGACCAATGTGACCGGCCGGTCCGGAAAGCCTTGCGCCGAAGCCGGGCCTGCCCAGGCCAGGCCGGCGCCCAGCGCAAGGCCGAGCGCGGTTCTTCTGGTGATTTCCATGGTTTCCTCCTTGGGGTCGTCGATGTCGATCCGGGCGACGCGCCTTGCAACCTGTCTCTGAGCCGGACAGTCTCCCGCGTCGTGTCGGCCTGCAATGGCCGTCCAGCGCGAAACCGCCCGGCGGAAGGCGTCCGCCAGGTGGTTCCGGCGTTGCGTCAGTCGGCGTACTGGCCGGCCGCCTCGATGATCGGCTTCCAGCGGGCGATCTCGCTCTCCAGCTTGGCCTTCAGCGCCGCCGGCGTGGCGTCGGCCTCCGATGAGGGCGCGGTGCCGAGTTCGGCGAAGCGGGCGACCACGTTCGAATCCTTCAGCGCCACCTGCAGCGACTTCGACAGGCGCTCGGTGACCTCCGCCGGCGTGCCCTTCGGCGCGTAGATGCCGTGCCAGATGCCGACCTGCATGCCGGGCAGGCCGGCTTCGTCGGTGGTGGGCAGGTCGGGCAGCGCCTCCAGCCGCTGCGGGGTGGTTACCGCATAGGCCTTGATGGTTCCGCCGGTGATCTGCTTGGCGGTGTTGGTGGTCTGGTCGCACATGATGTCGACCTGGCCGCCGAGCAGGTCGGTCATGGCCGGCCCGGTGCCCTTATAGGGGACGGTGACCAGTGGCGTCTGGATGGCGCTCATGAACAGCATGCCGCACAGATGCGAGGCCGCGCCGATGCCGGCATTGGCAACGGTGACGGTATCCTTGTTGGCCTTGGCGTATTCGACCAGGCCCTTGAGATCCGTCGGCTCAAGGTCCTTGCGCGCCACGATGGTCATCGGCACCTCGGTGACGAGGCCCACATACTCGAAAGCGCCCAACGTGTCGTAGGCGAGCTTGCGGTAGAGCGTGGCCGATGTCGCCATGCCGATGTGGTGGAGCAGCAGCGTGTATCCGTCGGGATCGGCGCTCGCCACCCGTCCGGCGCCGAGCGTGCCGCCGGCCCCGCCGACATTCTCGACCACGATCTGCTGCCCGAGGTCCTTCGACATCGCTTCCGCCACCAGGCGGGTCACGGTATCGGTCGGACCGCCGGCCGCGAACGGCACCACGACGGTGATAGTGCGGTCGGGATAGGTCTGGGCGACGGCGGCATTGGTCGCCATCGCAAACGACGCGGCCACGGCAAGGCTCGCGAGCAGCTTCTTCATCGGGCATCCTCCCTGGACTTTCGGAACACACGCCGGATCGGCCAGCAAAAAACCTCCCTGCGGCCGGCGGCGGATGAGGCATTGCAATGCGCCGAGCCTACAGGAATGCAATCACGCTGGCGAATTTTTGCCGGCTTGCCGCGACACAGGCCGGAGTGGCGGGTGGAAACCGGAACATCGGGCCCAAAAATGGGTGGAATTCCACCCATTGCTCGGGCTGTACCTAGGCCGGCCTTTCCTCGGCGGCGTGGTCGCGGCGGTCGAGACCGTATTTCTGCATCTTTTCGTAGAGCGTCTTTCGGCCGATTCCGAGGCTCTCATAGACGGGCTTCAGGCTGCCGCCATGAGCGGCAAGCGCACTCTCGATCAGCTTGCGCTCATAGGCGGAAACGCGCTCGGCCAGCGTTCCTCCGCCTTCGTTGTCCGGCTCGCCCTGCGGCTGAAGGCCGAGGCCGAGCACGAAGCGGTCGGCTGCGTTGCGCAGCTCGCGCACATTGCCCGGCCAGTCGCGGCGCGCCACTTCCGCGATCACCGCGGGCGGGGCGTCGACCGGTTCGCGCCGATAGCGCGCCGCCGCCTCGTTGACCAGATGCAGGAACAGCAGCGGCACGTCCTCGCGCCGCTGCGTCAGCGACGGTACCCGCAGCGTGACGACGTTCAGCCGGTAGAACAGGTCGGCGCGGAAGCGGCCCGCCGCCACCTCGACCTCAAGGTCGGCCTTGCTGGTGGCGATGAAGCGGATGTCGAGCGGCACCTGCTCGTTGGAGCCTAGCCGGGTGATGGCACGATCCTGGATGACGCGCAGCAGCCGCGCTTGCAGTTCGAGTGGCATCGAGCCGATCTCGTCGAGCAGCACGGTGCCGCCGCGCGCATGCTCGAACTTCCCGTAGCGGGCGCGCAGCGCGCCGGGGAAAGCACCGGCCTCGTGGCCGAACAATTCGCTTTCGATGAGGGCGCCGGGCAGGGCGGCGCAGTTGATGATCAGGAACGGTTTTGTCGCCCGCTGGCTGATGTCGTGCAGCAGGCGCGCCGCGACCTCCTTGCCGGCGCCGGTGTCGCCGATGATCAGCACGTCGGCGTCCGTCGCTCCCACGGCACGGATGCGGTAGCGCAGGTCGACCATGGCGGCGGTGCGGCCGGGCAGCCGCGCCTCGACGTCGTCGCGTTTGCCGGCGACGGCGCGCAACTCGCGGTTCTCCAGCACCAGCCGCCGTCGGTCCATGGCACGGCCGGCCATATCCGCCAGATGCTGCGATGTGAACGGTTTTTCGATGAAGTCGTAGGCGCCCTCGCGCATGGCGCGCACCGCGAGCTGCACGTCGCCATGGCCGGTGGTCAGGATCACCGGTATCTCGGGATCGATGTCGCGGATGCGCCCCATCAGCGTCATGCCGTCCATGCCGGGCATGCGGATGTCGGTGATGACGACACCGTTGAATCCCTGGCTGACGAAGTCGAGGACGCGCTCGGCTGACGGGAAGTCGCGCACGGCGAGGCCGGAAAGGTCGAGCGACTGCGCGGCCGAACGCCTGAGTTCGTCCTCGTCGTCGACGAGCAGGACGGTCGCGGCCTTCATTCGGCGGCTACCGCTGCGGCCGACGCGGCCGCGTCGAGTTCGATCGTGAACACCGCGCCGTCCTCGGGATGGTTTTCGGCCGACAAGCTGCCGCCGAAATCCTTGACGATGTTGTAGGAGATGGAGAGCCCGAGCCCGAGCCCCTTGCCAACGCCCTTGGTGCTGAAGAAGGGATCGAAGATGCGCTCGGTGATTTGCGGGGCTATCCCAGGCCCGCGGTCGCGGATGGCGATTGTCACCTTGCCGCCCTGCTGCCGCGCGGTCAGCGTTATCGTCCGGTCGTCCAATCCCTGCACGGCGTCGGCGGCATTGGAGACGATGTTCACCAGCACCTGCTGCAGGCGCACGGTGCCGGCGATCACCACCGGCGGCACCGCGCCCAGATCAACCTCGAGCGTGGCGCCGGCGCTCTCCAGCCGCCGCCCGATGATCTCCAACGTATCGTCGACCACCTCGGCGAGCGGGACGGGCCCGAGCCTCTGGTTGGGCTTGCGCGCGAAGTTGCGCAGATGGCGGCTGATCGTCGCCATGCGGTCGGCGAGGCTGGATATGCGCGAGACGTTGTCGCGGGCTTCAGGCACGCGCGCGCGGTCGATCAGCACGGCCGCGTTGTCGGCATAGGCTTTCACCGCAGCCAACGGTTGGTTGAATTCGTGGCTAAGCGCCGCTGACATCTGGCCGAGCGCCGCCAGCTTGCCGGCCTGCACCAGGTCCGATTGGGTCTGCCGCAGCCGCTGCTCGGTCGTCCGGCGTTCCGCCACTTCCAGCTCCAGCTGGGCGTTGACGGTGGCGAGGTCGGCGGTGCGCTCCTCGACCCGGCGCTCCAACTCCTCGCGCGCCTGCTTCTGCATGAGCATGCGCTCGGCCTGGCGAGCCCGTCGCTGCAGGATGATGGCGCCGATCAGCGTCGCCAGGCCGAACAGCAGCACCGCCGCCGTCGCGCTGGTCAGCGCCTGGGCGCGTGCCGACGCAGTGTCCATCAGCACGCTCACCGTCCAGCCGGCATCCGCCATGTTCTCGGAGACCTGCAGGAACTCGCGCGTGGCGCCGCCGTCCCTGATGGTTACGAACTCGTGGCCGTCTTCGGGGGCGCCGCGCGTGATCGGCAGCTCGCGCAGCACGGCGTCGGCGTAGCGGCGCGACTGTCTCGTGCGGGCGACGCGCTCCGGCGTCAGCGGCAGCAGGCCGGCATAGAGCCATTGCTCGCGGCCGGCCATGAAGATGATGCCTTCCGGGTCGGCGACGATGATCTCGTTTTCGCCGCCCCGCCAGGACGCCTCGACCGCGTCGATCTCCACCTTGAACACGACGACGCCGCGAATCTCATCGCCGACCAGGACCGGCGATGAGAAGAAGTAGCCGCGCCGCAGCGACGTCGTGCCGATGGCGAAGAACCGGCCGCGCCTCCCAGCTGCCGCCTCCTGGAAATAGGGACGGTAGATGAAGTTCTCGCCGACGAAGGTCAGCGGCAGGTCGTAATTGCTGGCGGCGATGGTGTCGCCGTTCGGAACCATCACATAGATGTCGGACGATTGGAGCAGCGTATTGATTTCCTTGAGGTATTCATTGGCCTGAGCGCGCCGGACCGGGTCGTCCGGATGGCTGACGAGATCCTTGATGTCGTCGTGGTCGGCGATCAGCGCCGGCAGCGGCTCGAAGCGGCTGATGTGGCCGCGCAGTGCCGCCACCGCGAGCCGCAGCGTCGTCTGCCCGCGCGATGCCGCCTCGTCGAAGGCGGTGCGGGTGGCGATCCGGTGGCCGAGCATGGCGATCGCGACGGCGGCGGCCGCAAGCACCAGCGCGATCCAGAATTTTCGCAGGCGCAGGACCCGGAGGGCCATCGAACATCCTCATACGCGACTTGCTATTAGATGGCGGGCGGTAACGAATGCAATGGCCGCGTCGAGGCGGTGCGCATTGGCTTTGCGCCGCGAACCGGGAGCGGTATGGTTGAAAACTCCGAAAGGGAATGGGAAATGTCATGAGAGCCGTCGTCTACGAGCAGTTCGGCGCGCCGCCGGCCGTGAAAACCGTTCCCGACCCCGAGCCGACGCCCGACGGCGTGGTCGTCAAGGTCGAGGCGACGGGGCTCTGCCGCAGTGACTGGCACGGCTGGATGGGACACGATCCCGACATCGTGCTGCCGCATGTGCCGGGCCACGAGCTCGCCGGCACCATCGCGGCAGTGGGCAGCCGGGTCACCGGCTGGCGCGTCGGCGATCGCGTCACGGCGCCCTTCGTCTGCGGCTGCGGCCGCTGCTTCGAATGCCATTCCGGCAATCATCAGGTCTGTGAGAAGCAGTCGCAGCCGGGTTTCACCGCCTGGGGCTCCTTCGCCGAATATGTGGCGCTCGACTTCGCCGACACCAATCTGGTGCGGCTCCCTGACGAACTCGACTTCGCCACCGCGGCCAGCCTCGGCTGCCGTTTCGTCACCTCCTTCCGCGCCATTGTCGACCAGGGACGGGTCAGGCCCGGCGAATGGCTGGCCGTGCACGGCTGCGGCGGCGTCGGCCTTTCCGCCATCATGATCGCCACAGCCATGGGCGCCAATGTCGTCGCCGTCGATCTCACCAAGGAAAAGCTCGATTTCGCCCGCGAGATGGGCGCGGCGGCGACCGTCAATGCCTCCGAGGTGGAAAACGTCCCGCGCGCCGTGAAACAGATCACCAAAGGCGGCGCGCATGTGTCGATCGACGCGCTCGGCCATCCCGTCACCTGCTTCGACTCGATCTCCAACCTGCGCCGGCGCGGCCGCCACGTCCAGGTCGGCCTGATGCTTGGCGAGCACAGCGAGGCGAAGGTGCCGATGGCACGCATCATCGCGCACGAGCTCGAGATCTACGGCAGCCACGGCATGCAGGCGTTCCGCTATTCCGCGATGATGGACATGATCGCGGCGGGCCGGCTGAAGCCGCAGAAATTGGTCGGCCGAACGCTTTCGCTCGACGAAGCGCCGACCGCGTTGATGGCGATGGACCGCTTCGAGGGCACGGGCATTGGGGTGATTACGCGGTTTTGAGCAAACGAGCGCGGCGGGCAGTTACCTTCTTTCGGCAGAAAGGCGCAGCAGTCCAGAAGTCATGCGAGCCGAAAAGGAAACTGTCCCCGCCATGCGCCGTCTCTGTCGCGGACTTCCTGCGCCAATTTCGGGTATCGGGGTAGGCCGGGTAAAACGGTCCCGGCGCTTGATCTGCATGGCGCTGGCCAAATCGCGTGCGCCTTGGCACAGTCTCGCGCAAACAGGAGTCGTCCATGGCCAAGAAGCCGGGTTTCCCGAAACCGAAATCCTGGGCGGAGATGGCTCCGCTGCTGGTCGATGTCGCCACCGGCCGCAGGCCGGCTGACCTGGTGGTGCGCAACGGCCGCTGGGTCAACGTGCATTCCGGCGAGATCATCGCGGGCACCGACCTCGCGATCACCGGCGGCCGCTTCGCCTATTGCGGACCGAATGCCGCCCACGCCATCGGCGAGGGCACAAAGGTGGTGGACGCCGCCGGCCGCTATCTTGTGCCGGGCCTCTGCGATGCGCACATGCATGTCGAAAGCGGCATGGTGACGGTGACCGAGTTCGCTCGCGCCGTTATCCCGCACGGCACCACCTCCATGTTCGTAGACCCCCACGAGATCGCCAACGTGCTCGGGCTCGACGGCGTGCGGCTGATGCATGACGAGGCGATGGCCATGCCGATCAACGTGCATGTGCAGATGCCGAGCTGCGTGCCGTCGGCGCCCGGCCTCGAAAATGCCGGCGCGTCGCTCGCCGTCGCGGACGTCGCCGAGGCGATGACCTGGCCGAACATCATCGGGCTGGGCGAAGTCATGAACTTTCCCGGCGTCATCGCCAACAATGCGGTGATGACCGGCGAGATTGCCGCCACCGTGCGCGCCGGCAAGACCGTCGGCGGCCACTATGCCTCGCCCGATCTCGGCACTGCCTTCCACGGCTATGTCGCGGGTGGGCCGGAGGATGACCACGAGGGCACGCGCGCCGAGGACGCCATCGCTCGGGTTCGCCAGGGCATGAAGGCGATGCTGCGGCTGGGCTCGGCCTGGTACGACGTCGCCAGCCAGATCAAGGCGGTGACGGAGCAGGGGCTCGACCCGCGCAACTTCATCCTGTGCACCGACGACAGCCATTCCGGCACGCTGGTGCATGAGGGTCACATGGACCGCGTCGTGCGCCATGCGATCGCCCAGGGGCTGAAGCCGGTCACCGCCATCCAGATGACGACCGTCAACACCGCCGAGCATTTTCGCCTCGGTCGCGAGCTAGGCTCGATCGCGCCCGGTCGGCTGGCCGATTTTCTGATCGTCTCCGACCTGCCGACGCTGAAGATCGACGAGGTCTATGGACGCGGCGTCAAGCTCGCCAAGGGCGGCAGGCTCACCGTGGACATCCCGGCCTACGACTATCCCCGCAAATCCAGGAACACCGTGCGGCTCGGCCGGAAGCTCAAGGCGGCGGATTTCGACATCGCCGCGCCGGCGGGCGCCAACGAGGTGCGGGTACGCGTCATCGGCGTCATCGAGAACCAGGCGCCGACCCGCGCCCTGCAGGCCGATCTTGCCGTCGAGAACGGGCTGGTGGCGATGGACCGGCCCAACGACGTCTGCCAGATCGCACTGGTCGAGCGCCATCGCGGCACCGGCGCCGTCACCAACGCCTTCGTCTCCGGCTTCGGCTATATGAAGGACTGCGCGATCGCCTCGACCGTGGCGCATGACAGCCACCACATGATCGTCGTCGGCACCAACAAGGCCGACATGGCGAAAGCCGCCAACCGGCTCGGCGAGATAGGCGGCGGCGTGGTGCTGATCGCCGAGGGCCGGGAGCTGGCGCTGGTCGAGATGCCGATCGCCGGCCTGATGTCGGACGAGCGCGCCGAGATCGTCGCCGAAAAGGCCGATCGCCTGACCAGGGCGATGCGCGACATGGGCTGCAGCTTGAACAACGCCTACATGCAGCATTCGCTGCTGGCGCTGGTGGTCATCCCGGAGCTGCGCATCTCCGATGTCGGGCTGGTCGACGTGACGACGTTCCAGAAGGTCGACCTGTTCGTCTGAGCGTGTTGCGCGCTACTGCCCGACCGCGATCCGCAGCACGTTGATCGGCGTGGTGATCACGACCTCCGCCGCCGAGGTGAGCGTGCCGGTGATGCCGCGCGTCAGCGATGCGACGCGCTCGTTGGCCTCTTCCTCGTTCGTGGCCAGTCGGCCGTTCTGCGCCAGCCTCTCGCCGAGAATCTTGATGAGCACCGGGTTCTCGGCGAATTTCGTGTGGTTCAGCCTGTCTTCGGTCTGAACCTTCGACAGGTCGACGGCGACGACGCCCAGCTTGGCGATCTCCTCGGCATTGCTGTAGTCGCCGAGGCGCGGCCGTCTGCCCGCGATCAGGCTGGAAATCTGCAAGGCCCGGTCGTCGCTCGACAGGAACAGGATGAACGGCTTTTCCGGCACGCCGTAGCGGGCCATCTGCGCCTTGAACACGTCGACGTCGATGTCGGGCGAGGCCAGCACCACGTCGCCGAGCTTGCCGCCCAGCGTGCGGTCGCCGGAGATGGCCAATTGCCGCAACGCCTCCACCGTCACCCAATTGCCCATCGAATGGGCGATGATGTCGACACGCTTGGCGCCGGACTTGGCGACCAGCCGCAGCGTCGCCTCGAGCGCGTCACGGGCGGCGCTGGCGCTGTTGCTGTCGTAGACATAGTCGACCGTGCTGCCACCTGACGCCCAGGTGAACAGCACCGGCGTTCCCTTGTAGCCGGCGTCGTGCACGATCTGCGTCATCCGGTAGACGGCGCCGTCGAAGGCGGTGTTGTAGCCGTGGATGAACACCAGGGCGCGGCCCTCGTGGCTGGCGATGTCCTTGCGTAGCGCTGCGCCGAACGCGTCCTCCCCGCCATAGGCGGTGACGGCCTCGGCGACGAAGAACTTGGCCGGATCGGCCGGCTGGCGCGCCTTGCGGCGCTCGATCGCGCCGGTCTTGTGGATGGCCGGAACGGTGATGTCGACCTTGGCGTAGCTGGTGTCGGGCGAGCGCCGCCCGTCGAACACCTCGGCGGCTTTGTCGGATTTGTGCCGGGTGGTGGCGACGAAAATCTCGTGCCGCCCGGCGATGGCGCTGGCCGGAGCCGCGACGACCTTCTGCGCCAGCAGGTCGCGCGTCTGCTGTCCGGCGCAGCCGGCAAGGGCGAGCGCGCAGGCGATCACCGCCAGTCTCGCCAGACGTCCCCCGAACATGTCCCTCGGCATCGACCCTACGCTCTGCCCTCTCCAGACTTCTGTATCCCGCCGCGAAGCCGCGGTCCAGCCGCGCGCCGCGCATGCCGCGCATTGCCGGTCAGCGAATCCAGAAGGCCGGCGAGAACAGCACCAGCACGGCAAGGATCTCCAGGCGCCCGAGCAGCATCAGGAAGGACAGGATCCATTTCGACGTGTCCGGCAGCGAGGAGAAGTTACCGACCGGGCCGATGATCGGTCCCAGCCCGGGGCCGACATTGGTCAGCGCCGTCAGCGCCCCCGTCGTGGCGGTAATGAAGTCGAGCCCGGTCGCGCCGAGCAGGATCGTGCCGATCGCCCAGATGACGAAGAAGGAGGCGATGAACAGGATCACCGTGCGCTGCATGTCGGGGTCGACCGAGCGGTCGCCGTAGCGCACCGGCAGCACCGTGTGCGGATAGATCAGGCGCTGGATGCCGTTGGCCATGAGCTCGAACAGGATGAGGAAGCGGTAGGCCTTGATGCCGCCGGTGGTCGACCCCGAGCAGCCGCCGAGGAAGGTTGCGACGAAGATGCAGGCGACGGCGAACGGCCCCCACAGGGTATAGTCGTCGCTGGCGAAGCCCGCCGTGGTGATGATCGACACCAGGTTGAAGGTCGAATGGGTGAGCGCGTCGAAGAACGGCATGTCGAGTCTGACCCGCAGGTAGATGGCGATCGCCAGCGAGAAGACGATGCAGTAGCCGGCGAACACGCGGATCTGCGGGTCGCGCAAGGCGTCCAGCCGGCCGCGCACGGCGAACAGGATCATGATCGAGAAGGGCAGGGCGCCGATGAACATGAAGATGCTGCCGGTCCACAGGATCGCCGGCATGTCGGCATAGCGCAGGAAGGAAGTGTCGTGGGTGGAGAAGCCGCCGGTCGCCACCGTCGACATGGCGTGGTTGACCGCGTGGAAGGGCTCCATGCCGCCTGCCGCGTAGGAGATCGCACAGGCGGTCACCAGCGTACCGTAGATGCCGATCAGGCTTATGGTGAAGGTCTGGAAGCGCTCGAACGGGCGATCCTCGATGTCGGAGGATTCGATCTTGAAATAGGAGACGCCGCCGATGTTGAGGAACGGCAGCAGGAACAGGCCGAGCACGATCACCCCGAGACCGCCCATGAAGGAGAGCAGCGAGCGCCACAGAAGCAGGCCTGGCGGTGCCTGGTCGAGCCCGTTGATCACGGTGCCGCCGGTGGTGGTCACCCCCGAGACCGACTCGAAGAAGGCGTCCGTGAAGCTCAGTTCGAGCGAGGAGGCCATGAAGGGCACTGCGCCGGCGACGGCCATGGTCAGCCACAGCAGGTTGACCAAAAGAAAGCCGAAGCGCGTGTTCACCTGCGGCGCGCGGCCCTGTGTGGCGAGCGCCACGGCCAGCGCCAGCCCGCCCAGGAACAGCGCCGAGAAGGCGAAGGCCTTCCAGTCGTCATTGCCGTAGTAGAGGTCGACAAGCGCCGGCAGCAGCATGGCGACCGACAGGTAGATCGCGAAAACCGCTGCGACGTGGACGGCTGCGCGGACGGCAGATCTGTTCACGGAAAAGCGGACCCCACTCGCGATCGGACGGCATACCCGCCGCCTTGCAGGGGCGGACAGTGGCTTCGACAAAGCGAATATGCAATAGCGCCGAGCAGCACTCCAAAGGAAATGAGCTTGGGCGGAACGATGCAATGACCGACTTTGCCGAAGGCGTCGCAGCGGCGGCTATCGCGCTGCGCGACCTTTTCCCGGAGACGCCGCTGCAGGAGAACGTCTACCTGTCGCACAAGACCGGCGCACGCATCTTCCTGAAGCGCGAGGATCTGTCGCCGGTGCGCTCCTACAAGATCCGTGGCGCCTTCAACTTCTTCCGCAAGGCGCTGGAGGCGGGCAGCAGCGCCGAGCTGTTCGTCTGCGCCTCGGCCGGCAACCATGCGCAGGGTTTTGCCTTCGTCTGCCGCCATTTCGGCAAGCGCGGCGTCGTCTTCATGCCGACCACCACGCCGCAGCAGAAGATCGACAAGACGAGACATTTCGGCGGCGGCTTCGTCGAGATAAGGCTGATCGGCGACTTCTTCGACGATTGCCTGCGGGCCGCGCTCGCCTTCGCGGACGAAGCCGGCGGCCACATGGTGCCGCCTTTCGACCACAGGGACATCGTCGAGGGCCAGGCGACGGTCGCGCTGGAGATCGCGGCGCAGATGCCGGAGGCACCCGACATGGTGGTGCTGCCGGTCGGCGGCGGCGGGCTGGCCGCCGGCGTAACCCGCTACCTGACCGGCCTGGGGCAGACGCCGCGTTTCGTCTTCTGCGAACCGGCCGGCGCTCCGAGCTTCAAGGAGACGCTGCGCACCGGCAAGCGCGTGAAGCTTGCAAAGGTCGACAACTTCGTCGACGGCGCGGCGGTGGCCGAGATCGGCCGCGAGCCCTTGCGGCATCTGAAGGACTTTCCGGAGGATGCGGTGCGGCTGATCCCGGAGAACCGGCTCTGCGCCACCATGATCGAGATGCTCAACGTCGAGGGCGTGGTGCTGGAGCCGGCCGGCGCGCTCGCCATCGACGCGCTCAAGGATTTTTCCAGGCGCGAGCTCAAAAACAAGACCATCGTGTTGGTCGTCTCCGGCGGTAATTTCGACTTCGAACGGCTGCCCGACGTCAAGGAGCGGGCGTTGCGCTTCGAAGGGCTTAAGAAGTATTTCGTGTTCCGCTTCCCGCAGCGCCCGGGCGCGCTGCGGGATTTTCTCGCGCTGCTCGGCCCCGACGACGATATCGTGCGCTTCGAGTATCTTAAGAAGTCGGCGCGCAACTTCGGCTCCGTGCTCATCGGCCTGGAAACGAAGGATTCCAGGAACTTCGGCGTTCTAGCGAAACGGTTCCACGAAGCCGGCTGGGCCTATCAGGACATCACCGACAACGAGACGCTGGCGGGGTTCATCATATGAGCGGCAAGGTCAGGATGCGATCGCTCGATCACGTCGTGCTTTGCGTGACGGACGTGGCGGCCACGATTGCCTTCTATCGACGGGTACTCGGAATGGAGGCGCGCCAGGAGCGGCCGGGAAAATGGTCGCTGCATTTCGGCTCGAACAAGATCAGCCTGCAGGACGCGGGCACGTCGCCATCGATTGCCGCTGTGACGGTGCCGGGAAGCGGCAATTTTTGCCTGCTCACTGACATGCCGATAGGCGAATTTGTGGCCCATCTGGAGCGGGAGGGCGTCATGATACTGGAAGGGCCTGCCCAGCGGCATGGTGCGGTCGGGCCGATCCTGTCGGTCTATTTCAACGATCCGGACGGCAATCTCGTCGAGGTCAGCAATCAGCTATGATGGGCGCTTCTGCTTTTCCGAACGGAGACTTGGTGCCGTGACCGTCTACATCCTCTTGTTCCGTGGCGTCGGCGGCGCGACGCAGCTGCCGACCGCGCCGCTGCGCGAAGCCCTCAGCGCGGCGGGTTTCGAGAATGTCGCGACCTACATCAACAGCGGCAACGCAATCGTGCGGACCAGCCTGTCGCGCGACAAAACCGTTGCCAAGGTTGCTGAGATCTGCCGCGAAAAGTTCGGCTTCACCAAGGCGATCCATGCGCCGACCCTGCAGGAATGGTCGGAGCTGATCGCCAAAAATCCGTTTCCGGATGCGGTCTCGGTGCCGAAATTCCTGCACGCCGCCGTGCTGGCCGAGGAGCCGGACGAGAAGAATGTCGAGGCGATTCGTGCCCTTGCCGGGGACGGCGAGCGCATCGCGGTTGTTGGCAAGGTCGCCTATATCCACACGCCGGGCGGCTTCGGCGTCTCCAGGATGGCGGAAAAGTTCGACAAGCTCATCGGCGTCGAGAACACCGCCCGCAACTGGAACTCGGTGCTGAAGCTCGAGGAGCTGGCGAAGAAGGCGGCGGCCTGACTTGTTCATGCGCAGCCCCTCGGCGACGCTCGCAGCGTCTCGCCATGGCCGGCGCCATGCGCGGGCCCCGAAACCCGCGCGAAGCGCCGGTGGCTGTTGCACCCACGGCGCCCTGCCGGTATAGCCGCAGAAACGCCCTGCCGGTCTGCCGGAGTTTCAACATGTCCGTGGATACCACCACCGTGAAGCGCGTCGCGCGCCTTGCCCGCATCGCCGTCACCGACGAGGATGCCGAGCGCATGACCGGCGAGCTCAATGCCATCCTCGGCTTCGTCGAGCAGCTCAACGAGGTGGATGTGACGGGTGTCGAGCCGATGACCTCGGTGACGCCGATGGCGATGAAGAAGCGGCGGGATGCCGTCACCGACGGCGGCAAGGCGGCCGACATCGTCGCCAATGCGCCGGCCACGGCCGAGCACTTCTTCCTCGTGCCGAAGGTCGTGGAATGACGACGGCCGTCGAGATCGCCGTCGAAAGCCCGCTGCAGGACGAGGTGAGGGCGCTGATCGCCGAGCTCAATGCCGCGCTGCTGGAGCTGACGCCGCCGGAACACTGCTACCACATGACCGCCGAGCAGATGGCGGAACCGGACACGACCGTGTTCATCGCGCGCGAAGACGGCCAGGCGGTCGCCTGCGGCGCGCTGAAGCGCCATGCGGGTGGAATCGGCGAGGTGAAGCGCATGTATACCCGCCCGGCATTCCGCGGCCGTCGCGTCGGCGCCGGCATCGTGTCGCGCATCGAGCGCCTTGCGCGTGACGAAGGGCTGACGCGGCTGGTGCTGGAAACCTGCGACCGCCACCCGGCCGCCTGGGCCGTCTACGAGCGGGCCGGCTTCACCCGCTGCGGGCCGGTGCTCGACTACCCCGCTTCTTCCTATTCGGTCTTCTACGAGAAGACCCTGGCCAACTGAGCGCGACGACCATGACCGACCTGACCAGACTGACGATCGCGGACGCCCGCGACAAACTGCGCGGCAAGGAGATCACCTCGGCCGAGCTGACCGACGCCTATCTCGATGCGATCGACGCGGCGAATGCCACCCTCAACGCCTATGTCGCGGTGACCCACGACAAGGCCCGCGACATGGCGAAAGCCTCCGACGCGAAGATGGCGAAGGGCGAGGGTGGCGCGCTGGAGGGCATTCCGCTCGGCATCAAGGACCTGTTTTCGACCGAGGGCGTGCACACGCAGGCCTGCAGCCACATCCTCGATGGGTTCAAGCCGCGCTATGAATCGACCGTCACATCCAACCTTTGGGCCGACGGCGCCGTCATGCTGGGCAAGCTCAACATGGACGAGTTCGCCATGGGCTCCTCCAACGAGACCTCGCATTACGGCCCGGTCGTCAATCCGTGGCGGCGCCAGCGCCTCGAGCAGAGCGTGACGCCGACGATCCATCTGGACGAAGGTGGGTTCGTCCCGGCCGGCGGCGGGGTGCGGGAAGCGCGCACGCTGGACAATGCGCGGCTGGTGCCGGGCGGCTCCTCGGGCGGCTCGGCAGCGGCGGTCGCCGCCTTCCTGTGCGCCGGCGCGACCGCGACCGACACCGGCGGCTCGATCCGCCAGCCGGCAGCCTTCACCGGCACGATCGGCATCAAGCCGACCTACGGGCGCGTGTCGCGCTGGGGCGTGGTGGCCTTCGCCTCGTCGCTCGACCAGGCCGGACCCATCGCCCGCGACGTGCGCGACGCGGCGATCCTGCTGAAATCGATGGCCTCCGTCGATGCGAAGGATACGACGTCCGTCGACATGCCCGTGCCCGACTACGAGGCGGCCATCGGTCGCCCGATCAAGGGCATGAGGGTCGGCATCCCCAAAGAATACCGCGTCGACGGCATGCCCGAGGAGATCGAGGCGCTGTGGCAGAAGGGCATCGCCTGGCTGAAGGATGCCGGCGCGACAATCGTCGACATCTCGCTGCCGCACACGAAATACGCGCTGCCGGCCTATTATATCGTCGCCCCGGCGGAAGCCTCGTCCAACCTCGCCCGCTACGACGGCGTGCGTTACGGGTTGCGCGTGCCGGGCAAGGACATCGTCGACATGTACGAGAAGACGCGCGCCGCCGGTTTCGGCCGCGAGGTCAAGCGCCGCGTCATGATCGGCACCTATGTGCTGTCTGCCGGATATTACGACGCCTATTACCTGCAGGCGCAGAAGGTGCGCACGCTGATCAAGCGCGACTTCGAGGCGGTGTTTGACGCCGGCGTCGACGTCATCCTGACGCCGGCGACACCGTCCGCGGCCTTTGGCATCGCCGACGAGGACATGGCCTCCGACCCGGTGAAGATGTACCTCAATGACATTTTCACGGTCACCGTGAACATGGCCGGCCTGCCGGGCATCGCCGTTCCCGCGGGCCTCGACGCGCGCGGCCTGCCGCTCGGTCTCCAGCTCATCGGCAAGCCGTTCGACGAGGAGACGCTGTTCCAGACCGCCCATGTCATCGAGCAGGCGGCCGGGCGGTTCCAGCCGGAGAAGTGGTGGTAGGCCAATCCGGCATTGGCAGGAAAGGTTCGCGCGAAGCAGCGTGGCCTTTCGACAGATGCTGTCCGGCGGTCTGAGCCATGTTCTTCTACCTCTCCAAAATCTTCTGGTTCTTCGCCCAACCCCTCAATCTCGTTATCTTTCTGCTGGCGGCGGGGCTCGTCTTCGGCTTTTTCCGACGTAAGCGGCTGATGCAGGCAGGCATGGCGGCCGCCTTGGTCATCCTGGCGATTGCCACCTGGACCTCATTTGGCCAGACCTTGCTCAATCCGCTAGAGGAACGCTTCCAGCGCCCGAACCCGGTACCAGAAAAGGTCGACGGCATCGTCGTGCTCGGCGGCGGGCTGGAAGGGGCGATCAATCTTGTGCGCGGCGGCTACGAGCTCAATGCCGGCGGCGACCGCTACGTCGAGGCGGCCATCCTGGCGCGACGCTATCCCAAGGCACGGATCGTGGTGACCGGCGGTGCCGGCACGCTCGTGCTCGAAGGCGAGGGCGATGGCGCCACCGCGCCGCGGCTGCTGACGGCGCTCGGCGTCGATCCCGCCCGGCTGGTGCTGGAGAATGAATCGCGCAACACCTATGAGAACGCGGTCTTCACCAAGCGCCTGGTTTCACCGGCTCCAGGCGAGACCTGGCTGTTGGTGACCTCGGCCTTCCACATGCCGCGCTCGATGGCGCTGTTCGAAAAAGCCGGCTTCGCCATACTGCCCTGGCCGGTCGACTACCGCACCAGCGGCCGCGAAAGCCTGTTCTTCGCCGACAATGCCATCGATTCGGTTCAGGCCACCACGCTTGGCATCCGCGAATGGATCGGGCTTCTCGCTTATTGGCTGTCGGGGCGCATCGATTCACCGTTTCCTGAAGCGAGGCAAGTAGGGCAGTAGGGCGACCGTACTCAGCCGCCCCGAAACTCATGTAAAATGGAAAACTGTAACGCGACCCATTGACTGTACGGCAAGGTCGCGTTCCCCTCCTACTGCCCTACTGCCCTACTGCCCTACTGCCCTACTGCCCTACTGCCCTACTGCCCTACTGCCTGATCCCTACTGCCTTCCCCCAACGCTACCCGTCGCGCCTCGGAGAAGAACTGCCGGTGCAGGAGCACGGCGAACAGCAGGCAGGTGGTGAGCGCCAGGGCCGCCGGATTGATGAACCAGCCGAGATAGGCGATCGAAAAGAAGATGGCGCGCAGCCCGGCGTTGAAATGCGCGCCGGCCAGCATGTTCATGCACGCGGCGCGCTCGATGCCCGCCTCCAACTCGGCCGGATCGTGGGCGGCGTCCTTGTGCATGGGCACGGCGCCGACCAGGATCGAGCAGTAGTTGAACAGCCGGTAGGACCAGCCGAACTTGAAGAAGGCGTGGGCGAGGATGGCGATCAGGCCCAGCACTTTGAACTCGAAGGCCTGGCGCGACGGCTGCGCTGCCAGCGGCACGTCGGCGACGATCATCAGCACATGATCCGAGGCGTTGAGCAGGGCGAAGCAGCCGCCGATGGCGATCAGCGCGCTGGACGCGAAGAAGGCCGTACCCTGCTGCAGGCCGACCATGATGCTGGTGTCGATCATGCGCAACTCGCGCCGGCCCATGGTGCGCATCCAGGCAAGCCGCTGCGCATTCATGGCGGTGGTGAGCGATACGCGCCTGGTTATGTGGCCGCCGGCCGCCAGCCCGTGCACCACCCAGACCGCCAGGAAGAAGGCGAGGGCGACGAGATCCCCGAGCGTGAGAGGCAGCGATTCGGCCATGCCGCCAGCGTAATGCGGCGAATGCCGGAAAGGGAGCGGGCATTGCCGGGATTTCCAGCGCATGGCCATCCGGACCGGACACGCCTCGAATCCGCCTCACCAGTAAAGGCATGGTTTACCGCGAGGTGCCGGTAAATCGCTGATTTTGTTAAAATGCATAGTGCTTGAGACACAATGGCCCGCCTGCCTGCCACGGTTTCGCCGTTTTTCCCGTTGCGAAAGTGGCGCCGAAGGCGTATTGAGCCGGCTGATCGGGGCCCGCCAGGCGATGCGTCGGCGGGACCAGCAACAACAGGAATATCATGGACGACGGAATTCAGAAGTCCTGCTGGGGCCTCACCGCCAAGGCGGTCATCGGCTTCGCGGGCATCGTGCTTCTCGCTTGGTTGGTCGGAGGCAACGCGCTTCTCGCTACAGGTTGACCGGCGGCCGAATACTCCTCTCCGAAGGCGCGGGCGACCGCGCCTTTTTCTTTGCCGAAAGACGCTTCTGCGCTGGCCATGTCGCGGCCGGAGAAGCGGATTTCGGCCTGAGCCTAGTCCCAGCCTAGCAAAAGCCCGATATGTAGCCAAAGGGCGTCGGCACGCCCTCAGCCAGGGAGCGCCGCTTGTTTCTGTCCGTGTTCGACCTGTTCAAGATCGGGATCGGCCCTTCGAGCTCGCACACGATGGGGCCGATGACGGCGGCGCGGCGCTTTCTCGACGAGGTCGCCGGCAGCGACTGGCCGCGCCCGGCCGGCACCAGGGTCGGCCGCCTCGGCGCCAGCCTGCACGGCTCTCTCGCCTATACCGGGATAGGGCATGGGTCCGATCGCGCGGTCATTCTCGGGCTCGCGGGCGAGACGCCGACGACGGTCGACCCCGACAAGGCTGATGCGCAGATCGAGGCGATCAAGGCGGCGAAACGCATTTCGCCGCCCGGCCATCCCTCCTATCGCTTCGACCCGGCCGTCGATCTGGTGCTCGACAGGAAAACGGCGCTGCCCGGGCACGCCAACGGCATGACTTTCTACGCTTATGACACGGATGACCATCTGGTGCTGCGCCGTGTCTTCTATTCCATCGGCGGCGGCTTCGTCGTGTCGGAGGAGGAGTTGCAGCGCATGAAGGGCGGGACGGCGAAGGCCGCCGGACCGGACGTGCCATATCCCTTCGCCGATGCGGCCGAAATGCTGTCCATGGCCGATGCCAGCGGCCTCTCCATCGCCGAGATGAAGCGCGCCAACGAGGAAACGGTGACCTCACGCGAAAAGCTCGACGAAGGGCTGGACGCCATTTGGTCTGCCATGCGCGGCTGTATCGAGCGGGGCCTTAGCCAGGAGGGCATCATGCCGGGCGGCCTGAAAGTGCGCCGCCGCGCCAAGATGCTGCACCAGAAGCTCGACGAGGAGTGGCGACAGAACCGGCCGAACCCGCTGCTCGCCAATGACTGGCTGTCCGTCTACGCCATGGCCGTCAACGAGGAGAACGCCGCCGGCGGCCGCGTGGTGACTGCGCCGACCAACGGCGCGGCCGGCACGCTGCCGGCGGTGCTGCGCTACTGGCTGCATTTTCATCCCGATTCGGATCACCACGGCATCCGCGACTTTCTGCTCACCGCCGCTGCCATCGGCGGCATCATCAAGACCAACGCCTCGATCTCCGGCGCCGAGGTCGGCTGCCAGGGCGAGGTGGGCTCCGCCTCGGCGATGGCGGCGGCGGGGCTGGCGGCAGTCATGGGCGGTAGCCCGCGGCAGATCGAGAACGCTGCCGAGATCGCGCTGGAGCATCATCTCGGCATGACCTGCGATCCCGTGGCCGGGCTGGTGCAAGTGCCGTGCATAGAACGCAACGCCCTGGGTGCGGTGAAGGCGGTGACGGCGGCCTCGCTCGCCATAAAGGGCGACGGCACGCATTTCGTGCCGCTCGACGCGGCGATCGAGACCATGCGCCAGACCGGCCTCGACATGAACGAGCGCTATAAGGAGACCAGTCTCGGCGGGTTGGCCGTCAACGTGGTGGAGTGCTGAGCGCCTCACGGTGCCGCGTGCCCGCGGACCGCGTCGCTCTCCTGTCGGCTCGACGTGAGACGGGCCCCTCTTAGGCGTTGGCCGCTGGTTTTCGATCCGAAGTGGAGCGCACCGAGTGGCAGCCGCGCCTTCCGGGGCCGACGCGGGCCGATCTCGGCCAGCCGGGCCGGAGCTGATGGAGATTCCGCCGAAGCTGCGGCGGGAACTGGCCGAGCTCGGCCTTCTTAGACCGGTTGCGCGAGGCTCACGCCGCCGCTGGCAGAATACCGGCAAGTGTCGGTCCAAGGTCGCCGGCGGGCAATACCTCGACGCGCTCCAGACCCAGCCAGTCGCGCATCAACTCCAGCTCTTTCGCGAGTTCGGCGCCCGTGTGCGACGGTGCTCCCGGTTCCGAATAAGCGGCCATCACACGCAGCACGCCGGCCGGCCGGTCGGCCTTGAGGTCGACGCGGCCGACGATGGTGTCGCCGAGCAGGAAGGGCAGGACGTAATAGCCGTACTGGCGCTTCTCGGCGGGCGTGTAGATCTCGATGCGATAGTGGAAGTCGAACAGCCTCTCGGCCCGCGAGCGCTCCCACACCAGCGGATCGAACGGGGCAAGCAGGGCGCGCGCCTCTACCTTGCGAGGCATGCGCGCGCCGGCGAAGAGATAGGCCGGGTTCCGCCAACCCTCGACGGCGACCGGCAAGAGGTCGCCCGTCTCGACCAGTTCCTCGACACGGCCCTTAATGTCGGCCGGCGACAGGCGAAAATAGTCGCGCAGGTCGCTCGCGGTGGCAATGCCGAGGGCGCGCGCGGAGCGCCGCAGCAATTCGCGATGCGCGTCCTCCGGCGCCGGCTCCGGCAAGGCGAGCACCTCCTTCGGCAGCACACGCTCGGGGATGTCGTACAGGCGTTGGAAGCCGCGGCGGGCCGCCGTGGTTATCCTGCCGGCCCAGAACAGCCATTCGAAGGCGTGCTTCTCGTCGCTCCAGCCCCACCAGCCGCCCTTGCCCTTCGCTCCGTCTATGTCGGAGGCGGCGATCGGGCCCTCCTCGGCGACGCGCCGGTAGATCAACTCGATCAGCGGGCGGTTGGCGTCGGCCCAGCGGGCCAGGCCCTTGTAGATTTCCCGGTCGTCATTGTCGCGCGCTCGCTCCATGCGCCAGCGCATCAGCGGCCAGGACTCGAGCGGCAGCAGCGACGCCTCGTGCGCCCAGTATTCGAACAGCATGCGCTTGCGGCCCGGTGCGGCCGCGTCGTCGAGCAGCGCCATCGGGTAGGCTCCGAGCCGCGAGAACAGCGGCATGTAGTGGGCGCGCACCACGGCGCTGACGGAATCGATTTGCAGCAGGCCGAGGCGTTCCAGCACCCTTGCCAGATGGCGGCGGGTGATTGGGCCAACCGGCCGCGGCTCGGAGAGCCCCTGCGCCGCGATGGCGATGCGGCGGGCGAGGGGCAGCGAGATTCGATCCTTCATGCGCGATTCACCAGCATTCGTCGGTGTTTGTTGCCGCAACCATATGGCCGACCCGCCCGGCACCCGTCCACCCGCTTTGCGGGGACCTCCTGACAAGGACTGTCGGGACGTCCGCCATGTTTTAGCCAAGGATCGGCTTGCGTCGCTTCCGAGCCTGCGCTAACGCTCTGCCGCATCGCAGCAAGGTTTCGGGCAGGTGGCCGGCGGGTCAGACTGTCGCGCTCCCAGCCTCCCGTTCCGTGCTATGATTTGAAGTCAGGATCGCCAACGGAAGGTCGGAGCATGGACGGGCTACTCGGTTCATATCTTCCCGTCATCATCTTCCTCGGTGTGTCGATCGTCATCCCTGTGGTGCTGGTGGTTGCACCCTATCTGGTGGCGTATCGCAACCCCGATCCGGAGAAGCTGTCCGCCTACGAGTGCGGCTTCAACTCCTTCGACGACGCACGCATGAAGTTCGATGTCCGCTTCTATCTGGTGTCGATCCTGTTCATCATCTTCGATCTCGAAGTGGCCTTCCTGTTCCCGTGGGCAGTGTCCTTCGGCGAGATCGGCATGTTCGGCTTCTGGTCGATGATGGTGTTTTTGGCCGTGCTGACGATCGGCTTCGTCTATGAGTGGAAGAAGGGTGCGCTGGAATGGAACTGAGCACGACCACGCTCGTCGCGCCGCAGCCGAGGGGCATTCTCGATCCGCGGACTGGCAAGCCGGTCGGCGCCGACGACCCGTTCTTCGGTGATCTGAACAACGAATTGTCCGACAAGGGTTTTCTGGTCACGTCGTCCGAGGCGCTGATCAACTGGGCCCGCAGCGGCTCGCTGATGTTCATGACTTTCGGCCTCGCCTGCTGCGCGGTCGAGATGATCCACACCTCGATGCCGCGTTACGACAGCGAGCGTTTCGGCGTCGCGCCGCGCGCCAGCCCGCGCCAGTCCGACATCATGATCGTGGCAGGCACGCTGACCAACAAGATGGCGCCGGCGCTGCGCAAGGTCTACGACCAGATGCCGGAGCCGCGCTACGTCATCTCTATGGGCTCCTGCGCCAATGGCGGCGGCTACTACCACTATTCCTATTCGGTGGTGCGCGGCTGCGACCGCATCGTGCCGGTCGACATCTACGTGCCGGGCTGCCCGCCGACGGCGGAAGCGCTGCTCTACGGCATTTTGCTGCTGCAGAAGAAGATCCGCCGCACCGGCACGATCGAGCGGTGACGGCATGGCTGAGCCCAAGGATCTTGTCTTGCCTCTGCTCCGCGAAATCCAGGCGGACTTGGCAGCGTTTCGAAAGGAAACCGGCGAGCGGCTGAGCAGGCTGGAAACGGGTCAGCGGAATATCCGGTCTGCGCTGGGCGGGGAAAGAGTTCGCGAACTGGAGTCGCACAAGTGAGCGAAGCTCTCAACGATCTCTCGGCCTACCTCACGGAGAAGCTTGGCCGGCGGCTGGGCGGCGCCGTCGTCGCCTATGGCGAACTGACGCTGTCGGTCGAGGCAAGCGACATCGTCGACGTGCTGACGTTTCTGAAAAACGACGTGCAGTGCCAGTTCGTGTCGTTCATCGATATTTCCGGCGTCGACTATCCGGCGCGGGCCAAGCGCTTCGACGTCGTCTACCATCTCCTGTCGCCGCGCCAGAACCTGCGCGTGCGCATCAAGGTGGAGGCCGATGAGCAGACGATGGTCCCTTCCGCCACCGCCGTCTATCCCGGTGCCGACTGGTTCGAGCGCGAGACCTACGACCTCTACGGCATCCTGTTCTCCGGCCACCCGGACCTGCGCCGCATCCTCACCGACTACGGCTTCGAGGGGCATCCGCTGCGCAAGGATTTTCCGCTGACCGGCTTCGTCGAGGTGCGCTACGACGACGAGGCCAAGCGCGTGGTCTACGAGCCGGTCGAGCTCAAGCAGGAATTCCGCAATTTCGATTTCCTCTCGCCCTGGGAAGGCACGGACTACGTGCTGCCGGGCGATGAAAAGGCGAAGCAGTGAATGGTGAATAGTGAATGGTGAATGGACAAGAAGTCCGAGCCGATACGCGACTACCGCGATCTGATCGTCTGGCAGGAGGCGATGGACATTGCGGAGGACGTTTATCGTCTGACGAAGCAGCTTCCGCGGGACGAACTGTTCGGCATGGCGTCACAACTGCGTCGCTGCGCGGCCTCCATTCCGGCCAATATCGCGGAGGGGTGGGGGCGCGGGCAAAGACGCCCTTTCATTCAATTCCTGCGAATCGCCCAAGGCTCCCTGAAGGAACTCGAAACGCATCTCGCGCTCTGTGTGCGAGTGAGTTTGTTGGAGTCTTCGGAGGTCAGCAGGGTGAACGAGCGCTGTTCCCGACTGGGAAAGCGGCTGGTTCAGTACGTGCGGTCGCTCGATATCGGGCCGGAGCCATGACCATTCACTATTCACCATTCACCATTCACTGCGCGGAACGCGCCCATGCCTGAAATCGACGTCCGCAACTTCAACATCAACTTCGGGCCGCAACATCCTGCGGCGCACGGCGTTTTGCGCCTCGTGCTGGAGCTCGACGGCGAGGTGGTCGACCGGGTCGATCCGCATATCGGGCTGCTGCACCGCGGCACCGAGAAGCTGATGGAGGCCAAGACCTACCTGCAGGCCGTGCCCTATCTCGACCGGCTCGACTATTGCGCACCGATGAACCAGGAGCACGCCTTCGCGCTCGCCGTGGAGCGGCTGCTGGGCATCGAGGTACCGAAGCGCGGGCAGATCGTGCGCGTGTTGTGCTGCGAGATCGGCCGCATCATGTCGCACATCCTCAACGTCACCACCCAGGCGATGGACGTCGGTGCGCTCACCCCGCCACTGTGGGGTTTTGTCGACCGCGAGAAGCTGATGGTCTTCTACGAGCGCATGAGCGGCTCGCGCATGCATGCGGCTTACATCCGCCCGGGCGGCGTGCACCAGGACCTGCCGCCGGAGTTGATCGAGGACATCGGCCGCTGGATCGACCCGTTTCTCAAGACGCTCGACGACCTCGACAATTTGCTCACCCCCAACCGCATCTTCAAGCAGCGCAACGTCGACATCGGTGTGGTGTCGCTCGACGACGCCTGGGCCTGGGGGTTTTCGGGCGTGATGGTGCGCGGCTCGGGCGCTGCCTGGGACCTGCGCAAGAGCCAGCCCTACGAGTGCTACGCCGAGATGGAGTTCGACGTGCCGATCGGCAAGAACGGCGACTGCTTCGACCGCTATCTCATCCGCATGGAGGAGATGCGCCAGTCGGCGAAGATCATGCGCCAGTGCATCGACCTGCTGCTCGGCAAGGAGCGCGTCGGGCCGGTCTCCAACATGGACGGCAAGGTCGTGCCGCCGAAGCGCGCCGCCATGAAGCGCTCGATGGAAGCGCTCATCCACCACTTCAAGCTCTATACCGAGGGCTTTCATGTGCCGGCCGGCGAGGTATACGCGGCGGTCGAGGCGCCGAAGGGCGAGTTCGGCGTCTACCTCGTCTCCGACGGCACCAACAAGCCCTATCGCTGCAAGCTGCGCGCGCCCGGATTCGCGCATCTACAGGCTATGGACTTCCTCTGCCGCGGCCACATGCTCGCCGACGTCTCGGCGGTGCTGGGCTCACTCGACATCGTGTTCGGCGAGGTGGATCGATGATGGTGGCGCTGCCGAAGACGAAACTGGCCGTTCAGGACTATCTGCGCTGGTCCCAGTCCCAGGCCGAGGGCCGGTTTGAGCTCGTGGGCGGCGAGGTGATCATGATGTCGCCGGAAACGGTTCGTCACGTCCAGATCAAGAACGAGGCCTGGCTGGCCTTGCGCAATGCAATAAAGCGGGCCGGGCTACAGTGCACCGCCTTTGGCGACGGCGTCGGTATTCGGATTGACGATGCAACGGTCCGCGAGCCCGACGTTTCGGTGCAATGCAAGCCAGCCGATCCGGACTCGTTGCTGATCGATGAGCCGATCATCGTGCTGGAGGTCGTTTCGCTCTCCAGTGTTCGCAGCGACACCGGCGCCAAAGTGGCCGAGTACTTTCGTGTACCGAGCATCCTTCACTATCTAATCGTCGATCCTTTTAGCCGTTCGCTCATTCATCACAGCCGCGGCGACGAAAAGTATCCGATTTCTACCCGAATCATTACCTCGGGTGAGGTCGAGCTATCGCCGCCCGGCCTTATCGTGGCGGTGTCCGATTTTTTGACCGAAGGTGACACTGAAGATGCGGGTTGACTCTCATCTACGGCGAGGCGTCCCGGCGAAAGCATCGCTTCTTGGTCTTGCCCTTTCGCTGCTCGCCGTACCGGCGATGGCGCAGGACAAGCCCACAGTCGAAAGCCTGCTAAAGCAGGGCTACGACGTGGTCGGGGTGTTTCCGTCCGATGCCGGGCCGGGAATCCTGCTGGAGGACGACGACGGCGACCGGCTGATGATGTGCTTCGTTGCCGAGACGCCGCAATCCGCCGAGATCGTCACCCAATATTGCAAGCCAGTACGCTAGGGTTCGTCCGTAAATGTCCGTTCGCCGTCTTGCCGAGCCAGCCGTCCAGCCTGCCACCTTCGCCTTCGCCGGCGAGATGGTGGGCGAGGCGCAGCGCTGGATCGCCAAATATCCCGAGGGCCGCCAGCAGTCGGCCGTCATCCCGCTGCTGATGCTCGCGCAGGAGCAGGAAGGCTGGGTGACCAAGGCCGCCATCGAGCATGTCGCCGGCATGCTCGACATGCCGCTGATCCGCGTGCTGGAGGTCGCCACCTTCTACACCCAGTTCCAGCTCAAGCCGGTCGGCCGCCAAGCCCACATCCAGGTCTGCGGCACGACGCCCTGCATGATCATGGGCGCCGAGAAGCTGATGGATGTGTGCCGCTCGAAGATCCATCACGACCAGTTCCACCCCAATGCCGAAGGCACGCTGTCGTGGGAGGAGGTCGAGTGCCTCGGCGCCTGCGTCAATGCGCCGATGGTGATGATCTTCAAGGACACCTACGAGGACCTGACACCGGAACGGCTTGCCGAGATCATCGACGCCTTCGAGACAGGCAAGGGCGACACGGTGATACCTGGCCCGCAGACGGCGCGCAGCGTTTCGGCGCCGATCGGGGGCCTGACCAGCCTGACCGAGGAGAAGGCGGTGCTGAAGGCGACCCGCGACCGCGAGGCGCGGGAGGCGGCGATGGCTGACGCCGGTGAGGCGGCGAGCGTGCCGCCGTCCAAGTCGGCCAAGCCCAAGACTGACGCGCCGGAGACGAACCCGGCGATCAAGACGCCGTCGCCCGAGAAGGCCAGCCAGAACGGCGAGAAGGCTGCGAGCGTCGGCGCGCCGGTCCATTCGGCCGCTGCCGCCAACAAGGCGGCGGAGGCCGTCGAGAAGGTGGAGAAGCAGCGCAGCGGACGGGCCCCGCACGACGAGCCCGTCACCGCCTTCAAGGCGCCGGAGACCAGGCAGGGCGCGGCTCGTGCCAAGGCCCAGGTTGCCAGGCCATCGCTCGGGGACAGGAACCGTCCGGCCGGCATCGAGAAGCCGGCGGTGGTCGACGACCTCAAGCTGATCTCGGGCGTCGGGCCGAAGATCGAGGGCATCCTGCATTCGCTCGGCATCTACACCTTCGCCCAGGTGGCCGCGTGGAAGACAGCGGAGCGCGAATGGGTCGACGGCTACCTGAATTTCAAGGGCCGCATCGAACGTGACGACTGGGTGAAGCAGGCCAAGGCGCTCGCCAAGGGCGGCGTGGCCGAATACATCCGCGTGTTCGGCAAGAAGCCGGTCTGAGGGACGATCAATGCTTCAGGACAAAGACCGCATCTTCACCAACATCTACGGCCTGTTCGACAGGTCGCTGAAGGGCGCGATGGCGCGCGGCCAGTGGGACGGCACCAAAGCGATCATCGACAAGGGGCGCGACTGGATCATCAACGAGATGAAGGCGTCCGGCCTGCGCGGCCGCGGCGGCGCCGGCTTTCCGACCGGCCTGAAATGGTCGTTCATGCCCAAGCAGAGCGACGGCCGCCCCTCCTACCTGGTCGTCAACGCCGACGAATCGGAGCCGGGAACCTGCAAGGATCGCGACATCTTGCGGCACGATCCTCACACGCTGGTGGAAGGCTGCCTGGTGGCTGGCTTCGCCATGGGCGCGGTCGCCGCCTACATCTATGTGCGCGGCGAGTTCATCCGCGAGCGCGAGGCGCTGCAGCGGGCGATCGACGAAGCCTACGACGCCCGCCTGATCGGCAAGGACAACATCAACGGCTACGATTTCGACATCTACGTCCATCACGGCGCCGGGGCCTATATCTGCGGCGAGGAGACGGCGCTGCTGGAAAGCCTGGAGGGCAAGAAGGGCCAGCCGCGGCTGAAGCCGCCTTTCCCCGCCAATATGGGCCTCTACGGCTGCCCGACGACGGTCAACAACGTCGAGTCGATCGCGGTGGCGCCCACCATCCTGCGGCGCGGCGCCGCCTGGTTCTCCTCCATAGGCCGGCCCAACAATGTCGGCACGAAACTGTTCATGTTGGTCGGCCATGTGAACACGCCCTGCACGGTCGAGGAGGCGATGGGCATCACCTTCCGCGAGCTGGTGGAGAAACACGGCGGCGGCATCCGCGGCGGCTGGGACAATCTGCTCGCCGTCATCCCCGGCGGCGCTTCGTGCCCGGTGGTCAAGGCCGAGGACATCATCGACTGCCCGATGGATTTCGACGGGCTGCGGGAGCGCAAATCCTCCTTCGGCACGGCTGCTGTCATCGTCATGGACAAGTCCACGGATATCGTGAAGGCGATCGCCAGGCTCAGCTATTTCTTCAAGCACGAGAGCTGCGGCCAGTGCACGCCGTGCCGCGAGGGCACGGGCTGGATGTGGCGGGTGATGGAACGGCTGGTGCGCGGCGAGGCGCAGAAGCGCGAGATCGACATGCTGCTCGACGTCACCAAGCAGATCGAGGGGCATACGATCTGCGCATTGGGCGACGCGGCGGCATGGCCGATCCAGGGTCTGATCCGCAACTTCCGGCCTGAGATCGAACGGCGTATCGACGAATTCACCCGCAACGCTCATCGCGCCGAGCCGGTGCTGGTTGCGGCCGAGTAGCGGATCGGAGACGAGCAGAACGTACGACAGGTTGGAGGCGGTCAACGCGGGCGACGGAACAGACGACAAGGAAGCATGCCATGTCGATGTTTTCCATTCCCGATGGACTATTGCCGAGTGAGACGATGCTGGACGATGCGATGAAGCAGATGGGGGTTCCGATGCCGGCCGAGATGGCCGGCGCCGTAAACCTCATGGCGCATCCGCTTGCGGGCGCGGCGGCGATGTCGGCGCTTGGCGTCGGTCTCGCCAGCCAGGCGATGGGCGCGTGGCTCGGCTCGATGGCCGGCGCCGCGACCGCGTCGCGCCGGCTGTTCTTGCCGATGTTCGAGGAAGCCGCCGCCGATGCGCACGAGTTCCGCGATACCGCGCGCACGCCGCAGGCGCGGGCGAAGATGGCCGCCTCGACGCTGATCGCCGAGGCCGGGATGCTTCCCGGCAAGCCGCAGGCCGGGAAGGTCGAGAGCAGGGCCGGGAAGGCGGCCCAATCCGCACCGAAAGTTGCTCGGATCAAGGTGGCCCCGGCAGAAAAATCCGGGACCGGCGCCGGGCCGAAAGCCGCCGGCTCCGCGCCGGTGCAACCCGCTGCAACTGGAAAGGCGGCGGTCGAGGCGACACCGCAGGCTGGTGCCGCGCCTGCCGCCCCTCCATCCGGGGAACTCCGAAAGCCGGCGGCGATCGGCAAGCCGGCGCGGCCGGACGATCTCAAGGCGATCGCCGGCGTCGGCCCGAAGCTGGAGCAGGTTCTGAACGGCCTCGGCGTGTGGACCTATGCGCAGATCGCCGCCTGGTCCAAGGACGAGATCGCCTGGGTCGAGGATTCGCTCGGTTTCTCCGGCCGCATCGACCGCGACGACTGGATCGGCCAGGCGACGAAGCTCGCCGGCGTGAAGACCTAAGGACCGGCGATGGAAATCCACGACACCCGCGACGTCCTCGACGTGAAGAACGCCACGATGGCGAATTCGCGTTTCGACGACGTCAACCTGTCGAACACGCGTTTCCACAACGCCAACCTGTCGGCGGCGGCGTTCGACAAGGTGCTGCTCAGCAATGCGAGCGTCGTCGACGCCAACCTCTCCAACGCCCTGTTCCGCGACGTGAACATGAGCAATGTGAAGATCGAGAAGGCACAGATCGCCGGAATGACGATCAACGGCATCAGCGTCAACGACATGATGCAGGCATACGAGGCGGCGCAGGCCGCCGGGGGTAAGTGATGGCAAAACTCAAGGTCGACGGGAACGAGATCGACGTACCCGACCACTACACGCTGCTGCAGGCGGCGGAGGCGGGCGGCGCCGAAGTGCCGCGTTTCTGCTTCCACGAGCGGCTGTCGATCGCCGGCAACTGCCGCATGTGCCTGATCGAGGTGAAGGGCGGGCCGCCCAAGCCGGCCGCATCCTGCGCCATGGGCGTGCGCGACCTGCGCCCCGGCCCGAACGGCGAGGCGCCGGAGATCTTCACCAACACGCCGATGGTCAAGAAGGCGCGCGAAGGGGTGATGGAGTTCCTGCTCATCAACCACCCGCTCGACTGCCCGATCTGCGACCAGGGCGGCGAATGCGACCTGCAGGACCAGGCGATGGCGTTCGGCGTCGATTCCTCGCGCTACCAGGAGAACAAGCGCGCGGTCGAGGACAAGTATATCGGCCCGCTGGTCAAGACGATCATGAACCGCTGCATCCACTGCACGCGGTGCGTCCGCTTCACCACCGAGGTTGCCGGCATCTCAGAGCTCGGCCTGATCGGCCGCGGCGAGGACGCCGAGATCACCACCTATCTTGAGCAGGCGATGACCTCGGAGCTGCAGGGCAATGTCGTCGACCTCTGCCCGGTCGGCGCGCTGACCTCAAAGCCGTTCGCCTTCACGGCGCGGCCGTGGGAGCTCACCAAGACCGAATCGATCGACGTGATGGACGCCGTCGGCTCCGCGATCCGCGTCGATTCACGCGGCCGCGAGGTGATGCGCATCATGCCGCGCGTCAACGACCAGGTGAACGAGGAGTGGATATCCGACAAGACCCGCTTCATCTGGGACGGGCTGCGCACGCAGCGGCTCGACCGGCCATATGTCCGCAGGAATGGTAGTCTCGCGCCGGCAACCTGGCCGGAGGCTTTTGCCGCCATCAAGGATGCGGTGGCCAAGTCGGCCCCGGACCAGATCGGCGCCATCGCCGGCGATCTCGCGGCGGTCGAGGAGATGTATGCGCTGAAGCTCTTGATCCAGTCGCTCGGTTCGCAGAACGTCGACTGCCGGCAGGACGGCGCGGCGCTTGATCCTTCACTCGGTCGCGGCAGCTACATCTTCAACCCGACCATCGAGGGCATCGAGCAGGCCGACGCCATCCTGATCGTCGGCGCCAATCCGCGCTTCGAGGCCTCGGTGCTCAACGCCCGCATCCGCAAGCGCTACCGCATGACCGAGCCGCTGGCGGTGGGCGTCGTCGGCGAGGCCGTCGACCTGCGCTATCCCTATGAGCCGCTGGGTGCCGGACCGGAGACGCTGAAGGAGCTGGCGGCGGGACGCGGCGGCTTCTTCGACGTGCTGAAGAACGCCAAGCATCCGATGATCATCGTCGGCCAGGGCGCGCTGGCGCGGCCGGACGGCGCCGCGGTGCTCGGCCTGGCCGCGAAGCTCGCGGAAGCCGCCGGCGTGGTCAAGGACGGCTGGAACGGCTTTGCCGTGCTGCACACGGCGGCGGCGCGCGTCGGCGGCCTCGACATCGGCTTCGTGCCGGGCGAGGGCGGCAGGGACGTCGCTGGCATGCTGGGCGGCAGCGACGTGCTGTTCCTGCTCGGCGCCGACGAGCTCGACCTCGCCAAGGCGGAAGGCGCCTTCGTCGTCTATATCGGCACCCATGGCGACCGCGGCGCGCACCGCGCCGACGTCATCCTGCCGGCGGCCGCCTACACCGAGAAGTCGGGAACCTACGTCAACACCGAGGGCAGGGTGCAGCAGACCAGCCGCGCCGGCTTCGCGCCCGGCGACGCGCGCGAGGACTGGGCGATTCTCAGGGCGCTGTCCGACGTGCTCGGCAAGCGGCTGCCGTTCGATTCGCTGGCGCAGCTCAGGGCATCGCTCCACCAGGCCCATCCGCATCTCGCCGAGATCGACGAGATCCTGCCGGGCAGCGTGGCCGATATCGGCAAGGCTGCGCAACTCGGCGGCGCCCTGACGAAAACCGCGTTTGCATCGCCGGTCGAAGACTTCTATCTGACGAACCCAATCGCCCGGGCGTCGGCCGTGATGGCGGAATGCTCGGCCCTGGCCAGGGGCGGGTTCAAGCAGGCAGCCGAGTAGAGACGCAGCATGGAATCCTTTCTCACAGTCTACGTGCTGCCGGCGCTGATCATCCTGATCAAGTCGGTCGTGCTGCTTGTTGTGCTGCTGATCTTCGTCGCCTACCTGCTCTATGCCGACCGCAAGATCTGGGCGGCCGTGCAGCTCCGCCGCGGCCCGAACGTCGTAGGGCCATGGGGTCTGCTGCAGTCTTTCGCCGACCTGTTCAAGTTCGTGTTCAAGGAGCCGGTGATCCCGTCGGGCGCCAACAAGGGCGTGTTCCTGCTCGCCCCGGTGGTGTCGGCCGCCCTTGCGCTGGCGACCTGGGCGGTCATCCCGGTCGACGAGGGCTGGGCGGTCGCCAACATCAATGTCGGCATCCTCTACGTCTTCGCCATCTCGTCGCTGGAAGTCTATGGCGTCATCATGGGCGGCTGGGCGTCGAACTCGAAATATCCGTTCCTTGGCGCGTTGCGGTCGGCGGCGCAGATGGTGTCCTACGAGGTGTCGATCGGCTTCGTCATCGTCACCGTGCTCTTGTGCGTCGGCTCGCTCAACCTCACAGACATCGTGCTGTCGCAGAGCGACGGCCTCGGCACCCATCTCGGCCTGCCCAACACCTTCCTCGACTGGCATTGGCTGGCGCTGTTCCCGATGTTCGTCGTGTTCTTCATCTCGGCGCTGGCCGAGACGAACCGGCCGCCCTTCGACCTGGTGGAAGCCGAATCTGAGCTCGTCGCCGGCCACATGATCGAATATTCGTCGACGCCGTTCCTGCTGTTCTTCCTCGGCGAGTATGTGGCGATCGTGCTGATGTGCGCGCTCACCACCATCCTGTTCCTCGGTGGGTGGCTGCCGCCCTTCGACTTCGCGCCGTTCACCTGGGTGCCGGGCGTCATCTGGTTCGTGCTCAAGGTCTGCCTGGTGTTCTTCATGTTCGCCATGGTGAAGGCATTCGTGCCGCGCTACCGCTACGACCAGCTGATGCGGCTCGGCTGGAAGGTGTTTCTGCCGATCTCGCTGGCGATGGTCGTCATCACCGCCGCCTTCCTGAAGCTGACGGGGCTGGCGTGATGGCAGGGACGGGCGGCGACAGCGTGCGGGTCGAGACGGGCGCCTGTTTCTGCGGCGACATCGCCGCGGAAATGCATGGCGAGCCGTTCTGGGTCGTCAGCGACCACGACGCCGACTGCCGCCGCGCCATAGGCGGGCCGCTGATGCTCTGGGTCGGCTATCGTCCGGCGGAGGTGCGCTTCAGCCGCGGCACGCCGAGAACGTTTTCGAAGACGCCCGGCGTGACCCGCAGCTTCTGCGGCCGTTGCGGCACGTCGATCGGCTATGTCGACGACGGCCTGGCCGACGAGCACTATCTGGCGATCGGCTTCTTCGATCACCCGGAGCGCTTTACGCCGCAGGCGCATGGCTATTGGCAGGAACGGCTGCCTTGGGTGGCCTTTGCCGATGACTTGCCGCGCCAGTCGGGTTATACGCGCGGCCGCGACGCCGCGTTCGGCACGCCCGCCGACAGGCAGAAGGCGGGAGCCAAACCATGAGCGCGAGCCTGATCGGCGCCTTGGTCGGCCTGGTCGTCGCGGCGGCGGATTTCTACCTGCTGCGGCTCTTGGCCTCACGGGTGGACCTGCCCGAGACCAAGAAGGTTCTGAACATAACCGGCCTCAGCCAGTTCGTGTTGATGCCGCTGGTGGGCTGGTTCGTCGGCCCGCTGTTTGCTGGAGAATGAGAAGATGTCAGCGCTAGCCCAGGCCGCCAAGTCGCTGCTGCTCAAGGAATTCGTCGGCGCCTTCGTGCTGTCGATGCGGCAGTTCTTCGCGCCGAAGGAGACCATCAACTACCCGCACGAGAAGGGGCCGCTCAGCCCGCGCTTCCGCGGCGAGCACGCGCTGCGCCGCTATCCCAACGGCGAGGAGCGCTGCATCGCCTGCAAGCTGTGCGAGGCGATCTGCCCGGCGCAGGCCATCACCATTGAGGCCGGTCCGCGCCGCAACGACGGCACGCGCCGCACCGTGCGCTACGACATCGACATGGTGAAGTGCATCTATTGCGGCTTCTGCCAGGAGGCCTGCCCGGTCGACGCCATCGTCGAGGGACCGAATTTCGAATTCGCGACGGAGACGCGCGAGGAACTCTACTACGACAAGGACAAGCTGCTCGCCAACGGCGACCGGTGGGAGCGCGAGCTCGCGCGCAACCTCGCGCTCGACGCGCCGTATCGGTGAACAGGCACCGGGGACAGTTTACTTAATTCCGTGTTCGGGGCTGCGCCCGGCGAACCGGGCGAGAGCGGAATTAAGTAAACTGTCCCCCAGTGGCAACATGGACGGACCGCAACGGCTCGTCTAAGGAACACGCGTTTCGTGCCGGAGGCGGCGGCGGAGCGGCAGGACGGACGGCGTGCAAGGCGCCCGGCCGTAAGGACAGGAACCCGGGGGAACCCATGCTCAACGGACTCGAGGCGATCTTCTTCTATCTCTTCGCCTTCGTCGCGGTGGCGGCGGCCTTCATGGTCATCTCCGCGCGCAACCCGGTGCATTCGGTGCTCTACCTGATCCTCACCTTCTTCAACGCCGCCGCGCTGTTCCTGCTCACCGGCGCCGAGTTCCTGGCGATGATCCTGCTCGTCGTCTATGTCGGCGCGGTGGCGGTGCTGTTCCTGTTCGTCGTCATGATGCTCGACGTCGACTTCGCCGAACTGAAGAGCGGTGCCCTGCAATACGCCCCGGTCGGCGCGCTGGTCGGCATCGTGCTTGCCGCCGAGCTGATCATCGTGCTCGGCGGCTATGCCTTCGCGCCGCAGCTCGCCTCGACCGTTTCCAAGCCCACGCCGGACATCGTCACCCGCACCAACACGGCCGCGCTCGGCGACATCCTCTACACGGACTACGTCTATTTCTTTCAGATCGCCGGCCTGATCCTGCTGGTCGCCATGATCGGGGCGATCGTGCTGACGCTGCGCCGCCGCGAGCATGTGAAGCGCCAGGACGTGTCGGTCCAGGTGGCGCGTACGCCGGCCACCGCGATCGAGATCAAGAAAGTTGAAACGGGGAAGGGTATCTGACGATGGCCGTCGGCATCGCGCATTATCTCACGGTTTCGGCTGTCCTGTTCACGCTCGGCGTGTTCGGCATCTTCCTGAACCGCAAGAACGTCATCGTCATCCTGATGTCGATCGAGCTCATCCTGCTTGCCGTCAACCTGAACTTCGTCGCCTTCTCGGCGGCGCTCGGCGATCTCGTCGGCCAGGTGTTCGCGCTGTTCGTGCTCACCGTCGCGGCGGCCGAGGCGGCGATCGGCCTTGCCATTCTCGTCGTCTTCTACCGCAACCGCGGCTCGATCGCGGTCGAAGACGTCAACATGATGAAGGGCTGAGCGAAGGTTTCCTATGTACCAGGCCATCGTCTTCCTTCCGCTCCTCGGCTTCCTGATCGTCGGGCTGTTCGGCACCTCGCTGGGCGCCAAGGCGTCGGAATACATCACCTCCGGCCTGCTGGTCGTCTCGGCGGTGCTGTCGTGGGTCGCCTTCTTCACCGTGGCCATGGGCGACGTCGAGACCTTCACCGTGCCGGTGCTGCGCTTCATCGATTCCGGCACGATGCAGGCCGACTGGGCGCTCAGGATCGACACGCTCACCGTCGTCATGCTGGTGGTGGTCAACACCGTCTCGGCCCTGGTCCACATCTATTCGATCGGCTACATGCACCACGACCCGCATCGGCCGCGCTTCTTCGCCTATCTGTCGCTGTTCACCTTCGCCATGCTGATGCTGGTGACGTCGGACAACCTCGTACAGATGTTCTTCGGCTGGGAGGGCGTTGGCCTCGCCTCCTACCTGCTGATCGGCTTCTGGTACAAGAAGCCGTCGGCCAACGCCGCGGCGATCAAGGCCTTCGTGGTCAACCGCGTCGGCGACTTCGGCTTCATCCTTGGCATCCTCGGCGTCTACGTGCTGTTCGGCTCGGTCGATTTCGGCACCATCTTCGCCAACGCGGCCACCTACCTGCCGGCCGGCGGCCACGGCGCCGAAGCGGCGGCGGGCGAGGCGGCTGCGCATGGCGAGACAGTGCTGAATTTCCTCGGCTACCACCTCGACAAGGCGGGCGCGCTGACCGCCGTCTGCCTGCTGCTGTTCATGGGCGCCATGGGCAAGTCGGCGCAGGTGCCGCTGCACACCTGGCTGCCGGACGCCATGGAAGGCCCGACCCCGGTGTCGGCGCTGATCCATGCCGCCACCATGGTGACGGCCGGCGTGTTCATGCTGGCTAGGCTCTCGCCGATCTTCGAATTGTCGCACACAGCGCTGCTGGTGGTGACGATCATCGGCGCCATCACCGCCTTCTTCGCCGCCACCGTCGGCCTGGTGCAGAACGACATCAAGCGCGTCATCGCCTATTCGACCTGTTCGCAGCTCGGCTACATGTTCGTGGCGCTGGGCATGGGCTTCTATTCGGCGGCGATCTTCCACCTGTTCACGCACGCCTTCTTCAAGGCGCTGCTGTTCCTCGGCTCGGGCTCGGTCATCCACGCCGTCTCCGACGAGCAGGACATGCGCAGGATGGGGGGGCTGCGCCGGCTGATCCCCAAAACCTACTGGATGATGGTCATCGGCACGATCGCGCTGACCGGCGTCGGCATCCCGGCGACCGTCATCGGCACGGCCGGCTTCTTTTCCAAGGACGCCATCATCGAGGGCGCCTTCGTCGGCCACAACGCCTTCGCCGGCGCGGCCTTCGTGCTCCTGGTCGTGGCGGCCGCCTTCACCAGCTTCTATTCGTGGCGGCTGATCTTCATGACCTTCCACGGAACGCCGCGCGCCACTGCCGACGTCATGCACCACGTGCATGAATCGCCGCCGGTCATGCTGGTACCGCTCTATTTGCTCGCCGTCGGCGCGCTGTTCGCCGGCTTCGTCTTCCACGACTACTTCATCGGCGAGCATTACGAGGCGTTCTGGAAGACGGCGCTGTTCACGCTGCCCGACAACCACATCCTGCACGACTTCCACGACGTGCCGATGCTGGTGAAGCTGGCGCCGTTCCTGGCGATGCTGGGCGGCTTCCTCGTCGCCTACCACTTCTACATCCGCAGCCCGGAGACGCCACGGCAGGTCGCGCAGCGCCACCGCCTGCTCTACCAGTTCCTGCTCAACAAGTGGTACTTCGACGAGCTCTACGACTTCCTGTTCGTCAGGCCTGCGAAGCGTCTCGGCTATTTCCTGTGGAAGCGCGGCGACGGCTGGCTGATCGACGGTTTCGGTCCCGACGGGGTGTCGGCCCGGGTGATGGATCTCACCAACCGCGTGGTCAAGCTGCAGACCGGTTATCTCTATCACTATGCCTTTGCCATGCTGATCGGCGTCGCGGCGCTCGTCACCTGGATGATGCTCGGGAGCTCGTTCTAGACCATGACCGACTGGCCGATCCTCTCCACGGTCACGTTCCTGCCGCTGGTCGGAGCGTTCCTGATTTTGCTCATCCGCGACGACGGCGAGATCGCGCGGCGCAACATCCGCAATGTCGCCCTGCTGACGACCGTCTTCACCTTCATCCTGTCGCTGTTCATCTGGATCGGGTTCGACAATTCGGAACCCGGCTTCCAGATGGTCGAGGAAGTCGCCTGGCTCGGCGGCGGCATCGCCTACAAGATGGGCGTCGACGGCATCTCCATGCTGTTCGTCATCCTGACGACCTTCCTGATGCCGCTCTGCATCCTCGCCTCCTGGGTGTCGGTGGAGAAGCGCGTCAAGGAATACATGATCGCCTTCCTGCTGCTCGAGACGCTGATGATCGGCGTGTTCTGCGCGCTCGACCTGGTGCTGTTCTACGTGTTCTTCGAGGCCGGCCTCATCCCGATGTTCATCATCATCGGCGTGTGGGGCGGCAAGCGGCGCGTCTATGCCAGCTTCAAGTTCTTCCTCTACACGCTGCTCGGCTCGGTGCTGATGCTGCTCGCCATCATGGCGATGTACTGGCAGGCCGGCACGATGGACATCCCGACGCTGCTGACCCACGCCTTCCCGGCCGGCATGCAGCCATGGCTGTGGCTCGCCTTCTTCGCCTCCTTCGCGGTGAAGATGCCGATGTGGCCGGTGCATACCTGGTTGCCCGATGCCCACGTCGAGGCGCCGACGGCCGGTTCGGTCATCCTGGCGGCGATCCTCCTGAAGATGGGCGGCTACGGCTTCCTGCGCTTCTCGCTGCCGATGTTCCCGCTCGCCTCGGCCGATTTCGCGCCGCTGGTGTTCGCGCTGTCGGTCGTGGCCATCATCTACACCTCGCTGGTGGCGCTGATGCAGGAGGACATCAAGAAGCTGATCGCCTATTCGTCAGTGGCGCATATGGGCTACGTGACCATGGGCATCTTCGCGATGAACCAGGCCGGCATACAGGGCGCGCTGTTTCAGATGCTGTCGCACGGCCTGGTCTCCGGCGCGCTGTTCCTGTGCGTCGGCGTCATCTACGACCGCATGCATACCCGTGAGATCGCCGCCTATGGCGGACTGGTCAACAACATGCCGAAATATGCCGTGGTGTTCCTGATCTTCACCATGGCCAATGTCGGCCTACCGGGCACCAGCGGCTTCGTCGGCGAGTTCCTGACGCTGGTCGGCATCTTCCAGGTCAACACCTGGGTGGCGCTGTTCGCCGCCACCGGCGTGATCCTGTCGGCGGCCTACGCGCTGTGGCTCTACCGCAAGGTGGTCTTCGGCGTGCTGTCGAAGGAAAGCCTGAAGGGCCTGCTGGACCTGTCGCCGCGCGAAAAGACGGTGATCTACCCGCTGGTGGTGCTCACCATCTTCTTCGGCGTCTATCCGGCGCCGGTCTTCGACGCGACGGCGGCTTCCGTGCAGGCGCTCGTCAATCAGGTTTCCGCATCCATCGAGGCAGCGCCGCAGGCGGCGGCGGCCGAACCGGCGGCGGCGGCAGCGCCCGCCGCCGCGCACTGACAGGACCACGGCAGATGACGCCAGACCTCTCCCTCAGCCTTTCGCTCGCAGCGCCCGAGCTGATCATCGCGCTCGGCGCGATGGCGCTGCTCATGGTCGGCGTCTTTTCAGGCGAGCGGGCGAACACCACGGTGACCGGCCTGGCGGTGGCGGTGCTGATCGCCGCCGGTGCCTGGATGCTGCTCTTCACCGGCGACGGCACGGCCTTCGGCGGCGCCTTCGTTAGCGACGCCTTCGGCCGCTTCATGAAGATTCTGACGCTCATCGGCTCGGTGGTGACGCTGATCATGTCGGTCGGCTTCGCCAAGGCCGAGAAATTCGACAAGTTCGAGTATCCGGTGCTGATCCTGCTGGCCACCCTCGGCATGCTGCTGATGGTCGCGGCCAACGACATGATCTCGCTCTATCTCGGCCTCGAGCTGCAGTCGCTGTCGCTCTACGTGGTCGCCGCGATCAACCGCGACAGCGCCCGCTCGACGGAGGCCGGCCTCAAGTACTTCGTGCTCGGCGCGCTGTCGTCAGGCATGCTGCTCTACGGTATCAGCCTCGTCTACGGCTACACCGGCAACACCAGCTTCGAGGCGATCGCCGCGGCGCTCGGGCAGGGCGAGCGCCAGCTCGGCCTCGTCTTCGGCCTGGTCTTCGTGCTGGCCGGCCTTGCTTTCAAGATCTCGGCCGTGCCCTTCCACATGTGGACGCCCGACGTCTACGAAGGGGCGCCGACACCGGTCACCGCCTTCTTCGCGGCGGCACCGAAGATGGCGGCGATGGCGCTGCTCGTGCGCGTCACCATGGGCGCGTTCGAGCCGATCGCGCCGGACTGGCAGCAGATCGTCGTGTTCATCGCCATCGCCTCGATGATCCTCGGCTCCGTGGCGGCGATCGGCCAGAAGAACATCAAGCGGCTGATGGCTTATTCCTCGATCGGCCACATGGGTTTTGCCCTGGTCGGGCTCGCCGCCAACACTGAGGCCGGCGTGCGCGGCGTCGCCATCTACATGCTGATCTATCTGGTGATGACGCTCGGCACCTTCGCCTTCATACTGGCGATGCGCCGCAAGGACGGCAACGTCGAGCAGATCGGAGACCTGGCGGGCCTGTCGACCACCAATCCCGGCATGGCGACGATCATGACCATCCTGATGTTCTCGCTGGCCGGCATCCCGCCGCTCGCCGGCTTCTGGGCGAAGTGGTACGTCTTCCTCGCCGCCATCGATGCCGAACTCTATGCGCTCGCCGTCATCGGCGTGCTGGCTTCGGTGGTGGGCGCCTACTACTATCTCCGCATCATCAAGATCATGTGGTTCGACGAGCCGGTCGGCGGCTTCCTGCCGATGGCCGGCGAGCTTCGGCTGGTGCTCGGCGTGTCCGGCGCCTTCGTGCTGTTCTACGTGCTGATCGGCGCGCCGATCGGCAGCATGGCCGAGGCCGCCGCGAAATCGTTCTTCTGACGCGATGGCGTTCCAGCTCGCCCCGACCGCGATCGCCGACGGCTACCGGCTCGACGCGCACGAAACGGTCGGCTCCACCAACGCGCTGGCGATCGAGCATGCCCGCGCCGGCGATCCCGGAAAGCTCTGGGTGGTGGCAAGCCGGCAGGAGAGCGGGCGCGGGCGGCGCGGACGCGCCTGGGCGACGCCGCAAGGCAATCTCGCGGCCACGCTGCTGCTGATTGTCGGGCGTGACCTGCGGGTGGCGGCGACGCTCGGCTTCGTCGCCGGCCTCGCTCTGTCGGACGCGCTCGACGCGGTTGCGCCGGGAGCCCGCATCGCGGTCGGGCTGGACGGCGGTCAATCCATGCAAGGCGGGCGCTTCGAGCTCAAATGGCCGAACGACGTGCTTGCCGGTGGGGCCAAGCTCGCCGGCATCCTGCTGGAATCGACGATGATCTCGGACGAGCGGGCGGCCATCGCCGTGGGCATCGGCGTCAATGTCGCGGCCTATCCCGAAGGCCTGCCCTATCCGGCGACGTCGCTCATGGCGCTCGGCGCGCGCGCCGACGCGGCGACGTTGTTTCTGGCGCTGTCCGACGCCTGGAGCGTGGCGATGCGTGACTGGGACGAGGGCAGGGGGCTGGCGCGCATCCGCAAGCGCTGGCTGGCGCGCGCTGCCGGCCTCGGCAGCGAGGTCGCCGTGCGAGCCGACGACAGGATCGTGCGCGGCGTGTTCGAGACGATCGATGAGGAATGCCGTTTCGTCATCCGCGAGGAGGACGGCGGCAGGATCGCGATCGCCGCGGGCGACGTGCATTTCGGCGCGGTCGCCTCGGCGGGCGCGGTGTGAATTCGTTCAAGGACAGCTTACTTTTTTCCGCCCGTGCGACATGAAGCGCCACCGCTTTCTGCGGAAAGAACGTAAACTGTCCCCGGCATCCACGAGGTAGATATGGCAAGATATTCAGGTCCCGAATTCGTCTTCGCCCCGCTCGGCGGCGTCGGCGAGATCGGCATGAACTTCGCCCTTTATGGCTTCGGGCCTGCGGACCGACGCGAATGGCTGGTGGTCGATGTTGGCGTGACCTTCCCGGACGCCACGCTTCCCGGCGTCGATTTGGTGCTTCCCGACATCCGCTTCATCGAGGCTCAGGCCGACCGGCTGCGCGGCATCGTCATCACCCACGCGCATGAAGACCATTACGGCGCGCTGCTGGAATTGTGGCCGAAGCTGAAGGCGCCGGTGTGGATGACGCCCTTCGCCGCCGGGCTGCTGGAGGCCAAGCGGCAGTCGGACGGCGGCGGGCCGAAAATACCGGTCAACATCTTTCGCGCCGGCGAAAAGTTCACGGCCGGCCCGTTCGGCATCGAGGCGGTCGCCGTCACCCATTCCATCCCCGAGCCGGTGTCGCTCGCCATCACCACGCCGCTCGGCACTGTCGTCCACACTGCCGACTGGAAGATCGACCCGGCGCCGGAGATCGGACCGCTCACCAACGAGGCACGCTTCCGCGAGATCGGCGACGCTGGCGTGCTGGCTCTGGTCTGCGATTCCACCAACGCGCTGCGCGACGGCGAATCGCCGTCGGAGCAGGCGGTGGGGCAGGGGCTGCGCAGCGTCATCGAGACGGCGCCCGGCCGCGTCGCCGTCACCACCTTTTCCTCCAATGTCGGCCGCATCCGCTCGATCGCCGAAGCGGCGCGCGACGCCGGCCGGCAGTGCCTGCTGCTCGGCCGCTCGCTGAAGCGCGTCGTCAATGTGGCGGGCGAGCTCGGCTACATGGACGGGCTGCCGGAGTTCATCGCCGAAGAGGATTTCGGCTATATCCCGCGCGAGAATCTTGTCGTGATCTGCACCGGCAGCCAGGGCGAGGCGCGCGCCGCGTTGGCAAAGCTCGCCCGCGACGAGATGAAGACGGTGGCGCTGACGGCGGGCGACGTCGTGGTGTTCTCCTCGCGCACCATTCCCGGCAACGAGAAGGCGATCCTCGAGATCAAGAACCTTCTGATCGACCAGGGCGTGAAGATCATCGAGGACGGCGACGCGCTGGTGCACGTCTCCGGTCATCCGCGCCGCAACGAACTCAGGCGCATGTATGAGTGGACGCGCCCGAAGATCGGCATTCCCGTGCACGGCGAGGCGGCGCACCTGGTCGCCCAGGGCGCGCTGATGGCCGAAGCCGGCATTGCGGAAGTAGCGCAGGTGCGCGACGGCGACATGATACGACTGGCGCCGGGCGCGGCCGAGATCGTCGACCGAGTGCCGTTCGGCCGCTTCTACAAGGATGGCAAGCTCGTCGGCGACGACGAGGCGATGGGTATCCGCGAACGGCGCAAGCTCTCCTTCGCCGGCCATGTCGCCGTCAATGTCGTGCTCGACGACAAATACGAGCTCGCTGGCGAACCCGACATCGTGTCGATCGGCGTAGCAAAACTCGACGCCAGGGGCGAGGAGATCGAGGACATCATGCTCGATGCGGCAATCGGCGCGGTGGACTCCATCCCTCGTCAGCGCCGAAAAGACCTCGACCTCGTGCAGGAGGCGGTGCGCCGCGCCGTGCGCGGCTCCGCCAACGAAGCCTGGGGTAAGAAGCCGCTGGTGACGGTGTTTGTTACGAGGTGAGACGAGCGAATAGGGAGTAGCGAATAGCGAATAGCTCTCGCGTCGGTTCTTCCTCTATTCGCTATTCCCTATTCGCTATTCGCTTGGGTTTGCATCAATGCTTGGCCGCCTGAACCACGTCGCCATCGCCGTGCCGGATCTGCAAGCCGCGGCAGCGGTTTACCGCGACACGCTCGGCGCCAGGGTGAGCGCGGCGCAGGCCCTGCCGGAGCACGGCGTAACCGTCGTCTTCATCGACACCGGCAACACCAAGATCGAGCTCCTGGAGCCTTTGGGCGAAGCCTCACCGATCACTGCCTTCCTGGAGAAGAATCCGTCCGGCGGCATGCACCACGTCTGCTACGAGGTCGACGACATCCTCGCCGCCCGCGACCGGCTGCAGGCTTCCGGCGCGCGCGTGCTCGGCGACGGCAATCCCAGGATCGGCGCGCACGGCAAGCCGGTGCTGTTCCTGCATCCCAAGGATTTTTTGGGGACGCTGGTGGAACTGGAGCAGGCGTGAGCCCATGACCTACATCTCGGCCTTCGCCGTCTATCTCATCATCTGGTGGACAGTGCTGTTCGCTGTGCTGCCCTTCGGCCTGAAGACGCAGGACGACGACGGCGAGACGGTGCTCGGCACCGTCTCCAGCGCGCCGCGCGGACCGCACATGCTGCGCGCCGTCATCTGGACGACGATCGTCTCGGCTCTGATCTTCGGCTTCCTGCTGCTGTTGACGCGCTATTTCGGCCTCAGCATCGACGATATCCCGCGGGTGATCCCCGACATCCGATAACGGGCGCCAACGACATCGCCCCGCTTGTGAGCAGCGGGCAATATGTCTGGCATCGCTCCCGCGGTTGCGCGACAATAGGCGTGAGCCCCCGAGTCTCCAGCCGAGTTGCCATGTCCGCCGACCGACCCCCGCGCGATCCCATCCTGCGCGCCGCCATGCAGTCCGGCGGCGCTGCCGTCGCAGAGGCGGCGGTGTTCGCGCCGGGCCTGGCCGAATCCGCGCCGGAAGTCGACGGCAAACCGGAAATGCGCGGCCAGACGCCCGGCATCTTCATTCATTTGCGCGTGCATTCCGCCTATTCGCTGCTGGAAGGCGCGCTGCCGATCGGCAAGATCGTCGCGCATGCGATGAAGGACCGGGCTCCGGCGATCGCCATCGCCGACACCAACAATTTGTTCGGGGCGCTGGAATTCGCCAACAAGATGGTGAAGGACGGCGTCCAGCCGCTGATCGGCTGCCAGCTCGACCTCTCCTTCAGCGGCGAGCCGAGCGATGGCCGCAGCGGCGCCCAGCGGCGCGCCGGCGTCGAGCACAATCCGGTCGTGCTGATCGCCGCGACCGTAGACGGTTATGCCAATCTGGTGCGCCTGGTCAGCCGCGCCTATCTCGACGACCCGGCGGGGGAGGCGATCAAGATCTCGACCGAATGGCTGGAGGAGCTTTCCGCAGGTCTGATCTGCCTGACCGGCGGGCCGCGCGGGCCGGTCGGCATGGCGCTGAAATTCGACCATGCGGATCTTGCCGAGAACCGCCTGCTCAAACTCAAGGAGATTTTCGGCGACAGGCTCTATGTCGAGCTGGAGCGGGTGGGCAATTGGGATCGCCGCATCGAGGCGGCGACCATCGACCTAGCCTACCGCCACGAGTTGCCGCTGGTCGCCACCAACGAGGCCTTCTTTCCGGCGCGCGACGATTTCGAGGCGCATGACGCGCTGATCGCCATCGCCGAGGGTTCGGTCGTCGCCTCCGATGACCGCCGCCGGCTGACGCCCGACAACTACCTGAAGACCCAGGCCGAGATGGCGGCGCTGTTCGCGGACCTGCCCGAGGCGATCGACAACACCGTCGAGATCGCCAGGCGCTGCTCCTATTATCCGAAGAAACGCTCGCCGATCCTGCCGCGCTTCACCGGCAGCGGCGACGACGCCGAGAAGGCGGAGGTCGAGGAACTGCGCCGGCAGGCGCGCGAAGGCCTGGTTCACCGCTTCGAGACGGTTGGCATGACGCAGGGCTTCACCGAGGAGCAGTATCGCGAACGCCTGGAATTCGAACTCGGCATCATCGAGCGCATGAAATTCCCCGGCTACTTCCTGATCGTCGCGGACTTCATCAAATGGGCCAAGGCGCACGGCATTCCGGTGGGGCCGGGCCGCGGCTCGGGCGCCGGCTCGCTGGTCGCCTATGCGCTCACCATCACCGACATCGATCCGCTTCGCTTCTCGCTGCTGTTCGAGCGCTTCCTCAATCCTGACCGCGTGTCGATGCCGGATTTCGACATCGACTTCTGCCAGGACCGTCGCGAGGAGGTGATCCGCTACGTTCAGGAGAAATACGGCCGTGACCAGGTCGGCCAGATCATCACCTTCGGCTCGCTGCAGGCACGCGCGGTGCTGCGCGACGTCGGGCGCGTGCTGCAGATGCCGTACGGCCAGGTCGACCGGCTGTGCAAGATGGTGCCGGCCAACCCGGCCAACCCGGTCAAGCTGGCCGATGCCATCGCCGCCGAGCCGCGCTTCGCCGAAGAGGTCGAGAAGGAGCCGATCGTCCAGACCCTGCTCGACATGGCCCAGAAGCTGGAGGGCCTCTACCGCCACGCCTCGACGCATGCCGCCGGCATCGTCATCGGCGACCGGCCGCTGTCCGAGCTGGTGCCGATGTACCGCGACCCGCGCTCCGACATGCCGGTCACCCAGTTCAACATGAAGCTGGTGGAGGAGGCGGGGCTGGTGAAGTTCGACTTCCTCGGCCTGAAGACCCTCACCGTGCTGGAGACGGCGGTGAAGCTGATCCGGCGGCGCGGCGTCGACATCGACCTGGCAAAACTGCCGCTGGACGACCAGAAGACCTACCAGATGCTGTCGCGCGGCGAGGTGGTCGGAGTGTTCCAGGTGGAATCGGCCGGCATGCGCAAGGCCCTCATTGGCATGAAGCCGGACCGTATCGAGGACATCATCGCACTGGTGGCGCTCTACCGGCCGGGCCCGATGGAGAACATCCCGACCTACAACGCCCGCAAGCACAAGGAAGAGGAGATCGCGTCGATCCATCCGATGATCGACCATCTCGTGGCGGAGACGCAGGGCGTCATCGTCTACCAGGAGCAGGTGATGCAGATCGCGCAGGAGCTTTCCGGCTATTCGCTCGGCGAAGCCGACCTCTTGCGCCGCGCCATGGGCAAGAAGATCCGCGCCGAGATGGACGCGCAGCGCGTGCGCTTCGTCGAAGGCGCGGTGAAGAACGGGCTGACCAAGCAGCAGGCCGACTTCATCTTCGACCTGCTGGCGAAATTCGCCGACTACGGCTTCAACAAGTCGCACGCCGCCGCCTATGCGGTGGTCTCCTACCAGACCGCCTACCTGAAGGCGCACTACCCGGTCGAGTTCTTGGCCGCGTCGATGACGCTCGACATGGGCAACACTGACAAGCTGGCGGATTTCCGCCAGGACGCGCTCAGGCTCGGCATCGATGTGGTGCCGCCATCCGTGAAGACCTCGTATCGCGACTTCGAGGTGGAGGAGAACCGCATCTTCTATGCGCTGGCCGCGATCAAGGGCGTCGGCGACGCGGCGGTCGAGCACATCGTGGCGAAGCGCAGGGAGAAACCCTTCGCCGATCTCGAGGATTTCTGCGAGCGGGTCGACCCGAAGGTCGTCGGCAAGCGCGTTTTCGAAAGCCTGATTCTCGCCGGCGCCATGGATTGCTTCGGCCACGACCGGGCTGCCATGATGGCTGGCATCGAGCGCATGATGGGCCTGGCGTCGCGCGCCCACGAGGATGCGGCGCTCGGCATCGTCGACATGTTCGGCTCGGGCTCGGCCGGTCGCCAGCAGAAGCTGATCCTTCCGGCCGCCGAGCCCTGGCTGCCGGCGGAGCGCCTGCACAAGGAGTTTCTGGCCGTCGGCTTCTATCTCTCGGCGCATCCGCTCGACGAGTACAAGGTGGCACTCGAGAAGATGCGGGTGCAGAACTGGGCCGATTTCTCCATCGCCGTGAAGCGCGGCGCCACGGCTGGCCGGCTGGCCGGCACGGTGACGTCCAAGCAGGAGCGCAAGACCCGCACCGGCAACAAGATGGGCGTCGTTATGTTCTCGGACCAGACAGGCCAGTACGAGGCGGTGATGTTTTCCGAGACGCTGGCGCAGTACCGCGATCTGCTGGAGCCCGGCCGCTCGGTCGTGCTGACGGTGGCGGCGGAGGACCGGCCGGAGGGCGTCAGTTTGCGCATCCAGACCGTGCAGTCGCTCGAGGACGAGGCGAGCCGCGTGCAGAAGGCGCTGCGCATCTACGTGCGCGACGCCACGCCCCTCAACGCGCTGGCGGGCCAGCTCACGGTCAAGGGCGACGGCCAGGTCAGCTTCATCGTGCTCAAGGAGGAGGCGCGCGGCGAGGTCGAGATCGCGCTGCCGGAGCGCTATCGGCTCTCGCCGCTGCTGGCATCGGCCATGAAGGCCGTGCCCGGTGTGGTCGAGGTGGAGTTGGTTTGAACGGCCTTCGGACGAAGACCGGAGCGAAGGTCAGGAAAAGTCCTGCCGTCTCTATCGCCGATCGCCGGCGCCGAAACCCTGGCCGCGCTTGCTGCGGTTCTCTACCTTTATGCGCTCCGCCTCTCCGTGGAGGCTGAAAGCGGTGCCGATCAGCATGGCGAGGGTCATTGCAATGGCGAGCATGTAGATCATCATGGCGGGTTCTCCTGCGGCTGTAACGCGCTTTCCTTCCCTTTGGTTTCAATATGGGGATCAACTTGGCCGGTTGCCGGTGAACCTTTCGTGATCACTGTGTTCATTCCTGGTTCACGGTCGTCCGCCGGTTCCGGGGCGTGCGACGCAATTGCGTTTGCCTCCGGCTGCCGCTAGAAGCTGCGGCCATGACAGAGCGCATCGCCATCTATGCCGGCTCGTTCGACCCGCTGACCAACGGGCATCTCGACGTGCTGAAGGCCTCGCTCGCCGTGGCCGACATCGTGCACGCGGCGATCGGCATCCATCCCGGCAAGAAGCCGCTGTTTTCCTTCGAGGACCGCGTCGGCCTGATCGAGGCGGCGAGCATGACCGAGTTCGGAGAGGATGCCTCGCGCATCAAGGTGGTCTCCTTCGACGGTCTGGTGATCGACGCCGCGCGAACGGTCGGCGCCTCGATCATGATCCGCGGCCTGCGCGACGGCACCGATCTCGACTACGAGATGCAGATGGCCGGCATGAACGAGACCATGGCGCCCGACCTGCAGACCGTGTTCCTGCCGGCCAGCCCCTCGGTCAGGACCATTACCGCCACACTCGTGCGCCAGATCGCGTCGATGGGCGGCAACATCCGTCCCTTCGTTCCCGCCGTCGTCGCCGACGCGCTGGAGAAGAAATTCGAGACGTAACGGGAATTTGGAGAGTTTCTCTGATGAAGTTCACGAGACTTGCCGCGTCGCTCGTCCTTGCCGTCGCCTTGCTCGGTTTCGGTCCCGCACTGGCGGCCGAGCCCGAGAACACCATGATCGTCACTCTGAAGGACGGCGACGTGACGGTTGCGTTGCGACCCGACCTCGCGCCCAAGCATGTCGAGCAGATCAAGGCGCTGGTGCGTGAGGGCGCCTATGACAACGTCGCCTTCCATCGCGTCATCGATGGCTTCATGGCGCAGACCGGCGACGTGCAGTACGGCGACACGGCGAACGGGTACGACCCGGCCCAGGCCGGGACGGGCGGCTCCGAGCGCCCGGACCTGCCGGCGGAATTCTCCAGCGAGCCCTATGTGCGGGGCATAGTCGGCATGGCGCGCGCGCAGGACCCCGATTCCGCCAATTCGCAGTTCTTCATCATGCTCGCGCCCAATCCGGGCCTTAATGGCCAGTACACCGTCGTCGGCCAGGTGGAGAGCGGCATGGATCTGGTCGACAAGATCAAGAAGGGCGATGCCAATCAGAACGGCGTCGTCAGCGATCCCGACCGCATGGTGAAGGTCCGTATCGCCGCGGATGGCAATTAGGCCGCGATCCGCACCCCTCGGCCGAGAGGTCGGTCGAAAAAACCTCGAACGCAAAGGAAACAAGCATGGCCGAGATCAAGGATCGCGAGCAGGCGCTCATCATGGAGACGACCAAGGGCAAGGTGGTGATCGAGCTCTTCCCCGACCTCGCTCCTGGCCACGTCCAGCGCATCAAGGAGCTGGCGCGCGAGGGCGCGTATGACGGCGTGGTCTTCCATCGCGTCATCGACGGCTTCATGGCGCAGACCGGCGACGTCAAGTTCGGTAATTCCTCCAAGCCGAGCTTCAATCCGGGCCGCGCCGGCATGGGTGGCTCCGACAAGCCCGACCTGAAGGCCGAGTTCTCCAACGTCAATCACGGCCGCGGCACCTGCTCGATGGCGCGGGCCCAGAACCCGAATTCCGCCAACTCGCAGTTCTTCATCTGCTTCGGGGACGCCGGCTTCCTCAACCGCCAGTACACGGTCTGGGGCCAGGTGATCGAGGGCATGGAGAACGTCGACAAGGTCAAGCGCGGCGAGCCGGTGCAGGATCCCGACAAGATCGTGTCGCTGAAGGTCGCCGCGGACGTCAAGTGATGGAGCGGACGCTCGCCGCAATCTGCCTGGTGGCCCCGGCGCTGCTATCGGCGCCGGCATACGCCACGGGCGAGCTCACTTGCGGCAACGGCAAGGACGTCTCGATCGACCTGCTCGTCGGCCATGTCGACGTGCTGTCGATCTCGCGTCTTGTCGTGCGTGTCGGCGACAAGACCTGGTCGAGCACCCCCGACAGCTTTCCCGGCCAGCCGATTCTGATCGGGCAGGCTTTCGAGGACGACAAGCACCTGCTGCTCGACATCACCGACGAAGCGGTGAACGAGGTCGTCGGACGGCTGCGCGTGGTCAAGCTGCAGGAAGGCGAGTCTCGCGTCTCCGCCGGCGTGCTCGGCATGAAGGGCGTCGGCGCCTGGGCCGTGGAGTGCTCGGAAGGCGAATGAAGGTCGACCTGTTCGACTTCGAGCTGCCGGAAGACCGGATCGCGCTGCGCCCCGCGGTGCCGCGCGATTCCGCAAAACTGCTGGTCGTGCGGCCGGACAGCGGTCTCGAGGACCGCACCGTCCGCGACCTGCCGGACCTGCTGAAAGCGGGCGACGCGCTGGTCTTTAACGACACAAAAGTCATCCCGGCGCAGCTTCGCGGCATCCGCCGCCGCGGCGACAACCAGGCACATGTCGAGGCGACGCTGCATATGCGCGTCGCGCCGGACCGCTGGCTCGCCTTCCTGCGGCCGGCCAAGCGCGTCGCCCAAGGCGACCGCATCAGTTTCGGCCATGACGGCAATACCTGTTTCCTCGGCGCGCTCGACGCCACGGTCGTGGAGAAGCGCGGGGCCGGCGAAGCGCTGCTCGCCTTCGACCTCTCCGGCCCGGTGCTCGACGAGGCGCTGCATCAGGTCGGCCATATCCCGCTGCCACCCTACATCGCCTCGAAGCGCGACGACGACGCCCGCGATCTGGTCGACTACCAGACCGTCTACGCGCGTGAAGAGGGCGCGGTGGCCGCGCCCACGGCGGGGCTGCATTTCACGCCAAAACTTTTCGCCGCGCTGGATGCCGCCGGCATCGAGCGGCATTTCGTGACCCTGCATGTCGGCGCCGGCACTTTTCTTCCCGTCAAGGCGGAGGACACGGCCGACCACAGGATGCATGCCGAGCGCGGAGAGGTTTCGGCCGACACAGCCGCGGCGCTCAATGCGGCGCGGGCGCGGGGCGGGCGCGTCGTCGCCGTCGGCACCACGTCGCTGCGCCTGCTCGAAAGCGCCGCGGACGAGGCCGGCATCGTCCAGCCGTGGTCCGGGGAGACATCGATCTTCATTACGCCGGGCTACCGTTTCCGGGCGGTGGAGGTGCTGATGACCAATTTCCACCTGCCCCGCTCGACCCTGTTCATGCTGGTCTCGGCTTTTAGCGGCCTCGACACCATGCGCGCGGCCTACCGGCATGCCATCGAAAACGGCTATCGTTTCTATTCCTACGGCGATGCGGGGCTTCTCTTTCGCCGGGAGCCGTGACATCGATCACGGCGCCGCGCTGGCCAAAACTATAATGTACGGCTGCATTCGCTCCCGGACCTCGCTCGACCGGCAGGCGGCCGATGCGGCCGTCCACGACAAGGAATACGATGACTGAGACGTTCGGCTTCAGGGTGCTCGCGACAGACGGACTGGCCCGGCGCGGGGAGGTTTCCATGCCGCGCGGAAAAATTCGCACGCCGGCCTTCATGCCGGTCGGCACCGGCGGAACGGTCAAGACCATGTATATGGACCAGGTGCGGGCGCTGGGGTCCGACATCATCCTCGGCAACACCTACCACCTGATGCTGCGGCCGGGCGCCGAACGCGTCGCTCGGCTGGGCGGACTGCATCATTTTTCGCGCTGGCCGCATCCAATTCTCACCGATTCCGGCGGGTTTCAGGTGATGTCGCTGGCAAAATTGCGCAAGCTCGACGAAAAAGGGGTCACTTTTCGCTCGCATATCGACGGCGCCGCCTACGAAATGTCGCCGGAACGCTCGATCGAGATCCAGGGCCTGCTCGGCTCCGACATTCAGATGCAGCTCGACGAATGCATTGCCCTGCCGGGCGAGGAGAAGGATATCGAGCGCGCCATGGAGCTGTCGCTGCGCTGGGCCGAGCGCTGCAAGGCGGCTTTCGGCGATCAGCCGGGCAGGGCGATGTTCGGCATCGTCCAGGGCGGCGACAAGGCGCGGCTGCGCGAGCGCTCGGCCACGGCGCTGAGCGAACTCGGCCTGAAAGGCTATGCCGTCGGCGGGCTTGCTGTCGGCGAGCCGCAGGCGGTCATGCTCGACATGCTGGAGGCGACCTGCCCGGAGTTGCCGGCCGACAAGCCACGCTACCTGATGGGCGTCGGCACACCCGACGATATCCTGAAGTCGGTGGCGCGTGGCATCGACATGTTCGACTGCGTGATGCCGACCCGTGCCGGCCGCCACGGCCTGGCCTACACCCGGCGCGGCAAGGTCAATCTGCGCAACGCCCGCCACGCCGACGATCCGCGCCCGCTCGATGAGGAGAGCGACTGCCCGGCCTCGCGCGACTATTCGCGCGCCTACCTGCACCATCTGGTGCGCTCGCAGGAGGCGCTCGGCGCGATGCTGCTCACCTGGAACAATCTTGCCTACTATCAGCGGCTGATGCAGGATATTCGGGCAGCCATCGAGGCGGGCGAACTCGCGGAACGGTCCGCGCTGATCAGCGAGGGCTGGGCGAGGGGCGACCTGCCGCCGGTGTGAAAAGGCGCACGCGGGCGAGCCTTGAAGGACGCGCGGCAAGCAGGCCGTCAGCGCGCCTTCTTTGCCAACCGCTCGAGCGTCTTCGGGCTCTTCAGCTCCCTTACTGCGTCCTTGCCGTTCCAGCGGGCGGTCTTGTCGGGCGAGGCCGCCAGCCTTTCGGCGAGTTCCAGAGCAGCGGCATGGAGCCTCGCTGAACGTTTGCCGATCGAGCGCAATGCCCAGTTGGCGGCCTTTTTGACGAAGTTGCGCGGGTCGGTGGCATGCTGCTCGATCAGCCTGAGGAAGCCGAGGAAAGTCTCTTCCGGCTCCTGCTTCCGGTGCACCACCGACCAGGCGATCATGGCGAAGGCGGTGCGGCGCACGAACTCGCGCTCGTCGGCGGCAAACTCCTCGATCAGCGTGCGCCAGTGGTCGGTGTCGACGAACAGGTCGGAAACGCCGTCGACGATGTCCCAGGAATCAAAGGACGCGGCCCAAGACCTTGCATCGTCGGCGGAAAAGCGCCTGGGATCGGCCGTGACGGAGGCGATGAACTGCGCCTCCATGATGCCGCTCGCCCACAGCGCGAAGGCGCGCTCATGGTTGCGCTTGATCCTTTTGGCGATCTGCCGCTGCACGCCGTGGGAGATGCCGAGCGCCCGCTCGATACGGATGCCGTAGCGCAGCATGCCCTGCCGGTTCGCTTCCGAACCGATCGATTTCAGGTAGGAAATGACCTCGTCGGCGGTGGACGCCGGCGACAGCTCGGCGACTGCCGAGCCGGTCATTTCTTCTCCAGCCTGGCCAGCAGCGAGGAGGTGTCCCAGCGCCGGCCACCCATCTGCTGGACTTCCTTGTAGAACTGGTCGACCAGCGCGGTCACCGGTAACCTGGCGCCGTTGCGGTCCGCTTCTTCAAGGCAGATCTTGAGATCCTTGCGCATCCAGTCGACAGCGAAGCCGAAATCGTATTTGCCGGCGTTCATGGTCTTGTGGCGGCTCTCCATCTGCCAGGAGCCGGCCGCACCCTTGGAGATCACTTCGACGACCTTTTCCACGTCCAGCCCGGCCTTCTTGCCGAAATGGATGCCTTCAGCGAGGCCCTGCACAAGGCCGGCGATACAAATCTGGTTGATCATTTTGGTGAGCTGGCCGGCGCCGGCAGGCCCCATCAGCCCGACCATGCGCGCATAGGCGTCGATGACCGGCCTGGCTTTTTCGAAATCCTTCTCGTCGCCGCCGACCATGACGGTCAGCACGCCGTTCTCGGCGCCGGCCTGGCCGCCGGAGACGGGCGCGTCAAGGAAACCGAAGCCACCGGCGGTTGCCTTCTCCGACAGCTCGCGCGCTACCTCGGCCGAGGCAGTGGTGTTGTCGATGAAGATCGAGCCCTTTTTCATCGCCTGGAAGGCGCCGCTCTCGCCGGTCGTCACCTCGCGCAGGTCGTCGTCATTGCCGACGCAGGAGAAGACGAAATCCTTGCCGGTGGCCGCCTCCCTGGGGGTGGGCGCCAGCGCGCCGCCGTGCTCTGCCACCCATTTCTCGGCTTTCGCACTGGTACGGTTATACACCGTCACGTCATGCCCGCCCTTGTGCTTCAGGTGGGCGGCCATCGGGTAGCCCATCACGCCGAGACCGAGAAATGCGACTGAAGCCATGCCAAATCCTTTCGTCCGAGAACCGATTCCCGACCCTTATGGCAGAAAATCGGCGTCAGCGCTTCAGGTGACGCGTGATCCGGCGCTCGATCCATTCGGTGCCGTGCCGCAACACCTCGACCATGGCGAGATAGATCACCCCGGCCCAGATATAGGTCTGGTAGTCGAAGCTGCGCGAGAAGGCGAGGCGGGTTTGCCCCATCAGGTCGAGAACGGTGATGAGCGCCACTACCGCGGAACTCTTGATCATCAACACGACCTCGTTGCCGTAGGGACGCAGCGCCACGATCAGCGCCTGCGGCAGGACGACCTTCCAGAGTGTCTGCAGCTTGTGCAGTCCGAGCGAGGCGGCGCCCTCCCACTGGCCGCGCGGCACCGCCTGGATAGCGCCGCGCAGGATTTCGGCCTGGTAGGCGGCGGTATTCAGGGTGAAGGCGAGGATGGCGCAGTACCAGGCTTCCCGGAAGAAACTCCAGAGGCCGACCATTTCCAGTTGCGGCCGGAAGGAGCCGAGCCCGTAATAGATGAGGAAGGTCTGGGCGATCAGCGGCGTGCCGCGGAAGAAATAGACGAAACCGTACGCAAGGGACGACAGCAGCCGGTTGCCGGACATGCGGCCATAGGCGACGGGCACGGACAGCACAGCGCCGAGCACGAGCGAGATCGCGCACAAGGACAGCGTAGTCCAGAGGCCGGCGAGATAGGCCGGCGCCCAGCGCCAGAACAGTTCCGGGTTCCAGGCGGCGACCAGATAGGCCACGAGGCAGAGCCCGGCCACCGCCCAAAGCGCAACGAGAATGGTGCCGACGATGCGCTCGCGCGGCCACCCGCGGTTTACGCGAGGCGGAAGGTCGAGATCAACGGCTTCCCGCGCAGCGGTGCTCATCGCGGGCTCCGCTCATCGACGGCACGTTCGATCGCCCTGATGCCGTAAGACGACAGGACGGCCAACGCCAGGTAGAACAACACGGCGACCCCGAAGAAGAGGAACGGCTCGCGCGTCACGCGCGCCGCTATGCCGGCCTGGCGCAGGATGTCGGACAGGCCGATCGCCGAGACGAGAGCCGTGTTCAGGAGCAGGACCAGCCAGAGATTGGCCAGGCCGGGCAGGGCGATGCGGATCAGCTGCGGCAGCACGACGAGGCGCATCGTCTGGCCCTTCGACAGGCCGATCGAATAGCCGCCTTCATACTGGCCATGCGGGATGGCCCGGAACGCAGAAAGGAACACTTCGCTGGCATAGGAGGAAAGCACCACGCCCAGCGCCACCATGCCGGCGATGAAGCTGTTGACATCCATGGCCGCGTCCGGCCGGAAAAGTTTTATGAGGCTCTGAAACCCGATCTGCGCGCCGAAATAGACCAGAAACAGGGTCAGCAGTTCGGGCAGGCCGCGGAAGATGGTGGTGTAGATGTTGCCGGCGAGCCGCAGCGTCGGCTCGCTCGATTGCTTGGCAAGCGCGACGAAGAAGCCGACGAGAAGCCCCAGCGGAAGCGTCGCCAGGGCAAGCGAGACGGTGATGAACGCACCATAGGCAATGTCGTCCAGCCAGCCTTCGGGACCCCAACTGAGCAGCGTCCAGGTGCTCTGCATCGGCAACGGTTCTCAGTTTCCGTCGGGCTGCCCGGCAAGCGGCGGGAATGCCCGCCGCCTGCCGACTTGCTATCAGGATTCGGCGCCGTAGACGTCGAAGCCGAAATACTTGTCGTTGATTTCCTTGTATTTTCCGTTGGCACGGATCGCCTTGATGGCAGCGTTGAACTTTTCGACCAGGCCGGTCTCGCCCTTGCGCACGGCGATGCCGGCGCCTTCGCCGAAGATCTCGACGGGCTGCGGCGCAGGCTGGCCGATGATCTTGCAGCAGGCGCCGTCGGAGGTCTTCAGCCATTCCTCGAGCACGCTGACGTCGTCCTCGACGGCGTCGAGACGACCGTTGGCGAGATCGAGCAGGAACTCCTGGCTCGTCGGATAGCCCTTGATCTCGGAGTCGGTGAAGGTCTGCGTGGCATAGTTGAAGTGGGTGGTCGAGGTGGCGACGCCGATGGTCTTGCCGGCCAGATCTTCCTTGGTCACGCCCTTGAGATCGGAATCCTTCGGGCCGGCAATGGCCGACGGCGTGTTGTAGTATTTCTGGGTGAAGTCGACCTTCTGCTTGCGCTCGTCGGTGATCGACATCGAGGCGATGATGGCGTCGAACTTGCCCGCCTGCAGCGCCGGGATGATGCCGTCCCAATCCTGGGTGACGAACTCGCACTTGACCTTCATCTCGTCACAGAGCGCGTTGGCGATGTCGATGTCGAAGCCTTCCAGCTTGCCGTCGGCGGTCAGGTTGTTGAAGGGCGGATAGGCGCCTTCGGTGCCGATCTTCAGGGTCTCCTGCGCGTTTGCCGCGCCAAGGGACGCCGCCAGCGCGGCTGCCGATACCGCCAGGGCGATACGTGTCATGATACGCATGTCGTTCCTCTCTGTTTCGGCCCGCCCGTTCCCTTAGGCGTGGCCAGCGGCGCAAGAAAGCGCCTGCATCGACGGATATTCCCACTGTTTTTGCTTAAAAAGCAATCGCAAACCACTCGCGACCTTAGTGCATGCGACGCGACGCAACGTCAGTTTCGGACAAGACCGGTCACGTTTTCCACAAAATCGGCTATCGCCGTCACATCGTCCAGGGCGAACACCGGCAGGCCGGTTCCGGTGACGGCGTGGTCGGCGGCGATGGCGACGATCGCCGGGTCGCCGGGCGCCAGCGGCTCTCGGCTCCTGGCCTCGAGCCGCCGCACCTCGATCTTCTTGTGCCGTTCGCGCTTGTATCCCTCGACCAGGACGAGGTCGCAGGGCGACAGCCTGGCCAGGATAGCGTCGAGATCGGGCTCGGCGTCGCCGCGCAGCTCGTGCATCAGCGCCCAGCGCACGCCCGACACGATGGCGACCTCGCCGGCGCCGGCGGCGCGATGGCGGAAACTGTCGGTTCCGGGCTGGTCGATGTCGAAGGCGTGATGAGCATGCTTGACCGTCGACACCGTCCAGCCGCGGCGGGCGAACTCCGCCACCAGCCGTTCGGTCAGGGTGGTCTTGCCGGAATTCTTCCAGCCGGTGATGCCGAACACGCGCTGCGTCAAGGGCCAAAAATCTCCGCGAGCCGCCGGGCCTCGGCAAGATCGTCCGGCGTGTTGACGTTGAAGAAGGGATCGAGCTCGACGCCCGCACCGACGACCGGCGCAAACGCCACGTCGATGCCTCCGTGCCGATCGATGAAGGTGTTGACGCGGCCGCTGCCCTCTTGCGTCAGGAAGCGTTCAAGGTCGTCGGCGAGAGCGACCGGCCAGAGCGCGAAGACCGGATGGCGGCGCCCGCCGCTTGTCGCCACGGCGATGCGGTCGGGCGTTTGCGAAGTTGCCGCAGCGAGCCGTTGCGCAAGATCGGCCGGAAAGAAGGGCGTGTCGCCCGCGACCGTCAGCACGCTTTCGCAGCCGGGCCGGTGCGCCGCCCAGCGGATGGCGGCGAGCACGCCGGCCAGCGGGCCGGCAAAGCCGGGCACCGTATCCGGCAGCATGGGAAGGGCGTAGTCCGCGAAACGCGCCGGGTCGCCATTGGCGCTGATCGCCAGCGCATCCACTTGCGGGCGAAGCCGGTCGACGACGAGGCGCAGCATCGTCCTTCCGTCGAGCCGCAGCAGCGGCTTGTCGCCGCCGCCCAGGCGGCTGGAGCGTCCGCCGCACAACACCACGCCTGAGATGCCGTCCTCGTGCCTCATCCTGTCCCGCGTGCGTCCTGCGGCTGCGACGGCTCAGAGCCCGTCGGGCGCCATCTGCGGCGCGGTGCTGCGGGCCGCAGGCAGCCGCGCGCCGACCACACGCTCGCGATACAGCATGTAGAGCCCGGACGCCACGATGATGGAGGAGCCGACGATCATCGGCAGGTCGGGAACCTCGCCGAACATCAGAAAGCCCAGCAGGATCGCCCACAGCAGCGATGTGTATCGGAACGGCGCGATGAAGGAGATGTCGCCGGTGCGCATGGAGCGGATGATGAACTGGTAGCCGACGAAGAGCAGGACGGCGGCGGCGGCGAGGGTGACGATCTCCCAGGTCTCGACCGGCTTCCAGCCGCCGAAGGATGGCACCAGCGCGGCGCCCGCGACAGCGACGACCGCCGCCGTCATCATCGAGACGAGCAGCGTCGGCACATGATCTGGCACGGCGCGGGTGGTGAAGTCGCGGACGGTCGCGCACAGCACGGCGGCGAGCACCAGCAGCGAATAGACGCTGAAGCCGGCGAAGCCCGGGCGGATGACGATGAGCACGCCGACAAAGCCGCAGGCGACCGACAGCCAGCGCCGCCAGCCGACCGGCTCGCCGAGAAACAGAGCCGCGCCGACCGTGACGGCGAGCGGCAGCGCCTGCAGGATCGCCGAGACGTCTCCGATCGGCAGATGAGCGAGGGCGACCAGGAAGAAGACGGTCGCGCCGAGTTCGCACAAAGACCGCAGCAGCACCAGCGGATGAAAGAGCAGGCGGGACATCCGCAGAGCGCCCTGGTGCCAGGCGAACAAGGTGATCAGCAAGGTGGCGAAGGCGCCGCGGATGAGCATGATCTGGGCGACGTTCATGCCCTCGGACACATATTTGACGAGCGCGTCGTTGAGCGTGAAGCCGGCCATGGAGACCACCATGAACAGCGCGCCGGCAAGGTTGGGGGACAGGGCCACGAGGCAGGATTCCAATGTGCGGGTGAGGGCGGCTTAGCGTCCTGGCGCCGGGGCGGCAATGTGCATGCCGTCCTCACATGCTGATCCAAGGCGGCGCCGCCGCGGATTGCCTCAGCCGGGCAGGATCCACACGTCCACCGAAGCGTCGCGGCCGCGCACCGAGACCGCCTCGACCTGCACGAGGCCGGCGAGTGGGTTGTCGCCGCCGGCCGGCGCGACGCGCCGCACCAGCGCATCGCCGACGCAGATCGAGGCGTCCAGTTCGCGGCACGCCACCTGCAGGCGGCTCGCCACGTTGCACGTGTCGCCGATGACGGCGAAGGACAGGTTGCGCTCGCTGCCGATGGCGCCGAGTACCACCGGTCCATACTGGCAGCCGATACGCACGTCGACCGGCGCGAAGCCGGCGCGCTGCCGCTCGTGGTTCCAGAGGTCGAGCGCGTCGCGCATGGCGCGGGCGCAGCGCAGCGCATGGGTGGCGTCGTCGTCGCTGGGGCGCGGAATGCCGAAGGTCGCCATGATGCAGTCGCCGATATAGTTGTCGACGGTGCCGCCATTGTCGAACACCACCTGCTCCATGCGCCGGTGGAACTCGCGCAGCATCTCGAACACCTGCTCGGCCGGGTGTTCCTCGGCGTAGTTGGTGAAGCCGACGATGTCGGCGAACAGCACCGCCACCTCCTGGCGGCGCACCGGGCCGAATGGCTCGTCGGCGGCGGCCAGCGCGTCGACGACATTGGGCGAGAAATGGCGGGCGAGGTTGAAGCGGGCGCGCTCGGCGCGGGTGTAGTCCTCGGCGAGCGCGCGCGTGCGCGCCACCACCGCGGCGATGATGCCGGCGATGATCAGGATGACGGCGATGTTGGTCGCCTGTTCGACGATGTCGACGAAATGCGGATTGAGGTGGAGGCGCAGGCGCTCGCCGACGCTGATCCCGGCCATCGGCCGCGCCGCGACGATGGTGCCCGGCTGCGCGATCACCCACAGGATCGCCGCCGTCCAGCAGAGCGCTGCCGCCGTGCCGAGCCAGGCGGCCAGCCGCGGCGACAGCGTCAGCGCGCCCAGGCAGACGAAGATCAGCAGATATTTGAAGCCGCCCTCGCGCAGCATCATGGCCTGCGGCAGCGCGTCGTGGTGGAACGGATTGGGCGCCACCACCACGACGGTCAGCACCACGATGTTGAGCGTCCCGAGCACGAGCCCCAGCCAGATCGGCTGCAGGCCGCGGCGGACGAGCAGGTAGTTGAGCAGGTTCACCAGCAGGAAGAATGCCAGGATCGAGAGGGAATAGCCGAAGGCGGCGTCCCATTTGCTCAGCGCCGCGAACAGGATGGCGACCCCGAGGATGGCTCCGGAGGTGACCCAGAACTGCCAGCGCGCACCCTGCCGCTCGGCGCGCGACAGCAGCGAGACGAGGCGCTCCCGGCGCCGTTCGGCGAGATTGCTCTTTTGCGGCTTCATCGTGGTGTCATACGGCGTCGCTACCCGTTGCGGGCCGCGATCCGTCTGCATGATTCATTGATCTGAAAATTGGAAGATGCCGCTAGCGCCGCAGCGGCACCGAAGTCCAGTCAAAACTTCTGATGGAAATGCGCGTTCAGCCGCCGGTCACGCTCATGTGGCGGGAAACGGCGGGTTTGCGCGTGCGCCGGTCGATCACGAAGTCGTGACCCTTCGGCTTGCGGCCGATGGCGTCGTCGATCGCCGCCGCGACACGCTCGTTGCCTTCCGAGGCGCGCAGCGGGATGCGCAGGTCGGCCGCGTCCTCCTGGCCAAGGCACATATAGAGCGTGCCGGTGCAGGTCAGCCGGACGCGGTTGCAGCTCTCGCAGAAATTGTGGGTCATCGGCGTGATGAAGCCGAGCCGGCCGCCCGTCTCGGCGACCTCGACATAGCGGGCGGGGCCGCCGGTCTTGTAGGGGATGTCGGTCAGCGTGAACTGCCGCTCGAGTTCGGCGCGCAGCAGCGACAGCGGCAGGTACTGGTCGGTGCGATCGGCGTCGATCTCGCCCATCGGCATGGTCTCGATGACGGTCAGGTCCATGCCGCGCCCATGCGCGAAGCGTAAAAGCTCGGGGATTTCGCGGTCGTTGAAGTCCTTCAGCGCCACCGCGTTGAGCTTGACGTGGAGGCCGGCGGCCTGGGCGGCGTCGATGCCGGCCATGACGCGGTCGAGATTGCCCCAGCGGGTGATCGTGTGGAACTTGTCCGCATCGAGCGTGTCGAGCGAGACGTTGATGCGTTTGACGCCGCAATCGGCGAGCTCGGCGGCGAAGCGGGCGAGCTGCGAGCCGTTGGTGGTGAGCGTCAGCTCCTCCAGCGCGCCGCTGTCGAGATGGCGCGAGATCTGGCGCACCAGATGCATGATGTTCTTGCGCACCAGCGGCTCTCCGCCGGTGAGCCTGAGCTTGCGCACGCCCTTCTCGATGAAGACCGTGGTCAGCCGGTCGAGCTCTTCCAGCGACAGCAGGTCCTTCTTCGGCAGGAAGGTCATGTCCTCCGCCATGCAATAGGTGCAGCGGAAGTCGCAGCGGTCGGTGACCGACACGCGCAAATAGGTGATGGCGCGGCCGAACGGGTCGATCATGTCCGCTTGCATCACTCTCGCATTCCTCCAGGTCATGGACCGCTATATACCACTATGTCGTACGAGTGCATGCGACAATCAAGACATGTCTGCCGTTGCATTGGTCGTGAAATTCGTCCGGGGTGCTGGGAGTGGTCTGCGTCTTGGCATAAGAAGTCGGGCAGACGTAGGAGAAAGCACACCGAAAATGACAGCCCCCTCCGAACTCCGGGTTTCCAAGGACCGCAGGCTGCTGACGGTCACTTACCCCAATCATGCGCCCTTCGCGCTGCCTGCCGAGCTTTTGCGTGTGCTGTCGCCCTCTGCCGAGGTGCAGGGTCATTCGCCCGAGCAGCGCGTCACGGTGCCGGGCAAGCGCAACGTCGCCATCCTCAAGGTCGAGCCGGTCGGCAACTACGCTGTGCGCATCACCTTCGACGATTTTCACGATACCGGCATCTTCACCTGGCAATACTTGCACACGCTGGGACATGAGAAGGACGAGCGCTGGCAGGACTACCTCGCCGAGCTCGAGGAAAAGGGACTTTCGCGGGATTGAACATGCCGATCATCGAAAGCGTGGAGCAACTGGAAACCCTGTACGGCCGGCCAGGCGAGACCTCGCTGGTGAAGGAGCTCGACCGGCTCATTCCCGAATACGCGGCCCTGATCGAGGCCTCGCCTTTCGCGGCGCTGGCAACCAGCGGCCCGGAAGGGCTCGACTGCAGCCCGCGCGGCGATCTCAGCGGTTTCGTGCGCATCCGCGACGAGAAGACGCTGCTGATGCCCGACCGGCACGGCAACAACCGGGTCGATTCGCTGCGCAACATCGTGCGCGACGGCAGGGTGGGGCTGCTGTTCCTCATTCCCGGTTCCGGCACCACGCTGCGCGTCAACGGACGGGCGGTGGTCGACGTCGATCCGGAGCTTTGCGCCAGCCTTGCGGTGGATGGCAAGCCGGCGCGATCGGTTGTCGTGATAACCATCGAGGCCGTCTATTTTCAGTGTGCGCGGGCGATCCACCGGTCGGATCTGTGGAACCCGCGGAAGCACGTCGATGCCGATAGCCTGCCGACCCCGGGAAAGATCCTGGCTAGGACCAGCGCGGCGCGGATCGACGGCGACGCCTACGACCGCGAATGGCCGGAGCGGGCGAAGAAGACAATGTGGTGAGGGGGCTTGTCTCCGGCGGACGGCTTCACCCACTCGTGATGAAGCCGTCCGGTAACAGTTCCGCCGCCATCGGCGTATAGGCTGTCGTGATGGCAGCTTCGGCAAAAATGCCCTGGAACGACCGTGCGGGCCGGTTCTCGGCCTTGAAGGCGGTGGTGTTTGCCGGACTGTTCGTGCCGGCTGTCCTGCTCGCCTGGTCTTGGGTCGCGGGAGCGCTGGGGCCGCGCCCTGTGACGGAGGCGATCCACGAGACCGGCGACTGGGCGATCCGCCTGCTGTTCATCTCGCTCGCCGTGACGCCGCTGAGGCGCATCGCCGACTGGCCTAAGCTGATCGTGGTGCGCCGCATGATCGGCGTCGCTGCGCTATTTTATGGGCTCGCGCATCTCGGGCTCTATGTGATCGACCAGAATCTCGACCTTGCCCGCGTCGCCTCCGAGATCACGCTGAGGATCTATCTCACCATCGGCTTCGTGGCACTGACGGGGCTGGTGATCCTGGGCGCAACCTCGACGGACGCGGCCATCAAGAAGCTCGGGCGCAAATGGAACCGCCTGCACAAGGTGGTTTACGCGATCGGCATTCTGGCGGCCCTGCACTTCTTCATGCAGACCAAGGCCGACGTCTACGAGGCGACGCTGATGAGCGGCCTGTTCGTGCTGCTGATGGGGTACCGTCTCGCGCATTGGCGCGGCTTCAGCCTGGCGTCGCCGATCGTGCTGATCTCGGCCGCGGTGCTGTCGGCCCTTGCCACCGCCGCGCTCGAATATGCCTGGTACGGCTTTGCCACCGGTATCCCGCCGTTGCGGGTGCTCGCCGCCAATCTGCAATTCGCTTTCTCGGTGCGGCCGGCCTGGTGGGTGCTGGCGATCGGTGCGGCCATTGCAGTCGTACCGATATTGCGGCCGATGATCGGCGGCAGCGCGTCCAGCCGGCGCCCTGCGCGGGCGCCGGCGGAGTAGGGCGCTCAGTCGATCTTCAGCACTTCGACGATGCGGCGCATGTGCTCGCCGACGAGGTCGCATTCGCTGGGCGAAAAGGCCGCCATCACCTTCTCTATGAGTGCGGTGTGCACCTTGAGCGCCTCCTGCAGGAGCGCCTCGCCCGCCTCCGTGAGCGTCAACCGCAGCACACGGCGGTCCTTCTCGTCGCCCTCGCGCCGCAGCAGTCCACGGCTTTCGAGCTGCGGCAGCAGCATGGTGATGTTCGAGCGGCCGACCAGCAGCCGCCGGGCGAGCTCGTGCTGCGACATTCCGGGATGGCGGTGGAGATTCATCAGCACGTCGAGCTGCGCCGGCTTGAGATCGAGCGGCTGCAGCGCCGCTCCCAGCGCCCGCTCCACGGCATGACAGGCACGCGCCACCGATACCCAGTTGCGGAAGCGCGGATTGTCCCAGGGAAGGTCTTGCGTATTGTTCATTCTTGAACTAATCTGTTCACACTTGAACTGATTGATGGATGCGGATTATGGCATCTTTGGGTTTTCGGGTCACCCGCACGCTTTTCCGTCTCGGCGACACGGTGGCGCCCGGCCTAGCCGGCAGGGCCGCCTTTGCGCTGTTCGCGCGCACGCCCCATCCGCGCAGGCAGACCGAGGGCGAGCGCAAGGCGGTCATGCGGGGCGCCGCCTTCATGCAGACGGCGCGGCATCACAGGCTCAAGGCCGGGCCGGATTGCTTTGTCGTGCACGAGTTCCGGCCGCAGCCGGGCACCGAAATCGGGCGGGCGCTGGTGATCCATGGCTGGCGCTCGCGCACCGAATACATGCAGGCGGTGATCGAGGGCCTGAACAAGGCGGGATTTCGCGTCTATGCGGTCGACCTGCCCGGCCATGGAGCTTCAACGGGGCGGCGCCTGACGATGATGAAGGCGGTGGCCGCGGTGGGCCAGGCGGGCCAATGGTTCGGTCCGTTCGACGTCGTCGCCGGGCATTCCTTCGGCGGCGCCGTCGCGGTCAATGCCGTCGCCGGGGTGCTCCCCGGCGTGCCGCCGCTGCAAGCCGGGCGGCTTGTGCTGATCGCCGCTCCGAATTCGATGGCCGAACTGCTCGACGATTTTTGCCGGTCGGTCGGGCTTGGCGGCCGCTCGCGCGAGGCCATGGTCGGGTGCATCGAACGGATCGCGCAGTGCCGGCTCGACGCGTTCACCGGATCGCGGCAGCTTGCCGCCGCAAACGCGCCGGCGCTGGTCGTCCATGCGCCTGAAGATCGGGAGGTGCCGGCAGCCGATGCGCGTGCTTATGCAAGTGCCGGCTCCCACGTGGCGCTGCATTGGGCGCCGGGGCTCGGTCATCGTCGAATCCTTTCGGATCCAGGCGTGGTGGCGCGAATCGTATCGTTCGCGCGGCAGCCATTGGCGCTCGCGCTGGCCGGCTGAGCGCAGGTCCGCGCTTTTTTCCCGGGCCTGGTGTCGGCTACGGGAAGACGTCCGCCATGGGGCCCAGGCGCCCGGCGCAGCCGCTACGTCGATGCCTGCTTGGTCGAATGCTCGTAGAGCATGGCGCCGGTTTCGGCATCGACGCCGGCGAGGCTGACGTCGTAGCCCCACAGTTCCTTGATGTGCCGCAGGGTCGCCTCGCGGCTCTCCTTCTCCAGCAACACGCCGTTCTTGACCGTCTGCTGCAGCCGCAGCAGCCTGTCGCCCAGCAGATCGACATCCACCACCTGGATGTCCGGCCGCGTCATCCCGATGTCGTAGCCGTTGGCGAGCGCGCTGCGCACCTTCTCGTAGCCGCGCTCGTTGTGGATCGAGGCGACTTCGAAATGCTGCTCCTGCGCGCTGTCGTCCAGCACGAAAAGCCGCCATTTGCGGATCAGTGCCGGACTCAGATACTGCCGGATGAAGGATTCGTCGCGGTGATTGGCCCAGGCCTCCAGCAGCGTCTCGCGCCAGTCGCCATTGCCGGCGATGTCCGGGAACCAGTCGCGGTCCTCCGCGGTCGGCTCCATCGAGATGCGCTGGATGTCCTGCATCATGGAAAAGCCCAGGGCGTAGGGATTTATGCCGGAAAAGCGCGGATCGTCGAAGCCGGGCTGGAAGACGACATTGGAGTGGTTGCGCAGGATCTCCAGCATCGCGCCTTCGCCGATGCGGCCCTGGTCGAACAGCGTGTTCATGATGGTGTAGTGGACGAAGGTGGCGCAGCCCTCGTTCATCACCTGCGTCTGCCGCTGCGGGTAGAAATATTGCGCGATCACGCGCACGATGCGCAGCAGCTCGCGCTGCCAGGGCTCCAGCACGAGGCTGTTCTTCTCGAGGAAATAGAGCAGGTTTTCCTCGGGCAGGTTGAGCGACTTCTTGCGCTCTGAGACGCTGCGATCCTCGTCGCGCTCGCCCCCGTCGCCCTTGGAGCGCGGCAGGGTGCGCCACAGGTCGTTGAAGGTGCGCTCCTCATATTCCAGCCGCTCGCGCAGCCCCTCGCGTTCCTTCTCGGACGACAGCCGGGGAGGGCGCCGATAGCGGAACACGCCTTGCTCCATCAGCGCATGGGCGGCGTCGAGGACGCGCTCGACGGCGGCGAGCCCGTGCTTTTCCTCGCAGCGGACGATGTAGCTCTTGGCGAAATCGAGATAGCTCAGGATCGCCGCGGCATCGGTCCATTGCTGGAATAGATAGTTGTTCTTGAAGAAGTGATTGTGGCCGAAGGCGGCATGCGCGGTCACCAGCGCTTGCAGCGCCATGGTGTTTTCTTCCATCAAATAGACGATGCAAGGGTCGGAATTGATGACGATCTCATAGGCGAGGCCGCGCAGGCCCTTGCGGTACAACTGCTCGTGATAGAGGAAATGCTTGCCGAAGGACCAGTGCCGGTACATCAGCGGCATGCCGACCGAGGAATAGGCGTCGAGCATCTGCTCCGACGAGATGATCTCGAGCTGGTTGGGGTAGACGTCGAGGCCGAGATCGTCGAGGGCGATGGTCTCGATGGCGTCATAGGCGCGCGACAGCTTCTCGAAGCTCCAGTCGGAGTCGGAAAACAGCAGTCGGGATCTCTCTCCCCGCCTTGGCGTCGGGTTCATTCAGCCGCCCTTCTGCGTCTGTTGCTTGGCGAAAAGCTGGCGGAAGACCGGATAGATATCGGCCGGACGGGCGATGCGGGTCATCTGGAAGTTCGGACAGCTGTCGCCGATCGAACGGTAGGCGCGCCACAGCGATGTGCCGTTGTCGGTGGCACCGAAGATGTGGCGCTCGCGCTCGTCGATGATCTCCACATAGGCGAAATACTGGCACAGCTTCATGATCTCGCCTTCGAGAAGCGAGATGCAGCGCTCCGAATCGGTCGCGAAATTGTCGCCGTCCGAGGCCTGGGCGGCGTAGATGTTCCATTCCCGCGGCGGGTAACGCTCGGCGATGATGCGGCGCATCTCCTCCAGCGCGGTCGAGACCACCGTGCCACCACTCTGGGTGCTGTAGAAGAAGGTTTCTTCGTCCACCTCATGCGCCTCGTGGGTATGGCGGATGAAGACGATCTCGGTGCGGTCGTAGCGGCGCTTGAGGAACAGATGCAGCAGCACGAAGAAGCGCTTGGCGAGGTCCTTCTCGCGCTCGCCCATCGAGCCCGAGACGTCCATGAGGCAGAACATGACGGCCTTGGCGGTCGGGATCGGCTGCGGGTCGAAGCGGTTGAAGCGGATGTCGACGGGATCGACATAGCCGATCAGCTTGCGCCGCCGTGTCAGCCTGTCGAGCTCTTCGCGCAGTTCCGCGATGCGTTGCCGCATGGCCTGGCCCGGCACGGGATTCGCCTCGAGTGCCTCGATCTCCGCCGCCAGCGCGTCCAGTTCGGCCTGGCGCGGCCGCTTCAGCGCGATGCGGCGGCCGTGGCTGTTGCGCATGGTGCGCCCGACATTGATATTGGTCGGCGCGCCGGTCCTGGCGAAGCCGGCGCGGCGCGGCTTGTAGGCGAGAACCTCCTTGAGGTTGAGCTTGACCATGTCGGGCAGTTCGAGATCTTCGAAGAACAGGTCCAGCACCTCCTCGCGCGACAGCACGAAGCGGAAGTCGTCCTCGAACTCGCGCTGGGACAGGCCGGGGCCGGGCGAGCCGCCCTGGCCGCCGCCCGGCTTCGGCAGGCGATCGCCGGGCATGAACTCCTTGTTGCCGGGAAGGATGTGGTGGCGGCGGCCGCTGTCGCGGGCGTTCTCGAAGGTCGGCTCACCGGTGCCCTTCGCCGGCATGGAAACGCTGTGGTCGGCGTCGACGTCGGCGATCTTGCCTGTCCTGATCTGGTCGCGGATGGTGCGCTTCAGCTCCTCGCGCGCACGTCGCAGGAAGCGCTGCCGATTGCCGAGGCTCTTGTCCTTCGGATTGAGCCGGCGGTCGATAACATTCGGCATGAAGCCCGCCTTACGCCGGGCGGGCGTCAACCCGCCTTGTTTACCCGCATGTACCAGTCCACCAGCCGCCGCACCTGACGCTGGGTGTAGCCGCGCTCGACCATGCGCTGCACGAACTCGGAATGCTGCTTCTCCGTCACGCTATCCTTCTTGGAGCCGAAGCTGATGACCGGAAGCAGATCTTCCACCTGACCGAACATGCGCTTCTCGATCACCTCGCGCAGCTTCTCGTAGCTGGTCCATGACGGATTGCGGCCGTTGTTGCGGGCACGGGCACGCAGCGTGAACTTCACCACCTCGTTGCGGAAGTCCTTCGGGTTGGCGATGCCGGCCGGCTTCTCGATCTGCGACAGCTCGCTGTCCAACACCTCGCGGTTGAATATCTGGCCGGTGTCCGGATCCTTGTAGTCCTGGTCCTCGACCCAGGCGTCGGCATAGGCGATGTAACGGTCGAACAGGTTCTGGCCGTATTCGCTGTAGGATTCCAGATAGGCCTTCTGTATCTCGTGGCCGATGAACTCGGCATAGCGGGAGGCAAGCTCCGACTTGATGTAGTCGAGATAGGTCTGCTCGGTCTCCTTCGGGAACTGCTCGCGCCGGATCGCCTGCTCGAGGATGTACATCAGATGCACCGGATCGGCGGCGACCTCCTTGGTGTCGTAGTTGAAGGTCTGCGACAGGATCTTAAAGGCAAAGCGCGTGCTGATGCCGGTCATGCCCTCGTCGACGCCGGCGGCGTCGCGATACTCCTGCACCGACTTCGCCTTGGGATCGATCTCCTTCAGGTTCTCGCCGTCATAGACCCGCATCTTGGTGTAGAGCGGCGAGTTCTCGTGCGGCGTGAGGCGGGTCGACACGGTGAAACGGCTGAGGATGTCGAGCACCTCCGGCGCGCACGGGCTGCTGGCCAGCTCGCTCTCGCGTAAGAGCTTCTCGTAGATGTATTTCTCCTCGGTGACGCGCAGGCAATAGGGCACTTTGACCACCAGGATGCGGTCGAGGAAGGCCTCGTTGTTCTTGTTGTTCTTGAACTGCAACCATTCCGACTCGTTGGAATGCGCGAGCACGATGCCCTGATAGGGGAACGAGCCGAAGTTCTCGGTGCCGTTGTAGCTGCCTTCCTGGGTCGCCGTCAGCAGGGGGTGCAGCACCTTGATCGGCGCCTTGAACATCTCGACGAACTCGAGCAGGCCCTGCGTCGTGCGGTTGAGGCCGCCGCTGTAGGAATAGGCGTCGGGGTCGGACTGGCTGAAATTCTCGAGCTGGCGGATGTCGACCTTGCCGACCAGGGCGGAAACGTCCTGGTTGTTCTCGTCGCCGGGTTCGGTCTTGGCGATGCCGATCTGGCGCAGCCTGGACGGCATGAGCTTGACGACACTGAATTTCGAGATGTCGCCGTTGATCTCGTCGAGGCGCTTGGCCGCCCAGGGCGAGATCAGGCCGTTCAGCCGTCGCCGCGCGATGCCGTACTTGTCTTCGAGCAGGTCGGCCATCCGCTCCGGATGGAACAGGCCGAGGGGCGATTCGAAAACCGGGCTGATCTCGTTGCCGATCTTCAGCGTGTAGATCGGCCGTGCCTCCATCAGCTTCTTGAGGCGCTCGGCGAGCGACGACTTGCCGCCGCCGACCGGACCGAGCAGATAGAGGATCTGCTTGCGCTCCTCCAGCCCCTGCGAGGCGTAGCGGAAATAGCCGACGATCCGCTCGATCGTATCCTCCATGCCGTAGAATTCGGCGAAGGACGGATACATCTTGATGGTGCGGTTGGCGAAGATTCGCCCCAGCCGCTCATCGGAGCTGGTGTCGATCAGCGTCGGCTCGCCGATGGCGTCCACCATCCGCTCCGCCGCCGTGGCGTACATCGACTTGTCCTCGCGGCAGGCCAGGAGATATTCCTGGAGGCTCATCTCCTCCCGCGCAGCGTGGGTGTAAATCTCCGAAAAGAGATCGAAGACATCGGAATCTTTGCCGCCCATGGCAACCTCGCAAAGTACCCGTCTCGTCGCCTGGTGATTGTACCCGAGATCAACTGATTCGCGACCCTATAGTTCCTTCACATTGCGGCGAGAATCGTGCAGCCGCGAAGGACCGTTCGACAACCGGCAAATTGTATCGCCGCCGCCATTTCGGCGGTGATGGTAAACGCCGGCCTTTCGAGCTAGACGGGAGGAACATGCGTCTTATCAACAATTTGGCATCACGCGTTCTTCCCTGGATTGCAAGGAGGGCTTGCAGCACGGTCGGAGGCCCCGACAAGGCTCGCATAAAGTCTTGCGGATGCCCGCGATGCGATGGATAGTCGCAGAAGCAGGTGAATCGCCGTTTGCCAGGCGTTTGCGGGGGGAAATTCTCGGATGCGTTCGACACTCATTCTCGTCGGCTTGCTGTTGACGGTCGTCGGTCTGTCGGCCTGCCAGGGCAGCACCGGAGCGCAGATACACAACCCGCCGATCTGCACGCCGCGCGCGCAGGACGCCGGCCACTGCTACGGCTTCGCGCTTCCCTCCAATCCCGGCGTATAGCTGCGCTTGGCAGCGGTTTTCTCGTGGAAGAGATTCCGCCCGGCCTGCTGCCGACATTCCCGGGCTGCCGCTCCGTGAGGGGTCTACGAGAACGAGCCAGCCCGACCAGCCGAACCTCTCTTCCTGAGGACGTGCGTCACCGGCGTCCGCCGACCTCGTCGATATGCTCGAGCAGGTCGGCCGGATCCTCGTAGACGCGGATGGCTCCGGACTGCCTGAGTTCGTCGGAACCATAGCCGCCGCTGAGCAGGCCGACGCCCAGCGCCCGGCAGCGGGTCGCCGCAAGCATGTCCCAGATGCTGTCGCCCACCACCATGGCGGTCTCGATCGGCGCGCCGAGCCGTTCGGCGGCGGCGGTGAACAGGTCCGGATCGGGCTTTGCGTAACGGACCTGGTCGCGGGTCACCACCGGGACCTTGTCGGGATCGACGCCGAGTGCCGCCAGGTTGACGGCGGCCGTCTCCATGCGGCCGCTGGTGGCAATGGCCCAGGGAATGCCTTCCTCCGTCAGCCAGGACAGCAGCTCGCGTGCACCCGGCAGCGGACGGATGGAGCCGGCATAGCGCCGGTAGGCCTCGGCGTGGTTGTGCCGCAGCCGCTCGACGCGCACCTCGTTGATCTCCAGATCGGTCTCGCGCAGGAGTTGATTGGTGAACAGGCCGCCGCTCATGCCGATCTTGCGATGGATGCGCCAGACCGACAGGTCGATGCCTTCGGCGTCGAGCGCCTCCTTCCAGGCGAGCACGTGCTGATAGACGCTGTCGACCAGCGTCCCGTCGAGGTCGAAGAGGAACACCGGTTCGATACGCATGCTGAGATCCTCGCTGTCGTCGGGCGAATCGCGGGGCGGCCGCAACCGCTCCGTGTCGATAAATAGAGTATGCGCCAACGGTTGGAGTCCCGGCAGGGGAAAATTGATGTGCCGGTTTGTCTTGTGGCGAAGCGCTGATGGAGCCGGCGGCGCAGGGAACGAAGTTGAACCTTGGCGGTTTGGCGCGCAGGATGAGCTTGCCATGATCCAACCCGAAGTCCTGCAACTCGGCCGCAACGGCTGGATGCCGAACAATCCGCGGCTGCCGGTGCTGCTCTACCGCGGCGCCGTGGCCGCTTCCGACAATGATCCAGCGGCCGTGTTCGAAGCCATGTTCGAACGCAATGGCTGGCCGCCGTCCTGGCGCAACGGCGTCTTTGCCTATCACCACTATCACTCGACGGCGCATGAGGTGCTGGGCTTTGCCCGGGGCGGCGCGCGGCTGATGCTGGGCGGACCCGGCGGCCGGGAAGTCGATGTGGTAGCCGGCGACGTGGCGCTGCTTCCCGCCGGCACCGGGCACTGCCGGCTCGACGCCAGCAGCGGTTTTCTCGTTGTCGGCGCCTATCCGCCCGGCCAAAGTCCCGATCTTCTCCGCGAAGCGCCGAGCGAGGCGATGGTCGAGCGCATTGCCGGCCTGGGCTTTCCCGATACCGACCCGGTCACCGGCGGAGCGCTCGCCGCCCACTGGCGCAAGCACTGAAGGTTCTCTCGCGGTCGCGGCCCCTTCAGCGGCGTGCCGGCGCGCAGGAGTTTCGGATCATCAGGCGCCCACGCAGGGTGACGACCCGCGGCTCGGCCGGCGCCTTGCCGCCCAGGCGATCGAGCATCAGCCGCGCCGCCTGCTCGCCGATTGCCTGGACCGGCTGGGCGATGGTCGTCATCTGCGGCTGGAACACGTCGGCCCAGGCGAAGTCGTCGAAGCAGGCGACGGAAATATCATCGGGGCAGGTCAGGCCGAGATCGCGGAGGGCCTTCATGGCGCCCACCACCATCGGGTTGTTGGCGGAGAAGATCGCAGTCGGCCGGTCGGGCAGCATCAGGAGCTGCATGGCGGCCCTGTAACCATCGGCCTCGTGGAAATCGCCCAACCGCACCAGCTCGTCCGAAACGGCAAGCCCCGCCGCCTCCATCGCCCGGCGATAGCCTTCGCCGCGCTCGCGGATGGTGGAGACGTCGACGTCTCCCGAGATGTAGCCAATGCGGCGATGGCCGAGACCGATCATGTAGCTGATCGCCTCGAAGACGGCCTGCCTGTTATCGAGCACGACGGCGTCGGTCTCGACACCCCGGCAGAGGCGGTCGATCAGCACGACCGGCACGCTGGCGCCGCCGATGATCTCCCTGAATTTTGCGTCGTCGCCGACCCGCGCCACGATGAGACCGTCGACCATGCGGTCAAGCAGCAGCCCGATCTGGTCGTCCTGATTATGCAGATGCTCGTCCGTGCAGAACAGCATCACCGCATAGCCCGCGCGGTCGAAGGCCTGCTGGATCACCGACACGACCTCGGTGAAGAACGGGTTAGTGATGTGCGGGACAGTGAGCCCGATGGTGTGCGTGGTGCCCATCTTGAGGCTGCGGGCGATGGCGTTGCGCTTGTAGCCGATGTCGCGGATGGCCGTCTCGATGCGCTGCCTGAGCTCGGCGCTGACGTTGGCCGAGCCGTTGACGAAGGCCGAGACGGTGGCGATCGAAACGCCGGCGGACTGCGCCACGTCGATCATCGTCGGTGCGCTCGATTTCCTGGTACGCCGCCTGATCTCGTCCATTATTCCGAAACGTTTTGGAACTCTTCCCGCAGCAGGACTAGGAGAAATTCACGGAAAACGCAAGGGAAGGGTGGTGTGTGGCGTAGCGCGGCCATTCTCCGGGCGGGGTTCCTGTTGACATCTCCGAAACGTTTAGATTAGCGTGAGCGAGCATTCAGCAACGTGGAAGGGAGGCCACTGTTGCCATGATCGAATCCGGCATTGCGCCTTTTGCGCCACACCGCCATCCCTCGGCCGGCCCGCTGCTTCGCGCTGCGAATGTCAGCAAGCGGTTCGGCGGCATCGCGGCGCTGACCGACGTTTCGTTCGAGCTCCGCCCCGGCGAGATCCATGCGCTGATGGGCGAGAATGGCGCCGGCAAGTCGACGCTGATGAAGATCGTCTCGGGGGTCTATGCCGAGTATGAGGGCCGGCTGGAGCTCGACGGCAGCACCGTCTCCTTCGCCAGCATCCGCCAGGCCGAGGCTGCAGGCATCGCCATCATCCACCAGGAGCTCAACCTCGTTCCCGAGCTGACCGTCGCCGACAACATCTTCCTCGGCCGCGAGAAGCGCATCGCCGGCGTGGTGATCGACAGGAAGGCGGCGCGCGCGGCGGCGCGGGACCTGCTCGGGCGGCTCGGCATCGAACTCGATCCTGACCAGCGCGTCGGCAGCCTTCGGGTCGGCGAGCAGCAACTGGTCGAGATCGCCAAGGCCTTGTCGCTGAACGCCCGCATGCTGATCATGGACGAGCCGACCTCGGCGCTGTCGCTGGCCGAATGCGAGCGGCTGTTCAAGATCGTGCGGCAGCTGGCCGGCGAGGGCGTGGCGATCGTCTACATCTCGCACCGCCTCGACGAGGTGACGCACCTGGCCGACCGCGTCACCGTTTTCAGGGACGGGCGGCATGTGCTGACAAGGCCGATCGGCGAGCTCGACCAAGACAAGATCATCGCCGCCATGGTCGGCCGCGCGCTTCTCTCCGCCGATCACGGCGACACCGGCAAGCGCGGCCCCGTCGTGCTGTCGGTGCGCGACCTCGTGCTGTCGAAGCCGCACCGGCGCGGCTGGCGCCAGGTTCTGAATGGCGTTGGCTTCGATCTGCATGCGGGCGAGGTGCTGGGCATCGGCGGGCTGCTCGGCTCCGGGCGCAGCGAGATCCTGGAAACCCTGTTCGGAGCGTCCGGCGGCCAGGCCGAGGGCGAGATCAGGCTGCACGGGAGCAGGGCCGACATCCGCTCGCCGCGAGACGCCAGGCGGCTAGGCCTTGCGCTCGTCACCGAGGACCGCAAGACCCAGGGCCTGCATCTCGGCGCATCGATCACCGACAATGTCGCGCTGCCGCTGGTGTCGCGGCTTTCGCGTTTCGGCATCCGCTCTTTTGCCGGAGAGGCCGCCCTGGCGCGCGCGGCCGTGAAATCGCTGGCGATCCGCTGCAGCGGTGTCGACCAGGCGGCGGGAACCCTGTCGGGCGGCAACCAGCAGAAGGTCGTCATGGGCAAATGGCTGGGCACGCGTCCAAAGGTGCTGCTGCTCGACGAGCCGACGCGCGGCATCGACGTCGGGGCCAAGCGCGAGATCTACGACCTGATCTTCCGGCTGGCTCGCGAGGAAGGGCTGGCGATCATGGTCGTCAGCTCGGAGCTGCCGGAGCTGCTGCTGTTGTCCGACCGGATCCTCGTCATGTCGGAGGGCCGGCAGCGCGGCATCGTGGCGCGCGCCGACGCCACCGAGGAGCGCATCATGCAGCTTGCCGCACCGCTCGCCGCGAAGGCCGCGGCATGAGCGGCGTGTTTCGCATCATCGCCCGTACTAAGCTTTATTGGGGGCTGATCGCCATCTTCCTGCTCGGCGTGCTCTCCTCGCCGGTCAGCTCGAAGGGCAACAACATCTTCCTGTCCTATGGCAACCTGCTCGACGTGCTCCGGCAGGTGTCGATAACCGGGCTGATCGCCACCGGCATGACGGCCGTCATCATCACCGGCGGCATCGACCTGTCGGTCGGCTCGCTGATGGCGATCGCCACCGTCGTCTGCGCCATGCTGCTCACCGTCGAAGGCGATACGCCCGCAGCCGCCATGGGCCTGCCGATGGCCGGCATCGTGGCGCTGGTCATCGGTTTCTCGGTCGTGCGCTTCGTCTTCGCCAATCTTGAGAAGGCGCGTCACGGCGGCGACATCGGCCGCGATGTCACGCTCGACCGGACGCGCGGCCTGCTCATCCCGCTCGCCGCCGGGGCGGCGCTGGCGGCGCTGCTGCTCTGGTACCTCGTCCCGCAGGTCTCGACCAAGTTCGGCGTGCTCGGCGTCCTCATCGTCGCCCCCTGCGTCGGTCTGTGCTTCGGCGCCATCAACGGCCTGCTGATCGTCGGCGGGCGGCTGCAGCCCTTCATAGTGACGCTCGCCATGATGGTGACGGCACTCGGCATCGCGCGGCTCACCGCCGGCCAGAACAACGCGGTGCTGCCGGTCTATACCGGCTCCAACGCGGTCGCCGAGTTCGACAGGCTGCGCTCGCTGGTGTTCGGGGTGATTCCGATGCCCGGCATCTTCTTCATTGCGGCCATCGTCATCTACGCCGCCGTGCTGCGGTTCACGCCGTTCGGCCGCTACGTCTATGCCATCGGCGGCAACGAGGAGGCGGCGCGGCTCTCCGGCATCGAGGCCGGCAAGGTCAAGATCGTCACCTATGCGGTCTCCGGTCTGCTCGCCGGCATCGCCGCGGTGCTCTACGTGGCGCAGTACCGCCAGGGCAAGCCGGACGCCGGCGCCGGGCTGGAGCTCGACGCCATCGCCGCGGTCGTCATCGGCGGCACCAGCCTGATGGGCGGGCGCGGCTCCATGGCCGGCACCTTCTGCGGCGTGCTGATCTTCGGGCTGCTCTCCAACATTTTGCAGCTCCACAACATCAACTCGAACCTTCAGCTCGTGCTGAAGGGCCTGATCATCGTCGGCACCGTGCTCGTCCAGGAGCGCAACGCCGCCGATCTCCTGAGCTTTGTGCGCCTGCCCGCGTTCCGGCCGGCGCAAAAGGATGCGTCCGCGGACAGGCGGCCGCAGCAACAAGCAGCACATAACAGTGGAGGAAATGTCGAATGAAACGGCGTGGTTTCCTGGGGCTTTCGGCCCTGACGGTTGCATTCATCGCCAGCACCGCGCTCACCGGCGCGGATGCGGTGGCGCAAGAGAAGAAATGGACGATCGGCTTCAGCCAGGCGACGACGATCGAGCCGTGGCGCGCGCAGTTCAACAAGGACATCATCGCGGAAGCCGCCAAGCATCCCGAGGTCGAGCTGATCGTCACCGACGGCGAGGACAAGACCGAGAAGCAGGTGGCAGACGTCGAGAACCTGATCCGCCAGGAGGTCGACGCGCTGCTGATCTCGCCGAAGGAGTCGGCGGGCCTCACCGGCGTCGTCCAGCAGGCGATCGAGGCGAACATCCCGGTGTTCGTGCTCGACCGCAACGTCGAGACCGACAAGTACACGCAGTTCGTCGGCGGCGACAACGTGCTGATCGGCCGGGCAGCGGGCGAATATGCGGTGGAGCTGCTCGGCGGGCCGGGCAAGGCGCAGGGCACCATCGTCGAGATCTGGGGCGGCATGGGCACGCAGCCGGCGCATGACCGCCACAACGGTTTTCACGAGTTCACCGACAAGGAGCCGGGAATCAAGAACCTGCTCGACAAGCAGTCCGGCGACTGGAAGCAGGATCAGGCCTACAACATCATGGCCAATGCGCTGAAGAGCAACGAGAAGATCGACCTGGTCTACGGCCACAACGATCCGATGGCCTACGGCGCCTATCTTGCCGCCAAGGACGCCGGCCGCGAGAAGGAGATAAAGTTCATCGGCATCGACGCCCTGCCGGGCGAGGGCGTGACCTGGGTGAAGAACGGCGAGCTGACCGCCACCTTCCTCTACGCCACGCCGGGCGCCGAAGGCCTGCGCCAGGCGGTCAAGCACCTCAACGGCGAGAAGGTCGAGAAGGCGATCGTGCTGCCGACGGAGAAGGTCACGGCGGAGAACGCCGAGGCCGTGCTCAAGGAAAAGGGCATGTGATTTCGGCCGGCCGGGCGCGGCGAGCGCCCGGCTTTCCCGATATTTCAGTCGCGCTGGCGTCGTGCCGCGCGTTCCTCGCGCGAGCGGCGGCGCGGGCTGCCGTCGCCGCCCGGCTGCTCGACCACCTTGCGCGGCGGCAGCTTCACCTGCTCCGCCAGCTTCGGGAAGGCGTCGACCTTGTTGGGCAACGCCATGGCGTTGACGAAGATCTGCTGGAAGCTGGGCTCCAGCGCCGTCTCGATCTTCTCGATCCGCGACACCTGCGTCTCGATCTCGCGGCGGTGGTCGCGGTTGAGCAGGGCCATCAGCGCGCCGGTGCCGGCGGCGTTGCCCACCGCCTTGACCTGCGACAGGTCGCAATCCGGGATCAGGCCGAGCACCATGGCGTATTTCGGATCGATGAAGGAGCCGAAGGCGCCGGCGAAGCGGATGGTGTCGACCGCCTCGACGCCCTGCTTTTCCATTAGCAGTTTCACGCCGGCATAGAGCGCGGCCTTGGCGAGCTGGATGGCGCGGATGTCGTTCTGCGTCACGGTGATGCGCGGCTCGCCCTGGCGGCCCTCGCGCAGCAGGTATGAGAAGGTGCGGCCGTTCGGCACGATGCGCGGGCTGCGCTCGGCCATGGCGCCGTCGATGACGCCGTCCTCGGAGATGATGCCGGTGAGGTACATCTCGGCGACGACCTCGATGATCGCCGAGCCGCAGATGCCGGTGACGCCTGTCGCCCAGGAGGCTTCTTCGAAACCCTCTTCGTCCGACCACTTGTCGGTTCCGATGACGCGATATCTGGGCTCCAGCGTCTCGGGATCGATGCGCACCCGCTCGATGGCACCGGGTGCCGCGCGCTGGCCGGACGAAATCTCGGCGCCCTCGAAAGCGGGGCCGGTCGGCGACGAGGCGGCGACGACGCGGGTGCGGTTGCCGAGCACGATCTCGGCATTGGTGCCGACGTCGACCAGCAGCATCATCCCGTCCTGCCGATAAGGCCCTTCCGACAGCGTGGCGCCGGCGGCATCGGCGCCGACATGGCCGGCGATGCAAGGCAGCGTGTAGAGCCTGGCGCCCGGCGCCACCTCGATGTCGATCTCATGCGCCCAGAACTGCAGGGCGCCCGACACGGCCAGCGCGAACGGCGCCTGGCCGAGCTCGGTCGGGTCGATGCCGAGGAACAGATGGTGCATGATCGGGTTGCCGACGAACACGCAGTCGAAAATGTCGTGGCGGTCGACGCCGCCTTCCTCGCACACTTTTCCGATCAGCGTATTGACCGCCTCGCGCACCGCCCTGGTCATCGCCTCGCGGCCATCGGGGTTCATCATCACGTAGGAGACGCGGCTCATCAGATCCTCGCCGAAGCGGATCTGCGGGTTCGACGTTCCCGACGAGGCGACGATGCGGCCCGACAGCAGCGACACCAGATGCATGGCGATGGTGGTCGAGCCGATGTCGCAGGCGATGCCGTAGGCCTCGTTCTTCAAACCGGGATAGAGGTCGATGATGAAGGGACGCGAAGAGTCCATGTCGCGGTGAACGACCGCGGTGACGCCCCATTTGCCCTCGCTGACCTCGGGCTGGTCGGGCAGCTTCGTGCGCAAAATCTTCTGGATCTTCGGGATCAGGTGGGGGGCGACCAGAAGGTCCTTCCAACCCCAGTCCTTTTCCAGCGACACTTTCAGCCGGTCGAGGTCGCCGAGCGGCTTGTGCATGTCAGGCTCCTCAACCTCGACATAGCAGAGCTGCACGGCCGCGTTGCGCTCGATCACCCGGTCGGTGGCGGCTTTTCGCACCACCTGGGCGTTGATGACGGTGTCCTGCGGCACGTCGATGACGAGATCGCCCTGCACGGTGGCCGAGCAGGAGAGGCGGCGATGCTCGGGCAGGCCGCGCACCCGCTCGTAGCGCTCCTCCTTCGGGCCCTTTGGCGAGATGTGGTCGAGCGTCGAGACGATCTTGTGTTTGGCGAAATTGCCTTCCTGCACCTCGATCTGGCAGCGGCCGCAGGTCGCGCGCCCGCCGCACACGCTCTCCACATAGACGCCAAGCGAGCGCGCGGCGTCGAGCAGCGGCGTGCCGACCGGAAACCGCCCGCGCTTGCCGGACGGCATGAACAGGACGAGGGGGTCGGTGATGTTGGGGGGCGGGTTCATTGGTGGCCGCTTATTTCTTGTCCGAGCAATTTGCCAAGGAGATGCTCAAGCGACTGAACCTTGGTAAATTTATTGGCGGGTATGTCCCGGTGGTTCTGACGTTGGGGCTTCAAACCGTCTGACTTGGGCGTGGTTCTTTTCGTGGTCTTGAAGTCATCCAATGCCGGCAGAGGTAATCCAGGCTCATTGGCGCCGAAAAACCAATACCTCTCCATATCGAGATTGTCAGAGATTTCGATAAAAATGGCGCATCCACTGGGGCGCCTAGCTAGCATGTTAGACACGCTGATCTTCTTGAGCGTCAAACCAGACTTCAGTTGGATGTGCCTAACGATTTGGCCTTTGCTGAGAACCAGATCGTAGCCATAACCGTCGAACTCCGACCGCAGAATCTCTGCGTCCACAATTCCAGCGTTCCAGAGAACTTTAAGAGCGGCGCCAATAAACTGGTGCTCGATTATGTTCTCTCGAAGCGACGAGTTGTGAGAATGTTGCTCTTTGGCAACCATAGCGGCGCCTACCCCCGCGCCATCCGTGCCTCGCGGCCGCCGCGCCGTCTGCCGCCCCCCGCAGCCGCGCCCTCGGCGCCCGGCGTGACCACGGCGACCGGCGGCGGCGCGGCGTGCTCGCCCGGCTTGAAATCCTTGTAGGTCTTGATCCAGGTCATGCAGTCCCTGTCGGTGCCGTTGAGCACGTTGGCGGCGCGAACCGCCTCCATTTCCTGCGGGCGGACCGGGTTCATGATCGCCGAGGTCATGCCGGCGCCGATCACCATCGGGATGAAGCCGGCGTTGATGCCGTGGCGGTGCGGCAGGCCGAAGGAGATGTTGGAGAGGCCGCAGGTGGTGTTGACCTTGAGTTCCTCGCGCAGGCGGCGCAGCAGCGCGAACACCTGGCGGCCGGCATCGCCCAGCGCGCCGATCGGCATGACCAGCGGGTCGACCACCACGTCATGCGCCGGAATGCCGAAATCCGCGCAGCGCTCGACAATCTTCTTGGCGACCGCGAAGCGCACGTCCGGGTCCATCGAGATGCCGGTCTCGTCGTTGGAGATGGCGACGACCGGAACGTTGTATTTCTTCACCAGCGGCAGGATCGCTTCCAGCTTCTCCTCCTCGCCTGTCACCGAATTCACCAGCGGCCGGCCCTTTGCCACCTTCAGCGCGGCCTCGATGGCGGCGCTGACGGAGGAGTCGATCGACAGCGGCAGGTCGACCGTCTGCTGGACGATCTCCAGCGTCTGCACGAGCAGCGCCGGCTCCGTGGCGTTCGGGTCGACCGCGGTGACGCCGGCATTGACGTCGAGCATGGTGGCGCCGGCGGCGGCCTGCGCGATCGCGTCCTTGATGACCGTCTCGAAATTGCCGGCTGACATTTCGGCCGCCAGCTTCTTGCGGCCGGTCGGATTGATGCGCTCGCCGATGACGCAGAAGGGCTGATCGAAGCCGATGACGATTTCGCGGGTCGCCGAGGCGACGATCGTGCGGGTCATGGAGTTCTCCGTTCGGGGATATAAAGAGTTGGTTATATCGTTAGTGGTGAATGGTGAATAGTGAACGGTGATTATGGAAGCGGTCGGTGCGGAGGCTCACTTGCCGTCGCTGCAAATCCAAGCTTCCGCCCATTCACCATTCACCATTCACCATTAGTGGGCCGTCTTCACCATATCGACCTGAGTTTCGGTGACGTCGTCGTGCAGGATGTGGCCGAGTCGCTCGGCGACCCTCTGGTCGTCGGCACGGGCTTCGCGCTTCCAGGGCTGGCGACCTTTCAGCACGCCGCTCTCGTCGACGATCTCGGCGACATATTCCTCCTGGCGGTAGGCCATCACATGGACTCCGGAGACGCCGGGGATTTCCTTTACCTCGTTGATGATGTCGATGCAGAGCTTCTTGCCCTCGGCCTTCTGGTCCTGGGCGCCTTCCAGCCGCGTGATGATGGCATCAGGGATGTGGATGCCCGGCACGTTGGAGCGGATCCATTTCGCCGTCTTGGCGGAGGCCAGCGGGCCGACCCCGACGAGGATAAAAACCTTCTCGTCGAAGCCGAGATCGCGCACCCGCTGCATGAAGTCCCTGAACATCGGCACGTCGAAGCAGTACTGGCTCTGCACGAACTGCGCTCCGGCGGCGATCTTCTTGCCGAGGTGCAGCGGGCGGAAATCGTAGGGCGGGGCGAACGGATTGACGGCCGCGCCGAGGAAGAGCTGCGGCGGGGTGGTCAGCTTGCGCCCCGACAGGAATTTCCCATTGTCGCGCATGATGCGCACGGTTTCGAGCAGCGACATGGAATCGAGGTCGAACACCGGCTTGGCGCCGGGCTGGTCGCCGGCCTGCACGCCGTCGCCGGTGAGGCACAGGATGTTGGAGACGCCCATCGCGGCGGCGCCCAGCACGTCGCCCTGGATGGCGATGCGGTTCCTGTCGCGGCAGGCGATCTGCATGATCGGGGCATAGCCCATGCGGGTCAGCAGCGCGCAGATGCCGACCGACGACATGTGGCAGTTGGCGCCCGACGCGTCGACCGCATTGATGCCGTCGACCCAGCCATCGAAGATTTTCGCGCGGTTGTAGACGTCTTCCGGATCGGCGCTGTCCGGCGGGTTGAGTTCGGTAGTGACGGCGAACTCGCCACGCCGCAGCACCCGCTCCAGCCGGCCGCGCGAAGAATGGCCGGGCAGCGGCTCCAGCGGCAGGTGGATGCCGGCCGGGTTCTCGTCGCGCTGCACGGAACGGCGCTCGATCATGCGGCTACCTTCGCCTGTTCCCGCTCGGCCGCGGCGCGAGCCGTGACGCGCAACCAGGCCGAGGTCTCGCGCAGCGACTGGTCGACCGGCTTCTGCACGGCGAGGATGGCGTCGCCCTTGACCATGTTGCGCGAGCCTTCCCAGGCCTTCACCCAGACGCAGGGCATGTCGGGCTCGACCTCGCAATTGCCGTTGGCGCGCACCCCGCCACAGGGGCCGTTGCGCAACTGCTTCGGGCAGTTCATCGGACAGGACATGCCGGTGGAGGACAGGATGCACTGGCCGCACATGCGGCAGTCGAACATGAAACCCTTGACCCGCTTCTCGACGAATTTAACCGGCGCTTCAACGCGGCCGTAGCCAAGACCCTTCCACAGCGGATGGAGGAGCAGGAAGACGTCGGCGAAGCGGGCATAAAACCATTCGAGCAGGCGCGAATGGCGGATCGCCCACAGCCGCACCGAATAGGAGCGCTGCACGCGCCGCTGCGGCGATACGTCGGCGGGCTTGTAATCGCTCTTCGGCGCCGCCTTCTTGACGATGGTCGCCTGGGTGACACCGCCGCCTGCCGGCGGTGTCACGACGGGCGTGCCGTTGGCCGGCCCCTTGGCCGTCGTGGAGTTCGGGTGGGGCTCAGACATTTTCCTTGCCGCCGGATTTCGCGAGAGCGACCAGCCGCTCCCGGCCATACTTGGCGTCGATCTCGACCGCCGCCTTGTCGGCTTCCGCTTCGAGGTCGTCGCCGACGGGCACCGGATCGGCCTTGCGCCACTCCGCCAGATAGGCGTCGGTCTCGGCCGCGCCCGAGCGCATCGCCGCCATGTCGATCGCCTCGGTGAAGCGCAGCGGCAACTTGCGCTTGGCGCTCTGCCGGCCTCGTTTCACGATGACCTGGGCGGGGATGTCGCGCCAGTAGACGACGATGAGATCGGCCATTCGCAACTCGCGTGTTTCTGTTGCGCGAGCATTGCCGGAAGGGGGAGGGGCCCGCTTCTCATCCGGCGACGCGCGGGCCTTCAAAAGCGACGCGCACCGACATCGCGGACAGGGCGTATCCGGCTTACCGGAACAGGTGCCGCTTCAGGTCGGCGGCCAGCTTGCGATGGAAACGGACGTAACCCTTTTCGGTGCTGCGCAAGTGCTCGGCGGCGATCCGATGAAATCGCGGCAATTGGTGGAACGGCACGGTCGGATAGGAATGATGCTCGGCGTGGTAGGGCATGTTCCAGGCGAAGAACCGGACGAGCCCCGTGGTGAAGATCGTGCGGGTGTTTTCGAGCATGTTGGCGACATGCGGGCAGCGCGTGTGCTCGGCCAGCAGATAGGCGCGCAGGAATGGCTGGCCGACCAGGGCAGGCACGATCCAGACCCACAGAAGGATGCTCGACCCGGCGACCAGGGAACTCGCCAGGAGCACGGCATAAAGCGCGAGAAAAACGCGGGCTTCCCATCGGATTTTCGGCCGGCCCTTCTCCGGAACGAAGCTGTCGCGGTTTTTCCCGGCCGCATTCGCGAAAACAACCCGCACCATGGCGATCCAGTACGGAATGCCGGAGAGATAGAGCAGGTACTGGCCCAGCGTCTCCGGCTTCGGCGTCATGAGCTCGGGATCGTTGTCCGGATCGTGCGTGTGGCGGTGATGGGCGAAATGAAAATAACGGAACCAGTCCGGCGGAAGCAGGATCATGAAACCCGAGGTGAAGGCGGCGGCACGGTTCAGCCAGGGCGTCTCGAAAGCGGTGTCGTGGATCGTTTCGTGCAGCAGGGTGAACAGGAAGACGACGAGCACGCCCTGCGGCAGCATCAGCAGCGGCCAGAACGGAATTTCCAGAATGATCGGGATGGCGAGCAGAACGATCAGGCCGCCATGAACGGCGAGGCGAAACAGGCCCGGCCGGTCGGCCTTCGCGGTGATGAGCCGGCGCTGCTCGGGCGACAGTTGCGCGATGACCGCGCGGTGATCGATGTCCGACATGGGCGGACATCTAACGGCAAAATCGCCGGCCGGTAAATGCCGGCTGCCTATGCGGCCTACGGTGCGGTTGCCTTCCGACGAATGCAAGAAAGCCCGCCGGCCAGCGTGCTGCCCGGCGGGAATGCTTTCAAGACGGCACGCTATTTCGCCGCCTTGGCCGCGCGCTTTGCCGGTGCACCGGAAACATCGAGCAGCGCCGCGAGCTGGTCGAGGGTTTCCTTGACGCCGAGCACGCGCGGCCGACCGTCAACCGTATCGCCAAGCAGATAAACCGAAGAGCCGCCCGACTCCCGCGCAGTCACATGCGTTACCTTGTCGACCGCAAGCAGTACGGTCTCATCCCTTACACTGGTCAGCTTGATCCACATGCGTCCTCTCCCATTTACCCCGGCAGCTTAGCGCAGCCGCAGGTTGGAAGGGAACGGCCTGGACAATCGATTTCCATCTCGGCAAGTCTTACGAATGGCATGTTGACATAAAGATGTCTTTATGTGATTGCATGAATGTCGCATCGGAAATGAAGAGTGTCGCAAATGCCCTCTGTCGAAGAACTCTTCGGGCCGGTGGCAGCCAAGCCGGACGGTTCCGAAATCCTCGCCGCCTTGCAGGCGGCCGCGCGTGAGCGCATCCTCGTCCTCGACGGCGCCATGGGCACCCAGATCCAAGGGCTCGGCCTCGACGAGGACCATTTCCGCGGCGACCGGTTCGCCGGCTGCGCCTGCCACCAGCAGGGCAACAACGACTTGCTGATCCTCACCCAGCCGAAGGCGATCGAGGAGATCCACTACAAGTATGCCAAGGCCGGCGCCGACATCATCGAGACCAACACCTTCTCCTCGACCCGCATCGCGCAGGCCGACTATGCGATGGAGGACGCGGTCTACGAGCTCAATCGCGACGGCGCGCGGCTGGTGCGCCGCGCCGCCATCCGGGCCGAGCAGGAGGACGGCAGGCGCCGCTTCGTCGCCGGCGCGCTCGGGCCCACCAACCGCACGGCGTCGATCTCGCCCGACGTCAACAATCCGGGCTACCGCGCCGTCACCTTCGACGATCTCAGGCTCGCTTATGGCGAGCAGCTGCGCGGCCTGATCGACGGCGGCTCCGACATCATCCTGATCGAGACCATTTTCGACACGCTGAACGCCAAGGCGGCGATCTTCGCCTGCGAGGAGATTTTTGGCGAAAAGGGCGTGCGGCTGCCGATCATGATTTCCGGCACCATCACCGACCTGTCCGGCCGCACGCTGTCCGGCCAGACGCCGACCGCCTTCTGGCATTCCGTGCGCCACGCGAAGCCGTTCACCATCGGGCTGAACTGCGCGCTCGGCGCCAATGCCATGCGGCCGCATCTCGCCGAACTGTCGGACGTGGCGGAGACCTTCACCTGCGCCTATCCCAATGCCGGCCTGCCCAACGCCTTCGGCCAGTATGATGAGAGCCCCGACTTCATGGCCGCCCAGGTCGAGGAGTTTGCGCGCGAGGGGCTGATCAACGTCGCCGGCGGCTGCTGCGGCTCGACGCCGGAGCATATCCGCGCCATCGCCGAGGCGGTCGGCCGGCATGCGCCGCGCCAGCCGGCCAAGCGGCCGGTGCAGATGCGGCTGTCGGGCCTGGAGCCGTTCACGCTCACCGAGGAAATCCCCTTCGTCAATGTCGGCGAGCGCACCAACGTCACCGGCTCGGCGAAGTTCAGGAAGCTGATCACCGCCGGGGACTACGCGACCGCGCTCGATGTTGCCCGCGACCAGGTGGAAAACGGCGCGCAGATCATCGATGTCAACATGGACGAAGGCCTGATCGATTCGAAGAAGGCGATGGTCGAATATCTCAACCTGATCGCCGCCGAACCGGACATCGCCAAGGTCCCGGTCATGATCGACTCGTCCAAATGGGAGGTGATCGAGGCCGGCCTGAAATGCGTGCAGGGCAAGCCGATCGTCAACTCGATCTCGATGAAGGAAGGCGAGGAGGCATTCCTGCACCATGCCAGGCTGTGCCGGGCCTACGGCGCGGCGGTGGTCGTCATGGCCTTCGACGAGGTGGGGCAGGCCGACACCAGGGCGCGAAAAGTCGAGATATGCAGCCGCGCCTACAAGCTTCTGACGGAAAAGGCCGGCTTCGCGCCCGAAGACATCATTTTCGACCCCAACGTGTTCGCGGTCGCCACCGGCATCGAGGAGCACGACAATTACGGCGTCGACTTCATCGAGGCGACCGGCGAGATCATCGACACGCTGCCGCATGTGCATATCTCCGGCGGCGTCTCGAACCTCTCCTTCTCCTTCCGCGGCAACGAGCCGGTGCGCGAGGCCATGCACGCGGTCTTCCTCTACCACGCCATCCAGCGCGGGATGGACATGGGCATCGTCAATGCCGGCCAGCTCGCCGTCTACGAATCGATCGATCCGGAGCTGCGCGAGGCCTGCGAGGACGTCGTGCTGAACCGCCAGCCGAAGGCCGGCGGCACGGCGACGGAGCGGATGCTGGAGATCGCCGAGCGCTTCAAGGGTGCCGGCGGCGGACAGGCGAAGGAGAAAGATCTCGCCTGGCGCGAACGGTCGGTCGAGAAGCGGCTGGAGCACGCGCTGGTCAACGGCATCACCGAGTTCATCGAGGCCGACACCGAGGAGGCGCGGCAAAAGGCGGAACGTCCGCTGCACGTCATCGAAGGACCGCTGATGGCCGGCATGAACGTCGTCGGCGACTTGTTCGGGTCCGGAAAAATGTTCCTGCCGCAGGTGGTGAAGTCGGCCCGCGTGATGAAGCAGGCGGTGGCGGTGCTGTTGCCCTATATGGAGGCCGAAAAGGCGGCCAATGGGGGAACGGAGCGCCGGAGCGCCGGAAAAATCCTGATGGCGACGGTGAAGGGCGACGTCCACGACATCGGCAAGAACATCGTCGGCGTCGTGCTCGCCTGCAACAATTACGAGATCATCGACCTCGGCGTCATGGTGCCGGCGACGAAAATCCTGCAGACGGCGCGCGACGAGAAGGTGGACGTGATTGGCCTGTCCGGCCTGATCACGCCGTCGCTCGACGAGATGGTGCATGTCGCCTCCGAGATGGAGCGCGAGGGATTCGACATCCCGCTGCTGATCGGCGGCGCCACCACCAGCCGCGTGCATACGGCCGTGAAGATCCATCCGCGCTACGATCGCGGCCAGGCCGTCTACGTCACCGACGCCAGCCGCGCCGTCGGCGTGGTGTCGAGCCTGCTGTCGCCGGAGATGAAGCCCGGCTATGTCGGAACCGTTCAGGCCGAGTACCGCAAGGTCGCCGAGGCGCACGAGCGCTCCGAGCGCGAGAAGCAGCGGCTGCCGCTGGCGCGCGCCCGCGCCAACGCCCACAGGATCGACTGGGCGGGCTACACGCCGCCGAAGCCGTCCTTCCTCGGCACGAAGGTGTTCGAGAGCTGGGACCTTGCCGAGCTGGCGCGCTACATCGACTGGACGCCGTTCTTCCAGACCTGGGAGCTGAAGGGGCGTTATCCCAAAATCCTCGAGGACGAGAAGCAGGGCGCGGCGGCGCGCCAGCTCTTCGACGACGCCCAGGCGATGCTGAAGAAGATCATCGACGAAAAGTGGTTCGCGCCGAAGGCCGTCATCGGCTTCTGGCCGGCCAACGCCGTCGGCGACGACGTCAGGCTGTTCACCGACGAGGGCAGGGCGCAGGATCTCGCCACCTTCTTCACGCTCCGCCAGCAGCTGCAAAAACGCGACGGCAAGGCGAATGTGGCGCTCTCCGACTTCGTCGCGCCGCTGGCCAGCGGCAAGCCGGACTATGTCGGCGGCTTCGTAGTGACGGCCGGCATCGAGGAGGTGGCGATCGCCGAGCGCTTCGAGCGCGCCAACGACGACTATTCCTCCATCCTGGTGAAGGCGCTGGCCGACCGTTTCGCGGAAGCCTTCGCCGAGCGCATGCACGAGAAGGTACGCAAGGAGTTCTGGGGCTATGCCGCGCAGGAGGATTTTTCGTCCGACGAACTGATCGGCGAGGGTTATCAGGGCATCCGGCCGGCGCCGGGCTATCCCGCCCAGCCCGACCACACGGAGAAGGTCACGCTGTTCCGGCTGCTCGACGCCGAGAAGAACGCCGGCGTCAGCCTGACCGAGAGCATGGCGATGTGGCCGGGCTCGTCGGTCTCCGGCATCTACCTGTCGCATCCCGAGAGCTACTATTTCGGCGTCGCCAAGGTCGAGCGCGACCAGGTCGAGGACTACGCCGCCCGCAAGGACATGGGCGTGGCCGAGGTCGAGCGCTGGCTCGGGCCGATCCTCAACTACGTGCCGGGACCGGTCGCCGCGGCCGCGGAATAGGACCGGGCGACTTCCGGGCATCGAGCGTGCCGTGACGTGCCTGAGAAGCGCGCGCAGGCTGGCGCGTTCCGCGGCGAACGACCCCGCATTCACGCATTCCGCTTTCGGCAGCCATCAGATACGACCGATTCTTGGCAGGGTCTCGGATCAAATTTCTGCTATGTAGGAAGCAGATCGCCCGCGATGTCGCCAACAGCCAAAGTGCGAGGGGCACAACGGGCCTCTCGTTCATGGGGTTAGGGAGGAGCGCCGGGATGAGCACCGACCGGGATACCGTGCGGTCCTATGATACGGTCGCGGCGGAGTACGCTGCCGAGGCAGCGGCGGTGCCCGAATGGGTCGCGACGGAGATCGATGCGTTCGTGGCCGAGCTGGGTGGCTCGGGCAGGGTGCTGGAGATCGGAAGCGGCGGCGGGCGAGATGCACTTGAGCTTGAGAAGCGGGGAATCAGCGTCCGGCGCACCGACATTTCAAATGGTTTCGTCGAACTGCTCCGCGAGGCCGGCTTCGAGGCCGACCTGTTGGACCCTCTGACCGATGACCTGGCCGACCCGCGGCGTCCCGGTATGCCGTACAACGGAATCTGGGCCTGTGCCTCTCTTATTCACGTCGCGCGCGAGGATTTCAGCACGGTGCTTGGACGGCTTGCCGAGGCGACCCGGACCGATGGCCGATTGCACGTCTCTGTCAGAGAGGGCGATGGCGAGGATGTTTCCACATACGGCGGCGCTGCGGCGCCTCGGCGCTACGTCGAGACGTACTGGCGCGAGGCTGCCCTGCGGTCCGCACTCACGAAGGCCGGCTGGATCGTCAGCCAGATACGTCCGTGCATCGGAAGGCCCGATGATCGGTGGCTGAGCGTTCGGGCGAGACGGGCACGACGCACGCAGACTCTGGGCCTGGATTGGCCTTCCGGTTCGGGTCGAGAGTCGAAACTCAAACCGAGATAATATTCGGTTCTTCGCCGGCTTGGCTTCGCCGCTGCGAGGCGTGAGACCGTGCTTTTGCCACCGATACGGGTTCCGGCGCGAGCCGACCGCGACGCAACTCAGTCGCCGGCCTGCTCGTGGTGATCCGCTTGCAGGCAAGCATCAGCCTCGTCGCAGGTGAAGCGCGACGCCCTGTCCCCCTCTCTTTCCTGTGTCGGGTCGTCTCGGACGCCGTCCGGCTCGCCGGCCGGATGGCAGGCGCAGGGCGGACGAGCCGCCGCGCTGCCGGCCACCTTGCGCAAAAAACGCAGCATCATGCCGCCCGCTCCCATGAGGGGAACGGATCGGGCAGGCCGCGCCAGCGGGCCGGCATGAAGCCGGTTTCGGCGACGAGGCAGGCGTCCAGCTCTGCCCTGATCGCCTTCTCGTCCATCGGGTCGCAGCCAATGAAGACGATCTCCTGGCGCCGGTCGCCCCATACCGGATCGAGATAGGGCCGCATCGCGGCGCGCCATTCGGGATGGTCGGGCCATTGGTCCTTCGGCACGGCGGCCCACCACAGTCCGCGCTTGCCCGTCCGCACCAGCGCGCCGGCCTGGCTGAGCTCGCCGACATGGTGCGGACGGGTCGCCAGCCAGAAAAAACCCTAGGCGCGCACCACCCCCGGCCAGGGCCGGTTGACGAAAGCCTTCAAGCTAACCGGGTCGAAAGGCTGGCGCGCGCGGTAGACGAAGGAGCGGATGCCGTATTCCTCCGTCTCCGGGACGTGGTCGCCGAAACCGTTCAACTCCTTGAACCACAGCGGATGCTGCTGCGCCTTTTCGAGGTCGAAGCGGCCAGTGTCGAGCACCTGATCGAGCCCGACTCTGCCGAAATCGGTTTCGGCCAGCGCGGCATCCGGGTTCAGCGCGCGGACGATCTTGCGCGCAAGGTCGAGATCGTGCGGGGCGGCTTCCGAGACCTTGTTGAGCACGACGACGTCGGCGAATTCGATCTGCTCCACCAGGAGATCGACCAGCGCGCGGTCGTCCCCCTCTCCGGCCGTCTCGCCGCGATCGCGCAAAAAATCCTGCGAGGAATAGTCCTTAAGCAGGCTCGCCGCGTCGACGACCGTGACCATGGTGTCGAGCCGGGCGACGTCCGACAGGCTGTCGCCGCTGTCGTCGCGGAAATCGAAGGTGGTGGCGACCGGCAGAGGCTCGGCGATTCCTGTGCCCTCGATCAGCAGATAGTCGAAGCGGTCTTGCTCGCACAGCCGGCGCACCTCCTTCAAAAGGTCGTCGCGCAGCGTGCAGCAGATGTAGCCATTGGTCATCTCCACCAGCTGCTCTTCCGTGCGCGAAAGATTCGCGCCGCCGTCGCGCACCAGCGCGGCGTCGATGTTCACCTCGCTCATGTCGTTGACGATGACGGCGACGCGCCGGCCCTCGCGGTTGTTGAGCACGTGGTTGAGCAGCGTCGTCTTGCCGGCGCCGAGGAAGCCGGAGAGGACGGTGACGGGAAGGCGTTTTGTCGGCTTGGCTGCGTCGGGCATGTTTTGGAATCCGTTCGGAGCTGGGGGATGCATCCGGCCCGAGTGCCCGGGCCGGATGCGGACGATCGCTTGGGAGGAACGACCATTCGTCCCGGCGAGGTATTCGCATTCACCGGAGCTGTAACGTAATAACATAACAAATCGGGAGAGCAAGCCCCGCTATTTTTCCGGCGTCGCTGGAGACGCAGCCGAAGTCGCATTCTCGCGGGACGCCGGCCGCGCCCTCTGGTCTGATGATCCCCGTTCAAGGTGCCCTTCGGCGACAGGCCGCGGGGAGAATTGGGAAGCCGGTTTGATGCCGGCGCTGCCCCCGCAACGGTATCGAAGTTTTCGTCTCGACGGGAGACCACTGGGCAAATGCCCGGGAAGGTGTCGGGACGGGCCTGCCAAGGCCAGCTTCGGAGCCCGGAAACCAGCCTTGAAGCATCGGAACCCGACTGATCGCGGTGGGCGGTCAAGAGGCGGAAGCGCTCGGCCGGTCGCAGCCCGACTGCCGTCGCCGATCCTCCTTTCATCACCACCAGTTCAGTCCTTGCACCGTGAGGACAGGACATGGACGCACGCACCGAAATGCTGAGGATGATCCGCCGCCGTCGCGACGGCTTCAGCCTGGAGCAGCCCTTCTACATCGACCCGGACTTCTTCAGGCTGGACATGGAGCTGGTCTGGTATCGCGACTGGCTGTTCGTCGGCCATGACTGCGAGATCGCCAAGCCGGGCAGCTTCTTCACCGTGCAGGTCGGCGACTATCCGGTGGTGATCGTGCGTGACCGTGAGGGGCGCATCCGCGCCTTCCACAATTCCTGCCGCCATCGCGGCAGCCGCGTCTGCAACGCCGAGCGCGGCATGTCGGCGCGGCTCGTCTGCCCCTACCACCAGTGGACCTACGACCTCGACGGAAAACTGCTGTTCGCGCGCCAGATGGCCGAGGGTTTCGACAAGGGCGCTTTCGGCCTCAAGCCGGTCGCCTGCGAAAGCGTCGGCGGCTACGTCTTCATCTGCCTCGCCGACGAGCCTGCCGATTTTGCGCCGTTCCGGGCGCTGATGCAGCCCTATTTCGCGCCGCACCGGCTGACCGAGGCGAAGATCGCCCACGAATCGACCATCGTCGAAAAAGGCAATTGGAAGCTCGTCTGGGAGAACAACCGCGAGTGCTATCACTGCGCCGGCAACCATCCGGAGCTGTGCAAGACCTTTCCGGAAGCCCCGACGGTCACCGGGGTCAACGGCGCCGAGAGCGACCCGGAGATGCTGGATCATTGGGCGAAATGCGAGGCGGCCGGCCTGCCGGCGCGCTTCCGCATCGACGCCGCCGGCCAGTATCGCGCCACCCGCGCGCCGCTGCTGCGCGACGCCGTCAGCTACACCATGACCGGCAAGCGGGCGGTGAGGAAGAGCCTGTCGGCCCAGGTGGCGGTCGAGCGCATCGGCACGCTAATGCTCTATCACTACCCGACGACCTGGAACCACATTCTCGACGACCACGCCGTCACTTTCCGGGTGCTGCCGATCAGCGCCACGGAAACGGCGGTTACCACCAAATGGCTGGTGCACAAGGACGCGATCGAGGGCGTCGACTACGACCTGGCCGAACTCATCCATGTGTGGACCGAGACCAACGACCAGGACCGCCGCATCGTCGAGGAGAACGCCTTCGGCATCAAGTCGCCGGCTTACGAGCCGGGGCCGTATTCTGAGCTGCACGAGGGCGGCGTCATCCAGTTCGTCGACTGGTACGCGCGCTTCATCGAGTCGCGGCTGGCCGAGGGCGGTAAGCCGGCGCTGCGCAGCGTCGCCTGACGGGAGGGGGAGATGAACGCCATGACCGATCTCGGCCTCTACCGCCACCTCGACGAGATGGCGCCGTGGAACGACCGGCTGCAGGTGCTGGAGGTGGTCGCCGTCGCCGACGAGGCGCCGGACGTCAAGACCTTCACCTTCCGCTCCGACGCGCAGACCTGGTTCCGCTACAAGCCCGGCCAGTTCGTGACGCTGGAGCTGCCGGTGCCGGACGGCCCGCTGATGCGCACCTATACGCTGTCGTCGTCGCCGTCGCGGCCGTTCTCGATCGCCGTCACGGTCAAGGCGCAGGCCGGCAGCCTCGGCACGCGCTGGATGTTCGACCATCTCCTCCCCGGCATGCGCGTCAGGGCCTTCGGTCCCGCCGGGGATTTCTCGCACCACAACCATCCGGCGGCGAAATATCTGTTCGTCTCCGCCGGGTCGGGCGTCACCCCGATGATGTCGATGCTGCGCTGGCTGAACGACTGCGCCCCATGGACCGACGTCGCCTTCGTCAACTGCGCCAGGCGGCCGGAGGAGATCATTTTTCGCAAGGAGCTGGAGCTGCTCGGCAGCCGCATGCCGGGCCTGTCGCTCGGCTTCCTCATCGAGGAGCGCTCCAGCCGCGAGAGCTGGTTCGGCCATATGGGCCGCATCGACGCGGTGCGGCTGCCGCTGCTTTCGCCCGACTTCCGCGAGCGCGAGGTGTTCTGCTGCGGCCCCGAGCCGTTCATGCGCGCGGTGCGCGACATGCTGGAAACCGCCGGCTTCGACATGGCCCGCTACCACCAGGAGAGTTTTGGCGTGCCACCGGTCGAAGCCCTGCCGGCGCCCTTCGCCGACACGGCCGAAGGCGCTTCGGAAGGCGAGGCGGGGGCCTCGATACCCGTCCGCTTCAGCGTCTCCGGGGTGGAGGGCCGGTGCCTATCCGGCCAGACGGTGCTGCAGGCAGCCCGCGCCGCCGGCGTGCGCATCGCCGCCGCCTGCGAGTTTGGCCTGTGTGGCACCTGCCGGGTCAGGAAGGTGTCGGGCGAGGTCGAGATGCAGCACAATGGCGGCATCCTCGACGACGAGATCGCAGAAGGTTTTATCCTCGCCTGCTGCTCCAGGCCGCTGTCGGCCCTGGAGATCGAGGCGTGAGCGCGGGCGAAATATTTGGCCGTGCGCTCCGGTCGGCACCGCTGCCGGAACCCGAGGACGTCTTCATGGAATGGCTGGTCTCTCTTCCGCGCGGCGCCGATCTGGAAGCCGCGGCGCTGCGGCAGATCGGGCTGATCGACCGGCGGGCTCCGCTCGGCCCGCAAGGTCTGCGGCTGCGCGCGCTGTTCGCCGCCGTGGCGGTTCCGGAGATCGGGCCGAAGCCGGCGGCCGTCCCCGGGGCGGGCGCCCGGCTTCCTTGCTAAGCACGGCGATCCCTCTATCCTGTCGCGGGTGATGCCCGTGCGGGAGGTAGACGATGCTGCGAATCCACAAAGTTCCCGTCGACGACATCTACGTGCCGGTGGGACGGCGCAAGACGCTCCACCCGCAGACGGTGCGGCTGCTCGCCGAGGACATCCTAGAAAACGGCCTGAAGGTGCCGATCCAGGTGCGCCATGACGGCAAGCGGCACATTTTGGTCGAGGGCCTGCACCGGCTGGAGGCGGCGAAGTGGCTCGGCGAGACCGAGATCAACGCCTATTTGGTGCAGGCGCGCCGGCATTGACCGGACTGTCCGGCCCCGGCGCCGATGGCGGAACGCGCCGGGCTTTCGATCCGGGTGGTGTGGGATTTGTTGATCGACTTCGACGTCCCGAAGCCAAAGCCGGTGAAGACGCACCCGGATGGTTGGGGAGGCACAGCCAAATCCGAGATGCGCTAGGACATCGGCATCACGGGGCGAAGTTTTTTGCCAACCCATGTCGGCACCAGGCCTATCCGCGCGTCCTCGAGACATCACGAGAACGACAGCCCATTCCGAGGAGCCAGACATGCTGAAGTCCACCCTGATCGCGCTTTTCGCCTCGGCCGCGGCCGTGCTGGCCATGCCGGCCGTCGCGGCCGCCGAGGAAGCCAAGGCGCAGCACGCCGAAACGGTGACCACGCCGGCGCCGGCCAGGAGCGGCCGCATCGCGGTGAACGGCATCGACTATTATTACGAGGTGCATGGCGCGGGCGAGCCGCTGCTGCTGCTGCATGGCGGGTTGGGCTCGACCGGCATGTTCGGACCCGTGCTGCCGGCCCTGGCGCAAGGCCGCACCGTCATCGGCGTCGACCTGCAGGGCCATGGCCGCACCACGCTGGGCGACCGGCCGATCGACTTGAAAGCCATCGGCGACGACCTGGCGGTGATCGTCAGGGAGCTCGGCTACGACAAGCTCGACGTGCTCGGCTATTCCTTCGGCGGCGGCGCCGGCTTGCGGCTGGCGGTCCAGCACCCCGATCTGGTGCGGCGCCTGGCTGTTGTCTCGGCCGGTTTTGCACAGGACGGTTTTTATCCGGAGATGCTGCCGCAGCAGGCCGCCGTCGGCGCCGCGATGGCCGATATGATGAAGGACACGCCGATGTACCAGTCCTACGTCGCGATCGCGCCGAAGCCGGAGGATTTTCCGAGGCTGCTCGACCGCATGGGCGAGTATATGCGCAAGCCCTATGACTGGTCGGAGGACGTGAAGACGCTGAAGATGCCGGTCATGCTGGTCTATGGCGACAGCGACATGTACCGGCCCGAGCACATCGTGAAATTCTACCAGCTGCTCGGCGGCGGCCAGAGGGACGCGGGCTGGATGCGCGAGACCATGTCGCAGAACCGGCTGGCGATCATCCCCAACCGCACCCATTACGACGTCTTCTTCGCGCCGGAGCTGGCGAGCACGGTCCGGCCATTTCTCGACGGCGAGACCAGGGTGAAGAGCTGGGACGAACTGGTGAAGGAATCGCAGTGAGGACGGCTTCGCTGCCCGCTTCATGAAAGGCGCTGGTCGCGTACAAGCCGTTTGACGGCAGGGCGGGAAACGTTACCCTGTCGCCAAATCCGGCGGCAGGTGGCGGGGATGGCGAGGTACGAAGGCGGGTGTCTGTGCGGCGCGGTGCGCTATTGCGCCGAGGCGGCGCCGATCAACCAGCGCGTCTGCCACTGCCGGCTCTGTCAGAAGGCGATCGGCGCCGCATTCAACGCCCGCCTGCTGTTCCGCATCGAGGATGTCGCCTTCGACGGGCTGGTGGCGACCGTGCATTCCTCGCCCGACCTGAAGCGCGGTTTCTGCGCCAACTGCGGCACCACCATCTTCTCGCGCCGCGACGCCGCCGGCATTCTGGGTCTCACCAGCGGCTCGCTCGACGACCCGTCGCTGTTCAGGCCGCAGATGCACATCTTCACCGCCTCCAGGCAGCCCTGGGTGAGGATCGACGACGGCCTGCCGCAATACGAGCAGGGCCCGCCGCCGGGCTGAGCGGATCTGCCGAAGCATCTCGCGTTTCACGCGGCGTTGCGGGCCAAGGTCGGCTGATTCGCGCATTCCGCTGGCCTGCATCGGCCCGCGGGTGTACTCTTCGCTCTCGGATGGGTCGGCCGACAGGGCTGGCCACGCGACCAGCCGGCGATGTGGCGAGGAGCCGGTCACCGGCGCGCCGCGGTTGTCGCTCCGCAGGCGCGCCAAACCTCCCGCCGCTTGCCCCGCGCCGGGCGCCACGGCAGCGACGCGAAAGGAGACGGCGATGGGTATCGCGCTCACCATGCAGGAATATCTGGAAGACAACCACGTCCCTTACGACGTCGGGCGTCACAGCAAGACCGGGTCGTCGGCGATGACGGCGCAGGCCAGCCACGTGCCCGGCGGGGCGCTGGCCAAGGGTGTCGTGCTTCGCTGGGACGGCAGCTACCTGCTGGCGGTGGTTCCGGCCTCGCGCCATGTCGACCTCGACAAGGTCTCCGCCCTGGTCGGCGAGCCCGTCGAGCTCGCCAACGAGGACGAGGCGAGCGCGCTGTTCCCGGACTGCGACACCGGCGCCGTGCCGATCTTCGGCGCGCCCTACCGGGTGCCATGCGTGGTCGACGACCGGCTGGAGCGCCGCGACGACGTCTGGTTCGAAGGCGGCGACCACCGCACGCTCGTGCACGTCTTGGGCGACGGATTCGGCCGGCTGATGTACGGCGTGCCGCACGGGCGGATCAGCGGGTGAACGGGTTCGCTGCTGGCGCAAGGCTACGTGATCGCCGCCGCGCGGCCGATGTTCCGTGGATTGAGATCAGGCAGCTTTGCGCACCTATAGTTGCGTGGCATTCGGGAGCACTTGGTCTTCGTCGAGCGGGGGATCGTGTGGGGTGATCTCAATCCCAAGTTCGTTTGCCACCTTCAATAACGTCGAATAAATTGCAGAATCTTCATTCCAGATGTATGCGGGGCCCTTGTCCTCCAGCATTGGCATTGGCTGGCCCCGATACCACTCAGCAATCTTACCTCCGGGCCCACGCCGCGACGCCTTTTCGAATATGTCTCGATACCGCCGAGGCGAGATGCCAACGAAGTGATCGAACATTACCCGCTGATCATGCTTCTCATCGAGCACCGCAGAATCTTCATGGAAGTCGAGAGCTTTGCTTTTCGGATAGGGCTCAATGAAAACGACCCGTCGAATACCGGAAGCTATTATGTGCTTTGCGCAGTTGTGGCACGGGAACGTTGTAACAAAAATGGTAGCTCCAGCTGTGGCGCGGCCTAGGCGGGCAGCATCACAAAGGGCGGTCATTTCGGCGTGGGTCATTCGGCCGAATTCGGTGATGTCCGAAACTGAAGCGGTTCGTATGCGATTTTTGATCTCCTCGTCCGCGAAAAGCGATGCTGCCGTTGCTCCTTGTTTTAGAGCTGACGCTTCTTCGAGAGTCCTCAGAAAATCGTAAATAATTCGATTCTTCTCGGTTCGATTAGCGTCCACGCCATCTTCAAAGTCACGGTGCGGATCGGGGTCGTCTGTCCAGTAGGTTCCACCTGAAAACTTCGGTACCTCATTGCAGCCTAAGGAAATTACTTCGCCGCGAGAGGAGAATACTGCCGCGCCAACCTGACGCGAAAGATCAATCGATCTAAGCGAAGCGGATGCCGCTATATAGGCCCCGTATTCGTCGCGATTTGGGCTTATGGAGTTTTTTCCGAACAACGCATCAATGAAGCGATCCATCGTCCTTGAGATGCTGTCCTCGTTCTTTCCATTGATGAAAACATCGCCTAGGTGGAAAACCTCTTCAATCCGCTGCCCATGAATATCTGAGCGTTCGTGCATATCGGTAGTGACTAAAAATTCCGCTGCGTCGGCGCAATCGGCTGGCGAAAGATGGGGATTTGAAAGGGCAATGCTCCTCTCGAGGTTCTTAAGGCGGTCGCGCTCGCTTGCATGAATTGAGATTTGAACAAATTTTCGACCGTAAACTTTCCGAAGCAGTTGGATTTCCTCAGATCGCTTGAGCTGCCTCAAAATGTAGGCCAATCTGTCGATCGGAATTCCTTCCAGATCGGTACCTGGCCGTGTCCCTTCCCAGTGGTTGGCTCGCGTTCGCCTAATTTCGCTAATCGCTAAAGCTGCTAGAGCCGCGTCGTTCTCGCATTTCGTGCGGACTGCGTTCGCGTAGTCGATGCGGGATTTGTATCGGACGTACGGGTCAGTACTGTCGGTCAGTTCGACGCCGTCGATCGCGATCTCCGTCATTAATTCCGTTAAGCGGACACGGTGCGATTTGTACCCAACAGACGTGAGCGCTTCAGACAGCTTCCTTTCAACGATATCCATATTGACGCCAATCGGACCAACGAGTCCGAACACGAGTTCAGGCCAATCAGTGAAATCCGAAATCACTCCTTCGAGCGTGCCCATTTGCTCCCCCGGAACCAACAAAATTGCTTGTCGTTGAAACCATAACGATTCATTAATCGGGACGTTGGAGGAATCAACATGTCCAAGGATTCTCGAGGAGCGATAGTGGCTAGCTCTAACCAAAAATACTCCAGCCACATTGAGAAGGCCCTTGCCCATGCCGCAAAATCGTTGAGCGGTCGGCCCTCTGAATTGAGAGGTCCTTTCGTCGTGAAATCTGGTCAAAGCGCGAGTCAGATCCGCGCTGAAAAAAAATAAGAAAATTCGCCTTCTCTTCCTGATATGGTCGCCAGCGCCTTCTTGGCAGGTGGTCTGCGAGCGGCTGTGGATTGCGTTCGGAAGTAGCTGGCGCCTAATCGTGTGGACGCGGTTTAGTGAGCACCGGGAATACTGATTTTGGTCAGTTATGGTGAGCGCACAGGGACTCGAACCCTGGACCTACTGATTAAAAGTCAGTTGCTCTACCGGCTGAGCTATGCGCTCCCGCGGGGCGCGCGCGGCGCCCCCGAAAGTGCGGCGGACCATAGGGACAGCCGCTTGGGCGGTCAATCGCAAAAAATGCGGTTTTCGGCAATCCTCATCCGCGTCGCATGGCGACGATCCGCCACGGCAAGGTGATTGGAGCCGGGCGCGCTCCTTGTCTATATGCGGGCGGTCGAACGGGATACGGAAACATGGCGGTCGATGTCGGCTACCTGACGGCGGTGGGCGCGGGCGCGATCTCGTTCCTGTCGCCCTGCGTGCTGCCGCTGGTGCCGCCCTACCTCTGCTACATGGCCGGCGTGTCGGTCGAGGATTTCCGCGGCGATGCCCAGGTTGCCGCGCCGACGCCGGCGCGTCGCCGGCTGGCATTCACGGCAGTCGCCTTCGTGCTCGGCTTCTCCACCGTGTTCGTGGCGCTCGGCGCCGGCGCCTCCAGCATCGGCCGGCTGCTCAGGGTCTGGCAGGAGCCGCTGGCGATCGCCGCCGGCCTCGTCATCATCCTGATGGGGCTCAATTTTCTCGGCCTGATCAAGATTCCCTTCCTGTCGCGCGAGGCGCGCTTCCAGACGCGCGGCAAGCCGGCGAGCGCTGCGGCCGCCTATGTCATGGGCCTCGCCTTCGCCTTCGGCTGGACGCCCTGCATCGGCCCGGTGCTCGGACCGATCCTGACGCTGGCCGGCGGCAGCGCCACGGTCAGCGACGGGGCGCTGCTGCTCGCCGCCTATTCGCTCGGCCTCGGCATCCCCTTCCTCGTCGCCGCACTGTTTTCGGGCGCGTTCATGCGCTTCCTCGGGCGCTTCCGCGTCCATCTCGGGCGTGTCGAGAAGGCGATCGGCGCGCTGCTGGTCGTTGCCGGCGTGCTGTTCATGAACGGCGGCGTGCAGACGATGTCCTACTGGCTGCTCGAGACGTTTCCGGCGCTCGGCAGGCTCGGCTGAAGCGGCCTTCGCGGCCGTCATCAAGCCTGCTTTGTATCCGTTGTAAAAAACGGTGACCGGAGCGGGCGTTGGAAGCCGGCGCCGGCGATGCTAGAAGGGCGCGCCTCGAATCCTTTCCGCCGTCCCGCCAGGAAACCAAGAATGTCGTCGAGAAGCTGCCTGTCGATCGTCCTCGCAGCCGGTGAGGGCACCCGGATGAAGAGCAGCACGCCAAAAGTGCTGCACAGGATCGCCGGCCTGCCGATGCTGGCGCATGTGCTGAAGACGGCTGAGCAGGCAGGGGCCGAGCAGATGGCGGTCGTGGTCGGCCACGATTCGGATGCGGTGCGCAAGGCGGCCGCTTCCTTCGCCGCCGGGGCCGAAATGTTCGTGCAGGAGCCGCGCCTCGGCACCGCGCATGCGGTGCTTGCCGCCCGCGAGGCCATCGCGCGCGGCTTCGACGACGTGCTGGTGATGTTTTCCGACACGCCGCTGATCGATGCGGGCGCGCTGATGCTGGCGCGCGCCAGGCTGGCGGAAGGGTTTGCGGTGGCGGTGCTGGGTTTCCGCACCGACCGGCCGACCGGCTACGGCCGGCTGATCGAGGAGAACGACGCGCTGGTCGCCATCCGCGAGGAAAAGGACTGCTCGCCGGCCGAAAAGCTGATCACCTTCTGCAACAGCGGCCTGATCGCGATTTCCGGGGCGCATGCGCTCAGCCTGCTCGACCGGATCGGCAACGACAACGCCAAGGGCGAATTCTACCTCACCGACATCGTCGCGCTCGCGAACCGGGCGGGGCTGAAGGCGGCCGCCATCGAGACGCCGTTCGAAAGCACGCTCGGCGTCAACACGCTGGCCGAGTTGGCCGAAGCCGAGGCGGTATGGCAACGCCGCCGCCGCCGGGAGGCGATGCTGGCGGGGGTGACGCTGGTGGCGCCCGACACCGTCTATTTCTCCCACGACACCGAGATCGCCGCCGACGCCTATGTCGAGCCGAACGTCTTCTTCGGTCCGGGCGTCAGGGTGGCGGGCGGCACGGTCATCCATGCCTTCAGCCATATCGACGGCGCCGACATCGGCCCCGGCAGCCATGTCGGGCCGTTCGCGCGGCTGCGGCCCGGCGCCACGCTCGCGGAAGGGGTGAAGGTCGGCAATTTCTGCGAGATCAAGAAGGCCAATATCGAGGCCGGCGCCAAGGTCAACCACCTGGCCTATGTCGGCGATGCGCGCGTCGGCGCCGGGGCGAATGTCGGCGCCGGCGTCATCACCTGCAACTATGACGGCTTCAACAAGGCTTTCACGGATATCGGCCGGGGCGCCTTCATCGGTTCCAATTCGGCGCTGGTCGCCCCGGTCAGCATCGGCGAGGGCGCCAACGTCGCTGCCGGCAGCGTCATCACCGAAGACGTCCCGGCGGACGCGCTGGCGTTCGGGCGGGCCCGCCAGAAGAACCTGCCGGAACGCGGACGCCGGCTGCGCGAGCGTCTGGCCTCGACCAAAAAATAGCCGGCCAACGATAACGGTTTGGAAGGTCCTGCCCAATAGACTTATGCCGACAGCTCACTGTCATCATCTGACACCGAAATTGATTATCATCCGCCGGACAGCTTCTTCTAAGGAAAGCGGAAGCTATTTTAAGTAGATCGGGGGTTTCTCATGTGTGGCATTGTCGGAATCGTCGGCCAGTCGCCGGTCGCGCCGCTGATCGTCGATGCGCTGAAGCGCCTGGAATATCGCGGCTATGATTCGGCCGGCGTCGCCACCATCGAGGGCGGGACGCTGGCGCGGCGGCGCTCGCAGGGCAAGCTGATCAATCTCGAGCGCCGCCTCGGCGAGGAGCCGCTGGGCGGGCGAATCGGCATCGGCCACACGCGCTGGGCCACCCACGGCGTGCCCAACGAGGCCAACGCGCATCCGCATTTCTCCAACGGCGTGGCGATCGTCCACAACGGCATCATCGAGAATTTCGCCGAGCTGCGCGCCGAGCTGATGGCCGACGGCTACGTCTTCCATTCGCAGACCGACACCGAGGTCGTGGCGCATCTGATAGCCCGCGAGATCGCTCGCGGCGCCAATTCGGTCGAGGCCGCCTATCGCGCCCTCAGGCGGCTGGAGGGCGCCTTCGCCCTTGCCATCATGTTCAGCGACGACGAGGACCTGATCATCGGCGCGCGCAACGGCCCGCCGCTGGCGGTCGGGCATGGCGAGGGCGAGATGTTCCTCGGCTCGGACGCCATCGCGCTTGCCCCCTTCACCAACGCCATCACCTATCTGGAGGACGGCGACTGGGCGGTGCTGCGCCGCGACAAGGTCACCATCTTCGACATGGACCGCAACGAGGTGCGGCGCGACCGCCAGCAATCGCTCGGGACCAGTTTTCTCGTCGACAAGGGCAACCACCGGCACTTCATGGAGAAGGAGATCCATGAGCAGCCGGAGGTGATCTCGCATACGCTGGCCCACTATCTCGACTTCGTCGAGGGAACCACGCGCGCGCTCGACCTGCCGTTCGAGTTCAAGAACCTCGACCGAATCGCGTTGTCGGCCTGCGGCACCGCCTTCCTCGCCAGCTCGATCGGCAAGTACTGGTTCGAGCGGCTGGCCCGTCTGCCGGTCGACGCCGACATCGCCTCGGAATTCCGCTACCGCGAGATGCCGCTGTCGAAGAACAGCGCCGCGCTGTTCGTCTCGCAGTCGGGCGAGACGGCCGACACGCTGGCCTCGCTGCGCTACTGCCGCAGGGAAGGCATCCCGATCGGCGCCATCGTCAACGTGCGCGGCTCGACCATCGCGCGCGAGGCCGACGTGACGCTGCCGACCCTGGCCGGTCCGGAGATCGGCGTCGCCTCGACGAAGGCCTTCACCTGTCAGCTCTCCGTGCTCGCCTCGCTCGCCGTGCGCGCCGGCGTCGAGCGCGGCACGATCTCGCCCGAGCAGGAGAGGGTCCTTGTCCGCCATCTCGCCGAGGCGCCGCGCTACGCCAGCCAGGTGCTCAAGCTGGAAAGCCAGATCGAGGCCGTGGCGCACGAGCTGGCACGCTACCGCCACGTGCTCTATCTCGGCCGTGACACCAACTATCCGCTGGCGATGGAAGGCGCGCTGAAGCTCAAGGAAATCAGCTACATCCATGCCGAAGGGTATGCGGCGGGCGAACTCAAGCACGGGCCGATCGCGCTGATAGACGAGAAGATGCCGGTGATCGTGATCGCGCCGCACGACCGCATCTTCGAAAAAACCGTGTCGAACATGCAGGAGGTCGCGGCGCGCGGCGGCAAGATCATCCTGATCACTGACAAGAAGGGCGCCGAGCACGCCACCATCAACGCGATGGAGACCATCGTGCTGCCGGACGTGCCGGAGATCATCACGCCGATCATCTATTCGCTGCCGATCCAGATGCTCGCCTATTTCACCGCCGTGGTGATGGGCACCGACGTCGACCAGCCGCGCAACCTCGCCAAGTCGGTGACGGTCGAATAGCGGCTTGAAACGTTCGTGAGGCGGCGGCGTTGTGGATTGTATCGCCGCCTCGGGAATGCTCTATTCCGGCGGTTCACAAACTCTCGGGCCCCGGATGAGCGACGCTCCGATCTCCCTTTCCGGCATGACGCGGATCAGGAACTACTTCCTGACCGGCGTGGTCGTGTGCGCGCCGCTGGCGATCACCGCCTATCTCGCCTGGAGCTTCATCCACTGGGTCGATTCCTGGGTGAAACCCTACCTGCCTTCGGCCTACAATCCCGATAACTACCTGCCCTTCGCGGTACCGGGCGTCGGCCTGATCGTGGCGCTGGTGCTGATCACGCTGATCGGCTTCCTCACCGCCAACATCATCGGCCGCTCGATCATCCGTTTCGGCGAGGGGCTGGTCGGCCGCACGCCGCTGGTGCGCGGCATCTACCGCGCGCTGAAGCAGATATTCGAGACGGTTCTCTCCAACAAGAACGAGATGTTCCGCACCGTCGGCCTGGTCGAATATCCGCGCACCGGGGTCTGGTCGCTGGTGTTCGTGGCCGGCGAGAAGGAGACCGAGATCAACGTCCGGCTGGACAAGCCGGGCGACCCGCTGGTCGCCGTGTTCATGCCGTGCACGCCCAACCCGACCACCGGCTTCCTGATGTATGTGCACAGATCCGAGATCGTGACGCTCGACATGAGCATCGAGGACGGCGCCAAGCTGATCGTCTCGGCCGGGCTGGTGGCGCCCGAATACAAGCGCAAGGTCGTCACAACCAAGGGTGAGCCCATCGACATCTCGCTCGCCAACCCGACACTGGAGAATCTTCGTACCGGCTCGTCCCGGCCGCACAGGTAGCTGGTCAGCCGGCGCGCAGCAGCCGCACCGCCTCGTCGCGGCCGAACAGGTAGAGCAGGGCGCGCACCGCCTCGCCGCGTTCCGAGGTCAGGCCGGGGTCGCGCGTGAGCAGCAGCCCGGCGTCGTCGCGGGCGATCTCCAGCAGATCGGCATGGAATTCCAGCCGCGCCACCTGAAAGCCCGGCGTGCCGGACTGGCGCGTGCCCAGCAACTCGCCTTCGCCGCGCAGCTTCAAGTCCTCCTCGGCGATGCGGAAACCGTCCTCGGTCTCGCGCATCACCGACAGCCGGCCGGTCGCGGTCTCGCCGAGCGGCGGCTTGTAGAGCAAGACGCAGGTCGAGGCCTTGGATCCGCGCCCGACCCGGCCGCGCAATTGGTGGAGCTGCGCCAGGCCGAAGCGCTCGGCATGCTCGATGACGATGATGGTGGCGTCGGGCACGTCGACGCCGACCTCGACCACCGTGGTGGCGACCAGCACGCGGGTCTCGCCCGCCTTGAAGGCGCGCATCGCCTCGTCCTTGTCGCGGCCCGGCATGCGGCCATGCACGAGCCCGACAGCGGCATCCAACTCACGTTGAAGCGCCGCGTGGCGCTCCTCCGCCGAGGTCAGCTCGACCTCCTCCGATTCCTCGACCAGCGGGCAGATCCAGTAGATCTTCTGCCCCTCAGCCAGCGCGTCGGCGATGCGGCCGACCAGCTCGTCGTAGCGCTCGGAGGGCAGGGTGACGGTGCGGATCGGCTGCCGGCCCGCCGGCTTCTCGGTTAGCCGCGACACGTCCATGTCGCCGAAGGCGGTCAACACCAGCGTGCGCGGGATCGGCGTCGCCGTCATCACCAGCATGTCGGGCGCCTCGCCCTTGGCCGTGATGGCGAGCCGCTGGTGCACACCGAACCGATGCTGCTCATCGACCACGGCGAAGGCCAGGTCGCGGAACCGCACTGTCTCCTGGAACAGCGCATGGGTGCCGACGACGATGTCGATCGCGCCGCTTTCCAGGCCGTCGAGGATCGCCGCCCGCTCGCGGCCCTTTTCGCGGCCGGTGAGCACGGCGACGCTGAGGCCGGCCTTCGCCGCAAGCGGGGCGATGGTGGTCAGATGCTGGCGCGCTAGAATCTCGGTCGGCGCCATCAGCGCCGCCTGTCCGCCGGCCTCCACCGCGCGCGCCATGGCAAGCAGCGCCACCACCGTCTTGCCGGAGCCGACGTCGCCCTGCAGCAATCTCAGCATGCGGTCGGACTTTGCCATGTCGGCATCGATCTCGGCCAGAGCCTGCTCCTGGGAGGCGGTGAGGCTGTAGGGCAGGGCGGCTCGCAGGGCGGCGATGCGGGTGCCGTCGCCGACGAGCGGCCGGCCGGCGCGCTTGTGGACATTGGCGCGCACCAGCGCCAGCGACACCTGGCCGGCAAGGATCTCGTCATAGGCGAGCCGCCGCCACGCCGTTGCCTCCGGCGAGACGTCGATCGGCTCGGCGGGATTGTGGATGCGCCGCAGCGCCTCGGCGAAGCTCGGAAACGTCTGACGCCTGAGCACGTCCGGGTCCTGCCACTCCGGCAGCTCCGGCAGGCGCGCCAGCGCCTGGCCGATGGCGCGGCGCAGCACCTTGGCATGCAGTCCGGCGGTCAGCGGATAGACCGGCTCGACCAGCGGCAGGTTTTCCGTCTGGCCGGCCGTCGCGATGTGGTCGGGATGCACCATGGAAGGGCGGCCGTTGAACCAGTCCATGCGGCCGCTCACCACCACGTCCCCGCCGATCGGCAGGCTGCGTTCCAGCCAGGCGGCGTTGGCGTGGAAGAAGGTCAGCGCGATCTCGCCCGTCTCGTCGAAGGCATAGACGCGGTAGGGCACGGAGCGGTGTCCGCGCGGCGGCGGCTGGTGCCGGTCGACGCGCAGCTCCAGCGTGACGATGGCGCCCTGCGGCGCCAGAGCCACGCCCGGCCGGTTGCGGCGGTCGATGATGCTGTTGGGCAAGGTGAAGAGAAGGTCGCCGGCGCGTGCCGGCCGTGCAGTCAGGTCGGCCGGCACCACGTTCTCGATGAGAGCGCCGATCTTAGGACCGACGCCGTCGAGCGAGGTGATGGGGACGAACAGCGGATCGAGCAGGGAAGGGCGCATCTTCACCCTCCCCCTGGGGGGGAGGGTCGATCCGCGAAGCGGATCGGGGTGGGGGAGACGGCAGCATGCCCTTGTTGACCCCCACCCCGGGCCTGCGGCCCGACCCTCCCCACAAGGGGGAGGGTAAAGCGGCGGCGCGGCCACGGCCAATCTCCCCCCTTGCGGGGGAGATGTCCGGCCCATTTGACGGGCTCAGGACAGAGGGGGGTGCGACAAGGCGCGATATTCACACGAAAGCGGTTCACCGCCTGGATGTTAGGCTTCACTGCTGACAGCGCAAGGCTGACACCATCGTCTATCCACGCTATATGCGCCGCTCTGCACAGGGCGCCCCGATGACCGGAACCACACGCTCCAGCCACGATCTGGATCCCCGCCGGCGAAAGCTGCTGTTCCGCTCATGGCATCGAGGCATGCGCGAGACCGACCTGATCCTCGGCTCGTTCGCCGATGCCCGCATCGATGCCTTGACCGAGGCCGAACTCGACCAATATGAGGGACTTCTCGACATTCCCGACACCGTGCTCCTGCCCTCGATCACCGGAGAGCAGCCGGTGCCGGACAGGCTCCAAAGCGAAATCCTGCAAAAGATCGTCGCCTTTCGCCAGGCGATGACGTTCCGATAAGCCATGCCCCTGATCGAAAAACTCGGCCTGCGCAAAGACCGCACCGGCGCCGTCATGATCGACGGCGTCGCCGAAGGTTTTGAGGCCTTCGCCCTCGCCACCCTGTCGGCGGAAGCCGCGCCGGATGGTCCCGTCGTCTTCGTGGCGCGCGACGGCCAACGCCTGCCGATGATCGCCGATGCGCTTGCCTTTGCCGCGCCGGACCTGCCGGTGCTGGAATTCCCGGCCTGGGACTGCCTGCCCTACGACCGCGTCTCGCCCGGAGCCGATGCGACGGCGCGCCGCGTCGAGGCGATGACCGCCATGGCCGCACTTGCCAAGAGCCCGCACCGCGCCGTGATCCTGACGACGGCGAACGCGCTGGTGCAGCGCATGCCGCCTCGCGCCGTCGTCGAAGCGCAGACGTTCCGCGCCAGGACCGGCAACCAGGTCGACATGAAGGCGCTGATCGAGCGGCTGGAGACGTCGGGCTTCGACCGCGTCGCGACCGTCCGAGAAGTCGGCGAATATGCGGTCCGCGGCGGCATCCTCGACCTGTTCGCGCCCGGCGCGCCCGACGCGCTGCGCCTCGACTTCTTCGGCGACACGCTGGATTCGATCCGCGCCTTCGACGTCGCCACCCAGCGCACCACCGGCCAGCGCACCGAGATCGTGCTGCAGGCGATGAGCGAGGTGGCGCTGACGGCCGAGACCATCAGCCGCTTCCGCCGCAGCTATATCGAGGCCTTCGGCGCGCCGAACCGCGACGACGCGCTCTATGCGGCCGTCAGCGAGGGCCGCCGTTTCGCCGGCATGGAGCACTGGCTGCCCTTCTTCTACGATCGCCTGGAGACGCTGTTCGACTATGTGCCGGACGCGCCCTTCGTCTTCGACCATCTGGCGCGCGAGGCGATCGGCGAGCGCCATACCTTGATCGAGGACTATTACCAGGCCCGCCACGGCCAAGTCGCCGGGGCGATGAAGGACGCCGTGCCCTACCGCCCGGTGCCGCCGGCGCTGATGTATCTGACGCCCGACGACGTCGCCGCCGCCTTGCCCGACCGGCTGACGGCGGAGTTCACGCCCTTCGCCGCGCCGGACGCCGGCGGCCGCCAGGTGCTGCATGCCGGCTCGCGCCAGGGTCGCGGCTTCGAGCTGGAGCGCGCCGACCCCAACGCCAACGTCTTCCAGGCCGCCGTCGATCACATCGCCGCGCTGCGCGCCGACCGACGCAAGGTGGTCGTCGCCGGCTGGACCGAGGGCTCGCGCGACCGGCTGGCGCAGATTCTCGGCGAGCATGGGCTCGGCAACCTGAAGCCGGTGGCGACGCTGGCCGATGTCGAGAAGCTCTCGGCCGGGCAGGCGGGCCTGACGGTGCTGCCGCTCGAATCCGGCTTCGAGACCGACGCTTTCGCCCTCATCGCCGAGCAGGACATTCTCGGCGACCGCCTTGTCCGCCGGCACAAGCGCAAGCGCGCCGCCGACTTCATCGCCGAGGCCTCGTCGCTGTCGGCGGGCGACATCGTCGTGCACGCCCAGCACGGCATCGGCCGTTTCGTCGGGCTGAAGACCATCGAGGCGCTCGGCGCGCCGCACGACTGTCTGGAGCTGCACTATGCCGGCGACGACCGGCTGTTCCTGCCGGTGGAAAACATCGAGCTCCTGTCGCGCTACGGCTCGGACGGCTCCGAGGCTTCTCTCGACAAGCTCGGCGGCGGCTCGTGGCAGGCGCGCAAGGCCAAGCTCAAGCGCCGCCTGCTGGAGATGGCCGGCCAGCTCATAAACCTCGCCGCCGAGCGGCAGATGCGCGGCGCGCCGGCGTTCAACCCGCCGGCCGGCGTCTATGGCGAGTTCGCCGCGCGTTTCCCCTACGAGGAGACCGACGACCAGCAGCGCGCCATCGACGCGGTCATGGACGACCTTGCCGCCGGCAAGCCGATGGACCGGCTGATCTGCGGCGACGTCGGCTTCGGCAAGACCGAGGTGGCGCTGCGCGCCGCCTTCCTGGCGGCCATGGAGGGCTTCCAGGTCGCCGTCGTGGTGCCGACCACGCTGCTGTCGCGCCAGCATTTCAAGACCTTCACGCAGCGCTTCTCCGGCCTGCCGCTGGTCGTCCGCCAGGCCTCGCGCATGGTGCCGGCGAAAGAACTTGCGGAGACCAAGAAAGGCATAGCCGACGGCAGCGTCGACATCGTCGTCGGCACGCATGCGCTGCTCGGCTCGTCGATCAGCTTCAAGCGGCTCGGCCTGCTGATCATCGACGAGGAGCAGCATTTCGGCGTCAAACACAAGGAGCGGCTGAAGGAGCTCAAGAGCGACGTGCATGTGTTGACGCTGTCGGCGACGCCGATCCCGCGCACCCTGCAGCTGGCGCTCACCGGCGTGCGCGAGTTGTCGCTGATCGCCACGCCGCCGGTCGATCGGCTGGCGGTGCGCACCTTCATCTCGCCCTTCGACCCGCTGGTCATCCGCGAGACGCTGCTGCGCGAGCGCTATCGCGGCGGCCAGAGTTTTTATGTCGTGCCGCGCATTTCCGATCTTCCCGAAATCCGCGAGTTCCTGCATTCGTCGGTGCCGGAGCTGAAGGTCGCGACCGCGCACGGCCAGATGCCGCCGGGCGAGCTCGACGACATCATGAACGCCTTCTACGACGGCCAGTACGACGTGCTGCTGTCGACGACCATCGTCGAATCCGGGCTGGACATCCCGACCGCCAACACGCTGATCGTGCACCGCGCCGACATGTTCGGCCTCTCCCAGCTCTACCAGCTGCGCGGCCGCGTCGGACGCTCCAAGACGCGCGCATATGCGCTGTTCACGCTGCCGGCCAACCGGAAGCTCACAGACACCGCTGACCGGCGGCTGAAGGTGCTGCAATCGCTGGACACGCTCGGCGCCGGCTTTCAGCTCGCCAGCCACGATCTCGACATCCGCGGCGCCGGCAATCTGCTCGGCGAGGAGCAATCCGGCCACATCAAGGAGGTCGGCTTCGAGCTCTACCAGCAGATGCTTGAGGAGGCGGTCGCGGAGATCCGCGGCACCGGCGAGGTGTCGGACGGCGACTGGTCGCCGCAGATCGCCATCGGCACGGCTGTGATGATCCCGGAAGGCTACGTGCCCGACCTGCAGCTCAGGCTGGCGCTCTACCGCCGCCTGGCCGATCTCGACACGCCGGAAGAAATCGACGGCTTCGCCGCCGAGCTGATCGACCGTTTCGGGCCGCTGCCGCAGGAGGTCGAGCACCTGATGAAGATCGTCTTCATCAAGGGGCTGTGCCGGAAAGCCAATGTCGAGAAGCTGGATGCCGGGCCGAAGGGCGTGGTCATCCATTTCCGCAAGCGCGAATTCGCCGATCCGGCCGGTCTGGTGCGCTATATCGGCGAGCAGGGCTCGATGGCGAAGATCCGGCCGGACCAGAGCGTGGTCTTCATCCGCGACTGGCCAAACGCCGACAAGCGTCTCGCCGGCTCGGCCGTGGTGATGACGCAGCTGGCGAGGCTGGCGACGAAGGCGGCTTGACGCGGCTCGCGGGCATTGAAGTCAAGTCTTCGGGTCGGGGGTCGTTACGCCGAAGGCCGATTGTCACCAGCCAGGTTTGACCAGCCCGCCAACCAAAACGGCACTGCCGGACAGCACCTATCGCCGCCAGACCGCGAAAAAATCCGCGCCGGCCGCTTATGCTTCGCTTCTCGGGCCGACCGAGGTGCCGTCACGACGTGCGGGGCGCTGCAAGGCGTCGAAGGCAAGCCCGTGCAGCTCGTTCAGCACTTCGCGCACCTCGTGGTCGGGCTTTCGCCGCCAGCCCGGCGGCCGGCCGGGCTTCAGCGGCCTTGTCCGGCGAAGCCGGCGCGTGCCGGTTTCCCGCTCTTGCGCGAGGGCGGCGTCGTGGCGCGCCCGCCAGCGGGCGAAACGTCTTGCCTGGCCCGGCAGGTCGTCGAGCGCGGCGGCCAGCGCCTGCAGCCGCAGGACGAGGCGCGTCGCGCTCACGGGGTCGTCGGGCGACGGCGGCGGCGGGATGCGGAACGGCTTGCTGTAGCCGGGAAAGGAGATGCGCGGCACGCTCCTGGGAACCCACCAGGCGCGGCCGCTCCAGGGCCGGGGCATGCGCAGCGGATCGAGCAGGGGCAACGACGGGACACGCCGTGCGGAGTTTTGCGCAGGCGGCGGCACGCCGGGACGACCGGCCTTGCGCGGCATCGCCGATTTCGGCTTGCGCGGGCACGGCGCCGGCAAGGCCACGACCAGGCCGCGCGCCGCCACGATGACCAGCCGCCGCACCGCCGCCTCGGCCGGATGCAGCAATTTGACCACGGCCCGGTGGAGGCGGCGCGGCAGGGTAAGGGAAGGGGACAGTGCCGGGGACAGTTCACTTTTTTCGGCCCGCGCCACCTCTTCACTGCTGCCGCCTTTCCGCCGAAAGAAAATGAACTGTCCCCCGAGTTCCCTGGAGTCCAACCCGGCCATTGCGACGAGCATGGCGAGGATACGCTTCAGCGCCTCGCGATTTCTCTCGATTGCCACGGTCCAGTCCATCGCCGCTCCTTTCCAGCACGGGCGGCGAAAGTATCGCTCCGGCAGGGAGGGGCGGGGATAAATTCGGGGAAAATAATCCTGACAAATACTGACAATGGCAGCCAGGAGCGAGCCTGGCATGAGTTGCCGGGACGGCTCGTCACCGGGCAGCACGGACAAGCGTCTGCCGTCACCGCGGCATGGATTTCGGCTCGCGGGCGCCATGCCGCACGCCGACTATAATGACTTCCTGATCCGTCACTTCGTAGAAGATGAGATAGGGGTAGGGCGTCGCTGTGATGCGTCGCAGGCGACGATTGGTTGTCCGTCGCCCGCTGTGAGGCTGCTGGACCAGAAGGTCGAGGATCACTTGAATACGCCGCTATACGCGTCGCGCGCCTTGGGGCGATTGTTTATCTATGTAGGCGAGATGCGGACGAGTTCGGCGGCTGCTCTTGGTGTGTAGCGAAGCCTCACAGCCCGTATTTCGCCCAGATGGCGCGTACCTCATCCTCGCTCGCGAATTCACGGCGAGCTGCTTGCGCCAGCGATTCGGACAGGGATGCCTCTTCCTCGCCCGTGAGCTGAACTGGCGGTTGTTCTTCGCCGGCCAACTCGAGGACAAGGCGGGCAATGTCGTCCTGAACCGATGCAGGGAGATTGCGGGCGGCCTCTACCGCGCGGTCGAAAAGCTGCGTCATCGCTGCATTATGGCGTGGACGACTGTCCAAGGGAAGCCTTCCCCTTCTCCGCCGCCACCTGCCGGATCGCATCCGCCAGCGTTTCCGTCTCCTGCGCGCCCATCACCGCATAGCGGCTGTCGAGCAGGAAGCAGGGCACGCCGGTGATGCCCATACTCGAAGCCGTCGCCACCTCCGTCTCCACAGCCTCGCGGTCGGCGTCGGTGGCCAGCATCGCCTCGACGACGGCGGCGTCCATGCCGGCCTCGCGTGCGGCCTGCACCAGCACGGCGTGGTCGCCGATGTTGCCGCCTTCCTCGAAATAAAGGGCGAACACCCGCTTGACGAGGCGGTTCTGCGCGTCCGGCGCGCCGCTGGCGGCCCAGCGGATGAGGCGGTGCGCGTCGAGGGTGTTGGGCGCCACCTTTATGGCGTCGAAGGCGAAGGATATGCCCTCGGCCTCGCCCAGCGGCTCGATGCGCTGGTGGATCTGGCGGATGCGCTCCTCGCTGCCGAACTTCGCCAGCATGTACTGCCTGCGATCCGTGCCTTCCGGCGGAACGGTGGGGTCGAGCTGGAACGGCCGCCAGTTCACCGTGACGTCGATGTCGGCCAGGCCGGCGATCGCGCTTTCCAGACGCTTCTGGCCGACATAGCACCAGGGACAGACGACGTCGGACACCACGTCGACGGTTACGGACTGCCGTTCGCTCATCGAATGTCTCCGGTTTCAGTTGGGTGCTCGTACCTTCAGTTAGGCTTCCGCCACCATGTCGGCAACTGGTAGCCGTAGAGCGACGTTTCGGCCGGGTGTTCCAGATAGGTCCAGTAGGCGAGATACTGTTTTGGATTGTACTGCATCGGCACCATGTAGGCGCCCGAGATCAGCAGCCGGTCGAGCGCCCTGACCGCGGCGACGTAGTCGTCCTTGTCGCGGGCGTTGAGCATGGCCTGCATCGTCGCGTCGATGGCCGGGTCCGCCACCCCCGCAAGGTTGAACGAGCCCTCGACATTGGCCGATTCCGAGCCCCAGCGGAAAGTCTGCTCGATGCCCGGCGACAGCGATCCGAGGAAGCCGGTGGCGCCGATCAGCACGTCGAAATTGAAACGCTGCTTGCGCATCTGGATCTGGTCGGCCTCCAGCGTGCGGATCGAGACGCCGATGCCGATCCTGGCCAATGTGCGCTGGTAGACGGCGGCAAGCCGCTGCTCGCTGTCGGAGGAGGTCAGGATCTCGAAGGCGAGCGGCTGGCCGTCGGGGCCGACGAGCGCGGCACCGTCGAGCCGATAGCCCGCCGTCTTCAGCAGGTCGAGCGCCGCCTTCAGCGCCTTGCGGTCGCGCCCCGAGCCGTCGGTCACGGCCGGCCGCCAGCTTCCGTCCATCACCTCGGGCATCACTGCGTCGGGGTAGGGGGCGAGAAGGGCCTTTTCCCTGTCGTCGGCCGGCCGGCCGAGTGCCGAGAGTTCCGAATTCTGCCAATAGCTCGCCAGCCGGTCGTAGCGGCCGTCGAACATGTTCTTGTTCACCCATTCGAAGTCGTACAGCATGGCCAGCGCCCGGCGCACGCGCGGGTCGGAAAATTTCGGCAGCCGCGTGTTGAACAGGAAGCCGGTGACCACCGGCGGCACGCCCATGGTGAACTCGCCGACGGTGGCGCGGCCGTCCTTGAGCGCGGGGAAGTCGAAGTCGCGCTTCAGCTTGAGCGGGTCGGCGACGGGATAGACCGAGCAGATGCCCTTCTTGAACGCCTCGAACAGCGAGTTCTCGTTGAGGAAATACTCGATGGCGATGCTGTCGAAATTGTCGAAGCCGCGCTTGGAAGGCAGGTCGCGCGCCCAGTAGCCGGGGTTGCGCTTGTAGACGATGCGCTGGCCGGCAACGACCTTGTCGATGGTGTAGGGCCCGCTGCCGACGATCGGGTCGAGGGTGGTGTGGTCGAACGTCTCCTTGTCGAAGCCGTGCTTCGGCAGGATCGGCGTCATCGCGACGATCAGCGGGAATTCGCGGTCGGCCCGGTCGTTGAAGGTGAAGCGCACCGACAGCGGGCCGGTCTTCTCCAGCCTGGCGATGCCCTTCATCCGGTCGCTGTAGGGCGGCCGGCCCTTTTCCGTGAAGACCTCGTAGGTGAAGATGACGTCTTCCGGCGTCACCGGGCGGCCGTCCGACCATTTTGCCTTCGCATCGAGATTGAAGGTCGCCACCTTGCGGTCGGGCGTGATGTCGACCGATTCAGCCAGCAGGCCGTAGAGCGAGAACGGCTCGCCCAGGTTGCGCTGCATCAGCGGCTCGAAGACGAGGTTGCCGTAGATCGTGTCGATCACGCCGCGCGCCGTGGTGCGCAGGCTCCTGATGATGAACGGGTTGAGGTTGTCGAAGCTGCCGACCACGCAATAGGTGATGCCGCCGCCCTTCGGCGCGTCGGGATCGGCATAGGGGAAATGCGTGAAATCGGCGGGCAGGGCCGGCTCGCCCTGCATGGCGATGGCGTGCTTCGGCTCCGCCACGGCGGACGCCGGCATGGCAATGGCGGCAAGCGCTGCGCAGAGCGCGAGAAGGGGACGTCGCATGGCGGAAATCCGCAGGGATCACGATGATTCGTGTTCCACACTACCATGATGTCGTTAATATGGGGCCGGTTGGCCGGTGCTCGGAGGCGGCGCCTTCCTGGCTGGCCCCGCGCGTTTGTTGCGCTCCGAGGCTGGATTTACGGCGCCGACGGCTGTACAGGCGTGCCCGAGTCATGCTGTTGCCGCATTTGCGCAACAGGTAGCCGCCATACACGGCGCTTCACGCCGTTCCGGATCATTGAGAGGAAAGGTCAAGATGACGAGCTCGAAAACCGACAGGTTCCGTCTTTCGGTGCTGTCCGCAGGCGTCGTCGGGTTGCTCGCCACGGGTCTTGCCCCGGCGTCGGCTCAGCAGCAGCAGCTTCCGCAGGGCTGGTTCAAGGCCTGCACGAAGCAGGAGGAAGTCGACATCTGCAACGTGCAGAACATCATCACCGCGTCCAACGGACAATTGGTGACCGGCATCAGCCTGATCGAGCTGAAGGGCAAGATCAACCGCAAGGTCTTCCAGGTGACCGTGCCGACCGGGCGCCTCGTGCCGCCCGGCATCGGCTTGCAGGTCGACAACGGCAAGGCGCAGAAGCTCGACTACGTCATCTGCTTCCCGGACCGCTGCGTCGCCGAGGTCCAGCTTTCCGACCAGCTCGTCGGCAACTTCAAGAAGGGCTCGGAGCTCACGCTGACCTCCGTCAACTTCCAGAACCAGCCCAATCCGGTGAAGGTGTCGCTGCAGGGCTTCACCGGCGCCTATGACGGCGCGCCGCTGCAGCAGTCCGACATCGAGGACCGCCAGAAGAAGCTCCAGGAATTCGTGTCGAAGAACAACGAGGACTTCGCCAAGAAGCTCAAGGAAGAGCAGGACAAGGCGAAGACAGCCAACTGACATCGACGCAAACGGGCGATACAGGAAGAAGCGGGGCGTCGTCCCCGCTTTTTTGATGCGCCGCGGCAGGCGAGGCCGAAGGGCGAGGCCAGTCGGGCACGCGGCAAATCGACAGCCGGCTCACGAGCCGCGAAGCGGCCGCCTTTCGCGGGGCCACAGCACTTCGTTTCGGCTCGGACACGGATACGGTGCGACGGGAAATGCCGCCGCCTCTCGCGGCCGCGCGCACGTCGTTTCTCCGCGTTCCGTCAAAAGTAGCTGAAAAATCTGCACAAAAAAAATGCAAGGCACAAGGCCTTGCAATTTTAACGCGTCCGATCTGCTTTCCGGTGTCCGGCGGCAGCAATTTCTCGCGCCTAGATCGCATCCTCCCAAGACTTGACCGCGTAGGAAAGCGAATTGCTCATCGCCTTCTCGGTTATGTGGAGGCACCTTAGAACAAGGGAGGACAAATTGTCACGGAAAATTTTGACGGGAAACAGCCTTTGATGTGCTGCACTGCACAATAGAACGGCATTCCTTGCACGAAAAAAAGACAGTTGTCCCGAGGGCCGGCGGAGCGCTTCGGACGGCCGGGTTTTCTTCCTGTCATGAAATCGCTATGAAGCGCGTGCAGACCCTCCCGCCTGCCGCCGATTCCGGCGCCTTTCCAGCACCAACGGACCTTTCATGCGGCTGTCGCGCTATTTCCTGCCGATCCTCAAAGAAACGCCCCGCGAGGCCGAGATCGTGTCGCACCGGCTGATGCTGCGCGCCGGCATGATCCGCCAGCAGGGGCAGGGCAGCTTCTCCTGGCTGCCGCTGGGCAAGCGGGTGCTCGACAAGGTGTGCCGCATCGTGCGCGAGGAGCAGGATCGCGCCGGGGCGCTGGAGATCCTGATGCCGACGATCCAGTCGGCCGAGTTGTGGCGCGAGAGCGGCCGCTACGACGACTACGGCAAGGAGATGCTGCGCATCAAGGACCGCCAGGACCGCGACATGCTGTTCGGCCCGACCAACGAGGAGATGGTGACGGAAATCTTCCGCTCCTACGTCAAGTCGTACAAGGACCTGCCGCTCAATCTTTACCATATCCAGTGGAAGTATCGCGACGAGGTACGGCCGCGCTTCGGCGTGATGCGCAGCAGAGAATTCCTCATGAAGGACGCATATTCCTTCGACCTCGACTACGCGAGCGCCAGGGCGGCCTACAACCGCATGTTCGTGTCCTATCTCAGGACGTTCACGCGGCTGGGGCTGCAGGCGATCCCGATGCGCGCCGACACCGGCCCGATCGGCGGCGACCTCAGCCACGAGTTCATCATCCTGGCCGACACCGGCGAGAGCCAGGTCTTCTGCCAGCGCGATTTCCTGTCGCTGCCGGTCCCCGGCGAGGATACCGACTTCAGCGACGACGCCGAGATCGGCCGCATCGTCAAGGAGTGGACGACGCCCTACGCGGCGACCGACGAGATGCATGACGAGGCCGCGTGGGAGCGGATACCCGAGGCCGAACGGCTGTCGGCGCGCGGCATCGAGGTTGGCCATATTTTTCATTTCGGCGAAAAATACTCGAAGCCGATGGGTGCCAAGGTGGCGGGGCCGGACGGCAAGGACCATTTCGTCTCGATGGGCTCCTACGGCATCGGCCCGTCGCGCCTGATCGCGGCCATCATCGAGGCGAGCCATGACGAGAACGGCATCATCTGGCCGGAATCGGTGGCGCCCTTCGACGTGGCGCTGATCAACATGAAGGCCGGCGACGCCGATTGCGACAGCGCCTGCGACGGCCTCTACGCGGCGCTGACGGCGGCGGGCCGCGACGTGCTCTACGACGACACCGACCAGCGGCCGGGCGGAAAATTCGCGACCGCCGACCTGGTCGGCTTGCCCTGGCAGGTGATCGTCGGCCCGCGCGGCGCGGCGAGCGGCGAGGCCGAGATCAAGAACCGGGCGACCGGCGAGCGCAGCACCGTGCCGCTCGCCGAGGTGGCGGCGCGGCTTTCGGGCAAGCCGGCATGACGGACAAGAAGTCGGCCGTCGCATCGGCCGGGGCCGGGGCGTTCTCGCCCTTCGAGCGCATGGTCGCCTGGCGCTATCTGCGCTCGCGCCGCAAGGAGACGGTGATCTCGGTCATCGCCTCCATCTCCTTCTTCGGCATCATGCTGGGCGTGGCGACGCTGATCATCGTCATGGCCGTCATGAACGGCTTCCGCGCCGAGCTGCTCACCCGCATCCTCGGCATCAACGGCCATGTCATCCTGTCGCCGGTCGACCTGCCGCTCGACGACTACGAAGCCATCGCCACGCGCATCGACGGCGTGCCGGGCGTCCGCTACGCCATCCCGATGATCGACGGGCAGGTGCTGGCCTCCGGCATCGCCGGCCCCGGCAGCGGCGCGCTGGTGCGCGGCATGCGCGGCGCCGATCTCGCCAGGATCACGCTGGTCGCCAACAACATCCGCCAGGGCTCGCTGGTCGGCTTCGACACAGGCGAGGGCGTCGCCATCGGCCAGCGCATGGCCGACAATCTCGGCCTGGTGCTCGGCGACACGATCACGCTGGTCTCGCCGGAAGGCGACGCCACGCCATTCGGCACCACGCCGCGGGTAAAGACCTATCCGGTGACGGCGATCTTCGAAGTGGGCATGTCGGAATACGATTCCTCGATCATCTTCATGCCGCTCGGCGAGGCGCAGCTCTATTTCAACCTGGAGCGGCAGGCGCAGACCATCGAAATCTTCGTCGACAACCCGGACGGCGTCGACGCGCTGAAGCCGCAGATCGAGGAGGCGGCGGGGCGCCCCGTCTACCTGTCCGACTGGCGCCAGCGCAACCAGACCTTCTTCTCGGCGCTGCAGGTCGAGCGCAACGTCATGTTCATGATTCTTACGCTGATCGTGCTGGTGGCGGCGCTCAACATCATCTCCGGCCTGATCATGCTGGTGAAGGACAAGGGGCACGACATCGCCATCCTGCGCACCATGGGCGCCACGCGCGGCGCCATCCTGCGCATCTTCCTGATGACGGGTGCGGCGATCGGCGTCGCCGGCACCGTCGCCGGCGTGGTGCTCGGCGTCGTGGTCTGCCTGAACGTCGAGAAGATCAGGCAGTTCTTCTCCTGGCTCTCCGGCACCGAGCTGTTCAGCCCGGAACTCTATTTCCTCAGCCAGCTGCCGGCCCGCATGGACCTCAGCGAGACGATGACCGTCGTCCTGATGGCGCTGGTGCTCTCCTTCATAGCGACCATCTTTCCGGCCTGGCGCGCCGCGCGGCTCGATCCGGTCGAAGCGCTGCGGTACGAATGACATGGCTGCCGACGTCGTCATCGAACTGAAGGCGGTCGAGCGCCACTACGTGCAGGGCCAGCGCAAGCTGACCATCCTCAACGGCGTCGATTTCTCGCTGCATCGCGGCGAGATGGTGGCGCTGGTCGCACCGTCCGGCACCGGCAAGTCGACGCTGCTGCACACCGCCGGCCTGCTCGAGCGGCCGGACGCCGGCGACGTCATGCTGGCGGGCCGCGCCTGCGGGCGGCTCTCCGACGACGAGCGGACGGCCATCCGCCGCAACGACATCGGCTTCGTCTACCAGTTCCATCACCTGCTGCCGGAGTTCTCGGCGGTGGAGAACATCATGATGCCGCAGCTGGTGAAGGGGCTGCCGGCGACCGAGGCGCGGGCACGCGCCATGCAACTGCTCGACTACATGCAGATCGCCAAGCGCGCCGAGCACCGGCCGGCGGAGCTGTCGGGCGGCGAGCAGCAGCGCGTGGCGATCGCGCGGGCCGTCGCCAATGCGCCGCTGGTGCTGCTTGCCGACGAGCCGACCGGCAATCTCGACCCGACGACGGCCTCCTACGTGTTCGACGCGCTGTCGGCGCTGGTGCGCCAGTCCGGCCTGGCGGCGCTGATCGCCACCCACAACCACGAGCTGGCGCGCCGCATGGACCGCCGCGTCACCCTGTCCGAGGGGCACGTCGTGCCGCTGTGACGGCGGAGCTTGCGGCCATTCCTTCTTCCGTTCGCGGCCCCGTGTGAGCGGGCTGTCGCATAAAGAAAGTAGGCTGCCGTCTCCGCTCCACATTGCCTTTTGCAGCACTTTGGCTAAGACGGGCGCGAAAATTCAATCGATCCAATCCGGAGGGACTTCATGACGGCGATCGTCGACATCATCGGCCGCGAGATTCTCGACAGCCGCGGCAACCCGACCGTCGAGGTGGACGTGGTGCTGGAGGACGGGTCGATGGGCCGCGCCGCGGTCCCCTCCGGCGCCTCGACCGGCGCGCATGAGGCGGTCGAACTGCGCGACGGCGGCGCCCGCTATCTTGGCAAGGGCGTCGAGCGTGCCGTGGAAGCCGTCAACGGCGAGATATTCGAGGCGATCGGCGGCATGGAGGCGGAGAGCCAGATCGCCATCGACGCCACCATGATCGAGCTCGACGGCACGCCCAACAAGGGCCGGCTCGGCGCCAACGCCATCCTCGGCGTGTCGCTGGCGGTCGCCCGCGCCGCCGCCGAAGCCTCCGACCTGCCGGTCTACCGTTATGTCGGCGGCGCTTCCGCCCACGTGCTGCCGGTGCCGATGATGAACATCATCAACGGCGGCGCCCACGCCGACAATCCGATCGACTTCCAGGAGTTCATGATCATGCCGGTCGGCGCGCCGTCGCTGCGCGAGGCCGTGCGCTGGGGCTCGGAGATATTCCACACGCTGAAGAAGGGCCTGAAGGAAGCCGGCCACAACACCAATGTCGGCGACGAGGGCGGTTTCGCCCCCAATCTGAAGAGCGCGCAGGCAGCACTCGACTTCGTCATGGGCTCGATCGAGAAGGCCGGCTTCAAGCCGGGCGAGGAGGTGGCGCTGGCGCTCGATTGCGCGGCCACCGAGTTCTTCAAGGACGGCAACTACGTCTATGAGGGCGAGAAGAAGACCCGCGATCCCAAGGCGCAGGCGAAGTATCTGGCAAAACTCGCCGCCGACTATCCGATCATCTCGATCGAGGACGGTCTTGCCGAGGACGACTGGGAAGGCTGGAAAATCCTGACCGACCTGATCGGCAAGAAGGCGCAGCTGGTCGGCGACGATCTGTTCGTCACCAACACGGCGCGGCTGCGCGACGGCATCAAGATGGGCGTTGCCAACTCGATCCTGGTCAAGGTCAACCAGATCGGCTCGCTGTCGGAGACCCTCGATGCGGTCGAGACCGCACACAAGGCGGGCTATACGGCCGTCATGTCGCACCGCTCGGGCGAGACCGAGGATTCGACCATCGCCGACCTGGCGGTGGCCACCAATTGCGGGCAGATCAAGACCGGCTCGCTGGCCCGCTCCGACCGCACCGCGAAATACAACCAGCTCATCCGCATCGAGGAGGAACTGGGCAAGCAGGCGCGTTATGCCGGGCGGGGCATTTTGAGGGGGTAGAGGCTGTTGCAGGCGCTCTTCTCCCCGTTCTTCACGGGGAGAAGATGCCGGCAGGCAGATGAGGGGACGGCCCTGACCTCGAAGATTGCGCAGCCCCTCACCCTTACCCTCTCCCCGTGAAGGACCTGTCGGCATTCACACATTTCGCTGGCGACGGGCGATGCCAAGAGCCGATTGCCGTGACCGCCTCTGGCTTCGCCACCGTCGAGGCATGGATTCCCGACACTCTCCGCTCGCTTCGCTCGCTCACGAGGTCGGGAATGACGACAATCATGATCCGCTTCCGCCAATCTCCGGCGTTGGCGACTGGCTGGGGCTTCAGTGATGTCGTCATTCCCGACCTCGTGAGCGAGCGAAGCGAGCGGAGAGTGTCGGGAATCCATGCCTCGACGGTGGTGATAACAAAGTCTCCACAGAATTTGTCGCCTGCCGATACCAACCCGTCTCGTTCGCACGGTGAGATGTGTGAATCCGATAGCCGTGAAAAACGGGGAGAGGGGGCATCCGCGCCGCAGCCAAGAGCCTTCCTCGGGAAAGGTACGATCTCTTCTCGATCGATGGCTGGAAGGATGCGGGGGGTAGAATGAGCACCCCCTCTCCCCGTCTCACATCAGCCCCCGGGTCAGCTCCAGCGCCTGGCGCTCGAACAGCCGGCGGTAGATGCCGCCGTCGCGGCGGATCAGCGCCTCGTGGCTGCCTTCCTCGGCGATGCGGCCGGCGTCGAACACCAGCAGCCGGTCGAGCGCCCTGACCGTCGACAGCCGGTGGGCGATGACCAGCGTCGTGCGCCCCACCATCAGCCGCTCCATCGCCTGCTGGATCAGCACCTCCGATTCCGAATCGAGGCTGGACGTCGCCTCGTCGAGGATCAGGATCGGCGCGTCGGCCAGGAAGGCGCGGGCGATCGCCACGCGCTGGCGCTCGCCGCCCGACAGTTTTACGCCGCGCTCGCCCACCAGCGTGCCGTAGCCTTTCGGCAGGCGCGCAATGAAGTCGTGCGCGCTGGCAAGCTTCGCCGCCGCCTCGATCTCGGCCTGCGTGGCGCCGGGGCGCGCATAGGCGATGTTTTCCGCCAGCGAGCGGTGAAACAGGATCGGCTCCTGCTGGACGATGGCGATCTGGCTGCGCAGCGACGACTGCGTGACCTCGGCGATGTCCTGCCCGTCGATGACGATGCGGCCGGCGTTCAGGTCGTAGAGCCGCTGGATCAGCTTGACGAAGGTGGTCTTGCCTGAGCCGGAATGGCCGACCAGCCCGACCCGCTCGCCGGCGGGAATCGTCACCGAGAAATCCCTGTACAGCGGCAGCCGGTGGTTTCCGTAGTGGAAGGTGACGTTCTCGAAGTCGATGCGGCCCGCGCCGATGCGGATCGGTTTGGCGCCGGGCCTGTCGACGATGCCGAGCGGCTGGTCGTGGATGTCGACCAGTTCCTCCATGTCGTTCACCGAGCGCTGCACGTTGCGCACATGCATGCCGACGTCGCGCAGATAGCCCTGCAGCACGAAGAAGGCGGTGAGCACGAAGGCGACGTCGCCGGCACTCGCCTGGCCGCGCGACCACAGGAAGAGCGTGAAGCCGACCACGGCGGCCCGGAGCACGAGCAGCGTGACGCCCTGCGCCGTGCCGCTCCAGGTGCCGCGCACCCAGGTGCGGTCGGTGCGCAGCCGCCATTTGTCGACGATCTTCGCCAGCCGCCGGTCCTCGCGGTCCTCGGCGCCAAAACCCTTGACCACGGCGTTGCAGCTGACCGCGTCGGCGAGCGCACCGCCCAGCCTGGTGTCCCAGCTGTTGGCGAGGCTCGCCGCCGGCGCGACATAGCCCAGCGTCAGCGACACGGTGACGGCGATGTAGACGAGCGAGCCGACGGCGACGATCAGCCCCATCAGCGGCCAGTACCAGCCGAGCAGCAGGGTCGAGCCGACCAGCATGACCAGCGACGGCAGCAGCGCCACCAGGATCGTGTCGTTCAGCAGGTCGAGCGCCCACAGGCCGCGCGTCACCTTGCGCACCGTGGAGCCGGCAAAGCTGTTGGCGTGCCAGTCGGTCGAAAAACGCTGGACGCGATGAAAGGCGTCGGCCGCGATGTCCGACATCATCTTCAGCGTGAGCGCGATGATGCCCATGAAGGCGATGTGGCGGAAGACGACGGCGCCGAAGGCCAGCGCGATCAGCGTCGAGAAGGCGGCGACGGCCGCATTCCAGGCGACGACGTCGCCGGCTGCACCTTGCGCGATGGCGTCGACCAGCCGCCCGGAATAGAGCGGGGTCAGCACGTCGGCCAGCGTGGCGACCAGCACCGCGCCGACGATCAGGGCGAGCCGGAACGGCTGGCGGCGCCAGTGGTCGGCGGTGAAGGTGAAAACGCTGCGGAAGGCGCCGCCGCGCAGATTGATCTTGAAACGAGCCATGAACTTGCCCGGACGAAGCGTCCGGTCCCAGCAATCGGTCGGAAATGAAAACGCCGCGACAGACGAAACGTCGGGAAGCGGCTACGGTACGAATGCGCGCCGGCCGAGCCGGGGCGGCGGACGGGCGAGCGGGACGCCGGTCCTGCGGCTATCTGTTGCCCGAAAAGCCTCGCGGCCTCCCGGGCGGGCAGCCGGGACCTAAGCCTCGCGGCCTCGCGTGATGCAAGATACTGTCATTCGTACCCTCCCATACGGGATTGAGGGAGGGACGCCTATAAAGGAGAATGGCCGCGCCGCCAAGCCGGGTGCAGCGAAAAAACCGGCGGTGGCACAACGAATGCCGCCGTTCCGCGTCGATCGTAGTCGGGGCCCGGGCGCCTTGGGCCATCGGGCTCGGGCATGCAAGGCGGCGTCGTAACCGGCCGTTAAGCAAGATCGGGCGAGATGGAGCGACCCAAGGAATCGCCCAATGTGGACACGCCAGTACCGCCCCCGCAAGACCGGCCGCCTGATCGTGCCGGCGCTGGCGGCGGTCGTGCTCTCCTATTTCGGCTACCACGTCTATCACGGCGAGTTCGGCATCAACTCCAAGGACCAGCTGCGCGCCCGCGCCACGGTGCTGCAGGCGCAGCTCGACAGGACGCGCTCGGAGCGCGTGGCGCTTGAGGGCAAGGTGCGCATGCTGCGCGACGGCAGCATCGACAAGGACATGCTGGACGAGCAGGCCCGCCGGGCGCTCAACCTTTCACATGCCGACGAGGTAACGATCATGTTGCCGTCACAAGCGAATTAACTCGAATCCAGTTAATTTGCTATACAGATAGACAATACAATCGGTTAGACGAAATACGGCTTCGTATTTTCATGCCAGCCATGCATTTTTTCAGCATGGCCGAAGGCTGCGCCGCGTGCTAGCCTCATCGCAAAGTGAGGGGGCTGCAAGGGCTCCCGGCATGTCCGCAAGAGACGATTCCCAGGGAGCGATGCATGGCCCAAGCCGCCAGGAAATCGTCCGCCAAGACAAGGGCGGACGGGAAATCCCAGCCATACCCGACGGCGCCGAAGCCGGCGGACTTCACCAAGGAGCAGGAACTCGCCGCCTATCGCGGCATGCTTCTGATCCGGCGCTTCGAGGAGAAGGCCGGCCAGCTCTACGGCATGGGTTTCATCGGCGGCTTCTGCCATCTCTATATCGGCCAGGAAGCGGTGGTCACCGGCCTCAAGATGGCGATGGCCGACGGCGACCAGATGATCACCGCCTATCGCGACCATGGCCACATGCTGGCCATGGAGATGTCGCCGCGCGGCGTGATGGCCGAGCTGACGGGGCGGCGAGGCGGCTATTCCAAGGGGAAGGGCGGCTCCATGCATATGTTCTCCAAGGAGAAGAATTTTTACGGCGGCCACGGCATCGTGGGAGCTCAGGTGTCGCTCGGCACCGGGCTGGCCTTCGCCAACCGCTACCGCGACAACAGCGCGGTGTCGCTGACCTTCTTCGGCGACGGCGCGGCCAACCAGGGCCAGGTCTACGAGAGCTTCAACATGGCCTCGCTGTGGAAGCTGCCGGTCATCTACGTCATCGAGAACAACCGCTACGCCATGGGCACCTCGGTGGCGCGCTCGTCGGCCGAGACGGATTTCTCGCAGCGCGGCGCCTCTTTCCGCATTCCCGGCATCCAGGTCGACGGCATGGACGTGCGCGCGGTCAAGTCGGCCGGCGAGCTGGCGCTCGAGCACTGCCGCACCGGCAAGGGGCCGATCATCCTGGAAATGCTGACCTACCGCTATCGCGGCCACTCCATGTCGGACCCGGCGAAATACCGGACCAAGGAGGAGGTGCAGAAGATGCGCTCCGAGCATGACCCGATCGAGCAGGTCAAGGCGCGCGTCATCGACAAGAAGTGGGCGAGCGAGGACGAGCTGAAGGCGATCGACAAGGAGGTGCGCGACATCGTCGCCGACTCGGCCGACTTCGCCCAGACCGATCCCGAGCCGGATGCGTCCGAACTCTGGACCGACATCGTACACTGAGGGAGGCCGGACATGCCGATCGAAATTCTGATGCCCGCCCTCTCGCCGACCATGGAAGAGGGCAATCTCGCCAAGTGGCTGAAAAGCGAAGGCGACAAGGTGACCGCCGGCGACGTGATCGCCGAGATCGAGACCGACAAGGCGACCATGGAGGTCGAGGCGGTCGATGAGGGCACGCTCGGAAAGATTCTGATTCCCGCCGGCAGCGAGGGCGTGAAGGTCAACACGCCGATCGCCGTGCTGCTGCAGGACGGCGAGAGCGCCGCCGACATCGGCAGGAACGGCGCGGCGCCGCCGCAGGCGAAGCCCGCGGATGCCGATACGCCGAAGCAGGCCGCGGATGACGCCGGCGGCAAGGCGCGTCAGTCCGCCGAGGAGCCGACGGCGAACAAGGATGCGGCCAAGGTTCCGGCCGCGCCGAAGGCGGAAGCCGCGGCCGATCCGGACATTCCCGCCGGCACGGAGATGGTGTCGACCACCGTGCGCGAGGCGCTGCGCGACGCCATGGCGGAGGAGATGCGCCACGACCAGGACGTCTTCGTCATGGGCGAGGAGGTCGCCGAATACCAGGGCGCCTACAAGATCACGCAGGGCCTGCTGCAGGAGTTCGGCCCGCGCCGCGTGGTCGACACGCCGATCACCGAGCACGGCTTTGCCGGCGTCGGCGTGGGTGCTGCGATGGCCGGGCTGAAGCCGATCGTCGAGTTCATGACCTTCAACTTCGCCATGCAGGCGATCGACCAGATCGTCAATTCGGCGGCAAAGACGCTCTATATGTCGGGCGGCCAGATGGGCGCGCCCATCGTCTTCCGCGGACCGAACGGCGCCGCGGCGCGCGTCGCCGCCCAGCACAGCCAGGACTATGCCGCCTGGTACAGCCACATCCCCGGCCTCAAGGTGATCCAGCCATACACGGCGGCCGACGCCAAGGGCCTGCTGAAGGCGGCGATCCGCGACCCCAACCCGGTGATATTCCTCGAGAACGAGATTCTTTACGGCCACTCCTTCGACGTGCCGAAGCTCGACGACTTCGTGCTGCCGATCGGCAAGGCGCGCATCCACAAGGCGGGCAAGGACGTGACGCTGGTCTCGTGGGGCATCGGCATGACCTATGCGGTAAAGGCAGAGGCGGAGCTGGCCAAGCTCGGCATCGACGTCGAGATCGTCGACCTGCGCACCATCCGCCCGATGGACCTCGACACGGTCATCGCCTCGGTGAAGAAGACCAACCGTCTGGTGGTGGTTGAGGAGGGCTATCCGCAGTCGTCGGTGGGCGATTTCATCGCCAACCAGGTGTCGCAGCGCGCCTTCGACTTCCTCGACGCGCCGGTGATCACCATTGCCGGCAAGGACGTGCCGATGCCTTATGCGGCAAACCTCGAGAAGCTGGCGCTGCCCAATGTCGGCGAGGTGATCGAGGCGGTGAAGGCGGTGACGTATCGGGGGTAGCGAGCGTGACTGATCTGCGGGAGGACTCAGATCATTCGTGGGACTTGTTGGACGCGGGCGGCGAATCGCTCGGAACCGTGGTCTTTCGCAAAGCGAATTTCCCCGCATGGATTTGTAACTTCGAGCCGACGGCTTGGTTCGAAGTTTATCGTGCATATTTCGCGCGGCACGCAACCGCGGTCGCCCAACAGGAGCATGAGTATCTCTTGCGTCACGACGAGGAGTTCGAATCCAAAGGGTTCTGCTTCCGATCCAGGCTGGATGCCTCCTTGCCGAACCCTGCAATGATGGAGATTTTCGATCTCGAAGCGTCTGAAAATCTCTTATCTTTCAGACCTAGCGACGAGTATTTTGATGCGTATGAGCGACTTAATATAACGCGCGAGATTGCCAGATGACCAAAACGAGCGGCCGCCCCGCCACCTACGCCGACCTAGAAGCGGTTCCGTCGCATCTGGTAGCGGAGATCATCGACGGCGAGTTGATGACGCATCCGAGGCCGTCGTTCCGACATGGTGGTTCGGCGACGGCCTTGAACATTCGATTGGGAGCGGCGTTCCAATTCAAGGATTCTGGTGGCCCGGGCGGTTGGCTATTCATTGTCGAACCCGAACTCAAGTTGGGCTCCAACGTTCTCGTACCGGACATAGCAGGCTGGCGCCGCGAACGACTCTCGGGCTATCCGGATACAAACCGCTCCACAATTGCGCCCGACTGGGTCTGCGAGGTTCTGTCGGCTTCCACGGAACGCCGCGACCGCACGGTGAAGACACGTCTCTACGCGGAGGCGGGCATTGGACATCTATGGATCGTCGATCCGAGGCAGCAACTGCTTGAAGTCTTTACCCTGTTGGAGCGACAGTGGCTCCTGGAGGGAAGTTGGACCTCGGGCGACGTCGTGAGCGCGCCTCCCTTCGAAGCGATATCCCTTTCTCTCGTCGACCTATGGCCGTTAGACCAGCCGCTCGGCTTCAATGAAGACCCGCAAGCCCTCTACGCCGGAGACCGCTGACCATGCCGATCAACATCACCATGCCGGCCCTGTCGCCCACGATGGAGGAGGGCAACCTTTCAAAATGGCTGGTCAAGGAAGGCGACAAGGTCGCTCCCGGCGACGTGATCGCCGAGATCGAGACCGACAAGGCGACGATGGAAGTCGAGGCGGTCGACGAGGGCACGGTCGCCAAGATCGTGGTGCCGGCCGGCACGGAGGGCGTCAAGGTCAATGCGCTGATCGCCGTTCTGGCTGGTGAGGGCGAGGACGCGAGCGCGGCCGCCAAGGGCGGCGATGCTCCTGCCGCCAAGGCCGAGACGAAGCAGGAGAAAGCGCCAACCTCCCCCTCGGAGGGGGGAGGTCGCGCCGAAGGCGCGGGTGGGGGTGAAAAGGCATCTCAGCCCCCCACCCCGGCGGCTGCGCCGCCGACCCTCCCCACGTCGGGGGAGGGTAAGCCTGCTGCGAACGGCCATGCCGCCGGCGAGCGCATCTTCGCCTCGCCGCTGGCCCGCCGCGTCGCCAAGGAAGCCGGCATCGACCTTTCGGACGTTTCCGGCTCCGGCCCGCACGGCCGTGTGGTCAAGGCGGATGTGGACGCGGCGGTCGCCGGCGGCGCGAAGGCGCCTGCCGGCAAGGCTGCCGAAACCGCCGCCGCCAAGCAGGCTCCGGCGCAGGCGCCGAAACCGATGTCGGACGAGGCGGTGCTGAAGCTGTTCGAGGAAGGCTCCTACGAACTCATCCCGCACGACAACATGCGCAAGACCATCGCGCGCCGGCTGGTCGAGGCGAAAAGCACCATCCCGCATTTCTACCTGACGCTCGACTGCGAGCTAGACGCGCTCTTGAAGCTGCGCGGCGAACTGAACGCGGCCGCACCGGTGAAGAAGACCGACAAAGGCGAGGTGCCCGCCTACAAGCTGTCGGTCAACGACATGGTGATCAAGGCGCTGGCGCTGGCGCTGATCGAGGTGCCGGACGCCAACGTCTCCTGGACCGAAGGCGCCATGGTCAAGCACAGCCATGCCGACGTCGGCGTGGCGGTGTCGATCCCCGGCGGGCTGATCACGCCGATCATCCGCAAGGCCGACCAGAAGACGCTGTCGGTCATCGCCAACGAGATGAAGGATCTGGCCGGCCGCGCCAGGAACCGCAAGCTGAAGCCGGAGGAATACCAGGGCGGTACGACCGCCGTGTCCAATCTCGGCATGTTCGGCATCAAGGATTTTTCGGCCGTCATCAACCCGCCGCACGCCACCATCCTGGCGGTCGGCGCCGGCGAGCAGCGGGCGGTGGTGAAAAACGGCGAGGTCAAGGTGGCGACCGTCATGTCGGTGACGCTGTCCACCGACCATCGGGCGGTCGACGGCGCGCTCGGCGCCGAACTGCTCGGCGCCTTCAAACGCTACATCGAGAATCCGATCGGCATGCTGGTTTGAGGAGATGCAGGGGACGGTTGCTTTTTCGGCCCGCGCGACCTCTGAACCGTCGCGACCCTTCCGCCGAAAGCAAGTAAACTGTCCGCGGCTACGGAGCCAGGGATGTCCAGGACGGACATCTACACTCCGGCAACTGAGGAGGGAGTAATGGCTACCGGTGAACAGGTTCAACGGCTGAAATCTTCCTGGATTTGGCTCGCCATCCTGGGTGTCATATCGCTGATCGGCGGCGTGCTGGCGCTCGCCAACCCCTTCGCCGCGACCTTCGCGGCCGTTCTGCTGGCGGGCTGGACGTTCCTTCTGTTCGGCATCCTGCAGATCATCCAGGCCTTCAGCGTGAAGGACTGGCCGGGTTTCCTGTGGTCGCTGCTGCTCGGCGTGCTGACGGCGGCGGTCGGCGTGTCGCTGCTTGCCAATCCGCTGGCCGGGGCGGTGTCGCTCACCATGCTGGTCGCGGTGCTGTTCGTGGTGCTGGGCGTGGTGAAGGTCATGTACGCTTTCTCGCTGCGTCCCGTCTCCGGCTGGGTGTTCGCGCTGATCTCGGGCCTGCTGTCGATCCTGCTCGGCATCGTCATCTTCGCCGACTATCCGTGGGCGGCGACGACCGTGCTCGGCATCCTGCTGGCGGTCGAGCTGCTGTCCAACGGCGTATTCCTGCTGATGGTCGCGTTCGGCCTGCGCAGCGCGTGACCGGCGGGCGCCGTGCGGGCCATCCTGACCTCGCTCATGGCGTTCTTCCTGTCGCTGCTGGCCGGCATCTTCGTCGCCCAGTGGCTGGCGCTGGCAACAGGGGCGACGGAGGAATTCATCCTGGTGTTCGCCTCCGTTCCGGTGCTGGCGGTCGTGTTCGCTTTGGTCTTCCTGCTGCCGCAGGTCATCGGAAGAACCAGAGCCAGCATCGACCGCGCCGGAAAATGGTCGCTGGCCGCCCTGGTGGTGGCGATTGCCGCGCTGCTTGCTTTCGAGCTTTGGGCGGTGGCGGGCGATACGGCAAAGCTCGAGGCCGATCTGCCGATGATCGCCGGCCTGGTGCTGCCCGGCCTGGCGATCGTCCTGGTCGACTGGCTGTTCGTGCGCTGGCGCGTCGGCATGCGCCGTGAAGGATTCGGACGGAACGGGACGGTTTCATGAAGAACATTCTCTGCTACGGGGATTCGCTCACCTGGGGCTATTCGGCCGAAGGCCCGGGGCGCCACGCCTACGCGGACCGCTGGCCGAGCGTGCTGGCCGCCGAACTCGGCTCCGGCGCGCTGGTGATCGCCGAGGGGCTCAACGGCCGCACCACGGCGCATGACGACCACCTCGCCGACTGCGACCGCAACGGCGCGCGCGTGCTGCCGACCATCCTGCAGACGCATGCGCCGCTCGACCTCGTCATCATCATGCTCGGTGCCAACGACATGAAGCCCTTCATCTGCGGCCGCGCCATCGGCGCCAAGCAGGGCATGCAGCGGCTGGCCGACATCGTGCGCGGCCATGCCTATCCGCACGATGCCAGGGCGCCGAAGCTGCTTATCGTCTCGCCGCCGCCGCTGACGCCGACCGAGGACGCCGATTTCGACGCCATGTTCGATGGCGGCGTGGCGGAATCGCGCAAGCTGGCGAAACTCTATGCCGAAGTGGCGGAGGAGAAGGGCTGCGGCTTCTTCGACGCGGGCTCGATCGCAAGAACCACGCCGCTCGACGGCGTGCATCTCGACGCCGAAAACACGCGGGCGATCGGCCGGGCGCTGGCGCCAGTCGTGCGCAAGGTGCTGGAACTCTGACCCATTCGGACAATCTCTAAAGGGACGGCAGCTCGGATGCTGCCGCCTGCAGGACCAAGGAGTAGCTTGTGGCTCAATCCTACGATGTCATCGTCATCGGCGCCGGTCCCGGCGGCTACATCGCGGCGATCCGCGCCGCCCAGCTCGGGCTGAAGACGGCGATCGTCGAGCGCGAGCACCTGGCCGGCATCTGCTCCAACTGGGGCTGCATCCCGACCAAGGCGCTGCTGCGCTCTGCCGAGATCTTTCATTATGCCGAGCACGCCAAGAGCTACGGGCTGAAGCTGGAGGGCAGCGTCACGCCGGACCTCAAGGCCATCGTCGATCGCTCGCGCGGCATCGCGCAGCGGATGAACAACGGCGTCGGCTTCCTGATGAAGAAGAACAAGGTCGACGTGATCTGGGGCGAGGCCAAGATCACCAAGGCCGCGAGCGCCGACAAGCCGGGCGAGATCGTGGTGGCAAAAACCACCAAGAAGCCGATGGAACCCCAGGGTCCGGTGCCGAAGAACGCGCTGGGCGAGGGCACGTACCAGGCAAAACACATCATCATCGCCACCGGAGCGAGGCCGCGCGCTCTGCCCGGCATCGAGCCGGACGGAAAACTGATCTGGACCTATTTCGAGGCGATGGTGCCGCCGAAGATGCCGAAGTCGCTGCTGGTCATGGGCTCCGGCGCCATCGGCATCGAGTTCGCCAGCTTCTACCGCACCATGGGCGTCGACGTCACCGTGGTCGAGCTCTTGCCGCAGGTCATGCCGGTCGAGGACGCCGAAATCTCGGCCTTCGCCAAAAAGCAGTTCGAGAAGCAGGGCATGAAGATTCTGCTCGACGCCAAGGTCACCAAGGTCGAGAAAGGCGCGGACTCCGTCACCGCCCATGTCGAGACCAAGGACGGCAAGGTGCAGAAGATCACCGCCGAGCGGCTGATCTCGGCCGTCGGCGTGCAGGCCAATGTCGAGAATCTCGGCCTGGAAGCGCTCGGCGTGAAGACCGAGCGCGGCGTCGTCGCCATCGACGGCTACGGCCGCACCAACGTGGCCGGCATCTACGCCATCGGCGACGTGGCCGGTCCCCCGATGCTCGCCCACAAGGCCGAGCATGAGGCGGTGGTGTGCGTGGAGAAGATCGCCGGCCTGCCCAATGTGCATCCGATGGACAAGTTGAAGATTCCCGGCTGCACCTACTGCAATCCGCAGGTCGCCTCGGTCGGCCTCACCGAAGCCAAGGCCAAGGAGGCCGGCCACGACGTGCGGGTGGGGCGCTTCAACTTCGTCGCCAACGGCAAGGCGGTGGCGCTCGGCGAGGACCAGGGCATGGTCAAGACCGTGTTCGACAAGAAGACCGGCCAGCTTCTCGGCGCCCATATGGTCGGCGCGGAAGTCACCGAGTTGATCCAGGGTTTTGTCGTCGCCATGAATCTGGAGACCACCGAGGAAGAGCTGATGCACACCATCTTCCCGCATCCGACCCTCTCGGAGGCGATGAAGGAGGCCGTGCTCGACGCGTACGGGCGCGTGCTGAACGCATAGCGGGTTTGCGTCGGCGGCCTGTCGGTCGCGTGCCTGCCTGCCTATATTGGCGTGAATGGAGGCGAGAATGGACCAGAGCTACGGAATCCTCAGCATGCCGGGCACCGGCTTTTTCGGCATGCTGGTCATCGGCTTCCTTGCCGGCTACGTCGCCGAGAAGACGATGAACCGCGACCACGGGTTCCTGACCAACATCCTGGTCGGCATCGCCGGGTCGTTCGTCGGCGGTACTCTGGCAGGGTTGATCGGCTTCAACTATTACGGTTTCCTCGGCAATCTGGTCGTCGCCATCGCAGGCGCGATCCTCATTCTTTGGATTTTCGGCCGCTCGCAGGCCGCCGGTTCCAGATAGGAAGCAGGAATGGTCACAGTCCTCGACCGAATCGCTACGCCGCCGCGGCCGCGCCATCCCGAGAAGGCGCACCGCCCGGACCAGGAGGTGCTGCGCAAGCCGGACTGGATCCGGGTCAAGGCACCGACGTCGCCGGGTTATGCCGAGACGCGCGAGATCGTGCGCTCGCACAAGCTGGTCACCGTCTGCGAGGAGGCCGGCTGCCCCAATATCGGCGAATGCTGGGACAAGAAGCACGCCACCTTCATGATCATGGGCGAGATCTGCACGCGCGCCTGCGCCTTCTGCAACGTCGCCACCGGCAAGCCCGGGCCGCTCGACCCGACGGAGCCCGGCAGCGTCGCCCGCGCGGTGCGCAAGATGGGGCTGTCGCATGTCGTCATCACCTCGGTCGACCGCGACGACCTCGCCGACGGCGGCGCCCGCCATTTCGCCGCGGTGATCCGCAACATCCGAGCGCTCAACCCCGACACGACCATCGAGATCCTGACACCCGATTTCCTGCGCAAGGAAGGCGCGCTGGAGATCGTCGTGGCGGCGAGGCCCGACGTCTTCAACCACAATCTGGAGACCGTGCCCTCGAACTACCTGACCGTGCGGCCGGGCGCCCGCTACTTCCATTCTATCCGGCTGCTGCAGCGGGTGAAGGAGCTCGATCCGTCGATCTTCACCAAGTCGGGGATCATGGTCGGCCTCGGCGAGGAGCGCAACGAGGTGCTGCAGCTGATGGACGACCTGCGCTCGGCCGACGTCGACTTCATGACCATCGGCCAGTACCTGCAGCCGTCGAAGAAGCACCACCCGGTGAAGAAGTTCGTCACGCCGGAGGAATTCAAGTCCTACGAGACGATCGGCCTGTCGAAGGGTTTCCTGGTGATGGCGTCCAGCCCACTGACGCGCTCCTCGCACCACGCCGGCGACGACTTCGCCCGGCTGCGCGCCGCCCGCGAGGATATGCTGAGAAGGGCCGGCTGAGGCGCCGATGCCCAGTTTCGAAACCGTCCGCCATGTCCGGCACACGCCGGAGCACATGTTCGCGCTGGTCGCCGACGTCGAGCGCTATCCGGAGTTCCTGCCGCTGTGCGAGGCGCTCACCGTGCGCTCGCGCAAGGAGCGCGACGGCCAGTCCGTGCTGGTCGCCGACATGACCGTCGGCTACAAGGCGATCCGCGAGACGTTCACCAGCCAGGTGCATCTGAAGCCCGACGAGAACCGCATCGAAGTGCGCTACATCGACGGGCCGTTCAAATATCTGAGCAATGTCTGGTGGTTCGAGCAGGCGGAGCCGGGAGCGGCGAACATCCATTTCTCGATCGAATACGAATTCAAGAGCCGGCTGCTCGGCATGCTGATGGGCTCGATGTTCGACCGCGCCTTCCGCATGTTTTCCGAAGCTTTCGAGAAGCGTGCGGACGCGATCTACGGCGTGCCGGTGACCTGACCGTCCTCCAGCGCTGCCAGCCCCAGCTCCAGCGCAGTGCGGACGGTTTCGCGGCGGATGAAGTCGCGGCCGCGATTGTCGAACACATGCTTTTCCGCGAGCGGGGCGCGACCGGCGAGCGCCAGGCCGAACCACACCAGCCCGACCGGCTTCTCGGCCGAGCCGCCGTCCGGGCCGGCGATGCCGGTGACGGCGAGCGCGATGCCGGCACGCGAGCGGGCAAGCGCCCCCGACGCCATTTCCAGCGCGGTCTCGCGCGACACCGCGCCATGCGCTGCGAGCGTCGCCGCCGACACGCCGAGCATGTCGATCTTGGCTTCGTTGGAATAAGTCACGAAGCCGCGATCGACGACGGCGGACGAGCCGGCGATGTCGGTCAGCGCAGCGACGATCATGCCGCCGGTGCAGGATTCGGCGGTTGCCGCCATCATTTTCCGGCGCCGGCAGGCGTCGAGGAAACGATCCGCCAGGCCGCCGATGTCGGTCACGGCTCCAGCCCTCCCGGAAAGATGACGGTGGCGGTGGCGATGGCGGCGATGCCTTCGCCGCGGCCGATGAAGCCGAGCTTCTCGTTGGTCGTCGCCTTCACCGAGACGCGTCCCGCGCCGATCTTCAGCATCGCCGCCATGGCCGAGACCATGGCCTCGCGGTGCGGCCCGACCTTCGGCGCCTCGCAGATCAGCGTCACGTCGGCATTGGCGATGCGTCCGCCCTGGGCGCGCACCAGCGAGGCGGCGTGCTCGACGAACAGTTTCGACGGCGCGCCCTTCCATTGCGGGTCGGAGGGCGGGAAATGCGTGCCGATGTCTCCGGCCCCGCAGGTGGCCAGCAGCGCGTCGGTAAGCGCGTGCAGGCCGACATCGGCGTCGGAATGGCCGGACAGTTTTTTTGTATGCGCCACCTGCACTCCGCAGAGCCAGACGTGATCGCCGTCCTCGAAGGAATGGACATCGTAGCCGTTGCCGGTGCGCACGTCCGGAAAATGCATCGAGTCGCCCGAGAGGCGGCGGTCGGCCATGTCTATGTCTCCGGCCCATGTCAGCTTGATGTTGGCGGAAGAGCCTTCCACGAGCTTGACCGGCATGCCGGTCCACTCGGCGATCGCCGCGTCGTCGGTGAAGTCGCTCCTTCCCGCCCGGTGCGCCTTCACATGCGCGGCATGGATGGGCCAGAAGGGAAAACCCTGTGGCGTCTGCGCGGTGAACAGCCCCTGGCGCGGCACCGTCGCGGCGACGAGGCCGCCGTCGCCGCGCTTCAGCGTGTCGGCGACGGCCAGGACGGGCAGCGCCGCCTGCCGCTCGCCGATCGCCGCAATCGTGCGGTCGATCAGCGCCGCGTCGACAAACGGCCGCACCGCGTCGTGGATCAGCACCTTGGCGGGCGCCGCCTCGCGCAGCGCCTGCAGGCCGAGGCGCACGGAATCCTGGCGTGTCACGCCGCCCTCTACCGCGATCACCTTGTCGCAGAGCGGGCCGAGTGCCGCCGTGCACAGCGCGTGATCGTCGGGATGGATGACCGTGACGACCGAGCCAATCGCCGGATGGGCCATAAACGCGTCGAGGGTGCGTCGAATGATCGGCTTGCCGCCGATGCTGCGATACTGCTTTGGTCCCCCGGCCTGTCCGGCGCGCTCGCCGCGACCCGCCGCCACGATGACGAGGGCGACGTCGCCTTGCGTTTCGGGAAAGGAAGCTGGGACGGACATGCCGGGACGCTTAATCGGAGCCGCCGGGAAGGGCCAGAGTTTTCCGTTCCCATTGCTAAAATTCACCTGCTCGGCAGTTGCGCTTCGTCCCGATTCTGTCTAGCAATTGTGCATGGTATACGGATGCTTGGTTTTTGTGCATGTATGAGGCGTCGCTGCTGGCCCAGCCATTGACGGTCGGCGGCAAGACCATCCGCAACCGCGTCTTCCTGGCGCCGATGTCGGGCATCACCGACGGCGCCATGCGCATGCGCGCCCATCGCCATGGCGCCGGGCTCGTCGTCTCGGAGATGGTGGCGAGCGGCGAGCTGGCGAAGGGGCGCGCCGGCTCGCAGCAGCGCATCCGCCATTCCGGCCTCGACATTCATGTGGTCCAGCTTGCGGGACGCGAGGCCGGGCATATGGCCGAGGCCGCCCGCATCGCCGCGGGCGAGGGCGCCGATATCGTCGACATCAACATGGGCTGCCCGGCCAAGAAGGTAACCGGCGGCTATGCCGGCTCGGCGCTGATGCGCGACCTCGACCATGCCGTGTCGCTGATCGACGCCGTGATCGGCGCCGTGGACCTGCCGGTGACGGTGAAGATGCGGCTGGGATGGGACGAGAACGCGCTCAACGCGCCGGCGCTGGCGCGCCGCGCCGAAGACGCCGGCGTGCGCATGGTGACCGTGCACGGCCGCACCCGCTGCCAGTTCTACGAGGGCAAGGCCGACTGGCGGGCGATCCGCCGGGTCAAGGAGGCGGTTTCCATTCCGGTCGTCGCCAATGGCGACGTGAGCGACCTCGCGGACGCCGAGGCCGTGCTGCGGCAGTCCGGCGCCGACGCCGTCATGGTCGGCCGCGCCAGCTACGGCGCACCGTGGACGGCCGGCCGGATCGCCCATGCTGCCGCCGGCGTGGACGGCGAGGGAGAGCCGACCCCCGGCGAGGCGCTGGCCGACTACGTCGTCGCTCACTACGAGGACATGCTGGCGCTCTACGGCACGGAAAGCGGCCTGCGCCAGGCGCGAAAGCATCTCGGCTGGTATCTCGACCGCCATGCCCCGCGCACCGATCCGGCATCGCGCTCGGAGATCCTGCGTTCGCTCGACCCGGCCGCAGTCGTCGCCGGCCTGCGCCGGGCGTTCCTGGTCGCCAGCGAGGAATCCCACCAGATGCGGAGCGCAGCATGAACCTGGTGCCACCGCCTGCCGGCGCCGAAGAGGCCGCACAGATCGTGCTGAACACGATCCGGCGCCCGGTGATCATGCTCGGGCCGGACGGGCACATCACCTACGCCAATGCCGACGCGGAGGATTTCTTCCGCTCCAGCGCGCCGATGCTGGCGCGCACCACGCTGGCGCGCTTCGTGCCGTTCGGCAGCCCGATCCTGACGCTGATCGACCAGGTGCGCGAGCGCAACGCGCCGGTCAACGAATACCGCGTCGACCTGTCGTCGCCGCGGCTCGGCATCGAGCGGATCGTCGATCTGTATGTCGCCCCGGTGCCGGAGTTGCCGGGTTCGGTCGTCATCATGTTCCAGGAACGGTCGATGGCCGATAAGATCGACCGGCAGATGACGCACCGGGGTGCCGCGCGCTCGGTGACCGGGCTCGCCGCCATGCTGGCGCACGAGATCAAGAACCCGCTGTCGGGCATCCGCGGCGCCGCGCAACTGCTGGAGACTGTGGTTTCCGACGACGACCGGGCGCTCACCCGTCTGATCACCGACGAGACCGACCGTATCGTCTCGCTGGTCGACCGCATGGAGGTGTTTTCCGACGAGCGGCCGATCGACCGCTATCCGGTGAACATCCATGTGGTGCTCGACCATGTGAAGGCGATCGCCCGCAACGGCTTCGCCAGCAAGGTCAAGGTCATCGAGGACTACGACCCGTCGCTGCCGCCGGTCTATGCCAACCGCGACCAGCTCGTGCAGGTGTTCCTCAACCTGATCAAGAACGCGGCGGAGGCGACCGGCAACGTGCCGAGCGCCGAAATCACGCTGTCGACGGCGTTCCGCCCCGGCATCCGCGTCTCGGCGCCGGGCTCGCAGGACCGCGTGTCGCTGCCGCTCGAATTCTGCGTCCACGACAACGGTCCGGGCGTTCCCGACGACCTGCTGCCGATCCTGTTCGACCCGTTCATCACGACCAAGCCGAACGGCTCGGGCCTCGGCCTGGCGCTGGTCGCGAAAATCGTCGGCGAGCATGGCGGCATCGTCGAATGCGATTCGACGACACGCGGAACGACCTTCCGCATCCTCATGCCGGCGTGGAAGGAAGCGCCGGCCAGCGACGGCACGGAGAGGTGACATGAAGCCCCGCGGCAACATCCTTGTGGCGGACGACGACGCCGCCATTCGCACCGTGCTCAATCAGGCGCTGTCACGGGTCGGCCATGACGTGCGCGTCACCTCCAACGCCGCGACGCTGTGGCGCTGGGTGGCGGCCGGCGACGGCGACATCGTCATCACCGACGTGGTGATGCCCGACGAGAATGCCTTCGACATGCTGCCGCGCATCAAGAAGGCGCGGCCGGAACTGCCGGTCATCGTCATGAGCGCGCAGAACACCTTCATGACGGCGATCCGCGCCTCCGAGACCGGCGCCTATGAATATCTGCCGAAGCCGTTCGATCTCAACGAGCTCTTGTCCATCGTCAACCGGGCGCTGTCGGAGCCGCGGCGCCGGCCGCTCGGCGATCCCGGCGCCGACGACCAGGCGGACTCGATGCCGCTGGTCGGCCGCTCGCCGGCCATGCAGGACATCTACCGCATGCTGGCGCGCATGATGCAGACCGACCTCACGGTGATGATCAACGGCGAATCGGGCACCGGCAAGGAACTGGTGGCGCGCGCGCTGCACGAATACGGACGCCGCCGCAACGGCCCGTTCGTCGCCATCAACATGGCGGCGATCCCGCGCGACCTGATCGAATCGGAACTGTTCGGCCACGAGAAGGGCGCCTTCACCGGCGCGCAGAACCGCTCGACCGGGCGCTTCGAGCAGGCCGAGGGCGGCACGCTCTTCCTCGACGAGATCGGCGACATGCCGATGGAGGCGCAGACCAGGCTGCTGCGCGTGCTGCAGCAGGGCGAATACACGACCGTCGGCGGCCGCACGCCGATCAAGACCGACGTGCGCATCGTCGCGGCCACCAACAAGGACCTGCGCTCGCTCATCAACCAGGGCCTCTTCCGGGAAGATTTGTTCTATCGAATCAATGTCGTGCCGCTCCGTCTTCCGCCATTGCGCGAACGCTCGGAGGACATACCGGACCTCGTCCGCCACTTCTTCAAGCAGGGCGAGCAGGAGGGGCTGCAGACAAAACGCATCTCCTCCGGCGGCATCGAGCTGATGAAGCGCTATCCTTGGCCGGGCAATGTGCGCGAGCTGGAGAACCTGATTCGCCGCCTGGCGGCGCTCTACGCGCAGGACGAGATCTCCGCCGAGGTGATCGAGCAGGAGCTGAAGACCGCCGACCAGCCGAGCATGCCGGGCGGCCGGCTGCTGCCGGACGATCTGTCGATCGGCCAGGCGGTCGAGCATTATCTGCAGCGCTATTTCGCAGCTTTCGCCGGCGAGCTGCCGCCGTCCGGCCTCTATCAGCGCGTGCTCACCGAGGTGGAGTTTCCGCTGGTGCTGGCGGCGATGACGGCGACGCGCGGCAACCAGATCAAGGCCGCCGACCTGCTCGGCCTGAACCGCAACACGCTGCGCAAGAAGATCCGCGAGCTCGGCGTCAACGTCTACCGGGCGGCGAAGCCGGGTTAGGATCGACAAAGCCGATCCTGGCGGCTCGCCGATGACGGGCGGCCGCCGGCGTGCTGCAAATTTTGGGGACCATCGGTTCCGTAGCCGGCAGCTTTGTTGCATAATCGCCACAATGCATTGCATAGATCGGATTCGTTTCGGACGAATCCAACAGGCATGGCCATCAACATACCGACCGCACCGATGCCCGTGTTCCCGAATGCCAGGGCATTCGAGGGACGGCGGCTGCTCGCGCTGACCGGCATCATCGCCGTCGTCGGCGCGCTGGTGACGGCCGGCCTGTCCTTCGCCGTGCTAGTCGGCGCGACGCCGATCGAGCCGGACAGCACCACGACGCTCGCCCTGATCATCGGCGTCAACGCCGCCTTCGTGATCTTCCTGATCGGGCTGATCGCGCGCGAGGTGCGGCGTATCCTGGTGGCGCGCAAGGACGGCAAGGCGGCTGCGCGCCTGCATGTGCGCATCGTCGCGCTGTTCTCCGTGGTGGCGGCGATCCCGGCGCTGATCGTGGCGATCTTCGCCTCGATCACGCTGGATGTCGGCCTAGACCGCTGGTTCGAGATCCGCACCAAGACGATCGTCAACTCGTCGCTGTCGATCGCCGAGGCTTACGTGCTCGAGAACGCGCGCAACCTGCAGGGCACCACCCTGTCGATGGCCTACGACCTGACCAACGCCCGCACGCTCTACAATCTCGACCGCACCGGTTTTCGCGATTTCATGAGCCAGCAGGCCGTCGGGCGGGCGCTGGCGCATGCCGCGCTCATCCGCTCCGACGGGTCGTTCCTGATGACGGCGCAGACCGCGGCCGACTTCGCCATGCCGGAAGTGCCGATCGAGGCGGTGCAGACGGCCGCCGACGGCAAGCCGGTGCTGATCGAGCCGCGCACCAAGAACATCGTCGGCGCGGTGGTGAAGCTGCGCGATTTCGAAGACACCTATCTCTATACCATCCGGCTGGTCGATCCCGACGTGATCCGGGCACGCCAGATCGTCACGGCCAACACCGACGCCTATCGCGGGCTGGAGGCCAACCGCCGCACCACGCAGATCGCCTTCGCGCTGCTCTATCTCGGCGTGACGCTGGTGATCGTGCTGGCGGCGATCTGGACCGGTATCGCCGTCGCCGACCGGCTGGTGAGGCCGATCCGCCAGTTGATCGGCGCCGCCGACGAGGTGGCGACCGGCAATCTCGACGTGGCGGTGCCCGTCAGGGCATCCGACGGCGACGTCGCCTCGCTGGGCGACACGTTCAACAAGATGCTGTTACAGCTCAAGTCGCAGCGCAACGAGATCCTGTCCGCCAAGGATCTGGCGGACGAACGCCGGCGCTTCTCCGAGGCGGTGCTGGAAGGCGTCACGGCCGGCATCATCGGCGTCGACCCGAGCGGCACCATCACCATCGTCAACCGCTCGGCCGAGATGATGCTGGCCATCTCGGCGCGCGCCGGCGTCGGGCAGAACCTGTCGAAGCTGCTGCCGCATGTCGGCCGAGTGTTCGAGATCGGCCGAGGCTCCGGAAAGCCGGTCTATCGCGAGCAGGTCACTTTCTCGCGCGCCGGCGCCGAGCGGACCTTCAACGTCCAGGTGACGCACGAGCGTAGCGAGGTGGGCGCCGGCGAGCAGTCCTTCGTCGTCACCGTCGACGACATCACCGATCTCGTCACCGCGCAGCGCACCTCGGCCTGGGCGGACGTCGCCCGCCGCATCGCCCACGAGATCAAGAACCCGCTGACGCCCATCCAGCTTTCGGCCGAACGCATCCGCCGCCGCTACGGCAAGGTCATCACCGAGGATCGCGAGGTCTTCGACCAGTGCACCGACACGATCATCCGCCAGGTCGGCGACATCGGCCGCATGGTCGACGAGTTCTCGGCCTTCGCGCGCATGCCCAAGCCGGAGATGAAGGAGATCGACCTGCGCGAGGCGCTGCGGGAAGCCTCCTTCCTGATCGAGGTGAGCCGTTCCGACATCGCCTTCCAGCGCGATTATGGCGGCGTGCCGCTCAAAGGCCGGTTCGACAGCCGGTTGCTCGCGCAGGCATTCGGCAACGTCATCAAGAACGCCACCGAGGCGATCGACGCGGCCGACCACGTCGACGGCGAGGGCGGCGTGGTTCGCGTCGTGGCGAGCAATGACGCCGGGATGATCCGCGTCGACGTGATCGACAACGGCAAGGGGCTGCCGCGCGAGAACCGGCAGCGCCTCCTGGAGCCCTACATGACGACCCGCGAGAAAGGTACCGGCCTCGGCCTCGCTATCGTCAAGAAGATCGTCGAAGACCATGGCGGCAGGCTGGAACTGCACGACGCTCCGCCGGACTTCCACGGCGGCAGGGGCGCCATGGTGAGCCTGTTCTTCCCGGCCGCGGCGGCCGACGGAGAGACGAAGCGCGAGGTCGCGCCTTCGCAAGAACAACGAGAGACTGAAAAGGTCGGCAATGGCATCTGACATCCTTGTCGTCGACGACGAAGAAGACATCCGGGAACTGGTCGCGGGCATCCTGAGCGACGAGGGCCACGAGACGCGTACGGCGCACGGCGCCGACAGCGCCCTGGCATGCATCGCGGACCGGGTGCCGCGCCTGGTGTTCCTCGACATCTGGCTGCAGGGGTCGCGGCTCGACGGGCTGGCATTGCTCGACGAGATCAAGGTGATGCACCCCAACCTGCCGGTGGTGATGATCTCCGGCCACGGCAACATCGAGACGGCGGTGTCGGCGATCCGCCGCGGCGCCTACGACTTCATCGAGAAGCCGTTCAAGGCCGACCGGCTGATTCTCGTGGCCGAGCGGGCGCTGGAGACCTCCAAGCTGAAGCGCGAGGTCTCCGAACTGCGCAACCGCAGCGCCGAGACCTTCGAGCTGATCGGCATGTCCTCGGCGATGAGCCAGCTGCGCCAGACCATCGAGCGGGTCTCGCCCACCAACAGCCGCATCATGATCGTCGGCCCGTCCGGCTCGGGCAAGGAGCAGGTGGCGCGCGCCATCCATGCCAACTCGGCGCGCAAGACCGGGCCGTTCGTGTCGCTGAACGCCGCCACGATCACGCCGGAGCGCATGGAGATCGAGCTGTTCGGCACTGAATCGAACGGCACCGAGCGCAAGGTCGGCGCGCTTGAGGAGGCGCATCGCGGCACGCTCTATCTCGACGAGATCGCCGACATGCCGCGCGAGACCCAGGCAAAGATCCTGCGGGTGCTGGTCGAGCAGCAGTTCGAGCGGGTGGGCGGGACGAAGCGGGTCAAGGTCGACGTCCGCGTCATCTCCTCGACCGCGCAGAACCTCGAAGGCATGATCGCCGAAGGCCGCTTCCGCGAAGACCTGTTCCACCGGCTGGCGGTGGTGCCGGTGCTGGTCCCCGGCCTTGCGGAGCGGCGCGAGGATATCCCGTATCTCGTCGACAGCTTCATGAAGCAGGTCGCCCGCAATGCCGGCATCAAGCCGCGCCGCATCGCCGACGACGCCATGGCGGTGCTCCAGGCGCACAACTGGCCGGGCAACGTGCGCCAGCTCCGCAACAACATCGAGCGGCTGATGATTCTGGTGCGCGGCGACGACGTAGAGGCGCCGATCACCGCGGACCTGCTGCCCTCCGAGATCGGCGACGTAATGCCGCGCGCGCCCAACCAGTCCGACCACCACATCATGGCGCTGCCGCTGCGCGAGGCCCGCGAGATGTTCGAAAAGGAGTATCTTGTGGCGCAGATCAACCGCTTCGGCGGCAACATCTCGCGCACCGCCGAGTTCATCGGCATGGAGCGCTCGGCGCTGCACCGCAAGCTCAAGTCGCTGGGCGTGTGATGCCAGATCACCTCCTTTCCGGCGGCTTCTGAATGCGCGTCATCATCTGCGGCGCGGGGCAGGTCGGCTACGGCATCGCCGAGCGGCTGGCGGCCGAGAAGAACGACGTGTCGATCATCGACACCTCGCCCGACCTCATCCAGACGGTCCGCGACGCGCTCGACGTGCGCGGCTTCGTCGGCCATGGCGCGCATCCCGACGTGCTGGAAAAGGCCGGCGCCGAGCAGGCCGACATGATCATCGCCGTGACCTTCTACGACGAGGTCAACATCGTCGCCTGCGAGGTCGCGCATGCGCTGTTCAACGTGCCGATGAAGATCGCCAGGCTGCGTGCTCAGGCCTATCTGCAGCCGCATTACCAGGACCTGTTCTCGCGCGAGCACCTGCCGATCGACGTGATCATCTCGCCGGAGGTGGAGGTCGGCGAGATGGTGCTGCGGCGCATCGCATTGCCCGGCGCTATGGACGTGATGCGCTTCGCCGACGACAAGATCGCCGCCGTCGCCATCGAGTGCCTTGAGGACTGCCCGGTCATCAACACGCCGCTGGGGCAGCTCAGCCAGCTGTTCCCCGACCTGCCGGCGACGGTCGTCGGCGTCAGCCGCGCCGGAAAGCTGTTCATTCCGCATTCGGCCGACCAGCTTTTCGTCGGCGATATCGCCTATGTGGTGACGACGCGCGACCAGGTGCGGCGCACCATGGGCCTGTTCGGCCACGAGGAGCAGGAGGCGACCCGCATCGTCATTGCCGGGGGCGGCAATATCGGCCTGTTCGTCGCCCGCACCATCGAGCAGAAGCAGGCCCGCACCAAGATCAAGATCATCGAATCCAGCCGCGACCGGGCGGTCGCCGTGGCCGATTCGCTGCGCCGGACCGTTGTGCTGCACGGCAGCGCGCTCGACCAGCGCCTGCTGATGGAAGCCGACATCCACGACGCCGAGCTGATGGTGGCGCTCACCAACAACGACCAGGTGAACATCCTGTCGAGCGTCATGGCCAAGCGGCTGGGCTGCAAGTCGAACCTGGCCTTGATCAACAATCCGAGCTTTCTCGACATCACCAAGACCGTGGGCATCGACGCCACGCTCAATCCCGGCTCGGTCACCGTCTCGCGTGTGCTCCAGCATGTGCGGCGCGGCCGCATCCGCGCCGTGCAGAGCCTGCAGCGCGGCGGCGCCGAGGTGATCGAGGCGGAAGCGCTGGAGACCTCGCCGCTGGTCGGCGTGCCGCTGCGCGACCTCGACCTGCCGGACGGCATGCGCATCGGCGCCGTCTATCGCGACGGGGGTGTCATCAAGCCGAGCGGCTCGCTGCGCATCAAGGCAAAGGACCGGGTGGTCATCTTCGCGCTAGAGAAGGCGGTGAAGCAGGTCGAGCAGATGTTCCGGGTCAGCCTGGAGTTCTTTTGAGGGGTTTTGAACCCTTGGCCGATGCTGTTGCCGGCGCATGGAATCGGCTACCAAAACCTTCCCGCAATCAAGGATCGGATGAATGCCGCGCATCGCCTATGTGAACGGCCGCTATGTCGCGCATGCGGGGGCCTGCGTGCATGTCGAGGACCGTGGCTACCAGTTCGCGGACGGCGTCTATGAGGTCTGCGAGGTGGCGCGCGGCCACATCATCGACATGACCGGTCATCTCGACCGCCTCGAGCGCTCGCTGCGCGAGCTTTCGATGGCCTGGCCGGTGCGCCGCGCCGCGCTGGAGATCGTCATCGGCGAGGTGGTGCGCCGCAACCGCGTGACCGACGGCCTCGTCTACGTGCAGGTGACGCGCGGCGTCGCCAGCCGCGATTTTCTTTTCCCCGCGAACACCCGGCCGTCGCTGGTGGTCATCGCCAAAAAGGCGGATCCCGCCGTCAACGCGAAGCGCGCCGAAACCGGCATCAAGGTCATCACCGTGCCGGAAAACCGCTGGGAGCGCGTCGACATCAAGACCGTCGGGCTGCTGCCGAACGTTCTCGCCAAGCAGCGGGCCAAGGAGGCCGGCGCCCAGGAAGCGTGGTTCGTAGACGTCGACGGCAACGTCAAGGAAGGCGGCTCCTCCAATGCCTGGATCGTCACGAAGGACGGCCGGCTGGTGACGCGCCCGGCCGACGAAGGCATTCTGCGCGGCATCACCCGCACCACGCTGTTCGACGTCGCCGAAAAACTCGGACTGACGGTCGAGGAACGGCATTTCAGCGTCGCCGAGGCCAAGGCGGCGCGGGAAGCCTTCATCACCTCGGCGACAACCGTGGTCATGCCGGTGGTGGCCATCGACGGCGCCCCGGTGGCCAACGGCCATCCCGGCTCGGTGGCGCTTTCGTTGCGCGCTGCCTTTTTTGACGTTGCGGAAAAGCGCCCGGCCTGATAACCGCCACACCGGTAGTCATATGAATCAGTCTCATGGCACTTGCCCGTTACCGGGGCAGGGGCAGGATTTGCGTGCTTGACACGTGCTAAGAATTTTGGCGCACTGGCCTGCATTTCCGAGGGGACCGGCGAAAGTAAAGAACGATGGCGGAACGATCGCAGAATCTTCAGGACCTGTTCCTGAACTCTGTTCGCAAGAGCAAGAATCCACTCACGATTTTCCTGATCAACGGCGTCAAGCTGACCGGGGTGGTGACTTCGTTCGATAATTTCTGTGTCCTCCTGCGTCGCGACGGACATTCGCAGCTCGTCTACAAGCATGCGATCTCGACCATCATGCCCAGCCAGCCGGTGCAGATGTTCGACGCCGAGGACGGTAGCCAAGGCTCCTGATTGACCAAAAACACTTCCGCGGGTACCGGAGCATTCTCCGACAAGGGCAAGAGGAACGCGGCTTCCTCTGAAGGCGGCGTCATGCGCGCGGTGGTGGTCGTACCGCTGCTGCCGGCGCCGCGCGGCGACGACGACCGCAGCCGGCCGCGGCTCGCCCGCTCCGCCGAGGCGCGGCTGGAGGAGGCCGTCGGCCTGGCCGCGGCGATCGACCTCGACATCACCTACTCGGCCGCCGTGGCAGTCAACGAGCCGCGCCCCGCAACCCTGTTCGGCAGCGGCAAGGTCGAGGAACTGGCGGAGGCGATCCGCGACACCGAGGCGGGGCTGCTCATCGTCGACCATCCGCTGACGCCGGTGCAGCAGCGCAATCTGGAGAAGGAGACGGGCGCCAAGGTGCTCGACCGCACCGGCCTGATCCTGGAGATCTTCGGCCGCCGCGCCCGCACCAAGGAAGGCACGCTGCAGGTCGACCTGGCGCATCTCACCTATCAGAAGGGGCGGCTAGTGCGCAGCTGGACCCACCTGGAGCGGCAGAGAGGCGGTGCCGGCTTCCTCGGCGGTCCCGGCGAGACGCAGATCGAGGCGGACCGGCGCGCGCTGCAGGACAAGATCATCCGGCTGAAGCGGGAGCTCGAGCAGGTGCGCCGCACCCGCGACCTGCATCGCGCCAAGCGCCGCAAGGTGCCGTTCCCGGTGGTCGCCACCGTCGGCTACACCAATGCCGGAAAATCGACGCTGTTCAACCGGCTGACCGGCGCCGGCGTGCTGGCCGAGGACATGCTGTTCGCCACGCTCGACCCGACGCTCAGGCGCGTGCGCCTGCCGCACGGCACGCCGGTGATCCTGTCCGACACCGTCGGCTTCATCTCCGACCTGCCGACGCATCTGGTCGCCGCCTTCCGCGCCACGCTGGAAGAGGTGGTGGAAGCCGATCTGGTGCTGCACCTGCGCGACATCGCCGATCCCGACACGGCGGCCCAGGCCGAGGATGTCGAGCGCATCCTGGCCGACCTCGGCGTCGATGCGTCCGACCGCGAGCGCGTGATCGAGGTCTGGAACAAGATCGACCTGCTGGACGAGCCGAACCGGCAGCGGCTGCTCGAAGAGGCGGCCGGCGAGACCCATCCGGCCGTGCCGATCTCGGCGGTGACGGGCGAGGGGATCGACAGGCTGACCACGCTCATCGAGCAGCGGCTCTCCGGGTCGCTCGGCAAGGTGGAGATCACGCTGCAGCCGGCCGAGCTCGGCCTGGTCGACTGGATCTACCGCAACGGCGAGGTCGTGGCGCGCAGCGACAACGAGGACGGCAGCGTCACGATCGGCCTGCTGGCGACGGCCGCCGCCCGCGCCGAGATCGAAAGCAGGCTGAAGAACGCGGGCGGGCGCTCACGCCCTGTCTGATCGACGGGACGTTCCTGACGGCATCGGATGCGTTCTGAAGATAGGTCGATCATTCCGCCACAACGTGGACAATCCCTACCGCACCGCTTTCGCCCGCTGCCACTCCTCCTCCATTTCCTCCAATGATGCTTCCTCAAGCGTGCGCCCGCTCGCGCGCAGCGCCTGCTCGACGATATGGAAGCGGGTGCGGAACTTGTCGTTGGTGCCGGCAAGCGCCGCTTCCGGGTCGATTTTGAGATGCCGCCCGAAATTCACCAGCGCGAACAGCAGGTCGCCGAACTCGTCCTCGCTTGCCGCCTTGTCATTGCTGTCGATCGCCTCGCGCAGCTCGGCGATCTCCTCCTCGATCTTGTCGAGGATGGGGGCGGCTTCCTTCCAGTCGAATCCGACCCTTGCGGCCTTCTCCTGAAGCTTCAGCGCACGTGTCAGCGCCGGGAAGGCGAGGGGAACGCCGTCGAGATATCCCTTGCCGTTGTCCTCGGGATCGCGGCCGCGCGCCAGCCGCGCCGCCCGCTTTTCGGCCTTCTCCTCGGCCTTGATCTTTTCCCACATGCCCTTCGCCATGCCGGCGCCGCGGGCGTCCGCATCGCCGAAGACATGCGGGTGGCGGCGGATCATTTTCCTCGTGATGCCTTCGACGACGTCCCCGAAGGTGAATTCGCCGGCCTCCTCGGCCATCCGGGCATGGTAGACGACCTGCAGCAAGAGGTCGCCGAGCTCCTCGCTGAGGTCGTCCATGTCGGAGCGGGCGATGGCGTCGGCGACCTCGTAGGCCTCCTCGATCGTGTAGGGCGCGATCGTGCGGAACGTCTGCTCGACGTCCCACGGGCAGCCGCCCTCCGGTGCCCTGAGGGCGGCCATGATCTCAATCAGGCGGGAAATGTCGCGGGACGGCTGCATGGCATCACGTTAGCCCAGGCTTGGAACACTGCCCATGCGCCGCGGGACGCGGGGCGACTTATGCACAACCCAGACAGCGAAGGCCGACAAGGCGGGCATCCGTGTGTCCCGGGAAAAGGCGCTTCACGATCGCGCGAGCGGCGGCAAGTTTGGCAGGAGCCCGCCTTCCGGCTCCTTGCATGGCCTGTGTCGGTACATACCTCTCGGGGGCCCGCGGCAGAAGGGGCGCTCAAGGGAACAAAAAATCCGAATGGGAGGAAGGCAGACAGGATTCTCCTCCCATGAAACGATTGATACTCGCTGCGCTGTCCACGCTGCTCGTCGCCGGATCGGCCGGCGCGATGGAACGCTACGATATGGCCAGCATGTCCTGCGCTCAGATCCAGACGGCGCTCAAGCGGGACGGCAAGGCGATCCTGCGGTCGCAGTCGAAGAAGGTTCCCGGCCTGACACTCTTCAACACCTATGCCGGCAGCCGCGACCAGTGTACCGGCGGCCAGGCGCCCACCAACCGCCGCGTCACCGCGGCCGACGGCTCCTGCCTGGTTATCCAGTGCGTGACGCCGAGCCATTCCTGGATGCGCCCCTGACCAGCCACTGGTCAAACCAGGGCCCGGTCGTTTTCGGCCGGGCCCTTTCACGAGCGCCCGTCGCGAACCCGGCGGACTCAGTGTCGCATGCGCGCCTTGGGCTGGTAGCGGCCGTCTTCCGTCCTGTCGAACATCTCGCCGAGCTGCGGGTGCCGGACCGGCTCGCCGGTCCTGTCCTCGAGCAGGTTCTGCTCCGAGACATAGGCGATGTATTCGCTCTCCGCATTCTCGGCGAACAGGTGGTAGAAGGGCTGGTCCTTGCGCGGCCGCGCGTGCTCGGGAATGGACTGGTACCATTCCTCGCTGTTGCTGAATTCCGGATCGATGTCGAAGATCACGCCCCGGAACGGGAACAGCCGGTGGCGCACCACCTGACCGATCGTGAATTTTGTTGCTTTCGTCATTGCCATGGCAGGGCCTATGTGGCCCAGCCGGCGCAGAATTTCAATCGGTTGGGTTGACGCTGCGCGGCAGTGCGGGTTAGCCGCGCGGCAATCGGCAAAGCGCGCGGCGAAGCATGTACGACGTCATCGGCCTGGTCATCCCGTTCTTCGGGCTCATTTTCGTCGGCTTCATAGCGGCGCGGATCACGCGCCGGCCGCTCGACGACCTCGGCTGGATGAACACCTTCATCCTCTATGTCGCGCTGCCGGCCCTGTTCTTTCAGCTTCTCTCCAACACGCCGATCGAGCAGCTGACCGCGTGGGGCTACATATTCGGCTCGGTCTTTTCGACCTTCGTGATCTTCTCCCTGATGTTCGTCGCCTCGGCCGTGCTGTCGCGCGGCGACGTCGCCCAGTCGACCATGAAAGGACTGGCCGCCGCCTACGGCAATATCGGCTATATGGGGCCGGGCATCGCGCTCCTGGCGCTCGGCGAGGAGGCCGCCGTGCCGGTGGCGCTGATCTTCTGCTTCGAGAACATCATGCACTTCGCCATCGCGCCGACCATGATGGCGCTGTCGGGCGGAAAGCACGCGTCGCCGGCCGCGCTGGCGCTCGGCGTCGTGAAGAAGATCGTGCTGCATCCCTTCATCATCGCCACCGCCATCGGCGTCGCGGCGGCGGCGCTGGAATTCCGCCCGCCCATGCCGGTCGAGCGGCTGCTCGACTATCTGGCGCGGGCGGCCGCGCCCTGCGCGCTGTTCGCAATGGGCGTGACGCTGGCGCTGAGGCCGCTGCGTGGCATGCCGGCCGAGATGGCGCCGATCGCCATGCTCAAGCTCGTCGTGCATCCTGCTCTCTGCTACGTGGTGCTGAGCTGGATCGGCGACTATCCGCCGTCCTGGGTCTATGCGGCAGTGCTGCTCGCCTCGCTGCCGACCGCCACGAACGTCTTCGTGATCGCCCAGCAGTATGGCGTGTGGGTGGAGCGCGCCTCGGCCAGCGTGCTGGTCACCACCTGCCTGTCGGTGCTGACGGTGACGGCGCTGCTCTATCTCATCACCAGCGGCCTGCTACCGCCGGACCTGTTCCCGGGCCGTTGAGAACAGCGAGGACAGGCCGCTGCCCGGCCGCAGCCCCTCGCGCATGAACAGGGTGCGCAGCGGTGCGAAGGCGCCGAGCAGACCGAGCCCGGCGCTGCGGGCGATCTGGGCCGGCAGCATGTCGGAGAGCAGCGAGCGGTTGAGCAGGCTGACCGCCCCGGTGCGGGCAAGGATGTCGGGCCGGCGTTTTGCGTCATAGGCGGCGAGGGCGGCGGGCGCTCCGGGGTCGGTTCTGTTTTTCGAAGCGACGTCAACGAGCTGCTGAACATCCCTGACACCGAGGTTGAGACCTTGCGCGCCGATCGGCGGGAACATGTGCGCGGCTTCGCCGACCAGCGCCACCCTGTTCCGGGCGAAAACGGCGGGCAGGCTCACCGACAGCGGATGGATCTGGCGGGGGGAATCGACGGTGACGCGCCCGAGCATCGACTGCATGCGCGCTTCGATCTCGCGCGAGAGCGCTTCGGCGGGCAGGGCGGCCAGCCGCTCGGCCTCCTGCGGCTTCACCACCCACACTAGGCTGGAGCGGCTGCCCGGCAGCGGCACCTGGGTGAACGGACCGGTCTCCGTGTGGAACTCGGTCGAGACAAAGCCGTGCGCGCGGCTATGCGAGAAGGCGGTCACCAGTGCCGCCTGCGGATAGGCTCGTGTCGAGGTGCGGATGCCGGCGGCGGCACGGGCCGGCGAATTGCGGCCGTCGGCGGCCACCGCCAGCTTCGCTGCCAGCGCCGTGCCGTCGGCGAGGCGGGCTGTGACCTGATCTGCTGCGATCTCCCAGCCCTCGACCAGAGTTTCGCGCCAGTCGATGCCCGACGTCTCCTTGACCGCCGTCTCCAGCGCGCCGTTCAGCGCTTGGTTCGGAACGTTCAGGCCGAAGCAAGGTTCGCTGATCTCGCCGGCATGGAAGGTGACGACCGGGCTGCGCACAAGCCGGCGCGTGCCGTCGACGATGCGCATGACGCGCAGCGCCGCCGCCCGCGGCTCGATCGCCGACAGCACGCCGACGCGGTCGAGCACGGCGAGCGCCGGCGCCATAAGCGCGGTGGTTCGGGCGTCGGCGCTGTTGGCGGGCGGGCCTGCGAGGCTGACGGAAAAACCGTCGCGCGCAAGCGCCAGGGCCGCCAGCAGGCCGGCCGGCCCGGTGCCTGCCACCATGATGTCCGTGCTTGTCTCCGCCATCCTTGCCATCCGTCCGCGGTCGTCACCGGTATAGGAGTGCTCAACGCGCGGATCAACGCGACGGTTTCGCCCAGACGTCACCGCCGGCACCCAATTGCGCACTGCCTCTTGTGGAAAGACGCGTCCCTGTACATCGGCGGCCTTGGCGGCGCCACGATCGTGCTTGTATGGGCGGGCCGGCTGCGATTAACTGCCTGTCGAAGCGCATGGGGAGGGACATGACCGGCCTTGCCGAAAAGCAAACGCGGCGCTCTCTCCGCCGTCACCGTCCCGTCGGAGCGTCGCACAAACAGGCCGTCGCCGGCCCGGCCGGGCCATGCAAGCCGAACGGGCGCAGACCGTGACCGGCAAGCCGTTTTCCGAGCGCATCCCCAAGCCGAAGAAGAAGGTGACGTGGCCGCAGGCGCGCGCCTTCTCGGTGCATCTGCTCACCGCATCGGGCTCCTTCCTCGCCTTCCTGTCGCTGGTGGCGGCCAGCGAGCAGCGCTGGACGGCGATGTTCTGGTGGCTGGGCCTGGCGCTGTTCGTCGACGGCATAGACGGGCCGATCGCACGAAAACTCGAGGTCAAGGAGATCCTGCCGACCTGGTCGGGCGAACTGCTCGACAACATCATCGACTACGTCACCTATGTGCTGATCCCGGCCTTCGCGCTCTATCAGCGCGGGCTGATGGGCGAGGGGCTGTCCTTCCTCTCGGCCGCCATCATCGTGGTGTCGAGCGCCGTCTACTATGCCGACACCGGCATGAAGACCAAGGAGAACTTCTTCAAGGGCTTTCCGGTGGTCTGGAACATGGTGGTGTTCGCGCTGTTCGTCATCGAGCCCGGCCCGTGGACTTCCTTTGCCGTTGTGGTCATCGCCGGCATCATGACCTTTGTGCCGGTGAATTTCCTGCACCCGGTCCGGGTGGTGCGCCTGCGCCCGCTCAACCTCGGCATGACGCTGCTGTGGTGCGCCTTCGGCGCGCTGGCGCTGCTGGAGGCCGCACTTGCCGCCTGGTACAACAAGATCGGCCTGCTGACGGAGCATGTCAGCCAGTTCACCAAGCTCGGCATCACCGTCACCAGCCTCTATCTCTTCTGCATCGGCGGCATCATGCAGCTCTTCCCCAATCTGGGAGCGAAGAAGGAGTAGGGCCTGGGGACAGTTTACTTTTTGCCCCTCGCGCCTACCTTGAAACTGCCGTGCCCTTCTGGGGCAAGAAAGTAAACTGTCCCCGAGGTTCCCATGTCCAAAGCGATCCGCATCCACGCCAATGGCGGCCCCGAGGTTTTGACCTATGAGGAGGTCGATCCCGGCCGGCCCGGTTCCGGACAGGTTCTGGTGCGCCATACCGCGATCGGCCTCAACTTCCTCGACACCTACTACCGCAGCGGCCTCTATCCCGCCCCGAACGGCCTTCCGCTCATCCCCGGCGGCGAGGCGGCGGGGGTCGTGGCCGAAGCGGGCGAGGGCGTCGACGGGCTGAAGCCCGGCGACCGCGTCGCCTACACGACGCCGCTCGGTGCCTATGCACAGGAACGCGTGATCGCCGCCGACCGGCTGGTCAAACTGCCCGACGGCGTGTCGGACGAGCAGGCGGCTGCCTCCATGCTCAAGGGGCTGACCGCCGAATACCTGCTGCGGCGGACTTTTTCCGTGAAACCGGGCGACGCCATCCTGTTCCACGCCGCGGCGGGCGGCGTCGGATTGCTCGCCGGCCAGTGGGCGAAGCATCTCGGCGCCACCGTCATCGGCACGGCCGGTTCCGCCGACAAGATCGAGCTCGCGAAAGCGCATGGCTACGACCATGTGATCAACTACCGCGACAGCGACTTCGTCGCAGCCGTGAAGGAGATCACCGGCGGCAAGCTGTGCGACGTGGTCTACGATTCGGTCGGCAAGGACACTTTTCCCGGCTCGCTCGACTGCCTGAAGCCGCGCGGCCTTTTCGTCGGCTTCGGCCAGTCCTCCGGGCCGATCGCGCCCTTCAACATGGCGATCCTCTCGCAGAAAGGCTCGCTCTACGCCACGCGGCCGACGCTGTTCACCTACATCGCCAAGCGCGTCGATCTCGAGGCAGGTGCGGCGGCGCTCTTCGAGGTCATCGCCAACGGCACGGTGCGCAGCGTCGTCAACCAGCGCTATGCGCTCGCTGACGCCGCCCGCGCCCATGCCGACCTGGAGGGGCGCAGGACCACCGGCGCGACGGTGCTTATCCCCTGATTTTCTTGAAGCTCTTTCAAGACCCGCCGCCCTTTGCGTTCCTTTCATCCCGCGCCTACGATAGGTGCGGGAACATAGAACACATCTGGAAACCAGAGTGGGAGGCACTGTGGGTGCACAACCGGGCGCGGCGGCCGCGAACCTGCTCGAGGTGCGCGGGCTGACCAAGATCTTCGGCTCGCTGAAAGCCTGCGACCATGTCGACCTGACGGTGCGCAGGGGCGAGATCCATGCGCTGCTCGGCGAGAACGGCGCCGGCAAGTCGACGCTGGTGAAGATGCTGTTCGGCTCGCTGGAGCCCAATGCCGGCGAGATTTTCTGGGACGGCCAGCCGGTGCGCATCGCCAGCCCGCACGCCGCGCGAAAGCTCGGCATCGGCATGGTGTTCCAGCATTTTTCGCTGTTCGACGCGCTGACGGCGGCGGAGAATATCGCGCTGTCGCTCGACGACGACACGCCGATCGCCACCATCGCCGCCAAGGCGCAGGCGCTGTCGCACAGCTACGGCCTGCCGCTCGACCCCTATGCGCTGGTCGGCGACCTCTCGGTCGGGGAGCGCCAGCGCATCGAGATCATCCGCTGCCTGCTGCAGGTGCCGCAACTGATCATCCTCGACGAGCCGACCTCGGTGCTCACCCCGCAGGAGGCGGACAGGCTGTTCGAGACGCTCGACCGGCTGCGCGCCGAGGGCAAGTCGATCCTCTACATCTCGCATCGTCTGGAGGAGGTGAAGCGCATGTGCGATTCCGCCACCGTGCTGCGCCATGGCAAGGTCGTCGGCCACTGCGACCCGCGCCGCGAGACCGCGTCGTCGCTGGCGCGCATGATGGTCGGCAACGACGTGCAGGCGGTAGTGCGCGAGCCGGCGGAAGGCATGGACAAGGCGCCGGTGCTGCTGGAGGTGAAAAAGCTGTCGCGCGCTCCGGCGACGTCCTTCTCGATTCCTCTGCGCGACATCAGCCTTGGAGTCCGGGCCGGCGAAGTGATCGGCATCGCCGGCGTGGCGGGCAACGGCCAGGGCGAGTTTTTCGAGGCCGTGTCGGGCGAGATGGCGCAGGCGGATGCGGCAAGCGTGCGCATCCGCGGCAAGGATGCCGGGCGCCTTTCGATCTCCGAGCGGCGGCGGCTGGGCGCCGCCTTCGTCCCGGAGGAGCGGCTCGGCCATGGCGCCGCGCCGCGCATGAAGCTGTCGGAAAACCTGCTGCTGTCGCGCCACGCCACCGACGACAAGGCCTTCATCGGTCCCGGCGGAACGATCCGGACCGGCGCCGTCGATGCCGCCGCGCAGCGCATCATCGCCGCCATGGACGTGCGCAAGAGCGCCCGCGATCCGGAGGCGGCCGCGCTATCCGGCGGCAACCTGCAGAAATTCATCATCGGCCGCGAGCTCGACCGCCGGCCTGCCGTGATGGTGGTGAACCAGCCGACCTGGGGCGTCGACGCGGGTGCGGCGGCAAAGATCCGCCAGGCGCTGATCGGGCTGGCGCGCGCCGGCTCGGCCGTGCTGGTGATCAGCCAGGATCTCGACGAACTGTTCGAGATCTCCGATGCCATCGCCGTCATGCACAATGGCCAACTGTCGAAGCCGCTGCCGATCGCCGAGGCGACGTTCGAGAAGATTGGCCTCTTGATGGGCGGCGCCGAGCCCGGCCATGTCGAGCCGGCGATGGAGGTCGCCTGATGCGCGTCGAACTGATCAAGCGGCCGCAGCAGTCGGCGCTGTTCTCGGCGGTCTCGCCCTTCATCGCGCTGGCGCTGACACTGGTCGCCGGCGCCATCATGTTCTCCCTGCTGGGCAAGAGCCCGCTGGATGCGCTGTATTATTATTTCATCGATCCTCTGCGCGAGGTCTGGTCGCTGCACGAGCTGGCGATCAAGGCGGCGCCGCTCATCCTGATCGCCGTCGGGCTCGCCGTCTGCTACCTCTCCAACAACTGGAACATCGGCGCCGAGGGCCAGTTTATCATCGGCGCCATGGCCGGCTCGATCCTGCCGATCATATTTCCGGATTTCCAGGGCTGGTACGTGCTGCCCCTGATGCTGCTCATGGGGATCGCCGGCGGCGCGGCCTATGGCGCGATTCCGGCCTTGCTCAAGGTGCGCTTCAACACCAACGAGATCCTCACCAGCCTGATGCTCGTCTATGTCGCGCAGCTCTTCCTCGACTGGATGGTACGCGGCCCCTGGCGCAATCCGGAAGGCAACAATTTTCCGGAAACCCGCCGCTTCCATGTCGACGCCATCCTGCCGGAGATTCTTCCGTCGTCCGGCCGCGCCAATCTCGGCTTCGTCTTCGCCATCCTTGCCGCGATCGTCGTCTGGTTCCTGGTGACCCGCACCCTCAAGGGCTTCGAGGTGCGCGTGCTGGGGTCGAGCCCGCGCGCCGGACGCTTCGCCGGCTTTTCGGCCAAGAAGATGGTGTTCTTCGCCTTCATGTTGTCGGGCGGGCTGGCCGGCCTCGCCGGCATCTCCGAGGTGTCGGGCGCGATCGGCCAGCTCCGCCCGGTGATCTCGCCCGGCTACGGCTTTGCCGCCATCATCGTCGCCTTCCTCGGCCGGCTGAACCCGCTCGGCATCATCGCGTCGGGCCTCATCCTGGCGCTCACCTATCTCGGCGGCGAGGCGGCGCAGATCTCGCTCGGCCTGTCCGACAAGGTGGTGCGGGTCTTCCAGGGCATGCTGCTGTTCTTCGTGCTCGGCTGCGACACCCTCATCCACTACCGCGTCCGCCTCGTCGGCTTCGGCGCGAAGCCGGCCGTCGAGGGAGCCTGACCATGGGGATCGCCGAAAGCATCCTGCTGACGATCGCCACGGCAGCGACGCCGCTCCTGATCGCCGCGCTCGGCGAGCTGGTGGTCGAGCGCTCCGGCGTGCTCAACCTCGGCGTCGAGGGCATGATGGTGATGGGCGCGGTCTGCGGCTTCGTCGCTGCCGCGCTCACCGGCTCGCCATGGCTCGGCGTGCTGGCGGCGATCGTCGTCGGGGCGCTGTTCTCGCTGCTGTTCGGTTTCCTGACGCTCAGCGTCGCCACCAACCAGGTCGCCACCGGCCTGTCGCTGACGCTGCTCGGCCTCGGCCTGTCCGGCATGATCGGCGAAGGCTTCGTCGGCCAGGCCGGACAGAAGCTGCCCAGCCTCTATATTCCCGGTCTCTCCGACCTGCCGCTGGTCGGCCGGCTGGTGTTCGGCCAGGACCCCATCTTCTACATGTCGATCGCACTCACCGTCGGCATCATGTGGTTCCTGTTCCGCACCCGCGCCGGTCTGACGCTGCGCTCGATCGGCGACAACCACGCCTCGGCCCATGCGCTCGGCATTCCGGTGATCGCCTACCGCTACCTCGCCGTCATGTTCGGCGGCGCCTGCGCGGGACTGGCGGGCGCGCATCTGTCGCTCGTCTACACGCCGCAATGGGTGGAGAACATGACGGCCGGGCGCGGCTGGATCGCGCTGGCGCTGGTGGTGTTCGCCTCCTGGCGGCCGCTCAGGGTGCTGGCGGGCGCCTATCTGTTCGGCGCCGTCACCATCGGCCAGATCCACGTGCAGGCGCTCGGCTACGGCATTCCTTCTCAACTGCTTTCTTCGCTGCCCTATCTGGCGACGATCGTCGTTCTCGTTCTAATTTCGCGCAACAGGCGGCTTACCATGATGAACACGCCGGCTTCGCTCGGCCGCGCGTTCGTGCCTGACAGGTAGGGCGGGGGACTTGCACTGCACAACGATAACAAACGGTAGGCCCGAGCAGCTCAAACCACAGAGGATCGCAAAAATGAAGAAGATCGTATTCGCACTGGCCGCGGTGCTTGCCGCCGGCGTTTCGGTGCCGGCGATGGCGCAGGACAAGATCAAGGCCTGCTTCGTCTATATCGGCCCCAAGACCGACGGTGGCTGGACGCAGGCGCATGACGTCGGCCGCCAGATGGTCGACAAGGAGCTCGGCGAAAAGGTCGAGACCCAGTTCGTGGAGAACGTACCGGAAGGACCGGACGCCGAGCGCGTCATCGAGCGCTTCGCCCGCTCCGGCTGCGCCATCGTCTTTACCACCTCCTTCGGCTACATGGACCAGACGCTGGCCGTGGCGCAGAAATTCCCGGACGTGAAGTTCGAGCACGCCACCGGCTACAAGACCGCGCCCAACCTCACCACCTACAATTCACGCTTCTACGAAGGCCGCTACATCATCGGCCAGATCGCCGCGAAGGTGTCGAAGACTGGGGTGGCCGGCTACATCGCCTCCTTCCCGATCCCCGAGGTGGTGCAGGGCATCAACGCCTTCACGCTCGGCGCGCAGACGGTCAATCCGGACTTCAAGCTGAAGGTCGTGTGGGTCAACACCTGGCACGACGCCGGCAAGGAGGCCGACGCCGCCAAGGCGCTGATCGACCAGGGCGTCGACATCCTGACCCAGCACACCGACTCGGCCGCACCCATGCAGATCGCCGAGGAGCGCGGCATCAAGGCGTTCGGCCAGGCCTTCGACCAGATCCAGGCCGGCCCCAAGGCGCAGATGACGGCGATCATCGACACCTGGGGGCCCTATTACGTCAAGCGCATCAAGATGGTGCTCGACGGCACCTGGAAGGGAGGCGAATCGAGTTGGGACGGCCTCAAGGACGGCATCCTGACCATGGCGCCCTACACCAACATGCCCGACGACGTGAAGAAGGCCGCCGAGGAGACCGAGGCCCAGATCAAGTCGGGCGAGCTGAAGCCCTTCACCGGCCCGATCACCAAGCAGGACGGCACGGAATGGCTGAAGGCCGGCGAAACGGCCGACGACAAGACGCTGCTCGGCCTGAACTTCTACGTCAAGGGCGTGGACGACAAGCTGCCGCAATAACAACTGGAGCCTTCGCATCTCACGGAAAGGGCGCCCGCTGTGGCGCCCTTTTTTGTCGCCGGCAGGGGAACGGCCACATCGTCCAGGCCCGGCTCTCGCCGCCACTTCCCAGACACGTCGATAGGAGGTGACGGCGCGTGATTTCTCTGCTTAGCTAATCTGGTCCGACCAGCGACATGAGCAAACCGGGGAACGCTGGTAATCTCTTGCCGCTCCGGAACGGATTGTGTAACTTTTGTTGCAATAAAGGAAAAACCGCAATAGACATTCCATAGAGGGATGCGGAGTGAAAGGCCGTAAGAGCCAAGACCGCAGGGAGGAAACGCGTGGCTTTGCTGGACGTGCGGAGCATTTCGAAGAGCTTCGGGGCTATCCGCGCCTTGTCGGAGGTGGACTTCTCTGTGCAGGCCGGCGAGGTCGTCGGGCTCATGGGCGACAATGGCGCCGGCAAGTCCACGATGGTCAAGCTGATTGCCGGCAACTTTCCGCCGAGCGAGGGCGAGATCGTGGTAGGCGGCAAGGTCTGCCATTTCCACAAGCCGATCGAGGCGCGGGCGGAAGGCATCGAGGTCGTCTACCAGGATCTGGCGCTGGCCGACAATCTGACGGCCGCGCAGAACGTTTTCCTCGGACGCGAGATCAGGAAGGGCATCTGGCCGTTCCGCGTGCTGAACAAGCAGGCGATGATCGACCGCGCCGCCGAACTGTTCGCCGAGCTGAAGTCGGAGACACGGCCGCGCGACCTGGTCAAGAAGATGTCGGGCGGCCAGCGTCAGGCGGTGGCGATCGCCCGTACCCGTCTTTCCAACGCCAAGCTGGTGCTGATGGACGAGCCGACCGCGGCGATCTCGGTGCGGCAGGTCGCCGAGGTGCTGGAACTGATCCGCAGGCTGAAGGCGCGCGGCGTTTCGGTGATGCTGATCAGCCACCGCATGCCGGACGTGTTCGCCGTCTGCGACCGCATCATCGTGCTCCGGCGCGGCTCCAAGGTTGCGGACAAGAGAACCGACACCACTTCGCCCGAAGAGATCACGGGCCTCATCACGGGAGCGATCCGTGACGCCTAGTCAGCCGATGTCCCAAGCCATGCCGGCGGCCGAGTTGCGCGAGCAGGACCACGCCGCGATCGCCGACATCGTCGGCATCAAGGAGCAGACGCTGTTCCAGCGCTTCCTCGCCAGCCAGGCCTTCTGGGTCGCGATCGCGCTCTTCGTGCTAGTCGTCTTCATGACATGGCTGGAGCCCAGCTTCGGGACATCCAGCAATGTCACCAACATCACCCGCAATTTCGCGCCGATCGCCATCATGGGGCTCGGCATGACCGTGGTGCTGATCACCGGCGGCATCGACCTTTCGGTCGGCTCGGTGATGGGCCTAGTCGCCATCGTCGCCGGCCTGCTGCTCACCTGGCACCAGCCCTGGTACGTGGCCTTCGGCGCCGGGCTGCTGGCGGGCCTTGCCTGCGGCGCCTTCAACGGCTTCTTCGTCGCCTATGTCGGCATGCCGTCCTTCGTGGTGACGCTCGGCATGCTGTCGATCGCCCGCTCGCTCGCGGTCGTGCTGTCGGGCAACCAGATGCTCTACCAGTTCGGCGCGGACGCGCCGATCGTCAAGGCGATCGGCCAAGCGAAATGGCCGCTGCGCGAGCCGGCCGGCTGGGCGCCCGCCTGGATGCCGGAATTCTCCTCGCATTTCTGGGTGATGGTGGTGCTGGCGCTGATCGTCGGCTTCTGGTTCAACTTCACCGCCTGGGCGCGCCATCTCTTCGCCATCGGCGGAAACGAGAACGCCGCGCGCATGACCGGCGTGCCGGTCGACTGGATAAAGTTCCAGGCCTATGTCTTTTCCGCCTTCACCGCCTCCATCGCCTCGCTGCTGCTGCTCGGCTACAGCGGCTCGGCCATCAACGCGATGGGCACCGGCTACGAGTTGCGGGTGATCGCCGGCACGGTCATAGGCGGCGCCAGCCTGATGGGCGGCTACGGCACGGCCTTCGGCGCGGTGATCGGCGCGGCGTTCCTCGAAGTCATCCGCAACGCGCTGCTGATGGCCGGGATCGATTCGAACTGGCAGGGCGCCTTCGTCGGCGGCTTCATCATTCTTGCTGTGCTTCTTGGCATGCAGACGTCCGGAAGGTCGCTGCGTGGGATGCTGGAGGGCATGTTCACCGGGAAGCACAAATAGAAGCCGGCGGTCGGAGGGCCGCCGATAGACAGGTAAAACAACAAAGGTGGAGGAGTAACGTGAAGAAGTATGTTTTGACGGCCGCCGTGGCGTTTTCGGCGCTTATGGCGGGCCAGGCCTATGCCCAGGAGAAGTTCACCTTCGCGCTGGTACCGAAGAACATGAACAACCCGTTCTTCGACCAGGCGCGCGACGGCTGCAAGAAGGCCGAAGCCGAAGCCAACGGCGCCTTCGAGTGCATGTATATCGGCCCGGGCGAGCATGGCGGCGGCGAGGAGCAGGTTCAGATCGTGCAGGATCTGGTCGCCAAGAAGGTCGACGGCATCGCCGTCGCGCCGTCCAACGCGGCCGCTATGGCCGTCGCCCTGCAGGCGGCCAAGGATGCCGGCATCCCGGTGCTCACCTGGGACTCCGACATGCTGCCGGAAAATGCCGATCTGCGGCTCGCCTATGTCGGCACCCACAACTACGAGATCGGCGTCAACCTCGCCAAGCTGGTGCAGGCGATCAAGCCGGAAGGCGGCAGCATCTGCATCCAGTCGGGCGGCGCGGCGGCGGCCAACCACAACGAGCGCATGCAAGGCATCCGCGACACGCTCGCCGGTGCGAAGTCGGCCGCGTCGCCGGGCGACCGGCTGACCGGCCAGAACGGCTGGACGGAAGCCGAGGGCTGCCCGCTCTACACCAATGACGACTTCCCGCTGTCGGTCCAGCAGTTCCAGGACTTCATGGCGAAGATGCCGGACCTCGACGCCTTCGTGCCGACCGGCGGCTTCCCGCAGTTCATCCCGGATGCCAACCGGGCCGCCGTGACGCCGTTCAAGGACAAGATTTCCTCGAAGGCGCTTGCGCTGGTCGTCGCCGACACGTTGCCGGTGCAGATGGACCAGATGAAGGAAGGCCTGTCGCTCGGCCAGGTCGGGCAGCGCCCGTTCGAGATGGGCTACAAGACCATGTTCGCGTTGAAGGACATCAAGGAGGGCAAGCCGGCCCCGGCCGACCCGACCTATACGGGCCTCGACGTCTGCACGCCCGAGACCGCCGACACCTGCATCGCCAAGTGACGGGCTGTCTTTGAAGCCGGGCGGGCGAGGGGGAACTCTCGCCCGCCTTTCCGTGTCGGCCGTTCTGGAACGAGGCGGCGATCGAGGCAGGCAGTTGACATCTCCTGACAGTCGGTTGTCAGGAGCGCCATGGTAGAAATCCCTCCGACATCAGATGCGGAGGAGGAAAATGCTGAAATTCTACCATGCGCCGTGGTCGCGCGGTTCGGGCGTGCTCTGGCTGATGGAGGAGCTTGGCGTCGACTACGAGCTTGTCCATATCGACATCCGCGCCGAAGGTGGCGTGCCGGAGGACTACCGGAGGATCCAGCCGAACAAGAAGGTGCCGGCGATCGAGCATGACGGCGTCGTCATCACCGAGCGCGCCGCGATCACCACCTATCTGGCGGATGCGTTTCCGCAGGCGGGCCTGGCGCCGGCGATCGGCGACCCTATGCGCGGTCCTTACCTGACCGCATTGGTCTACTGCGATGCGGTTTTCGACCCCGCCATCTCCGCTCACGCGCATGGCCTGACATATAAGAGCGGCGACTATTCCTTCGGCCTGTTCGACGACATGGTCGCCTATGTCGAGCGCAAGCTCACGGAAAATCCCTTCGCCGCGGGCGACCGTTTTACCGCGGCCGACATCCAGCTCGCGTCGGGCATCGGCTACACGATGGTGCAGATGAAGAAACTGCCGGAGCGGCCCGCCTTCACCGCCTATCTGGAACGGGTCGGCGACCGCCCGGCCTGGAAGCGTGCCCAGGCTAAGGACCATGCGCTGGCGAAGACGGTGCCTGCCTGGGAAGGCAAGGTGTGATCGGATGGGATGTCAGACCGCCTGGCCGTAGAGGTCGTAGGCGTCGGCGCGCTCGATCTTCACCGTGACGATGTCGCCTGCCCGCAGCGGCCGGCGCGACGAGACATGCACCGCTCCGTCGATCTCCGGCGCGTCGTATCTGGTCCGGCCCTTTCCGGCGCCGCCATTCGCCTCGTCGATGATGACCGGCAGGCGCTTGCCGACCTTCTTCTGCAGCTGCGTGGCGGAGATTTTCTGCTGGCGCTGCATGAAGCGGTGCCAGCGGCTTTCCTTGACCTCCTGCGGCACCTCGGCAAGGCCGAGCTCGTTGGAGCGCGCGCCCGCCACCGGCTCGTATTTGAAGCAGCCGGCACGGTCGATCTTCGCCTCGTCCAGCCAGTCGAGCAGCATCTGGAAATCGTCTTCGGTCTCGCCGGGAAAGCCGACGATGAAGGTCGAGCGGATGGCAAGGTCGGGGCAGGCGTCGCGCCAGCCGCGGATGCGCTCCAGAGTCTTCTCGCCATGGGCTGGGCGGCGCATGTTCTTCAGCACCGCCGGTGAGGCGTGCTGGAAGGGGATGTCGAGATAGGGAAGGATCTTCCCCTCCGCCATCAGCGGAATGACGTCCGCGACATGCGGGTAGGGGTAGACGTAGTGGAGGCGCACCCACATGCCGAGATCGCCGAGCTCTTTTGCGAGGTCGTGGAACTTCGCCCGCACCTCGCGATCCTGGAAGCGGCTCGCCTCGTATTTCACGTCGACGCCGTAGGCGCTGGTGTCCTGCGAGATCACCATTATCTCCTTGACGCCGGCCTTGGCCAGTTTTTCGGCCTCGCGCAGCACGTCGGCGGCGGGCCGCGACACCAGATCGCCGCGCAGCGCCGGGATGATGCAGAAGGTGCAGCGGTTGTTGCAGCCCTCGGAGATCTTCAGATAGGCGTAGTGGCGCGGTGTCAGCTTTATGCCTTGCGGCGGCAGCAGGTCGACCAGCGGGTCGTGTTGCGGCGGCGCTGCCTCGTGCACGGCGGCCATGACGCTCTCATAGGCCTGCGGACCGGTGATGGCGAACACGTTCGGATGCTTCTCGCGGATCAGCTCGGGGGTCGCGCCCATGCAGCCGGTGACGATGACCTTGCCGTTCTCCTTCATCGCCGTGCCGATGGCGCTGAGCGATTCATCGCGGGCGGAATCGAGGAAGCCGCAGGTGTTGACGACGACCAGGTCGGCGCCGTCGTGCTTGCGGGCGATTTCATAACCCTCGGCGCGCAGGCGGGTAAGGATGCGTTCGGAATCGACCAGTGCCTTGGGGCAACCGAGGCTGACGAAGCTGACGCGAGGTGCGGTGGCGGACATTGTCGGGCCCTTCAACGGCGAAAGCCGGAACCGTTTGAAGGTCCGGCCTTGCCTGAACGTGTTTGTGCGATCGGCGAGCGCGCTGCGCTCAATTCGCGCGGCGCAATAACACAGTTCCGCCTGCAGGAAAACCGCGACGCGGCGTCCCGCCGCCTCAGTGGCCGGCGGCGCCCGGCGCACCGAACCAGGCGCCCAGAACCGAAAGCTGCTCCGGCCATTGCCCGTAGGCGCCCTTCAGCGTCATCTCGATCGCCACGTAGAGGATGACCAGCAGGCCGATATAGGCGATCCAGCGATATTTATGCAGCAGCCGCGCGATGAAGGAGGCGGCGAAGCCCATCAGCGCGATGGAGAGCGCCAGCCCGATGATCAGCACCGTCGGGTGGTCCATCGCGGCGCCGGCCACCGCCAGCACGTTGTCGAGCGACATCGACACGTCGGCAATGACGATCTGCCAGGCGGCCTGGGCGAAGGTCTTGCGCCGCGCGCCGCTGGCGACCGCGCCGCTCTTGTCGTAGTCGGTATCGGAGAGCGCCTCGGTCGCCTCGTGCTCTTCCTCGTGCGTGGTCCTGAGCTCGCGCCACATCTTCCAGCAGACATAGAGCAGCAGGATGCCGCCGCCGATGAGCAGGATCGGTCCGATCTGCAGGAGCTGCTGGGTGATCAGCGCGAAGACGATGCGCAGCACGGTGGCCGCGATGATGCCGACGAGGATGGCTTTCTTGCGCTGATCCGCGGGCAGGCCGGCCGCCGCCAGGCCGATCACGATGGCATTGTCGCCGGCAAGCACCAGGTCGATGGCGATGACCTGCAGCAAGGCGGAAAAACCGGCGGCCGTGAAGATTTCCATTAGTGGAGGAGCCTCGTGAGGATCTGGTCGCGTGGTGGCCTACCGGGCGCGCATCTCAGCGTCAAGCACGCACTGCCTCGACCACGTCACGGCTGCCGCCACCGGCGCCGAGCTGGGCGGCGAAGAGGGTCGTCAGCCCTTGGCCTTGCGCGGCCGGCCGCGGGTCTTGCGCGGCGCCGGGGCTTCCGCCTTGCGGCCAAGGCCCATCGATTTGGCCAGGGTCGAGCGCGTCGTGGCGTAGTTGGGAGCGACCATCGGATAATCGGCCGGCAGGTTCCATTTCGCACGGTACTGTTCCGGCGTCATGCCGTACTGCGTGGCGAGATGCCGCTTCAGCGACTTGAACTTGCGGCCGTCCTCGAGAGAGACGATGTAGTCGGGCGTCACAGACTTCTTGATCGGCACGGCAGGGGTAAGCGGCACGCTCTCGGGTGCCGGCCTGTCTGCCAATTTGTCGAGGGAGCTGTGTACACTGGCAACAAGATCGGCGAGGTTGGCCATCGGCACGCTGTTCTTCGACACATAGGCCGACACGATCGACACGGTCAATTCCAGCTTTGACGTCTGCTCTTCGTTCACGGTCTTCCTCCGCAAGTATCCGCCAGCGCTCTACAGCAAAAATCGGGCGAATCAAAATTCTTTTTAAGAAACCGGACGGCCCGAATCCTTCACGTCGCGGCAGGTATGCCGGCGGTCAACGGCGTGCGAAGTCATACCGCAAAAAAGCCAAAGACTGGGCCGATGCCAAATACGCGCATTTGGCGCGACGGTGCGAGGAGGACGGGAGAACATCATGAAGAACTTGGCGATTTTCGCCGCCGTGGCGATGCTGGCGGGCCTTGGCGCGCTGCCGGCCACGACGGTCCCGGCCGGCGCGCAGGGAATCGAGCTCGAGATCGGGCCGGACGGATCACGCATGCGGCTGCGCGACGATTGCAACCCGCGCTATGAGCGATGCCGACGCGAAGACTGGCGCGACGACGAGGGGCGCCGCGACGACTGGCGCCGCGAGCGGCGGCGTTTCTGCACGGAGGACCGGGCGCTGGACAAGGCGGAACGGATGGGCATCCGGCGTGCCCGCATCGTCGGGGCCAACCGCCGGGTCATCGAGGTCCGCGGACGCGACCGCTTCGGCCAGCGGGTCCACATAGCCTTCGGCCGCGAGCGGAACTGCCCCGTCCTCGGCTGATCGGCGTGCCGGACGACTCCGCCGACAGCCGCGCCGATGAGGCCCGCGACGTGGCTCTCGACCCGGTGAGTGGAATGCCATGGCATTCGCCCGGAAGCGGGAACCGGTTTCCGGCGGAATGCGCGAGCGACAAACGTCGAGTTCGTCGCGCACACCGATTCGACGCGGTCCCTTCGGGCGGATTTCTTGGCCGGCGAGCGGGCGGCAACAAAAAAAGGCCGGGGAACCCGACCTTCTCTGGGGCGTCCCCAACCTGCCGATACATCCACGGTCAGGCAGGAACGATCCTGCTATAGGCGAGCAGCATGACAGGCTCGTGACTCTCCAGGCTACAGGCAGACCACGCGGATGCGTCCGTCGGCCGCCGCCTCGTTGCGGCACTGCACGCTGCGCGGCGTGTCGGCCTTCATGCGCGGCAGGAGCCGTCCGGGCTGGCGGCGCGGCGCGGAAACCCGTGGCGGCGGCCCGTCGTCGGAAGCGACTGGTTGCGGCGTCGGCGGAAACTCGACGAGCCGGCTGGGCGCCTCGAGGTCGGTCCTGCGCGTCTCCAGGCGAGGCATGCCGTCGGAAACCATCTGAGCGGTATAGGCGGGAACGATGGTGCCGTCATACATCCGCGCGCAGCCGGACGCCGCGAGGCAGGCGGCGATGGACATCGACAGGCGGGCACAGGTCTTCCAGGCAGGCATCTGGTCAGGTCATTCCGGGTGCGCCGGTCAGGCCGGCTCGGCGGCAACCTAATGCAATGTATCGTCGGGCGAAACCGTTCCGAAGGAAGGAATGGGCGCGGGGCGAACAAAGAATGCACCAACCTGTAAGAGCCGGTGATCGGAAGAGCATGCAGGCATGTCGGGGGAACTTATCTTGCCGGCCATGTGCGGCAGGTCGGGCATGGCGGCGAAGATCATCGTTCAACTCTGCTTGTTCTTCCACGATAAGGTCGTCGCGATGCATTGTTTGTGATTGTCCATAGTTAAGCTGTGTGCGATGGAGAGAGCGGGATGGGACAAAGGGGGGCCGCATGGGCACGATCACCAACACCGATTTTCAGGCATTCAACCCGGCGCTGGAGGATATGCTCGATGCCATCTTCGTTGTCGGCGTTGCCGACGCGACGACCTACGAGATTGTCGGCAGCACTTCCGGCTATGTCTTCCAACTGACCGGCAGCGACTTCTCCTATTCGGGCACGGATCCGGCCGGGGGCAGCATCACCGGCTTCAACGTGCTCGACCTGTCCGGCAATCTGATCGTTGCCGCCACCGGCCTTGACCGATCGCTGCTCGATGTCCTGGCCGGGCTGACGACTTCGTCGACGGAGGCGCTGCGGATCCTGTTCGGCACCGACAGTCATTCGTTCTTCGGCTCGGACTCGGACGACGACATCTCCACTTTCGACAGTACCGCGGCCGTGGACGGCGGCGGCGGCGACGACATGATTACTGGCGGCACAGGAAACGACATCCTGAACGGCGGTGACGGGCTCGACGACATCGACGGCGGTTCAGGCAACGACACGCTGGACGGCGGTGACGGGGACGACGACATCTATGGCGGCGACGGCAACGATATTCTGGCCGGCGGCGCCGGTGACGATTACGTCTATGGGGACGAGGATGACGACACCCTGAACGGTGGTGACGGGGACGACGCCCTCGACGGCGGCGCGGGCAACGACATCCTGGACGGCGGCGCCGGTGCCGACCTGCTCGATGGCGGCGACGGCGACGACCAGTTGTTCAGCCTCACCGGCCTCGAGTGCGGATGCGATATCGACGCTCTGGTCGGCGGCGCGGGCGTCGATTTCGCCTTCGTCGACCGCTCTGACTGGTCCATCGCGCTGCAGCTCGACCTGACCGATCCCTATTACGTCAACTACATCGCTGAACGGATCATCCTCACCGAGATCGAGCGCATCGAGTTCCATGCCGGCTCCGGCAACGACACGCTGACCGGCGGCGCCCTCGATGACGCGCTCTATGGGGGAGCCGGGCGCGACCTGCTCGACGGCGGCGCGGGCGACGATGTCCTGCAGGGTGGTGCCGGCATCGACACGCTGGATGGCGACGACGGCGACGACCTGCTCGACGGCGGGTCGGAAGCCGACACGATCGAGGGCGGTGCCGGCAACGACACCATTTTCGGCGGCAGCGGCTCGGACAACCTGTCCGGTGGCTCGGGCAATGACCTTCTCGACGGCGGGCCCGGCATCGACATCATGGATGGCGGCGACGGCGACGACACCTACGTCGTCGACAACATCTACGACATGCTCAATGAGGAGGATGGCGCCGGCACCGACCTGGTGATCAGCTCCGTCGATTTCCGCCTGGGCGCTCATTTCGAGAACCTTACCCTTGCCGGGGCGGCGATCATCGGCGTCGGCAACGAACTGGGCAACCTGATCGTCGGCAATGCGAACCAGAACCAACTCCTCGGGCTGGACGGAAACGACCGGCTCGACGGCGGCGCCGGCGCCGATCTCATGCTCGGCGGTCGCGGCGACGATTTCTACATCGTCGACAACGCCGGCGACCTGGCGGTGGAGGGTTCGGGCGAAGGCTTCGATCGAGTCATGGCCAGGGTCAGCTACGAGCTGCTGCCCGAAAGCGAGATCGAGTTGCTGACCACCAACGGTTCGATCGGTACCAGCCGGATCAACCTGACCGGCAACAGCTTCTACCAGGAGATCATCGGCAATTCCGGCGCGAACATCCTGTCGTCCAAGGGCGGCGGCGACCTGATGCGCGGCCTCGCCGGCAACGACACATACAGGGTCTACGACGCGGCGGACGTGGTGCGCGAGGATTCGCCGGGCGGTGGCATCGATCATGTCGCCGCCGCGGTGGATTATGCGCTGGCAAGCGGCGCCTACATCGAAAAGCTGACGACCAATGGCTCGACCGGCCTCTCCAACATCGATCTGACCGGAAACGAGAAAGGGCAGATCATCGTCGGCAACGCCGGTGCCAACCGGCTCGACGGCAAGGCCGGCAACGACACGCTCACCGGACTTGGCGGCAAGGACGGTTTCGTCTTCTCGACGGCACTCGGTCCCGACAATGTCGACACCATCACCGACTTCAACGTCGCCGACGACACGATCCGGCTCGATGCCGCGATCTTCGCGGCGGCGGGACCGATAGGGCGGCTTGCAGCCGCGGCGCTGCTGATCAACGACACCGGCGTGGCGACGGAAGCCGCCACCCGCATCGTCTACGACACGCTTACCGGCGCGCTGTTCTACGATGCCGACGGCAGCGGGACTGACTTCACGGGCATACAGTTCGCCAATCTGACGCCCGGTCTTTCGCTCACCAACGCCGACTTCGTGGTGTTCTGAGCGAATTCCTCGAGTCCGGTGCTGACGCACGGGAAAGGCGGTACGGATCGGCGGCGCCGACCCGTGCCGGCCGATTGCGGTTCACGCTATCTTAACCTCGGCGGGATGACTTGCTATCGTCGACCGACAGGCGGGACAACAGGGTGCAATCCTGGGTGGCGCCTGTGCTATCGTGCGGGTCGGGCAGCGAGCCAGCATTGGGGGGAGCGATGACGTCTAGGCCGGGATGGACATCGTTCGTGTCGCTGACCGCATTGGCGCTTAGTCTGTCCGTCGGCGTGCCCGAAGCCAGCGCGCAAGGTTTCTTCGAAAGACTGTTCGGCGGGGGTTCGAGGCAAGCCCGCCAGCAGGAATTCCCTGCAAATCCTCCCGCCAAGCGGCTTCGGAACGAAACGAAGACGGTCCAGAAAGCCAAAAACCGGCGCCAGGCCGCCTCCCTGCGCAAGGCAAAAGCGGCGCCGCAGATCAGTGCGCCGAGCTACTATACCTACAAGGCCGAGCCGCTGGTGGCAGTCGATTTTTCGTCGCTCACCCATGTGGCTACGCCGATCGTTTCGATCTCCCACGAAGCCGCCGCGACAGGCTTGCGGTTCGACGAGGCGCTTGCCGGCCTGGATGAGTTCGAGCTGCTCGCCGAAAAAGACATCGCCGCCGCGCTTTCTTCCTACTATGCCGAAAACCGGAGCTTCATCTGGATCGACGGGACCGAGCCCAACGCGCGCGCCTTCGAGACGCTGAGCGTGCTTTCCGAGGCGGCCGGGCACGGCCTCGATCCCGCCGACTACCAGGTCGGCTTCCCACTGTCGGCCGAACCGGTCGGACGTCGCCGCGACCTCATCCGCTTCGAGATGGCGCTGTCGGCGCGCGCACTTCGCTATGTCCGCGACGCCACGCGGGGACGCATCGATCCCAATCGCATTTCCGGCTACCACGACTTTCCGGCCAAGCCGCTCAATCTCGCCGGCGTGCTCACAATCCTGGCACGGACGAACGCACCGCGCGCCTATCTCGAAACCCGGCATCCCCGGAACCCGCAATACCGTGCGCTGCAAGCGGAGCTGAAGGCGCTCGAGACGGTGCAGGACGATACGGTGTCGGTCGATCCCGGGCTGCTGCTCAAGCCCGGCCAGTCAAGCCCGGAGCTGCCGAAGCTGCTAGCGCTGATCGCGCGCGATGCAGGCGCCCTGGGCGGCGAGGATCGCGAGACCTTGGCTCGGCTCGCCGCAAGCGAGGTCTATGCCGGCGACCTGGTGCCGGTGATCAAGGCCGCCCAGCAGCGCGCCGGCCTCAAGCCCGACGGCGTCGTCGGCCCGAGGACCGTCCGGGCCCTCGTCGGAACGTCGAAGGCCGAGCGGATCGACAAGGTCAAGATCGCGCTGGAGCAATTGCGCTGGCTGCCCTCGCAGCTCGGCAGTCCGCGCGTCTTCATCAACCAGCCCGCCTTCACCGCTGCCTATATCGACGGTGAAACGGAGACGCTGAAGACGCGCGTCGTCATCGGCGCGGCGGCGACGCAGACGAGCTTCTTCTACGACGAGATCGAGCAGGTCGACTACAATCCCTACTGGGGCGTGCCGCAGTCGATCATCGTCAACGAGATGCTGCCGCGCCTGCGCCGGGATCCGGGCTGTCTCGATCGCGCCGGCTACGAAGTGTTCAACGGCAAGGGCAAGCGCATCCCGTCCTCTTCGGTAAACTGGTGGCGTTACGGCGCGAACGTCCCCTACACGATCCGGCAGACGCCGAGCGAAGCCAATGCGCTCGGCGAGCTGAAGATCCTGTTTCCCAACGAGCATGCCATCTACATGCACGACACGCCGGTGAAACATCTGTTCGAGCGCGACGGCCGCGCCTTCAGCCACGGCTGCATCCGGCTGCAGGACCCGCGCGGCATGGCCGCCGCGGTGCTGGGCACCTCGGTCGATCATGTCGCCGCAAAGCTGAAGCAGGGGCATTCCATGGAGAAGACCCCCAAGGTGCCGGTCTATGTCGCCTATTTCACCGCCTGGCCGACGCCTGCCGGCACGGTCGAATATTTCGACGACGTCTACGATCGCGACTCGCGAGTGAGGCTGGCCATCGACGCGACCGAAGCGGTGCGGGCGCCGGGAAGCTGACCCGGAGCGTCGCCGGCCCTCGGCCAGCCGACGACGTCAGTCGTAGCGCAATCCGTCCGATCCTCGTTAGGCACGGTCGGGGAGGTGGGTTACCCCCAACCATTGATTCACGACGCTGCTCAGCGCAGCCGGCCGGCCGCGTGGGCGAGCATGGTGTAGACCTTGCCTGTGTCGGAGGCGAGATAGGTCTGCTCCAGCCGCCCGTCGCGGTCGTTGCGCGAGATGTCCTTGAGCAGCTTCTCGAAATCCTCGCAGTAGCGGTCGACGGCCGCCTGGAAGTCGCGGTCGGCCTGATACTTGCGGCGGATCTCGTCGAAGGTCTGCTGCCCCTTCAGCGTGTAGAGGCGGCGGGTGAACACGTCGCGTTCGCCGCGCCGGTGGCGGGCCCACAGCTCCAGCGCCGCATCCTGGTCGATCGCCCGGGCGATATCGACGGTGAGCGAGCCGAGCGAGGCGGCGACCGGCGAGCCCTTGCGCTCGGCGGGGCGGGGCTGCAGCGCGACCTCGCCGTCCTCGTTCTCGGCGCGCGCCGCGCCGCTCAGGAGGTCGCGCACCCAGCCCGTCTTCGGCCTTGTGTCTTCATCGCGCGAGGGTGCGGGATCGACCTTCGGCTCCGGCTTGCGCTCTGCCGCTGGTGCCGGCGGCACGAGCCGGCGAGGGGCCGGCGACGACTTGTCGGAAACGTCGACGGTGCGGCCGGATTTGGCAACGATGTCGGACAGTTCCTTCAGAGCCTTGATCTGCTCGCCGACGGCGCGGCGGATCGCGGTGGTCGATTCCTTGGCCTCCTGCGGCATATCGAGCACGCCCTTCTTGAGCTCCGCGCGGGTGGCGTCGAGATCGCCCTTGATGGCGCTTGCCGTGCGGCGCATCTCCTCGGTGGCGTCGGCGAAACGCTTGGTGGCGGATTCGACCACGTCGGTGATGGCGGCGCGGATCTTGTCCGTCGACTCGCGCGTGCGGCCCTCGGCCTTGTCGAGCGCGCCACCGACCAGGTTCTCGAACGACTTCATGATGGTCTCGAGATCCTCCGATTTCTTGACCAGGCCGACCGCGAGGTCCTCCAGTGCCGACTGCCGCTCCAGCGTGTGCTCGAGATTGCTCTGGGCCGAGCTCAGCAGTTGCGACGCGCTGGTGAGAAGGCGGCTGTGCTCCTCGAAGCGGGTGGCGATCGAGGCAACCTCGCGCAGCGTGCCGGACGACAGTTCGGTGAGGCGGCTGGTGTTGGATTCCACCAGCCGGGCCGAACTGGCGAAGGTGAGCGCGGCCTTCTCGGTGGAGGCGGCGAAGCGCTCGGTCGTGCTGCCGAGATCGGTTTCCACCTTCGACAGGTTTTCCGCCGCCGTCTCGATCAGCTTGCCGAGCTTGGCGCTCGACGTCGACATGCGCCCGATCAGCTCGTTGACGCCGGTGGCGAGGCTGCCGCGGGCGCCGTCGACCGCGGCCAGCGTCTCGGCCGTGCGGCTGGCCAGCGCCTCGGCAAGTGCTGCGTTCTCGGCGCGCAGCTTCTCGGCGGCGCGCTCCGAAGCTTCCTCGACGGTCTTTTCGAGTTCGGCATGGGCGGCGCCGAGCTTGTCGGCGATCGGCCGCGCCGTCTCGTCGAGCACGCGCGTGATCTCGGCGGAGCGTTCCGCCATCAGCGTGTTGAGCTCGCGGGTGCTGGCGGCGATGGCACGCGCCGCGTCGTTGGTGCTGTCGCCGATATGCTTGCCGACAGAGGAGAAGGTGTCGGCGACGATGCCGGCGCGCGACACCAATTGCTCCTCGGCGCTGGTCACATGCTCGCCGATCCTGCGGCCGAGTTCCTCGGCGCTCGCGGTCATGCGGCCTTCGACGTCGGCCAGGGCGGCGCCGACGCGGCCGGCGGCCGCCTCCGCGCTGCCGGCGAGCCGGCTCTCCGCATCCGACAGCTTCGCATCGACATGCGCGGCTGCCGCCTCGGCGCCGGACATGACGCGCTGGTCGGCGGCCGACAACGCCTGCTCGATCCGGCGGGCACGGATTTCCAGCTCCTTGGACGACTGGGCGACACGGGCGCCGATCCGCTCCTCCGCTGAGGAGAACGCGCTTGCCGCTTCCTCGGCGCGCGCGGCGATCACCGAGGCGCTCTCGCCGACGCGGGCGGCGAACCGCTCGTCGGCTTCCTTGAACACCTCGCCCATCTCCACGGCACGCGCCGACAGCGCGTCGGCGGCGGCGTTCGTACGGGCCGCGATACGCTCCTCGGCGGTCTCGAAGACGCTGCCGAGTTCGACGGCGCGGGCCGCCAGGGACTCGGCCGTCTGGTCCACCCGCGAGGCGATGCGCTGGTCTGCGGCCTCGAACACTTTTTCGAACTGGTCGGCTCGGCCGGCCAGCATGTCGGCGCTTTTCTCGACGCGGGCGGCGAGCCGCTCGTCCGTATCGTGGAAGATGCGGCCGATCTCGCTGGCGCGCGCCGCCAACTGGCCGGCCGTCTCGCCGACACGGGCGGTGAGACGCTGGTCGGCGTTCTCGAACACCTGCACCAGCTCCGTGGCGCGCGCCCCGAACGCCTGCGCGCCGTTCTCGATACGCTCGGCGAACTTGCGGTCGGCCGTCTCGAGCAGCGCCCCGATCTCGCCGGTGCGCGCATCCAGCGTCTCGGCGCCCTTGGCGAAGCCCAGCACGATGCGCTCGTCGACGTTCTCGAACAGGCGTCCGATCTCCGCGGTCCGGGCGTTGAGAGCCTCGGCCGATTCGGCGATCCGCTGGGAGAGGGTGCCGTCGGCCTTGTCGAAACTCTGGCCGATCTCGGCGGCGCGGGCGGCAAGCGTCTCGGCCGTCGCCATCGCCCGCTCGACCAGCTGGCGATCGCTCTGGGCGAAGCTCTGCACGATCTCGGCGGCGCGCGCCGACAGCGTGTCGGCGGTCTCGCCAGTGCGGGCGAGGAGGCGCTGGTCGGTCTGCGCGAACACGTCGGCGATGTCGTTCGCCCGGGCGAGCAGCGCGGCCGAGGTCTCCTCGGCGCGCTCGGCGATGCGGCGGTCCGCATCGGTGAAGACGTCGCCGGCCTCCTTCTGCAACGCCGCGGTGATCTCCATCACCTTGTCGCGCAGCGAGGTGGCCACGGCCACGGCGCTGCCTTCCAGCGCCACGCGCACGTTTTCGACGCCGGCCGAAAGCGCCCGCTGCATCGTGCCGGTACGCTCCTCGATGACCCCGGTCTGGCGGTCGAATGCCTCGCCGATCTTCTCGACATCGGCGGCGATCGCCTGCGAGATGAGCTCGCGCTTGCCGGCGATGCTGTCGATATGCGCGGAGATTTCGAGGTCGATGGTGCGGCGTGCGTCGACCAGCTTCTCCAAATCGGTGTCGAGCGCCTGCGCAAAGCTCTGGCGGCCCTCGGCCAGTCTGCCGAGATGGTCCACAACCATCGCGTCGATACCCGCGCGGCTGTCGGCGACCTTGCGGAGGTCGGCTTCGAGCGCTTCGGCGAGCACGCCGCGGCGTTCGGTGATGGTCGCCGCCTGCGACTGCACGAGCTGATCGAGGGCATCCCGGGCTTCGGCGAGCTTCGCCAGATCGTCGTCGAGCGCCCGCTCGAGCAGGGTCCGGCCTTCCGCCAGCTTGCCGGCATGCATCTCGATGGCGCGGTCGACGCCCGACCGGGTGTCGCTGATCTCGGCGAGATCGGCTTGCAGCGCCTGCTTCAGCGTTTCGCGGCTTTCCGCCAGCTTCGCGACATGCGCCTCGACGAGACGGTCGAGGTCGCCGCGTGCGTCGCCCAGCCTGGACAGATCGCTTTCCAGCGCGCGCCGCAGGATGTCGCGGCCCTGGGCCAGCTTCTCCACCTGCGCGGCGACCAGCGCGTCGATGCCGGCGCGGCTTTCGGACAGCTTTGTCAGATCGTCGGCAAGCGTGCGGGCGAGGACATCGCGGCCCTCGGCCAGCTTGTCCGCCTGGCCGGCGATCGCCTGATCGACCATGGCGAGATCGCCGCGCAGGGCGTCCGTCAGCGTGCCGCGCGCCTGTGCGAGCTTTTCGGTCTGACCGGCAATGAGCTGGTCCACCGTCTCCAGGTCGCCGCGCAGCGCCTCGGTGAGGGCGTTGCGGGTTTCCGCCAGCTTTTCAACCTGGCCGTCGACCATGCCGCCGATGCTCGCCATGTCCTGTTCGAGGGCGCGCGACAGCATCTCGCGGCCGTCGGCGACCTTGGCGATCTGGTCGCGGATGATCGTCTCCAGACCGGACATGTCGGTCTCGATGGCGCGGGCCAGCATGTCGCGGCCTTCGGAGATGCGGTCGAGCTGCTTGCCGACGATCTCGTCGAGCACGTCGCGGCTTTCACCGACCTTGTTGAGATCGGCTTCGAGCGCCCGCGACAGCAGGCTGCGGCCTTCCGCCAGCTTGGCGACATGGCCGACGATCATGCTGTCGAGCCCTTCGCGTGCCGACGCGACCCTGGTGAGGTCGGCTTCCAGGGCCTCGGCGAGGGTGGTGCGGCCCTCGGCGATGCGGTCCACCTGCGCCTGGACGAGACCGTCCACCGCGCTGCGGGCTTCCGCCAGCTTGTCAAGGTCGGCTTCGAGCGCCAGCTTCAGGGCGTCGCGCCCTTCCGACAGCTTGTCGAAATGCGAGGCGACCAGCCGGTCGATCTCGCCGCGTGCGTCCTGGACCTTGGCCAGATCCTCCTCCAGCGCGCGCGTGAGCCGGTCGCGGCCCTCGGTGAACTTCTCGACCTGGTCGACGACGATGCCGTCGATCGTGGCGCGGCTCTCCTGCACGACCGCGAGGTCGGCCTCGAGCGCGCGCTTCAGCATCTCGCGGCCCTCGGCGAGCTTGTCCAGATGACTGGCGGCGATGTGGTCGATCTCGGCGCGGCTCTCCAGCACCCGGCCAAGGTCGTCCTGCAGCGCCTGCTTCAGCACTTCGCGGCCTTCGGCCAGTGCCCGGACATGATCCTGGGCGATGCCGGTGATCTCGGCACGGCTCTCCACAAGCTTCTGGAAATCGGCGTCCAGCGCCCTCCTGAGGATGTCGCGGCCCTCGGCCAGCTTCTCGACCTGAGCGGCGACGAGCCCGTCGATGCCGGCCCGGCTCTCCGCCAGCTTGGCCAGATCCGCCTCGAGCGCCTGCTTGAGCATCTCGCGGCCTTCGCCGAGTTTTTCGACATGGGCGGCGGCGATGCCATCGATCTCCGTGCGGCTCTCCGAAAGCTTAGCCAGGTCGGCTTCGAGCGCCTGTTTCAGGATTTCACGGCCTTCGCCGAGCTTCTCGATATGGCTGGTCGCCAGGCCGTCGATCTCCGCGCGGCTTTCCGAAAGCTTCGCCAGGTCGGCTTCCAGCGCGCGCTTCAGGATGTCGCGGCCTTCGGCCAGCTTCTCCACCTGCGCGGCGACAAGCCCGTCGATGCCGGCGCGGCTCTCCGCCAGCTTGGCGAGATCCGCCTCCAGCGCCTGCTTGAGCATCTCACGGCCTTCGCCGAGCATTTCGATATGCCCGGCGGCAATACCGTTGATCTCGGCGCGGCTTTCGGACAGCTTGGCGAGGTCGGCCTCAAGCGCCTGCTTGAGCATCTCGCGGCCTTCGCCGAGTTTTTCGACATGGGCGGCGGCGATGCCGTCGATCTCCGTGCGGCTTTCGGAAAGTTTCGCGAGGTCGGCTTCAAGCGCCTGCTTGATCATCTCGCGGCCCTCGGCCAGCTTCTGGATATGGCTGTCGGCAATGCCGTCGATCTCGGCCCTGCTGTCGGACAATCTTGCCAGGTCCGCTTCCAGTGCGCGCCTGAGGATGTCGCGGCCCTCCGCCAGCTTCTCGACCTGGGCGGCGACGAGACCGTCGATGCCGGCGCGGCTTTCGTCGAGCTTGGCAAGGTCGTCGGCCAGCCGCTTCGACAGCACGTCGCGGCCCTCGGCGAATTTCTGGGCCTGAACGTCGCCGGCGGCATGCATCCGGGCGATGTCGCTCTCCAGCGCGGCGGTGAGCAGGCTACGGCCCTCGACAAGCTTGTTCACATGCGTGGCGACCATTTCGTCGATGGTGCTCATGTCCGAGGCGAAGGCCTGGCTCAGCGCCTCGCGGCCTTCCGCCAGCCGTCCGGACTGGCCCGACAGCATGCCTTCGATGTCGGCCATCTCGGTTTCGAGCGCGCGCGACAGGATGCGCCGGCCCTCGGACAGCTTGTCGAGATGGTTGGCGACCATGGCGTCAATGTTGGCGAGATCGGCTTCCAGCGCCTTGGACAGAACGCTGCGGCCGCCTTCGATCTTTTCGGCCTGACTGACGACCAGACCGTCGATGGTCTCGACGTCGCTTTCCAGCGCCCGGCTGAGCGCCTGACGGCTTTCGGTGATGCGTTCGATCTGGCCGCCCACCAGATGCTCGATGCCCTCGAACTCGCCATGCAGCGATTGGGTCAGCGCCCGCCCGCCCTCGGCGATCTTGGCGATCTGCTCGGCAACCGTCGCCTCGACACCGCCGAGATCACTGCGCAGCGCCTCGATCAGGCCCTTGCGGCTGGCGTCGATCCGGTCGATCTGCGTCGAGATGGTGGCTTCCAGGCTGCCGACGTCCTCGTCGAGCGCCCGGCTCAGCGCGCCGCGCGTATCGGCGATGCGGGCGGTCTGGGTGGTGACGATGGTCTCCAGCCGTTCCAAATCCTTTTCAAAGGCTTGCGACAGCGCATTGCGACCGTCCGCGAACTTTTCCAGCTGCGCGGCGACCATGCCGTCGATTACCGAGGAGTCCGCCTCGAGTGCACGCGACAGGATGTTGCGTCCCTCGCTCAGCTTGGCGACGTGCGAGGTCACCATCTCGTCGATGCTGGTGCGGCTCTGGGCCAGCTTCTCGGCGTCCTCGTGCAACGCCCGCTCGAGGCCTTCGCGGCCTTCGGCGATCTTGCGCAGCTGCTCGCCGAGCGAAAGGTCGATGAGGGTGCGCGACTCGTCCAGCCTGCGCAGGTCCTCCTCGACCGCCTTGGCAAGCGTCTCGCGGCCCTCCGCCATCTTGCGGACCTGGGCGTCGACCGCTTGCTCGATCTCGTCGCGGTCGGCTGTGAAGCGTTCAAGGTCGGCGCGCAGCACGCCGGCCATGCGCTCGCCGCTCTCGGTGATCTTGCGCGCATGCTCGTCGATGACGTCCTCTATGCCCTGGCGCGCCGTGGTCAGCCTGCCGAGGTCGGCGTCGAAGGCCTGCGCCGCCATGGAGCGGGCGTCTTCCAGCCGGCCGGCGAAGTCCACCGCATGCGCCTCCAGCATGGTCGAGGTGGAGGTCACCATCTCGGCCATGTCGGCGTTCAGCTTGCTCTTGTTCTCGTCGATGAGGTCGGCGAGCTGCTGGCGCCCGCCTGTGAAGGTGGCGGCGATCTCGGTGGCGCGCTCGACCAGCGTGTCGTTGATCTGGCGGGCGCGTGCCTCCAGGGCGGCGTTCAGCTTCTCCGTTCCCGTGTCGAGCGCCTCTGCCCGCGTCTGGAATTCGCTGATCAGGCTCTGGCCGCGCTCGGCCAAGGTGCGCTCGATGCCCTTCAGGCTGGTGTCGAACTCCTCGTTGAGGGTGCGGGCGGCATCGCCGAGCAGCGAGACCATGCCCGACGTCCGCTCGTCGAGCAGGTCGCTCAGCGAGCGCGTCGCATCCTCCGACGTCTGCTTGAGGGTGGCGATGCGGGTGTCGAGCAGGCTGGCGAAGGCCTCGCCCGAGGTGGTGATGCGCTCGCTCAGCGCGTCCAGCCGGCTGCCGATCGACTCGAAGATGGAGCTGCCGCTGTCGTTGATACGGTCGATCAGCGCATCGCCGGAATTGTTGATGGTCATCGACAGTTTTGTCGACGCGCCGAGAATGCTGTCGCGGATGGCGTCGCTTGCCGAACTCAGCTGCTCCTTCAGCGTCTCGTTGGCGCCGGTGATCGAGGCGCGCACGCGCTCGGCATGGCCGACCACCGCCTCGCGCTCGCTGCCCAGGCCGTCGACGAGCGCGCGGATGCGCGCCTCGTTCTCGGAATAGGAACGCTCGAGCTGGTTCACTTCGGTGTGGACAAGCGTCTCAAGCTCGACGGCGCGCGCCAGCGTGCGCTCGATGCCTTCGCCCATAGCAGCGACCTCGCGCCGCACCGCCTGGCCGACGGTGAGCACGCGGCCCTGCGCGAGATTCTCCGGCTCGGCGAGGCGGGCGGCCACCTCGGCCATGCCTTGCGCGGCCAGGCGCATGTCCTGGGCGCGGCGGACCATGACGGCAAAGCCCCAGAACAGGATGAGCGGCGTCAGCGTGATGACGGCGACGAGCAGCACGACCGGCTGCTCGAGTATGGCGGCAATCGACGGCTGGGCAAGAATTTCCGGATCGACCAGCAGGTAGCCGAGCGCAACGCCGCCGGCGATCCATAGCAGCGACAGCAGGGCGACGGTCCAGTAGATCGCCGATGACGAGCGGCGCGACAGGCTCTGCAGCATCAGCCGCGTATCGCGGACGCTGTCGTCATTGGCGGCCGTGAAGGCCGGCTGCGGCGCGTCGACCGGGCGCAGGCCGAGCGACGAATGGGGCTTGACGTCCTCCGCGCGTTCGATGTCGGCGGCCTCGGATTGCGACGCGGCCTTGACCGGTCCAGAATCCATCTCGCGGCTCTCGCGCGACAACTCCTCGGCCGCCCGCGATATCTGCGCCTCCAGATCCTCCATGGACGCGGCGATGTCGAGATCGCCGGTGCCGGTGGGATCGTTGTTCAGCGCATCCTCGAGTTCCTTCGCGGCATCGCCATCGAGGTGCTTCGAGGTCGTCGGTCTCTTCGCCATGCCGCTACTACCCTGTACCAATGCCGCAGTGCCAGCCGAAACTGGCAGGGAAAGCCCCGTTCGCAAAGCCCGTTATAACCCAGTTTCATCGTATCTACCGGGTTCGGTAAAGAAAACTCCAATCCGGGCGAATGCGTAAAAGTTTAAACATAGGGTTAACGCCTGCGCAGCCTAAAGCCAGGATTTGAGCCGTTTTTTTGGCCGCTTTTTCGATTAACCGGTTATCCACACGATAGACATAGGGTGCGACGGACGCGCCGGATCAGTACCGAGGTTCAACCGGAATGTTGCAGAACGAAATGAATGCTGTCGCTTTCTCTCGGCCAGGCGGAGAGGCGGCGAGGACCATGCGCGGCCGACCCATCGATCTCGCCCATCTCGCCCGCCAGACCATGGGCGACCGCGCCCTCGAGCAGGAGATCCTCGGCCTGTTCGTGCAGCAGACCCGGCAGGTGCGCGACCGGATCGGCGAGGCGGAGCCTCGGGAATGCCGACAGCTGGCGCATGGGCTCGTCGGCTCGGCGCGCGGGGTCGGCGCCTTCGCCATAGCCGACTGCGCCGCCGAGATCGAGGCGGAGCCGGAGAACCGCACCGCCAGGAAACGGCTCGCCAGGCTGATCGACGAGGCGCGCGACTTCGTGGCGGCGATCGGGCGCTAGGACAAGCCTGCCGGACGGTCTGGGCCACGCCGAAAGGCCCTCTTGTTGACTCGGCCGCCACAGTGCTTATGTCCGGGCTGACCAGGCATTCCGGACCGATACCCAATCATGACCAAGCTGACTTTTGTAGCCTTCGACGGCACGCGTTTCGAAGTCGATGCCGAGAACGGCTCGACGGTGATGGAGAATGCCATCCGCAATGCCGTGCCGGGCATCGAGGCCGAATGCGGCGGGGCCTGCGCCTGCGCCACCTGCCATGTCTATGTCGACGAGGCGTGGACCGGCGTGGTCGGCGAGCCGGAGGCGATGGAAGAGGACATGCTGGACTTCGCCTACGAGGTAAGGCCGAATTCGCGCCTGTCGTGCCAGATCAAGGTGCGCGACGAACTCGACGGGCTCGTGGTGAGCGTGCCCGAACGGCAGGGATAAAGCCGCCCGCTCGGAGGGAAAAGCCATGGCAGAGCCGACCCGCACGGATGTCCTGATCGTCGGGGCGGGGCCGGTCGGGCTCTTCGCCGTGTTCCAGCTGGGCCTGTTCGACATGCGTTGCCACCTGGTCGACATCCTCGACCGGCCTGGCGGCCAGTGTGCCGAGCTCTACCCGGAAAAGCCGATCTACGACATTCCCGGCTATCCGATGATCTCGGCGCAGGGCTTGGTCGACCGGCTGATGGAGCAGATCGCCCCGTTCACGCCCGGCTTCACCTTCAACCGCATGGTCACCGCCTTGGAGCGGCTGGAGGACGGCGGTTTCCGGGTGACCACGGATGAGAACGAAGTGTTCGAGGCCCGCGTCGTGGTGATCGCCGCCGGCGGCGGCTCGTTCCAGCCGAAGCGGCCGCCCATTCCCGGCATCGAGGCCTATGAAGGCGGCAGCGTCTTCTATTCGGTGCGCCGCATGGAGGCGTTCCGCGGCGAAAAGGTGCTGATCGTCGGCGGCGGCGATTCCGCCCTCGACTGGACGCTCAACCTGCAGCCGGTTGCCGAAAGCGTGACGTTGGTGCATCGCCGGCCGGAGTTCCGCGCCGCGCCCGACAGCGTCAACAAGATGTATGCGCTGCAGGAGATGAAGCAGCTCGAATTCCTGGTCGGCCAGGTGACGGGCCTTCACGGCGGCGACGGAAAATTGACGGCTGCGACCGTCAAGGGGCCGGACGGCGAGGTCGAGGTGCCGTGCACGCGGCTCTTGCCCTTCTTCGGCCTGACGATGAAGCTCGGGCCGGTCGCAGACTGGGGCCTCAATCTCCACGAGAACCTGATCCCGGTCGACACCGAGAAATTCGAGACCTCCGAGCCCGGCATCTTCGCCATCGGCGACATCAACTGGTATCCCGGCAAGCTGAAGCTGATCCTGTCGGGTTTTCACGAGGCGGCGCTGATGGCGCAGGCGGCCAAGCGCATCGTCAGCCCGGGCGAACGCATCGTGTTCCAATACACGACCTCCTCCACCAGCCTGCAGAAGAAGCTCGGCGTGGCGTGAGGTCGTTCGTCTTCAGGTCGATCCGAAAATCTTCTGCCAGAACTCGACGATGAAGGAGGGGCGGTAGTTCTTCGCCCTCTCGGCCGCCTGCATTTGCTCCAGCCGGTAGAGCATGAGGCGCAGCAGCCGGCTCTCGAAATTGATGCCTTCGACCCGGTCGAACTCGTCCTGCGCGGCATTGTGCCTTGCAAGCACCTTGGCGGTCACTTCCTTGATCTTCTCGGCGGTCTGCTGGCAGGTCGGCTGCCGGTCGATCGCCAGCAGCGCCCGCTCCAGCTCGCGGGCGTGGTTCTTGGCGATGACGACGTGGCTCTCCTCGTGCCGCTTGATGTCGGCGGCCAGCGTGTCCCAGATCAGCCGGACCTCGCGGTCGGCCTGTTTCGAGCGCCGCCATTTCGGCAGGATCACCTTGGCCTTGACCGTCACGTCGGCCTGGACGATGCGGCAGCGGCCGTTCTGCTCGCCATAGCCGATGCGGCTCTTGAACTCCATCTGAGTCACGCCGGGGTGGCGGCGGCCGGAGCTCTGCACATGCGGCCCGCGCTCGGCCAGTTGCGATTCGATCTCGTCGAGCGTGCTGCCGCCGATCGAGAAGTAGCTGTAGCTCTTGGAAATGCTGGCCGCGCCGGCAGCCGGGGCGGTGAGGGCAATCATGGCCAGCGCAGTCAAGGTTCGTTTCAGCATGTTGCCTCTGGCGGCACCATGCTTTACGGGCGTGCCCGGCGCAATGAAAAATCGGCGGCTCACGGCAATTCGATGAAAGCGGCGGTCTGGCAACTCGCGCATGGGCGAAGCCTGGGGCTTGGCGAGCGCGCCGTCGTCATGGGCGTCCTCAACGTCACGCCCGACAGCTTTTCCGACGGCGGCCGTTTCGTCGATTTCGACCGCGCACTGGCGCAGGCGGAGCGCATGGCGACCGAGGGTGCCGCCATCATCGACGTCGGCGGCGAATCGACCAGGCCGGGCGCCGATCCGGTGCCCGCCGACGAGGAGCAGGCGCGCGTCCTGCCGGTGATCGCCGCTCTTGCGAGCAAGGGCGGCGTCCTGATCTCGGTCGATACCTACAGGGCCGAGACGGCGCGGCTCGCTGTCGCCGCCGGCGCCCATATCGTCAACGACGTCTGGGGCTTGCAGCGCGACGTCGGCCTCGCACGGGTCGCAGCCGGGACCGGTGCGGGCCTGGTCGTCATGCATACCGGGCGCGACCGCCGGAAGCTGCCCGACGTCATCGACGATCAGGTGGCATTCCTGTCCGAATCGCTGCGCCTGGCGCGGGAGGCAGGCGTCGCCGACGACCAGATCGTGCTGGATCCCGGCTTCGGCTTCGCCAAGGACGCCGAGGAGAATCTGGCCTTGATGGCACGCTTTGAGGATCTGGCGCGACTTGGCCGGCCGTTCCTGGTCGGCACCTCGCGAAAGCGCTTCGTCGGCCATGTGACTGGCCGCGATCCCGACCATCGCGCAGCCGGCACGGCTGCCACCAGCGTCATCCTGAGGCTGAAGGGCGCGGCGCTGTTCCGCGTCCACGATGTCGCAATCAACATCGATGCCCTGGCCTTCGCCGATGCTATGCTTGCCCGCGGCGGCGAGGAATAAGACCGCGGAACGGCGCGACGGGAAAAATGTACACGATCAAGATCAAGAACTGCGCCTTCTTCGCCCGGCACGGTGTGTTCGACGCCGAGGAGACGCTGGGACAGCGTTTTTACGTCGATGCCCTGCTGTCGGTCGATCCCGGCGACGCGCTGCTGACCGATTCGATCGGAGGCACCGTCGACTATGGCGAGGCCTTCTCGTTGATCGAGCGCATCGTCATGGGCGAGCGGCGCTTTCTGATCGAATCCCTGGCGCTGGAAGTGGGCAGGGCGCTGGTTGCCGAGTTCCCGCAGATCACGCGGGCCGAGATCACCATCCGCAAGCCCAACGCGCCCGTGCGCGGCGTGCTCGATTATGTCGAGGTGACGGTTGTCTGGCCGCAATAGGGAGCACGTCTTCCTCAGCCTCGGCGGCAATCTCGGCGACCCGGCGCGGGCGATGGGCGCGGCGCTGCGCCTGATCGACGCCGATGCCGAGTGCACCGTGGCCGCGGTGTCGTCTCTCTACCGCACGCCGCCCTGGGGCAAGCTCGACCAGCCGGACTTCCTGAACTCGGCGGCGGAAATCCTGACGTCGCTGCCGCCGCGCGCTTTCCTCGACCTCTGTCTGGAGGCCGAGCGGCGGCTGAAGCGGGAGCGCCGGGAGCGCTGGGGTCCGCGGCTGATCGACATCGATATCCTGCTGTTCGGGACGCGCCGCGTCCATGAGCCCGGCCTCGAGGTGCCGCATCCGCGCATGGCCGATCGCGCTTTCGTGCTGGTGCCGCTGGCAGAGATAGCGCCGGACGTCGCATGGGACGGCGTGGCGCTGTCGCAACGGATCGAGGCGATCGACACCTCCGGCATCGAGCGCATGCCGGGCGGCCGCGACTGGTGGAGGCAGTAGCGTCGGTCAGCCGGCGAAGCCGCCGCCGTCGAGAAAGGCCTGTTCCTCCGGCGTGGTGTCGCGGCCGAGGATAGCGTTGCGGTGCGGGAAGCGTCCGAATCTTGCGACGATGTCGCGGTGGCCGCGCGCATGCTTGGCATAGTCCTCGGCAAATTCCTCGGGCAGCGAGAGGTTGAAACGCACCGCCTCCTCCTGGTCGGCCAGGTTCTCCGAATGCGAGAAGGGCAGATAGAAGAAGACGCGGATCGGCCCCTCCAGGGCGCGGTCGTGGCCGGCCTCGATCGCTTTGCGCGCGAAGCGGCGGGCGAGCGGGTCGGTGGCATACATGTGCCCGGTGCCGCGAAAGCAGTTGCGTGGCAGCTGGTCGAGCAGGATCATCAGGGCAAGCGACCCGTCCGGCGTCTCCGACCACCGGTCGAGCTCGCGCCGCGCCGCCGCCATATGCGTCTGCATCAGCGTGTCGCGGAACGCAGCATCGAAGGCCTCGTCCTTCTCGAACCAGCGTTTCGGTCCGGCCTCCCGCCAGAAGCCGACCACCTGGTCTATCGTGGCGATCATCGGCAATCCTCCTCAGCTTTCCGTCGCCGGCCGGGCAAGGATGTCGGCGGTCTCCGGATTCATCGCCTGGCCGGCGCGCCGGGGTTGCGACAGCGGACCCGGAACCGGTGCGTTGCCCTTCATCAGCGCACGCCCGGCCTGGAGGCCGCCGGCGATCTGCAGCTCCAGCCGCTCGTCGTCGCGCTGGCGGACGTCGGCCAGCACCTCGGTCACGGACTCCGCCTCGACGCCGAGTGTCTGCAGCGCCTGGCCGCCGAGGGCAAGCGCCGATTCGAACGTCTCGCGGATCTGGTAGTCGACGCCCGCCTTGATCAGGGCGAGCGTCGTGCCGCGGTCGAAGGCGCGCGTCAGGACCGGCACCAGCGGGAACTCGGCCTTGAGCAGCTCGGTGATGCGCACCGCCGTATCGCCGTCATCGACGCAGACCAGCACGGCGCGTGCATGCGCGGCCCCGGCGGCGTGCAGGATGTCGAGCCGCGTGCCGTCGCCGTAATAGACCTTGAAGCCGAAATTGGCCGCGGCCTGGATCATCTCAACGTCATTGTCGATGATCGAGACGTCGATGCCCCTCAGCAGCAGCGGCTGGCTGACGATCTGGCCGAAGCGGCCGAAGCCGATGATCAGCACGCTGCCGCTCAGCCCGTCGGCGATGTCGACATCGTCCAGCGACTGCGTCTCGCGCGGCGTGACGGCGCGCAGCGCGATCACCGCGAGAGGCGTCAGCACCATGGAGACGATGATGATCGCTGTCAGCACGGCGTTCTCGTCGGTGCTGAGGATGCCCTCGGACAGAGCGGCGGAATAGAGTACGAAGGCGAACTCGCCGCCCTGCGCCATGATCACCGCGCGCTCCAGCCCCTCATGGTGGCCGGAGCCGAACAGCCGGGCGACGACATAGATGCCGACCGCCTTCACGATCATGTAGGCGGCGACATAGAAGGCGACGGTGCGCCAGTTGTCCCAGACGATGCCGAGGTCCAGCGACATGCCGACGGCGATGAAGAACAGGCCGAGCAGGATGCCTCGGAACGGCTCGATGTCGGCTTCGAGCTGGTGGCGGAAGGTCGATTCCGACAGCATGACGCCGGCCAGGAAGGCGCCCATGGCCATCGACAGGCCGCCGAGTTGCAGCGCCAGCGCCGATCCGAGCACCACCAGCAGCGCCGCCGCCGTCATCACCTCGCGCGCCCGTGATTCTGCGAGCAGGCGGAAGAACGGGTTGAGCAGGTAGCGGCCGGCGACCACCAGGCCGACGATCGCGCCGACGCCGATGCCGATATGGGCGAGGCGTTCCGACCAGCCGGTCGCCTCGGCATTCGGCGCCAGGAAGGCGACCAGCGCCAGCAGCGGCACGATCGCCAAATCCTCCAGCAGCAGGATCGAGATGATCCTTTGGCCCTTCGGCGTGGCCATGTCGCCGCTTTCCTCCAGCGACTGCATGACGATCGCCGTCGAGGTGAGCACGAAGCCCGCGCCGGCGACGAAGGAGGCTGCGACGGGGAAGCCGGTGGCGATGCCGATGGTCGTGAGCAGCAGCGAGCAGATCAGCACCTGCATGAAGCCGAGACCAAAAATCTCGCGGCGCAGGCCCCACAGCCGCGACGGCTTCATCTCCAGCCCGATGATGAACAGGAACATCACCACGCCGAGCTCGGCGACGTGCAGGATGGCTTCCGCCTCGTAGAAGATGCCGAGGCCGAAGGGGCCGATCGCCAGTCCGGCGGCGAGATAGCCGAGGATCGAGCCGAGGCCGATCCGCCTGAAGATGGGGACCGCGACCACGCCTGCCGCGAGCAGCGCCACCACCTGGACGAGGTCGTCGCCTGCTCCTTCAACCGCCATCAGCCGCCTCGTCCTTCGAACCATCCGAGGCCTGCGACGGCAGACCTTCTTGCGGCTACGATAGGGACTTGGGGCGGCCTCTGCCAGCCCCGGAGGCGCTGCTAGTCGATCGAGCCCACAGCCGTGGCGTCGAGACGTTTCAGGCTCATACCGATCACCGGCACCAGCTGCTTGTCGACGCGTACCGAGACGGTGACGTTCATGGTGTTGGCATCGGCGATGCGGGCCTGCATGACACCCTTGAGCTGCTTGCGGTTGATCGCGAACATGACCTTGCGGCCGTCCTCGACGACGCTGCCGGAAACGATGTCGAGACCCTTGCCCGCGGCGCCGTCCATGAAGGCGCCCTGGTAGCGGCCGCCCTTCTGCTCGACCGTGGCGGTCATCTTCTGCGAGAACACGCCGACCCGGCAGCTGCCGTCGAGCGTCATGCCGGCGGCCTTCGCCGGCGTCGAGCCGGCAAAGGTGCAGTTGAACTTGGTGCCCTTGTATTTGCCGGCGACGATCTCGCCGGGTCCGGCCCAGTTGCCCTCGACCGACTGGAAGAACTTCTTGTCCCGGTCGGCGGCCTGGGCATCGAGCGCAGGCGCGCCTGCGGCGGCCGCGGCAAGCAAGGCAAGGGCGGCGGAACGGGACACGGACATCATCGGCGACTTCCACGCATCGGAGCTGATGACCGACCATGACCAAGAATGGTTAATGCTTTGCTTCGGAACTCTGCCCTGCCGGCCGCCAAGACAGCAGCCGGTGTCCACACGGGAGGCGGGGCGGTTGGTCCCGTTCGGCGCTTTCCGGTGTTGCTGCCGGGTGCTGCTTGACAGCCCGGACGGCGGCCGTGTCGACGATGTTCGATTATTTCGTGCCGGCAGGCCGGACCCTTGCATCGTCGGCCAGTTGCGCCTGGATTTGCCGGGCCATCTCGAGATGCTCCAGCACCTTGGGAAGCGTTTCCTTGGCGAATTGCTGGACTTCGGCGTCCTGGCCGAGACCGATCTCCCAGACGAGAAGCTGCACGGTCTTCTGGTGATCGATCACCTGCGCCTTCATGTATTCGAGATCGAATCGGGCGCCATCGAGTTTTTCGAGATCGGCGCGCATCTTCTCATGGTCGGGATCGAGCCTGTCGGGCAACGGCATCCTGCTCTTGTCGGCGATCGCCTTGAGCTTTGCGTTCGCGTCGGTGTGGTCGCCGACCATGCGGTCGGCGAAGGCCTTCACCTCATCATTCGTGCTCTTTCCGGCGGCGAGCCTGCCCAGTTCCACCTCGGCCAGGCCGCCTGCGGTGACGAGTTGGGCGAACAGCCGGTCCTGGTAGTTAGTCTGGTTCGGCGCCGGTTTTCCCGGCGCGTCCGTCCGCGAGTCCGGCGCCCAGCCGGCGGGATTGCCGAATTGCGCAAGGGCATGGCCGGGCAGCAGAACCAGTCCGAGCATGATCGTCAGGGCGCGCATCTCTTCCTCCGTCGTTGCGCGCAGAAGCTGCGCGGGCGCGGTCGCGGCGCTCAAAGCGTGAGCAGATAGGCGACCAGCGCTTCCTTCTCCTCGCCTGTGAGCCTGGTGCCGAGCACTAGGTTGAAGAACTCGACCGTGTCGGCGAGCGTCATCAGCCGACCGTCATGCATGTAGGGCGGCGAATCCTTGATGCCGCGCAGCGTGAACGTCTTGATCGGGCCGTCGGGCATGGCGACGAAATCGTTCGTCGTCTCGCCGATCTTGTAGAAGCGCTCGAGCTTCAGGTCGTGCATGGCGTTGTCCATGAAGGACAGCGCCGGGACGTGGCATTCCGCGCAGCGGCCCTTGCCCATGAACACCTGTTCGCCCATCAGCTCCTGCTCGCTCGCCTGCGCCGGGTCGAGCCGGCCGAACACGTCGAGCTTCGGCGCCGGCGGGAAGTCGATGATGTTCTGCATCTGCGCCATCATCGCCACCTGGTTGGGGCGGTCTGGCAGGTGCACGCCCTTGCGGGTGGCGCTGACATGGTCGCCGTTGAAATAGGCGGTGCGCTGCTCGAATTCGGTGAAATCCTCGACAGAGCGCAGCGAGCGCTTCGAGCCGTGGATCTGCTGGTTGAACAGCCCGCGCAGGCTCGTCGTGTCGAGGCGGAAGCGCTCGGCCTGCGGGCGGATGTCCGGCGTCAGGTGGAAGGCCGCGTTGGTGTGGAAGTTGGAGTGACAGTCCAGGCAGGCGACGCCGAGGCTCGGTTGAGCGACCTTGCGGTCCTCGGTCTGGTTGAACTCCTCCTGCGGGAAGGGCGTGAGCAGCAGCCGCAGCCCCTCCATCTGCACCGGCGTGACGATGCCGTTCATGTATTCGTAAAAATTTCGGATGGTCAGCAGGTCGCCGCGCGAGACGTCGCCGAGCTCCGGATGGGTGGTGAGGAAGATCGGCGGCGGGAATTCCGGCGTCAGATGGGCGGGCAGATCGAAATCGACGTCGAAGCGCCGGAGGTCGCGCGCCTCGTCGCGGCCGATCTCGGTGATCTGCTCTTCCGGAAAAACCTGGCCGCCCGCCGCCTGCTTGGTGTGCGGCAGCGGCTTGAAACCGTCGGGCAGCAGGTCGCGATCGCGGATTTCCTGAGGGCTCATCGCCGCCAGGCCGTCCCAGGTCTCGCCTTCCGGCAATTTGACGCGCACACCCTCCTGCACCGCCTTGCGGCCGCCCGACATCATCACGGCCGCCGGCCGGTCGGCGAGGTCGTAGCGCTGCTCGAGCAGGGCACGCTGGCGCTGCATCACGCCCGGTCTGGCCGCCTCGTCATTGGCCCTGACCGCCGAGAAGGGAAGCGCCGGCAGAGGCCGGTAGGTCGTATCCGGCGGCAGCGGGTCGCCGGCATGGGCGAGCGTGAGCGCCGCGGCGCCCAGCGCGCACGGCAGTCCGTACCAGATGAGACGGGGCATGATTCCCTCCAACGACGTGCCGCCGGACGAGCGTCTGAAACACGGCGCGCCCTAACCGGGAAGGGGAGGGAATGTTCCTCGACGATCGATCACGTCGCCGCCGCTTCGGAAGGAACTGTTAACCAGTCGCTTCCTATTCCTCGGTGGACATCCCACCAAGAGTCCGAGTTGGTCTCCATGCATTCCCACCGCGCCAATTTCCCGAACCAGGTCTTGCACGGCGACGAGGGCGATCGCGGCAAGGAAACGCTTGCGGGCGGGCAGGGCGCCGGGCTCGTCGATTCGCCGTGGCAGGAGTATTTTTTCCTGGCGCCGAACGTCCGCTTCACCCGCACGCCGGATCGCGATATCCGCAGGCAGCGCCCGGAGGACGACGCCGGGCAGGCGGACGGGCAGGGCGGTGCCGCGCCGGACAAGGTCGCGGCGGCGGTTCCGGCAGTCGCAAAGCCCGCTGTCCACCCCTCGGCGCCATCTGGATTCGCCAGGAATCGTCCGGCAGGCTCTCCGTCACCCTCGAAAACGACGGAGGCCGCGTCCCGGAAGCCTGTGCCGACCGTCGTGCCGTCCGCCCCACAGCCGCCGGGCGAGGCCGCCACGGCAGCCGGCCTGCCCAAGCCGAACGGCCATCAAGACCCGGGGGCAGGCGTTTCGCCGGCTGTGCCTGCCGGCGCCGGACGGACCGGCTGGTCCTTTCTTTCCGACCACGCCTTCTTCGAGTTCGTGGATCCCTATCTGTCGGTCGCGCCGGCCCGGGCCGCGCCGGCGGCGACGGTTGTAGCCATGCCGGCGCCGGTGACGCTGCCGGCGAAGGGGAAGGAGGCCCGCGCCGCGGCCGCGCCCGAGATCACCGCGCTGTTCCGCGTCATCGACTGCGCCCAGGGCAGGGCGGCTGCCACGGCAGCGTCCCATGTCGCTGCCGTACCGCCGGCCCAAGACGCTTCGCGGGACCTGCGCGTGCCCGCCGCCGCTTCCGGTACGCCAAGGGCCGCGCCCGCTCCGGCCGGCAACGCCGCGGCCTGCGGGCAGCCGGCGAGAAAGCCGGACATCGCCATGCCCCTAGCCCCCCGTCCGTCCCTGCCGGCGGTCGGCGCGAGCACCCGGTCCGGCGCGACCGACGCCTACGCGTTCCCGTCCGAGGAGCTTTTGCAGCAGCCGCCCGAAGGTCAGGGTTTTTACATGTCGCAGGAGCGGCTCGAGCAGAACGCCGACCTCCTGGAAAGCGTGCTCGAGGATTTTGGCGTGCGCGGCGAAATCATCCATGTTCGCCCCGGCCCGGTCGTCACGCTCTACGAGTTCGAGCCGGCGCCGGGCGTGAAATCCTCGCGCGTCATCGGGCTGGCCGACGACATCGCCCGCTCCATGTCGGCCGTCTCGGCCCGCGTCGCCGTCGTGCCCGGCCGCAACGTCATCGGCATCGAGCTGCCCAACGAGACGCGCGAGACCGTCTATTTCCGCGAGCTGATCGAAGCCGACGGCTTTCGACGAACCGGCTGCAAGCTGGCGCTCTGCCTCGGCAAGACGATCGGCGGCGAGCCGGTCATCGCCGAGCTCGCCAAGATGCCGCATCTGCTGGTTGCCGGCACCACCGGCTCGGGCAAGTCGGTCGCCATCAACACCATGATCCTGTCGCTGCTCTACCGCCTCAAGCCCGACGAGTGCCGCCTCATCATGGTCGACCCGAAGATGCTGGAGCTTTCGGCCTATGACGGCATCCCGCATCTGCTGACCCCCGTCGTCACCGACCCGAAGAAGGCGGTGACGGCGCTCAAATGGGCGGTGCGCGAGATGGAGGACCGCTACCGCAAGATGGCGCGGCTCGGCGTGCGCAACATCGACGGCTACAACCAGCGCGCCGCGAGCGCCCGCGACAAGGGCGAGACCGTCACCATGACGGTGCAGACCGGCTTCGAGAAGGGCACCGGCGAGCCGCAGTTCGAGGAGCAGGCGATCGACCTCGCGCCGATGCCCTACATCGTCGTCATCGTCGATGAGATGGCCGACCTGATGATGGTCGCCGGCAAGGAGATCGAGGGCGCCATCCAGCGCCTGGCACAGATGGCGCGCGCCGCCGGCATCCATCTCATCATGGCGACGCAGCGCCCGTCGGTCGACGTCATCACCGGCACCATCAAGGCCAACTTCCCGACCCGCATCTCCTTCCAGGTCACCTCGAAGATCGACAGCCGCACGATTCTCGGCGAGCAGGGGGCCGAGCAGCTGCTCGGCCAGGGCGACATGCTGCACATGGCCGGCGGCGGCCGGGTCGTGCGCGTCCACGGCCCGTTCGTCTCGGATGCGGAGGTCGAGCAGGTCGTGGCGCATCTGAGGACGCAGGGCCGCCCCGACTATCTCGAGACGGTGACTGCCGACGAGGAGGAGGAAGAGGCGGAAAGCGACGACATCGCAGTCTTCGACAAGGGCGCCGTCGCGGCGGACGACGCCGACGCCCTCTACGAGCAGGCGGTGAAGGTGGTGCTGCGCGACAAGAAGTGCTCGACCTCCTACATCCAGCGGCGGCTTGGCGTCGGCTACAACAAGGCCGCCTCGCTGGTGGAGCGCATGGAGAAGGAAGGACTGGTCGGCTCTCCCAACCATGTGGGAAAGCGCGAGATCATTTCGGGCAGGCCGGCCGCCGGGCTGGACAGGGACGCGGGGGAATGATTGCGGGGGCGCCGGCATTTGCATGCGACTGTCGCGCAAGCAGCCCGCTTGTCCGAACAGTCTCTTTCTGGTAGGGCCGCGCTTCTCAATTCCGCAACGTCCAGTTAGGAGCCGGGTCGGTGAAATCGTCAGACAGGTAAGCCGCAACAACCCTCCCACGTTGTTGCGGCGTTCTGTTCGATGGGGTCACGATCCCGGCCGACAGGCAGATCGCCGCCAGATGTCTTTCATTTGAGCGGATGTTTTCCCATGCCTGTGAAACCGCCCGTATGGGCCAGTTCGCTGCCGGCAGCGCTGCTGCTGATGGCGCCCTTCGATATCCTCGCCTCGCTGGCGATGGACATTTATCTTCCCGTCGTTCCGGCCATGCCGGGCATGCTCGGCACCAGCCCGGCCGTGGTGCAGTTGACGCTGAGCCTCTACATGGTCGTGCTCGGGCTCGGTCAACTCGTCTTCGGCCCGGTCTCCGATCGGATCGGCCGCCGGCCGGTGCTGATCGGCGGCGCGCTGCTGTTCGCCGCCGCATCCTTCGCCCTGGCCGCGACCTCGACGGCGGTTCCGTTCGTCGCCCTGCGGTTTCTTCAGGCGGTCGGCGCCTCGGCGGCGCTGGTCGCCACCTTCGCGACGGTCCGCGACGTCTATGCCGAGCGCCCGGAGGGCGTGACCATCTACGGCCTGTTCAGCGCCATGCTGGCCTTCGTGCCGGCGCTCGGCCCGATCGCCGGAGCCGTTATCGCGGACGTGTTCGGATGGCGAGCGATTTTTGCCACGCTCGGCGCGCTGGCGGTCCTCGCCACGCTCAACGCGCTCCTGCGCTGGCACGAGACCCGGCCGGCGACGGCCGCCGCCCGCCGGTCGGCACTGCCGATCTTCCGCAGCATGCCCTTCTGGACCTATTCGCTCGGCTTCAGCGCCGCCATGGGCACGTTCTTCGTGTTCTTCTCGACTGCGCCGCGCGTCCTCATCGGCCGCGCCGGCTATTCGGAGTTCGCGTTCAGCCTGGCCTTCGCCACGGCGGCGGTCGTCATGATCGCCACCACGCGCTTCGCAAAAGGCTTCGTGGCGCGATGGGGCATTGCCGGCAGTTTGGCCCGCGGCATGCTGCTGCTGCTCGCCGGGGCGTTCCTGCTGGTCGCCGGCCAGCTCTTCGGCGCGCCGTCCTTCATGACCTTCATCCTGCCGATGTGGGTGATGGCGGTCGGCATCGTCTTCGCCGTCTCGGTGACGGCCAACGGCGCGCTGCAGGGCTTTGATGACGTCGCCGGTTCGGCGGTGGCGCTCTACTTCTGCGTCCAGAGCCTGATCGTCGGCATCGCCGGCACGCTGTCGGTCGTCCTGCTCGGGGGCGACACAGCCTGGCCGCTCGCGGCCTTTGCGACGATCATGGCGCTGCTGGTGCTTGCGGCGCTGGCGGTATCGCGGCGGCGGGCGAGAGCATAGCGAGGCGGTTGCATACGAGGCAGTAGCGTGATGCCTCTCCGATGCGGCGTGCCGGATCGGAGAGGACGGCGAAACAGTCGCACGGGTATCAGCCGGCCGGCGCGTCCTTCGCGCCGGCCTTGCGGCGGGTGAATGACGCCAGTTCGGTCAGGAAGTCGGTCAGCCTCGGCCGCTTCAGTGCGTTGAAGGGAAGGGGCCGCACGGTCTCGATGGCGGCGATGCCGATGCGCGCCGTCATCGTGCCGTTGACGACCCCTTCGCCAAGCTTTGCCGAGAGCCGGGCCGCCAACCCCTGGCCGACGAGCTGGTGGACGAGGTCGTCGCCGGCGGCGATCGCGCCGGTGACGGCGAGATGCGCGATCACGCTCCGCGCCAGCCGGAAGAAGCCGAGCGTGCCCGGCCGTCCGCCGTAGAGCTCGGCCAGCCGGCGGATCAGCCGGCCGGCCTCGAACACAACATAGGCGAGGTCGACCAGCGCGCGCGGGCTGACGGCGGTAACGATCGACACGCGCTTGGCGGCGTCGAGCACCATGGTGCGCGCCCGCTGGTCGAGCGGGCCAAGAATCTCGGCCTCGGCAAGGCGGATGAGGTCGGCGCCGTCGATGATGTCGGTCTCCAGGTCGGCGAGCGCGCGCCGGCCGGCCGCCGTCTGCGGGTTCGCCGCGACCAGCGTCGTCAGCTCGGCGACGACCTTTCGCGCCGCGGCGGCATCGTTCCGCTGCGTCGCCTCGGCGGCAGATCGGCGCAGTTTCTCGATCGAGGAAAGCCGAGACAATGCAAGCAGTTCGCGCGCCAGGATCACGAGCAGCGCGAGCAGCGCCACAGCCGCCGCAACCGCTGCGACCCAGCCCAGCCAGTCGGCGCGGGCGAACAGGTCGCGGATCAGCCGGTCGGTCCACAGGCCGATGGCCAGTGACACGAGAATGCCGAAGGCAGTCGCGAAGGCGGTGCCGAGCCATGAGCGCTTCCGCGGCGCGGTGGCGGGCGGCGGATCGCCGGCAGGAATTTCCGGCTCGGCGAACACGTCGATCTCGTCCGGCACCACCACCGCCTGCTCGGTCTTGAGCGCGCGCGGCGGGCGCGGTACGGCCGTTCCACGGCTGGTAGGCTCGAGAGCCGTCTCGATCTGAGGCGGCTCGACGCGGAAGGCCGTCGGCTTGCGGGTCATGCGAGGCGGTCTCCCAACAGGAACTGCAGGGCGCGGTCCAGCCGGATATGCGGCAGCGACAGGGTGATGCCCTCGGCGGTGCGCTCCAGTTTCGGCGGCCGGAAACGCACGAAGCGGATGGCGTTCTCGACGGCGACGTCGCCGGCCGTCTCGAAGACGGCTTCCGCCTTGCCCGGCAGGTCGCCCGGAAACACGGCGGTCTCGGTCTTGCCGTCGAAAGTCTCGTCGCCGATGCGCTCCCCGGCGAGCGGCGTGCCGATGATGACAGGCAGTTCCTCGCGACCCTGCCGCACCGTGCCCTCGCGGGTGGCGCGCACGGCGGCCATCGCCAGCACGTCGACCGTGGCGCCGGTGAAGTCGGCGCGCTTCACCGCGCCGTCGGCGATGCGCCGGACGATCGCCTGCAGCCTGTCGTGGCTTTCATGGTGCAGGTGGTCCGCCTTGGTGGCGGCGATCAGGATGCGGTCGATGCGGTGGGCGAACAGGTCGGAGAAGAAGCCGCCGCGACCGATGCGGAAGCAGGCAAGGATCTCGCCCAGCGCCCGCTCCAGGTCGGCCAGCGCCCACGGCCCGGCATTGAGCGCCTGCAGCGCGTCGACTAGCACGATCTGCCGGTCGAGCCGGGCGACATGCTCGCGGAAGAACGGCTTTATCACATGCGTCTTGTAGGCCTCGTAGCGCCGCTCCATCATCGCGTGCAGCGAGCCCGGCCTGGCCGCCGCGCCTTCCTTCAGCGGCAGCGGCGAGAAGGTGAGCGCCGGCGAGCCGTCGAGGTCGCCCGGCATCAGGAAGCGTCCCGGCGGCAGTGTCGACAGCGCCCGTTCGTCGTGCTTGCAGGCCTTGAGATAGTTTGCGAAGGCCTCGGCGAGGCGGCGCGCCGTCATCTCGTCGGCGGTTGCGTCCGGATCGGTACCCGCCGCGAGCTTGCGCCACTCCGCCGCCAGTTCGGCGCGCACCGGCAGGGCCGAAAGCTCGACCGCCTCCCGCGAGAAATCGCGAAAGGATTTTGCCAGCAGCGGCAGGTCGAGCAGCCATTCGCCGGGATAGTCGACGATGTCGACCGACAGCTTTCCGGCGGAGAACATGCGGCTCCAGGCGGAGGCCGATTCGTACTCGATGGTCAGCCGCAGTTCGGAGATGGCGCGGGTCGAATCCGGCCAGGTGCGCGCCTCGACGAGGGCGGCGACATGGTCCTCATACTGGAAGCGCGGCACCGCGTCGTCCGGCTGCTCCTCCAGCCGGGAGCGGGCGATCCGGCCCGATTTATAGGCCTCGAACAGCGGCAGGCGGCCGCCATGGATGAGATTGTGAACAAGCGCGGTGATGAACACCGTCTTGCCGGCGCGCGACAGGCCGGTGACGCCGAGCCGCAGCGACGGCGAGAACATGGTCGCGGCGCGGCCGGTGATGGTGTCGAGCGCGATGCGCGCTTCGTCGGTGAAACTGGTGAGAGACGCCAAACCCGGTGACCCGCTCCTGCCCGTCTCCCGCGATATAGGCGAGCCCGCGGGCAATTGAAATGGCGCTCGCCCGGCGGGCGCCCGGCTCAGGAGCCGACCGGCGTCAAAAACGCTTCGAGGAAACCCTTGCCGGGCGTAACCCCGCTCAGGCTCGCGTCGAAGCGGATGACGGCGAGGCCGGAGGTCGGAAAGCCGAGCCCGAGCATGGCCAGCGCCGCCGGTTCTCCTCTCTCGGAAAGCGCCAGCGCCAGATCTTCCATCATCGGATTGTGGCCGATGACGAGCAGCGAGCCGTGCCGGCCGTGCTCGCGGACCAGTTGGAGGTAGCCGGCCGCATCCTCCGAATAGAGGTGATCGAGGAAGATCACCCGGCCGGTATCGGCGCTGCCGGCGATGCCTTCCAGCGTCTGCCGGGCGCGCTTCGCATTGGAGCACAGCGTCACGTCGGGAACATAGGCGTGCTCGCGCATCGCCTGCCCGGTCGCCTCGGCATCGGCGCGGCCGGTCGCGTCGAGCGGGCGGTCGAAGTCGCGCATTCCGGGTTGGGCCCAGCCGGCCTTGGCGTGCCGGAGAAGATAAAGCCTGCTCAACCTGCACTCCTGCCCGGACGAGGGCTCGAGCATCGATGTAGCCGCAGCGGAGAGGCCGCGCAACCGGCCGCGGGTAACGTCTGCGGCATGTTCGCTCATCAAATCAACGTCATGCAGACGTGCAATCAAGGCATGAATTGGTCCCGCGCCGACCCTAACAATCGCGTGACGCCGACGAGGAATGATCTTGTGCCGCGGGAGGTCGCCGAATATATAGGCGCCCAAAAACCAGGGGTGTAATGGGATGAGTCGAATGAGCGTGCTCGTTGATACAGACTATGTGCCCTCGGAAGATGAGCCGTTCATGAACGAGCGGCAGAAAGCCTACTTCCGAGCCAAACTTGTCAACTGGAAGAGTGAAATCCTACGAGAAGCCCGAGAAACCCTCGAAATCCTGCAGCAAGAAAACGCCAATCACCCCGATCTCGCCGACCGCGCTTCTTCCGAAACCGACCGAGCCATCGAACTTCGCGCCCGCGATCGCCAGCGCAAGCTGATCGCCAAGATCGATTCGGCGCTGCAGCGCATCGACGAGGGCACCTACGGCTTCTGCGAGGAAACCGGGGAGCCGATCTCGCTGAAGCGGCTCGACGCACGTCCGATCGCGACCTTGTCTATAGAGGCGCAGGAGCGGCACGAGCGCCGCGAGAAGGTTTATCGCGACGATTGAGCGGCCAAAAGCGCCGCTTTTTTTGTGAAAGCGGTCCTATTTTCTGACGAGAACGCATGAAAAAAAGCGGCTTCGAGCCGCTTTTTTCTGCGTCCATGCCGAAGATTTACCGGCGTGGCTTGGAGAGTTCGCCAAGCAGCCTAGCCATCTCGTCGTCCAGGGACGGAGCCGGGCCCGGCTTGCCGCCCTTGGTCTCGTCGTCGTCGAGCGAGACTTCCAGTTCCTTCAGCAGCGCGTCGTCGAGATCGTCCGAAGGTGACGGCGGAGGCGGGTTCCTGAGTGCCGAAGCCGCTGGCAGCACCGGCCCGGCCGGCGCCGGACGCGGCTCGGGCCCGGCCGGCGCCGGACGCGGCTCGGGCCGGGGGGGCGCGACCGGCTGGGCAGCAGGTCGCGGCGGCGCAAGGCGTTCCGAAGGCTGAGGCGGGGGCGGTTCGGGCAGGCGCGGCAGCGGCGCCGCCGACTCGGCCGGGCGGCGCAGCACCGGAGCGGGCACCTCGGGCACCGGTTTCGCCGGCGGGGGTGGCGGGGCGGCCCGCAGCGGTTCCGGAGCGCGCTGCGGCGGTGCCGCGGCGGGGGCAGGGGCTGGCTGCGCGGCGGGCGCGGGAGCCTGCGGCTCGCGGGCGCCTTCCGGCGGAAGGGACGGCCGGCGCTGCTGGCCGATGCGGATGTCGCGCTCCACCACCACGTCGGTCGGGCCGCCGATCAGAAGCAGATGCTCGATATCGTCGCGGCGCACCAGCACCAGCCGCCTGTGGCTGTCGACGGCCGTGGCGTCCATCACCGCCAGCCGCGTCTTGCGGTTGCGGCCGCCGGCCACGAAGGTGCCGAAGAACATGCCGCGAAACACCTTTACGACGATCAGCAGCACAACCAGCAGCAGCAGCGCGAAAAGTGTCCACAGGACCGCCTGCGAATATCCTGGACCCGCCACCTCGTCCAACCAGTCCAGCATTTCAGGCCCCGCATCGTTGAAATCGTGGCGACACTAGAGCAAAGGCCGCGCCGATGGAACCTGTCCGGGACGGCGGTTTTCGCAACCAAGGCGCTCGTATCGAGTCCGGCCCGTGCGGTCCGCCTTAGCCCTTGTTTTGCGAGGTAACGCTGTCCCGAAACAGGTTCCCACTCTCGGGCAAGATGCTTTAGTTTGACACCGTCAGCCGGCTTTCCGGGGGATGTGCGGGCAAGCCGGGGCTTTCGGAGTGACGGCTGGTCGGTGATCGGCCTGCAAGCCTTTGGCCGGAGGGCTTTTCGGGCTAAGGAGAATGGGACTTTGAGCCGATTCGGAGAAGGGGCAGGGCGGCGGGAAATGGCGGGGATCGCGCTCTGATGGCCAAGGACACGCGCGGCGATTTCTATCCCGTTCCGATCGTCGATCAGGGGACGCGCCCCGGCGCGATCACCCGGCTGATCGTCTTCATCGCCGTGCTGACGCTCGCGGCGGTGGTGTTCGGCCTGTTCCGCGACCATCTCGGCGATCCGTTCCTGCTCGGCATGCTCGGCGTGCTGGCCATGACCGGCGTCGGCTTCCTGTTCGCCGCGGCGATCGGCTTCGTGCAGATCGCCTCGCGCTCGACCACGGACGAGTTGTCGAAATCCTTCATCGATTCGATGGCGCAGGGGCTGGTGGTGGCCGATGCCAAGGGGCGAGTGGTCTATGCCAACCATGCCTATGCGGAGATGACCGGCGCCACCAGCGCCTCCGATCTGCGCACCGTGGAAGCGCTGCTGTCGGATGTTCCGGAAGCAGCGGATTCGGTCTACCGGCTGGCTTCCGGCCTGCGCGACGGCCATCCCGGCGCAGGCGAGTTCCGCATGGCGCGCTCGCTCAGGCCCGGCACCGACAGCGGTCCGCGCTGGTACCGGGTGCAGGCGCGCACCTTCAAGGTGCCCGGCCATAAGCAGCCCTTCTCGGCCTGGCAGCTCGCCGACATCTCGCGCGAGCGGGCCGAGCAGGAGCGTTTCTTCCTCGATCTGCAGCAGGCGATCGACCATCTCGACCATGCGCCGGCCGGCTTCTTCGCCGCCGATGCCGAGAGCCGCATCACCTATCTCAACTCGACCCTGGCCGAGTGGCTGGGAGTCGACCTGGCAAGTTTTACGCCCGGCGACCTGACGCTTGGCGAGATCGTCGCCGGCGACGGCATGGCGCTGGTGCGCTCGGTGAAGGCCGATCCCGGCACGACCAAGAATGCCGTCATCGATCTCGACCTGGCGATGTCCACCGGGCAGGCGCTGCCGGTGCGCTTCCTCCACCGCGTCACCGCCAATCGCGACGGTTCCAACGGGCCGACCCGCACGGTCGTGCTCAACCGGGCGCAGGGGGAGGATTCCTCTTCGGATCTGCGGGCTTCGGAGATACGCTTCACGCGGTTCTTCAACTCGACGCCGATGGCGATCGCCGGCATCGACCAGCAGGGGCGCATCCTGCGCACCAACGCGCCGTTCTTCTCGCTGTTCGCCTCGGTGGTCGACCGCGACGCCATCGACCGTCATGTCCGCTTCGATTCGGTCATCCACGAGCGCGACCGGCCGGCTTTCGCGCTGGCGCTGGAGAAGGCGCGCCGGCGGCAGGCCGATATCGAGCCGATCGAGACGGTATTGCCCAACAACGAGGAGCGGCATGTCCGCCTCTACGTGAACGCGGTCGTCGACGGCCCCGAGGGCGACCCCGCGGAAGAGGCGGCGATCGTCTACGCGGTCGAGACGACCGAGCAGAAGGCGCTGGAGGGCCAGATGGCCCAGAGCCAGAAGATGCAGGCCGTCGGACAGCTCGCGGGCGGCATCGCGCACGATTTCAACAACGTGCTGACGGCCATCATCATGGCCTCCGACCTGCTGCTCACCAACCACCGGCCGTCCGACCCGTCCTTCCCGGACATCATGAACATCAAGCAGAACGCCAACCGCGCCGCGTCGCTGGTCCGGCAACTGCTCGCCTTCTCGCGCAAGCAGACGCTGCGGCCGGAGGTGCTCAGCCTGACCGACGTGCTGGCCGACCTGCGCATGCTGCTCGCCCGCCTCGTCGGCAACAACGTCAAGCTGAAGATCGACCATGGCCGCGATCTCTGGCCGGTGAGGGTCGACATCAGCCAGTTCGAGCAGGTCGTGGTCAACCTGGCCGTCAACGCGCGCGATGCCATGCCGGAGGGCGGCACGCTGACCGTCCGCACGAAAAACCTCACCGCTGAGGAGACGCGTTCGCTGCCCTATCATCGCGAGCTCGACAACAACGACTTCGTGCTGGTCGAGATCGAGGACACCGGCACCGGCATCGCGCCCGAGGTGCTGAAGAAGATTTTCGAGCCCTTCTTCACCACCAAGGAGGTCGGCAAGGGCACCGGCCTCGGCCTGTCGATGGTCTACGGCATCATCAAGCAGACCGGCGGCTTCATCTTCTGCGAATCGGACGTCGGCAAGGGCACGCTCTTCCGCATCTTCCTGCCGCGTCATGTCGCGCCAGCTCGCGCCGTAGAGGCGGGTTCATCCTCCGCCGACAGTGCAGCGGCGGGCGAGAAGCCGTCGAGGGCCGAGATCGCGCAGCTCGCCGCACGGCAGGAGGCTGCGCGCGACCTGTCCGGCTCGGCCACGGTTCTGCTGGTCGAGGACGAGGACGCCGTGCGCATGGGCGGCGTGAGGGCGCTGACGTCGCGAGGGTACACCGTGCACGAGGCGTCGTCAGGCGTCGAGGCGCTGGAGATCTATCACGAGCTCGAAGGCAAGATCGACATCATCGTATCCGACGTGGTCATGCCGGAAATGGACGGCCCGACCCTGCTCGGCGAGTTGCGCAAGCTCGATCCGGACGTGAAGTTCATTTTCGTGTCGGGCTATGCGGAGGACGCGTTCGCCAAAAACCTGCCCGCCGACGCGAAATTCGGCTTCCTGCCGAAGCCCTTCTCGCTGAAGCAGTTGGCGACCGTCGTGAAGGAAGTGCTGGAAGGAAACTGAAAAACCGGCAGAATGCCGGGAGGAGACGCAGACAGCCGATCGCGAGCGCATTCGAGGGGACGATGACGCCGCATAACGAGGCCTTGCCGGGCGACTTTGCCGAAACCGTGCTGATCCCGGGCGACCCGCTGCGCGCCGAGTGGATCGCGGCGACGTTCCTGGAGGCGCCGCGCTGCGTGAACCGGGTGCGCGGGACATTCGGCTTCACCGGTCTCTACCGGGGCAAGCAGGTGAGCGTGCAGGCGACCGGCATGGGGCGGCCGTCCTTCACCATCTACGTGCACGAACTGGTCGCGGTCTACGGCGTGCGCACCATCATCCGCGTCGGCTCCTGCGGGGCGCTGACGCTCGGCACCCCGCTGCGCGAGGTCTTCATCGCCGAAAGCGCCGTGATGGACACCGATGTGGGGGCGAGCCGGCATGTCGGCACGCCGGACCCCGATCTGTTCCGCCGGGCGGTCGAAGCCGCCACGACGCAATCGATCGGCTTTCATGTCGGGCCGATGGTGTCGAGCGACGTCTTCTATCATCCCGAGCCCGAGACCCGCTTCGACCTGCCGGTGTCGAAGGGCATCACCGCCGTCGACATGGAGACTGCCAACCTGTTCGCGCTGTCGCAAAGCCTCGGCTTCCGTGCGCTCTCGGTCTGCACGCTGGTGGACAGCCTGGTCACCGGCGAGGAAACGGCGCTGTCTGAGCGGCACGAGCTGTTCCGCGGCAGCGCCCTGGTCGCGCTGGAGACGGCGAGGACAGCCGGTTAGCGTTCAGGCGGCTTCGCTGTGCAGCGCGACCAACTCCGCTTCGGCCGGTCGGTGGCCGCGCAGATACAGTGCGCAGGTGGTGCGCAGCATCGAGGCGAAATTCGGGATCTGGCCGTTGATCTCGAGCGCCTCGTCGTAAAGCTTCGAGATGAATTTCGGCGTGCTCAGCCCCTGCGTCACGGCGATCTCATCCAGCAGCTCCCAGAACGTCGCTTCGAGCTGGATGCTGGTGGAATGGCCGCCGATGCGGATCGAGCGGTTGATCTGGCGGTAGCCTTCCGGATCCTGGCCCGCGAATACCCTGCACATTGCGCATCTCCTCCGAGAGCAATTCCGTTTTCTTCGAAATCAACGAAATTGCTGTATTTCTTTGTTTTTTTGCAATTCCGGACGCAAAACCGCTGCACATTTTTGCTGGAATTGCCCTAGATCCTGGTCCTGGCCGGCTGGCCGAGAAGGCCGGCCGGCAGCATTGCCCGTGTGGAACCATATTCCGTCCAATCGGCCGCCGCCGCAATCGCACTTTCGTCCGTCAGGTGTTTTCGGCGGTGGTAACCCGCTGCCACCACAGGCCGGGCGCGCCGGCTCATAATCCGCGCTACTGATGGTTCGACGGAGACGGGTTTGGCCAAGGCGAAACACAGCATGATCCGGGTGCTCGACGAACCGCGCTCGGTGGGGTTTTACCAGAAGGCGTTCGGCCTCGAGATTGCCGATCGACTCGACTTCGACAGCTTTACGCTGGTCTATCTGAGCAACAGAGAAGCCGATTTCGAGGTCGAGCTGACCATCAACAAGGGCCGGACCGAGCCCTACGCATTGGGCGACGGCTACGGCCACATCGCCTTCTCCGTCGACGATCTCGACGCCGAGCATGCGCGCTTCGAGGCGGCGGGTTTTGCGCCGCGCAAGATCGTCGAGTTCAACCGCGACGGCGCGCTGCTCGCCCGCTTCTTCTTCGTCGAGGATCCCGACGGCTACAAGATCGAGGTGCTGCAGCGTCAAGGCCGGTTCCGATAGGGCGGCGCGGACGCGGGGTCCGCCAGCCAGCCGCGGCGCAAGGAGGCGCCGTCAGCAAGCAAGGGAGGAAAATATGGTCACCGTATATGACAGGACGCCCGGCATTTCCCGCCGGGAGCTTTTCCGGCGCGGCGCAGGCGCCGGCGCGCTGCTGGTCGTCAGCGGCACGGCGGTGCTGAGCCCGCGCCACGCCTGGGGCCTGGAGACGACGGCGCTCAAGCCGGAGACGATGGCGACGCTGATCCAGATGGCACGCGACGTCTATCCGCACGACCAGGTGCCGGACAGGTTTTACGCCATCGCGGTGAAGTCGCACGACGAGACGGCCGCCAGGGACGCCGCGCACAAGGAGCTGATCGAGAACGGCGTCGCCGATCTCGACCGGCGCTCGGGCGCCGGCGGCTATCGCGGCCTCGGCTGGGAGGAGGAGCGCGTCGCCGTGCTCCGGCAGATCGAGGAGACGCCGTTCTTCCAGGCCGTGCGCGGCGGGCTGGTGGTCGGGCTCTACAACCAGAAGGAGGTGTGGCCGATCTTCGGCTACGAGGGCGAGTCCTATTCCAAGGGCGGCTACATCGCGCGCGGCTTCGACGACATCGAGTGGCTGTAGGGGCGCTCGCCCGGCCGCCGCACGGGCGGCCCGTTCAAGCCTCTGACATCAAGCCTTTGGGAGGAAACCATGGCTGCATCCTATGATCTCAACGACGACAGCGTTGTCGTCATCGTCGGCTCGGGCGCCGGCGGCGGCACGCTCGGCAACGAGCTCGCACAGAAGGGCATCGACGTCGTCATCCTCGAAGCCGGACCGCGCGTCGAATATGACGCGTTCGTCAATGACGAATGGGAGTCGTTCGCCCAGCTCGCCTGGGGCGATCCGCGCACCACGGCGGGAAGCTGGCGCGTCGCCAAGGATTTTCCCGGCCTGCCCGCGTGGATCGTCAAGGCGGTCGGCGGCTCCACCACGCACTGGGCCGGCGCCTCGCTGCGCTTCCAGGAGCACGAGTTCAAGACGCTCACCCATTACGGCAAGATCGATGGGGCGAACCTGCTGGACTGGCCGATCTCGCTCGCCGAGCTGGAGCCCTACTACGCCCGGGCCGAGGATAAGATGGGCGTCACCCGCACCAACGGCATCGAAGGGCTGCCCGGCAACAACAATTTCAAGATCCTGAAAGCCGGCGCCGACAAGCTCGGCTACAAGGAGTGCCACACCGGGCGGATGGCGATCAATTCGGTCGACCGCGACGATCGCATGGCTTGCCAGCAGACCGGCTTCTGCTTCCAGGGCTGCAAATGGGGCGCGAAGTGGTCGACGCTCTATACAGAGATTCCCAAGGGCGAAGCGACCGGGAAGCTGGAGGTGCGGCCGAACGCGCAGGCGGTGAAGATCGAGCACGACGCCTCGGGCAAGGTCACGGGCGTCACCTATGCCGACAAGGACGGCAAGCTCAGCACCCAGAAGGCGCGCATCGTCGCCGTCGCCGGCAACTCGATCGAGAGCCCGCGCCTGCTGCTCAACTCGGCTTCGTCGCTGTTCCCGGACGGGCTTGCCAACTCGTCTGGGCAGGTCGGCAAAAACTACATGCGCCACACCACCGGCTCGGTCTACGCCATCTTCGACAAGCCGGTGCATTTCTACCGCGGCACAACCATGGCCGGCATCGTCCAGGACGAGGCCAGGCACGACACGTCGCGCGGCTTTGCCGGCGGCTACGAGATGGAAACGCTGGCGCTCGGCGTGCCGTTCATGGCGGCCTTCCTCAACCCCGGCGGCTGGGGCCGCTCCTTCACCACGGCGCTCGATCACTACGACCATATGGCGGGCATGTGGATCGTCGGCGAGGACATGCCGCAGGAGGGCAATGCGGTGACGCTCGATCCGGAGGTCAAGGACAAGTTCGGCATGCCGGTGGCGCGGGTCAGCTTCTCCGACCATCCGAACGACGTCGCCATGCGCGAGCATGCCTACCGGCAGGGTACGGCGCTGTACGAGGCGGTCGGGGCGACCCGCGCCTTCCCGACGCCGCCTTATCCCTCGACCCACAATCTCGGCACTAACCGCATGAGCGAGAAGCCGGGCGACGGCGTGGTCGACAAGAACGGCCAGACGCACGACATCAAGAACCTGTTCATCTCGGACGGCAGCCAGTTCACCACCGGCGGGGCGGAGAACCCGACGCTCACCATCGTCTCGCTGGCGATCCGGCAGGCCGACCATATCGCCAACGAGATGACGGCGCGCAACATCTAGGCGGCGTGCCGGCCGGTCGCTTGGCCGGCCGGATCATTTGTCCCGGCAAGGCCGGGTCCTCCCAGCCGGGGGGAGGGAAGAGCGGCGGCTCTCCCTCCCTCCGGTGCCGCGGGATGGTCAGGAACCGGCGGCTGCCGACTCTGCGCGAATCCAGGCGAGGAACGCTTCGAAGGCGGGCGCCTGGGCGCTGCGCTCGGGATAGAGCAGCGCATAGGGCGCGCCGACGCTGAGCGCCCGCGGCGAGGCGCGGACCAGCTTGCCCTCGAGAATCTCCTTCTCCGCCACCTGTTCGGGCACCAGCGCGATGCCGAGGCCGGTGACGGCCGCCGCCACCAGCATGCCGAAATGCTCGAAACGGTCGCCGCGCAGGATCGAGCGGGGGTCCATGTCGGCGTCGCGGAACCAGTCGAGCCACAGCCGCGGCCGCGTCGCCTGCTGGAGCAGGGGAAGGCGCGCCAGCGCCGCGTCGTCAAGCGGCGCGGCGACGAGGCCGGGCGAGGCGACGACGATCAGCCGCTCCTCCATCAGTGCCTCCCACAGCGTGTTGGCGCCGCGCATGTCGAGCCGCTGCAGAGCAGCGTCGAACGGTTCCTTGTCGAAGTCGACCGGATCGAGACGGGCGGCGATGTCGACCGTCACCTCCGGGCAGATCTCACGGAAGCGGACCAGCCGCGGCACCAGCCAGGCGGTGCCGAAGGAGGGCAGCACCGCCAGCCGGATCAGGTCGCCGCGGCCGCCGAACGCCATGACGGTGGCGGCCGCCTGCTTGAGCCGGTTGAGCAGCCGCTCGGCCTCCGGCAGGAAGGCGCGGCCGGCGTCGGAGAGGACCAGCCGCTGCCGCGCCCGGTTGAACAGCCGCACGCCGAGCCGCGCCTCGAGGCTCGCCAGCGAGCGGCTGACTGCGCTCTGCGTCAGGTTGAGCTCCACCGCCGCGCGGGTCGTCGCTCCCGTCCGCGCGCAGGCGCAGAAGGCGTTGAGCTCGTTCACCGTCGGCAGATAGGCGTCGCGCATCGTGACCGGTTCGGTTATGATCGGAACTCATAAGAAGCTGAGATTTCATCGTTAGCATCCGGGTTGCGGATGCGCTAGGTCCGCCCGGCGAGCCGTGTGCCGTAAAGACGAAGGAGAATGCCGATGACCGAAGCGCCGAAGCTCAAGGCAAAGGATCAGCCCGGTCTCGCCGCCTTCGCCTGGGAGGACCCGTTCCTGCTGGAGGAGCAGCTTTCCGAGGAGGAGCGCATGCTGCGCGACGGGGCGCGCTCCTTCGCCGACGACAGGCTGCAGCCGCGCATCATCGAGGCCTTCGCCAATGAGCATACCGACCCGGCGATCTTCCGCGAGATGGGCGAGGCCGGCCTGCTTGGCGTGACCATTCCCGAGGAATATGGCGGCCTCGGCGCCTCCTACGTCTCCTACGGCCTAGTCGCCCGCGAGGTCGAGCGCATCGATTCCGGCTACCGTTCGATGATGTCGGTGCAGTCGTCGCTGGTGATGTACCCGATCTACGCCTATGGCAGCGAGGAGCAGCGGCGCATATACCTGCCGAAGCTCGCCTCGGGCGAATGGATCGGCTGCTTCGGCCTGACCGAGCCGGACGCCGGCTCCGATCCGGGCGGCATGCGCACGCGTGCCGAGAAGACCGCCAAGGGTTTTCGGCTCTCAGGCTCGAAGATGTGGATCTCGAACGCGCCGATCGCCGACGTCTTCGTCGTCTGGGCGAAGTCGGACGCGCATGGCGGCAAAATCCGCGGCTTCGTGCTGGAGAAGGGCATGGCCGGCCTGTCGGCGCCCAAGACCGAGGGCAAGCTGTCGCTGCGCGCCTCGATCACCGGCGAGATCGTCATGGACGGCGTCGAGGTCGGCGAGGAAGCGCTGCTGCCGCATGTCGAGGGACTCAAGGGGCCGTTCGGCTGCCTCAACCGCGCCCGCTACGGCATCAGCTGGGGGGCGATGGGTGCGGCAGAATTCTGCTGGCACGCGGCGCGCAACTACGGCCTGGAGCGCAAGCAGTTCGGCCGCCCGCTCGCGCAGACGCAGCTCTTCCAGCTCAAGCTGGCCAACATGATGACCGAGATCTCGCTCGGCCTGCAGGCGTCGCTGCGCGTCGGCCGCCTGCTCGACGAGGCCAAGGCGGCGCCGGAGATGATCTCCATCGTCAAGCGCAACAATTGCGGCAAGGCGCTCGACATCGCCCGCATGGCGCGCGACATGCACGGCGGCAACGGCATCTCGGGCGAGTTCCAGGTGATCCGCCACATGATCAACCTCGAGACCGTCAACACCTACGAGGGCACGCACGACGTGCATGCGCTGATCCTCGGTCGCGCGCAGACGGGGCTGCAGGCGTTCTTCTGAGCGCTGGGCGCAATCTGACATGCCTGCCGGCGACCAACTCGCCGGCGTCAACCGATATCACCCGGCGAAGCGCGGCTCCGGCACGCCCTTGATGCCGAGGCCGTGGATCGCGAACAGGCTGCCGCGCAGGACGCCGTCGCCGGGGAAGCGCGGCAGCGGCGGTTTTGCCATCGAGGTGACGTAGAGGATGTCGAGGTTCGGCCCGCCGAACATGACGCTGGTCACCTTCTTCACCGGCATGTCGATGACACGGTCGACGCTGCCGTCCGGCGCGTAGCGGACCAGCTTGCCGTCATAGACCTGCGCGTTCCACAGAAAGCCCTCGGCGTCGACCGTCGAGCCGTCGGCGGCGCCGCCGCGCGACGTGTCGATCTTCGTGAAGGTGCGCCGGTTGGAGACGCTGCCGGTCTCCTGGTCGTAGTCGTAGGCCCAGATCTCGCCCGACCAGGAATCGGCGAAGTAGAAGATGTCGCCGTCGGGGCTCCAGCACGGGCCGTTGGAGACGATGATGCCGGTCTCCATCTGAGTGACGGTGAAATCCGGATCGAGCCGGTAGAGCGCGCCATAGGGGCCGGTTTCCTGGCTGTCCATGGTTCCGGCGAAGAAGCGTCCCCGGCGGTCCACCTTGCCGTCGTTGATCCAGTTGGTCGGACGGGCGGTTTCGATCTCGGCGACGAGCGGGCATTCGCCGGTCCCGAAATCGAGTGCGTGGAAGCCCTTCGCCAGCGAGCAGATGGCGCCCTTGCCGTCCTTGCGGATGGCGATGGAGCCGACGCGCGACGGCACGTCCCAGGCGCGGATCTCGCGGCCGTCATGGGTGGCGCGGAAGACCCTCATGCCTGCCGCGTCGATCCAGTAGAGCCGCTGCTGCTCCACGTCCCATAGCGGGCCTTCGCCCAGTGTGGTCTTCACATCGACGACGACTTCGATCTTCATCAAGTATCCTCCCGAATGGAAATGCTCAGCCGCGGAAGCGCGGCTCCTCGATGCCGCGCACGCCGAGGCCGTGGATGGCGAAGACGAAACCCGCCTCGCGCTCGCGGTGGTATTCGTACTGGAAGGGCCGCGCCATCGACGTGACATAGGCGATGTCGAGGTTCGGCCCGCCGAAGGTGAGGCTGGTGGTGGAATTCACCGGCAGGCCGACGATGCGGTCGACGACGCCGTTGGGGTCGAAGCGGATCAGCCGGCCGGAATAGACCTCGCAGCTCCAGACAAAGCCGTCCGCGTCGACGGTGGCGCCGTCGGGCAGGCCGCGTTGGTTTTCGAAGCTGGTGAAGGCCCGGCGCGAGCGGACGTTGCCGGTCGCGGTGTCGTAGTCATAGGCCCAGATGAGCTTTTTGCCGGTGTCGGCGAAATAGAAGGTCTTGCCGTCCGGGCTCCAGCATGGGCCGTTCGAGCAGACGATGCCGGTGTCGAGCGTGTGAACGGACCAGTCCGGATCGAGCCGGAACAGTTTTCCGACCGGCTCGCTCTCCTCGAAGTCCATGGAACCGGCGACGAAGCGGCCCTGGCGATCGACCTTGCCGTCATTCATGCGCGGCCGCAGTTCGCCGGGCTGGGTTTCGGCGAAACGCTCCGCTGAACCGGTCGCGAAATCGAAGGTGTAAAAACCGTCGCGCAGCGACAGGATGGCGCCGCCCCTCTCGCGTAGCGCCATGGAGCCGATCGGCTCCGGCACGCTCCAGCTCCGGCGGTCTCCGCCCGAGGCGTCGCAGCTATGGATCGCCGGCCCGTAGGAATCGATCCAGTAGAGCCGCTGCTCGCGGACGTCCCACAGCGGTCCTTCGCCGAGCTGGTCCGGTCGGTCGCTCAGAACCTCGATGCGCAGCATGGTGTCCTCCCGGCGCCGGTCAGAACGCGACCTTGTCGCCGCCCTTCAGTTCGAGGATGGCGCGCGCCTCGTCGGGCGTGGCGACCTCCAACCCAAGTCCCTCGATGATCTTTCGGGCGAGTTGCACCTGCTCGGCGTTGGACTTGGCGAGCTTGCCCTTGCCGGCCCACAGCGAGTCCTCCAGGCCGACGCGGATGTTGCCGCCGAGCGCTGCCGCCTGCGCGGCGATGCGCAGCTGGCTGGCGCCGGCGCCGAGCACGGACCAGCGGAAGGCGTCGCCGAACAGCCGGTCGGCGGTGCGCTTCATGTGCGCCACATCCTCCGGATGGGCGCCGATGCCGCCGAGCAGACCGAACACCGACTGCACGAAGAAGGGCGGCTTCACCAGACCGCGCTCGGCGAAATGGGCGAGGTTGTAGAGATGGGCGATATCGTAGCACTCGAACTCGAAGCGCGTGCCGTTGTCGTAGCAGGTCGCCAGGATGTACTCGATGTCCTTGAACGAGTTGCGGAAGACAAGATCCCTGGTCGCCTCCAGATGCGGCCGCTCCCAGTCGAACTTGAAGGTCTCGTATTTTTCGGCGAGGTGGTAGAGGCCGAAATTGATCGAGCCCATGTTGAGCGAGGCCACCTCCGGCTTGAATTTTGCGGCCGGCTTCACCCGCTCCTCGACCTTCATGTAGGGGCTGCCGCCGCTGGTGATATTGATCGCGGCATTCGTGCCCTGCTTGATGCGCGGCAGGAAGCGCGCAAAAGCCTCCGGCGTCTGGTCGGGCTTGCCGGTTTCCGGATCGCGGGCGTGCAGATGGAGGATCGCAGCACCGGCTTCCGCCGCGGCGATCGCCTCGGAGGCGATCTGGTCCGGCGTGATCGGCAGATAGGGCGACATGGTCGGCGTGTGGATCGCTCCCGTCACCGCGCAGGTGATGATGACCTTGCCTTTTGCCGTCGAGCCGCTCGACTTGCGGGTGGTCTCGTTCATTCTCCAAACTCCTCGTCGGATTTTCTCTTGTGGGCGGCGAGCGCCATCAGCCGGCGGTCGCGCCAGACCTGCCGCTCGACCAACTTTTCCCGGGGCAGCTTGCCGCGTCGGTCGGCCTCGACCGTCTTCATCACCTCGCCGGCCCAGTCGACGCGGCGCATCATCTGCGGAAAGATGTTGGAATAGATCGACTGGTAGCGTTCGACGTAGTCGCGCACGCCGCCGGGCGCATTGAGGTCGATGGTTTCGAACGGCCCCATGAACGACCAGCGCAGCGCCAGTCCGTCGCGGATGCCGATGTCGACGTCCTCGACGCTGGCATAACCGTCGGCGACCAGCCGGAACGCCTCCTCGAGCAGCGCGCCCTGCATGCGGTTCATGATGAAACCGTCGAGCTCGCGCGTCATCACCAGCGGCGCGTGGCCGGCCGAGATCAGGAAGGCGCGGGTCTTTTCCAGCGTCTCTGGCGAAGTCCACGGCGCCGGCACCACTTCGGCGGCGGGCACGAGATAGGGCGGGTTGATCGGATGCACGACGAGGCAGCGGTGCCGGCCGTCGAGATGATCGGTGAAGGTCGAGGGCAGCAGCGCCGAGGTGGAGCTGGCGATCACCGCGTCCGGCCCGGCGCCCGCGTCGATGCGCTCAAAGATGTCGCGCTTGATGTCGCGCTTCTCTGGCGTGTTCTCCTGGATGTGCGTCGCGCCGTCCAGCGCTTCGCCGAGATCGGCGACGACGGCGATGCGAGCCAGTACCTCGTCCGGTGTCTGTCCTCGCAGCAGGTCGTTGGCGGCGAGATCGCCGAGCACGCCGGCGATATAGCCGCGGGCGCCCTCGGTGGCCTCGGGCAGGTGGTCCCACAGCCGCACCTCATGGCCGGCGCGGGCAAAACTGATCGCCCAGGCCCGTCCGATAAAGCCGCTTCCGACGATGGCTACCTTGGTCATGACCGATCCTCACAAAGTCTCGACATTGCCGTCGACGCCGAGCGACTGGCCGGAGATGTTGAATCCGGCATCCGACAGCAGGAAGGCGACCATGGCGGCGACATCATAGGGGCTGGTCATGCGGCGCAGCGAGATGTTCTGCAGGTAGCGGCCGGTCATCTCCTCGTGGCTGATGCCGATCTGCTTTGCGCGAGCGGCAATCACGCCTTCGATGCGCGGTCCCTCGATGATGCCGGGCAGGATGGCGTTGACGCGGATGCCATGCGGGCCGAGTTCCTTGGCGAGACTCTGGGTGAAGCCGATAACGCCGAACTTCGCGGCGGAATAAGGCGTGCGGAAGGCGTAGCCGTGGCGGCCGGCGGCCGACGACATAGAGACGATCGAGCCGCCGCCCGCCGCCTTGATCAGCGGCACGGCACGCCGCGCGCACAGGAACTGCCCGGTCAGGCCGATGTCGAGGCAGCGGCGCCAGTCCTCCGGCGAAATCTCGTCGACGCCGCCGGTCGGGCCCGCGATGCCGGCATTGTTGATGAGGGCGTCGAGCTCGCCGAAGGTCGTTTTCACGGTTTCGAACAGGCGGTCCACGTCAGCCTCGCTGGAGACGTCGGCCTTCAGCGCTGCCTCGACTTTCACCTTGTCGCCGACCGTCGCCAGCGCTTCGTCCGACACGTCGCAGATGATGAGACGGGCGCCGAGTTTCGACAGCGTGTCGGCGATGGTGAGTCCGATGCCGCCGGCGCCGGCGGTGATGACGACCCGCTGCCCCTTCAGGCCGCCCAGAAAGTCCTCGGCCGAGTCCGGCGCATGTGAACTCATGTTTTTCTTCCTTCAATGCAGGCGCCGTTCGCGCAGCGCCATGACGGCGCCGAGAACGACCAGACCGTAGAGGATTGCCCGCGTCGCATAGGGCAGGGTGGTGCCGGCAAGCAGCATCTGCAGGGCGGTGAGCAGGAGCACGCCGCCGAGCATGCCGAGATAATGGCCGCGCCCACCGGTGATCAGCGCGCCGCCGACGACGACGACGGCGATGGAGGGCAGCAGGTAGTCGTCGCCCATGCCGAGGCTGGCCTGGCCGGAGAAGCCGGTCAGCATGATGCCGACCAGCGCGGCGCAGACGGCCGACAGGACGTAGACGAGGATCAGCGTCTTCTCCACCGCGATGCCGGAAAGCTGCGCGGCGCGGACGCCGTTGCCGATGCCGTAGACGCGGCGGCCGAAGGCGGTGCGGCCGAGCAGCAGGACGGCGGCGGCGGCGAAGGCGATGAGGAAGAACACGACAGGGGTGATGCCGAGAATCCGTCCGGTCATGAACCAGCGCAGCATCGGCGAGGAGAAGCCGGCCGGCGTGCCCTGCGAGTAGAGCAGGGCAAAACCCTGCAGGATGCCGTTGGTGGCGAGCGTCATGACGATCGGCGAGATGCCGAGATAGGCGATGCCGACGCCGTTGGCGAAGCCGATCGCTACGGCCATGAGCAGCACGGTGGGCAGCGCATAGACGAGGGCGGCGTCCGAGCCGTTGACCATGCCGGCCAGCACGATGCCGGAAATGCCGATGGTCCATGGCACGGAGAGGTCGAGCCCGCCGGTGAGGATCACCGTGCCCTGGCCGAGCGCCAGGATGGCGAGGAAGGAGGACAGCACCAGCAGCGAGTTCCAGTAGCCCGGATTGAAGATGGCGCGGCCGAGCCAGAGCTGGGTGACGACCACGACGACCAGCAGGCAGACATAGGCAGGCAGCGCGTAGCGCAGCGTCTCGGCGTTGCGGATGTGGAAGGGCGGCCGCGTCGCTGATGCCTTCGGCTCGCGCACCGGTGCGGCGATGCGCAGCCGCCGGTCGACGCGGTCGAGCTGCGACGGCAGCATGCCGGCGCGCCAGGCGGCGAAGCGGGCCTTTGCGGCGCGAAGCTGCTGGGCGAGCACCGAGCCGTGCGAAATCGAGCCGGCCAGCACTGCGAGGATGAGGATGGTGCCCTCGGCGATGGTCGAATAGTAGGCCGAGACGTTGAGCACCAAGAGGATGTTGACGACCATCATCAGGATGTAGGCGCCGAACACCGTGCCGACCGGCCCGCCCTGGCCGCCGCCGAGCCGGGTTCCGCCGACCACCACCGCCGCGAACATGGAAAGCAGCAGCGGGTTGCCGACCAGCGGGTCGCCGCTGCCGGTCTGGGCGCTGATGAAGACGCCGGCCAGTCCGTAGCAGCCGCCGGCGATGACGTAGACGAGAAATTTGGTGAGCACGACGTTGACGCCGACGGCGGCCGCCGAATCCGCGTCGCTGCCGACCGCGTAGAGCGCTGTGCCGAAGCGCGTGCCCTTGAGCCAGAGCCACAAAAGCAGCACGACGCCGATGACGACCAGCGGCATCGGCAGCCAGCCGGGAATCGCGTCGCCGAGATAGAAGGCGCCGAGGTCGGGCGAAACGCCGCCGCCGGGCTTGTCCATGACCAGCAGGGTGACGCCTTGCAGGATGAACATGGTCGACAGCGTCACCACGATCGGCTGCATCCTGAGCACGGCGATGAAGAAGCCGTTGAAGGCGCCGACGCACGCGCCGATACCGATACCGGCGAGCGTCCACAGGGCGACGCTGGCGGGCGCCATCGGGTCCATGCCGGAGGCGAGGACCACGTTGACCAGCGAGATGACGGCGCCGGCCGACAGGTCGAAGCCGCCCGACAGGATGACGATGGTCTGGCCGATCGCAGCGATCGCCGAGGTGGCGCCGCCCGACGACAGGAAGGAGATGTCGAAATAGGTGAGCGGTCCGGCGCTGATCCAGTCGACGAGGAACAGCAGGAGCGCGAAGACGGCCGCGGCTATCAGCGCGCCGCGGTTTTTTGCCAGGGCGCGGCGCAGTCCGGTGCTGCCTGAGGCGGTCGAGGGCAGGGCGGTGTCGGTCATGCCGCCACCGCTTCGCGCACGTGGTCCTGCCCCAGCGCCGGGCGCATGATCGCCGGCTCGGTGATGGCCTCGCCCTCCAACTCCGCGGCGATGCGCCCGTCATAGAGCACCAGAACCCGGTCGGAGAGGTGCACCAGCTCGGGGATTTCCGTCGAATGCAGCAGGATCGAGCCGCCGGCCGCCACATAGTCGCGCATCATCACATAGAGCTCGTGCTTGGTGCCGACGTCGATGCCGCGCGTCGGATCGAAGAGAAGAAGGATGCGGCTCTGCGCGACCAGCCATTTGGCGATGGCGATCTTCTGCTGGTTGCCGCCGGAAAAGGCGCCGGCGCGCGTCCACAGGGCGCGGCGGTCGACCTCGACCGTCGAGAAGGCCGCATCGACGGCCTGCGTCTCCGCCGGCCCGTCGATCAACCCGAATCGGGTGAAGCGCGACACCACCGGCAAGGTGGCGTTCTGGCGTCCTGACAGTTTCAGGAACAGCCCCTCCGACTTGCGGTCCTCGGGGACCAGCCCGATCGCCATGTTCGGCCGCAGCGCATCGGCGGGCGAGGCGAGCGAGACTTTCCGGCCGTCGACCAGGACGGCGCCGCGCTCGATCTCGGCCATGCCGAAGCAGGCCAGGAACAGGTCCTGCTGGCCCATGCCTTGCAGGCCGGCGACGCCGAGGATTTCGCCACGGCGCAGGTCGAAATTCACGCCGTCCAGCTTGCGGCCGACCTTGAGGTCGCGCACGCCCAGCACCGGCGCGCCGAAAGCCAGCGCGCTATCGGGTTTTGGCGGAAAGGTCTGCTCGATCGAACGGCCGATGATCTTTTCGATCACGTCGGCGTCGGAAATCGCCTTCGCCGGCGCCGTCACGATGTGGCGGCCGTTGCGCAAAATGGTGAGCGTGTCGCAGAAGGCGCGCACCTCGCGCATGCGATGGGTGATGAAGACGATTGTCGTGCCCGCCGCCTTCAGCCGGGCGATGATGTCGCCAAGCCAATCCACGTCGCGGCCGGCCAGCGTCGAGGTGGGCTCGTCGAGCAGCAGGATTTTCGGCTTGCGATAGACGGCGCGGGCAATCTCGATTTTTTGGCGGACCGATAGTTCGAGCGTGCCGACTTCGGCGTCGAGGTCGACGGAGAAGCCGAGATCCTCGATGTGGCGCTGCACCGACTTGCGCGCCGCGGCGCGGCGGACGAGACCGGTGATGCCCATCGGCGCATAGGGCAGCAGCATGTTGTCCAGCACCGAAAGGTCGCGCACCAGGGTCATTTCCTGGAAAGCGGTCTGGATGCCGTGGGCATGGGCGGATCGCGGCGAGGCGAGCGCGGCGTCCTGTCCCAGGATGCGCACATGCCCCTCGCTCGGCCGCACCAGCCCGGACAGCAGCTTGACCAGGGTCGACTTGCCGGCGCCGTTCTCGCCGAGCAGGGCATGTACGGCGCCCTGGGCGATCGAGAAGGAGACGCCGTCGAGCGCGACCGTCGGTCCGAACGCCTTGCGGATGCCGTCGACCTCGACCGCCGGAATTGTTTTGTCACTCGTCATTGCATCGGCTGCCGCAATTCTACCCGGTCCAGTTGGAACCCGAAAACCGTCGACGCGAGGTCGACGTTCGAAGGCGCACCGCAGGGGACAGTTTACTTTCTTTCGGCAGAAAGGCCGCAGTGGCCCAGAAGTCACGCGGGCCGAAAAAAGTAAACTGTTCCCGGCATTTGCGCCGGTTCGGCCGCGCACGTCCCAGACCGTTTTCGGGTTTCCGGGCGGACCAAGTATCACTCGTATTTGGCGAGGCGCGATCCAAAAAATCCGCACCTCGCCACGATCAGCCTGGAGGCTTAGTCTTCGGGCTGGCCGACCAGCGCGGCGTTGAGGCCGATCTCCGGCGTCTGGTCGGAGAAGATCGAGGCAAACCAGCCGGGATTGCTGACCAGCGCCGGCTTGAAGGCGTTGCAGCCGGCCTTCATCTCTTCCCACGTGCCTTCCTCGCAGAGCTTGATCGTCTCGTTGGTGACGAGTGGCAAAGGCAGGATGGTCTTCTTCGGCACCTCCTTGCCTTCCAGCGCGGCGACGGCGAGTTTCAGCGCCAGCGCGCCGGAATAGGGCGGCGAGGCGTAGGAAATGCGCGGCGCGCCGAGCGGCGCGTAGGGCGATGCGGCACCCTCGACTTCGGTGCTTTCCGGCAGCATCTGGATGCGGCCGCCGTTGGAGCCCTCGCCGGCGCAGGGCAGCAGTTCGCTGGTCTTCTTGCCGGCCTCGAGCTGCATCGAATTGGCGGTGAAGCAGCCGACCTGCATCCACAGCCCGTCGATGTCGTCCCAGGAGCGGGTGCCGAGAATCTTCGACAGTTCGGTGCGCGCCACGGCCTGACTCCACATGCCGACCGCTTCGGCGACGATCTTGATGTCGGGGTGTTTTGCGAACACCTCCTTCGCCGCCTTGGTGCGCAGGTCGTCGACGGAGGTGCCGGGCACGCCGGTGATGGCGACGATCTCGCCCTTGCCGCCGAGTTTCTGCACCAGCCACTCGGCAGTCACCCGGCCCGCCTCCTCCTGGTCGATATGGACGTTATAGGCGCACGGTTCCGTGATCTCGGCGTCGTAGGCGAAAACCTTCACGCCCTTGTCGCAGGCGTTCTTCACGACTTGGTTGAGCGCGGTCGGCGAGATCGGGAAGATGACGATCGCCTCGGCACCGGCCTGCACCATGGCGTTAATCTGCTGGATCTGGCGCTGGGCGTTCGGCCCGGCGACCTGGACCTGAAGGTCGACCTTGTCGGCCAGGCTTGGATGCGCCACCATGGCCTTCACCATGTTGGCGGCCTCTGCCTGCCAGTCATTGCCGATGAAGCTCATGCTCAGGAAAATCTTGTGCTTTTCCTGCGCCTCGGCCGCCGAGGCGAGGCAAAGCGCGCTCGCGGCCATTCCGGCCAGCAGCCCGAGCTGCCGGACCCTTGATCCGATACCCATAGAAGTCCTCCACCCTTGTTCCGGACGAATCCGCAGCGGGTCGCGGCCCGCTTGCCATCCAACGATGGGGAAGCTAGCATCATTTGATCAAAGATCAATGATAGAAAGCAGGTGGTCGCAACTTTCTCCGGCTTGACGTGCCGACCCGGGCTTGCAATGCGGGAGAGGGAGACGGCGGCAATGATTCATGGCAAGCGCTGACTTCAAGAGGCCTGGTTTCGACGTCGTCCCGCTGACGCGCGACACGCTCCAGGACCGTGTGTTCGAAAACATCACCGAGCTCATCCTCGACGGCAGCCTGGTGCCCGGCGAGATGGTGACGGTCCAGAGCCTTGCCAGCGCCTTCGGCGTCAGCCCGATGCCGGTGAGAGAGGCGTTGCGCCGGCTGATGGCGGCCAATGCGCTGACCGTGGTCTCCGGCCGTTCGATCGGCATACCGAAGCTCAGCCGCGAGCGCCTGACCGACCTTCGCAATGTCCGCTTCGAGATCGAGGCGATCGCCGCCGCCTGGGCGGCGGAGCGCCGCACCGAAGCCGACATCGAGGTTTGCGCGAAACAGTTCGAGAAGCTGGACGCCGCCAACGCCGAAGGCAACGTCAAGGCCTATCTGCGCGCCAACTACGCCTTTCATTTCGCCATCTACCGCGCCGCAGGCTCCGACAATCTTCTCAAGATCATCGAAAACCTCTGGCTGCAGATCAGCCCGTTCTTCAACATGCTGCACGGCTCCGGCAATTATTCCACCGCCAACACGCATCACAAGGAGATGCTGGAGGCGCTGAGGGGCCGGGATGCCGACGCGATCAGGCGGGCCGTGCGCGCCGACATCGACGCCGCCTACCATGTGCTGGAAGGGTTGCTCTGAGCCAGGCAGCTTTCTTCGCCTGCTTTGGCTTCACTGCCCGGTGTCACAGCACAGGCCGTTGACAATTTTGACGAATTTGCCGCTCTTGCCGTGTCTCCCCGACGATGATGGAGACAATGATGATGATGCATTTTCCCTATGTGGGCTCCGGCCCTTATTGCTACGCCAACGCCTTTGCGATGATGCTGGGCAGGCGGGCGCCGTCCACCGCGGTCATCGAGTTCGCCACCGGCAGCCCGTTCGGCATGCAGCTGGTCGGCGGCACCCTGCCGTTCTTCGACCCCTATGGCTGGACGCCGGAAGCCGGCTTCGACGATGCGCTCGCTGCCATGGGTTGGAAATCTGACGTCGAGCGCGGCCGCGACGCGGACGACGCTCTCTCCCGCCTTCATGCCGCGCTTGCAGCCGGCCCTGTATGGGTCGGTCCGGTCGAGATGGGTCATCTCAGTCACCAGCCGAACATGACCGGGCCGATCGGCGCCGACCACTACGTGGTGGTTCTCGAAGTGGCGGACGGGCGCGTGCTCATGCACGATCCGCAGGGCTATCCCTATGCGACGCTGCCGCTGGCTGAGTTCATGGCCGCCTGGCGCGCCGAAACAGTGGGTTACGGCTCACCCTTCACGCTGCGCAGGAATTTCCGGCAGATCGCGGAGGTTGCGGAGGAGGAGGTGATCCGCGCTGCCCTGCCGGCGGCGATCCGCTGGCTGTCGATGCGCGAAGCTCCGCGAATGCCGGAAGGCAGCTGCGGCAACGGCAAGGCGGCGGAGAACCTGGCCGACAGGCTCGAAGCGGGCTGCGATGACGATCTGCGCGGCCATCTGATCCATTTCGCGGTGCGGGTCGGCACCCGGCGCGCCGACGACGCCGCAACCTGCCTCGCCCGGATCGGCCTTGCAAAGCCGGCGGACATCATGGCTCGGCAGGCACGCCTCATCGGCTCGCTGCAGCACCCGCTTGTCGCCGGAGACGATGCGGGCGCGGCCGCGATCCTGCGCTCGCTCGCACCCGTCTATGGCGAACTGCTGGCGGCGCTGGAGGGGCGGGCCTGACCGCCGTCACTCCAGCTCCGGCGCTTCGAGGCGCATGCAGACCGCCCGCGTCTCCGTGTAGGCGTTGATCGCTTCCGAGCCGAATTCGCGGCCGAGGCCGGACAGCTTGTTCCCGCCGAAAGGCACGGCCGTGTCGAGGATGTTGTGGGTGTTGATCCACACCGTTCCGGCGTCGATCTGGCTCGCCAGCAGATGCGCCTTGTTGACGTCGCGGGTCCAGACGCTGGCGCCGAGGCCATAGACGGTGTCGTTGGCGAGCGCCTTGATCTGCCGCAAATCCCTGATCGACATGGCGAGCACCACCGGCCCGAACACCTCCTCGCGGGCAATGCGCATGTCGGGACGGCCGTTCTTCAGCACGGTCGGCCTGTAGAAATAGCCCTGCCGCTCTTCACGGCTGGCGCCAGCCAGCGGCTCGGCGCCCTCGGCGATGCCGCTCTCGACCAGGCCGGAGACGCGCTCGATCTGGCGGGCCGAGATCAGCGGTCCGAGCTGCGTTTCAGCGCTGAAGCCGTTGCCGAGCCTGAGTTCGCCGGCGATCGCCGCGACGCCGCGCACGACCTCGTCGAAGATCGCTTCCTCGACGAATAGGCGCGAGCCGGCGGTGCAGACCTGCCCGGAGTTGGGGAAGATGGCGTTGGCGGCGCCCGGTATCGCCTTGTCGAGATCGGCGTCGGCCAGGATGATCGTCGGCGACTTGCCGCCGAGCTCCAGGGTCACGCGCTTCATCTGGGCAGCCGCCGAGGCGAGGATGCGCTGGCCGGTCGCGGTCGAGCCGGTGAAGGCGATCTTGCGCACCAGCGGATGCTCGACAAGCGCCTGGCCGGTCGCCGCGCCATAGCCGGTGACGATGTTGATGGCCCCCTCGGGGATGCCGGCCTCGAGGATAAGCTCGCCCAGCCGCAGCGTGGTGAGCGACGCCTCCTCCGACGGTTTCAGCACGATGGTGCAGCCGAAGGCGATAGCCGGCGCGATCTTCTGGATCGCCTGGCCGATCGGGAAATTCCATGGCGTGATGCCGGCGACGACGCCGAGCGGGCGGCGTTCGGTATAGGCGCGGTAGGTGCCGCCGTCGTCGAAGAAGGGCGATAGCGCGAGATATTCGCCCGCGATCTTGGAACTCCAGCCGCCATAGTAGCGCAGTGCGTCGACCGAGAATTTCAAGTCGACGTTGCGGGTCACGAAATAGGGCTTGCCGCTGTCCAGCGTCTCCAGCCGGGCGATCTCCTCGGCATCGCGTTCGATCAGCAGCGCCAGCTTCTCCAGCAGGCGCCCGCGGTCGAGCGGCCGCATCTTCTGCCAGGGGCGGCTTTCGAAGGTGCGCTGCGCCGCCTGCACCGCGCGGTCGACATCGGCGGCCGAGGCGGCGGCGATCGTCGCGATGCGCTCCTCCGTCGCCGGGTCGAAGACCGGGATGGTTTCGCCCGACGATGCGGGGCGCCATTGCCCGTCGATCAGCAGCCTTCCCTCCGGAATGCGTACCGGGGCTCCGCCTTCCCGTTCGATCGTATTTTTCATGTCTTCCTCCGGTCTCTTAACGTGGCGCCATAAACCGCTGGTTGCGCACGAAATTCCATATGCGCCGGCGCCGTCAGCGCCGCAGCTTGTAGCCGACGCGCTCCCGGTCCCAGGCGCTTGTGGTGATGCCGGCCTGCCGCAGCACGGTCTTGCGGATCTTGCCGTTTTCGGTGAGCGGCAGGGCGTCGACAAAGTCGAGGTAGCGCGGCACCGCGAAATAGGCGAGGCGCCCGGCGCAGAAGTCGAGCAGCGCAACGGGGTCGGTACGTTTGCCGGGAGCCTGGATGACCGCGGCCATCACCTCGTCCTCGCCGAGTTCCGACGGCACCGCATAGACGGCGCAGGACGCGACCGCCGGATGCGACAGCAGCACCTGCTCGACCTCCCAGGACGAAACATTCTCGCCGCGGCGGCGGATGGCGTCCTTCATGCGGTCGATGAAGCGGAAGGTGCCGTCGGCATCGCGCGCGACGCGGTCGCCGGTGTGGAACCACAGATTGCGCCAGGCTTCGACCGTCTTCTCCGGCATGCCGAAATAGCCGGTGGCGAAGGCGAATGGCTCGTCCGCCCTGAGCACCAGCTCGCCGGACTGGCCGTCGCCGACCTCGACGTCGTCCTCGTCGACGATGCGGGCCTGAAAACCGTCGACCAGATGGCCCATGGTGCCCGGATGTTTCGACGGGATGTCGCCGGCGAAGACGAAATTGGTCTCGGTCGAGCCGTAGGCGTCGAGCAGCGGTACGCCGAAACGGTCGAAGAAGGGTTGGTGGAAGCGGCCGGGAACGCCGCCGCCGAGCGCCACCCGCATTCGATGCGAGCGGTCGGCGGTTTCGGCCGGCCGGCTGAGCAGGATCGCCGCCATGGCGCCGAGCAGGTAGCCGACGGTCGCCTCGTGTTTTGCGGCGGATGCCCAGAAGGCGGAGGCCGAGAATTTCCGCTCCAGCACGTAGGTGGAACCTGTCAGCAGCGCCTGCCAGAAGCAGTTGAGCGCATTGGTGTGGAAGAGCGGCAGGGTGGTGAACAGCACGTCGCCGTCGCGGATGCCCAGGCCGCGCGCCGTGTTGACTCCCCACCAGAAGAACTGCGCCTGCGGACAGCACACGCCTTTCGCCGGCCCGGTCGTTCCCGATGTGTAGAGGATAGCGAGCGTATCGCTCGGCTTGCCGGCCGGCTGCGCCGGCGTGGGCGGATAGGGCGGCATCGGCTCGGCCGGGCTTTCTCCAACCTTTGTCCCAGGCTTGCCGCCGATGAGCCAGATCGCCGGCATGGTCGCCAGCTCGGCCGCGCAGTCGCTGAAGGCGGCCGAAAGCTCCGCTTCGACGATCAGCAGCCTGGCGCCGCAATTGCCGAGGACGTGGCGCAGCTGCGGACCGCGCGCCGCGGTGTTGATCGGCACCAGCACCGCGCCGATCCAGCCGCAGCCGAGGAACAGCTCCAGGAATTCCGGGCGGTTCGAGCAGAAGATCGCCACCCGGTCGCCATGGCCGATGCCGGCCGACGCCAGGAGTGCGCCGGCGCGCGCCGCCCTGTCGCGCATCTCGAGATAGGTCCAGGACGAGTCCTCGAAGGCGAACAGCATCCGCGATCCGAAAGTGCGCGCCTGCGCTTCCAGAACCTCGGCCAGGCAGCGCCGGTGCGCCGGAAACCGGGCAGGGAGCGATGCGGCCGGCTCGGTATGTGCGGGGGCTATGCGCTGCGCTTCCGGCATCCCGGCGCTCCTACAGGCTGATGACCGCGGCCTTGATCCTGGTGTGGTCGAGCACCGACTGCTCGCCGAGATCGTGGCCGACGCCGGAATTCTTGGTGCCGCCGAAGGGCAGGGCCGCGTCGAGCACGTTGTGGACGTTGACCCAGACGTTGCCGGCCTTGAAACCCCTGATGAAGCGGTGGACGCGGCTGATGTCGCGGGTCCAGACGCTGGCGCCGAGGCCGTATCGGGAATCGTTGGCGAGGTTCAGCGCCTCGGCCTCGTCGGCGAAGCGCGACGCCACCAGCACCGGGCCGAAGATTTCCTCCTGCACCACGCTCATGGCCTGCGTCGTGTCGACCAGCACGGTCGGACGCACATAGCTGCCCGGATGGTCGAGGGCCTCGCCGCCGGTCAGCACGGTGGCGCCGTCGCGCCTGCCGGCCTCGATGTAACCCAGCACCCGTTCCTGCTGCGCCTTGCTGACCAGCGGTCCCATCTGGGTGTCGGGGTCGAGCCCGGGCCCCAGCCGGATCGACCGGGCGATCTCGGCGACGCCTTCGATGACCTTGTCGAATATGGAGCGGTGCACGTAGAGGCGCGAGCCGGCGCAGCAGTTCTGGCCGTGATTGGCGAAGATCGCCCAGGCGGCGGCGGGGATCGCCTTGTCGAGGTCGGCATCCTGCATGATGACGACCGGCGACTTTCCGCCGAGCTCGAGATTGTATGTCTTGAACGCCACCGCCGCTCTCGCGGCGATCAGCCTGCCGGTGGCGGTCGAGCCGGTGAAGGAGATCTTGTCGATGCCGGGATGGCTGACGAGATGCGCCCCGGTGCCCGCGCCGGAGCCGGTGACGACATTGACGACGCCGGCGGGGAATCCTGCCTCCAGCGCGAGATCCGCCAGCCGCAGCGCGGTCAGCGGCGTCGGTTCGGCCGGCTTCAGCACAACGGTGCAGCCGGCCGCCAGTGCCGGCGCCAGCTTCCACACCGCCTGGCAGAGCGGCACGTTCCACGGCACGATGCCGGCGACCACGCCGACGGGCTCGCGGGTGGTGAAGGAGAAGAACTCGCCGGAGGGGATGTAGGGGGCGGAGATGTCGACGGTGCGCCCCTCGATCTTGGTCGCCCAACCCGACATGTAGCGCAGGACATGGGCGGAGAATTCGACGTCGATGAGTTTCGTGGCGCCGATCAGCCGGCCGCTGTTCACCGTCTCCAGCTCGGCCAGCTCGCGGCCGTTCTGCTCGATCAGCTCGGCGAGCTTCGCCATGGCGTGGGCGCGCTCATAGGGGCGCATGCGCGGCCACGGCCCGCTTTCCAGCGCCGCGCGCGCCGCGAGCACGGCGGCGTCGACATCCGCCGCGCTGGCTTCCGGCACACGGCCGACCTCTTTGCCCGAGCTCGGATCGATCAGCGCCACGGTTGCGTCGCCGGTGGAGGCGACGGGTTTTCCGCCGATCCGCAATTGGTGCTCCTGCGCGAGGAACGCCCGGCTGGCTTCTCCGAGCAGGGCGAAGTCGTTGCTGTAGGCGTTCATGTCTGCCGACCTTTCCGAATTGTCTTCACCATCCGATTGTCCTCCCGCCGCTCAGCCGCCGACCAGCGCGACGACCCTTAGCGGGCTGCCCGAGCCGTGCAGGATCTTCAGCGGCGCGGCGAAGACGAGCGCGCCGACCGGAGGCAAGAGGTCGAGATTGGTCAGGCATTGCAGCCCGTAGCGGCCGGCACCGTGCAGAAAATGATGGGCGGGGTAGGGCGGGTCGAAATGCCCTGCCTGGCCGGCGTCGGTGCCGATCGTCTCGGTGCCGAAGCCGATGATGCCGCGCTCCTCGACCAGCCAGCGTATCGCCTCGGCGTCCGGACCGGGCGTGTGCGCGCCGTCGTCGGTCAGGTTGGCGTAGTCGCGGCCCGTCTTCTTCGACCAGTCGGTGCGCATGAGCACCCAGCTGCGCGACGGGACACGGCCGTGCCGCGCTTCCCAGTCGAGCACATCCTGGCGGGTCAGCAGGAAATCGGCGTCCTCGGCCGCTTGGCGCGCGCAGTCGATGATGCAGGCGGGCGCCAGCATGTCGGCGGTGGGCAGCGTGTCCACCGTGTTGAGCGGCAAATCCTTGCCGGTGAACCAGTGCACCGGCGCGTCGAAATGCGTGCCGGTGTGCTCGCCGAAGGAGATGTTGTTCCAGTACCAGGCAGGGCCGTCGCCGTCGTAGCGCGATATCCGCTCCATGCGGAACGGGGCGGATTGCCCGAACTCCGGCGGCATGACGATGGTCGGGAAGTCCGGGGAGAGTGTATGGGTGAGGTCGACCAGCTTCACGCCGCCGCCGGCGATCGAAGCGGCGAGCTTTCCGAGCAGGTCGGTAGGACCGGGGCCGGCTGCGGCGGTCATTGGCCGATCTCCCGTTCGAGCGCTTTCGGATTTGCCGTCAGGCGGGTTTTGATGTCGTTGGCGACGTCGCCGACATAGACCTCCTCCAGCCCGCGCCGCAGGCCGTCGACCACCGCTGTGGCGAGCGCGGCGGGCGCCACCTTGGGCGGCGGCAGGGTCTGGAACCATTCGGTGTCGAGCGGGCCGGAGAAGGCGTTCATGAGCTTGACGCCGCCGCGCGCCAGCTCCGCCCGCAGCCAATGCGACAGCGACAGGCAGGCGGCATGCGACACCGACAGGCTGCCCAGCGCCGGCAGGTTGGCGAGCGCATGGACCGACAGCAGGTTCACCCAGGCGGCGGCGCCATGCCGGCCGTCGGCACCGCGGGCAATCATCACCGGCGCGAAGGCACGGGCGAGCCGCATCGCGCCGAACAGCGTCTGCTCCATCGTCTCGCCTATGCGCAGCGTGGCGCCCGCATCGAACAGGTGTCCTGGTCGGATATGGTCGGTCGTGTTGATCAGGATGTCGACCTTGGCGCCGATATCGGTGGCGAGGTCGGCGACCGACCGCTCGTCGGTCAGGTCGAGCGGCACGATTTTGACGCCGCCGATCTGCCGCAGCGCCTCTTCGTTGGGAAACGGTTTCCACTGCTCACCGACGCCGACGAAGATCTCGCGCGCGCCGGCCTCCGCCAGGGTTTTGGCGAGCGCCTGGCCGACAGGATTGCGGCCGTCGGTGATCAGGACGCGCCGCTGGTTTGGATCGGCGGTCATCTCCCGCCATTGCAAATCGTCTTGCATGTCTGGCGTCCTCGAAATGGGGTTTGCGAACAGCGCGGCCTGGCCGCCGCGGTCGAGTTGCAGCGACATGTTCACCCGCTCGCCCTCGGCGCAGTCGCCATGGACGTGCGCGATCGCCTGCGGGCCGCAGTCGAGCGTGACGATCCCGGTCCGCCAGGGCAGGCGCTCGCGAAAATAGCTGTCGGCCGTCACATGCACGGTGGTGAGCGCCGCCAGCACGCCGCCGGTGGGCGCATCGACGAACGGCAGCCGGTCGCTCAGGCAGCGCGGGCAGGCGTCGCGCGGCGGGTAGGTGAAGGCGTGGCATTCGGCGCAGCGCTGGATGGCGAAGCGGCCTTCCGCCGCCGCGCGGGTCAGGCCGTGCGCGGTTCGGCTGCGGGGAGCGGGCGGCAGCAGCGGCTCACGGGTGCGCTCCAGCGGGTTCTTGCGCTTCGGCTTGGCGATCGGCTTGCTCATGCGCGGTCCCCCGCGAAGATCACGGCGCCGGCGGAGAGGCCGCGGTCGTAGTTGATCATGCCGAAGCCCGACGCCAGTCCGATCCGCGCGCCGTCGATCTGCGTCGGTCCGGCTATTTTTATCACCTGGCGCATGCATTCGACGATACCGAGATGGCCGCCGGCCGCCCCCGCCTGGCCGACCGACAGCTGGCCGCCCGACGTGTTGTGCGGAAAGCTGCCGTTTATGGTGAAGCTGTGTTTTCGGACGAAATCCGGGCCTTCACCCTTTTCGCAGAAGCCGAGATCCTCGAACTGCATCATCGAGATGACGGGATAGTCGTCATAGGTCTGCACCACGTCGATGTCGGCGGGGGCGATCCCGGCCATGGCGTAGAGCTCGCCCGCGTCCTGCGCCCAGCCGCCGCGCACCTGGATCGGATCCTCGGCGAAGGCATTGTGGCGCTCGATGGTGGAAAGGATTTTTGCCGCCGGCAGAGCGAGGGCGCGTGCAGTCTCCTCGCGCATGACGAGGAAAGCCTCGGCGCCGGCGCAGGGCATGACGCAGTCGAACAGGTGGATCGGCTCGGCGATCGGCCGTGCCGCAAGGTACTGGTCGAGGGTGAGCGGCTTCTTCATCAGCGCGTGGGGATTGCGCAGCGCGTTGTCGCGCTGGGCGACGCACAGCTTGCCGAAATCCTCGCGGCGGGCGCCGAACTGCTTCATGTAGTTGCGGGCGATCAGCGCGAAGCTGGCATTGGGGCCGCCGGCGCCGTAGGGATAGACGGCGTCCTGGGCGAAGCGGGAAAAATTCGACAGCGTCTTGCGAAACGTGTCGACATGGTTGGTGTCGCCGGCCACGCAGGCGACGATGTCGGCATCGCCCGCCTGCACGGCGCGGGCCGCGCGCCGCAGCGACAGGATGCCGGAGACGCCGCCCATCGGGATCGTGTCGAGCCAGCGCGGCGACAAGCCGAAATGCTGGGTCAGCCCGACGGCGCTGTCCGGCGCGATGGAAAAACTCGCGACGGAAAACCCGTCGAAATCGCGATGGCTGATCCCGGCGCCGTCGGCGAGGGCGCGCAGCGCCCGGCCGATCCACCACTGGCCGCTCTCGATCGAATAGCGCTGATAGGGCACGGTGACGGGGACAGTCGCGACGACGCCGTCGTAGGATTGCCGCTTGCTTTTTGCTGCCCCTGTCCCGTTCATCGGCTCATATCCGGATGTCCGCCGCGCTCATTGCCCTTCGCCCTTGCGCAGCGCCGTCTTGAAATCCCTGAGATCGATGGCCAGTCCTTGCCGCACCAGATCGGCGGCCATCGCCTTGATCTCGCCGCGCTGCAGTTTCTGGGTCGAGCCGAGCGGCAGCTCGTCGACGAAGGCGGCGTAGCCCGGCAGCTTGTGATAGGAGAGGCGCGCCGCGCCCTGGCGGACGATCTCCTCGGCCGTCGTCCTGGGATCGCTATGGCGACCATTCGCCGTGACGAAGAAGGCGAACACCTCCTCGCCGCGCAATTCGTCCGGGACGGGCGTGACGGCCACCGCTTTCAGCGTCTCGTCGCCTGTCAGCGCCGCCTCGACCTCGAGGACGGCGATGTTCTCGCCGCTGCGGCGCACGATGCTCTTCTTGCGGTCGAAGAAGTAGAGCAGTCCCGCGTCGTCCTCGAAGACGAGATCGCCGGTGCGGAACCAGCCGTCGGTCCATGCCTCCTCGGTCGCCTGCTCCTCCTTGAGGTAGCCGCTGAAGAAGCCGTCCCTCGGGTCGGGGCCTTCGGCCCGCACAATCAGCTCGCCGGGCTCTCCTCTGATAACCGGTGCACCGTCGTCGCCGACGATCCGGTATTCCATGCCTTCGCGCGGCCGGCCGATGCAGCGCTGGCCGGGCGTGTAGTCGTCGCAAGCCGTGGTAGTCGTGGCGCGGCCGCCGGTCTCCGTCATCGCCCAGGCCTCGACGATTGGGATGCCGTAACGCCGCTCGAACTCGATCTTGTGGGCGGCGTCAACGCCCGGGCCGAGCGCGAATTTCACCTTGTGCGCGGTCTCTTCCGGCGTCTCCGGCAGCTGCAGCAGGATCGCCGGGATGACGCCGAGGAAATGTGCGATCGTCGCCTCGGAATCCTTCACCGTCCGCCACCAGCGTTTTGGATGGAAGCGGTCGAGCGGCACGATGGCGCCACCCCTGACGATCATGCCGAGCGCGGTGCAGCCGAGCGCGTTCATGTGGAACATCGGCAGCGGCGTCAGCGCGACCTCGCGGCCGTCCTCGACCTCGGCTATGCCGCCCTGGGTCACGTACCAGTCCGCCAGCGTCATGAAATAGCTGTTGGAGAGCATGCAGCCCTTCGGCTTGCCGGTGCTGCCGGAGGTGAACAGCAGCGCGCATTCGTCCTGCGGCTCGCCATACCGGCGCTCGGCCGGCGTGCCGGCCGGCGGGATATCGTCGGTCGTGTCGATGACCCGTACCCGCGGGTCGGAGAAGGCACGCAGCGCCGGCGCGTCCCTGGCGTAGGTGACCAGCAGATCGGCGCCGGCGAGGTCGAGCTGGTAGGCAAGCTCGGCCGGGCGCAGGTCCGGGTTGATCGGCACGATCGACACGCCCAGCGCGTTGAGGGCCAGCCAGTGAAGGAGCAGGTCCGGCCTGTTCTCCAGCAGCAATGCAACGCGGCAGCCAGCCCCATAGCCGGGATCGGCGAAGCGCGACCGCAGCCGGTCGACGGATTCGAGCGCCTCGCCGTAGGAAACCCGAAAACCCTCGGGTGCATAAGGCAGGGCAGCGCTCGCCGGCGCGATCAGAAACGTCGCGTCCGGCTTTGTCGTCGCGCGTTCCGCGAAGGCGAGAAATGGAGAATGCATCGGACATCCCGTTTCGCGCTCCGTCGCAGCGAAACCCGGCTTCTTCTGCCCGAGGCGACTGACACAGCGCGTCTGAAACTGGCCAAAGGGGTAGTGGGGGGCGGAGGGGACGGTCCAATATTATTGCTTGCCGGTTTGGATAGTGGATTGCTATCGATCGCCATGGACCTGAGACAAATTCGATATTTCATCGCCGTCGGCGAGGACGAGCATTTCGGCCGCGCCTCGGAGCGGATCCACATCGCCCAGCCGGCGCTGAGCCGCCAGATCCAGATGCTCGAGGCCGAACTGGGCGTGACGCTGTTCGAGCGCCTGCCGCGTGGCGTGCGGCTTTCGGCGGCGGGACGGACCTTTCTCGACTACTGCCGCAAGATCATGCTCGACCTCGGCCATGCGGTGAGCGAGACGCAGGCCGTCAGCCGCGGCGAGGCGGGAATGCTCAAGCTCGGCTTCATCGAGGTCGCGGCATGGAGCGGCACCATCCCGGAAGTGATCATGGGATTCAGGCGCTTGAGCCCGGACGTTCAACTGGTGCTGCGGTCGATGTCGACGCTGGACCAGCTGGAAGCCATCCAGGACGGCCGGATCGACGCCGGCTTTCTCTACAATCCGGCGACGAACAACCCGCTGCTGACGACGCTGCCGGTCGCGCGCCACCGGGTGCTGCTGGCCGTGCAGTCGGACTCGGCCCTGGCCGGCCGTCAGGCTGTCGACGTGAAGGAGTTGTCCGGACAGCCGCTGATCTCGTTCCACCGGCGTCAGAGCCCGATCTATTACGACGAGCTTCACCGCGGCCTGTTCAATGCCGGCGTTGCTGTCGACATCGTGCACGAGGCCGACAACGAGGCCGAGATGCTGGCGCTGGTCACAACCGGCCTCGGCGTCGCTCTCATCAACGAATGCCAGAAATGGCGCAGGCCGGAGGGGCTGGCGCTCGTTCCGGTGCGCGGGCTGGATGTCGGGCTGGATCTGGCCCTGGTCTACCGCACGGCCCACGGGCTGCCGGCGCTTGACAGGTTCCTGGATCTGGTTCGGGCGCAAACCGCCGGTGCGGCCGGCTGACGGCGGCACACGCTCCCCGTGCATATAATGAGATTGATGGCCTGGAGGTGCAATCGATGCCGGGACGGTATGGATTGGCCCAAACTTTTGTATTGGAGTTGCCGGGTAAACTCCGCTTCATTCACCATCACAACGATTGAAGGCCCGCCACGGCGTAGCCGTTGGAAACGGGCCGGCGCAGTGGGGACATGGCGAAGGATGCCGGCCGGATTTTCGGTTGGTGCCCGATGTCTGGGCAGGAGGACGGACGCCTTTCATGGCTGATGCGGTGGAGATCATTAAAACCGATTTCGTGATCGTCGGTGCGGGTTCGGCGGGATGCACGCTCGCCGGCCGGCTTTCCGAGGATGCGGGAACGTCGGTGACGCTGCTGGAGGCCGGTGGGCCAGACCGCAATCCGTGGATACATATCCCGATCGGCTACGGCAAGACCATCGTCGATCCGCGCCTCAACTGGCGCTACGAGACGGAGAAGGGCGCCGAGATCGCCAACCGGCCGATGTACTGGGCGCGCGGCAAGGTTTTGGGCGGCTCCTCCTCGATCAACGGGCTTCTCTATATCCGAGGCCAGGCGCGCGACTACGACCAGTGGCGCCAGCTCGGCAATGCCGGCTGGTCCTACGAGGACGTCCTGCCCTATTTCAGGAAGGCGGAGGACCAGGAGAACGGAGCCGACGCCTATCACGGAAGCGGCGGGCCGCTGCGCGTCTCCAACCTCAAGGAGCGCAACCCGCTGTGCGACGCCTTCATCGACAGCGCGGTCGAGGCCGGCATTCCGCGCACCGAGGATTTCAACGGCGCCTCGCAGGAGGGCGTCGGCTACTACCAGATCACCACGCGCAATGCCCGCCGCTGCTCCGCCGCCGTCGCCTATCTGAAGCCGGCCAAGCGGCGGCCCAACCTGCGCATCGTCACCCACGCTCTCGCCGAGCGCATCCTGTTCGACGGACGGCGCGCCGTCGGGGTGGTGTTCGAGCGCGCCGGCCGGCGCACCACCGTGCGGGCCCGGCGCGAGGTGATCCTCAGCGGCGGCTCGATCAATTCCCCGCAACTCCTGCTGCTTTCGGGCGTCGGCACGGCCGGCGAGCTCTCCGAGCTCGGCATCTCGCCCGTCCACGACCTGCCCGGCGTCGGCGAGAACCTGCAGGACCACTACGGCGCGATCATCACCTACAAGAGCAGGCTGCCGCTCACCGTCAACGACATCATGCGCAGCCCCCTGCGGCAGGTGCAGGCGGGGCTGCAATACATGCTGTTCCGCACCGGGCCGCTCACCATATCGGCCGCGCAGGTCGGCGCCTTCGCCCGATCCGGGCCGCATGTCGAGACGCCCGACATCCAGTTCCTGTTCCAGACCTTCAGCCACGACGAATACGATGCCGGCCTGCACAAATTCTCCGGCTTCGCCAACGTCGTCTGCCCGGTGCGGCCGGAAAGCCGCGGCAGGCTCGCGCTGCGCTCGGCCGATCCGAAGGACACGCCGCTGATGCAGCCCAACTACCTGGCGGCGGAAACCGACCGGCGCGTGCTGGTCGAAGCGATGAAGCTGTCGCGCCGCGTGGCCGAGAAGGCGGCGATCGCCGCCCATATCGTCGCCGAATACGCGCCGGGTCCGGCCGTACGGACGGACGACGAACTGCTCGCCTATGCCAGGGAGACGGGACTGTCGATCGCCCACCAGGTCGGCACCTGCAAGATGGGCAATGACCCGATGGCGGTGGTCGACAGTGCGCTGAAGGTGCATGGCGTCGACGGGCTGCGGGTGGTCGACGCGTCGATCATGCCGACGCTGGTGTCGGGAAACACCAACGCCCCGACGATCATGATCGCCGAGAAGGCGGCCGACATGATCCGCGGCAAGGCGGCCTGAGGCGACCCCGGAACGATGCGCGGCGGACGGCCGATGGCGAAGGCATGATTGGGAGCTGGCGTTCCGTGCTCGACGGGCAGATGTTCGATTACGTCATCGTCGGTGCCGGCTCCGCCGGCTGCGTGCTGGCGGCACGCCTCAGCGAGGACGGCAGGAGCACCGTGCTGGTGCTGGAGGCGGGCGGCAAGGATTCCAGCTTCTGGATTCACATTCCGGTCGGTTACGGCAGGACCATCACCGATCCGCGCGTCAACTGGAAGTTCGAGACCGAGCCCAATCCGGCGCTCGACGGCCGCCGCATCTATTGGCCGCGCGGCAAGGTTTTGGGCGGCTCCTCGTCGATCAACGGCCTGATCTACATTCGCGGCCAGGCGGAGGATTTCGACCACTGGCGCCAGCTCGGCAATGCCGGCTGGTCCTACGACGACGTGCTTCCCTATTTCCGACGCGCCGAGGACCAGGAGAACGGCGCCGATCGCTATCACGGCAAGGGCGGCCCGCTGTCGGTGACCAATCTCACCGAGCGCAACCCGCTCTGCGACGCCTTCATCGGCTCGGCCGCGGCGCAGGGGATTTCCCGCAACGAGGATTTCAACGGCCCCGTCCAGGAAGGCGCCGGCTATTTCCAGGCGACCGTGAGGCGGGGCAGGCGGGCCTCCGCCGCCACCGCCTATCTCCGGCCGGCCATGGCGCGCCGCAATCTGACGGTGGCGACTGACGCCCACGCCGAACGCATCCTGTTTGAGGGCCGACGGGCCAGCGGCGTCGAGTTCAGGCGTGGCGGGACCGCGATGCGCGTCAATGCCCGGCGCGAGGTTATCCTGGCCGCCGGCTCGGTGAAGTCGCCGCATCTGCTGATGCTGTCGGGGCTGGGCGACGCCGAGGACCTGGCGAGCCATGGCATCAAGTGGTTGCACCACCTGCCGGGTGTGGGCAAGAACCTGCAGGATCATTACGGCGGCCAGATCACCTGGAAATGCAACCGGCCGATCACCATGAACGACGTGATGCTGAGCCGCTTCCGGCAATTGAAGGTCGGCCTGCGCTGGCTGCTGACGCGCGGCGGCCCGCTGTCGGTGCCGGCGGGGCAGGCCGGACTGTTCGCCAAGGTGCTGCCGGAATCCGCGTCGCCGGACTTGCAGTTCCTGTTCCAGACCTTCAGCGGCGGTTATTATGAGGACGGGCTGTTCAAGTTCTCCGGCTTCGCCAATTTCCTGTGCCCGGTGCGGCCGCTGAGCCGCGGCGAGATCCGGTTGCGCTCGGCCCGGCCGGACGACACGCCGAAACTGCTGCCCAACTACTTTTCCGAGGAGCGCGACCGTCGCATCGCCGTGGAGGGGTTGAAGCTCGCCCGCCGCATGGCGGCGAGCCGGCCGCTGGCGGATTTCGTCGTCGAGGAGCACCTGCCGGGATCGCCGACCGCGACCGACGCGGAGATCGAGGCCTATCTCAGGCGGAACGGCGGCTGCGTCTCGCACCAGGTCGGGACCTGCAAGATGGGAACCGACGAGATGGCGGTGGTCGACCCGGAACTCAAAGTGCGTGGCGTCGAGGGACTGCGCGTCGCCGACGCCTCGGTGATGCCGACGCTGGTGTCCGGCAACACCAACGCCGCCACCATCATGATCGGCGAGAAGGCGGCGGACCTGATCCGCGGGCGGGCCGCATGAGCCTGGCCGTCGTCGAGCAGCGCTGCGAACCGGCCGACGCACCGCCTCCGCCCCGCGCCGGTGCGGCCGAACTCGTCCGGGTGGAGGGCATAAGCAAGAGCTTCCCCGGCGTGCGCGCCCTGAACGATGTCAGCCTGACCATCCGGCCGGGCGAGGTCCATGCGTTGACCGGCGAGAACGGCTCCGGAAAATCGACGCTGTCGCGCATCATCGCCGGCATGATGAAGCCGGATGAAGGCCGCATCTTCGTCGACGGCCGGGAGTGCACGATCGACAGCCCGGCGGCCGCACTCGGCATGGGCATCGTCATGATCAGCCAGGAGCTGACGCTGGCGCCGACGTTGACGGTGGCGGAGAACATTTTCCTCGGTCGCCTGCCGCGCACCCGCCTCGGCCTCGTCGATTGGTCGCGGCTGGAAGAGGACGCGGCGCTGGCGCTGGCGCGGCTCGATGTCCATGTCTCGCCGCATGCGCGGGTGGGCGACCTCAGCGTCGAGTTCAGGCAGGAGGTGGAGATTGCCCGCGCGCTCTCGGCCAATGCCCGCCTGCTGATCCTCGACGAGGCCACCAGCTCGCTGTCCGAAGCCGCCACGGCGCGGCTGCTCGAGCGCGTGCGCCAGGAGCGCGACGCGGGCATGGCGATCCTAATGATCACCCACAGGATGCCGGAGATCTATGCGGTGTCCTCCGTCGCCACGGTGCTGCGCGACGGAAATCTCGTCGCCACCGTCGCCCTGCCGGAGGCGACGGAAAGCCAGCTCGTGCGGCTGATGGTCGGCCGCGAGATCAACGACTTCTACGGAAAGCGCTCCATCCCTGTCGGCGACCGGGTGCTGCGCATCCGCGACCTGCACACGCCGGCCGGCATATTGCGGCCGACCTCGCTGGAGGTAAGGCGCGGCGAGATCGTCGGCATCGCCGGCCTGGTCGGATCGGGCAAGTCCGAGTTCGGCCTGGCGCTCGGCGGCGCGATCCCCGGTGCTGGCGAAGTCGAGGTCGACGGCCGTCCGGTGCGTCTCGGCGACCCGCGCAGCGCCATCGCCGCAGGCATCGGCTTCGTCCCCGACGACCGAAAATCGTCGGCCCTGCTCTTGGTGCGCAGCGTGCTCGAGAATTTTTCGCTGGCCTGGATGGATCGGCTGTGCCGGGCCGGCCTGCTGGACACGCGCCGCGAGCGCTCGCAGGTAGAGGCCGCGGTCAAGAAATACCACGTGGCCGCGGCGTCTCCCGCCGTGGCGATCGCCACCCTGTCGGGAGGCAACCAGCAGAAGGTCATCCTGGGGCGGACCTTCGCGCGGCAGCCCAGCGTGCTGGTGCTGAGCGAACCGACGCGCGGCATCGACGTCGGCGCCAAGAGCGAGATCTACCGGATGCTGCAGGACGCTGCCGAGGCAGGTGCGGGCGTCGTCGTCATCTCCTCCGAACTGCCCGAGCTCTTGGGCATCTGCGACCGCATCGCCGTGTTCTTCGAGGGCGGGCTGGCGGCGGAGTTCAACCGCGACGAGGCAACGGAGGAGGCGATCGCGCATGTCGCCGTCGCCGGCACCGGCAGCAGGGCGCACGCCGACGATCGATACGAGGAATTAGAATGACAGCCACGAATGCGAGGAGTGCGGTCATGACGGAGCGAAGCCGGCCGGCCGCGCCGATCTTCCAGCAGATCCTGCAGAACCGCTACGCCGGCGCCCTGTTCAGCCTGTTGCTGGTGTCAGCGATCGTGGCGGCCACGCAGCCGGTGTTCCTGACCTGGCCCAACCTCATGAACATCGTGAAGTCGAACAGCGTCGTCTTCGTCCTGGCGATCGGCGCGACTTTTGTCGTCATCGCCGGCGCCATCGACCTGGCGGTCGCCAGCGCCACGGCGGCCTGCGCCATGGTGCTCGGCCTGCTGCTGGTCGCCGGCATGCCGGCCTATGTGGCGATCCCGGCGGCGCTGCTGTTCGGCGGATTTCTTGGAGCGATCAACGGCACGCTGATCAGCTACTTCAAAATCTCGTTCTTCGTCGTCACCCTCGGCTCGCTGTCGATGTTCCAGAGTTTTGCCCTGATCGTCAACGACGGCGGCAGCATCAGCGTGTTCTCCTCGCCCGGCTTCGCGCCGATCAGCGCCTTCGTCAACGGCAACATCGGTGCCGTTCCGATCATCCTCGTCTTCGACCTGGCGCTGCTGCTGATCGCCGGCGGCGTGCTGCGCTACACGGCGTTCGGCCGAGCGCTTTATGCCATCGGCGCTAACACGGAAGCCGCGCGCCTCAACGGCATCGACGTCAAGCGCATCATGCTGCTCGTCTTCGTCATCGCCGGCCTGATGGCCGGGCTCGGCAGCGTCGTGCAGGTCGGACGCCTGACCTCGGCCTCCGCCGAGATCGATCCGACGCTGCTGCTCACCGTGCTGGCGGCGGTGCTGATCGGCGGCACCGCCTATACCGGCGGCGAGGGCGGGGTGTTCGGCACCATGATCGGCGTGCTGTTCCTCGGCGTCATCCAGAACGGGCTGACGCTGAGCGGCGTGTCCTCGTTCTGGCAGGGCATGGTCAGCGGCCTGATCCTCATCCTGGCGGTGTGGCTGGGCGGACTGCGGCAGGTTCTGCGACGCCGGCGGCAGGCCCGGATCGGCTGACCGCGTGGGCATGGCTGCATGAGCGGTGTCCCTCGACGAGCGATAGCATTCCGGTATCGGACGGCCTGATTGAATCTATTGGATGGGGATGGGTTTTTCGGCTGTGATGAACACAGGCGCGGCGGCGGCCCTTTCGAAAGGAACGGCCGCGCCGGCAGAAAAACAAGGAACAGGGGAAGATCATGGGAAAGATCAGGATCGGATTTGGCGCGCTGGTCGCGCTCTATGCTACGGCCTGCGCCGCGCAGGCCGAGGACACGCTCATCGGCTACATCTCACCGATCGCCAGCCAGCCCGGCCAGCAATTGATCAACACCGCCATCGGCGCGGCGGCGACCGAGAAGGGCTGGCAACATCGCGTTCTCGATGCCAACCTCTCCGCCGACAGGCAGGTCTCGCATGTCGACACGCTGCTGACGCTGGGTGCCAAGGCGATCGGCTCCTGGTCGCTCGATGCCAACGCCGTCGGCGGCGCCTATGAGCTCGCCCGTGCCCAGGGCGTCCCGGTCATCGGCGTGAACTCGGTCGGGCAGGGCGTCACCAACACTGTCTGGTGGGAGGTCAACACCTGCAATCCCGGCGGGCCATACGAGAAGCAGGCGGCATGGATCGCCGAGCGGCTTCCCGCCGCCAAGGTGATCGTGTTCGGCGGCCCGCCCGTGGAGTCGATCATGGCCAACGCCAAATGCTTCACGGAAGCCGCAAAGGCTGCCGGGCTCGAAGTGATCGACCGCGTCGACAACACCAAGGATTCCACCGCCAACGCGGCCACCCTGGCGTCCGACGAGCTGATCCGCTTTCCCGACGTGCAGGTCTTCTGGGCCTACAATGATTCCAGCGCGCTCGGCATCTCCGCTTCGGTGATCGCCGCCGGCAAGTCGGTCTACGCGGCGGGCAAGACGGACGGGGTCATGGTGTTCGGCATCAACGGCGATGCCGATGCCATCGCCGCGGTGCGCGAGGGGCGGCTGACCGGCACCTGGGATCCCGATGCCCCAGCGACCGGCTTCGCCCTGGCGCGTGCCATGGACGAGGCGATCGCCAACCCCACGGCCGAGCAGAAGCCGATCGTCGTCGCCTCGAAGCTGTTCACCTCCGAAAACATCGACAGCTGGGTGGCGGACGACAAGCGCGCCTATTCGATCGCCGCATTCCCCGAGGCGAAATAGCCTCGTCCCCCGGGCGGGCACCGGCCGGCATGAATCTCACGGCGGAGCTGCATTTCAGCGACCTGACGGATGTCGCCGCGCTGCTGCGCGACGGCGACATCCGGGCGCGGGATCTTGCCGAGGCCTGCCTCTCGCGCATCGCGGCGATGGACGGGCGCTGCAACGCCTACATCACCGTGCTGGCCGATCGGGCGCTGGCGGCCGCCCAAGCGGCCGACAGGGCGAGGGCCGCGGGGCGCCTGCTCGGTCCGCTGCACGGCGTGCCTATCGCCGTCAAGGACATCCTCGACATAGCCGGCGCGCCCACCACGGCGGGCATGCCGATGCGCCGCGACCATGTCGCCACCGAGGACGCGACCGTCGTGCGGCGTCTCGATGAAGCCGGCGCGGTGATCCTCGGAAAGCTCAACGTCGCCGAAGGGGTCTACGGCGAATATCTGGAACCGTACGGCGCACCCATCAATCCCTGGAATGCGGATCGCTGGGCCGGCGCCTCGTCCGGCGGCAGCGCCGTCGCCACGGCGGCCGGGCTGTGCTTCGGATCGATCGCTTCCGACACCGGCGGCTCGATCCGCCTTCCTTCAGCGGCCAACGGCGTCACCGGGTTGCGGCCGACCTGGGGCCGGGTGAGCCGCCACGGCGCGTTCGAGCTCGCCGGCGATCTCGACGCCATCGGGCCGATGGCGCGTTCGGCCGCCGACGTGGCCTGCCTGCTCCAGGTTATCGCGGGAGTAGACACGCTCGACCCGACCTCGCTGATCGAGCCGGTGCCCGACTTCTCCGCGCAGCCGCCCGAACTTGCGGGCGTGGTCGTCGGCGTCGATCCTTCCTGGATGAGCGACCGCGTCGAGCAGCCGGTGGTGCGGGCTGTCGAGGCCGCGCTGGTCACATTCCGGTCGCTGGGCGCCACGGTGCGGGAGATCAGCCTGCCGCCGGCGGAGCAGGTCATCTGGGACTGGTTCGAGATCTGCGCCGCGCAGGCCGCCCTGGCGCACGAGGCGACCTATCCGTCGCTGGCCGGGCGGTATTCGCGCTCGCTCGCGGCGCTGCTCGATCTCGGGCTCGGCCTTAAGGCGGTCGACCTGCAGCGCGTGCAGAAGCGCCGGGCCATATTTGCCGGGCAGCTTCAACGAACTTTGCGGACGGTCGATTTCGTCGCCATGCCGGCCATCGCCTTCGCCATCCCGACACGGCAGCGCATGCTGACGATCGACGACGACACCATCTACGGCATCCACCGCTTCACCTGCCCGTTCGCGATGTCGGGCAATCCCACCATCACCTTTCCCGGCGGGTTCGAGGCCGACGGCATGCCGCTGTCGGTGCAGCTCGTCGCGCCGCGCCTTGCCGAGGCGGTGCTGCTGTCGGCGGCCCGCGCCTTCCAGTCCGTCACCGACCATCATCGCCGCCGTCCGCTGTAGCGACGGGACGCGGCGCGGACAAAATTCGCAGGGTCGAGCGAAGCCCGGGCTATCGCAAGCCCGCTGCGATGAGGCATGCTGCCTCGCAACACACATCGCAGGGAGGGACGGAATGGATTTCGGCGTCACGGACAAGATCGCGATCGTGACCGGCGGCGGCACCGGCATCGGTCACGCCATCGCCAGGACGTTTCACGACGAGGGGGCCACCGTCGTCATCAACGGCCGCTCGAAGGAGCGCATCGAGGCGGCCGCCGCGGCGATCGGCCCGCGCGCCCACGGCGTCGTCGCCGACTTGCTGACCGCGGAGGGAGCCGAAGCGTTGGCCAGCCATGCGGCGCGCCTCGGGCCGGTCTCCTTCCTCGTCAACAACATCGGCATCTTCGACGTCAACGACTTCTTCGAGGTCGGCGACGAGCGCTGGATCGAGTATTTTCAGCACAACATCATGACCGCCGTGCGCATCACGCGCCTCGTCATGAAGGACATGCTGGCGCGCGACGAGGGCAGCATCGTCTTCATCTCGTCGGAGGCGGCGATCCGCTCCATCGGCAACATGGTGCCCTATTCGGTGACCAAGACGGCGATGCTGGGGCTCGGCCGGTCGCTGGCAGAGCTGACGCGCGGCACCGCGGTGCGCGTCAACAGCTACATGCCGGGAACCACGGCAACGGAGTCGGTCGAGACCTATTTCGCCGACCTTGCCCGCCAGCAGGGAAAATCGGTGGAGGAGACGCTGCGCGACTTCTACAAGGAGGTGCAGCCCTCCAACCTGACGCAGAAGCTGATCGACCCGATGCTGCACGGCCGCGGCGTCATCCAGCTCGCCACCAATCCGGCCATGAACGGGGTGACCCACCGGGCCGACGGGGGCACCATCCGCTCGATCTTCGGCTGATTGGCCGCGACTGGTTCATTCCTCGTCCTTTCGTCGTCCGGCTGGACGTTCATCTCCATTCTCGCGCGGGGGGATCATCGACGCGGCATTCTCTGCCCCTGGCTCATCGAGCGCCGTCATCGCGGCGGCGCGCTGCCGCTCCATGGATCGGCGGCGCGACCGGCACATGAAATTTTGCAGGCCATTTCCCAGCCAGCGGCGTGCCTTTCTGATTTTTGAAAACCGTTTGACAAAAACGAACCACGGTGCAACTCTGCCCGTGTCGGGAGGGCGCACGGGATGGCGCTGCGGGGTACCAATCAGGAATCCGGACGACCGTACAACCGGCGGATCGTTCTGGAATCGATCCGCCTGCACGGCCCGACTACCCGCGCCGACATTGCCCGGGGCGTCGGCCTTACCGTCCAGACCGTCTCCACCATCGTCCGCGAGCTCGAGGAGCAGGGTTTCGTCCTGTCCGGGCGCGACGAACCGAAGGGGCGGGGACTGCCTCCGGCGACATTGCGCATCAACGCCGCGGGCGGCTACGCCGTCGGCATCCATCTCACTCCGCTCGGCATCGATGCCGCGCTGATCGATCTTGGTGGCAACGTCGTCGAAAATACCCGCCGCGCCGCGCCGGGCGTGTCGCCCGACCGCGCCTTCGAGCTGATCCGCGTCATGGTGCGCGACCTGACCCGGTCGAGGCCGGGCGGCCGCGTTCTCGGCGTCGGCATGGCGCTGCCCGGTCCGTTCGGCGTGGAAACCATGAGTTTCGTCGGCCCGACCACCATGGCGGGCTGGGAAAACGTGGCCCTCCGGGACCGGCTGGCCGAGGCGACGGGATTGCCTGCCTTCCTCGACACCGACATGGCGACCGCCGCGCTCGGCGAGCAGCTCTACGGCTACGGCACGAAATTCTCGGACTATTACTATCTCTATTTCGGCGTTGGCCTCGGCGGCGCCCTGGTGCATGACGGCGCGGTACTGCGCGGCGCCTGGGGCAATGCCGGCGAGATCGGCCACATCCCGGTGGTGCCGGACGGCGAGCCGTGCCCTTGCGGCAATCGCGGCTGCCTGGAGCGCTACGTATCGCTGGAGGCGCTTGGCCGAAGCGGCGCCGGCGAAACGGACTGGCTGCGCAGCGTGGCGCCGATCTTCCGCAACGCCATCAGCACCATCGAAAACCTCTACGACCCGCAGACCGTCATCCTCGGCGGCCTGGCGCCGCCCGAACTTCTCGAAAGGCTGGCGGAACTCGGCAAGGAGCTACCCAATTCGGTGTCGGCGCGTCGCGACAGGGTGACGCCGCGCCTGATCGTCGCCCTTGGCGGACAGCAGTCGGTGCTGCGCGGAGCGGCCGCGCTGGTCGTATCGGGCGTGCTGTCGCCGCGCTTCGGAAAAATGTTCGCCGCCGAGCACGAGAGCGGACACAGCGGCTCCGAGGGAAAGGGTATGGCGGCATGAGCGAGCCCCTGCTGGTCCTGGAAGACATCACCAAGAAATACGGTGCCATCGAAGCGCTGAGAGGCGTCAGCTTCTCCATCGCCAAGGGGGAGGTGGTCGCCCTGCTCGGCGACAACGGCGCCGGAAAATCGACCTTGGTGAAGATCATCTCCGGCGGCCTGGAGCCTACGTCGGGCCGCATGCTCTTCGAGGGCAAGGAGTTTCTGGCGAAGACGCCGGCCGAAGCCAAGGCGGCGGGCATCGAGACTGTCTACCAGGACCTGTCGCTCTGCACCAATGTCGACGTCGTCGCCAATTTCTTCATGGGCCGCGAGATCACGCGCAGGGTGCTGGGCGTGCCCGTGCTCGACGAGAAGGCCATGGAGGCTGTGGTCGGAAAGGCGCTCGCCAATGCCGGCACGCGCATCCCGTCGCTGCGCACCAAGGTCGAGCATCTGTCGGGCGGCCAGCGCCAGGCGATCGAGCTCAACCGCTTCGTCCACTGGGGCGGCAAGCTCGTGCTCCTGGACGAGCCGTTCGCCGCGCTCGGCGTCGAGCAGACGCGGCGCGGCCTCGAGATGATCCGCCAGGTGGCGCGCCAGGGCATCGGCGTCGTCATCATCACCCACATCATGCAGCAGGCCTTCCAGGTCGCCGACCGGATCGTGGTGATCCGCCAGGGTGTCGTGGCCGGCGACGTGCCAACCGATAAAACCAGCCCCGATGCGGTGGTCGCCATGATCACCGGGGAAGTGCTTGCCGGCGCCGGTCCGGCAGCACAGGGGCAGAAGAGGGGTCCGGCACAAGAGGAGAGAACGACATGAGACGAACATTGATGTCCGCCCTCGGCGTCCTGGCATTGGCGATCGCCATGCTGACGCCGGCCTGGGCGCAGTCGAAGGGCACCGTCTACTACATGGTCCCGACCTTGCTGGACGAGTTCCAGACGGGCTCCGTCGGCGCGCTGGAGATGTTCCTGAAGCAGGTCGGCTACGACGTGAAGACGCTCAACGCCGACAACAAGACGGATGCCCAGCAGAGCCAGATGAACGACGTCATCGCGCTGAAGCCGGCGGCGATCATCCTCGCCGCGGTCGACTTCAATGCGCTGAAGCCGTCGATCGAGGCGGCGCGCGCCGCCGGCATCCCGGTGGTCGAGTTCGACCGGCAGATCACCTCGACGCCATCCGACTTCACCTCCGTCGCCGGCACGGTCGAGATCGGCTACGTCGCCGCCGAGCAGGCCGAGAAGCTGCTCAAGGAGAAGCACGGCTCGGTCAAGGGCAAGGTCCTGCAGGTGCTCGGCGACCCCGGCGATCCCTACACGCTCGACATCCAGAAGGGGTTCGAGGAGAAGATGAAGGCGTTCCCGGAGGTGACCATCATCTCGCATCCGGCCATGCAGTGGGAGGCCAGCAACGCCGGCACGATCGTCGCCGACCAGCTCGTCGCAAACCCCGACATCGACCTGATCTTCAACCACGCCGCGCATCTGTCGGTCGCCGCCGTCGCTTCGCTCGAGGCCGCCGGCAAGAAGCCCGGCGACGTCATGATGATGAGCTCGAACGGCGCGCCGGTCGGTCTCGACCTGATCCGCAAAGGCTGGCTGAACGTCGAGGTCGAGCAGCCGCTCTACGCGCAGGCCGCGGCGGTGGCCATGTTCATGGACAAGGTCGTGAACAAGCAGGAGATCAAGGCCGGCGAGTATGACGTGATCGGGCTGAAGGGTACGCTCACCGTCGAGAGCTGGGGCCCCAACATCCGCCTGCCGGGTGCGGCGATCGACAAATCGAACGTCGACAACCCGGCCTTCTGGGGCAACATGAAGCCGCCTTCGGACACGGTGAAGGCGGTGGAGTGAACGTCAGACTTTGATCGGCACCTTCACTCGCCCCCTCCACCGCCTGCGGCGGTCCCCCTCTCCCGCCTCGCAGGGGAGGATCCAAGGCCGCGACCGTTACGGGCGCGGATCCTCCCCCGTTTACGGGGGAGGGGGACCACGCGAAGCGTGGTGGAGGGGGCGCCTGATTCGATTGGAACAACCTTTAGCCCATACATGACCCCACGCACCCGAAAGATCCTCGAGTTCGTCCTGGACAATCTCGTCTGGTTCATGCTGCTTTTCGTGCTGGCGATCTTCTCGATCTTCGTCCCGAACTATTTCCAGCTCGGCATCTTCGCCAACATCATCGAGGCCTCCAGCGTACTCGGCGTCATGTCGATCGGCCTGGCGCTGGTGATCATCACCGGCCACATGGACCTGTCGGTGGAATCCGTCGCCGCGCTCGGCGCCATGGCCGTCGGGATACTGTTCTGCTCGGCCGGCATCGGCATGGGCCTCCAGCTCCGGCCGGAATGGCTGATGGTGCCGGTGTCGATCCTGGTCGCCGTCGCCGTCGGCGGCGCGGTCGGGCTGCTCAACGGCGTCCTCATCGTCAAGGTGAGGATGAACGCCTTCATCATCACGCTCGCCGCCTACATCTGGGTGCGCGGCCTCGTGGTGGCTGTGTCGGGCGGCCGCTCGGCGCAGGATCTGGCGCCGGCGATCCGCTGGTTCGGCATCCAGCGGATTCTTGGTCTGCCGCTGACGGCCTGGATCGCGATTGCCTGCTTCGTTGTCTTTTCGCTGATCATGGCGAAGACGCCGTTCGGGCGGCATCTCGTCATGATCGGCGGCAACGAGACGGCGACCTTCCGAGCCGGTATCAGGGTCACCCGCAACCTGATCATCGCCTTCGTGCTGGCCGGCGCGATCGCCGGGCTGGCCGGCTGGCTGCTTGCCGTCCGCACCTCGGGCGCCACCGCCAATCTGGGCGTCGGCCTGCTGTTCAACGCCTTCGCCGCGGTGGTGATCGGCGGCGTCAGCCTGAAGGGCGGCGTCGGCTCGCTGTCCGGCGTCTATGCCGGCGTGCTGCTGCTGTCCTCGATCAACACCGCGATCAATCTCATGGGGCTGCCGGCCAATTTCACGCAGGTGATCCACGGCCTGCTGGTGCTGGCCGCCGTGCTGCTCGACACGCTGAAGCAGACCATCCGCCAGAAACTCGCCTGAGGACGAACAAATGACCGGACGGATCCAGGACAAGGTCGCGCTGATCTTCGGCGCGGCGCGCGGCATCGGCAAGGGTATCGCCCAGCGTTTCGCCGAGGAGGGGGCGAGGCTGGTGCTGGCCGACACGGAGGCGGAGGCGGGGCAGGGCACGGCGGCGGAGCTGGGCGCCGTCTTCATCCGCTGCGACGTCTCGCAAATGGCCGATGCCGAGGCGGCGGTGGCGCTCGCGGTCGAGAGGCATGGCCGGCTCGACATCGTCGTTCAGAACGCCGGCATCTATCCCTGGCAACTGATCGAGAGCACCAGCCCGGACGACTGGGACCGCGTCATGGCGGTTAACCTGCGCGGCACCTTCAACGCCGCGCGCGCCGCGCTCGTGCCTATGAAGGGGCAGCGCGCCGGCCGCATGCTGTTCACCTCGTCGATCACCGGGCCGCACGTCACCAGTCCCGGCCACGGCCATTATTCCGCCAGCAAGGCGGGCATCAGCGGCTTCATCCGCTCGGCCGCCCTCGAATTCTCCGGCTACGGCATCACCGTGAACGGCGTCGAGCCCGGCAACATCATGACGGAAGCGATCCGGATGCATCGCGGCGCCGAATTCATCAGGAGCATGGAGGACTCGATCCCGCTCGGCCGCTTGGGGACGCCGCGCGACGTCGCCAACGCCTTCCTTTTCCTCGCCTCCGACGACGCCGACTACATCACCGGCACCACGATCGTCGTCGACGGCGGCCAGTTGCTGCCCGAAGGCAAGGATTTCCGCATCCTGCCGCCTTGACCGCAAGCCATGGTCCTCGATCTCGGAAACGGCTTTATCCTGCGGCACGCGACGGCCGGCGACCATCCGGCGCTCTGCATGGTGTGCCTGAAGACCGGCGCCGCCGGGCAGGATGCAACGGATCGGGAAGACGACCCGGAGCTGATGGGCCTCATCTATGCCGTGCCGTATCAGGTTTTCGAGCCGGAGCTCGCCTTCGTGGTCGAGGGTAGCGAGGGCGTCGCCGGCTACCTGTTCGGCGCGCGCGACACGCGGACCTTCAACGCCCGGCTGGCGGTGGAATGGTATCCAGCGCTACGGGCTCGCGTCGTCGATCCCGGCCCCGATCCGACGCTGTGGCACGGCAGCCACTGGGCGCGGCGGATGGTCCATCACCCGCACCTCGACATACCGCCGCCGCTTGCCGCTTTTCCGTCGCACGGCCACATCGATCTGTTGCCGCAGGCGCGCGGAAGCGGGATCGGCAGAAGATGCATGGCGTTTTTGGAAGAGCGCCTGGCGGCGGCCGGATCAACCGGGCTGTTCCTCGACGTCCACCCCGCCAACCGCAATGCGCTCCGCTTCTACGAACGGCTCGGCTACGCGGCTCTTGCGGGCGACGGGCTGCCGGAGACTTCAGTCTTCATGGCCAAGCGGTTGCCTCGCGGATGAAAGACGGCGGCGGTGCGGCAACCGCTCGTTCTCGCCTCGATCCGTCCTGGCCGAGCCACGCGGACTCATGACCCGGTCCGGCTCCCTTCCAGCCAGGCGACATCCTCCGGCGAGAGAGCGATATCCAGCGCGTTGAGGCTGTCGTCCAGCTCGGCTAGCGTGCGCGGGCCGATCAGCGGCACCGACGGGAAGGGCTGCGCCAGTGCGTAGGCGAGCGCGACGTGGATCGGGCTCTTTCCCAGCCTTTCCGCCAGTTCGACGGCGCGGTCGCGGCGGCCGAAATTCCGCTCCGAATACCAGACCCGCACCAGTTCCTCGTTGTCGCGCCTGTCGCGTCCGGCCTTTTCGGTGAAGAAGCCGCGCCCCTGGCTCGACCAGGCGAAGTTCGGCATCTGGCGGGCGACCAGCCAGTCCTTCCAGTCGTCGCTGGAGGCGGTGACGCAGCCGGTCCAGATCGGCGTCAGCATCTCGGCCAGCGAGAAATGGTTGGAAAGCGCGCCGGGCTTCTGCTTGCCGGTCCGTTCGGCATAGGCGATCGCCTCGTCCATGCGCGCCATGGTCCAGTTGGAACCGCCGAACGGCCCGCGGATGCGGCCGGCCTTGACCTCGCGGTCCATGGCATCGACGAACTCGCCCACCGGCACGTCGAGATTGTCGCGATGCATGAAATAGACGTCGACGTGGTCGGTCCCGAGTCGCTGCAGCGACTGGTCGAGCTGCTTGCCGATCATGTCGGGATAGCAGAACGGCGTGTGCGCGCCCTTGCCGATGACGACCGCCTCTTCGCGCACGCCGCGGCTCTTCAGCCATTCGCCGAGGAGCTTTTCCGTGTAGCCGCCGCTGCCGCCGCCATAGACGTAGGCGGTGTCGAACAAATTGCCGCCGGCCTCGAAGAAGGCGTCGAGCAGGATGGAGCCTGAGGAGAAGGTACGGAAATCCTCGAAGCCGAGCGCAAGCACGGAGGCCAGGCGGGCGAGGCCGGGAATGCTGCGCTTCGGGATGGTCTTGCCGTCGCGCCGGAGCGGCCGGCCGGCGATGGTGGCGACGCGCCGGTCCGCCTTCTCGATGGCGTATTCCAGTCCGCTTGCGGCGCGCCATTTGTCGAGCACGCGCAGCGTGCCGAGGCTGTCGGCCCAGTCCATGCCGGGCCAGGCGAGTTCCTGGCGGCCCGCCAGGATCGCTTCGCCGGCGGCGTCCACCTCGAAGGAATAGAGGTGGTGCGTCTCGCCGAGTTCGATGACCTCGCGCTCGCCGTTCCGGAGCACCTCGATCCGGCCCGGGCCGACGTCGCGGTCGCCGCCGGCGAACCAGAAATCGGGCACCTCGATGCGGCCTTTCGTGCCGAAGATGCGCAGCATGTTGTCCTGGTCGAGCGAGATCGAGCAGGACACGTCGGCGATGATGCCGCCGGGAAAGGCGAGCACGGCCGACGCCCATTCGTCGACGCCCGATTCCCCCAGATGCGCGGCGCCGAATACCTTGTCCGGCTCGGCAAACGGCTTTCCCGTGGCCGCCCCGGCGATCAGCCGCACCATCGACACGGGATAGCCGCCGACGTCCAGAATGCCGCCGCCGGCGAGGTCGTTGGCGTAGAGGCGGTGCTCCGGCATGAAGCGAGGCATGGCGAAGCCGAAGCTCGACCGGATCATCCGGACCTCGCCGATTGCCCCGGATTTCACAAGCTCGACAATCCGTTGCGTCTGCGGGTGCAGCCGGTACATGAAGGCCTCGCCGAGGAAGGTGCCGGCCTTGCGCGCCGCGTGCATCATCGCGTCGGCCTCGAAGGCAGTGAGCGCCAGCGGCTTTTCGCACAGCACATGCTTGCCGGCCTCGGCCGCCCTGATCGCCCATTCGGCGTGGAAGGGATGCGGCGTCGCGATGTAGATCGCGTCGATCTCCGGATCGGCGAGCAGCGCCTCGTACCCGCCAAGGATGCGCGCGCCCGGAAAAGTCTCGGCGAGCCCGGCGCGGCCCGGGTCGCGCGTGGCGATAGCCACCAGCCTGCCGGTCCGCGAGCCGGCGACGCCGCCGGCGAAGGCTTTGGCGATACCCCCTGGCCCCAGGATGCCCCAGCGGACGATCTTGTCGGAATTCATGTCATTCTCCTTGGAGCTGGGACGTTTGGCTGCCGGCGCCTTGTTGGTGCGCCGGCTCAAGTTCGATCAGCGAAGGCGTTTTCCGCTTTCGTCGAACAGGTAGGATTTGCGGATCGAGACGGTGATTTCGCCGGCATCGGCGCGATGCTCCGCGTCGCGCTGGATGACGAGCTCGCGGTTGCCGGCCATGCTGGCGTAGACGAATGTCGTGCCGCCCAGATGCTCGGCCATGTCGACGGCCACGCTGAGGTCGGCGTCGCCCTTGCCGGCCTCGCCGAAATGCTCGGGCCGCACGCCGACGACCACGCTGCTGCCCGCCTCCGGCGCCGGCCCGGTCAGCGGCTGCCTGAGGCGGGTCGGCCGGTCGCCGGCGAGCTCGACCGTGGCGCCCTTTTCGCCGCGCTCGACGATACGAGCCGGGATGAAATTCATCTTCGGCGAGCCGACGAAGCCGGCGACGAACTGGTTGTCGGGGTCGTCGTAGAGGTCGAGCGGCCTGCCGACCTGCTCGATGTTGCCGTCACGCAGCACCACGATGCGGTCGGCCAGCGTCATCGCCTCGGTCTGGTCGTGCGTCACGTAGATCATGGTGACGCCGAGCTCCCGGTGCAGCCGGGCAAGCTCCACCCGCATCTGCACGCGCAGCTCCGCGTCGAGGTTGGAGAGCGGCTCGTCGAAGAGGAACAGTTTTGGCTCGCGCATGATGGCGCGGCCGATGGCGACGCGCTGGCGCTGGCCGCCGGAGAGCTGGCGGGGCTTGCGCTGCAGGAGCTCGGCGATGCGCAGGATGCCGGCGGTACGCGTCACCCGCCGGGCGATGTCGGCCTTGTCGTGGCCGGTCATCCTCAGCCCGAAGCTGAGGTTCTGCTCCACCGTCATGTGCGGATAAAGCGCGTAGGACTGGAACACCATCGCCACGCCGCGCTCGGCCGGCTCGACGTCGTTGACCAGCCGGCCGCCGATCATCAGCTCGCCGGCGCTCACCTCCTCCAGCCCGGCGATCATCCTAAGCAGCGTCGATTTTCCGCAGCCGGACGGGCCGACGAACACCACGAACTCGCCGTCGGCGACCTCAAGGTCGGCGCCGTGGATGATCTGGTAAGCTCCGAAACGCTTGACCACTTTTTTGAGCGAAACGCCTGCCACTCCGTTACCTCTCCCTCACTTGACCGCACCGGCCGAGATGCCGGCGATGAAATGGCGCTGCAGCGCCACGAACAGCACGAGCATCGGCGCCGTCAGGATGACCGCGCCGGTCATGATGCCGCCCCACGACACCTTGGTGAGCCCGATCAGGCTGCCGAGCTCGACCGGCGCCGTCATCATCGATGGGTCGCTGTTGATGAGCAGCGGCCACAGATAGTTGTTCCAGCTGTGGAGGAAGAGGATGATCGACAGCGCGGCGAGCGTCGGCCTTGCCAGCGGTAGCGCGACGAACAGGAAGATGCGCCATTCGCTGACGCCCTCGACGCGGGCCGCGTCGAACAGCTCCTGCGGCATCATCCGAAAAGTCTGGCGGGTGAACAGCACGCCGAGTGAGTTGAACAGCGGCGGCACGATCAGCGCGAACCAGGTGTTGTGCAGGCCGAAGTCGCGCGCCACCATCACATATTGCGGGATGACGACGACGAAATAGGGCAGGGTGAGCGTGCCGAGTATGGTCGCCAGCACGGCGCCCTTGCCGACGAAGCGGTAGCTGGCGAGCGCCCAGCCCGCCATCGAGGTCAGCGCCACCGAGAGCAGCGTGTAGACGAAGGCCACGATCACCGAAATTACGGTGGCACGGATGAAGCCGACGTCACGCTCGAGTGCTGCGAAGTTCGCCGCGAACTGGTCGGAGGGGGCGAGCACGACGCCCTGGCTGAAGATTCCGTTGTCGTCCATGGTCGAGTAGACGAACATCACCCACAGCGGGAACAGCCAGATCAGGGCGAGCGGCAGCATCGCCGCATGCAGGGCGATCGAGCGCCGGCGTTCCGAGACCGATTTCCTCATTGCTCGCGCTCCCGGCCGATCCACAGGTTGAGAAGCGAGATAGCGACGGCGAGCGCCGCGATGGTGTAGGCGATGGCCGACGCGTAGCCGAAGTTGAAGGTGTTGAAGCCCATCCGGTAGAGGAACAGGCCGAGCGTCTCGGTCGCCTGGCCAGGGCCGCCGCGGTTGGTGATCAGGAACGGCTCGGAGAACAGCTGCATGGTGCCGATCACCGACAGCACCACGCACAGGATGATGACCGGCCTCAGGAGCGGCAGCGTGATGAAGAGGAACTGCCTGAACTTGGAGACCCCGTCGATGGTCGCCGCCTCGTAGACGTCGTCGGGGATCGACTGCAGGCCGGCTAGGATGATGATGGCGTTGTAGCCGGCCCAGCGCCAGGTGAGCGCGATGATGATCACCGCCATCGCCGCGGTCGGCTCCGACAGCCAGGCGACGGCGGGCAATCCGGCCGTCATGCCGAGCTTGTTGATGATGCCGAACTCGTTGAACATCAGGCGGAACACCGCCGCATAGGCGACCTCGCCGACCACCACTGGGGCGAAGAAGGCGAAGCGGAACGGCCCTCTCGCCTTCAGCGCCGGCGAGTTGAGCAGCACGGCGAGCACCGTCGCCAGCGCGATCATGATCGGCACCTGGATCACCAGGATGAGCAGCGTGTTCTTGAGCGCGTTGGCGAAAGCGGGGTCGACCAGCAGCCGCCCCCACGTCACCTGCGGGTTGAACGTCCAGTTGGCCGTCCTGGTGTTCAGGAACGACAGCCAGAACGAGTTGACGATCGGCCATATCCAGAAGGCCAGGAAGACCAGCAGATAGGGTGTCAGGAAGGCGTAGGCCGTCCGCGTTCGCAGCCGCATGATTGTGTGACCTGGCTGTCAGTCCAAGGGAGTCGGATTTCGACGGTCGGCGCCGCCCCGCATCGCCCTGTCGGGCACTTCTCCCCGTAAACGGCAAGAGGATGCCGGCAGGCAGGTGAGGGGCGGCGCCAGGGACAAACCAGCAGCCCGCCGCCGCTACTCGGCGACCGGCAGGCCGGTCGCGCCGGCGATCTGGTTGGCCACGTCGTCGAGCGCCGCCTTGGCGTCGGCATATTGCCCGTTCAGGTATTTGAGCTGCGCGGCGACCAGGATCTTGTCGGCGTCCTGGAAGAACGGCGTGCCGCGGCTGGGCTTGACCTTGGGCAGCGTCGACAGGATGTCGACCCAGACCTTCTGCCCGCCCCAGTAGGGCTGGTCCTCCTTCACATACGGCTCGTCCAGCGCCGACGGCAGCGAAGGCACCAGTCCGAACTCCTTGAGCATTGTCACCTGGCCCTCATTGGTGCCGAGCGTGTAGTTGATATAGGCCCAGGCCGCCTCCTTGTTCTTCGAGCTCGCCGAGATGGCCAGCGCCGAACCGCCCAGATTGGCGGCGCGGGGGCCGTCGGCGCTGGCGCTCGGCATCTGGTACACGCCCCATTTGCCGGACAGGTCTGGAGCGGTCGAGCGGATCGTGCCCTCGTACCAGCCGCCATACATCTGCGTGGCGACCGTGCCGGCCTTGTTGGCCTGGATCTTCTCGTCCCAGGTGCCGGCGATCAGCAGGCCGTTGTCCTTCAGCTTCTTCACCGTCTCCAGCGCCGTAACGCAGGCCGGCTGGTTGGCGGTGATCGACTGGCCGTCGCCGGAGAAATAGCCACAGCCCTGCTCGTTGGCGATCATGCGGAAGAATTCCGAATCGCCGTTGATGTCGGCCTGCGTCATCGACACGCCGGGATTGGCCTCCTGGATCTTCTTGCCGGCGGCGATGAAGTCGTCCCAGGTCTTCAGCGACGCCGGATCGACGCCGGCCTTCTCGTAGAAGTCGCGGCGATAGAACATGGTGACCGGGCCGGAATCCCAGGGCATGGCATAGGCCTTGCCCTCCACCTCCAGCTCGGTGCGCTTGAAGTCGGGAAACTTCGCGGCGATCTCGTCGGTGTAGCCGAGCGTCTTCAGGTCGACGAAGCAGTCGGGGAACTGGCTCCAGAATATCTCGGATTCATGGTTCTCGACGGAGATGATGTCGGGGAGACCGACGCCGCCGGCCGCGCAGCCGGCCAGCATCTTGTCGAAGGTCTGCTGGTTGCCGAGGTCCTCGACCGTCACCTTCACGTCGGGAAACTGCTTGTTGAAGCCGGGGACCGTCGCCTTCAGCGAGGACGCCGCGATGTTCCAGCTCCAGGCCGTGATCTCACCGGATTGCGCAAAAGCAGAGCCGGATATCAGCGCAAACGCAAGCGTGGCGCACGCCAGTTCGGTACGACGCATGAATTCCTCCCATTTCTAAGCTCTCTGTCGGAGCCGCCCCAGACTAGACCCTCCGCCGCGCCCGTCTTCCGCAAATGGAACATGAACTTGCCGGATGGTAAGATCGTGCGTCCTACAGCCCGTCGTCGGGCGACCAATGACTCGACCAGCGCGCATCGATATCGTCGGCGACGGGCTGGTAGCGGATATCCGTCGACAGCCGCATGACACCGTGGGGATCGGCGTTGGTCGTGGCCGCGTGGATCGTGTAGGGGCTGTGCAGGACCACGTCACCAGCCTCGTAGTCGGCGACCAGCCAGCGCCGGTCGAAGCGCTCGGCCATCTCCGGCAGATTCTTCGATATCCAGCCGGTTTCCGACATGTTCCTGTTGAAGGCGCTGACCCGCTCGTCCGGAGGCAGATCGGCATTGGCGCTGGCGAACTCGTCCTCCAGCCGGCGCCCGAGGCTATGCGAGCCCTCGAGATAGACGAGGCCGCCCATGCGCACCGGCACGTCGCCGACGGGAATCCACGCGGTGACCAGCCGGCGCGTGCCGCCGCGCAGGTAGACCAGGTCGTAATGGGCGCCCGTCGAGGATGCGTCGCCGGGTTTCGTGTAGCGGATCAGCTTGCGCTTGTGCAGATACGACATGCCGCCGAGGAACCGGTCCAGGAACATCCAGAGCTGCTGCTTCAGGCAGAACGATTCGTAGGCGGCGGAGCGCACGATCTCGAACAGCACTTTCCGTGCGTTCCCACCTGCTTCGGGCGCGGAACTGGCTATGCCGTCACCCGGGTCGGTGCCGGGCGCAAGCAGGCCGGTGGTGGCGAACTGGCCGAAGAAATAGCGGCGGAACGCCAGCACCTCGTCGCGCGACAGGAGACCCTTCAGCCACAGATAGCCCTGCTCCTCGTAGCGTGCCGCCAGCCGGTCGAGCGGCTCGGCCGGATCGCTGGCGGTCAGCCGGCCGAGACGCGCCGGGCTGTCGTCGAGCCGGTAGCCATTGGACGTCAGGGACAGTACCGACAGGCTCGGCATTGGTTCTCCTCCCAATTCGTTTGCGCCGCGGAATTGTGACGCTAGACTGCCGTCCCTCCCGCGTCTCTTCCAAGGGGAACATCCATTTGGCGAATGGTAGGGTCATCGGCGGTTCGGTGTGGCAGCCCGGGATCAGCTCGGTCGAAAGCGCGCCGATGGCGCTGCAGATGTTCCACAACCATCCGGCCCTGATGACGACGCCGCACTGGCATGCCCAGGTAGAAGTCAATTTCATCATGCGCGGCACCGTGCACTACCTGATGGCCGACCATGAAATGATCCTGTCGGCCGGCGACCTTTGCCTGTTCTGGGGCGGCCTGCCGCATCAGATGGACTGGCGCAGCGAGGACACCATCTATGCCGGCGCGCATCTGCCGCTGGTGCACTTCTTCCGCCTGCACCTGCCCGATGATGTGCCGCGTCGCCTCATGGCCGGCGAGACGCTGGTCTCGCAGGCGACCGATGCCGCCGACTATGAGAATTTCGCCCGCTGGAACCTCTATGTGCGCTCCGGCGACGCCGCCCGCGCCGAGCACGCAGTGGACGAGTTGCTGCTGCGGCTGGAGCGGGTCCGCTTCGAGCCCTATCGCCTGGTGCCGGGGACATCCGGCGCGGCAGCCGCCCCCGGTCCGTCCGATCAGCAGGCGTCGCGCGCCGTGCGGCGCATGTGCGATTTCATCGCCAACGGCTTTCTCGACGACATCGATTCGGTCGATATCGCGGCGGCCGCCGGCATCCATCCGAAATACGCAATGAGCCTGTTCCGCAAGTCGACCGGCATGACGCTCAACGAATATGTCAGCCTGCTCAGGCTGAGCTACGCCCAGGCGCTGCTGATGAACGAGGACGTCAACGTCATCGAGGTCGCCATGGAGAGCGGCTTCGGCTCACTCAGCGCCTTCAACAAATCGTTCCGAAAACTCGCCGGAATGTCGCCGTCGAGTTTTCGCAAGGTGTCGGCGGCGAGATGATCGCGGCCCGGCTTCCACGATAGCGGCGGGCCGGACGGCCGCTCAGCGGGCGAGAAACCCGCCGTCGACCGGCAGGATGGCGCCGGTGATCATCGCGGCCGCCGGCGAGGCCAGGAACAGGATCGCATCCGCGACCTCCTCCGGTTCCGCGATGCGGCCCATCGGCGTCGCCGCGACGATCGTCGCCATGCGCTCGGGATCGTCCAGCAGCGGCTGGATGAACGAGGTGCGCACATAGGTCGGGGCGACCGCGTTGACGCGGATGCCGAGCGGCGCCCATTCGAGCGCCAGCGCACGCGTCATGTTGACGACGCCGCCCTTGGTCGACTGGTAGGCGACATTGGGATAGAGCCCGCCGGACAGCCCCATGATCGAGGCGGTGTTGACGATTGCGCCGCCCTTGCCGGCCATTTTGCGCGCCGCCAGCCGGGCGACGATGAACATGCCCGTCATGTTGACGGCGAGCACCTTGTTCCAGTCCTCGACCGGCATGTCGAGCGCCGGCGAGCGGATCGCCATGCCGGCGTTGTTGACCAAGACGTCGATGCCGCCGAACGTTTCCGCGACCGCGTCGAAGGCGGCCGCCACGGCCGCCTCGTCGCTGACGTCGACGGCGAAGGAGATCGCCTTGCCGCCAGCCTCGCCGATCGCCTGCGCGACCGCAGCGCCTTTGCCGGCATCGCGATCGACGACGCAGACGGCGGCGCCCGCGGCGGCCAGGTGGTGCGCGGCGGCCTGGCCGATCCCGGCGCCGCCGCCGGTGACGACGGCGACCCGGCCGGGAAGCGTGAAACGGGAGAGGATCGTGTCGGTGGACATGGTCTGCGCGTCGTCCCTCGTCGGTCGGGCGTTCTTCGGCGAGGTGCGAAGAGGCCGAGTCATTGTGCCTTCAGGCATATGCCACAAGCCGGACGCCGGATTCCATGCCCCTCCTGTCCTTGGCGGATATTTCGGATGGCGGCGATCTCGCCCTGACAGTGCGTGCGGCTCGCCGTCTGCCACGCTATGGCATGAGCGCGAGGGTTTGCCCTGCTTGCTTCCGAGTGGCCTTCGGTGACTTCCGGCAGTCCCAATTCATGGCGCATATCGATAAGTCCAATTGGATTGGTCCGCCTAATGCGATCGGCATGGGGACGCTATTTTCCCGGGCATAGCGGTAGATCGGCGGGATGAACCAGCCGGCTGCCGCGCTGCCAGGACGTCCGCCATGGAAGCCACCTACGACACACGGCTTGTCCGCGGCCGCGCCGCATGGGGCGCAGTATTTTCGATGGCGCTGTGCGTTTCCGTTCTGATCGCGTCGGAGTTCATGCCGGTCAGCCTGCTCTCGCCGATCGCGGCCGACCTCGGCATCACCGAGGGACGGACCGGTCAGGCCATCTCGATCTCCGGTGCCTTCGCCGTGCTGACCAGCCTGCTGGTGGCGAGCCTCACGCGCCGGATCGACCGCAAGCTTGTCGTTATCGGCTTCACAGTGCTCCTGATCGTGTCCGGGCTCGCTGTCACCTTCGCCCCGAACTACGCATTCCTTATGGTCGGTCGGGCACTGCTAGGCGTCGCGATCGGCGGCTTCTGGTCGATGTCGACTGCTATCGTCATGCGTCTCGTGCCCGAAGACCTCGTCCCCAGGGGCCTCGCCATGCTGAATGCCGGCAATGCCATCGCGGCCACGATCGCCGCGCCGCTGGGCAGCTTCCTCGGCGCCTATGTCGGCTGGCGCGGCGCCTTCTTCCTCGTCGTGCCGCTCGGCCTGCTGGCGCTGGTCTGGCAGTGGATCAGCCTGCCGGCGCTTCCGCCGCGCGGAAGGCGGGCGACCGGCAACGTGCTGGCGCTGCTCGGCCGCCGCCCTGTGGCACTCGGCATGGCGTCCATCCTGATGCTTTTCACGGGTCAGTTCGCGCTCTTCACCTATCTGCGTCCCTTTCTCGAGACAGTGACTGGTCTCGGCATTTCGGCGCTTTCGGCGATGCTGCTGGTCATGGGGCTGGCAGGCGTCGCCGGCACCTGGTGCATCGGAGGGCTGCTGCGGGAGCGCCTGTTCGGCGTCCTGATCACCATCCCGCTCGTGATGGCTGGTCTCGCCGTCGGACTGGTCGGCCTCGGAGCGATGCCCGTTCCGGTGTCGCTACTACTCGCCGCCTGGGGCTTCTTCGGCACCGCCGCGCCGGTCGGCTGGGGCACCTGGCTCGCCCGCACGCTTCCGGACGACGCCGAGGCCGGCGGCGGGCTGCAGGTCGCCGTCATCCAGTTCGCGATCACCGGCGGCGCGGCGATCGGTGGTATGCTGTTCGATGCGTTCGGCTGGTGGAGCGCGTTCACATTCGGCGCGGCGCTACTGTGCGCGTCATCGCTGTTCGCGATCGCTGCATGGCACGCGAGCCGGAGATCCCTGCCATGACCATCCATCTGCCCGCCGTCAATCGTCGCACATTGCTCGGCACGGCACTCGCGACAACCGTCCTGCCGCGGCTGGCTTACGGCCAGCAGGGCAGGGACCCGGCCAGCCAGGAGCCCAGCGATATGCAAATCAGGATGATTTTCGACGGCCGCACCATGACCGCCACGCTGTACGACAATCCGTCGGCGCGGGATTTCTTCTCGATGCTGCCGCTCGACCTGACGATCGAGGATTTCAGCAACAACGAGAAGATCGCACATCTCCCGCGCAAGCTCACCGAGGAGGGCAGCGGCCCGTTCGGCAACGAGAAGCCCTACGACCTCTGCTACTACATGCCCTGGGGCAATCTGGCGATGTTCTATGCCGACTACCGTCATCCCGGCCTGATCCGGCTCGGCCGCTTCGACGAGGGATACGAGGCCCTGCATGTGCGTGGCGAATTCCCGCTGCGCATCGAGGCCATTGCCTGACGCAAGCCAGAAAGGAGCAAGTCCATGCTCGCAACCATTCTCCACAAGCCGGGCGACATAAGCTGCGAGGAGGTCACCGACCCAAAAATCCTTCAGCCCACGGATGCCATCATAAAACTGGCCGCCAGCTGCATCTGCGGGTCGGATCTGTGGCCGTTCCGCGGGCTGCAGCCGGTGGACCGTCCCATGCACATGGGCCACGAATATTGCGGCGTCGTGGTCGAGGTCGGCGGCGAGGTGCGCACGATCCGCCCCGGCCAGTTCGTCGTCGGCTCGTTCTGCATCTCCGACAACACCTGTCCGCATTGCCGCTTCGGTTTCCAGTCCTCCTGCGTGCAGCGCGAGTTCATGACCGGAGCACAGGCGCCTTACGCCCGCGTGCCGCTGGCCGACGGGACGCTGGTGGCCACCGCCGAGATTCCGCCCGCCGATCTCGTGCCGGACCTGCTGGCCGCGTCGGACGTGCTGGGCACCGGCTGGTACGCCGCCGATGCGGCCGAGGTCCGGGAAGGCTCGACCGTCGTCGTGGTCGGCGACGGTGCCGTCGGCCTGATGGGCGTGCTCGCGGCCAGGGAGATGGGCGCGGAGCGCATCATCGCCATGAGCCGCCACGAGAGCCGCCAGAAGCTCGCCCGTGAATTCGGCGCGACCGACATCGTGGCCGAGCGCGGCGACGAAGGGGTGGCGCGCATCAAGGAACTCACCGGGGGCGTCGGCGCGGATTCGGTGCTGGAATGCGTCGGCACGGCGGGGTCGTTCGATCAGGCGCTGGCCTGCTCGCGCCCGGGCGGCACGATCGGCTATGTCGGCGTGCCGCACGACGTCAAATTCGACGGCCAGCAGCTTTTCTTCGGCCAGAAGCGCATGCTCGGCGGCCCGGCGCCGGTGCGCCGCTTCCTGCCGGATCTCATGGACCGCGTGCTGACGGGCAGGATCAAGCCCGGCAAGGTCTTCGACCTCCAGCTGCCGTTGGCGGAGGTCGCGGAAGGCTACCGCGCCATGGACGAGCGGCGGGCCATCAAGGTGCTGCTCCGGGTCTGAGCAGGCGCCCGGCGTCGCCGAGCGCCTTCCACCGGCATGGCCGCAAGCGCGCGCAGGACGTCCGGCAGGCCTGGTTGTGCGCCAGCCTTCGCATGCCCATCAATGGAGTCATATCAGACGATGACGAACTCTTTGTCCCTGACCGCCGCAACGCTGGCGCTGCTCGCCGGCACTGCCCAGGCCCAGACTATGCAGGTTTCGCCCAACGGATCGCGGGCCTCCGTTCCGGGCCCGGCGGAAACCTTCACCGGCGTCGTCACGGTCACGCCGCTGTTCGCGCCCAGCGAGCACAGCAACGCCGGCGGCGGCCTCGTCGAGTTCACGCCGGGCGCTCGCTCGCACTGGCACACGCATCCGGCCGGCCAGACGCTGATCGTCACGGCCGGCACGGGCTGGGTCCAGGAGGAAGGCGGCGAGAAGATCGTCATCAAGCCGGGAGATGTCATCACCACGCCGCCGGGCGTGAAGCACTGGCATGGCGCGGCCTCCGAAAGCCCGATGAGCCATATCGCGATCACGCCGGCACGCGATGGCAAGGTCGTCGGGTGGCTCGAGCCCGTCACCGACGACCAGTACCGCTGATCCGGACCTGACGACGAAAGGAAAATATCATGAAATCGCTCGCAGCTCTCGCACTGGCCATGACCGTTGCGCCCGTCGGCGCAAGCGCAGCTTCAGGCGCCGACGATGATGTCTCGTCGGTCGCGCCGGCCCTGCAGCGGTATGAACGGGAGACCCTCGACGCGGGGCTCTGGGCACGGCCGGGCCTTTCGGCGCGCGACCGCAGCGTCGTGACGGTCGCGGCCGTCATCGCCCGCAACCAGGCGGGTCTCATGCCCGCTCAGATCCGCCGCGCGCTCGACAATGGCGTCAAGCCCGCCGAGCTCTCGGAGATCATCACGCATCTGGCGTTCTATGCGGGCTGGGGCAATGCAATGGCTGCGGTCGACGCGACGCGGCCCATCTATGCCGAGCAAGGCATCGGCGCCGACCAGCTCCCAGCGGTCGCCCCGGCGCTGCTTCCGCTCGACGAGGCACAGGAAGCGCGGCGCGCCGCCAGCGTCGAGCAGACCACCGGACCGGCCTCTCCTGGCCTGGTGCGGGACACGACGGAGGTTCTGTTCCGCGACCTGTGGCTGCGTCCGGACCTTGCGCCGCGCGACCGCAGCCTGGTCACGGTCAGCGCGCTGATTTCCGCCGGCCATGTCGCCCAGATGCCGTTCCATCTGAACCGCGCCATGGACAACGGCCTCAGCCGGGAGGAGGCCTCGGAGGTGATCAGCCATCTCGCTTATTACGCCGGTTGGCCGAACGCGTTTTCGGCAGCGCCGGTCGCGCGCGAGGTTTTCGAAAAACGTGCGAATCCCTGATGGCATGGCGGGAGGCCGCCAGCACCTCAAACCTCTCCGTAGCGCAGGGCGTCGACGATCACCTTGAACGCCGGCAGGTTCTGCCGGCGGCTTGGATAGTAGATGTAGTAGCCCGGGAATTTCGGGCACCAGTCGTCGAGCACCTGGACGAGTTCGCCGGACGCCACCAGCCGCTCCACAAGGCTCTCGGGGACGAAAGCGATGCCATATCCCTTCAGGGCGGCATCCACCATTGCGTAAGAGGTGTTGAAGGTGAGCTGCCCGTCCACCCGGACGCGAAGCTCCTGACCGTCCTTCTCGAACTCCCAGGCATAGAGCCCGCCGCCGCGTGTCTGGCGCATGTTCATGCAGTTGTGCCCGATCAGCTCCTGCGGATGCAGGGGCGCGGGATGCGCGGCGAAATAATCGGGCGAGGCGACGGCGACCATTCGCCAGTCGGGGCCGATGCGGACCGCGATCATGTCCTTCTCGACGCTTTCTCCCAAGCGGATGCCGGCGTCGAACCCGTCCTCGACGATGTTGCGCAGCCCATTGTCGATGCTGAGCTCCAACTTGATATCGGGATAGGCGGCGAGCACCGGTCCGAGCTTCGGCCAGACGATGCTTTCAAATCCGTGATCCGAAAGCGTCAGCCTGATCGATCCCGCCGGCTTGTCGCGGAATTCCATCAGAGCCGCGATCTCCGTCTCGATCTCCGCGAAACGCGGCGCGAGCGACTGCCGCAGGCGCTCGCCGGCCTCGGTCGTAGCCACGCTGCGGGTCGTGCGCATCAGCAGCCGGATGCCCATCCGCGTCTCCAGCCGCTTGATCGTATGGCTGAGCGTGGACTGTGTGATGCCGAGCTTCGCTGCGGCGCGCGTGAAGCTCCTCTCCTCGGCTACAGCCAGGAACCATAACAGGTCGTTGAAGTCTTCCTTGGCCATGTCGCATCCACCGATCTCATGGAGATTTATGCTTCCCGTCGATAGACGCAAGCGAATTATGCGGTCTAATCGAGGTGGTCGAAGGCACCTATTCTTTGGGTCGACGAGCCGACAGCCAGTCACGTTGGCTTTCCGCGAACATGAGGAGAAGGCCATGGAACTGACCGTCAACGGCTCGACACATCGGGTCGACGTCGAACCGGACACGCCGCTGCTCTGGGTGCTGCGCGACACGCTCGGCATGACCGGCACGAAATATGGCTGCGGCGTCGCCCAGTGCGGGGCCTGCACGGTGCTGATCGACGGACAGGCGACGCGCTCCTGCGTGACGACCGTCGACAGCGTCGCCGGGCTGGCGATCACCACCATCGAGGCGATCGATCAGGATCCGGAGGGCAGGAAAGTTGTGGAGGCCTGGGTCGCCAACCAGGTGCCGCAATGCGGCTACTGCCAGTCCGGCCAGGTGATGGCCGCCACGGCGCTGCTCAAACAAACTCCGCAACCTACCGAAGACGACATCGCCGGAGCGATGGTGAACCTCTGCCGCTGCGGCACCTACAACGCGATCTCGGCTGCCGTCCGGCAGGCCGCGCAGGCGTGAGGAGCGAGCCATGAACGACTTGACCCCCATCCGCCACCGGCCGACACATGGCGAGGACAGGCCGCTCAACATCTCGCGGCGCGGCTTCCTCGGCGGTGCCGCGGCGCTCGTTCTGTCCGTCACGGTGCCGGTCGGACGCGCCCGGGCGCAGGCAGCCGTCGTGCCCGGCACGCGGATTCCTGCCTTTCTGGAAATCCGGCCCGACAGCACGGTATTGTTCCGCAGCGCCTTCATCGAGGGCGGGCAGGGCATCTTCACCGCCATGGCGCAGATCGTCGGCGAGGAACTGGACGTCGATCCGGTCAACTTCGTGGTCGAGGGGGCGCCGCCCGGCCCCGACTATCTGCTGACCGGCGGCGGCCGCTTCACCGGCGGCAGCATGTCGGTGCGCATGAGCTACGAGACGATGCGCAGGCTCGGCGCCTCGGCACGCCGGATGCTGCTGGAGGCGGCGGCCGCCCGGCTCGGTGTTGCTGTGTCGGAACTGTCGACGGAACCGGGCCGCGTCGTGCATGCCGCGACCGGCCGGGCAATCCCTTACGGAGAGATCGCCGGCGCTGCCGCCGAGCTGCAGGTCCCGGACGACGTCGCGCTGCGCGTAAACGCCGACTTCCGATGGATCGGCAAGCCCGTTCCGCGGCTCGACGCGCGCGACAAGTCCACCGGGCGCGCGCAGTATGCGATCGATCTCAAGATCGACGGCATGCTGCATGCGGCCGTCCAGCACAGCCCGCGCCTCGGCGGCGAGCCGGGTATGCTCGCCAATGAGGCGGAAGTTCTGGCCAGGCCGGGCGTGCACTCGGTTCACCGGCTGCCCGGCGCCGTCGCGGTGGTCGCCGATAGCTGGTGGCGCGCGCGCCGGGCGGTCGAGACCCTGCAGGTGACCTGGACGGAGCCCACTGCCGGAACGCCGCACGCGATGCCGTCGGATTTTTCGTCGGAAACGCATATGGCGGCGTTGAAGGCGACGCCGGGTGAAGGTGTCGCCTTCGAAACGGTCGGCGATCCGGCAGGGGCGCTCGAAGGTGCCGCGCGCGTCGTGGAGGCGGCCTATGACGCCCCGTATCTCGTCCACGGCCAGTTGGAGCCGCCTTCTGCGATCGCGCGCTGGAACGAGGACGGCACGCTGGAGCTCTGGATCCCCAACCAGGCGCCGGAGATGTTCCAGGCCGATGCAGCGAAGGTCGCGGGCATCGGGCCGGACAAGGTGATCATCCATTCCCCGATGCTCGGCGGCTTCTTCGGCCGGCATTTCCTTTACCAGACGGCCAATCCCTATCCGCAGGCAATCCTGCTTTCGAAGGCCGTGGGCCGTCCGGTCAAGCTCATCTGGAGCCGCGAGGAGGAGTTTCTGCGCGACACGCTGCGGCCGATGGGGGCGGTGCGCTTCCGCGCCGGACTGGATGCCGCCGGCCTGCCGGTCGCGCTTGACGCGGTCGCGGTCGGCGAAGGTCCGACCGGCCGCTGGTTCGGACGCCAGCCCGACAAGGTCGACAGCTCGGCGGTCGAAGGCATTGCCGGGAAAGTCTATGCCATCGCCAACCGGCGCGTCGGCCAGATCCATGTCGATGATCCGGCGATCATCGGTTTCTGGCGTTCGGTCGGCCATTCGATGAACGACTTCTTCTACGAGACATTCTTCGACGAGATGGCCGACGCCGGCCGTCAGGACCCCTACGGCCTGCGGCTGCGGCTTCTGGCGGACAGCCGGCGGCATAAAAACCTGCTCGAGGCCGTGGCCGATCTGTCCGGCGGATGGAAGCGCGGCCCCTTCGCCGCCGAGGATGGCACGCGGCGGGCGCGCGGCGTCGCCATGGCCTCGCCTTTCGGCAGCGAGGTCGCGACCATCGCCGAAGTGTCGCTGCGGGACGGCGGGGTCATCGTCCACGACGTCTGGGTGGCGATCGATCCCGGCAGCATCGTCAATCCGGCCATCATCGAGGCTCAGGTCAATTCGGCCGTCGCCCTCGGCCTGTCGTCGGCGCTGCTGGAGGAAGTCGTCTATGTCGACGGCATGCCGCAGGCGCGCAATTTCGACGGCTATCCCATCCTGCCGCCCGACCGCATGCCGCGCGTGCATGTGCGCATCGTCGAAAGCGGCGCGCCGATGGGCGGCATCGGCGAGCCGGGCCTGCCCGGCGTGCCGCCGGCGGTGGTCAACGCCGCTTCCGTGCTGACGGGCCAGCGCATCCGCAGCCTGCCGCTGTCGAAGCTCGACCTGAAAGGCATGGAAGGATGAGGAACGCCGTACTCGCGGTCTTCACGGTGATCGCCGCTTCCTGGACAACGGCTCCGTCCGTTGCCCAGGAGACGGATGCCGCTTCGGGCGAGCGCCTGTTCCGGCAGCGCTGCGGCGCCTGCCACCAGATCGCCACCACCCGCAACGGTGCCGGGCCCCACCTGCAAGGCGTGGTCGGCCGCGCCGCCGGCGGCGTCGAAGGGTTCAACTACTCGCCCGCCCTGCGCAATTCCGGCATCACCTGGACGCCCGAGACGCTGGAGACCTATCTCGCCAATCCGACCGCGATGGTACGCGGCACCAGGATGGTCCAGCGCTTCAACAACGCGGACGAGCGGCGCGCCATCATTGCCTTCCTGGGCAGCCGGTAACGCGCCGCCAAAGCTTGCCCCGCGTCTTGCCCCGGCGGCATGGCGCCGTCGCTGCACGCGACACCGCGGTAGCCAACCAAGAGTCATGTTTCTTGACCATCGGCGCGCGCGTTCCTCACGAGAAGCTGTGTTCGGCGTCGAGCCCGGGATCGCTCGCCGGCGGTGCAGGCATATGGGGTGGCAGCGGCTTCGAGGGTCGGGCCTCTCTGGAGGCCAATCCTGCCATTGCGCTCGATGATGAACTGGCATGGTACTCCATCGAACCATGCCCTCGTTTTGCGTGCTGTGATCGTGGTGTCTCGGTCGCGATCGCGCTACAGCACGGACGGCCGCCATGCAGCATTGCTGTACTTTGGCAGAAAAAATGGGCCAAAATCGACCAAATGCGCTCGAAACAGTACCGCTTGAGGCCCATCTAGTTGTTATGACGGAAAGAAAATCAAGCAATTACAATGGCTTTCGCGTTGCCGTTGCTCCCATGATGGATTGGACGGACCGGCATTGCCGGTTCTTCCATCGCCAGCTCACGCGACGGGCGCTGCTCTATACCGAGATGATCGTCGCCGATGCGGCGATCCATGGCGAGCGCCAGCGGCTGCTCGGCTTCCATCCGGCCGAGCATCCGACGGCGCTGCAGCTCGGCGGCTCCGATCCGCACAAGCTGGCGGAAGCCGCGCGGATCGGCGAAGCCTTTGGCTACGACGAGATCAACCTCAACTGCGGCTGCCCCTCCGATCGCGTGCAGTCGGGCACGTTCGGCGCCTGCCTGATGAAGACGCCGGCGCTGGTGGCGGCTTGCGTCGCGGCGATGAAGCGCGCCGTCAACGTGCCGGTCACGGTCAAGTGCCGCATCGGCGTCGACGAGCAGGATCCGGAGCCGGCGCTCGATACGCTGGCCGACGCCGTTTTCGCCGCGGGTGCCGACGCTCTGTGGGTGCATGCGCGAAAAGCCTGGCTGCAGGGGCTGAGCCCGAAGGAGAACCGCGACATCCCGCCGCTCGACTACGGCCGCGTCTACCGGCTGAAGCGGCGCCTGCCGCAAAAGTTCATAGGCATCAATGGCGGCATCCAGACGGTCGCCGAGGCGAAGGCGCATCTCGGCCATGTCGATGGCGTGATGCTCGGCCGCGCCGCCTATCATGTGCCGGCGATTCTGGCCGACGTCGACGCCTTGGTCGATGCCGATCCTGCGCCGGTCGATTTCGCCGCACTGCTGGAGACGATGGCCGCCTACGCCGACGCCCATATCGCCGCGGGCGGGCGGCTGGCGCATGTCACGCGCCATATGGTCGGGCTTTTCCACGGCCGACCGGGCGCCCGCCGCTTCCGCCAGATACTGTCGACCGAGGCGACGCGCCCGGGTGCCGATTCGGCGGTGCTGCGTCGCGCCTTCGCGGCGGTGGAGGACGAGCGGGCGGCCGAAGCGGCGTGACCGGAAATCCGCCTGGCCTCCGTCGAGGCTCCGCGCTCAGTCGCGCAGGATCAGGCGGTCGCCGCGCATGTCGAAGCCGGACAGCGTCGAGATGAAGTTCATGCCAAGAAGGCTTTGGTCGAGCGAGCCATCGGCCGCCACCAGGACCGTGAGGTTGCGGCGCACGATGGCGCCGACCGTCACCTCCTGCACACGGACCGCGGCTGCGCGGGCCGTGCCGTTGGCGGTGGCGACGGGAATGGAGAAGGACAGCGCCGCGGTGTCGAAGCCGGCGCGCCGCGCATCCGCCGCCGTCAGCACCGTGCTGGTGGCGCCGGTGTCGACCAGGAAGGCGACCGGCGAGCCGTCGACCGAGCCGCGCACCTCGAAATGGCCGTTCTGCCGCTTCTCCATCATCACCGTGGCGCGGCCGTCCGCGTCCGTGATAGACAGCGGGCTGCCGGGGACGAGCCCGGCGGAGACGCGGCTCAGCACGTCCTGCAGTTCGTAGCGGTACTGATAGCCGGCGACCAGCGCCAGGATGATGGCGAGCCAGGCCACCACGCTGCGCAGCGTGCCGCCGGAGTTGCCGCGAAACAGTGCCACGACGCCGGCGCTGAGCACCGCCATGAGCGCCCCGGCATAGACCAGCCGCCCGAACTCGCCGCTGCTCAGTCCGGCCACGGAGCCGTCGTCATGCGTCCACAGGAGCACGACCAGTCCCACGCCGAGGATGAGCAGGCCGATGGCGAAGCGGTTCATCGCCTCACTCCGCGCGCTCGCGCGCCATGCGCGCCCGCCGCGTCTCGCGCCGCGGCCGCCGCTCCACCGTCTCCAGCCGCGCCGGCAGCAACGCCATGGTGCGGCGCCGCTCGTCGGGCGACATGGTGATCCAGGCGGCGATCTCCTCGCGTGTGCGCCCGCAGCCGAAGCAATAGCCGGTCTTCGTGTCGATCGAGCAGACGAGGATGCAGGGGGATTCGATCACGGCCATGCGGTTTCCATCGGGCCTCTGACATGGGACAGGCAGGGCTGCAATGCAAGGTCGCGATTGTGCCACGGCCAAGTTGCGTCTATGCCGCCTGCCGACGACGTTGCCTGCAGGCGGATACGACATGACTTCCGGACTTCCCTTCGACGATTTTCGCACCCTGGCCGGGCGGCTGCCGCAGGGCGACGAGGCGGCCGAGCGCCGTGTCCGGTCGGACTTCGCTGCTGCCGGCGGGCAGCCTGGCGGGCTCGGCCGGCTGGAGGAGACGGCCGCATGGCTGGCGTGCTGGAGCGGCCGCGCGCCGGCGGTGCGGCGGCCGCTTGTCGCCGTCTTTGCCGGCACCCACGGAGTCGCCGCCGCCGGCGTGTCGCCGCGGCCGGCGGAGGAAACGGCGCGCGCCGTCGAACTCCGGGGCGCCGGCGGCGCCGCCATCAACGGCGTCTGCCTGGCGCACGACCTTGGCCTGAAGGTGTTCGACCTGGCGCTGCACCTGCCGACCGGCGACATTTCGCAAGAGGCGGCGCTTGACGAGCGCGGTTGCGCCGCCACCATGGCCTTCGGCATGGAATCGGTCGCCGGCGGCACCGACCTGCTCGTCGTCGGTCATCTCGGCGTCGGCAGCTCCACCGTGACGGCGGCGCTGTTCGCCGCGCTGTTCGGCGGCGGCGGAGCGGACTGGGTCGGGCCGGGTTCCGGTGCCGATGGCGCGATGCTGGCCCGCAAGGCGGCGGTCGTCGACCGCGCGCTGGCGCTGCATCGCGGCCATCTGAAGGATCCGCTCGAAATCCTGCGGCGCCTCGGCGGCCGCGAGTTCGCTGCCATCGCCGGCGCCGTTCTCGCCGCGCGAACCGAACGTATCCCGGTCATCCTGGACGGTGACGCGGCGATCGCCGCTGCCGCTGTACTGCAGGCGCTGCAGCCGGGAGCGATCGACCATTGCCTGGTCGCGCAACAGCCTGTGGAACCTGGCGGCGCGGCGGTTGTCCAGCGCCTCGGCCTGATGCCGCTGCTCGATCTGCGGATAGCCGCAGGGGACGCCACGGCCGGCGCGCTCGCCGCCGGTGTGGCCAAGGCCGCCGCCGCCGTCGCCTCGACGCTTGCGGAAGCCGCCAGGGGTTCCGGAAAGTCCTGAGCCTTTACTGGACCCGGCCGGTCACGATGGTCGCGAACAGGTTGAAATTCGACGGCGTGTCGCAGAAGCCCGCGTCGTAGCGGTGCTGCGTGCAGGCCGGAACGAAGAATTTTTCGGGCGGCGTGCTCTGGCAGCCCGTGAGCAAGGCCAGGGCCAGGGTCATGCAGAGCGGCAGCAGTCGCATGGGCCGGTTTCCCGATTCTTCGGCTCGAGCCTTAGCACAGGCAGGCCGCATTCTGCCATGCCGCGGCGGGTTCACCGCAGGGCAATCGCTTCAGGTTAACGCGGTTGGGGTAGCGGATCAGGTGTGATGTGTGATTCATGGGCGGCTTCGCTAGATCGGAGCCGTTTATGACCCGTCCCGCCGTTTCGTCGCGCGCCATCCTGG
>NZ_PXYK01000003.1 GCF_003012745.1 Kumtagia ephedrae | reverse complement strand
ATGAACTCGGCCGACACTTTTGCCTTGTCGTGGCCGTAGGGCAGCAGATGCTCGGATGGAATGCCGATCCGGGCGCCGATCTCCTGGATCGGCAGCTTCTTGGCAGCACGTGCTATCGCGATGTCGGTCTTGAAATCGGCCATGGGGCTCCCCTGGAAAACGGTTGGTTCGAAGTGGAGGATTTGGATCAGAACGCCGGCCTCGGCCGTCCGGCGGCGAGGCTGGCCGAGACCAGCGTGTTGGCCATCAGCAGCGCGATCGTCATCGGCCCGACCCCGCCCGGCACCGGGGTGATGGCGCCGGCCCTCTCCGCCGCCTCGCCATAGGCGACGTCGCCCACCAGCCGCGTCTTGCCCTCGCCCTTCTCGGGTGCTGCGACGCGGTTGATGCCGACGTCGATCACGGTGGCACCCTGCTTCACCCAGTCGCCGCGGACCATCTCCGGCCTGCCAACCGCCGCGACAAGAATGTCGGCGCTCCGGCAGATCTCGGCCAGGTTTTTGGTGCGGCTGTGGGCGATGGTCACGGTGGCGTTGGCGGCGAGCAGCAGATTGGCCATCGGCTTGCCGACGATGTTGGAGCGGCCGACCACCACGGCATTCAGCCCGGACAGATCCCTGCCGCGCAGCCGCTCGATCAAAAGCATGGAGCCGGCCGGCGTGCACGGCACGAAGGCGGTGGCGAGCTCGCCGGTGCCGAGCTTTCCGACATTGACGAAATGAAAGCCGTCGACGTCCTTGTCCGGCGAGATCGTCTGGATGATGCGGCCGCTGTCGATATGCTCCGGCAGCGGCAGTTGCACAAGAATGCCGTGGATGGCCGGATCGGCGTTGAGCGTCTCGACGAGCGCGACCAGCTCGGCCTCAGCCGTGTCGGCCGGCAGCGTGTGCTGCACCGAGTGGAAACCGCACTCCTTGGCCTTCTTGCCCTTGGAGGCGACATAGACCTGGCTGGCCGGATCCGCGCCGACGATGACCACCGCCAGGCCCGGCACGATGCCGGTCCCGGCCCGCAGCTCCGCCGCAAGCACCTTCACCCGCCCGACCACATCCTCCGCGACCGCCTTGCCGTCGATCACCGCAGCCATGCGCGCCTCCCCGTCCGCCGGCCACGGCTGTCGGCGGCGCTCGCCGCCCATGCCGTCCGCCGATCCGCCTCTTCCGGCGATTGTGGCTCCAGGTCGCTGCGATCGTAGCTGTCGGTCACGAAAGATCCTGCAATGAATATGTCTAAGGCCCGGCTTCGAACGCCGCCTGTCTAGAGGGCGCCGCTGGCGCAGGCATCGGCCGCGGCGCTCGGCAGGCACGGCTCCGCGGTCTTCCGCCGGGCGCAATCGGACAGCAGGAGCGCGGCCCAGCGGCCATAGGTGTCGCCGCTCTCGACCGTCGGGCCGCTTGGCATCGACCGTGCCAGGACCTGCAGGACATCGCGGGTCCTGAGCGGGACGAGGTCCGTGCAGTCGATCATCCCGGCCAGAACCGCGGTCGCGGCAAAACGGCGGCCGTCGACGAAAACCGGCGGTTCCGGCTCGCCCGGCGCCCACGTTTCCAGCGCTTCCATCGTCTCATGGAAGGCGTGGTGCAGCGCGATCGGGGCGTGGCCAAGATGAAGCCCCGGCAGGATTTTCGACATCGATTCCTCCCCATCGACGGACGGACATTTGCGCCCGGCGCGCGTCCGCCCGATTGAACCACAAGAAAAATACTTTCACACAGTTCAAGGCATAGCCAAGCTACAGCAATGACGGGAGACGTCAATGCGCCATCCCGGTCGGCTGATAGAAGGTTTCTATCACGCAGGCGTGACATGGCGGGAACGGGCCGGAAGGGGGAAGTCGTCGCCGCCTTACCCGGTGCCGCCGCACCGCGCCCGCATAAGCCGTCCGGATGCCGGACGGGAATGGGGCGGGTTATTCGCTGCCGCTGCCCTTGCGGTAGGAGATGATCGACAGATAGCGGATCGGCAGCCTGGTCAGTTCGTCCGGGCCGTGCGGCGCGTCGGCGTCGAAGAACAGGCTGTCGCCGGGCAGCATCCGGTAGAGGTTGGCGCCGTGACGGTACACGACCTCGCCCTCCAGCATGTAGAGGAACTCCATGCCGTCATGCTGGAAGGTCGGGAAGACGTCGGAGTTTTCGGTAAGCGTGATCAGGTAGGGCTCCACCAGCACGCCCGCGGTGTTGGAGCCGATATAGCCGAGCAGATTGTACTGGTGGCCGGCGCGGGTGCCGCGCCGCTCGACGTCGACGCCTTCGCCGGCCTTCACGAACACGGCGTTGCGCTCCTCCTCGAAGCGGCGGAAGAAGGCGGTGAGCGGCACGCCGAGGGCGCGCGACAGCGCCTGCAGCGTCGTCAGCGACGGCGAGGTGATGCCGTTCTCGATCTTCGACAGCATGCCGAGCGAGATGTTGGTGGTGGCGGCGAGGTCGGCGACGGTGATGCCGAGCTTCTTGCGGAAGGCCCGCACCTCGTGGCCGATCGCCACCTCCAGCACCTTTTCGCGCGTGTCGCGGATGGCGTGCGGATCCTGATGCAGCGTCGTCTGCCGTTGTGGCGGCGCGAGCGGAATCCTGGTTCCCGCGGCCGCGGCCGCCGCTGTCTGCTGGCCGTTGTCCTTATTGGCCCCTTGCCCCCCGCCCGCCATGACTACCTCTCCCGATTTCACCACAGGTGAAGATACGTATCCTGCTGTTCAAGTCCACCAAAATATGGCTTGCGATGCCAAGCCACCGGCAGGCATGTCGGACCGCCGGACCCGCACGCCGCGCAAGTGCCCTGGCCCGTGCGATATCGGGCGAGTGAGGCTTGCCACGCCGGCCCGCCGGCCGCAAAGTCGGTCTCGTCGGGATGCGTCGGGGGGAAGGCATGGTCGGGATGCGTGCGGGAGTTTTCGGATGCGCCGGCCTTGCGGCGCTGCTTTTGCAGGCCGCCGCCGCCCGCGCCTTCGACGCGACGGAAAAGGCGCCGCCAGCAATCGTCACGCCGCTCGCCTCGGCCGAGGTCACGGCGACCGGCCAGCCGATAACCCTGCCGGGCAAGGATGTGCAGGTGCTGGCGTGGATCTACGAAATCGCGCCGGGCGCCACCTTGGCGGTGCACAAGCATCCTTTCGCCCGCTATGCCTACGTGCTCGCCGGAAACCTTCGCGTCACCAATGTCGAGACCGGCCAGGGCACCGACTACAAGACCGGCGACTTCATCGTCGAGATGATCGGCCAGTGGCATCAGGGCACCAACACCGGCGCCGAGCCGCTGAGGCTGCTGGTGATCGACCAGGTCGAGAAGGGCTCGCCGCACACTGTGGTGCGGGACTAGCGCCAAAGTATCGAGCTTTCTGCAAGCACCCTTCACCGGCCGGCGAAGATGTTTCTGCCCACCGAAACTCCGCTGCCGACTTGTGTGGACGCCGCTACTCGTCCTCCGCCTTCGGCAGATCTCGCGCCGGCTCGCCGGCATAGGCCCACAGCCATTCGCGCGGCAGCGGGCCCTTGTTGCGCTCGCCCTGCTGCGACTGCTCCCAGGCATGCGCCAAGATGCCGACGGAGCGCGACAGCACGAACAGGCCGCGCGTCAGCGGCGGCGGGAAGCCGAGCTCGCCGTAGATGACGGCGGTGGCGCCATCGATGTTGAGCGGGATTTTCTTGCCCTTGCGCCGCTCGACCCCGGCCTCCACCGCTTCCGCGATGTCGGCGAAGCGGCCGGGCACGACGCCGCGGCCGGCGAAATCGCGCGTCACGGCCAACAGCCTGGGGGCACGCGGGTCGACCGGGTGGAAGCGGTGGCCGAGGCCGGGAACGTAGCCTTCCGCCTCGGCGAAGAAGCGATCGAGCCGAGCGGCCGCCGCGGCTTCCAGCGCGTGCCCGGCATCCATGGCCGCGGCGATGTCGCCGAAGAATGCCAGCGCCTGCTCGCCGGCGCCGCCATGCACGTCGCCCAGCACGTTGACGGCCGATGCCATGGCGCTGTTGATGCCGACGCCGCAGGTCATGGCCATGCGGGCGATCGCGATCGACGGCGCCTGCGGCCCGTGGTCGACCGCCGCCGACAGGGCGATGCCGAGCAGGTCGGCCTGCTCCTCGCTCGGCAGCTCGCCGCGCAGCATCAGCCAGATCATGGCGGGAAAGCTGACGCGGCCGATCAGCTCCTCGATGGCATAGCCGCGCAGGCGGATCATGCCCGGCTTCATCTCGATGATCTTCGTCGTCCACCATTCCTCGCCGCGGGCGCGGCCGGTCTTCTTGTCGTCCGTGCTCATGAGGCGGCCTTTCGGGCGCGGCGCGGCGTCGCCGCGAAAATCTCGTCCGAATGCTCCCCGAGCACCGGCGGCGGCGATTCGGGCAGCGGCGGCCGGCCGTCGACGATGACGCCGCCGCGCACCACCGTCAGCGGCTTTTCGCGGCCGGCGACGCCGGCGAAGCTGCGCGTCATGCGCCGCTGCCGCACCTGCTCCTCGTCGAGCACCTGCGGGATGGTGAGCACGCGGCCCGCCGGCACGCCGGCGCGATTGAGCTTTTGCTCCCACGCCGCCGCCGTATCGCCGGCCAGCGCTTCCTCGAGCAAGGTCTTCAGCGCGGTGCGGTTCTTCTTGCGCGTCTCCCGTTCGGCGAAGCGCGGGTCGGCGGCGAGTTCCGGCCGGCCGGCCAATGCGCACAGCGTCACGAACTGCTCCTGCTTGTTGGCGGCGATGTTGAGCAGACCGTCGCCGGTGCGGAAGGTGCCGGAGGGTGCCGCCGTCATGTTCTCGTTGCCCATCGGTGTCGGCTCGACATCGGCGGTGAGATAGTTCGATACCGGCCAGCCCAGCGCCGACAGCGCGCTCTCCAGCATAGACACGTCGAGGAAGGCCCCTTCGCCGGTGGTCTTCTGCCGCACCAGCGCGGCGCAGGTGGCGAAGGCGCCGACCAGCCCGCCGACCGTGTCGGCGACGGGATAGCCGACCCTGAGCGGCGCGGCCTCCGGCGTGCCGGTGATGCTCATGATGCCGGAGAGCCCCTGGATGATCTGATCGTAGGCCGGGTTGTCGCGCATAGGGCCGGTCTGGCCGAAGCCGGAGATGGCGCAATAGACCAGGCGCGGCTGCACTCCCTTCAACACGTCGTAGCCGAGCCCGAGCCTCTGCATGACGCCTGGCCGGAAATTTTCCACCAGCGCGTCGGCGGTGGCGACGAGGTCGAGGAAACGCTCGCGCTCGGCTTCCTTCTTGAGGTCGAGCACGACCGAGCGTTTTCCGGCGTTCTGGGCGAGGAAGGAGGCGCCCATGCCGGCGCGGTTGAGCTCCGGCGAGGCGCCGAGCTGCCGCGCCAGGTCGCCGCCCGCCGGCGCCTCGACCTTGATCACGTCGGCGCCGAGCAGGGCGAGCTGGTAGCAGCAATACGGCCCGGCCAGCACGTTGGTGAGGTCCAGCACGCGGACGCCGGAGAGTAGGTCGATCATTGCACCTCCTGTCATCCGGTAATCCTTGGCGGCGGCGCCGGTTTTTGATCGCCATTCGCGACGCGCCCCTGAATTTCGATCCACCCCCGAGGCACGAGCCGGGCGAGCCCCCTTACCCGCCCGTCAGTGAATCGATGAAGCCCTCGATGGTCTGCGGCGTCGGTTGCGCCGGCCGGAGGGGCTGGACGTCCTGGCGCGGTGCCGGCAGCGGCACGTCGCCGGGATCCGAGGGCAAGGGCGCCACCTGGTCCGCCTGGCGCCGGAGGGTGGCGGCGCGCTGCCGCTCCTCTTCCGCGGCGCGCCGAGCCTCGGCCGCCCTGCGGGCCTCGTCCTCGGCGACGATGCGCCGGAATTCCTCTTCCTCGGCGCGCAGGCGTGCCTGCTCGGCCGCCCTCGCCTCCTCTGCCGCCTCCTGCCGCGCCTCCTCTTCGGCGCGGCGGCGGCGTTCTTCCTCTTGCGCCTTGCGGCGGGCTTCGGCTTCGGCGCGCTGGCGGGCCTCCTCCTCCGCCTTGCGCAGCGCCTCGGCGGCGACCCGCTCGCGCTCGGCCTGCAGGGCGGCGTAGTAGCGGACCTCGCGGCGCAGCCGCTGCTTCTCGACCAGCGCGGCCTGCATCGCCTCCACCCGCTCCTGCTCGCGCTCCAGGGCGCGCTGGGTCAGGAACTGCGCCAGCGGACCGCTGTCGAAGCTCGCCTCCGTGACCCCGGCCCGACGCCGCGCGGAAAAGTTCAGGCTCGGCTCCGAGCCGGTCAGGGCCGCCTCGCCCGCCGCATAGGCGATGCTGCCGATGGCCGAGGCCTCGCCGCTGCTGAAGTCGCTCCGCAGCTCGGCCGTGATCCGCGCCCTCGGATTGCCGAGCAGCACCGGCGGGGTGCGCAGCACGCCGGCGGCGATGGTGAAGGCGGCATCGGCGTCGCCCGCCGCGAAAGCGCCCGCGCCGACGATCGCGGGGGCGAAGGCGGCGACCTTGCCGGCGTCGATGTCGCGGCCGATCGCGTCGGCGCGCGCCAGCAGCGCCGGCAGCGCCGTGTCGGCGATGCCCTGGATGGCAAGCCCCCTGGCCGATGCCGTTCCCGAACCGGACAGTGACGCGACCAGCGCTTCGACCGACTTGCCATTGCCGGTCACGGTGGCCGAGAGATTGCCCTTTCCGGCAAGCCCGCCCGCCACCGCCTCGCTCAGCTCGGCGCCATCGAGCCGGAACTGCCCGGAGAACAGGGCGGTGCCGCCATTGTTCTTCAGCTCGAACCGGCCGTCGAGCGCTCCGCCGGCATAGGTCGCCTTCAGGTCGGCGACCCGCAGCCCGTCGTCGTCGAGCCCGAGCGACAGCGTCGTGTCGTAGGCCGCCGCCGAGCCGGCCGTCAGCGTCGCGGCGGAGACATCCAGCGACGCGGTGAAGGGCAGCACCGTTTTCTGCCCGAAGGGCGCCGAGGCCCACCGGCCCTTCACGCTCGCCAGCGCCTCCCCGCCGACGACCATTGCCGCGAACGGCTCCAGCGGCAGATCGTCGAGCACCAGCGCCCCGTCGAGGCTCGGCCTGTCCGCCTCCAAGCCGACATTGAGGTCGCCGGCGACCGCAGTCTCGTTGACGACGCCGTCGACTCCGTCGAGCACGAGCAGGCCCGAGCCGAGATCGGCATTGGCGGTGAAGTGGACGGCCGTGCCCAAGCCCATGCCGGGCAGGCTCAGGCCCATGGTCATCAGCCACGGCTCGATGTCGGCCGCCTCCACATTGGCCTTTCCCTTGGCGGCGAAGCCGTCTTCCTCCATGGTCGACGTCCCGGCGAAAGTCGCGAGGAACGCGTCGCCCTTCAGGGTCGCGATGCTGTCCAGCCCGCCCGCCAGCGTGCCCCTGGCGGACACGGCCAGCTCGCCGGGGCCGGTGACGCCGAGCGGCAGCGCCGGCAGCCCCGCAAGCGCCAGCAGGGCGGTGGCGTCGCCATTGCCGGCCGAGGCCGACAGCGACAGCTCGGCATCCCGGATCGCGTCGGCCTGGCCGTCGCCGGATATGCTGGCCGACAGCGTCGACCCGCCGGCGATGCCGTCGAGCCCGAGTTCCACGGCGGTCCGGCCATCCGTGCCTTGCCGCGCCTTGGCCACGATGTCGAGGCGGGCGTCCGTCAGCAGGCCCGGATAGGCGGCGACACGGCGCTCGAGCTGCTGCGCCGGAAAGCTGTCGGGAAAGCGTCGGGCCACCAGGCCGGCCAGCGGCGCAAGGTCGACCGAGACGATCGAGGCATCGACGTTGCCCGCCGGCTTCTCCGGAAATCCCTCGATCATGCCGGTCGCGCTGATCGATGCGCCCGCCAGCCCGCCGATGGACAGGCGATCGATCTCCAGTCTTCCCTCGCGCAGCCGCAGCGCCGTGTCGACGGTTTCCGCCGAAAGCCCGGCCATGTCGACCGGTCCCGCCTTCACCTGGAGGTCGAGATCGGACGCGCCGAACCGGGTCCGCCCGGCATCGCTGACGAAGAGCGATGCGAAGGCCGAAAGCCCGTCGACATCGAGCGCATCGCCGTCCAGCCGGACCAGCATCGACGGACGCTGGTCGACGGGCTGACGGCTGTCGATCTCGCCGCGGAAGCGCGCCTTGCCGAGCGCCAGCTCCAGGTCGCGGAAGAGCTGCCGCCGCTCGGTCATCTCGACCCTGGCGCTGAAGCCGGCGGCCGGCAGCCGGCGGATGGCCTCGTCGATGTCCCGGGCCACCCAGGCGGCGAAGCCGGATGGCTGGGCAACGGCGATCAGCAGATTGCCGTCGAAGCCGAATTCACCCTCGGTGCGCAGGAATCCGTCGGCCTCCAGCGTGGTGCGGCCGGGCAGCGTGGCTGCGGCCGACTTGATGCTCCAGCCGCCGTCGGCCGGCTCCGCCGCCAGCCGCACGTCGCGGATCGTCGTGTCGCCGGCCACCACCGCCGGCAGGTCGACGGAGATCGAGCCCGGGATCGTCGGCTTCGGCAGGGCGAGCATCGCCGCCGTGAAAGCCCTTAGCCGCTGCTCGAGCGACAGGCTGGCACCCTGGTCGGCGCCGAGCGCTTCGTCGATGCGCATCTGCGCCCCGCTCGCCTTGATGGTAAAGCGCGGCTCGGCGCCGAAATCGAGGCTCGCCATGCCGTCGGCCGTATAGGGATGATCGAGCGGCCCGCTCTCGAAGCGGAACGCCGCCAGGTCCAGCTTGCGGCTGTCCAGGATGAATTGGCCGTTGAGGCGGTAGCGCGGCGCCTCCGCCTTTCGGACCGGCTGCGCCTCGCCTTCCGCCGCAGCCGGCTTGACCGGCGTCTCGGTCAGCCGGAAGCCGCCGGAGTAGACGAGCCCCTCCGGCTTCAGCGCCACCTCGCCATCGGCATCGAGCGAGACCGGCTGCCGCGCGGGCGCCAGCTTGACCCTGAGACGCAGGCGCCCGTCCGGATCGGCTACGCCCGTCGCCGCGGAGACGGCGGCTGCCTCGCCGTCGAAGGCCAGCGTTCCGGCGAGCCGCCACGGGCCGGCCAGCGACTTCGCCGACAGCTCCGTTTCGATGCCGGACACGACATGCGTGCGCCCGGACGGGCGGTGGCGGATCTCCACCCGGCCGTCCGTCACCGTCAGCTTCTCCAGGGCGATCTTCGAGGCCGGGATCGGGCTCGACGGCCGCACCGCCCAGTCGACCATGCCGTCCTCGCCGATATCGACGATCGCCCTCGGCCGCACCATGCGCATGTCGAAGATCAGGAACTCGCCGCGCAGGAACGGCGCGAGCTCGGCATCCATGGAGAAGGTCTCGACCGTCATTGCCGGCTCGCCACGCAAACCGCCGCCCACCGAGACATCGGAGAAGCTCACCGAGGGGAACGGCAGCAGCCGCGCCTCCGCCGGGCCCTCGACTGTAACCTTGCGGCCGAGGACCGCGCTCGCCTCGCGCTCGAAGGCGGCGCGATAGCTGGTCCAGTCGATGAAATAGGGAGCGACCAGCGCCGTGGTCAGCGCCAGAACGATCAATCCACCGACGAAGACGAACAGCCGCGCCAGAATCAAGCCCTTTCATCCATGGGAGCGGATACTCACTCTAAGCAGGTTCCGCAAAAGTGTCGCACGGTTTTGCGACGGGAACCTGCGACGGACAAACGAATCTAAAAGGCATCCGTCCGTCGATAAAGTGGCGATTCGCCTCGCTTGCCCGGTTGTGCGGCTCATCGCAAGGTTGCGCGTGCATCCTTCACGAAGCCGTGTCATAAGCAGCCGCGTCGGTGCTCCAGGCACAGCGGCGAATCGGCCGCCCTCCCCCAGTCCCGCCCGGCGACGGCGCGAAACCTCGCGCCGGTTGACAGCTTGGACCCGGACGGCAGGCGCGGCAGGCGGCCAAGCCATCCGGACCAGAGACGGATGATGGCGCGCAAGACCCTCTACATCGTCGGCAACGGACCGGTCGGCCGCGACATGTCGGCCGAGATCGACGCGGCGGATTTCGTCGTCCGCTTCAACGAGCCGAAGGCCTCGATCGGCATGTCGGGCGTGAAGACCGACATCCTGTTCCTGTGCAATGCCGGCAAGCCGATGCAGCGGCGGCTGGAGAGCCCGGATTTCCTGGCCTCGGCCATTGTCAGGAACGCCGGTCAGGTCATTCTCGCCTATCACCCGATCATCATCGACCGCTACTTCCCGAAACCCAACTTCCTGTCGCGGCTGAAGGGCCGGCGCGAGGACTGGACCTTCGCCACCATCATGGCGCTGGGCGGCATTGGCAAGGCCAGCATCGTCTTCCCGGCCTCCTTCTACATGGACGGCTGCCGCGAGCTCGGCCTGCCGGAGGACAAGATGGCCAGCGTCTATCCGAGCACCGGCTATTTCGGTATTTTCTACGCCCTGCGCCATTTTTCTGCCGCGGAATGGGCGATCTCCCTGTGCGGCTTCTCCTGGGAAGGCTGGAAGCGGCATGCCTGGGCCGACGAGCGCAAGTGGGTCGAGGACAGGGTCAGGCAGGGCCTTCTCACAATGATAGAGTGACGAGCAAAACGTCGAGGACACTATGAGCAGATCTCTGGACATCTACATCGGCTGGGATTCACGCGAGCCGATCGCCTATGAAGTGGCGAAGCGCACCATTCTCGACCACGCCTCCATCCCGGTCCGGGTCATCCCCATCGTGCTGAACGAGCTGGTGGAGAAGAAAGCCTATACGCGCGAGATCGATCCGCTCGCCTCCACCGAATTCACCTATTCGCGCTTCTTCACGCCGTGGCTGGCCGGCTACGAGGGCTGGGCGCTGTTCTGCGACTGCGACTTCCTGTTCTTCGCCGACGTCGCCGACCTGCTGCAATACCGGGACGACAGCAAGGCGGTTGCCTGCGTCAAGCACGACTACCGGCCGAAGGAAGGCGTCAAGATGGACGGCAAGGTGCAGACCACCTATCCGCGCAAGAACTGGTCGTCCTTCATGCTGTTCAACTGCGCCCATCCGTCGACCCGCCAGCTGACGCCGGAGCTGATCAACCGCGAGAGCGGCGCCTACCTGCACCGCATGCAGTGGGCGGCCGACGACGAGATCGGCGAGATCCCGGTGAGCTGGAACTGGCTGGAGGGCTGGAACGACAAGCCCGCCGCCGGCACGCCCAACGCCGTGCACTTCACCAATGGCGGCCCCTGGTTCAAGGACTGGCAGAACGTCGACTACGGCGACGAGTGGCGCGCCGTCGCCCGCGAGATCGAGCCGGACTTCAAGCCGATCTGAGGGATGCTGGGTGGTTGACGGTATGTAATCTTTAAATTACATACCGTCATGCCGGTGATCAAGCAAACCGAGACGTTCCGCAAATGGGAACGCAGTCTCAGGGATCCCAAGGTGAAAGCCGCGATCGCGGCTCGCCTCTTCCGACTCGTCAATGGCTTGGCCGGCGACGTATCGCCGGTCGGCGGAGGCATCAGCGAGTTGCGAATTCACTACGGTCCCGGCTATCGCCTTTATTTTCAGCAGCGGGGTGCCGAGATCATCCTCCTGCTGTGTGGTGGAGACAAAAGCACGCAGGACCGCGATATCAGGCTTGCCAAGCAGTTGGCCGCTGAATGGGACAACCGAAATGGTAGAGAAATTCTATGACTACGATCCCGCAGATGCGTTGAAGACCGACGAGGCCATCGAAGTCTTCCTCAACGATGCGTTCGAGACGGGAGATGCGCAATATATCGCGCGTGCCCTGGGCGTCGTGGCGCGCGCGAAAGGCATGACGAAAATCGCCAACGAGACCGGCCTGGCGCGGGAGCAGCTCTACAAGTCCCTCAGCGAGCAGGGTAATCCGACGCTTGCGACCACGCTGGCCGTGCTGAAGGCGATAGGCTTCGAGTTGACAGGCAAGCGTCACGCTGCCTGATCGGCAGCCTCTAAAAAATCTTCCCCGGATTGAGAATTCCCAGCGGGTCGAGCGCTGCCTTGACCGCGCGCATGACGTCCACCCCGTGGCCGAGCTCGTGCTCGATAAAACCCATCTTGCCCTGGCCGATGCCATGTTCGCCGGTGCAGGTGCCGTCCATAGCGATCGCCCGCATGTTGAGCCGCTCCACGAACCGTTCCGTGCTTTCGATCTCCGCGCGGCTGTCGGGGTCCATCAGCACCAGGACGTGGAAATTGCCGTCGCCGACATGCCCGACGATCGGCGCGATCAGGCTCATTTCGGCGATATCCGCTTCGGTTTCGGCGATGCATTCGGCCAGCCGCGAGATCGGCACGCAGACATCCGTCGACAGGCCCTTGGCGCCCGGCCGCAGCGTCATCGACGCCCAGTAGGCGTCGTGCCGCGCCTTCCACAATCTCGCCCGCTCCTCAGCGACCTTGGTCCACTGGAACGGCCCGCCGCCATACTCGGCGGCGATCTCGCCGAATAGTTCCGACTGCTCGGCCACGCCGCTGTCGCTGCCGTGGAATTCCAGGAACAGGCAGGGCGATTCCGGATAGTCGAGCTTCGAATAGGTCTTCAGCGCCCGCATCTGCAGCGCGTTCACCAGCTCGATACGCGCCACCGGGATGCCCATCTGGATGGTGGCGATCACCGCCTGGCAGGCGGCGTCCACGCTCGGGAACGGGCACACCCCGCCGGCGATCGCCTGCGGTATGCCGTAGAGCTTCAGCGTCAGCGCGGTGATGATGCCGAGCGTGCCTTCCGAGCCGACGATCAGCCGCGTCAGGTCGTAGCCGGCCGAGCTCTTCTTGGCCCGCTTGCCGGTGGAAATCAGGCTGCCGTCGGCGAGCACGGCCGACAGCGACAGCACGTTTTCCCGCATGGTGCCGTAGCGCACGGCGTTGGTGCCGGACGCCCGCGTCGCCGCCATGCCGCCGAGGCTGGCGTTCGCACCCGGGTCGATCGGGAAGAACAGGCCGGTGTCGCGCAGATGCGTGTTGAGGCCCTCGCGCGTCACGCCGGGCTCGACCACGACGTCGAGATCCTCCGCATGCACGGCCAGCACCCGGTTCATGCGCGAGGTATCGAGCGAGATGCCGCCGCCGGGCGCGTTCACATGCCCTTCCAGCGAGGTGCCGGTGCCGAAGGCGATCACCGGCACCCGGTGCTGGGCGCAGAGCTTCACCACCTCCTGCACCTCTTCCGCGGTCTCGGGAAAGACCACGCCATCCGGCGCCTGGACGGGAATGTAGGTGGTCGTGTGCGCGTGCTGCTCCCGGATCGCCTGGCCGGTCTGGAACCGCTCGCCGAACCGCTGCTTGAGCACGCCGGCGACCAGCGCCGCCCCCTCCGCGTTGCGGGCAACGGGTTTGAGGTCGCGCAAAGCCATGGTTTCCTCCGCGAATGGACCAGCGGCCACTTCCGCCGGCCCTTATGGTCGCCTATGCCGAGAACCGCCTCTTGTCCAGCGCCAGAAGGATCGCCTCCATGCCCCTGCCCGCCCCCTTCGTCTCCAGCCTCATGGACATCGAGAAGGAGTGGATCGACTACAACGGCCATCTCAACATGGCCTATTACAACGTGCTGTTCGACCGCGCCTCGGACGACGGCTACGAGCTGATGGGCATGGGCCCGGCCTATGCGCGCGAGCGCGGCCTCACCATCTACACGGCGGAAGTCCATGTCTGCTACGTGCGCGAGCTGCATCTCGGCGACCGCGTGACGGCGAGCCTGCAGCTGCTCGACCATGATGACAAGCGCATCCGCGGCTACCAGGAGATCCGCCATGTCGACGGCTGGCTGGCGGCGACCTCCGAGCATCTTGCCCTGCATGTCGACATGAGCGGGCCGAAGGTGGCGCCGTTCCCGCCCGACATCGCCGAAAAGGTGGCGGCGCTCGGGGCTGCCCATGCCGGCCTGCCGGTGCCGGAGCGCGCCGGCCGCTCGATCGGCATCAGGCGGAAATAGCCGTTTACCGATCCTTAACCATGCCGGGCATCAAAATCTTAAGGTTACCGTTTATGCACAATTTGAATGGTCGGGCCCGGTTGATCGAACCGGCCTGACCGAAAACACTCCGGTCCAAGAGACCGAGTCGCGTGGGCGGAACGCGATTCGCCGGAGATTGGTATGAAGCTGGACATCGCGGCGATGTCGGCGCGGCTCGCGTCCGACACGAAGCTCACCGACTATGATTTCTGGCGAGCCATCAAGATGATCGATGACGAGCTCTACCAGATCGAGCGCCGCGGCAACCCGATCCCCATGCAGATGCTCTATGCCCGCCACGTCCTCAGGATCGCCCGCTCGACACGGCTCAAGCGGAAAACATAAGGCCCCCTCCGCTGTCGCTCCGGCACAGAAACCCCTACCCCAGCTTCTCCTTCAGAAACGCCACCGACCTGCCCCAGGCGAGATCCGCGGCCTCCTTGTTGTAGCGGGCTTCCGACGTGTCGTTGTTGAAGGCGTGCTGCGCGCCCTCATAGACGTAGACGGTGAACTCCTTGCCGGCCGCCGTCAGCGCCGCCTTGTAGGCGTCGATGCCGGCATTGATGCGCTCGTCCTGGCCGGCATAGTGCAGCAGCAGCGGCGCCTCGATCCGGCCGATCGCCGCCTCGTCCTTCACCTGCGCGCCGTAATAGGCGACGCCGGCCGCGAGGTCCGGCGCGGCGGCGGCGAGATTGTTCACCGTGCCGCCGCCCCAGCAGAAGCCGATGGCGCCGACCTTGCCGTTGACGTCGTCGCGGCCCTTCAGATAGGCGATCGTCGCCACGCCGTTGGCCGCGGTCTTCGCCGGATCGAGCTGCGAGAACATCCCGCGCGCTGCCTCCTCGTCGGCCGGCGTGCCGCCGAGCGGCGACAAAAAATCGGGCGCCAGCGCGACGAACCCCTCCAGCGCCATGCGCCGCGCCACGTCCCTGATATGGGCGTTCAGCCCGCGGTTTTCGTGGATGACGATGACCGCGCCGAGCTTGCCGCTCTGCTCGGCGGGGCGCACCAGATAGCCCTTCATCTCGCCCCCGTCGCCCGGCCAGGCGACGTCCTCGGCCGCGAGCCGCGTATCGTCCTCGGCGACGACAGCGGCCTGCGCCGAATTTGCCGCCAGCATCGGCGCGATCACCGCCGCGGCGGCACCTGACCCCGCCAGCCTCGTCAGCTTCTCCATGAAGCCGCGGCGGTCCAGCGTCAGATGCGTGTATTCGTCATAGGCGTCGATCATCGCCTGGGTGATGACGGGTTCTGTCATGGCGGTCTCCCTCGGATGGATGGACGGAACATAGGCCGGCGGCATCGCAGGTCCAGTCAAGGCCCGCTCGCTGCGTCTGGTCAACTGTCACGCCAGGCTCAAACTGGCAGTCGTCCCTCATACCCCCACCCCTCAAGGGGAGGGGGACCGGCTGGCATCTTTCCCGGCGCAAATCATCCACGAATTTGCACGCGTGGCGGCCGCAAAGTCCCCTCCCCCTGAGGGAGGGGTTAGGGGTGGGGGTATGACACGCCGAAAGGCGGCATCATTTCTCCAACACCTTGCTGAACGCGTTGGTGAAGCGCACCGTCCCGCCGCGATCCACGGCCTCGCCCAGCACGACGTCCATGAAGCCGTCGGTGACCCGCACCAGCGCGAAGCCGCCCATATAGGCGGCCTTGGGCTTGAACAGATCGAGACCGTCGCGGCGGTAGATCATCGGCGTCTCGTGCTGGTGGCCGTGAAAAATGCCGACGACGTTATAGCCCGCGAGCGCGTCCAGCATCGCCTGCCGCTCCGCCTCGCTCCACCAGTGCGGCGCGCCCTCGCCGTCGTCGTCGAAGGTCCTTTTCGTCGGATCCCAGCGCTCGATCGAGAAAGAATCCCAGCCGTAGTGCTGGAACAGCACCACCGGCCGGCCGTCGCCGGCATGGGTCTTCAGATCGTCCCTCAGCCACGGCAGGCCGCTCGCCGCGCCCTTGGCCGTGTCACCGCCGAAGCGGTGGAGCTGCACGAGGTGCAGCCCGCCCCAGTTCCAGGAATAGCAGTCGGAGGCAACATCGTAATTGTCGGCCGGCACCGGCGGCTTGAAGAACACGCCCGGCCGGTGGTTGAGCTCGACATAGTCGCGCAGCTCGCGGCGGTACCAGTCGACGCGGGGCGGCTGCCCGTCCTGGTCGAGATCGTGGTTGCCGAGCCCGACATAGACGGGAAAATGCACCCGGTCGGGCCCGACTCCCTGCTGATAGCGGTGGCTGAATTGCAGCAGTTGCGTGCCTTCGTGCGGCAGCGCGGTCTGGCCGCCGCCGTCGTCGGTCACGTCGCCGCCGATCACCAGCCCGAGCGGCCGGGCGATCGGGTGGCCGGCGCCGGCAAGCCCGCTGGCAGCGCCGGCCACCTCCTTCGGCCAGTGGCCGCGCTCCAGCCCGTTCAGCGCCGCGATGTGGCTGAGCAAATTGGCGTCGGTCTTGCCCTCTTCCGCGCAGTTCGGGCTGAGGCCGTTGCCCATGCGGCAGGCATGGACATCGTTGGAAAACAGGAAGGTGGCGTCCGTGTGCGGCCGCCCCGCCTGCGGCTGGGCCACTGCACGGCCCGGCACCAGCGGCGACAGTATCGCCGCAGCAAACCCGCAGATCAGGTCGCGCCGGGACAGGATGTTCATGCGTCGATCACCAAATGACCACGGCGCCGGCCGGCAGATCGGTCCGCCGGAAGCCATGACATCTTGGCAGGATCGCAGCCGGCAAATCAACTGGCAAGCCCGCGCGTCGGGCGAAAGTCATGCCGTTGACCCTGCCGGCAAGATCGGCGATTTCCATTTGAACGCAAACAACTCTGCATTATGCTCCGCGCCACGAAAAGCTTCGAGGGGGAAGTTGTCGATGATTCTTTCGAGACGCCAGGTCGTTCTCGGCGGGCTGGCCGTGGCCGCGGCCGGCCTTGCCGGAACCGACGCGGAGGCGGCGGCCGCGTCCTATTTCGCCGGCACCGCGGTCGACAACGGCGTCACCTACGCCAAGACCAATTTCGCCAAGATCGACAGGAAATGGCACCGCCAGGTCGTCAAGTTCAAGTCGAGCGAGCCGCAGGGAACGGTCGTCGTCGACACCCGCAACCACTTCCTCTACCTGATCATGGAGAACCGAACGGCGATCCGCTACGGCGTCGGCGTCGGCAAGGAGGGGTTCCAGTGGTTCGGCCGCTCCACCATCGACCGCAAGGCGCTGTGGCCGCGCTGGACGCCGCCGCCGGAAATGCGCAAGCGCCATCCCGAATTGCCCGCCTTCGTCGAGGGTGGCTCGCCCAAGAATCCGCTCGGACCGCGCGCCATGTACCTGCACCGCGACGGCGCCGACACCGGCTACCGCTTCCACGGCACCATCGCTCCGTGGAGCATCGGCACCGACGCCTCGTCGGGCTGCATCCGCATGTTCAACGAGGACGCCATCGACCTCTACCAGCGCTGCCCGGTCGGCACCGCCGTGCAGGTCCTGCCGCATCTGGCCGAGCAGGCGCGGAAGTCGCTCGCCCGCCCCGAAGAGCCGGAAACCGAGTAGGCCGCCGATCATGATTTTTCGCTCCGACGCCTTCCGGCGCCCGCTCGCCGCCTGCCTGCTGCTGGCGCTCGCCGCCTGCACCTCCACCAACACGGGAATCGAGACCCCGCAGGTCGCCGCCGCCGTGAACCCCAACGACATCGGCAACACCAACGACCCCGCCGCCGGCTTCGCCAACATGCAGCCCGGCAGCGAGGAGGACTTCATCCTCAATGTCGGCCGCCGCACCTTCTTCGCCGCCGGCTCGGCCGAGCTGGATTCGGTCGCCAGGACGACGCTCGACCAGCAGGCCGCCTGGCTGACGAAGAACCCGCGCTGGCTGGTCAAGCTGCAGGGTTTCGCCGACGATTCCGGCTCGGACGCCCAGCAGGTGGCGCTGTCGCAGAAGCGCGCCGGCGCTGCCATGGCCTATCTCGTCTCCAAGGGCGTCGACGCCAAGCGCATGTGGGCAAAAGGTTACGGCAAGGACCGCGAGGTGCGTGCCTGCACCGACAGGTCCTGCAAGGTGCAGAACCGCCGCGTCGTCACCAATCTGCGCAACGAATACGACACGCCGTAGCCATCCTCCCCCCTTGCGGGGGAGGTGCCCGCGAAGCGGGCGGAGGGGGTAACCTCAGAAGGCACCGCCCTTGGCAGCCTCAGAAGGCACCGCCAAAACGCCGAGCACTGCCGCGGCTACCCCACCCGGCCGAGCGCCGCGTCCCCTCCCCCCTCGCGGGGGAGGTGCCCGCGAAGCGGGCGGAGGGGGTAACCTCAGAAGGCACCGCCCGGACGCCAGAACGCCGAGCACTGCCGCACCGACCCCACCCGGCCGGACTGCGTCCGGCCACCCTCCCCTCAAGGGGGCCGTCACTCCTCCAGAAACCGGATCCTGTTCCCGAACGGGTCGATGACCACGCATTCCAGCCCCCAGTCCTGCCGCTGCAGGCCGGGCCGGTTGTACCGATAATTCTTGCCGGCCAGCTCCTTCTGCCAGGCCTCGACGCCGGTCATGTAGACCAGCATGTTGGCCCCCGGGCTGGCGTCGCCCGAGTGCTCGCTGAGATGCAGTTTCAGCGCCCCGCGCGACACCTGGCAGTAGAGCGGCATGCCCGGCTCGAAACGATGCTCCCAGTCGAGCGTCAGGCCGAGGAAGCCGAGGTAGAAATCGCGCGCCTTCGCCTCGTCAAAAATCCTGACGATCGGCGCCGGCGGCTCGAAGCGCCACGGCACGCCCTCCGCTTCACCGATCTTCGCCGACAGCACGTTCCAGCTTCCAGCCCGAACTGTCTCGCCACGATCTCCAGCGCCTCGGCGTGCTGGATCGTCACGCCGCGCGCGGCAAGCTGTTCGCGCATGGCCTTTGCCATCGCCTTGGCGTTCAAGAATGTACGCATGGGTTCCGGTTCTCCGTCCCGGCGAAGCTTCTTCTACCTCAGCGCCCGCATTGCCGAAGTCTCCGCCGGACAGGTTCACCGGTTGGACTTTTCCAGGTCGACGCATTCGCCAAAAAAACCCTTTCGGGCGCGGACTGCCGGCTGCGTCGCGGCCGTGCGGGAAAGCTAGCGGCGGGCGCTGGCGGCGTCAACGATGCGGCGCGCCGGACTGGCGGAGGCGCAGCGCGGCTTCTAAGCTTGCCCGATGTCTTCGTTCTCGCATCTCTGGCCATGGATCGGACTGGGCTTCGCGGCCGGGGTGCTCGCCGGTCTGCTGTTCGGCGAGTTGCGCGGCGATCGCACGGTGCCGCGCAGCCGTGACATGGTGTGGCTCGCCTGGGCGGCCACCGCGGCCTACCTGCTGCACCAGTTCGAGGAGCATGGCATCGACGCCGAAGGCCAGCCCTATGCCTTCCACGCAATGATGTGCGAAACATTCGGCTTTGCCGACGCGGCCGCCTGCCCTGTCCCCAAGGCCTTCATCACCGCGGTGAACATCCCGCTGGTATGGCTGGCCGGCCCGATCTCGGCCCTGCTCGGACGCCGCTGGCCGGCGGTCGCGCTCAGCTTCTTCGGCGTAGTGTCGGTCAACGCGGTCGCGCATATCGGGCCGGCGCTGGCCAACGGCAGCTACAATCCCGGCCTCGTCACCTCGATCCTGCTGTTCCTGCCGCTGTCGCTCAGGGCCTTGTGGATTGCCCTGCGGCGGCCGGACCTGGGAGTGCCCGCCGTCGCCGCGACCGTGCTCGCCGGCATCCTGATCCACGCCGTGCTCATGCTCTCGCTGAAAGCCTATCTGGCCGGCTGGATCGGCGAACCCGTCCTGATCGCGATCCAGATCGTCAATCCGGCGATCCCGATGCTGCTGCTTGCGGCGTTGACCTTGCGCCGGTCGGCTCGGGTCTGAGAACCCCTCACGCGCTCTTCCGCTCCTCCCGCCTCGGCAGCCTCCAGTTCGGCCGCGGGAAATGGCAGGTATAGCCGTTGGGGTAGCGCTCCAGGTAATCCTGGTGCTCGGGCTCGGCCTCCCAGAACGCGCCGGCCGGCGTGACCTCGGTCACCACCCTGCCCGGCCACAGGCCGGAGGCGTCGACATCGGCGATGGTGTCTTCCGCCACGCGCTTCTGCTCGTCGCCGATATAAAAGATCGCCGAGCGGTAGCTGGTGCCGACGTCGTTGCCCTGCCGGTCGCGGGTGCTCGGGTCGTGGATCTGGAAGAAGAATTCCAAAAGGTCGCGGTAGCCGATTTTTGCCGGGTCGAACACGATCTCGATCGCCTCGGCATGGCTGCCGTGGTTGCGGTAGGTAGCGTTCGGCATGTCGCCGCCGGAATAGCCGACGCGGGTGGAGATCACGCCGGGATAGCGGCGGATCAGATCCTGCATGCCCCAGAAACAGCCGCCGGCAAGCACTGCGCGTTCGGTCGCCATGGTGGTGTCCTCGCTTCTCGGATTGGATGCGCCTGATATAGGAATTTCGCAGCGTTTTGTTAGCGGCGGCCTCCTGCCTTGATCACGTCCGCGCCAGATTACCCCCACCCCTAACCCCTCCCCACAAGGGGGAGGGGATTCGCTGGCGTGTCCGCCAGGCGCGCCAATCGACGGTTTCGCGTGGCATGGCGGCCGCAAGGTCCCCCTCCCCCTTGTGGGGAGGGGTCAGGGGTGGGGGTGCGAGCGACGATAAGGCCACGCCCGGCGTATGGATCGCCCCTCACCGCGGCAGCGTATAAGCGAGCACATAATCCCCCGCCTTGGTGCCGATCGAGCCGTGGCCGCCGGCCACCATGACGACGAACTGGCGCCCGTCGGAGGCTTCGAAAGTCATCGGCGTGGACTGGCCGCCGGCCGGCAGGCGCGCCTCCCAGAGCTGCCGCCCCGTGGTCAGATCATAGGCGCGCAAGAAATCGTCGACGGCCGCGCCCAGAAACACCACGCCGCCGGCCGTGATCATCGGCCCGCCGATGCCGGGCACGCCGACCTTGAACGGCAGCGGCAGCGGGGTCATGTCACGCACCGTGCCGTTGCGGTGGCGGTAGACGATCTTGCCGGTCCTGAGATCGGCGGCGGCGACGAATCCCCAGGGCGGCGCCTGGCAGGGAATGCCGAGCGCCGACAGGAACGGCCCCATGACGACCGCATAGGGCGCGCCCTCGTTGCGGTTCAGTCCCTGCTCGCTGCCGCGCCCCTCGTCCGGCGGCGGCACTTCCGCGCGAGGGACGAGCTCGGACTTGAAGGCAAGATAGGTCGGCATGCCGAACATCACCTGCCGCACCGGGTCGACCGCCACGCCGCCCCAGTTGAAGGTGCCGAAATTGCCGGGGAAGACCAGCGTGCCCTGCACCGAGGGCGGCGTATAGCGGCCCTCGTAGCGCAGCCGGCGCAGCTCGATGCGGCAGGCGAGCTGGTCGAACATGGTGACGCCCCACATGTCCGCGCCGGTGAGCGGCGGCGGCATGAAGGTGAGGTCCGAGACCGGCTGTGTCGGCGCGGTAAAGTCGCCTTCGATCGCGCCGCCCGGCGCCGGCACCTCGTTGACGGCGATGATCGGCTCGCCGCTGCGCCGGTCGAGCACGTAGATGTCGCCCTGCTTGGTCGGCCCGACCAGCGCCGGCATCACGCCGTTCGCCGTGGTGATGTCGATCAGGCTCGGCTGCGCCGGCACGTCCATGTCCCACAGGTCGTGATGCACCGTCTGCCGCACCCAGCGCACCTGGCCGGTATCTAGGTCGAGCGCCGTGATCGACGACGAGTATTTTTCCACATGCTCGCTGCGATTCATGCCGAGCTGGTCGGGCGTCTGGTTGCCGAGCGGGATGTAGACCAGCCCCAAGGCCTCGTCGGCGCTTGCCGTCGACCACATGTTGGGCGAGTTGTGGGTATAGGTCTCGCCCGGCCCGAGCGGCGTCGTGCGGTCCGGGTTGCCGGAATCCCAGGCCCACACGATCGCCCCGGTGACGGCGTCGTAGGCGCGGATGACGCCGGACGGCTCTTCCGTCGAATAATTGTCGTTGACGGCGCCGCCGACGATGATCTTGCCGCCGGCGATCAGCGGCGCCGAGGTCGAATAATAATAGCCCGCCTTGTCGGCATAGGGCATGTTGGCGAGCAGGTTGAGCGTGCCACCCTCGGCGAAGCTCGTGCAGATCTCGCCCGTCCCGGCATCCAGCGCGATCAGCCGCGCGTCCGAGGTCGGCAGGTAGACGCGCTCGGCGCATGGCTGGCCGGCCGGTGCGCCCGCCACCGCGTGATAGGCGACGCCGCGGCAGGTCTGGTGCTGGCGATCCTTCTCCAGCCCGACCCTGGGGTCGAAGCGCCAGCGCTCCTTGCCCGTCTCCGCCTCGATGGCGATGGCCCAATTGTGCGGCGTGCAGATGTAGAGCAGCTCGCCGATTTTCAGCGGCGTCACCTGGTAGGTCGTCTCGGTCACGTCGTCGGGGCCGCGCACGTCGCCGGTGCGATACGTCCAGGCGGGCTGCAGCGAGCCGACATTTTCCGGCGTGATCTGGGCGAGCGGCGAATAGCGCTGGCCGAACGGGGTGCGGCCGTAGAAATGCCATTCGCCCGGCGGCATCGCGCCGCCGCCGAGATTGGGCTGGGCCGCGACCTGCTCGGTCGGCAGCGCGCCGGGGATGTCGTAGCGGTCGGTCGTCATCGCATAGCCGGCGACCACCAGCGCCGCCAGCACGGCCATGCCGAGCGCCGTGGCCCCGCCGGAGCCCGCAAGCCGGCGCCGCACCCAGGGGGTCAGCAGCCACAGGCCGATCAGCACGATGACGCCGCCGCGCGGGCCGAGCTGCCACCAGTCGAAGCCGACCTCCCAGATAGCCCAGGCGAGCGTGCCGACCAGAAGCAGCGCGTAGACCCATAGCGCCGTCTGGCGCCTGCGCACCAAAAGCAGCGCGGTGGCAAGAAAGCCGAGCGCGGCGACGACGTAGTACCAGCTGCCGCCGAGCACCGCGAGCCAGATGCCGCCGGCGCCGATGGCCAGACCGATGAGCGCCAGAACCAGAGCCGTGATGCCGATGACCAAGGGTCGCCTCCCTCTTGCCTGTCGCAGCCGCCGCGCAAGCGCAGTCTTCAACCTCCGGCAGCAGACTGTCAAACACTGGTTGATTCGCGAGAGCGGCACCGCCACCGCCAAGGAAATAATTCCTCGACCTCGCGCCTTCTCCTCTTGCTTTCGGTACAAAACGGAAACGCCGCTGGCCTTTCCCACCCGAATCACTACATTCGGTGGCGATGTCACCGGACGACCTGCCTTTCTTCGACGACGACGCGCCTGCCCCGCGCGGCGGCGAAGCCGCGCGCGCCCCGGCACCCCCGCGCGCCGAAGGCGGCATCGCCGCGCGCGCCATGGCGGCCAGGGCCGGCCACAACAACCGGACGCCCGACTACCTCAACGGCCTGAACCCCGAGCAGCGGCTGGCGGTGGAGACCACCGAAGGCCCCGTGCTGGTGCTTGCCGGCGCCGGCACCGGCAAGACGCGCGTGCTCACCACCCGCATCGCCCACATCCTTGCCACCGGCCGCGCCTTCCCCAGCCAGATCCTCGCCGTCACCTTCACCAACAAGGCCGCGCGGGAAATGAAGCAGAGGGTGGGCCTCCTCGTCGGCGAGCAGGTCGAGGGCATGCCCTGGCTCGGCACCTTCCACTCGATCGGCGTAAAGATGCTGCGCCGCCATGCCGAGCTGGCCGGCCTGCGCTCCAGCTTCACCATTCTCGACACCGACGACCAGATCCGCCTCATCAAGCAGCTCATCCAGGCCGAGGGGCTGGACGACAAGCGGTGGCCCGCGCGCCAGTTCGCGCAGATGATCGACGGCTGGAAGAACAAGGGGCTGGGCCCCGCCGAGATCGCCGAGGGCGACGCCCGCGCCTTCGCCAACGGCAAGGGCCGCGCGCTCTACAAGGCCTATCAGGACCGCCTGCAGACGCTGAACGCCTGCGACTTCGGCGACCTTCTGTGCCACCCCATCCGCATCTTCCGCGCCCACCACGACGTGCTGGCGGAGTATCACCGGCGTTTCAGGTACATCCTCGTCGACGAGTACCAGGACACCAACACCGCGCAGTACATGTGGCTGCGGTTGCTGGCGCAGCGGCCCTCCTCGAAGGATGGGGTGCGGCCTGGCGGCCGCGATCTCTCCCCCCTTGAGGGGGAGATGGCCGGCAGGCCAGAGGGGGTACCGTCAGAAGGCACCGCCAGAACGTCGAGCACTGCCGGACGTACCCCCTCCGGCGGCTTCGCCGCCACCTCCCCCGCAAGGGGGGAGGGAGCGTCGCGCACTGCCGAGGCTACCCCACCCGGCCAGCCTCCGGCTGGCCACCCTCCCCGCAAGGGGGAGGGAAGAATCCCCGTCAACATCTGCTGCGTCGGCGACGACGACCAGTCGATCTATGGCTGGCGCGGCGCGGAGGTCGACAACATCCTGCGTTTCGAGAAGGATTTTCCCGGCGCCGCCGTTATCCGGCTGGAGCGCAACTACCGCTCCACCGCCCACATCCTCGGCGCCGCCTCGCATCTCATCGCCCACAATGAGGGCCGGCTCGGCAAAACCCTGTTCACCGAGCGCGAAAACCCCGAGGACGCCAGGGTCGCCGTGCATGCCGCCTGGGATTCGGAGGAGGAGGCGCGCGCCGTCGGCGAGGAGATCGAGCAGCTGCAGCGCAAGGGCCATCTGCTCAACGACATGGCCATCCTGGTGCGCGCCTCCTTCCAGATGCGCGAGTTCGAGGACCGCTTCGTCACGCTGGGCCTGAACTACCGCGTCATCGGCGGCCCGCGCTTCTACGAGCGCCAGGAGATCCGCGACGCCATGGCCTATATGCGCGTCGTCGCCCAGCCGGCCGACGACCTCGCCTTCGAGCGCATCGCCAACGTGCCGAAGCGCGGGCTGGGCGAGGCCGCCATCCGCCAGGTGCACGACACGGCCCGCGCGCTCGGCGTGCCGATGCTTGCCGCCGCCGAAACCCTTGCCGAGAGCGACGAGCTGAAGCCGAAGCCGCGCGCGGCGCTGCGCCAGCTCGCCGCCAACTTCCGCCGCTGGCAGGAGCTTCTGGAGACGACGCCCCACACCGAGCTCGCCGAGACGATCCTCGAAGAATCCGGCTACACCGAGATGTGGAAGAACGACCGCTCGGCCGAGGCGCCGGGGCGGCTCGAAAACCTCAAGGAGCTGATCCGCTCCATGGAGGAATACGAATCGCTGCGCGCCTTCCTGGAGCATGTGGCGCTGGTCATGGACACCGAGCAGAACGCCGAGCTCGACGCCGTCTCCATCATGACGCTGCATTCGGCCAAGGGGCTGGAGTTCGAGACGGTTTTCCTGCCCGGCTGGGAGGAAGGCCTGTTCCCGCACCAGCGTGCGCTTGACGAGGGCGGCCGCTCGGCGCTGGAGGAGGAGCGCCGCCTCGCCTATGTCGGCCTCACCCGCGCCAAGCGCAACCTGCATCTGTGGTTCGTCTCCAACCGGCGCATCCACGGCCTGTGGCAGTCGACCATCCCCTCGCGCTTCCTCGACGAGCTGCCGGAGGCGCATGTCGAGGTGCAGCAGGCCGACACCTCCTATGGCGGCTACGGCTCGCCCTACGGCCGCTCCGGCGGCGGCTTTTCGGCCGGCCGCCAAAACCCCTACGGCGCCTCGCGTTTCGACAATCTCGGCGGCACCAGCGGCGGCTCGGGCGGCCAGCGCGGCGGCGACCAGGGCCGCTCCTTCTCCAACACCTACGCCACCCCCGGCTGGCAGCGCGCCCAGCAGAACCGCACCGAAGCCACCGACCGCAACTGGGGCTCGCGCTCCGGCCACCAGGTCGAGCGCATCGGCTATGGCGAGACCGATTCCGGCTACGGTGCGGGAGCGGGCTCGGTGAAGGGAAAAACCATCGACGGCGAGCTGGTGGCAAAAAGCGTCGCCGATACCCCCTCCCCCTTCAACATCGGCGACCGCGTCTTCCACCAGAAGTTCGGCAACGGCAATGTCGCGGCCATCGAAGGCAACAAGCTGACGATCGACTTTGATCGGGCCGGGCAGAAGAAGGTGCTGGACGGGTTTGTGACGGGGGTGTGAGTCCACCCGCGGTACTTGCATCGAGCTGAATTCTTCGTTTAATCTTTGCTATTGTTTCCGGGCGGGTGGGTGATGAATCCAGTTGTGAAAGCACAGCTTAAGGCATTTGAGCGCGCGAACCCGCATACCGGACTGCCCGATCCTGATCTGTTTGAAGTTTTTGCGATATTTTCCGTCGCAAATGGAATCCTTACCGACAATATCGATCCCTTCTCCGCGCATTTGAAGGGCACGGAGTTCGGAATCGACGGCATCGCGATAATGGTCCAGGGCGAGTTGTGCAGAACCGCTGACGACGTCGCTGGAGCACTAGCGTCAGGGAAAAATCATTCAGTAGAATTCAACATCTTTCAAGCAAAAAGTAGCGACAAAATTGACTATGGTGACTTGTCCAAATTTTTTGACGGAGTCAGCACCTTTTTCGACGGAAACTTTGTAGACGTTACGGAGCAAATTAACGAGCTGATTGACGCAAAGAACACGATATACGCCTCAGCTCTAAAGAAAAATCCTGTTTTGAGATTATTTTATATAACGACCGGCAGTGCCGAGTTAAGCAAGCATGTAATTCAATTAATAGATACTAATAAGACCCGCTTTGGTGAAAAAAACATATTTGAAGCCATTGAAATTGAGATTATTGGAGCCAGAGAACTTCAGGCAGGATATCGGTCAGCCACCAATTCCATCTCTGCGAAACTTGACATCTCCAAGCCGATCACGCTACCAGACCACCCATCGGTGGAACAGGCATTTCTTGGATATGTTTCTGCGGAGGATCTCGTTGGCCTCGCTACCATCGCTAGCTCTGAGCACGGAGAGCGGCGAATAAATCGAGCCGTTTTCTTTGACAACATACGCGACTTTAACCCAAAATCCAGTATAAACATTTCCATTATTGAAGAACTCATGAACGACCACAGGGCAGCGGAATCCTTTATATTCAAGAACAACGGGGTAACGGTGGTCGCGAGGGACATCAATCGGAAGGGCGACTCTTTCGAGATCGACGACTATCAGATAGTAAATGGATGCCAGACTAGCAATATCTTATTCCTGGCAGGGAATAAGGCAAAAGGAGTTCAAGTGCCTATTAGACTTATAGGCAGCATCGATCCCGATTTTGTTTCAAGTATTATTGTTGGAACTAACAAGCAAAACGAAGTCAAGGAAGATCAATTTTGGGCATTGACCCCTTTTATGAAAAATCTCGAGGAGTATTCCAGGGAGCAAGATGAAGAGATAAGGCTATTTATTGAGCGTAGGGAGAACCAATATCGAAATGAGCTAATTGAGAGGACGCGCATTTGTAAGCCAAGCGACCTGGTGAAAGCGGTTGCTGCCATGTTCCTATCACAGCCTCATCGCGCAGCAAGGGACTATCGAGGCATAAGGAAGGAGTTCTCTAGTCAAATCTTCCAAGAAACACATTTCGTGCCCTTGTACCATGCTGCTGCGTTCGCCTCTTATCGTGCCGACTTCGCGCTACGAAACCGGCGAATTAATGGAAGCTGGGGCATTTATAAGTACTACGCATTGGCTGCGGCCGGACAAAGATTGGGAGGCGAGCACGACGTTTTCAGCTTGAAGAAATCTAAGCAGGAGGCCATTGCAACGGCAATTATCGAACTATTTAGAGACGAAGCTTCGCTGGTAAAGCACTACAAAGAAGTAGTATCTATACTTGAAAAGATAGCCGGTCTGACACATGCAGCATCAAGGGAGCGCCTTCGAGATTTCTTGCGCACGGAAAGCGTCGCGTCGCAATTTTCACAGGCCCTAAAGAAGGGAGCATAGTGGGTCCTCAGAGGCCCTCAGCCGCCCGCTTCATCACCCTCTTCGCGTGCGTCGGCCTACAGCTCCTCCGACGGTTCCGATTGGCCCTTCCCTTCGTCATCCTATGGCGAAGCAGGCCGAAGGCCGTCGCGCAGACCATAGGATCCATGCCGTACCGACAGCGGAGGGCTCCGGCGGTGCAGAAGATACCTCCGCCTGCTCGCCCAGAGAGCATCCCAGGTACCAATACCAGGAACAACCTGCCCCCATTCCTCGTTCCTTGCTGCGAGGCGCAATGCCTCGACTGCGACCAGGGAGGTCAAGATGCCTGACAAGGACAAGAAGAGCGGCCAGAGCGACCGCGACATGAAGCAGGACATGAAGGAGCGCGGCCGCCAGCAGGAGGCTGAGCGCGGCGGCACCGGCGGGCAGGAGAAGAGCGGCCAGATGGGCGGCGACAAGCAGCGCGACAAGCAGCAGCGCGGCGGCCAGACCGACAACACCCGCCAGAATCGTTAGCTCACGGAAAACCGGCGCGGGAGCACATCCCGCGCCGATTTCGGCATCGACCGCCCGGGCGCGTGCTCCGCGCAGGGGACAGATTATTTGCTGTCGGCGGAAAAGTGGCGGCGCTGCAAGGTTGGCGCGACCAGAAAAAACAAGCCGGCGCAGGTACTTACGCCACCTCGCCGCAACCTCGGCAAGCCAAGGCAGCGGCGTTCCGGCCGATTCTTATCCCCGGCCTCTCCACCTCCCTTATTCTTGCCGGCAGTCCCTCCTGCGGGAACGCCGGTCATGACGGTGGTTTGCGGGGAGGGATCGGTGTCCGGAAGGTAGCGGCTAACGTGGCCGCGAGGTCCGGCGCTGCTTCAGAGTTTCTACCGATCCCGAAGAATGAGCGGGACGGGGCTCCGGTATGGCCTCAGGAGCCGTCATGAAGGATATCGCCGGCGTCACTCAAGTCGGAGTACGATCCCATGACCCGGAAATGAAGCGGCGAAGAAGCACCGGACGGGCGGCCGAAAGGTCGCATATAAATTTAGATGAGCGATCCTGCGGCCGCCCGTCTTCCCGACTTCTTCAATGGCCAGACTGCGATGCAGGGCGTGGCAAGGACGAGATGTGTGGGTCGGATAAGCGCGAGCGGGTCACGGATACCGGATGGCTGGCGACAGCATCGAAGCGCCTCGAAACTCAGGCGGCGCGGCGGATACGCCCGACCTTTGTCCGCCACGCCGCCTTTTCCGCACCATGGCCAGCCGGACCGTCTTTCGTGGAACGGGCGCGGCCGTCGGGGCCGGGGAGGACGGACCCGCCGTCGCCTTTCGCCTGATGTTCCATCCGCGGTCCGGCTGGCATGGAAGCCTTCACATGCGGCCGCGCCGATTCAGCATGCGCCGGGTGGCCGGGCCGGGCCCGCGCATGTAATAGAGCGCCGGCCTGTAGCTCGGCAGGATGAATTCGCGGAGCGCCGATGCCAGGTGTGCGAAAAGTGTCCAGGGTTCCATCGTTTGTCCTCCTGCACCGTGTGCCGTCTTGCAGGCCGGCACCGTCCAGGTAATGGCGGAAGGATACGGGCATCGCGCCGAACCGTCTGTGCGGTTTCGCACAGTCCCGGCGAAATCCGCACTGGGAGCGCCGGCGCCGGATTCCGGGCTCGGTCCGCCGCGCTTCCGATATGCGGGCAGGAGCGGTAAAGTCGGGGAAAAAAGAGGGGAAAGACTAGAGTGACGACTTCCACGGCCTTCCTGTCGAGGCTTTCCGACGCCGATTTCGCCGCTCTGGCCGGGCGCTGGGCGGCATCCGGCTACCGCCCCGGCGCGCTGATCATCGCCCATGGCGACACCGACCGCGACGTCTTCTTCCTTCTCGACGGCAGGGCGCGCGTCACGCTGTTTTCCGAGGATGGCCGCGAGATCTCCTATCGCGATCTCGTGCAGGGCGACATTTTCGGCGAGCTCGCCTGCATCGACGGCAAGGAACGTTCGGCCAGCGTCGTCGCGCTGGAGCCGACACGCGCGGCGCGGCTGTCCGCCGCCGCCTTTCGCGAGCTCGTGCATCACCATCCCAATCTGGCCTGGCTTCTGCTGGAGCACTTGTCGGCGCTGCTGCGCCGCATGACCGACCGGGTTTTCGAGTTCAGCACGCTGGTGGTGCGCAAGCGGCTGATCCTCGAGCTGCTGCGCCGGGCCGACGAGATCGAGCCGGCCAACGGGCGTGTGTCGATCTGCCCGGCGCCCACCCATTTCGAGCTGGCGGCCAAGATCAGCACGCACAGGGAAGCGGTGTCGCGCGAGATGAGCACGCTCGCCAAGAAGGGGCTGGTCGAGAAGCACGGCAACCGGCTGGAGCTGCGCGACCTCTCGGCGCTCGAAGCGCTGGCGACGGCGGAGGATTAGCGGCGGCGGCATGCGCGAGGCATCTGCCCTGTCGGAACCGGACATCCCCGGACGTCTTTCAGAAAGCGGGGCAACCGAAAGGGAGAAGCAGCATGCTGAAGGAAAAGTCCTCCGCGGCGATCGTCGCCGTCAGCGACATCGAGCGCGCCAAGAAATTCTACCGCGACACGCTCGGCCTCGACCTCGAAGAGGAGTTCGAGGGCCATGTGCTGACTTTCCGTACCGGGCAGACGCATCTCGTCGTCTATCGCTCGGAGATGGCCGGCACCAACAAGGCCAATGCCGTCGTCTGGGGCGTCGGCGACGACATCGAGACGATCGTCGCCGATCTCAAGGCCAAGGGCGTCGTCTTCGAGCATTACGGCGACATGCCGGGCGCGCGGCTGGTCGGCGACATCCATGTCGGCGACGGCATCAAGACCGTCTGGTTCAAGGACCCCGACGGCAACCTCCTGCACCTGAACAGCATGTGATCCGCATCGGGCCCGCGGCCGACAAATCCATGTCCGTTCCTGGAACAGGATGCCCGCAAGCTGGTTTCCTGCTCAGAGCAGTTTTCCAGAGAGGAGACGGACATGGACAATCGCAGAGGCATGCGCGGCGAGCATCGCGGCCGCGAGGATTTCGATACCGAATACGGTCGCAGCCGCCAGCAGGGCGGCGACTATGGCGACCGCGGCCGGCAGCAGGACCAGTTCAGCCGCGACTATCGCCAGCAGGGCGGCTACCAGGAGGATTTCCGCCAGCAGGGCGGCAATGTCGGTCGGGACGAATGGTCCGCCGGCGACGAATACGGCTATGCCCAGCGTCGTGACCGCGGCGGCTACGGCTATGGCGGCGAACCCGGCGGCTACGAGAGCGGCTATCGCGGACGCGACGAATGGCAGTCGCGCGGCGCCTTCCCGCAAAGCAGCGGCTACTCGCCCGGCGACAGCGGCTATGGCTACGGTTATGGCGGCGAGGACTACGGCTCTCGCGGAAGGTCCGGCCGCTGGTCGCGCGAACGCTCCTACGGCGGCGGGCGGCGCGGTGCGTCCGAGGGCGGGCGCGACTTTTGGGACAAGGCCTCCGACGAGGTGTCGTCCTGGTTCGGCGACCATGATGCCGAACGCCGCCGCGAGATGGACCAGTATCGCGGCCGCGGCCCGAAAAACTACGCCCGCTCCGACGAGCGCATCAAGGAGGATGTCAACGACCGCCTGACCGACGCCGGCTGGCTGGACGCCAGCGACATCGAGGTCGAGGTGAGCGATCGCGAGGTCACATTGTCCGGCGAGGTCGACAGCCGCATGGCCAAACGCCAGGCCGAGGACATCGCGGAAGCCGTATCGGGCGTGACCAACGTCCAGAACAATCTGCGGGTACGCGGCGGCACGGGCACGACCGCGTCGACCATGGACAAGCGCTCGGGCACGTTCTGACCGGAACGACCGGCGCTTGGGACCCGGCGAAGCTGGCCCTCGCCGGGTCCTTCCGCGAGGGCGGTCAGCCGGATGCGGCTAGCAGGATCACGCCGGCGGCCACCACCAGGGCCGCCGCCAGGCGCCATCGCCACGGCCGCTCGCCGAAGAAGACAACGCCGATAAGCGCCGCGATCACCACGCTCGATTCGCGTACCGCCGACACCGCGCCGATCGGCGCGATCGTCTTGGCGTAGAGCACCGTGCCGTAGGCGGTGACGGAGAAGACGCCACCGATCAGGCCGAGGCCGAACACCCGCCACGAGATCGTGCCTTTTTTGACGTGCCGGTTCCACAGGATCGCCAGCACCACCGGCGCCTCCAGCAGGAATAGCCAGCCCATGTAGCCGAGCGGACTTTCCGAAACCCGGATGCCGATGCCGTCGGCCACCGAGTATGCGGCGATCGTCAGGCCGAGCAGTGCCGCCACGCCCACGGCGCGCGGATCGGCATGCACCGCGCCGCGCTGCAGCGCCAGGAGGCCGATGCCGAAGGAGATCGCCGCCAATCCCGTCCAGCCCTGCGGCGACAGCGTCTCGCCGATGATCAGGAACGTTCCAAGCGCCACCAGGGCGGGCGCCAGTCCGCGCGAGATCGGATAGACCTGACTGAGGTCGCCCAGCCGGTAGGCCTGGAACAGCAGCGCGTAATAGATGTAGTGGATCAGCGTCGAAGCCGCGATCGACGGCCAGCTCGCCATAGCCGGCGGCGACGAGATCGCGATCAGCGCCAGACCCGTCGCGGCATGCGCCCCCGAAACCGCCGCCAGCACCAGCGCCCGGTCGGACGCCGCCTTGACCAGTGCGTTCCAGCTGGCATGCAGCACGGCCGCGAACAGCACGAGCGACAGGGCGAATGCGGACATCGTTCTCCTTAGCCGGCTTGGACGCAACGGCTTGCGGCGCTATCTGCCTGCTCCAGGGCGGCAAGGCATTACGGCAGCGGCAGGAGATTCACCCGTCCACGGGATGCGATAGCACGAAGCGGGGAGTCTGCCCAAAAGAAAGTGCCGGCCAAGCGGCCGGCACTCAAGTGGTCATCGAAGGGCTAATCAGGCGCCGTCATAGACATAGACGACCATCGATCCGTCGGGCTGGATCTGCGTTGCCACCACGTTGTCCGTGCGGATCTGCTGCTCGGTCAGCCGTGCGCTCACGGCCTGGTTGGCGACCAGCGCCGCGCGCAGATCGCTCACCGGCTGCATGTTCTGGCTCATGGCGGCGTCGAAGGCCTGCTTGTCGGCGCTGGCCCAGTCATTCACCTTCACCACCCGAACGGTCGATACCTCGCGGATGGTCTGGATCTGGCCGGCCGTCGTCGTGCCCTGCGCCATCACCGGAACGAGCGTCTCGACGCTGGTGATGCTGGAGGTGGTCATCGCGTCGGTGCCGTCAGCACCCTCGGCGTTGAGCTGCTGGACTCCCGGATTGATCTGCGTCTGGCCGGTCGAATCCGGATTGCCGGACTGTGCCGGGCTCTCGGCGAAGCTCGGAGCCGCGAGGGCGGCGATACCGGCGACGGAGGCGGCGAACAGAAGGCTGCGTTTCATCTTGATATCTCCTTTGCTAGTCCCTCGCCGCCTCAACCCGCGGGACTCGCGAAGGTTCCGGGCACAATCGGTCGCAAAATCTTACAGGACGATAGACAGGGACAGCCGGCGCGAGGAGCGACGCCGATCAGTCTTTTTGGCCTTCCCAGCGAGCCAGAAAAGCCTCGATCGGCAGGGTTTGCATGTCGGGAATGGCTTTCACCAGCCGCTCCAGCGGCCAATCCCACCAGGCAAGCGCGGCAATGCGGCGGCAGACGGTCTCGTCGAACCGCGGGCGCAGCCGTTTTGCCGGCACTCCGGCGACGATCTCGAACGGCGCCACGTCCTTCGTGACCACCGCGTTGGCACCGACCACCGCGCCATTGCCGATCGACACCCCCGGCAGGACGACCGCGCCGTGGCCGATCCAGACATCGTTGCCGATTGACACCTGCTTTGCCCGCCGGCGCTCGCGGAAGGCCGCGTCGACGCCGAGATAACGGAAGAATTCGTTCGGCCGGTAGCTGACCTTGTGGCTGGTGACCCGCTCGATCGGATGTTCCAGCGCGTTGATGCGGGCGTTGGCGGCGATCGAGCAGAATTTTCCGATCGTCGTGTAGATCGCCTCGGCATGGCGCTCGAAATAGGAGAAGTCGCCGACGGCGACCTCGCGCAGGATCACGCGCTCGCCGACCACCGCGTAGCGACCCAGCCGGCAGGATTTGAGTTCCGCCGTCGGGTGGATGCGGGGTTCGGGATCCTTGAAGCGCAGATCGGGATCGACAGCCATTCAGGCGCCCCGGACGAGCGCCGGCGGGGTGCGCGGCCTCATTGCGGCTTGCCGTTCGTCCACACGACCTCCTGGCCGTAGAGGGGAACGGTGGAGATCGCCATCTTGGCCGAGCCGTCCTGCACCTGCCTGGAATGCGAGAGATAGATCAGCGTCTGGTTGGCCTTGTCATAGATGCGGTTCACCACCTGCTTCTTCCAGATCAGGCTGATGCCCTGCTTGAACACCTCCTCGCCACCCTGGCCGAATTCGATGTCGCGGATGGTGATCGGCCCGGTCTGCTCGCAGGAGATCGCCGAATCGGACGGGTCCTCGAACCAGTTGCCCTTCTGCAGCCGGTCGACGACGCCACGGTCGAAATAGGACACGTGGCAGGTGACGCCGTCGACCTTCGGGTCCTTGATCGCCTCCACGATGATGTCGTTGCCGAACCAGTCGACCCCGACCTCGCCGACCTGCTGGGCAAAGGCCGAGCCGGCCGATATGCCGAAAAAGGCTGTCGCGAGACAGAGCGCGATGCAACGCATGGACGATCTCCTCAAGGTCGAACACCAAAGGACTTGAGAGTTGGTACGGTCGCCGGTCGAATGCAAGCCCTGTCGCCGCGGCAGCGTCAAGATGGCCTCTTTCACCTGCCCGCCGCCGGCGCTATCTTCCAACCATGACGTCGCTCGCCAAGATTCACCTGCCGTCCGCGGTCAAGTATGCCGCCGCAGTCGCCGTCGCGGCAGCCGCCACCGGCGCGGCTTTCGCCGCCTGGGCGGCGCAGGGCTCCGACATACTGGTGACGATGATCCAGTCCGGCCTCTCCTGGTGCTTCTAGGCGGACGGCAGGCACAGCCAGGCAACGAAAAGCTTACCCGACAGGCCAAGCCAACATGATGCGAACCATACTCGTCGGCATTCTGGTTCTTATGGCGGCCGGCGTAGGCTGGCTCACCTTCGACTGGTACCGTGCCCGCAGCAGCGCCGAGGCCTTCGGCGCGCCCTTCACCCTGGTCGACCAGAAGGGCGCGGAGATCACCGAGAAGGCGTTCCGCGGCCAGCCATCGGCTGTGTTCTTCGGCTTCACCCACTGCCCGGAGGTCTGCCCGACCACGCTGGTCGAGCTCGACAGCTGGCTGAAGAAGCTCGGCGACGAGGGCAAGGACATCCGCGCCTATTTCGTCAGCGTCGATCCCGAGCGCGACACGGCGGAAGCGATGGACCGTTATGTCGGCAACGTATCGGACCGCATCACCGGCATCACCGGCGATCCGCAGAAGGTCGCGGAGATGACCAAAGCCTTCAAGATCTTTTCGCGCAAGGTGCCGCTGGAAGACGGCGACTACACGATGGATCACACCGCCTCGATCCTGCTTCTCGACCGCAATGGCGGCTTCTTCGGCACGATCTCCTATGGCGAGGACCCGGATGCGGCGATCGCCAAGCTCAAGCGCCTTGTCGCCGAAGGCTGAGCGGCCGCGCGCATCGATGACCCAGACGCGGCTTTTCTTCACCGCCGGCAGAGACGCTGCCGGGCGGCTGTTCCCGGCACTCGAGGCCGCCTTCGAGGAGGATGGGCTGCCGCTCGCCGTCATCGAGCTGGACGAAGCCGAGAACACCCAGGAAATCTCGCTCTATGTCGACGGCGACACCGCCGACGCGCAACGGCGCTTAGCCGAAATCCTGCGCGAGCACGGCGAGCCGGAAACGATCTCGCAGGAAAAACTGCCGGACGTCGACTGGGTGGCACGCTCCCTGGAAGGCCTGAAGCCGGTGCGCGCCGGCCGCTTCTTCGTGCATGGCTCGCACGACCGCCACCGCCGCCGCATCGGCGATCTCGCCATCGAGATCGAAGCGGGACTGGCCTTCGGCACCGGCCATCACGGCACGACGGCAGGCTGCCTCGACATGATCGGGGCGGTGGTGCGACGCGAGCGCCCGGCTAACGCGCTCGATCTCGGCACCGGCAGCGCCGTGCTCGCGATCGCATTGGCGAAGATGGCACACATCCCGGTGCTGGCGACCGACATCGATCCGGTGGCGACCAAGGTGGCGGCGGAGAATGCGCGCCTGAATGGCGTTTCCGCCTTCGTCCACACCGCGACAGCACCGGGCTTCCATCATCCGGTGTTCGGGCACGCCGGGCCCTTCGACCTGATCGTCGCCAACATCCTGGCGCGGCCGCTCATGCAGCTTGCGCCGCGGATGGCTGCCCATCTGACGCCGGGTGGATCGCTGATCCTGTCCGGCATTCTCGAACGCCAGCGCGATGCCGTTGTCGCAGCCTATTCGGCGCAGCGCTTCCGCCACGTCCGCACCCTGCCCCGCGAGGGCTGGGTGACCTTGCACCTGAAACGCTGAAGCGCGGCGATGCGTCCGATGCCGCGGACCGCAGTCCTTACAGATGGGAGACCGTCGCCCGCTTCCTGAGGTCGGCACGGTCGTAGCCGCCGGCATGCAGCGTCTCGTCGTCCATCGACAGCAGCACGCCCGCCACATAGCGGTCAGCCTGCGCCTGGCGGGCGCGGACAAACGCGTCGAGAGCGGACTTGAAGAAACCGGGAGCAGCACGGGTGGTCATCGACGTTCTCCTTCGGAACGAAACATGTCCTCCACGCCTCACAAGATATGGTGCACCGCACAAACCTTGAAGTGCGGATTGTGCATGGCTCCCATCCTGGTTTGCGTTCCGTCGCGGCAACGCCGCGCGAGCGTCGGCCGCGTTGCCTTGCTCCCGGGCCGGCGATAGGGTCGCGCATTCGAATCCGGCAAGGAGGCTCGCCATGTTCCAGACCTTCGACGAGGTGAGCGATCCCACGCTCGGGGCGGACAGGGTGCGGCAATTGCGCGAATGGCTGGCGACGCGGCAGCTGGGCGGCTTCATCGTGCCCCGCTCCGACGAGCACCAGGGCGAATACGTCGCCGAGCGCTCCGAGCGGCTGCGCTGGCTGACCGGTTTCAGCGGCTCCGCCGGTGTCGCGCTCATCCTCGGTGACCGCGCCCTGCTCTTCGTCGACGGCCGCTACACGCTGCAGGCGCAGCAACAGGTCGATCCGGCGGTGTTCGCCATCGAAAGCCTGATCACCAACCCGCCACCGGACTGGCTGAAGGAGAATGCTGCCAAGGGCCTGCGCCTCGGCTTCGATCCCTGGCTGCACACGATCGGCGACACCAAGGCGCTGCGCACCGCGCTCGAGGCGAAGGGCGCGGAATTGGTTGCTGTCGACAAGAACCCGATCGACGCGCTGTGGGCCGGACAGCCGCCCGCTCCGCTGCGGCCGGTCGAGATCCATCCGGCCGCCTTCGCCGGTGAACTGGCCAAGGAGAAGCTGGCGCGGCTCGCGGCCGACATCGACAAGCAGGGCGCCACCCATGCCGTGCTGACCGACCCGTCCTCGCTGGCCTGGACCTTCAACATCCGCGGCTCCGACGTGCCGCATACGCCGCTGGCGCTCGGCTTCGCCATCCTGGCGGCGGACGGATCGCACAAGGTTTTCCTCGACAAGCGCAAGCTGCCGATCGAGCCGGAGGCCTACCTGACCCAGCTCGCCGATCTGCGGCCGCCTTCCGCGCTGGAGGGAGATCTCGTGGCGCTCGCCCGGTCCGGCGCGCGCGTGGCGCTCGACCCGGCGCTGGCGGCGGAGCGGCTGCGCCAGCTCGTCGCCGACAATGGCGGCACGGTGGTCGAGGCGCTCGATCCCGCCCGCATTCCGCGCGCCACCAAGAACGCCGCCGAGGTCGCCGGCACGCGCGCCGCCCACCGGCGCGACGGCGCGGCGATCACGAAAATGCTCGCTTGGCTGGACCGGCAGCAGCCGGGCTCGATCGACGAGATCGCCACGGTGGAGCGGCTGGAAGGCTTCCGCCGCGGTGTCGGCGAGGAGACGCAGATGCCGCTGCGCGACATCTCCTTCGCCACCATCGCCGGCGCCGGCCCGAACGGCGCGATCATGCACTATCGCGTGTCGCGCGCCACCAATCGCGTTCTTCGTGACGGCGAGCTGTTCCTGATCGATTCCGGCGGTCAATACCAGGACGGCACCACCGACATCACCCGCACCGTGCCGATCGGCACCCCGACCGAGGAGATGCGCGAGCGCTACACGCTGGTGCTGAAGGGCATGATCCGCATCTCGATGCTGCGTTTCCCGGCAGGCACGCGCGGCGCCGACATCGACGCAATTGCCCGCGCCGCCCTGTGGGAGCGCGGCCTCGACTATGCCCACGGCACCGGACACGGCGTCGGCTCCTATCTCTCCGTCCACGAGGGGCCGCAGCGCATCGCCAAGACCGGCGTGCAGAAGCTGCTCGCCGGCATGATCCTCTCCAACGAGCCGGGCTACTACAAGGAGGGCCATTACGGCATCCGGCTTGAGAACCTGATCTTGGTGACTCCGGAGGGATCCCTCGAGGGCGGCGACATCGCGATGCACGGCTTCGAGACGCTGACGCTGGCGCCCTTCGACAAGCGGATGCTGCTCACCGACCTGCTGACCCGCGACGAGCTGCACTGGCTCGACGCTTACCACGCCCGCGTGCTCGCCGAGATCGGCCCGATGCTCGACGGCGAGACGCTCGCCTGGCTGGAGGCGGCGGCGGCGCCATTGCCGCACGACCACAAGGGATGATGGCGAAGGTCGTCTCGACCTAGCGGAAGGCGCTTTGGGCGGCGTCAGGCCATGAACTGACGCAGGACGATCAGCACCGCGGCCCCGGCGAGGAACATCGTCAGCAGGCCGCCGCGCAAAGCGACCAGCCCGCCGACGGCGAGTGCTATCCACTCGGCCGGGCCCGCGGTGAGCATGGCCGGCGCGACCAGCGTCGTCAGCACCGCCGCCGGCACGGCGTTGAGGCCCGCCTCGACGCGCGGATGCACGGTCTCGAAGCGCGACAGCACGAGATGGCCGCCGACGCGCGTCAGATAGGTCGCGACCGCGGCCGCCAGGATGATCCAGACGGTCGTGCTCATGGCGTCGGCTCCTCGGCTTCGACCTTGCCCGGTGCCGGACCGAAGATGGCGCCGATCGCGATGCCGGCGACCGCGCCCAGCGACACATGCCAGGGCGAGCCGACGAACTTGTAGGCGAGGATCGAGGCGACGCCGCTGACAAGGACGATCGGCAGCCAGAGCGGGCGCTTGCGGAAACCCATGACGATGCCGAGGAAATAGATCGGCAGCAGGAAATCGAGGCCGAGCGCCTGCGGGTTCGGCACCAGCCTGCCGAAGGCGGCACCCACCCAGGTGCAGGAGACCCAGGACACGCCGACCGGCATGGCCGCGCCCATGTACCAGACGAAACCGACCTTGCGCCCGCTCTCGGCGCGTGCCTCGGCCAGCGCGAATTGCGGATCGGTCAGCAGGAAATAGCCGGCCGCCTGCTGCCACACCGGCCAATGCGCCAGCCGGCTGCCGATGGCGGCGGAATAGAGCACATGGCGGAAATTGACGGCGAAGATCGACAGCACGATCAGCCACGGCGCCACCTTCTGGCCGAACAGCTCGATGCCGACCATCTGGCTGGCACCGCCGAACACGGTGAGGCTCATCAGCGTGGCCTCGAAGACGCTCAGCCCGTTCGCCACCGCCAGCGCGCCGAACAGCATGGCGAATGGCGCGGACGACACGATGACCGGCACGCCCAGCCGCGCGCCGTCGAGAAAGTCGCGGCTGGCCGGACGCTCGGCGTCCTCTTCGATGGTCGCATCGGTCGACATGGCGGCTCCGGAGATTGAGCGCTAGGTAGGGAGCCGGCTTGGCAAAGTCACGCGAATTCGGCTGAACCAGTCTTCAGCGCTGCTGACTGGAGCAGTCGCTCGAAAGGCGCGTCGGGGGCATTACCCGGATACCGGCCAGCACAGCGATTGCCCGCGGCACGGACCGTGAGCTACCGTCGCGCCGCACGCATCGTGAGAATCCGCATGAACAAGATCGATCATCTCGTGCTTGCCGGGCACGACCTTGGCGCAATGCGCGCCACCTACGGGGCGCTCGGCTTCACGCTCTGTCCGGCTGCCCGGCACCCCTTCGGCACCGCCAACACGGCGATCCAGCTCGAGGGAAACTATCTCGAGCTGCTGTCGCTAGCGGCACCGGAACAGGTTCCCGAACATGGGCCGGCGCGCTTCTCCTTTGCCGCCTTCAACCGCGACTACCTGGCGCGGCATGACGGTTTTTCCATGCTGGCGCTTGGCACACAGGACGCGGATGCCAACATTGCACGCTGGCGTGCGGCGGGTCTGCGCACCTACGAGCGCTTCGACTTCTCGCGGCCGGCGAAGACAGCCGGTGGAGAGGACGTGACGGTCGGCTTCTCGCTCGCCTTCGCCTCCAGCCCGGCCGCGCCCTGGCTCGGCACCTTCGCCTGCCAGCATTTTTCGCCCGGCTATTTTGCGCAGGCCGAGTACCAGCGGCACGCCAACACGGCGCGAGGCGTCGCCGACGTGTGGATGAGCGGCGCCGACGCGGAGGAGCTCGCAGGCTATTTCGAGACGCTGGCGGGAGCGGCCGCCGAGCGTCTGGCCGACCGCATCGAGATCAGGACTGCTGCCGGCACGATCGTGCTGGCTTCGCCCGAAACGTTCCGCAGCGCCTTCGGCGTGGCGCCGCCGCATCCCGAGGACGGCCCGCACCTCGCCGGGCTCACCGTCGCCTGCCGCGACCTGACCTTTTTCGGCGGCCTCGGCCTGATGGAGGTGGGCGACCGGCTGGTGCTTCCGCCGGATCGCTGCTGCGGCACGGCGCTGGCGTTCATGGCGTAGATGACAGGCGGAGACATAAGCAGAAGCGGAAGCGATTGGACGTCAGGTCCTCCCTCGATCTCGGCTTCGCCACGGTTTTCGTGAACTCCGGGTCCGGCGAACATCTACCGAGGAGGATGCTTCTCGATCGCCCTGCCCCAGTCGAGCAGCGGTTTCGCCCGAAGCGTGAAGTCGACAAGCTCCTCGACGAAGTCCGGGCCGTGGATGCCCGCCGGGTCGATGTCATGGCGGGTCACGAAATGGCGGTTGCGGACGGCTTCACCGAGATCCGCCTCGGCTACCTGTTCGAAGCCGCGCGGCAGCCACTTCAGGCGTTCGTCATCGTCGAGCACGAGACCGTTGCTGCGCAAGGCGTCCGACATCGCGCGGAATTCGTCCGGACGCGCCACGATGGCGCTGCGCATCGCCTGCAAAAGCTCCGGCCGCGGCTGCCACCAAGCCACACCGGCGAAGCACCGGTCGACGCCGACATAGACGAACAGGACACCTTCCGACGACTTCGAGCCATCGGGCGACAGGATTGCCGAAAGATGCTGGTTGTAGGGCCGCTTGTCCTTGGCAAAGCGGACGTCCCGCGTGATCCGGAACATCGACTTCTTGCGGTCGCCCCTGAGACCAAGTCCGAGGGCGCCGAAACGTTCGGTCAGCGTCTCAACGAGGTCGCCGAACGGCTCCCGCAGCGCGCGCTCGAAAAGCTCGCGGTTCTCTTGGAACCACTCGCGGCTCTGATGGAACCCGAGCGCCTTGAGGAAGGGGATTGCGTCCTTGCCGAATCCCTTGAATTCCGCGCCCATCACGATGATCCGGCGACGCGCTCGAACCAGGCGTCCTCGTCGATGACCTCGATGCCGAGCTCCGTCGCCTGCTTCAGCTTGGAGCCCGCGCCGGGGCCGGCGACCACCAGGTCTGTCTTGGCCGACACCGAACCGGCGACCTTGGCGCCCAGCCGTTCGGCCATCGCCTTCGCTTCACCGCGCGACATCTTTTCAAGCGAGCCGGTGAAGACGACGGTCTTGCCCGCCACCGGGCTGCCGGCCGCTATGCTGACCACGTAGGGTTTAGGGCGAACCTGGGCGAGCAGCGCGTCAAGCACCGCGTCGTTGCGCTCGTTGCCGAAGAAATCGACGAGCGCGCCGATGACGGTGCCGCCGATGCCGTTGATCGATGGAAACACGGTGTGCGGATCCTCCGCAGCGGCCGTCTCCTTGCCGACGCGAATGAATTCCTCGACGGTCGAAAACGTCTTCGCCAGCAGCGCGGCCGTGGTCTCGCCGATGTGGCGAATGCCGAGCGCGAAGATGAAGCGGTCGAGTTCCGGCTCGCGCCGCGCGTCGATTGCCCCAAAGAGCTTCTCCAGTCCTTCGAAATTGCGCTCCTCCGCGCCGCGCGCGTTCTTGCGCGTCTTGCCCGAGGCCGCCTCGCGCTGCCGCGCCTGCTCCTCCCGGCGTTCCGCAAGCGCCCGCTGAACATCCGAACGCCTGTCCTTCAGCGTAAAGATGTCGGCGGCGGTCTTGACCAGGCCGTTGTTGAAGAAAAGATCGATATTTTCCGTGCCGAGGCCCTCGATGTCCATTGCGCCGCGCGACACGAAGTGGCGCAGCGCTTCCACCGCCTGCGCCGGGCAGATCAGTTCGCCAGTGCAGCGCCGCCGTGAATCCTCCTTGCCGGTCTTCTCGTTGATCTCGCGTGTGGCCGGGGAACCGCAGACCGGGCATTTGTCGGGAAACCGATAAGGCTTTGCATCGTCTGGCCGCTTTTCCAGCACGACACGCACGATCTGCGGAATGACGTCCCCTGCCCGCTGGATGACGACGGTATCGCCGATGCGGACGTCGATGGGTTCTTCGCCGCGGATGGGCAACCCGTTGCTGTCGATCCCGGCGATATAGTCCTCGTTGTGGAGTGTCACGTTGACGACGGTGACGCCACCGACGGTCACCGGGTCGAGCCGTCCAACCGGCGCCAGCGTACCCGTGCGGCCCACCTGGATGTCGATCTGACGCAAGACGGTGGTTGCCTGTTCCGCCGGGAACTTGTGCGCGACAGCCCAACGTGGCTCGCCCGTCACGAAACCCCAGCGGCGCTGCAGCTCCAGCTGGTCGACCTTGTAGACGACGCCGTCAATGTCGTAGCCGAGCGAGGAGCGCTGCGCCTCGATGAGCTTGTAGTGCGCGATCAGTTCGTCGACCGATTTGGCGCGGATCATCAGCGGGCTGATCCGGAAACCCCAGTCGGCGAATTTCCGCACCGATTCGTACTGTGTCGGCGCCGGGTCCCCGGTGGTGTAGCCCCAGGCATAGGCGAAGAATTTGAGGTTGCGGCTGGCCGTGACCGACGGATCCTTCTGACGCAGCGAACCCGCCGCGGTATTGCGCGGATTGACGTAGTCCTGGCCGCCGACCGCGGCCGAACGCTGCTTGAGCGCCTGGAACTCCGCATAGGTCATGTATACCTCGCCACGGATCTCGATGACTTCCGGCCAGCCTGTCCCTCGCAACCTGTGCGGAATGTCGGCAATGGTCTTCAGGTTCGCGGTTATGTCCTCGCCGACCGTGCCGTCGCCGCGCGTGGCGCCTTGGACGAACACGCCCTTCTCGTAGCGCAGCGAGGCCGACAGCCCGTCGATCTTCGGCTCGGCCGTGAAAGCGATGTCGAAATCCTTGTCACGTTCGAAGAAGCGTTTCGCCCGCTCAAGAAAATCGACAACATCCTGATCGGTATAGGCTTTTGCGAGGCTGAGCATCGGCACGGCGTGGCGTACCTTGGCAAAGCCTTCCGCAGGCGGCGCTCCAACCGACCCGGTCGGGCTGTCCGGCCGCACCAGGTCCGGGAAAAGCTGTTCGATCGCCGCATTGCGCAGCCTCAACGCATCGTATTCGGCGTCCGAAATCGTCGGCGCATCCTCGCCGTGATAGCGCCGGTCATGCTTGGCGATCTCGGCGGCGAGCCGCGCGAGTTCCTCGGCGGCCTCGGCCTGGGTGAGGTCTTCGACGGATTTCTCGTTCACCGACATGGCTTTCCTTCCGCAACAAATGCCGCCGGCACGTTAGTTCAGTTTCGCCGCGCAAGGGAGGCTCCTGGCCGAGGAGGACCGCTGCTGTTGACAGGTTCTGACTCGGGCTGTGCCGACAGTGCCCCACCGAGCACCTCGAATTGGACCTCAGTCACAAGCTACCGTCTACAATCTTTGATTGTAAAACGATCACATCGCATTGCTTTAAAAGGAAAAACCTCCGGAAATTTGATAAAATACCTTCAAAATACAACTATAACGTGATATCCAAGTAATGATCGCACGGGCTTCGGGGGCCGTCATGCTGGATGCGGATTGGGCAACGTTCACTCTGGCTGCGGTGACTGCCGCCGCAGGACTCTGGCGGTACTGGCGCAACAGCGGGCAGGCGAGCGCGATCAAGGCCGCCGATGAGATGGAGAAGTTCCACACCGACAGATCGGTTTCCATCGCCGAACGGCTGCTGGACTACAGCACCTGCTACATCGGCTATGAGAAACTCTCCGGTGGCGTGGAGAAGATCAAGATAGAGCCGCAGGATTTCCACTTGGCTCTCCGCCACCATTCGGTCCGGCGGAAGGAGGTTCCCGGCTATGATCCCGAGAAGGACATCTTTGCCAAGACGACGCCCGAAGGCAACTACGATCCGCAATATGTGTTCTCCGGCAGAGAACACTACGTCCGCGACGTCTTCGACCGGTTTCTCGGCCGCCTCGAACGAATCGAGGCGCTGATCTCGAAGGAGGTCATCGCTCCCGAGGACTTTGCCGACCACTTCTCCTACTGGCTGAAGGTCATCGGCGATCCAAAAGGACCGCAGACGCAATTCAGCGCCGACAAGCGCAAAACACTGCTCGACTACATCAACAGATACGAATTCAACGGTGTGATCAGGCTGTTCGCCCGCTACGGGATGGATATTTCCCGCCCTGTGGCGTGACGACCGGCGTCAGGAAGCGGCCGCGACATTCTCCCTGAGCAGGCGCTCGGCGGCCGCCCTCGCCTCCTCTGTGATGGTCTCGCCGGCCAGCATGCGGGCGATCTCCTCCTGGCGCGACGGCCGGTCGATCTCCCGCACGGTGGTCGACACGCGGTCGAGTCCGCCCGACTTCGAGATCAGGAAATGCGTCTCGGCGCGCGCCGCAACCTGCGGCGCGTGCGTGACGGTCAGCACCTGCACACGCTGCGACAGCCGCCCCAGCCGCTGTCCGATGGCGTCGGAGACCGCGCCGCCCACGCCCGAATCGATCTCGTCGAACACCAGCGTTGGGGCCGAGCCGCGATCGGCCAGCGCCACCTTGAGCGCCAGCAGGAAGCGCGACAGCTCGCCGCCGGAGGCGACCTTCATCATCGGACCGGGCCGCGTGCCGGGATTGGTGCGCACCCAGAACTCGACCTGGTCGTTGCCTTCCTCGGCACGGCTCTCCCGCTCGGTCGATATCTCGACGATGAAGGCCGCGCGCTCCAGCCTGAGCGCCGGCAGTTCGGCCATGACCGCGGCTTCGAGCGCCGACGCCGCCGACCTGCGCAGTTCCGACAGATGCGCCGCCTGATCGTCGTAGGCGGCACGCGCCGCCGCGGATTGCGCCTCCAGCGCCCTCAGCCTCTCCTCGCCCGCATCGAGGTCGGCGAGGTCGGCGACCATGGCGTCGCGCAGCTGCGCGAGATCGTCGACCTGGACATTGTGCTTGCGGGCGGCGGCGCGCAGCGCAAACAGCCGCTCCTCGGCGCGCTCCAGCTTCTGCGGATCGTATTCGGTCGCCCGCAATGCCGCGTCGATGCCGGACTGCGCCACATCGAGCGAGATCAGCGCCTCGTCCAGCGCCTTGACCACGTCGTCGAGCAGATCCGGCACCTCCGGCGCCTTGCGCTGCAGCCGCCTCAACAGGCTGGCAAGCTGCGGCAGCGGCGAATTCGAGCCGGACAGCACGTCCTGCGCGTCCTGGATCTCGGAAGCGACCTTCTCCACGCGCATCATCGAAGCACGCATCTCGGCAAGGTCGGTTTCCTCCCCCGGCTGGGGATCGAGCTTCGACAATTCGGTCACGGAAGCGCGCAAGAAATCCGCTTCCCGCGCCGCCGCCTCGACCTTCGCCTTGTGGCGGGCAAGCTCCTGCTCGGCGTCGCGCCAGCGGCGCCAGGCGGCGGCGGTTGCTTCGGCCTCGCCTACATGGCCGCCGAAAGAGTCGAGCAACTCGCGATGCGCGCCGGCGTCGACCAAGGCGCGCTCGTCGTGCTGTCCATGGATCTCGACAAGCGCCCGGCCGATGTCGCGCATAAGGCCGACGCTCGACGGCTGGTCGTTGACGAAGACGCGGGTGCGCCCGTCCGCCGTCTGCACCCGGCGCAGGATGACGTCGCCGTCGTCGTCGATGGCGTTGTCGGCCAGGATGGCGCGGGCCGGATGATTGCGCGGCACGTCGAACACCGCGGTGACCTGGCCCTGCGCCGCGCCATGCCGCACCAGGGACGCGTCGCCGCGCGCGCCGAGCGCCAGCGACAGTGCGTCGAGGAGGATCGACTTGCCGGCGCCGGTCTCGCCGGTGAGCACCGACAGGCCGGGCGCGAAATCGATGTCCAGCCGGTCGATCAGGACGATGTCGCGGATCGAAAGGCGCGAAAGCATGCGAAAGCCGTCAGGCGCCGGTGATGAGTGCTCCGGCCCTGGATATCCACGATCCGGAATTTTCGCGTGGCTCCAGACCGCCCGACTGCAGCAGCTTGTAGGAATCCTTGTACCACTGGCTGTCCGGATAGTTGCGGCCGAGCACGGCCGCCGCCGTCTGCGCCTCGGTGGTCAGGCCCATCGCGTAATAGGCTTCCGTCAGACGCGACAACGCTTCTTCGACGTGACGCGTATTGGCATAGTTCTCGATCACGTAGCGGAAGCGCTTGACCGCGGCGATGTATTCGCGCCGTTCCAGATAGTAGCGGCCCGTCTGCATCTCCTTGCCGGCGAGCTGGTCGCGGGCGACACGGATCTTCTGCCGGGCATCGTCGACATATTCGGACTCAGGCCAGCGCTGCACCAGTTCCTCCATCGCCTGGATGGTGTTGCGCGATTCCTTCTGGTCCTGCGTCACGTCGCGGATCTGACGGAAATAGGAAAGCCCGACGATATACTGCGCGTAAGCCGCATCCGGAGAAGAGGGATAGAGCGTCACATAGCGTTTGGCGGCGTTGATCGCCTCGTCATACTTGCCCTGGCGGTAGTTGGCGAAGGCGCCCATAACCATCGATTTGCGGGCATATTCGGAATAGGGATGCTGGCGGTCGATCGCCTCGAACTTGCGGCTGGCTTCGGTCAGCCGGCCGGCATCGAGATTGGCGAGAGCCTGATTGTAGAGAACGTCCGCGGGCTCGGTCTGCTCGACATAGGTGGCGAGGTCGACATCCGCTTCGGTGGACATGCATGCCGACAGCACGAGCGGCGCGCCAAGCGCGGCCAAGGCGAGCAGGATGCGCCCGTTGCGGTGGATTTCCGTGGCAGCACGCGTAAACGACATGTTTTCGAATCGCCCCTCTGGCGTCGGCAAAACCGAAGGCGAGCAGCCATAACCACAACGGCTCGCGACGGCAACGCTATCCGGACGCAATGGCGCTTTTTTGTGGCACCTGCCGCAGTTTCGGCCCGATGCCGGAGAAACGCCCGGGGTTTCGGATCACAGGACCCAGGGCGCGTAGACCGGCGCGTTCACCGCGATCAGCTCCGCGGTGCGGCCACGCGCACGGCGGCCGGTCTCGACGATCTCGAAGGCCGTGGGATCGGACAGCAGGTGCCTGAGCGCCGCTGCATTGAGCCGGTGGCCACCGCGGAAGGAGCGGAAGCTGCCGATGAAGCGTGCGCCGGCCAGCGCGAGGTCGCCCATCGCGTCGAGCGTCTTGTGACGCACGAACTCGTCGACGTAGCGCAGGCCTTCCATGTTGATGACCCGGTTGTCGTCACCGATGACGATCGAGTTCTCGAGCGAGGAGCCCAGCGCGTAGCCCGCGGCCCACAGTCTCTCGACGTCGCGCATGAAGCCGAAGGTCCGTGCCCGCGCGATATCGCGCCGAAAAGCGGTGGGCTCGATGTCGGTGGCAAAGGCCTGGCGCCCGATTGCCGCGCTGTCGAAGTCGATCTCGATCTCGAAGCGGGTGCCGCGATACGGCCGGAACTCCGCCCAGGACGCACCGCTGTCGATGCGCACCGGCTTCACCACGCGGATATAACGGCGCTTGGCATCCAACGTCTCGATACCGGCCTGATCGAGGGCGTCGACGAAAGGCGCCGCGCTGCCGTCCATGACCGGCACTTCGTTGCCGTCGATCTCGACCACGACATTGTCGATACCGAGGCCGAACAGCGCCGCCATCACATGCTCGACGGTGGCCACGTGAAAGCCCGACGGCGCGCCCAGCACCGTGCAGAAGGCGGTCGCGCCGACTTCCGAAACCAGGGCCGGAACCTGGCGGCCCGCACCCTGCTCGCCGCTATAGACGAAGACGACTCCCGTATCCGGGTCGGCCGGAAGGAAGCGGATCGTCACCGGCTTGCCGTTGTGGACGCCAATGCCGGACAGCGTCACGCACGATTTCACCGTGGTCTGATAGTCGTGCAAATTCGTCCCCATAAGCCATTCATGCTCAAGACCGCGGACCCTTCCCAACCCGCGGATATTTCGTCTCGGCAGAAGCGGCTTTCCGCAGTCCAATTCCTGCCATCTTTCGGTGGCGAAGATAGTCTTCCGGAAGGCTCTCTCCAAATCACGGTTTCTTACTCTGTGTTACCGCCGAGCGGCGTCGCGCGGCAACGGTAACGCCTTGATTATCCTTCATAAACAAACGGCGCGGATGGGTGGTGAAAAACCCTTCCGCGCCGTTTTGTTAACGAGCGTTTACGCCTCAGTTCGCCTGCCGGCGAAGGAATGCGGGAATCTCGAGCTGGTCGTCCTCATGAGTCGCGCGCGCCTGCGGCGTGAGCCGGCCCTGGTCATCGAGCTGGCCGCGACGCGGGGCGTAGACCTGCGGGTCCTGGCTGCCGAGGCGACGCGCCTCGGGTGCCGGCTGGCGCAGTCTGGGCTCGCGCGGCTGCGCCGGCTCGAGCCGTGCCGGCTCCTCCTCGCGGCGGGTCAGGCCGACCGTCAGCCGCTTGAGCAGGCCGATCGGACCGCGATCCTCCTGCTCGGCAGGACGGGCCTTGGCTTCCGCCTCCGCCTTCACCATCGGCGGAAAGTCTTCGACCCTGGGCATGCGCGGGGCGGCGGCAGCCGGCTGCGGCGCCGGGGCCTGACGCTGCACGGCTTCGACCGGCTGAGCGGCAACAGGCTGCAGGACGACAGGCTGCATCTCCTCGGCCATCTGGACCGGCGCGGCCGGCTGCGGCGCCGGCTGGCGGACCGCGACGGGCTCCGGCTGCTGCGCCTGGAACAGCTTGCTCTGCGGCCGGAAGTCCTCGGCCGCAGCAGGCTGCGGACGCGCCGCCGCCGTCGCGGCGTTCTGTTCGGCCATGCGGATCGCCTCGGCGACCGGGTCGGCAGCACGCATGTCGGCGCGCGGCGCTTCCGCCGGGGCGACCCTGCCGTCCGCGACCGGACGCGGCTGCGGCTTCGGCGGCGCCTGGCGGATGGCGATCGGCGCCTGTGCCATCTGCTCGGCCGACTTGTCGATGCCGGTCGCCACCACGGACACGCGGATCACGCCCTCGAGTTCTTCGTCGAAGGTGGCGCCGAGGATGATGTTGGCATCCTGATCCACTTCCTCGCGGATGCGGGTCGCAGCCTCGTCGACCTCGAACAGCGTCAGGTCGCGGCCGCCGGTGATCGAGATCAGCAGGCCCTTGGCGCCGCGCATCGAGGTCTCGTCGAGCAGCGGGTTGGAGATCGCGGCTTCCGCCGCCGCCATCGCCCTGCCCTCGCCGGAGGCCTCGCCGGTGCCCATCATCGCCTTGCCCATCTCGCGCATGACGGAGCGCACGTCGGCGAAGTCGAGGTTGATCAGGCCTTCCTTGACCATCAGGTCGGTGATGCAGGCGACGCCCGAATAGAGCACCTGGTCGGCCATGGCGAAGGCGTCGGCGAAGGTGGTCTTGTCATTGGCGAGCCGGAACAGATTCTGGTTCGGAATGACGATCAGCGTATCGACGCTCTTCTGCAGCTCCTCGATGCCGAAGTCAGCGGTCTTCATGCGGCGCTGGCCTTCGAAATGGAACGGCTTGGTGACGACGCCGACGGTGAGGATGCCCTTTTCGCGGGCCGCCCTGGCGACCACCGGGGCAGCGCCGGTGCCGGTGCCACCACCCATGCCGGCGGTGACGAAGCACATATGCGTGTTGGAGAGGTGGTCGACGATCTCGTCGATGCACTCCTCGGCGGCGGCGCGGCCGACTTCCGGCTGCGAGCCGGCGCCGAGGCCTTCGGTGACATGCGCGCCGAGCTGGATCAGCCGCTCGGACTTCGACATGGTGAGCGCCTGCGCGTCGGTGTTCGCAACAACGAAATCGACGCCGCGAAGACCCGCCGTGATCATGTTGTTGACGGCATTGCCGCCGCCACCCCCGACGCCGAACACGGTGATCCGGGGCTTGAGCTCGGTGATGTCCGGTCTCTGGAGATTAATGGGCATTTCTTTCGTCCTCTGCCTTCCTGCCGCATCGCCGCCGCGGCTGTTTCTGGGGCTTGCCCCGCCGAATACTAGAAACTGTCTCTCAACCACTGACCCATGCGCTGCAGCCGGCCGCCCGTCCCGCTCATGCGCAATCTCGTGTTGCCGCTGATTCTGTCGTCCTCGAAACTGGCGACCTGCGGATAAATCATCAAGCCGACCGCAGCCGAAAAAGCCGGCCCCTTGGCAGCTTCGGGCAAGCTTGCCACGCCGAGCGGGCGTCCCACCCGGACATTGCGGCCTAAAATGCGTCGCGCCGCGTCCGGCAGCCCGGCAAGCTGGCTGGCGCCGCCGGTCAGCACCACGCGCTTACCCACGACATTGCCGTAGCCCGACTTGTTCAACCGGTCGCGCAGCAGCTCCAGCGTCTCTTCGACGCGGGCCCGGATGATGCGCGTCATCACCGAGCGCGGCACCTGCAGATGGATGTCGGTCTCGTCTCCGCCGATCGGCTGCACCGTCACGATGTCCCGATCGTCGGCACTGCCCGGCAGCGCCGAGCCATGCATGACCTTCAGGCGTTCGGCATCGTCGAAGCTCGTGGACAGGCCCTTGGCCATGTCGAGCGTCACATGCGTGCCGCCGATGGCGATCGCATCCGCATGCACGAACTTGCCGTCGGCGAAGACCGAGATCGTCGTCGTGCCGCCACCCATGTCGATACAGGCCGCGCCCATTTCGAGCTCGTCGTCGACCAGCGCGGCAAGGCCGCTGGCATAAGGCGTCGCCACCAGTCGCTCGACCGACAGGTGCGAGCGGTTGACGCAGAGCTCGAGGTTGCGCTGCGGCGCGGCGTCGCCGGTGAGCACATGCATGTCGACGCCGAGCGTCTCGCCGACCATGCCGCGCGGATCGCGCACGCCGCGCTCGGCATCGAGCGAGAATGCGACGGGCAGCGCGTGCACCACCTCGCGCTCGGCCTTCAGCGCCTGCTTGGCGCCGGCGGCGAGCACCCGCCTTATGTCGCCCTCGTCGACCTCATGGCCGCCGAGATTGACGGTGGCGGAATAGGCATGGCTCTTGAGACGCCCCGAGGTCAGATTGACGAGAAGGGAATCGACGGTCAGTCCCGACATGCGCTCGGCCGCGTCGACGGCGAGCCGGATCGCCTGCTCGGCGCGGTCGAGATCGACGACCACGCCCGACTTCACGCCGTGCGACTTCTGATGGCCGATCCCGATCACCCTGATCTTGTGGGTGCGGCCGCGCAGCAGCTGGCTGGGCTCGCAGGGCTTCAGCTGGGCGACCACGCAGCAGATCTTGCTCGAGCCGACATCGAGCACGGTGACGATGCCGGATTTGCGCTGGCTGCCGTCCTTCTGTCCGCCAAGCCAACTCATATGCGCTTCTCCGGCTTGGATTTCTTCTTGCCGGCATTGGCGATATCGGCCTGCCGGCTTTCGGCCGCCTCGGGCGTGAGCTGCAGCACCAGGCGGTCGGAAAACCTGAGATCGATGGCCGCCAGCTGGCGCTTGAACAGGCTCTGCTCCCGTTCCATGCGCAAAAGCGCCGCGACCGCCGCATCCACTCCAGCCTCGGGCAGCCTAACGGTCATGCCATTGTCCAGCCGCAGATCCCAGCGACGGCCGGCGACCAGGATGTAGCCCTTCACGCGCGCGGCGAGATCGGGATATTTCGCCATCTCGTCGACAAAGGCCGCCGCGCGTTCCGCCGCCCCGGCCCCGACGACGAGCGGCAGATCGGCATGGCGCCCGCCGGTGAACGGCACGATCACATTGCCCTTCCTGCCGATGATGGAGAGCTGGTTGTCGTGCTGCCAGATGGCGAAGGGCTCGCGCTCGGTGATGCGGATTTCGAGCGTCTCCGGATAGACCTTGCGCACGGAGGCGACCTCGACCCAGGGAAGCGCCGCGACACGGTCCCGCGCATCGTCGACGTCGAAGCCGATCAGCGAGGTCCAGCCGGTCAGGTCGAGCTTTTCGAGGATGTCGATCTCGGACGTTTCGCGATGCCCGACGACCCTCACCTGGTCGACAGCAAAGCCGGTGCGCGCGGTAACCGCCTGCGCCACTTCCAGCATCCGGCCACCGACATAGGTTCCGTAAACACCGGTGACGGCGAACAGCGCCGCCGTCGCCATGGTTGCAGCAAAGCGCGGCGGGACGAAGTCGCCGGTGCCGAGCCGCGCGAACAGCCTGACCGGCCGCCGCAGCCAGCGCGGCAGCACGAAGCGGTCAGCCTGCGAGGAGGCGCCCGGCACGCCCGCCGCCCTCCTGCCCTGCCCCGCCCTCAACGCGAACACGACGCGTCCTCCACCATCCAACTCAACAATTCACCGAAGGAATGGCCCGCTTCAGCGGCAATCTCCGGTACGAGCGACGTCGGCGTCATGCCGGGCTGGGTATTGACCTCCAGCCACACGACCTCGCCATTTTCGGAATGGCGATCGTCGTAGCGGAAATCCGACCGGGAGACGCCCCGGCAGCCGATTGCTTGATGAGCCTTGAGGGCCAGTGTCTGTATCTTTTGGTAAATATTTAGTGAAATTTTAGCGGGAACGACGTGTTTTGATCCGCCCGGCGCATATTTCGAGTCGTAATCGTAGAAGGAATGGCCGGTCGGCACGATCTCGCAGACGCCGAGCGCCACATCGCCCATGACGGCGCAGGTGAGCTCGCGCCCGTGGACGTAGCGCTCGACCATGACGCGGTCGCCATATTTCCAATCCGGCGAGGAGATGACCTGCGGCGGGAAGGATTGCCCCTCCTTGACGATCACGACGCCGAAGCTCGACCCCTCATTGACCGGCTTCACGACATAGGGCGGCTTCATCGGATGCTGGTTCTGGATGGCATGGCGATCCATGATCCGCGATTCCGCAACAGGAATCCCCGCTGCCCTAGCGATTTTCTTCGCCTGCTCCTTGTCCATGGCCAGCGCCGAGGCGAGCACACCGGAATGCGTGTAGGGAATGGAGAGGAACTCCAGCACACCCTGGATGGTCCCATCTTCGCCGAACGGCCCGTGCAGCGCATTGAAGGCGACGTCCGGCTTGAGCTCGGCCAGCACCGCGCCGATGTCACGGCCGACATCGACCCGGGTAACCCTGTAGCCCGCCGCCTCCAGCGCATCGGCGCAGGCATTGCCCGACGAAAGAGACACGGGCCGCTCCGACGAGAAACCGCCATGGAGAACAGCAACGTGCTTTTTCGACATACTCCGCAATCCCCTCGAGCGCTACGCACCACCATCGCGTCCGGACAGAGTCCCGGCCGTTCCGGCGAGCCTCCTCGCCAGCTACGCACCACACGACTCAAATCAGGAAACGCTTTCAAGCCAAAGAATCAGACCATGGATTCCGTGGCAAGCATTGATTTCCGGGAAATCGAAATTCGTGACTTCCTGACAGAAATTCGCCGGCCGACTATGGCATTTTGGACTCACCGCAGGTTGCGGCTGGTACCTGATCGCGATGCTGCGGCGGACGCCACCCACGCTGCATTCGCTCACGACCGCGGCAGGCGCCGCAGAAGCGGCCTCTGCCCGACGATCATCTTTTCGGTCGCCTCTTGAGGTCGGAACCAGGCCGCGCGATCGACTTCGGGAAAGGACTGAATCCGGCCGCTGCGTGGTGGCCATTCCAGTTCGAACGCATTGCTCTGAAGGGTATTTACATCGAAGTCGCCCTCCGCTGCGAAGGCGGTCACCACTTTGCCACCGCCCTGGCGGACCGTTCCGAGCGGGGCAAGATCGCCGTCGAGCGTCCATCCCGTCTCCTCGGTGAATTCCCGGCGCGCCACGGCTTCCGGGTCCTCGCTCTCGACATACTCGCCCTTTGGGATCGACCAGGCACCCAGATCCTTCAGGCGCCAGAAAGGGCCGCCGGGATGCACCAGCAGCACCTCCACCGCACCAGCGGTCCGCCGGTAAACGAGAACGCCTGCGCTCAGCTTCGCCATTTGGCATTCCTTCCGCTCGCGCATGGCGGGAAAGGAGAGTTCAAAGGCCCCCGGGAGCCAGCGACTATGTAACCGGGAAACGTCCCGGCGGCCTACAACAACTGCCCCAAAAACTCCTGCACCTCATGCCCGGGCTTGAAGCGGCCGATGCGCTTGATCTCCCAATGCAGCCGTATTCCGGACGTTTCGAGAACCCGCGCCCGTACCGTTTCGCCCAAAAATTCGAGGTCGTAGCCGGTGGCGTTGCCGGTGTTGATCATGAAGTTGCAATGCATCGGCGACATCTGCGCCCCACCGATCATCAAGCCGCGGCAGCCGGCCTTGTCGATCTCCTTCCACGCCGAGGTTCCTTCGGGATTCTTGAAGGTCGATCCCCCGGTCTTCTCGCGTATCGGCTGCACCGTCTCGCGGTGATGCTGCACCGCGTCCATCGCCGCCTTGATGGCGTCGCGCTCCTCGGCAAAACCCTCGAACAACGCCGATGTGAAGATCAGCTCGGCAGGCGCCGAGGAATATCGATAGGCATAGCCCATATCGGCATTGGACAGCTTGTGGACCTTGCCCTTGCGGTCGAGTGCCCGCACCTCGACGACGCGCTCGCGCGTCTCGACGCCGTTGGCACCGGCATTCATGCGCAGCGCTCCGCCGATGGCGCCGGGAATGCCGTGATAGAAATGAAAGCCGCCGATGCCCGCCTCAAGCGCCAGCGCCGCGACGCGCTTGTCCGGAGTGGCCGCCCCGGCGCGGATGCGCGTCGGCGCAGCCAGTTCCGCCTCGCCGAAACCCTTGGCCGACAGCCGCACCACGAAGCCGGGGATGCCGCCTTCGCGCACCAGCAGATTGGAGCCGATGCCGACGACGGTGATCGGGATTTCCTCGGGCACGGCCTTCAGGAAGGTGGCAAGGTCCTTCTCGTCGGCCGGCTGGAACAGCGCATCGGCGGTGCCGCCGGCGCGGAACCAGGTGATCTTGTCCATCTCCGCATCGGCGGTAATACGGCCACGCAGGCCGGCAAGCCTGTCGCCGAGGCCGGCAAGAAGATCCTGGCCGCGCGTCATGCCGCCTCGCCGCCCAGTTCCCCGGGCAGGGCGTAGGCCCATTGCGTGATGTTGCCGGCGCCGAGGAAGACGACGAAGTCGCCCGGCCTGGCGAGTTCGCGCACCACGGGCGCCACCGCCGCCGGCCCCTCGATGTAGCGGGCGTCGCGATGGCCGCCGGCGCGGATGCGCTGCGCCAGGGTTTCCGAATTGACGCCTTCGATCGGGTCCTCGCCCGCCGCATAGACAGGCGCCACGAGGATGGTGTCGGCATCGTTGAAGCAGGCGGAAAAATCGTCGAACAGATCGCGCAGCCGCGTGAAGCGGTGCGGCTGGGTGATGGCGATCACCCTGCCTTCGGTCGCCTCGCGCGCCGCCCGCAGCACCGCCTTGATCTCGACCGGGTGATGGCCGTAGTCGTCGAAGATGCGCACCCCGTTCCACGTGCCGGTCGGCGTGAAACGGCGCTTGACGCCGCCGAAGGTCGACAGGCCCTTGCGGATGGCATCGGCGGAGAGGCCGAGTTCGTATGCGACGGCAATCGCGGCAGTGGCGTTCGACACGTTGTGGCGGCCGGGCATCGGCAGGAGCAAATCCGGGATCGCCGTATCCGCGCCCGTCTTGCGGTTGCGGATGATCACGTCGAACAGCGACGAGCCATTGGTCATGCGGTGCCGGCTGAAGCGCACGTCTGCCTGCGCGTTCTCGCCGTAGGTGATGACCCTGCGGTCCTCGATGCGGCCGACCAGCGTCTGCACTTCCGGATGGTCGGTGCACATGACGCCGAAGCCGTAGAACGGCACGTTCTCGACGAACTGCCGGAACGCCTCGCGCACCTTGTCGAAGCTGCCATAGTGGTCGAGGTGCTCGGGATCGATGTTGGTGACGACGGCAATGTCGGCGGGCAGCTTCAGGAAGGTGCCGTCGCTCTCGTCGGCCTCCACCACCATCCAGTCGCCGGCGCCCATGCGGGCATTGGTGCCGTAGGCGTTGATGATGCCGCCGTTGATGACCGTCGGGTCGAGCCCGCCGGCATCGAGCAGCGCCGCCACCATGGAGGTGGTGGTCGTCTTGCCATGCGTGCCGCCGATGGCGACGGCCTGACGGAAGCGCATCAGCTCGGCCAGCATCTCGGCGCGCCGCACGATCGGCAGCAGTTTTTCGCGCGCCGCCATCAACTCGGGATTGGACTTCTTGATCGCCGTCGACACGACGACCACCTCGGCATCGCCAAGATTCTCGGCGCGGTGGCCGACGAAGCACTCGATGCCGTTGTCGCGCAGCCGCTGCACATTGGCGCCGTCGGCCTGGTCGGAGCCCTGCACGCGGTAGCCGAGATTGCGCAGCACTTCGGCGATGCCGCTCATGCCGATGCCGCCAATGCCGATGAAATGCACCGGTCCGATGCTCTGCGGCATCTTCATGAGCGCGCTCCCTGTCCGAATTCGCTTGTCGTCCTCCCTTCGGCAATAGCCTCTGTGAGGTCGGCGAGCAACCGCGCCGCATCCGGTTTGCCGGCTGACTTCGCGGCAGATGCCATAGCGGAGAGCCGCGCCGGGTCGTCCATCAGCCCGCCGATCAGCTCGGCGATGCGCTCCGCCGACAACGTCGCCTGGGGGTGCACTTCCGCCCCACCCACCGCAGCCAACGCCGCTGCATTGGCCGCCTGGTCGTGGTCGAGCGCATGCGGAAAGGGCACCAGCAGCGCCGGCCGGCCGATAACGGCGATCTCCGAGACCGTCGAGGCGCCGGAACGCGACATGACGAGATGGGCGGCGGCGATGCGCGCCGCCATGTCGGTGAAGAAGGGCGAGATTTCGGCCGGAACGCCCAGATCCGCATAAGCCTGCCTGACCTGCTCGGCGTCCTCCTTGCGGGCCTGCTGCACGACGCTCAGCCGCCTGCATTGACCCTCGGAGAGTTTCGCGATCGCCGCGGGGACCGCCTCCGAGAAGAACTGCGCGCCCTGGCTGCCGCCGAACACCAGCAGCCGGAACGGTCCTCCGACTTGCGGAGCATCATACGGCTGCCTTGCCGCCTCCAGCACGGCCGGGCGGACGGGATTGCCGGTGGCAACGATCTTCGCCGCGACGCCGCTGTCGCCTTTTTCGAGGAAACCGCCGGCGATCGCGTCGACGCGGCCTGCCAGCGCCTTGTTGGCGCGCCCCATCACCGCGTTCTGCTCGTGGATCAGCGTCGGCACCTTGCGGCGGGTCGCGGCATAGAGCGGCGGCACGGTCGGATAGCCGCCGAAGCCGATGACGACGGCAGGCTTGATCCTGCCGATCACCGCGGAGGCCTGGCGCACGCCTCGCCAGATCGTCCAGAAGGCGCGAAGCAGCGCCACCGGGTTGCGGGCTCCGATGGTCGCCGAGGCGATCGGATGGACGGCTTCGGCCGGAAAGCTGCCGGCATAACGCTCGGCGCGGCCGTCGGTCGCCAGATGCACCGACCAGCCGCGCGCCGCCAGTTCGTGGGCCAGCGCCTCGGCAGGAAAGAGATGGCCACCCGTTCCCCCGGCAGCCAGCAGGATCGTCCCCTTCGCCATGCTATTCGGCGGGCAGAGCGTGCCGCGCCATCATGGCGATCCCGGGTCGCTTGCGCCCTTCAGGCTTCTTGCGCGTCAGCGCCAGCACCATGCCCATCGACACGGCGACTGCGATCAGCGACGAGCCGCCATAGGAGATGAAGGGCAGCGTCATGCCCTTGGCCGGCATCATCTGCAGGTTCACGCCCATGTTGATGATCGACTGGAAGCCGAACACGGCGACCAGGCCGGACACGGCATAGCGGGTAAAATCGTCCTGCTCCCTCAGCGCCGTTTTCAAGCCCCGAAGCACCACGAAGGCGAACAGCGCCATGATTAGGAAACACATGATCAATCCGTATTCCTCGCCGGCCACCGCGAACACGAAATCGGCATGGCTGTCCGGGATCATCTTCTTGTAGACGCCCTCGCCCGGACCGACGCCGAACCATCTGCCGTTGAGCAACGCGTCGAGCGCCATATCCACCTGATACCTGTCGCCCTCGCCGGTCAGGAAGCGGTCGATGCGGCCGGCGAAATGGTCGAAGGTCACATAGGCGCCGAACACGCCCACGACCGCCAGGGAGCCGATGCCGATGATCCAGAACCATGGCATGCCGGCCATGAAGAACATCACGCCCCAGGTGCTGATCGTCAGGATCGTCTGGCCGAGGTCGGGCTGCAGCACCAGCAGCGCCACCACGAGGCAGAGCAACAGCAGCGCCAGCAGGTTGCCGGGAATGTGCGGGTTGCGCGCCTTCTCCGCGAACAGCCAGGCACAGATGATGACGAAGGCCGGCTTCATGAACTCGGACGGCTGAACGGACACGCCGAAGAGCGATACCCAACGGTGTGCGCCCTTCACCTCGACGCCGATGTAGAGCACCGCGACCATGAGCAGCAGCGCGCCACCGAGCATGACGACGGCGAGCCGCCGGACCTCCCGCGGCGTGAGGAAGGACACGGCGAGCATCGCCGCCAGCGCCGGGATCATGTAGACGATCTGCCGGGTGGCGAAATGGAAGCTGTCGAGGCCGATGCGCTCGGCCACCGCCGGGCTGGCCGCGAAGGACAGCAGGATGCCCAGGCCCATCAGCGACAGGAATGCGGCGAGGAACCAGCGGTCGATCGTCCGCCACCAGACGGCGACCGGGCTGCGGTCCAGACGGCTGCTCTGCATCAGCATGTCCCTCCGATGGGCACAATGTCGGGAATGGCGTGCACGGCGGCCCGGAAGGCATCGCCGCGCACCTCGAAGTTGCGGAACTGGTCGAAGCTGGCGCAGGCCGGCGAAAGCAGGACGACGGCTTCGCCGGCCGCGTCCTCCGCCGCGTCGCGCGCCGCGTGCTCGACGGCCGCGGCCAGCGTTCCGGAGATCTCGTAAGGCACCGCTTCGCCGAGCGTCGCGGAAAAGGCGGGAGCGGCCTCGCCGATCAGATAGGCCTTGGCGATGCGGCCGAAATAGGATCGCAGCGGCTCGATGCCGCCCTCCTTCGGCAGGCCGCCGGCGATCCAGTAGATGCGCGGGAAGCTGGAGAGTGCCGGCGCCGAAGCATCGGCATTGGTCGCCTTGGAATCGTTGACGAAAAGCACGTTGCCCTTGCGGCCCACCTGCTCCATGCGGTGGGCAAGGCCCGGAAAGCTCTCCAGCCCGGACTGAATCTCGCCAAGATCGAGCCCGACCTTCAGACAGGCCGCGACCGCGGCGAGCGCATTCTGCGCATTGTGCTGGCCGCGCAGCGAGCCGATGCCCTCGAGGAAGGCGATGCGGCTGTAGCGGCCGTCGATCGCTTCCATCAGGCTGGTGCCGTCGGCAAAGTAGCCGTCGGGCAGCGGCAGCCGCTTGGAGATGCGCACCACCTGCCTGCCGGCCTTTTCCAGCCGGTCCGCGATCTGGGTGCAGTAGATGTCGTCGACGCCGATGATGGCGGTGTCGCTGCCCGAGACCAGCCGCTCCTTGATCGCCGCGTAGTGCTGCATGGTGCCGTGGCGGTCGAGATGGTCGGGCGTCAGGTTAAGCAGGACGCCGGCCGTTGGGTTGATCGAGGGGGCAAGGTCGATCTGGTAGGACGAGCACTCGACCACGTAGAAGCGGTCGGCGGCGAGCGGATCGAGCGTCATCACGGCGCGGCCGATATTGCCGCCCATCTGGGTGTCGCGGCCGGCCGACCTCAGGATATGCGCGGTGAGCGCGGTGGTGGTCGACTTGCCGTTGGTCCCGGTGATGGCGACGAAAGGCGCAGCAGGTGCCTGGGCAATGCGCTCGCGGGCGAACAGTTCGACATCGCCGATGACCTCGACGCCGGCGCCGCGCGCCAGCTCGACCGTCCAGTGCGGCTTGGGATGGGTCAGCGGCACGCCCGGCGACAGCACGAAGCTGGAAAAACCGCTCCAGTCGGCGGCGCGCAGGTCGCCGACCGCGATGGCCTCGACCTCGGCGCGCGCCACGCTCTCCGGATTGTCGTCCCAGGCGAGCACCTCCGCCCCGCCCTCGACCAGGGCGCGGCCGGTGGCGATGCCCGAGCCGCCGAGCCCGAACAGCGCGACCTTCTTTCCGGCAAAGGAGCGGGCTGGAATCATCCTGGGCTACCGCAGCTTGAGGCTGGAAAGGCCGACCAGCGCCAGGATCACGGCGATGATCCAGAAGCGGATCACGACCTGGCTTTCCGTCCAGCCGAGCTTTTCGAAATGGTGGTGGATCGGCGCCATCAGGAACACCCGCTTGCCGGTCATCTTGAAGAAGCCGACCTGGATGATGACCGACAGCGCTTCCATGACGAACAGCCCGCCGATGATGGCAAGCACGATCTCGTGCTTGGTGGCCACGGCGATCGTGCCGATCAGGCCGCCCAGCGCCAGCGAGCCGGTGTCGCCCATGAAGATCGCCGCCGGCGGGGCATTGAACCAGAGAAAACCGAGCCCGGCCCCAATGACCGCGCCGAGGATGACGGCGAGCTCGCCGGTGCCGGGCACGAAGTGGATCTGCAGGTAGTCGGCGAACACGGCGTTGCCCGACAGGTAAGCGATGACGCCGAACGAGGCGGCCGCGATCATGATCGGCACGATGGCGAGCCCGTCCAGGCCGTCGGTGAGGTTCACCGCATTGCCTGCGCCCACCACGACCAGGCAGGCGAACGGAATGAAGAACCAGCCGAGGTTGAGCAGAAAATCCTTGATGAACGGAAAGGTGAGCGAGGAGGAGAACGGCGCCTGGCCGTTCTGCATGATCACCCAGGCGGCAATCGCGGCGATGACGAACTCGATGCCGAGCCGCGCCCGGCCGGAGAGACCGAGATGCGACTGCTTCGTCACTTTGAGGTAGTCGTCGTAGAAGCCGATCGCGCCGAAGCCGAGCGTCACCAGCAGCACCACCCAGACATAGACGCTGGTAACGTTGGCCCACAGCAGGGTCGAGCCGACGATGCCGGAGATGATCATCAGGCCGCCCATGGTGGGCGTGCCGGCCTTCTTGAAATGCGTCTGCGGCCCGTCGGCGCGGATCGGCTGGCCCTTGCCCTGGCGTATCCGCAGCGAGTCGATGATGCGCGGCCCGAAGATGAAGACCAGCAGCGCCGCCGTGATCAGCGCACCGCCAGTCCGGAAGGTGATGTAGCGGAAGATGTTGAAGACCGAGACATGGTCGGAAAAACTGACGAGAAGCGTGAGCATGCGTCCCCCGGAGCCCGCGGTCAGGTTGGTTTCTGGCCGCCGGCTTGCGCCGGGAACCGGTTGAGGAGCGCTTCGACCAGCTTCGAGAAGCCGATCCCCTTGGAAGATTTGACCATGACCACGTCGCCGGGCCGGACCGCGTCCAGCAGGATCGGCTTCAGATCGTCGACGCTCGGGCGGTATTCCTTGCGAATGTCGCCGGGCAGCGTGTCGGCAAGGTTCTTCATCTGCGGCCCGGCCATCAGCACGATGTCGGTGTGCGTCTCCGAGATCACCCGGGCGAGCCCGGCATGCAGTTTCGCCGAGTGGCTGCCGAGCTCCAGCATGTCGCCGAGGACGGCGATGCGCCGGCCTTCGGCCGTAACCGGCGTCGCCTCGAGCAGCTCGATCGCCGCCTTCATGGAGGCCGGATTGGCGTTGTAGCTCTCGTCGATCAGCGTGAAGGCGCCGCTCTCCGTGCCGAGCCGATGCTGCCGGCCGCGGCCGGTCTCCGGAACGAGCTCCGCCAGCGCGGCGACAACGGCCTTGAGGTCGGCGCCGACCAGCCGCGCCGCGCCGAGCACCGCGAGCGCGTTCTGGACGAAGTGCCGCCCTGGCGCCCCGACCCGCGCCTCGATCTCCTTGCCGCCGATCTTGACGGAGATCAGCGAGTGGTCGGCGGCGAGTTCGCATTTGGTCAGCCGCACCTGGGCGCGCGCGTTCTCGCCGAAGCCGACGACGTTCTTGACGCCGGCGTCGCGCGCCAGCCGCTCCAGCAGCTTCCAGCGCCCGTCGTCGCGGTTGAGCAGGGCGTAGCCGTTCGGCTCGATCCCCTCGAAGATCTCGGCCTTGGCGCGGGCGATCTCGTCGAGGCTGTTGAAGAAACCGAGATGGGCGGCGGCGATCAAGGTGACGATGGCGACATGCGGACGCACCATCTTCACCAGCGGCCGGATCTCGCCGGGATGGTTCATGCCGATCTCGAAGACGGCGTAGTCGCAATCGGCCGGCATGCGCGCCAGCGTCAGCGGCACGCCCCAGTGATTGTTGAAGGACTTGTCGGACGCATGCACCTTGCCTGCCGCCGACAGCACGTGCCGCAGCGCTTCCTTGGTGGTGGTCTTGCCGACCGAGCCGGTGACGGCGATGATTTTCGCCTTGCTTCGCGCCCGCGCCGCCATTCCCGCCTTTTCGAGGGCGACGAGCACGTCCGGCACCACGATCATCGGCACCGTCAGCCTCCCGAGCGCCGGCAGCTTGCCTTGCGCCACGACGAGCAGGGCCGCCCCCGCCTTGATCGCGGCGGTGGCGAAGTCGTGGCCGTCCATCGCCTCGCCCTTGATGGCGAAGAACGCATCGCCCGGCCGCAGCGTGCGGCTGTCGATCGAGATGCCGCCGATCCCGCCGGGCATCGCGCCGACCGGACGACCGTCCATCGCCGCGATCAGCTCCTCGCTCGTCCACAGCAGGCTCATGCGGCGCGCTCCCGGAGAGCCTTGCGCACCTCCTCGTGGTCGGAGAACGGCAGCGTTTCCGCCCCGATGGTCTGGCCCTCCTCGTGGCCCTTGCCGGCGACGATCAGCGTATCCCCGGCCTTGAGCATGTCGACGGCCGCACGGATCGCCTCGTGCCGATCGCCGATCTCGATGGCGCCCGGCGCGGCGGCGAGGATGGCGGCACGGATATCGGCCGGCACCTCGGAGCGCGGATTGTCGTCGGTGACGATCGTCACGTCGGCCAGCCGGGTCGCGATTTCGCCCATGATCGGGCGCTTGCCGCGGTCGCGGTCGCCACCGCAGCCGAACACCACGATAACCCGCCCGGTGGTGAACGGCCGGACGGAGGACAGCACGTTCTCCAGAGCTTCGGGCTTGTGGGCATAGTCGACATAGACCGGCGCGCCATTGGCCGCCGTCCCGACGAGATCGAGGCGACCCGGTGCGCCCTTCAGTTTCTCCAGCGCCTTCAGGGCTTTGGAAGCATCGGTTCCGGTGGCGATGGCGAGCCCGGCGGCGACCAGCGCGTTGTAGATCTGGAAATCGCCGGCGAGCGGCAGGTCGATCTCGTGGATCACGCCGGCATGCTCGATCTCGGCACGCTGGCGGTAGCGCTCGTGCTCCACCCGCTTCAGCGTCAGGAAATCGCCGTGGCGGCCGACGGTATGCACGGCAAGGCCTGCGGCCCGCGCCGCCTCGATCGTCGGGGCGGAATAGGCGTCGTCGGCAAAGATGACGGCCGGCGCCCCCCTGGGCAGCAGCGTGTCGAACAGCCTGAGCTTGGCCGCGAGATAATCCTCCACGGTCGGATGGTAGTCCATGTGGTCGCGGCCGAGATTGGTGAAGGCGCCGGCGGCGAGCCGCACGCCGTCCAGCCGCCGCTGGACGAGGCCGTGGCTGGAGGCCTCCATCGCCGCGTGGTCGACGCCGGCCGCCGCGAGCTCGGCGAGCAACATGTGCAGCGCGATCGGATCGGGCGTCGTCAGCGAGCCGTAGTCGTTGCGGCCGGGCGCGATGACGCCGGTCGTGCCGATGCTTGCGGCGCGAAATCCGACCTGCTCCCAGATCTGGCGCGTGAAGGAAACGACCGAGGTCTTGCCGCTGGTGCCAGTCACCGCGACCATCGTCTGCGGCTGGCGGCCGTAAAAACGCGCCGCGATCCGCGCCAGCGCCAAGCGTGGGTCGTCCACGGGTATGACGGGCACGGCCAGCCGAGCCGGCGCGGTCTGCCTGCCTGTGATCACCGCCACGGCTCCCCGTGCTTCGGCATCCGCGGCAAAAGCCGAGCCGTCCGCCTTCACCCCGGGCACGGCCACGAAGATCATTCCCGGCCGGACCGCGCGCGAATCCGAGGTTATGCCGGCCACTTCCAGGTCTGCGGGCAAGCCCGGCGCGACGGGAAGAACAGCGGCGAGGTCGGCGAGCTTCATCTTTTCTTCGTTGTTCTTTGCGGCCTGCGTAAACAAACGGCGCGCTTTGCCGGCGCGCCAGGGAATCACTGCGTCGAGACCAGCGTTGCCTCGCCTTCTTGTCCGAATTCGGGCTTCACGCCAAGCAGGGAAGCCGAACGGCGGATGATGTTGGCAACGATCGGCGCGGCGTTCAGACCCGACGTGGCGGCCATGCCCGGCTTTTCTGGTTTCGGCTCGTCTACGACGGAGAGTACAATGTATTGCGGGTCGTCCATGGGAAACGCCGCCACGAAGGCGTTGAAGCGCACGTTCTTGGCGTAACGCCCGTTGACCACCTTCTCGGCCGTCCCGGTCTTGCCGCCGACGCGATAGCCGGGAACCTGCGCCCGCGCACCCGAACCGCCCGAACCCTTGGTGGCGTTCAGCTTGTAGAGATAGCGCATCGATTCCACCGTGTAGTCGGAAACGACCTTTTGGCCGACGGCATCAGCTTCGTCTTCGGAACGCGGCAGGAAGGTCGGCGGCAGCAGCTTGCCGCTCATCAGCGCGGCTGCGCCGACGGCGGTCTGCAATGGCGTCGTCGTGAAGCCGTGACCGAAGGCGGCGGTGATCGAATGCACCTTCTTCCATATCCTCGGCTCGGTCGGCCGCGCCACCTCCGGCAACTCCGTCTGCATGCGGTCGAGCAGGCCGAGACGGTGCAGGAACTCGCGATGTCCCTCGATGCCGACCACGTCCGCCTCGCGCGCCGAGCCGATGTTGGAGGAATAGATGAAGACCTCCGGCACGCTGAGCACCCTGCCCTTGCCGTGGAAGTCGCGGATAGTCTGGCGGCCGATGGTGATCGGTCGGGTGGCGTCGAAGCGGCTCTCCAGCGTCACCTTGCCGGAATCCAGCGCCATCGCCGTGGTGAAGCTCTTGATGGTCGAACCCATCTCGTAGACGCCGGCCGACATGCGGTTCAGGCGGTCCTTGTCGAGAGCGTTGAAGGGGTTGTTGGGATCGAAATCGGGCACCGACGCCATCGCCAGGACTTCGCCGGTCTTGACGTTGAGGACGACCGCGCCGGCGGCGATGGCGTGGTAACGCTCCATCGCCCGCACGATCTCGTCGCGCACGATGTGCTGCACACGCAGGTCGATCGACAGCCGCACCGGCTGCAGGTCCCCGGCCACGGCGAGACCGGTGGCCTGCAGGTCGGCAAAACCCTGGTCGTCGATGTACTTCTCCAGGCCGGCGATGCCCTTGTTGTCGATATTGGTGAGGCCGAGGATGTGCGAGGCGGTCGGGCCGCCGGGATAGAAGCGCCGCTTCTCGGTGCGGAAGCCGATGCCGGGCAGGCCGAGCGCCATGATGTCGGCCTGCTGGCGCGGCGTGAGCTGCCGCTTCAGCCAGACGAAGCCCGATCCGCTCTTCAGCTTATGGTAGGTCTGCTCCACCTGCAGGTCGGGCAGCACGGTCGACAGCTTTTCGATCACCTCGTCGGCGTCGACGATGCGGCGCGGCTCGGCGAACAGCGAGGCCGTCTTGATGTCGGTCGCCAGCACCTGGCCGTTGCGATCGACGATGTCGGGCCGCGAGGCGGTGACCCGCGCCACCGGACCGGAGCCGTTGTCTGGCTCAATCAGGCCAAAATAGACCAGCCGTCCGGCGATGGCCGCGTAGATGCCGAAGAAGACGGCCATGGTCATGATGACCCGCGTCCGCGCCCGCCCGCCGGTCGCCATGCGGGCACCGTCGACGACGATCGCGGCGGTCGAGCTTGCGGCGGCGGCCGCTTTCCTGCGCCAGAACTTCATCATTGCCGCACCGCACCCGTCGTCGTTTCGTCCATGCCGTCGTCGGGCAGGTCGAAGGCCTGACCGATGATGTCCGTGATTTCCAGCGGCCGGATCGGAATCTCGTCGACCCGCGCGAACTGGCGCGCGTCGGTCGGCTGCAGCTTGAGGTCGGCCTCATAGGTCTCGGTGAGCTTCTGCAGACGCGAGGGCTGCGTGAGCAGGCTCCAGTCCGCCTTGAGCAGCACGATCGAATCCTCTTCCAGGCGGATCTGCTGCTCCAGCTTGCGCACCAGCGTGAGCTGGTCCTCGGCGACCTGCTTGGTCTTGTAAGTGAAGGCGGCGGCCGAAACCATGACCGCGATCAGCACCATGTCGCTTGTCCGGAACATCGTTACCTCTCTGGCCGCAGATCGGGGAGCTTCGGCAGGCCGAACAGGCCGAGATCGGCGGGGCGCGCCGACGCAGTGGTGCGGACCGCCGCCCGCAGCTTCGCCGATCGCGCCCGCGGATTGGCGGCGATTTCGGCTTCGCCGGGCGCCACCGCGCCGCCGCGCTTGTCGAAGGTCGCCACCACGGCGTGTTTCTGCGGCAGATGCCGCGAGCCGGCGGGCGCCGAGGACCGGTCGGCGATGAAGCGCTTGACGATGCGGTCCTCCAGCGAATGGAAGGTGACGACGACCAGCCGGCCGCCCGGCTTCAGCACCCGCTCGGCGGCGATGAGCGCCAGTGCCAGCTCGCCCAGTTCGTCGTTCACATAGATGCGCAGCGCCTGGAAGACGCGGGTCGCCGGATGGATCTTTTCACGCGGCGGGAAGCCGACGAGATCGGCGATCGACTGGGCGAGATCCGTGGTGCGCAGGAACGGCCTTTCAGCCCGCCGCCGCTCGATCATGCGGGCGATGCGGCCGGCATGCCGCTCCTCGCCGAGCAGGCCGAAGATGCGGGTGAGGTCGCCGGCCATGAAACGGTTGACGACATCGGCGGCCGACGGGCCCGCCTGCGCCATGCGCATGTCGAGCGGCCCGTCGGCACGGAAGGAGAAACCGCGTCCGGCCTGGTCGACCTGCATGGAGGAGATGCCGATGTCGAGCACGACGCCGTCGACCGCCTCTGCATGCTCGTCCAGGGACGAGAACGGCGCCTCGACCAGCCTCAGCCGGCCGCCGGCCGCCGCCTCCAGCGCCTTGCCCGCGGCGATCGCGTCGGGGTCGCGGTCGATCGCCACCACCGATGCGCCGCGATCGAGGATCGCCCTCGTATACCCACCCGCGCCGAACGTGCCGTCGACGATCACCTGGCCCGCTGCCGGCTGCAGCGCCTCCAGCACCTCGGCGAGAAGAACCGGAACATGGCGGGCCGGTCCGCCAACCGCGAAGTCGCCTTCGCCGTGGCCCGCCATCATTCCGGCGCCCCCGCACCAACGGATTGCGGAACTTGCCTGAGTCTCAGCAACCTGTCCCGCACGACCTTGCCATGCGCCTCGAAGCGGCCCGGCTCCCATATCTGAAAGAAGGCGCCGCGACCGACAAAGACCGCTTCCGTCGTGATGCCCGTATGGGCGCGGATGAAGTCGCTCATCGTGATGCGGCCGTCCTGGTCGATCTTCAAAAACGTCCCGTCGCCATGGACGAAGAAGGACATATCGTCGGCAGCGCCCTGGAAGGGGTCCTCCTGCGCGATGCGCTGCTCGTAGCGGTCGAGCAGGTCGAGCCCGCCGACGTCCATGGCCGGCGCATCGAGCGCCCGCAGCGCATAGAGATCGCAATAGCCCCGCTTCTGCACGACCGCGCGGAAATGCGCCGGCACGGAGACGCGCCCCTTCGCATCGATCCTGTTCACGGCGTTCGACAGAAAGCGATCCATCATCCGAAACGTCCGCCGCGCCCCACTCGCACTCCTGGCGGCCACCGACCGGACCGCCGCATCTCAGCACCCGAATCCCGCGCGCAAAGCCGCCCGGACGCGGCAAAAGCCCACCGCCGGCCGCCGAACGCATCGACGCCGCCACCCTTCCCCGCGCAACTTCGTGAATATCGAAATGGGATATCATGGGGCAATATGGGCGTCAACGGGAGCAATCTCGAAACCGGAGCCGGAATCAGCGAAGCGAAGGCATTTCCGGCCCTTGCGCCTTTATCGTCCATTAAGCCTAACGAAGGGTTATTGCGGGGTTGCGGCCTCGTGCTTGCCCAGACAACCGGATGGCGGACAACCGCCCGGCCAGTTCTTAGCCAGGCAACGAAAGTGACCGAACACCCACCCGCAGTTGCGCAGATTATCAGAGCCCGAATTCCTTCAGGAGTCGTTGATCTTGCTTGCGCCGCCATCTTTCCGGACCAACGTCTGCCATCCGCCAAACAAACGATCCATTCCAATGCAACATTGACTTGCGCAGTATGTATTTGGCATACGTCAGAGTGGGTATGTTTGGGGACAAATCTGTGCCGATGCCGCCGGAGGCAGGCGCGATCAATTCCATGACCCGATGCAGCTTGCCGGACATTCGTGTCGCGGCACAGGATTTCGCGAAGCACGGCAGAGCCGGTGCTCACCGTGACCGCACGAGAGGGCAAGCATGGCAACGTATGTTCTGACCGCCGGCGACGACAAGATCACCGGGACCGCAGATGCGGACACGTTCAAGGGCAACGTGCAAGGAAAAATCGGCGGAGTTGATACATTAAAGGGCGAAGGGGGAAATGACACATTTTTGCTAGGAGAGTACGGACAATTCAATCAAAATGATCGAGTTTCTGTTGATGGTGGAGAAGGAACCGATACAATATTACTTTTCAAAAGATACAGTCCTGACGATTTTTTTCTTGTGAAGAACGTTGAACTTCTTGATATTGCAACAATAAGTATAAGCACTTCTACAGAATTTCTTTCTTTGTTTCAAAAAATATTTAGCTCATATACAGCTAATAATTACATAAGGATCAATCTTTACAGCAATGGAAATCCCATCGACTTTTCGTCGCGGATTGCCGATGGGCAGAAAATAAGCGTAGATGGCGAATACTCAGAATACGGGCTTGGCATAATCGCAACAAAGGCAGACGACATAATTTCAGGCTCATCCTTCGATGATAATATAGATGGCTTCGACGGAAACGATCTAATTTATTTTTCAGAGGGAAAGGACAATTTGGCAGGAGGTAGTGGCGATGACACGTTTTCAACTCTTTTGACGTATTCAATAAAGAGCGCCGTTGATGGAGGGGAAGGATTCGATACATTCGTAGCGTCCGATGCTTATATTCCAGAGTACTCGGTAAAAAACGTCGAGCTACTTATTGCAGAGGGCATTATTTCAACAGAAATTGGATTTTTACTGTCGTTTGAAAGAGTAAACTTGAATGAGATTCAGGAGATACAGCTCGTCGGGGCGGGCGGTGCGTTCGATTTTTCCAAGACCAAAACTGTACCAAGCGGAATAGATACTTCTGCAGCAAATGCTACTTCCGGCGTTGAATTAATAGGAACCGCTCATTTCGACAGAATAGTCGGCACCAAATTTGCTGACACCCTCCACGGAAAGGGGGGCGGCGATGTTCTTAATGGTGGCGGCGGCAACGACGTGCTCATCGGGGGTACAGGTTCTAACCATCTCGACGGAGGGTTAGGTACGGACACCGCCTCTTATGTGGACAGCAGCAGCGGCGTCGTGGCAAGTCTTGGTGATCTGGACGACATCGACATTACCACAGACGACAGCTATTTCTCTGTGGAGAATCTGAATGGATCTTTGTTCAGTGATCGGCTGTATGGCAGTGCTCAGGCCAACACGATCCTTGGCCACTCGGGCAACGACATCATCGATGGCATAGTCGGTGACGACAAACTTTTTGGCGGCGACGGCAATGATACCCTGATAGGCGGCGGCGGTGCGGACTACCTGAGCGGCGGTACCGGCATCGACACTGCCAGCTATCTCCATGCTTCGGCTGGTTTGGTCGTGAGCCTCACCGATCCCTCGACAAACACCGGCGACGCCGCAGGCGACACCTACAATTCCATCGAAAACCTCGCCAGTTCCGCCTTCAGCGATCGGCTCGAAGGCAATGCCGGCATCAACACTATTTTCGGCGAGGCCGGCAACGACGTCATCGCCGGACTGGGCGGCAGCGACAAGCTGTCGGGCGGAGATGGCAACGACACGCTCTCAGGCGGCGTCGGCGCGGATTATCTCAGCGGTGGTGCCGGTACCGACACGGCGTCCTATGAAGCCTCAGCAACAGCGATACGTTTGAATCTCGCCGACCCATCCAAGAACGCCGGAGAAGCCAAGGGCGATACTTTCAACTCGGTGGAGAACCTGAGAGGCTCGGCCTTCGACGATCGGCTGGAAGGCAATGCCGGCATCAACACTATTTTCGGCAACGCCGGCGACGACGTTATCGCAGGGCTCAGCGGCAGCGACAAACTGTCCGGCGGAGACGGCAACGACATCCTTAGCGGCGGCGTTGGTGCCGACTATCTGAGCGGCGGCCTCGGCATCGATATCGCCTCGTATCTCGGCGCTGCCGCAGGCGTGGTCGTGAGGCTCGGGGATGCCACGAACAATGCCGGCGAAGCGGCAGGCGACACCTACAATTCGATAGAGAACTTGTCAGGCTCGGTCTTCAACGACCAGCTCGAAGGCAATGCCGGCGTCAACGCCATCATCGGCAATGCCGGCAATGACGTCGTCGCCGGACTGGGCGGCAGCGACAAGCTGAGCGGCGACGACGGCAACGACACGCTCCTCGGCGGCCTCGGTGCCGACTATTTGAATGGTGGAACGGGCATCGATACCGCATCCTACCTTCATGCCGCCACGGGCGTGACTGCCGCTCTGGGCAACATTGCGCTCAACACCGGTGAAGCAGCCGGCGACACCTATTCTTCCGTCGAGAATCTGGCTGGCTCCGCCTACGCCGACCGACTGAACGGCAACCACGGCGTCAACTCCATTGCCGGCAATGCCGGAGACGATACCATCAAGGCATATGACGGCGACGACAAGCTGTTGGGCGGCGACGGCAACGACATCCTCATCGGCGACGACGGCGCCGACTACCTGAGCGGCGGTCTGGGCATAGACACCGCATCTTACGCCGGCGCCTCCTCCGGCGTGCACGCCAGTCTCTCCGATCCCACGCAGAACTCCGGAAGTGCAGCCGGCGATTCGTACAACTCGATCGAGAACCTCGTTGGTTCACAGGAGGACGATATCCTGACAGGCAACGCAGGTGCGAACACGCTCTTTGGCGGCAGCGGGTATGACACGCTGAACGGTGGTACCGGTGCCGACCTGCTTATCGGCGGAGCCGGGAACGACGAGGCATCCTACGAAACCGCAACAAGCGGCGTGCGCGCCAGCCTGGAAGATCAGTCGATCAACACAGGCGAAGCAGCGGGAGACAAATACAGCTCGGTCGAGGGACTGGTCGGCTCGAAATTCGCGGATTTTCTCTACGGGGCCGCATCCGCCGACTTTATCGTGGGCGGCGATGGCAATGACCTGATCAATGGGCGCCGCGGCACCGACATCGTGGTCGGCGGCGCCGGCAGCGACATTTTCGTGTTCGACACCGCTCTGAGCCAAATTACGAATGTCGACCTGATCAGAGATTTCGTCACAGCAGTGGACACTATCCAGCTGGACAATGCCATTTTCGATGCGATCCTGGGTACCGGCACGCTATCGGCCGATCAGTTCGTCGCCAATGCCAGCGGGACTGCGCAGGATGCCAGCCACCGGATCATCTACGAGATCGACGAGGGCAGGCTTTTTTACGACGCTGACGGCAATGGCGCAGGCGAGAGCGTGATATTCACCGTCCTCGATAATGCACCTGCTTTAAGCCACGCGGATTTCGTGATTGTCTGATATCCCAGGCATGGGTGTCCCGCCTGGTATGCCCATCTGCATCGGTCAGACTTGCCGCGACCGCTGCCTCCCGCTACTGCAACCCGGCGCAGCGGAGTGGACGGTATGAGCGACGGGACGAATGCACGGGCGGCGGGGCTGCAGCACCTGCGCAGGCGCGGGCTGGACAAGGGCGATCCGATCCCGCTGCCCCTCACCCTCGCCTCGACCTTCCACCTGCCCGGCGAGCCCGGCGATTTTCACCAGTACGGCCGTTCCGAGAACCCGACATGGGAAGCGCTGGAGGAGATGCTGGCGCATCTGGAGGATGCGCCCTGCGTCGCCTTCCCCTCCGGCATGGCGGCGATCTCGTCCGTCCTCTTCGGCCTGCTGAAGGCCGGCGACCGCATCCTGCTGCCCAGTGACGGCTATTACACGCCGCGGGTTCTCGGCGACCGCTTCCTGTCGCGCTTCGGCGTCCGCTTCGACCTGCGCCCGACCGCCTCCTTCCTCGACGGCGGCTTCGACGGCTACCGGCTGGTCTATGTCGAGACGCCGTCCAATCCCGGCCTCGATCTCTGCGACATCGCCGCCGTCGCCTCCGCCGCCCATGCGGCCGGAGCCCTGGTGGTCGCCGACAACACCACCATGACGCCGTTCGGGCAGCGGCCGCTCGAGCTCGGCGTCGACATCCTGGTCGCAGCCGACACCAAGGCGCCCAACGGCCATTCCGACGTGCTGTTCGGCCACGTCGCCAGCCGCGACGCCGAAATCCTCAAGTCCATACGGGAGTGGCGAAAACTCTCCGGCAGCATTCCCGGCCCGTTCGAGGCCTGGCTGCTGCACCGTGGCCTGGAGACGCTGGAATTGCGTTTCGAGCGTATGTGCCGATCGGCGGAGACCATCGCGCCGCGATTGAAGGCGCATTCGGCGGTCCGCGCAGTGCGCTATCCCGGCCTGCCCGACGATCCCTCGCACAATCTCGCCGCCGCGCAGATGCTGCGCTTCGGCTCGCTCATCGGGCTGACCCTCGACAGCGCCGACAAGGCCGAGGCCTTCATCGACGGCTGCGCCTTGCTGCAGCCCGCGACTTCGTTCGGCTCGGTGCACAGTTCGGCCGAGCGCCGCGCCCGCTGGGGCGACGCGGTGGCGCCGGGTTTCGTCCGGCTCTCCCTGGGCTGCGAGCCGACGGAGGAGCTTTGGAGCGCGATCGAGGCGTCGCTGGACGCGCTGTCCCGGTCGTGACGGGCGGCGTCCGCGCCTGATTCATTTTGTCAACGCGATCGGGAATCGCGTTGAATCCGTTTAGAAAAGTGTCAGCCGGCCTGTAAGCCGGGTTCTGTACGGCCCGTGCGCCTTGCGGCGCGCGGACGCGGCGGCCATTCGTCTTGGGCGCGGATTGCTCCGCGCCTCGCGCAACCTACCCGGATGGCCGGACCGGAAACAGTCCTGAGGGTCTCCCCTCGCGCCATCCCTATTCGGTCTTGCTCCCGGTGGGGTTTGCCGTGCCGCCACCGTTGCCGGCAGCGCGGTGGGCTCTTACCCCACCCTTTCACCCTTACCCCGCCGGCACAGCGGCCGGTCCGCCCGGGAAGTCGGACGGATGCAGCCGTTGTGCAGGCGGGGCGGTCTGCTTTCTGTGGCACTTTCCCTGGGGTCGCCCCCGCCGGTCGTTAACCGGCACCGTGTCTCCATGGAGCCCGGACTTTCCTCACCCGCGGCCTTTCGGCGTTTGCGGGTGCGGCCGCCCGGCCGGCTGACCGCCCGTATAAAGGTGCTCACCGGGCAAAACGCAACCCCGATTTCCGCCTCTCCTCGGAAATCGGGGCCTCGGCGTGTCCAATCAGCTGGCGAGCAGGCGCTGCACCTTGCCGCAATAGGCCTTCGACACCGGGTTCATGCGGCTGGCGCCATGACCTGCATTGTATTTGAGGATCGTGCCGCAGGTCGTGCCGCCGCCGAGCTGATGCGCCATGGCCAGATATTTCATGCCGAAGCGGATATTGGTCTCGGGATTGTAGAGAGCCGCAACCGAGCCGCTGTAGCCCAGGCCACGGGCGGTGGCCGGCTTGATCTGCATCAGCCCGACCTCGCCGGCGGAGCCGGTCGAGTTCGGCTGGTAGTTGCTTTCCACGCTGATCACGGCATGCGCGAGCGAGACCGGCACGCCGTATTCGGCGGCGTAACGGGCGATCACCGCGTGATACGGCCTGCCAGACTTCGCTGCCGACAGCGTATCCGGCTTGACCGGATAGCCGGACGCGGTCTTCACCTCGACGGTGGTTTCGGTCACCGTGATGCCGCCCGACTTGGCTTTCCGGCGGCTCACCTTGGCGCTCCGCTTCGCATTCCTGGTATCCAGCCTCGCCGTCTTGCGTTTCGCATTCGATGCCTTGCCGGCCTTCAAGGTCTTTGCCGCTACCTTGGCGTTCGGCTTGACCGCGCTGCCGGCGGCCTTTGTCGTCTCAGTCCCGGTTTTCTTGGTCGTAAACAGCGGAGTCCGGGCAATGGCAGGCTTCTTCGCCGGAGCAGCCTTCGGAGTAGCGGCAGCCTTCGTCGCGGATTTCCTCGTCGTTTTGGCGCCCGGCTTCGCCTTCTCCGTGGTTGCGGCAGCTTTCTGCGTGGAAAACAGTGGCGTGCGCGGGATGTTGGGGAACTCAGCCGCGTTGGCGGCAAAAGAGGTCAGGGCGGCGGCAAGCGCCACCGTCAAGAAGATCGGCTTTTTCATCAGTTCCTGTTCGCTGACGACGGGGCGGAAGCGCCCGGTCGGTGTAGTCTCAAGCCTGCGGTGACAGCTGGCCGGCGGGTATGACCGGCCGTTTGCTGGTGAAGTTTGGGGCGAAAATGGCCCAGGCGTTCACTTTTTGTTACAGTGCATGTCAACCGAAGGTCGAGCAGCAGCAGCCTTCCGCTACGTCAAGCAGCCCGCTCTCCGACTCGTGAGGGCAATGCGGCAAGCAGCCGCTGAAGGGTTTCCCGCGTCGCCGGATCGGCGATTCCATCGACTTTTTTCGGCCGGAAATGCAACTGAAAGGCCGAAACCACGGTCTTTGTGGCGCCGTCGTAAGTGCCGCCGGTCTCCAGTCCATATCCATAGGAAGCAAGCATCGCCTGCAGCCGCGTGACCTCCTGGCCCTCGTCGCCGGGCTGCAGCGCTGCGCCGCGCCGATGCCGCGCCGGCGCGACGAAATGGCCCACCCCGGCACGGGCGAGCGCGCGCCACGGAAACCGTTCGCCCGGGTCGATCTTGCGCCCCGGGGCCACGTCGGAATGGCCGAGAACCATTTCCGGGCGGATCCGATGGCGCGCGACAATACCTTGGCAGAGCGAGATCACCGCGGCGATCTGCCTCGGGGGAAACGGCGGGTGACCAGCCAGCGGGCCCGGATTGACGACCTCGATGCCGATCGACTGCGAGTTGATGTCGGTCACGCCCCGCCAGGAACTCTGTCCGGCATGCCACGCACGGTCGCTCTCGCGCACCATCTGCACGATCCGGCCGTCCTCGTGGACGAGATAGTGCGAAGACACCTCGCTTGCCGGATTGCACAGCCAGTCCTCGGCCCCCGCCCCGGTCGTCATGCCGGTATAATGGAGCAGGATGATTTCTGGCCGAAATCCCTCGCGTCGGGGCCCGAAATTCGGCGAGGCCCTGACCATTGCACCGGGCTGGTCGGGGGCAAAGCCGCTCATAGCTGGCGCATGCCGCGTTCGATCATCTCGTAGGCGGTGTTGATGGTGGCAAGCCGCGTCGTGGCAAGCGCGATGAACTCGGCCGGCAGCCCGCGACCGATCAGCCGGTCGGGGTGGTTGTCCGCCACCAGCTTGCGGTAGCGGCGACGCACTTCATCGAACGGCCGGCCGCGAGCGATGCCGAGCACCGCGTAGGGATCGGCCAGGCCGATATCGACGTGGCGGGCCAGGATAGTGCGGTAGTGCTCCTCGCCGATCTCGAAAATCTCGGCGACCCGCCGCAGGTACAGGCTCTCACGCTCATGCAGCAGGCCGTCCGCCTTGGCGATGTGGAACAGTCCGTCGAGGATATCCTCCAGCATGGCGCAGTTCGGCCGTCCGGAGCCGCAAAGTCGCGCCATCTTCTCCGCATAGGCCTCGAAGCCGGCGATGTCGGCCTGCGCCAGATCATAAAGCCGCGCGACATTGCGCGCCTCGGCGGGCGGGACCGAGAATATCTGCTGGAAGGCGCGCACCTCGTCCTGCGTGACCACGCCGTCCGCCTTGGCCATCTTCGCCGACAGGGCGATCATGGCCACGGAGAAGGCGACGCGCCGACGCAGTTCCGGGTCGCCGCCGAAGACGACGCGCAACGCCTCGGCGAGGTCGGACACACCGGCGCCCGCCTTGCTGACGAATTCTCCGATGCGCTCCCATATCGACATGGCCGCTTCATAGCCAAGGCCTTCGTGCTTGGCGAGGCTTGATCGGCAACGATCTGGTGAAGTTTCGGCATCAGACGGACGTGGCCCAAGCGATTGTCGGCCACGGAGCAACTGCTTTTCGGACTGAGGCTCGAGGCTGCCGGCGCCAGATGGAGCGCATGGCAAAGCCGCGCGACCAGGATGGCCGCGCGGCTTCTTCAAATGAAACGGACGTTACTGGGCCGGTGCCGGCGCAGGCTGGGCCGGCGGGCTTCCCTGGGTGTCGCCGCCCGTGCCGGTCTGCGGCGCAGGTGCCGCATTCGGCGTTGTCGTGTTGTCGATCGCTGGCGGCGGCGTCGTGCTCTGCGTCGTCGTGTTGTCGGCGCTGTCGCTGCAGGCCGCGAGGCCGAGCAGGCCGATCGCGGCGGCAGAGGCGAGTACGAGCTTCTTCATCATGGACTCCTTCGTCATTCGGCAAGGCAGACGCGGGAGAAATGACGCGAGGCCCTCTAACGTTTCTTCACGTATGACGACGGCCGTAAACAATACGTGATAATCGCAATTCTCGCTGCACGACCGCGTGATCGTTTTTTTTCGATCGGCCGCGATCCGCGCGTCCCCATCGCGAGCCTGTCACGGCAGCGTCATCGCCGCGTCACCGCTCCGTCATGGCGTCGCGCTACCCGCTTGCGGAATACGCCAACGGGATTCGCGCCGCTCATGACCGGTCCTTCCGCAACCCCTCTCCTGCGCGGCAATGCGCGCCTGAAGCAGGCCGTCTACCAGCACCGTGCGCTCTCCCGCGCCGGCCTGTCGGAGCGGCTGTTCACGTTGCTGTTCTCCGGGCTGGTCTATCCGCAGATCTGGGAGGACCCGGACGTCGACATGGAAGCGATGCAGCTGGGCGAAGGCCATCGCGTCGTCACCATCGCTTCCGGCGGCTGCAACGTGCTGGCCTATCTCACCCGCTCGCCGGCGGCTATCGAGGCGGTCGACCTCAACCCGGCGCATGTCGCCCTCAACCGCCTCAAGCTCGCGGCGCTCGCCCACCTGCCCTCCTACGCCGATTTCCATCGCTTCTTCGGCGAGCCCGGCAACCGCCACAACAGCCTCGCCTACGACCGCTTCATCGCGCCGCACCTGGACGAAAGCTCGCGCCGCTACTGGGAGCGCCGCCGGTTGCGCGGCCGCCGCATCGACGTGTTTCAGCGCGATTTCTACCGCACCGGCCTGCTCGGCTGGTTCATCGCCACCGGCCATCTCGCCGCCCGGCTGCACGGCGTCGACCCCCGCAGGCTGACCGAAGCGAAGAGCCTCGACGAGCAGCGCCGCTTTTTTGAAGACGAGCTGGCGCCGGTCTTTGGAAAACCGCTGCTGCGCTGGGCGACGGCGCAGAAGGCGTCGCTGTTCGGGCTCGGCATCCCGCCGGCGCAATACGATTCCCTGGTGACGTCAGGAGACGGCACCATGGCGAGCGTGCTGAAAGCGCGGTTGGAAAAGCTCGCCTGCGATTTCCCGCTGGCCGACAACTATTTCGCCTGGCAGGCCTTTGCCCGCCGCTACCCGCGGGAAGGCGAAGGCGCCCTGCCCGCCTATCTCGACCGCGCCAGCTACGCCACGATCCGTGCCAACGCGCCCAGCGTCAGCATCCGCCATGCCAATGTCGCCGAGCTCCTGGCGCGAAAGCCGGCCGGCTCCGTCGATCGCTACGTGCTGCTCGACGCGCAGGACTGGATGACGGACGGCCAGCTCAACACGCTCTGGACCGAGATCATCCGCACCGCGGCTATCGGCGCCCGCGTGATCTTCCGCACCGCCGCCGAGCCGAGCATTCTCCCCGGCCGAGTGTCGCAGAGCATCCTCGACCACTGGGACTACCGCCAGGAGGAGTCGCTGGACTTTTCGGCGCGTGACCGTTCGGCCATCTATGGCGGCTTCCATCTCTACGTGCTGAAGGACAGATGAGCGCCGTCGGCGGCCATGCGGCGCTGATGGACCGGAACTACCGGCTGCAGCGCCATGTCTACGACCTGACCCGCAAATACTATCTGCTCGGCCGCGACGGAATGATCGCCGGGCTCGGCGTGCCGCAAGGCGGCTCCGTGCTGGAGCTCGGCTGCGGCACGGGGCGCAATCTGATCCTCGCCGGCCGGCGCCACCCGGAGGCGAGGCTGTTCGGACTCGACATCTCCGCCGCCATGCTGGAGACCGCCGCCGGCAATCTCGCGAGAAAAGGCATCGCCGGCCGGACGACGCTTACGCACGGCGACGCCACCGCCTTCCACGCAAAGGAACTGTTCGGCGAAGAGACGTTCGACCGCGTCTTCATTTCCTACGCGCTGTCGATGATTCCCGACTGGGAAGGGGCGATAGCGGCGGCCCTGCGGGCGCTGTCGCCTCAGGGCTCGCTTCACATCGTCGATTTCGGCCAGCAGGAGCGCCTGCCCGGCTGGTCCCGCAGTACACTCCACGCGTGGCTGGCAAAGTACCACGTGACGCCGCGGGCTTCGCTGGAGGCCGAACTGCGCAGCCAGGCCGGGGCTGCCGGCCGGCCGCTGCGCTTCGAGCGCTGGTACCGCGGCTATGCCTGGCACGCCGTGGCAGGACCTCGGCCGGCCCTTCAGTCCTGACCCAAAACCTTCGCCAGAGCGCCGACCATCGCCTGCGGCTTGTAGCCGAGCCGCTCCGGGGTCAGGCCCATGCGCACCACGACCAGCCTGAGTGAGGGGATGATCGCCGTCGACTGGCCGTCATGGCCGATCAGCCAGAACGTGTCGCCGGGCACGCCGAGCGCGACGTCTTGCGCCTTCGTGCTTCTTGGTCCGCGCAGCCAGAGCTGGCCCCGCCCATAGCTGCCGTCCGAGGCGGCCACGGGCTCGCGCATCCATGCGGCGTAGCCGGCCGGTAGGACCGGCTCGCCGTTCCATTCCCCGTCCTGCAGCAGGAACTGGCCGAAGCGCGCCCAGTCGCGCGCCGTCGCATAGAGATAGGACGACCCGACCAGCGTTCCCGCCGCATCCGGCTCAAGCACCGCGCTCGCCATGCCGAGTGGCCCGAACAGTTTTTCGCTCGGCCAGGCGAGTGCGGCCTGCGGGTCGCCGACCGCCTCCTGCCAGACACGCGAAATGAGCAGCGTGGTACCACTGGAATAGCTGAATGCCGTGTCCACCGGCGCCGTCAGCGGCTTGGCCGCGGCGAAACCCGCCATGTCCTTCTCCAGGAACAGCATGCGGGTGACGTCGGTCACGTCGCCATAGTCCTCGTTGAAGGCGAGGCCGCTCGACATGCCCATGAGCTCGGCGAGCGTGATGTCCGCACGGCCGTCGGCGCGCCAGGCCTGGAAAAGCTGCTTCTTGTCGACGGAGAGCTTTCCTTCCCTGACCAGCATGCCGACGAGCGCCGCCGTCACCGTCTTGGTCATCGACCAGCCGAGCAGCCGCGTCCCGGCCGAAAAGCCTTCGCCATAACGCTCGGCGACGATGCGGCCGTCCCTGACCACGACCACCGCCCGCATGCCCGGACCGGTCATCGCCAGATCGTCGAGGATTTTTGCCAGCGCCTGATCTCCCGAGACCTCGACCTGCTCGCCCTCCGGCCACAGCACCGGCGACGGTGCGGCCGGCACCGGCATCGCCGCCTGCCGGTCGGCGAGTGCTGCCGGCACGATCCCCTCCGGCAGCACGGTGCAGCCAAGCCCGCCGCGGGCAATCGCCGTGCGCGCGCCCCAGAAGCCGAACAAGCCCGCCCGCACCATGCGCGCCTCGCGATCGACCTTCACCTGCATCAGCTTCAGCAGCGGATGGCCCGGCGCCTGCACGTCGTCGGCAAGCACCTGATCGGGGTCCCGGCCGGCAAGGAAGACGTTCGAGCAGACGATCTTGGCGCTGTAGCCGGCGCCGACCCGGATAAGCTCCGGCGGCACCATGGCGAACCAGCCGACGGTCCCGGCCGCGCAAAGCAAGGCCGCCGCAGCAACGCTCCTGATCACCGCCCTCATGCCGTCCCTTCCATCGTTTCCATTGACGAATGCCTTCACGCAGATTTTATTCGCCTTCGTGCATCGTCAACCGGTTATCAACCATGTTCGACGATCACGGAGGGGACTATTCCGCTCCATAGGCGCGGGCGCGCCCGAGAGTGCGTTGTCGGCCGGAGGGCCAGCCTACTCGAAGATGCAGCTTTGCCGCCGCGCCGGCAAGAAGGGGACGTGATGCGCCGACTGGCGGCTCTTGTGCTTGCTTGCGTGCTTGCCGGCTGCAGCACGGTGGACGACCTTGGCCTGCAGTCCACCGCGGCCGCCCTGCCGCCGGCCGGCGCCAGGCTGGCGACGGATCCTTCCGTGCTGCATCCGCGCTTCGGCGACAACGACCCGCATCAATGGGGCACGCGCACGCCCTTCCACTATGCGGTGCATGGCACCGACGTGTCGAAATACCAGACGAGCATCGACTGGGCCAAGGCCAAGGCCTCCGGCATCTCCTTCGCGTTCATCAAGGCGACGGAAGGCGGCGACCGGCTCGACGACAGATTCGCCGAGCACTGGCGCGGCGCGGGGAATGCCGGCGTGCCGCGCGGCGCTTATCATTTCTATTATTTCTGCCGCCCGGCCGCGGAGCAGGCGCGCTGGTTCATCGCCAACGTGCCGCGCGACCGCTCCGCCCTGCCGCCCGTGCTCGACATGGAATGGAACCCGCACTCGCCGACCTGCAAGCTGCGGCCGCCCGCGGAAACGGTGCGCAGCGAGATGAGCATCTTCCTGTCCATGGTGGAGAAGCACTACGGCAGGAAGCCGATCATCTACACCTCGATCGACTTCTTCGACGACAACCGGCTCGCCACCTTCACCGGCTATCCCTACTGGCTGCGCTCGGTGGCCGACCATCCGTCCGACCGTTACGGCGCCCACCCCTTCACCTTCTGGCAATACACCGGCACCGGCGTCGTGCCGGGCATCAGGGGCAACGCCGACATCAACGTCTTCAACGGAAGCCATGCCACGTGGAGAAAGTGGCTCGCCCAGAACACGCGCTGAGCCCGGACGCGCGCCGAAAATTGCCGTTCTGCCCGGTTTTCGCCATGACTCTTGGGCAGAGCACAAAACTTCTCAAACAATCAGGACACGCCCCGAATGCGGATTTCCGTAAAAGCCCTCTCTGTTCTTGCCGTGATGGCATCGGCAACGGCCGCGCAGGCCCAGGAGTGCGGCGTCGATTTCGAGGTATGGCGCAAGGGCGTGGCCGACGAGGCGCGCGCCGCCGGCGTCGGCGAGCGCGGTCTTTCGGCGCTGGCGGTAGCCGACATCGACACGCGCGTGCTGGCGCGCGACCGCGCCCAGGGCGTGTTCAGCCAGACCTTCATCGAATTCTCCTCGCGCATGATCTCGGACTACCGGCTGAAGCAGGGTGCGGCCAATCTGAAGAAATACGCCGACGTCTTCGCCCGCGCCGAGCGGGAGTTCGGCGTGCCCGGACCGGTGGTCGCCGCCTTCTGGGCGCTGGAGACCGATTTCGGCGCCGTGCAGGGCGATTTCGGCACGCTGAACGCGCTGGTCACGCTGGCACATGACTGCCGCCGGCCGCAGCTCTTCCGCCCGCAGCTCGTGCCGCTGTTGACGCTGATCGACCGCGGCATGCTGCCGGCCGACGTCAAGGGCGCCTGGGCCGGCGAGATCGGCCAGACCCAGATCCTGCCCACCGACTATCTCCTGCGCGGCATCGACGGCGACGGCGACGGCATCGTCGACCTGCGCGGCAGCGCGCCGGACGTGATCATGACCACCGCCAACAAGATCCGGCACCGCGGCTGGAAGGCCGGCCAGCCCTGGCTGGTCGAGATACGCGTGCCCGACGACATGCCGTGGGACCAGACCGGCCGCACCAACAAGCTGCCGGTCGCGCAGTGGAGCGACTGGGGCGTCACCAAACGCGACGGCTCGCCGCTCGAGGACCACGGGCTCAATGCCGGCGTCGTCCTGCCGATGGGCCGCAAGGGCCCGGCCTTCCTGAGCTACGACAATTACGACATCTACCTGCACTGGAACCAGTCGGCCACCTACACGCTCACCGCCGCGGTGCTCGCCACCCGGCTGGCCGGCGCTCCCGCCTACGACAAGCGCAACCCCGAGCCGGGCCTCATCGGCGACACCATGAAGCAGCTCCAGCAGAAGCTCGCCGACAAGGGCTACGACGTCGGCGGCATCGACGGCATTCTGGGCGCCGGCACCCGCGAGGCGGTGCGCCAGGAGCAGATCAAGCTCGGCCTGCCGGTCGACGGCTGGCCGACCCCGGCGCTGCTGGGGATGATGTGAGGGTGCGCCTGCTCGTCATGGCGGCACTCATTCGCCTGCCCGCCGCGACCACGAGCCAACCCGGCAACCGAGATTCGGTCTTACGCTACCTTAAGTTCTGAGTTCCGTAGTGGAACTCCCCAATGCTGCAGGTAAGTACCTTCACGTCCGGCTTGAAGGCCTTCCTTGCCCGCCGCCTGAACTCCTCTTCGCCGGTGATCGACCAAGCATATCTGTAGAAAACCGGTTTATCGACGAACTCGTATGTAAACCTCACCGAGGGGCGGCGGTTTATCATGCCGCATTCCACTCCGGTGACGAGGCCGTGATGTCCGAACGACCTCATATTCTTCGAGAATGCAGCAACCCTGTCCAGCCGAATCCATCTCGTGGCTTTAGCTTCCGCTACCGTGGAAAGCAGCAGGGTTTGAGCGATAGCAATGAAGAGAACCAGCAGCTTCGATAGCACGCGCACGTTCACCGATACTCCCCCTGGCCCCAGATAGCCTTGACGTAGAAGTGTGGATCGATTGGGCCAAGATCGACCGGCACAGTTATCCGTGGCAGCGCGACTGTCTCCCTCATTCCGCCGCCATCGTCTCGACGCTGGCGAACCCCTGCGGCGCCACGCCTTCCTCGAAGGGCGTCGTCACCTCGACGAAGGTGTCGGGATAGAAGCCGTTGAAGCGCGTCCGCAGCGACAGCGAATAGGCGCCGATATGGCCGATCTCGATCCAGTCGCCGGTGTCGACCGTCTCCGGCAGCCAGAACGGGCGCGACAGGATGTCGACGGAATCGCAGGTGGCGCCGCACACCTTGAACGGTACGATGTTGCTCTCGCTGCCGTTGCGCGAGCGGATCGCCGGATCGGGGATGAAGCGCGCCGGCAGCGTCAGCTTGCCGGTCCACGAGTCCGACAGCGAGGCCCAGATGCCGTCGTTGATGTAGAGCCGCCTGCCCTTGCGCAGCAGCACGCGCACGATCAGCGAGAAGGCGCGCGCCACGATGACCCGCCCCGGCTCCGCCACCAGCGGCAGCGTGTCGAACTGCCACTCCCTTAGGTCCGCACGCAGCCGCGCCATGAGATGTTCGAGCGACGGCATGGGCGGCTTCTTCGACGCCGGGTCGATGCCGTATTCGGCCGGAAAACCGCCGCCGACGTCGAGCCCGGCAATGTCGAAGCCGACCCGGTTGCGCACCCAGTCGGCGGACGCCAGCGCCCGCTCATAGGTATCCGGATCCTCGATCTGGCTGCCGACGTGGAAGCACAGTCCCACCTTGTAGCCGTAGCGGTTCAGGCGGTCGGCGAGTTCCACCGCATAGGCCGGCCCCGCCCCGAACTTCTTCGATAGTTCGTAGGCGGCCAAACCCTTGGTCTGGATGCGCACGAAGACGGTGATGGCGCCCGGGTCGATGTCGAGCGCCCGTACCACGCGCGTCAGCTTGGTGACCTCGTCCTCGTGGTCGACGGCGATCACGCGGATGCCGTAACGCTCCAGCGCCAGCCTTATGTCGGACTGTGCCTTGACCGGGTGCATGTAGAGCATCTCGGCATCGGCGGAGACGGCCCTCACGGACGCGAACTCGCCGGGCGATGCGACGTCGAAGGCGGTCACGCCTGCCTCCACCAGCGCCTTCAGCACCAGTTGTTCGCCATTGGTCTTGACCGCATAGGCGGTCTTGCCCGGAAACATCTGCATGAACTGGCGGGCATCGGCCTTCAGCACGTCCGGCCGGAAGCAATAGACCGGATCGTCGGGCCTCAGTGCCAGCGCCGCTTCGGTGGCGTTGTCGAATTTCTGCATCGGGCCTCCGGCGAACGAGGTGCGGCCCATACTTAGGGCAAGGCCGAACGGAAGGGAAATGGTCATCGGCGCGGAACGCTCCGCCGGTCGCGCGGACGCCATCGCGCCAACCTGCCGCGATGCGGAACAATCGTTGCGCCAGCGACCGGAAAACGGGTGGCCGCTGCCTCGCGCCGGTTCTATGGCGGGCCTACAAACACAGCGGGAGGTTCCGATGTCGACGCTCGATGCTGCCCGGAACGCGGGCCAATCCATGTCGCTGAAAAGCTGGGCGATGCTGGTGCTGCTCGGGGCCATCTGGGGCGGCTCATTCTTCTTCGCCCGCGTCGCCGTCGCCGAGATCCCGCCGCTGACGCTGGTGCTGTTCCGCGTCGCCCTGGCGGCGATCGCCCTGCACGTCTATCTGGCTGCGCGCGGGCTTTCCTTCCGCCTCGCCCTGCCCTATGCCGCCGGCTTCTTCCTGCTGGCCCTGCTCAACAACGTCATCCCGTTCTCGCTGATCTTCGCCGGCCAGACCGAGCTCGGCGCCGGCCTCGCCTCGGTGCTCAACGCCACCACGCCGTTCTGGACGGCGCTGCTCGCCAACAGCCTGACGACGGACGAGAAGCTCACCTGGAACAAGGTGGCGGGCATCCTGCTCGGCATCGCCGGCACCGCCATCATGATCGGCCCCGGCCTCGTCGCCGGACTGGGCGGCCCTGTCTGGGCAAAGTTCGCGCTGGTCGGCGCCTCCGTCTCCTACGCCTTTGCCCTCATGGTGGCCAAGCGCTTCAAGGGCGTGCCGCCGACGGTGGTCGCCACCGCGCAGCTCACCGCCTCGACCGTCATCATGCTTCCCGTCGTGCTTGCCGTCAGCGGCGACGAAGACCTGTTTTCGGCGGGCGGGCATGTCTGGGCCGCCGTCGCCGGCCTAGCGCTGGTGTCGACGGCCTTCGCCTATATCCTCTATTTCCGCCTGATCGCCGATGCCGGCGCCACCAACGCCTCGCTGGTCACGCTGATCGTACCGGTCAGCGCCATCCTTCTCGGCACCGCCTTCCTCGGCGAGCGTCTGGAACCGGTCGAGATTCTGGGCATGGCGGTCATCGCGGCCGGATTGGTGACCATCGACGGGCGGCTGTTCGGCGGCATGACCCGGCGTTCCTGACGAATTCCGCCACAATTTCGCGAGACCGGATTCCCGAAATCTTTTCAACGGCTAACGGCCGAACCCGGCGGGAGTTTTCCATAGTTCCGCCGCAATGCAGCATGTTTTCCGCTTGTCTGCCGGGCAAACTCGCTTAGATTCCGCCTCCATGCTCTACTCATGGAGGCATCGCATGGGACTTGCACGGTCAGTCAACGCTCTGATGATTTGTGCTGCGTTCGCCGTTATCGGCGCCCTCATTATGGGAGTTCTTCCGTGACCGCATGAGTTTGGGGGGTATCGGAGCGGTTCCGGTACCAGAGACGAGAAAGGCCCGCCGGCGACGGCGGGCCTTTTCGTTTGAGAAGCTTCTGCCGCTCAGGCGGCGGCCGACCCTGCGTCCACGGCGGGCTCGTGCGCCCGGATGCCGATCATGTGGCAGATGGCGAAGACCAGGTCGGCGCGGTTCATCGTGTAGAAGTGGAAATCCTCGACGCCCCGCTCCATCAGGTCCATCACCTGCTCGGCCGCGACGGCCGACGCCACCAGCGCATGCGTCTGCGGGTCCTTCTGCAGCCCGTCGAAGCGCTCGGCCAGCCAGGCCGGCACATGCGCGCCGGCTCGCGAGGAGAAGTTGGCGACCTGCGAAAAATTGTGCACCGGCAGCACGCCCGGCACGATCGGGATATAGATGCCGGCCCGCCGCGCCCGCTCGACATAACGCTCGTAGAGATCGTTGTCGAAGAAGAACTGGGTGATCGCCCGCGTCGCGCCACTGTCGACCTTGCGCTTCAGCATGTCGATGTCGGTGGCGAAATCCGGGCTCTCCGGGTGCTTTTCCGGATAGGCGGAGACGGAGATGTCGAAATCGCCGACGGCGCGCATGGCGCCGACCAGTTCGGCGGCATTGGCATAACCTTCCGGATGCGGGCGGTAGCGCGCGCCGACGCCCTCGGCCGGATCGCCGCGCAGCGCCACGAAGCGCTTCACGCCCATCTCCGCGAATTCGGCGACCACCTGGTCGACCTGGTCGCGCGTCGCGTCGACGCAGGTCATGTGGGCAGCCGGCGTGAGCCGCGTCTCGGTGAGGATGCGCCTGACGGTACGCGCGGTGCGCTCGCGCGTCGAGCCGCCGGCACCGTAGGTGACGGAGACGAAGCGCGGCCCGAGCGGCTCCAGCCGCGTCACCGTCTGCCAGAGCTTTTCCTCCATTTCGTCGGTTTTCGGCGGAAAGAACTCGAAGGAGACGCGAATCCTGCCGCCCATGTCGGGACGGCGCGAGAAACGGAACTGGTTCATCAGGCGGTTTCTCCCTGCAGCGCTGTGTTCGGGCGGTCGGCGATCAGCATGCGGCGGTCGCGGCCGAGCCAGAGTTTCACGGTGAGCGTCGCGTCGCCGGCGACGCGCGGCTCGAAGGCCTCCGCCAACTCGACGTCGAGGTCTGCCTCGGCAAACCATTCGGCGATCTGCTGGTCGGAGAAGCCGAGGCGCAGATGCGCATGGTCGTCGCGCAGGAATTCCAGCGCATGCGACGCGAAGTCGACGATGACGAGCCGGCCGGACGGGCGCAGCAGCCGCGCCGCCTCGCGGATCGCCGCCCCCGGCTCCTCGAGATAGTGCAGCACCTGATGGATGGTGATCAGGTCGAAGCTGTCACGCTCGACGGGCGGGGCAAAGATGTCGCCCTGGCGCACCTGCGCATGCGACACCCCTGCCCGATCAAGATTGGCGCGCGCCACCGCCAGCATCTCGCGCGAGAGATCAACGCCAACGCCGCGGCGATAGAGCGGTGCGAACAATTCCAGCAGCCGCCCCGTGCCGGTGCCGAGGTCGAGCATGGACTGGAACGGCTTCTTGCCGACGGCGGCGAGCAGCGCCGCCTCGACGGCCCGGTCCGGTGCATGCAGGCTGCGCAACTGGTCCCAGGAGGCGGCGTTGCGGCTGAAATAGGCGCTCGCCTTCTCCTGGCGGCGCTGCTTCACCGCATGCAGCCGCTCGAGATCGCGATCGACCTGCGGGTCGCGTTCATGCACGCGCGAGACGATGCCCTGAACGAATTCGCGGATGTCCTCGTCGTCGGAGATACGGAAGAACGCCCAGGAGCCTTCCTGATAGCGCTCCACCAGCCCCGCCTCCATCAGCAGCTTCAGATGACGCGACACCCGCGGCTGCGACTGGTTGAGGATTTCGGTGATGTCCGAGACGGTCAGATCGCCGCGCGAGATCAGCGCGAGGATGCGCAGCCGGCTGGATTCGGCCGCCGCCTTCAATATATCAACCATCTGGTCGAGGGTTATGCGCATGGACGTACAAGCCAACAAGACATAAACATATCTTTATGTGAAGAAAGGTTCGACTGCAAGAGCCATGTCGCTTGAGGACAAGAAAATGCCGCTCGGGGAAGATGCCATGTTCGAGACGCGCGACGGCGAGGTGGCCCTGGCCGGGGACCCCGCCGCGCAGGCTGGCGACGCCCATCTGGTCTTCATCGGCGTGATCCGCTCGCCCTGGAAGCGGCGCGAGGACTGCCCGAAGAACATGCGCGAGGCGCGCGAGCGCGGCGGCGGCGCGACGGTGGAGATCGCCCCGGCCTACCGGCCGGGGCTCGAAGGCCTTGCCGCGACCAGCCACGTCGCCGTTCTGAGCTGGCTGCATCATGCGCCGCGGAATCTGATTGTGCAGAAACCCCGGCATGCCGTTCAATCGAAAGGCGTTTTCGCGCTGCGCTCGCCTGTGCGCCCCAACCCGGTCGGATTGCATGTGGTCCGTCTTGTCGACGTCGATCCGACCTCGGGAGTACTTTCGCTGGAGGCGATCGACGTGCTCGACGGAACGCCGGTCATCGACATCAAGCCGTACTTCGCCTCGACCGACGCCGTGCCGGACGCCGCCTATGCCAAGGGCCAGACATCCGGGGACGGGTCGAGCTGATGTCGACGCAGCGGCAGCGGGCGATCGCCAAGGTGCTGACGGCGCTGCTGCCGCAGGCGCCTTATGCCGATACGGAGAAGATCAGGGCCGACGCCAATGCCAGGCACCTGAAGACGCTGCCGCCGTCGGTGGCGGTCTGGCTGGCGACGGTGGCGCATGTCCGCCACACCCATACCGATTACGAGGCGCTGCTCGAGGATGATTACGACCGCGACTCCGCCCGCTTCTTCGTCGTCGACCAGATCAATGCGATGCTGACCCGCTGGCGGGCGACCCGGCTGCTCGATCCGGACGACGAGGAGGTGTAGCGGCGGTATCCGACCTGTCTGCGGGCAACCCCTCCCAATCGAGACGGCCGTCGAACTAGGCCCGATAGATCCATTGCTCCGGCACGCGCACCGACACCTCCTCGCCGAGCGCCACCCTGCCCGGCTTCTCGACCCAGGCGACTAGGCCGCGCAGGCGCTTCGCCACCTTCGGAAAGAGCAGCGCGCCGGCCTCCTCGTCGGCCATGCCGGCACGGACCGCTATCTGCTTGCCGGCAAAGCGGCACGGGCCGTTCTGCGCGTCGATCTTCACCGTCGCGCCGCCCTTGAAGAACAGCAGCGTGCCGGCGGGCAGCATCGACAGATGCGGGATGCCGTCGAGCAGAAGGTTGGCGCCGGTCCATTCGGGCAGTATCTCCGCCAGCCCCATGCGGCCGGCCACGACAGCCAGCTCGTCCGGCGCGACGATCGACAGCTGCCGCTCGTTGCGCATCTCGGTACCGCGCGGATACCAAGGCTCGCGGCTGCCGGATCGCCGGGTCGGGCCGGCATGGAAATCGCCGGGAATGCCGTCCAGCGCGAGGTCGAGCGTTTCGGCCGCGCTGGTCTCGAAATGATCGCCTGCCGCGGCATAGAGGCCGGCAACGCGGCCGGCGAGCTTCCTGGCGGGAATGATGTCGAAAGCGGCGTCGCCGGCAGGCGGCATGGGCAGGTCGAGCATAAGGTGTCCCCTACATCATCCTCAGCAGCCCGCCGCCGATCGAATAGCCGGCGCCGAAGGCGCATAGCAGACCCCAGTCGCCGCGCTCCATGTCCTTGTGGTTCTCCTGCATGGCGATGACCGCCCCGGCCGCCGCCGTGTTGCCCAGCCGGTCGAGCACCATCGGCGCGCGGTCGGGGCCGACGTCGTGGCCGAACGACAGCCGCAGGATCATGGCGTTCATGCGCGCATTGGCCTGGTGCAGCCAAAAACGTCTTATGTCGTGCGGCGTCAGCCCGTGCTCGGCCAGGAAGTCGACGATGAAGCGGTGGCCTGCCACCGTCACTTCCTTGAACACCTTGTTGCCGACCTGCTTGATGAGATTGCCTTTGGCGGGAATGGCCGAAGGATCGTCCAGCCCGGCGCGCAGGAGAAAGCCGAAATTGGTTCGGATGTTGTTGGAGAACTGTGTCCAGCCGCGCGTGTCGATGACCTCGAAGCGGCCGGGCCGCTCCTCCAGCCGCTCCACCACCAGCGCGGTGGCGGCGTCGCCGAAGATGAAATGCGTCTGCCGGTCGCGGAAATCGAGATGGCCGGTGATGATCTCCGGCGTCACCACCAGCACCCGCCGCTGCGCGCCCGAGCGCACCAGATTGGCGGCGACATGCAGGCCGGCGGCGGCCGACGAGCAGCCGAGCCCCATGTCGAAGGCCGCGCCCGGCGCGCCTAGCGCGCTCTGGATCTCGATGGCGATGGCCGGATAAGGCCGCTGGTGGTGCGAGGCGGCGCAGATGACCATGTCGATGTCGGCACCCTCCAGCCCGGCATCGTCGAGCGCCCGGCGCGCCGCGCCGAGGCCGAACTCGGCCATGACCGACAGCTCGTCGTCGCCGCGCGGCGCGATGCGCGGCGCCATGCGCTCGGGGTCGAGGATGCCGTCCGGCGTGTGCACATGGCGCGACTTCACGCCCGACGCGTGCTCGATGAAATCGGCGGCCGACTTCGCCAGCGGCGGCTCGCCGGTGCCGGCGCGGCGCGCGTTCTCGGCCTCGACATAGGTGTTGAAGCTGTCGACCAGCTCGTCGTTGCCGATGGAGGTTTCTGGGATCAGGACGCCGATCCCGCTGATCATGACGCGGTGCATGCTCTTCAAGACTTCCTTACATCCGCGCGATCAGCGCGCGCCGGTCCGCCCCGGCTTCGGCGTCACATTGCGCCGCACCCGTTTACGCCGATTTAAGCGCGCCGCAAAGGGTGCGATGCAGCATAAAACCGGGCGGCGCCGCCTCTCGCGCCGCTGCCGTCGCCTCTCCATGGTCCGCCACGAATGCTAAGCCGCCCGCTGCGCGACGATGAACAGCCGGGGAAATCGCAGCAGCACCCGGCCGTCGACGCGCGGCGGGTAGGCTTCGGCGATGCGCGCGAGATAGAGGGCGAGGAACTGCCGCTTCTCCTCCTCGTCGAGCGGATCGAGAAACGGCTTCAACCCGGTCGAACTCACCCAGTCGACGATCGCCTGCGCGTCGGCGAGCGGATGGTTGTAGGCGGTGTGCCAGATGTCGAGGCGCGCCGCCCGCGGCGCCAGAAGATCGTAATAGGCCGCGACCGGCGGCAGCGGGTCGCGCGCCGCGCCGGCCAGCTTGGCGGCGAAGGACACGGCCGCCGCCGTCTCGCGCATCAGCCGGTGCGAGGGCTCGCCGAGATTGTCGGGCATCTGCACCGCCAGCACTCCGCCCGGCGCGAGCCGGCCGAGCAGCTTCACCAGCAGCGCCGGGTGGTCCGGCAGCCACTGGAACACGGCATTGGCGAAGATCACGTCGACCGGTTCTTCCGGCGCCCAGCCCGCGGCGTCGGCGAGCGCGAAGCTCAGCCCGGGCAGCCGCGCCCGCGCCTTGTCGATCATGTCCGGCGAGGTGTCGATGCCGCTCACCTCGGCCCCGGGCCAGCGGGTGGCGAGCAGCTCGGTCGAATTACCGGGACCGCAGCCGATGTCGACGACCCGGCGCGGATTTTCCAGCGGGATCTGCGCCAGGAGGTCGCGCGCCGGGCGCGTCCGCTCGTCCTCGAATTTGAGATAGAGCGATGCGGACCAGTCTTTTATCATCTTTCGCATCGTGCGAGCCGAGCCTGCGAGGATTGGAGAAGGACGTTCGATCCGCCTTGTTTGCAGAACCGTTGCTAGATCGATCGCGCCGCCGCCACAAGCGCCGTCGTCGCCACGCCGCGGAAAATCCGCGGGGCTATCTTCGCTTCTCACGCCCGGCGGCGGCGCCGTCACGAGGTGTCGGGGCGCTGCAGGGCGTCGAAGGCAAGCCCGTGCAGTTCGTTCAGCACCTCGTGCACCGGGTGGACGGGCTTTCGCCGCCAGCCCGGCGGGCGGCCGGGCTTCAGCGGCCGCATCCGTTGGAACCGGCGCGTGCCGCCGGCTTTTCCGTCTTGCGTACCGGCGGCGCGGCCTTTGTTCTGCGTGAGGGCGGCATCGCGGCCGGCCCGCCAGCGGGCGAAACGTCTTGCCTGGGCCGGCAGGTCGTCGAGTGCGGCGGCCAGCGCCTCCAGCCGCAGGGCGACCCGCGTCGCATCGACCGGATCGTCGGGCGACGGCGGGGGCGGTATGCGGAACGGCACGCTGTAGCCCGGAAAGGAGATGCGCGGCACGCTCCTGGGGACCCACCAGGTGCGGCCGTTCCAAGGCCGGGGCATCCGCAGCGGATCGAGCAGGGGCAGCGACGCGACACGCCGGGCGAGGTTTTCCGCCGGCACCGGCACGCCGGGACGGCCGGCCTTGCGCGGGATCGCGGGTTTCATCTCGTGCGGTTGGGGCGTCGGCAGGGCGACCACCAAGCCGCGCGCGGCCACGACGATCAGCCGCCGCACCGCCGCCTCGGCCGGATACAGCAGCTTGACCACGGCGCGGCGGAGATGGCGCGGCAGGGTGAATACCGGGTCAAGTGCCGGGGACAGTTTACTTTTTTCGGCCCGCGAAAACCTTGAAGCGGCTGTGCCCTTCTGCCGAAACAAAGTAAACTGTCCCCTGAGTTCCCCGAGATCCAGCCCGGCCATGGAAAGGAGCATGGCGAGGATACGCTTCAGCGCCTCCCTGTTCTTCTCGATTGCCGCATCCCAGTCCACCGCCGCTTCCTTCCTGCACAGGCGGCGGTATTATCGCTCCGGTCGGGAGGGGCGGGGATAAGTTTGGGAAAACAATCCTGACGGATGCTGACAACGGGACTGGCGTCAGAACACGAAGTACCGGCCTTACTCCGGCGCCTTGTCGCGAGCCTTGCGGGCGATCGCCGAGACGTCCCGGTAGATTTCGTCGAGCCGGTCGTCCAACGCATCCAGTTGCTCGGCGGCCAGCCCGAACACCTCGTGGCAGGCGCCGCGGACTTTCTCGTCCTTCACGCCCTCCAGGATGAGATCGAGCGCGTCGACCCGGTAGCGCGCCCGCTCCAGCGTCTCCTTGGCTGCGATCAGTTTTGTGCGGATGTCGTCAAGACGGTCGAGGTCTTCCATGGCGGTCGCTCTTGGTTCGCACGGACGCACAGGATAGCGGACTTCAGCGGGCTTGTTTACATGCCGCCGAAATACGGCGCTCCACGCGCCATATCTGGGGACGACGTCGCGCGGAACAGGCAAATAGAACGGACACTTCCGCCGAATCGTGCGATCTTGACACGCACAATATGTTCTGCTTTTGTTCGAGTTCAAGGGGATCGTCATGAATGCCGAAGCGATGAATGCCGCCATCGATTTGGCCAAGAGAACGGCCGGAAAGCGCTTCCAGACCGTGCTTGCCGACCCGCCATGGCGCTTCACCAACCGCACCGGCAAGGTCGCCCCGGAGCACCACCGTCTGTCTCGTTACGGAACCATGACGACGGACGACATCTGCGCGCTTCCGATCGCCGAACTGACCAAGCAGCCGGCGCATCTGTATCTCTGGGTCCCGAACGCGCTTCTGCCCGACGGGCTGCGCGTGATGCAGGCGTGGGGATTCGAGTACAAGTCCAACATCGTCTGGCACAAGGTGCGGAAGGACGGCGGCTCCGACGGGCGCGGCGTCGGCTTCTATTTCCGCAACGTGACCGAACTTCTGCTGTTCGGCGTGCGCGGCAAGAATGCCCGCACCGAAGCCCCCGGCCGCAGCCAGGTCAACTACATGTCATCGCGCAAGCGTGAGCATTCGCGCAAGCCCGACGAGCAGTACGACCTGATCGAAAGCTGCTCGAAGGGGCCGTATCTGGAGCTGTTCGCGCGCGGAACGCGGCCGGGTTGGACCTACTGGGGCAACCAGGCCGACGAGGACTACAAGCCGACCTGGAAGACGTATGCTTATAATTCGGCGGCCGAAGCTGCGGAATGAGCAGGCTACCGAAAATCGATCTGATCGCTGGCTGGGACTGTTACGACTGGCGCAATGCACGAACGATCCTGCAATTTGGCCATGCGGATGAGTGGCGGGACATCATCGAGGTGCTCACCTCGGCGCGGCTGCCACACAGCGCCATTTCGGCGAAAGGCGGAAGCAAGACCGAGACGGCGACGGCCATCGATTCCGAGTTCTACAAGCGCGGCTGGATCGAGAAGAAGTTTGAGACCAAGATCGTGGTCGACGAGATTGAAAGCGAAAGTCCGACACACAAGGTCGACTGCTTCAAAGGCAAGATCGCGCTCGAAGTCGAATGGAACAACAAGGACCCGTTCTACGACCGCGATTTGAACAATTTCCGGCTGCTCTACGATCTGAGGGTCGCGGATGTCGGAGTAGTCGTCACACGTTCGACTGAACTCCAGCAATGGTTGCACCGGCGCCGGGTGGAATTCGGCCGCGATGCCAGTACCTTCGGCGGCTCAACCACTCACTACGACAAGCTGGAACCGCGCATCGTGGGTGGCGGGGCCGGCGGCTGCCCAGTGCTCGTATTTGCAATGACACCGGCAATCTATTTGGATGATCGCGATCTAATTCCAAGTGACTAACGAAGGCATTAATGTACACGAACATATGCTGGAGCTAGCGCTTGGTGCGCTAGCCCATGCAAATTGGCATGCCAACTATCATAGCTTTGAGAATTCACGCTGGTCGGAACTGTCAGTTCTCCAAGCGGCTCATGCCTGCGAAATCTTAATAAAAGCGCGGATTGCCCAAGAACATCCGCTTCTTATTTTTGAGCATTTGCCAAAGCCACAACCGGGACAGGCGTCCCTCTCGATCCGCGAACTAGTGGAAGGCGGAAGGACGTATCAATATTCCGATCTACCAGATCGACTATGGGCCACCACAGGAATTCGGCTGCCCGGCCTGGAACGCCACAAGGAATTTGGCCGTCTACGAAATACAATTCAGCACTTCTTAGCGCCTTCATATATGGATATATCTTACGAAACCATAGCGTTTATTTATGAAGTGATAGATCCGTTTATCAATACGAGCTGGGGGCTATTTGCAGTAGACTACAATGAGGATCACGAAGAATACATATACCTGGTGGGAGGATTAATAAGGCGAGGAGTTCGTTTCCTAGCGTCGCCTGGAATGATGGAATGCTTCGACTCCATTGATTTTGAATGGCCTCAGGGTGATTCGGAATATAGAAAATTTATGGAATCACGATTTGAGGTAGCAAGAGCTGCCTACCCACCGAGAGCGCCTTCGCGGCGTTCTTCTCGATCCGAATGAGCCAGGCCACGCCAGGCGAGACTCAGCGGGTCAGACCGAGGCGCTCCCGCACCTCTTCCAGAGTGTAGAACTCGACGTCGCCGCTGTTCAAGCGTTCGAGCGCGGCACGCCCACCGCATGCGCCGCCTGATCGGCGCTCAGCCCATCCTTCATCGCGCGCCGCCATCGCGCCACCGCGTCGCGTCTTCTCGTCGCTTCGATAGTTGTGGTCTGCGCGCCGAGAAGACGCGACACCCGGCCAGCATTGCGTATAACATGGCCGGGCAGGCCAAAAACCTGCATGGGGTTCTCCTGGGATTCGAGCTTCGCAACCCGAGTTACGGAGAACCCCTCCCTCAATGCAAGAATCTCATATCTGTCTGAGCGGGGTCACGCACCCCTACCGCGTCAGCCGCTTGTACGTCATCCTGTGCGGGTTGATGGCGTCCGGTCCCAGGCGGCGGACCTTGTCCTTTTCATAGTCCTCGAAATTGCCCTCGAACCACTCGACATGGCTGTCGCCCTCGAAGGCGAGCATGTGGGTGGCCATGCGGTCCAAGAACATGCGGTCGTGGCTGATGATGACGGCGCAGCCGGCATAGCTTTCCAGCGCGTCCTCCAGCGCTGCCAGCGTCTCGGTGTCGAGGTCGTTGGTCGGCTCGTCGAGCAGGAGCACGTTGCCGCCGGTGCGCAGCATCTTTGCCAGGTGCACGCGGTTGCGCTGGCCGCCGGAGAGGTTGCCGACCTTCTGCTGCTGGTCGCCGCCGCGGAAGTTGAAGGACGAGCAGTAGGCGCGGGTGTTGGCCTCGAACTTTCCGAGCTTCACCACCTCGGCGCCGCCGGAGATTTCCTCCCAGACCGTCTTGTTGGGATCGAGCGCGTCGCGGCTCTGGTCGACATAGCCGAGTTTCACCGTCTCGCCGACGCGGATCGAGCCGGAATCCGGCGTCTCCTGACCGGTGATCATCTTGAACAGCGTGGTCTTGCCGGCGCCGTTCGGGCCGATCACGCCGACGATGCCGCCGGGCGGCAGCTTGAACGACAGGTCCTCGATGAGCAGCTGGTCGCCAAAACCCTTCGACAGGCCCTCGACCTCGATGACGACGTTGCCCAGCCGCTCGCCATGCGGGATGACGATCTGCGTGTCGCTCGGCCGGCGCTTGTCAGCCTGCTCCAAAAGGTCCTCGAAGGCCTTGATGCGCGCCTTGGACTTCGTCTGCCGGGCCTTCGGCGAGGAGGCGATCCACTCGCGCTCGCGCGAAATCGCGCGCTGGCGGGCGTCGTCCTCGCGGCCCTCCTGCTTCAGGCGCTTGGCCTTGGCTTCGAGATAGGCGGTGTAGTTGCCCTCATATGGGATGCCGCGGCCGCGGTCGAGCTCGAGGATCCAGCCGGTGACGTTGTCGAGGAAATAGCGGTCGTGGGTGATGATCAGCACGGCGCCCTTGTAGGCGCGCAGGTGCTTTTCCAGCCACGCCGTGGTCTCGGCGTCGAGATGGTTGGTCGGCTCGTCGAGCAGCAGCAGGTCGGGCTCGGACAAGAGCAGCTTGCACAGCGCGACGCGGCGGCGCTCGCCGCCCGAGAGTTTGGTCACGTCGGCGTCCTTGGGTGGGCAGCCGAGCGCCTCCATGGCCATCTCGACCTGCTGCTCGAGGTCCCACAAATTGAGGCGGTCCATCTCGTCCTGGAGCTTCGCCGATTCGTCGGCGGTCTCGTCGGAGTAGTTCATCATCAGCTCGTTGTAGCGCTCGATGATGGCGGTCTTCCTGACGACGCCTTCCATGACGTTGCCGAAGACGTCGAGCGCCGGGTCGAGCTGCGGCTCCTGCGCGAGGTAGCCGACGGTGGCGCCTTCGGCGAGCCACGCCTCGCCGGAAAATTCCTTGTCGATGCCGGCCATGATCTTGAGCACGGTCGACTTGCCGGCGCCGTTGGGGCCGAGGATGCCGATCTTGGCGTCGGGATAGAAGGAGAGGTGGAGGTTTTCCAGCACCTTCTTGGTGCCGTAGGCCTTGTTCAGGCCGGCCATGTGATAGATGAACTGGCGTGCCACGCGCGCAAAACCTTTCGGACGCTGTTACGGGAGTTGCGCGCTATGTAGGCGAACGAGCGGCAAACGGCAATCGCCAAGTGGCGAATATGGCCGCTGGCGGCATGCGCGAAGCCATATCGCGGCAACGCGCCGCCGGAATCCCCGACACAGCCCGGGCGCCGGCGCCGGGTGGCGCCGGCGCCCGGAATGGGTCAGATCACGGCGAAGTCGGCGTTGGTGAGCGCCGGCAGGCCGGTGAGGACGGCGAACTGGATGCGCGCGCCCGCGCCGGTCCCGTCGGCATCGTAGAACAGCGCGCCGGTGTCGGTTTCGTAGAGGATCCGGTCGCTGGCATCGTGAGCGAGGCCGGTGGTGCTCGCCCAGAAGGCCGAGGCCACCAGCGTGCCGAGGCTCAGCGCGGCGAAGATCGCGTCGTCCAGCCCGATCGTGTCGTTGGGCACGTTGAAGTCGGTGACGGTGTCGACATTGGTCGAGGCGCTCAGCGCCGTGCTGAAGACAAACAGGTCCTTGCCGGTCCCGCCGGTCAGCGTGTCCTTGCCGGCAAGGCCCTTCATGGTGTCGTCGCCGCCCTTGCCGTCGAGCTTGTTGGCGCCGCTGTTGCCGACCACCTCCTGGCCGATCTCGTTGCCGGTGAGGTCGATGCCCGACGTGCCGGCGGTGCCGTTGGTGGCCAGCCGCTCGACATGCGCGCCGGCGGTGAGCACGTAGTCCACCGCCGCCATCACCACGTCGTAGACGCCCTGTGCCGCGGTCTCGACGACGACGTCGGCAGCATTGTAGACGCGATAGGTGTCGTTGCCGCCCAGCCCCTTCAGCGTGTCGGCGGCACCCGCCCCGCCGTCGTGCAAAATGTTGTCGCCGGCATTGCCGGTGATGTCCTGCTGCAGCGCATTGCCGGTGAGGTCGATCGCCGCGGTGCCGCCGGAGGACGTCGTCGTCAGAACCTCGATATGGACACCGGCGCCGAGCGCGAAGTCGACGGCCGCCGCCACCCGGTCGCTGCCCTGGCCGGCCGCTTCGGCCACCGTCGTTCCGGCGGCATAGACTAGGTAGATGTCGTCGCCGCCCAATCCGTTCAGGGCGTCGGCCACGCCGCCGCCGTCCTTCAAAGTGTTCGCGCCGGCATTGCCGGTGGTCGTCTGCTTGAGCGCGTTGCCGCTTAGATCGATCGCCGTCGTGCCCGCCGACGACGTCGTCGTCAGCAGCTCGATGGAGACGCCCGCCGCCAGCGCGTAGCTGGCGCGTGCCGCGACCCGGTCGGCGGTGCCGTTTCCGGCCGTCTCGGTCACCACGTCTGCGGCGGAATCGACGAAATAGACGTCACTGCCGGCACCGCCGGCCATGCTGTCGTCGCCCGTGCCGCCGTCCAGGGTATCGTTGCCCGTTCCGCCGCCGCCGCTTCCCGGCGTGCCGCCTGCGGAGATCTGGAGATCGTAGAGCGCTCCGCTGCCGATCGGGCCGTTGGAGGTGCTGCTGACATAGGCGCCGACCTCGATGTAGTAGGTTCCGGCGGTCTTCACCTGGTAGGTCAGGTAGGAGTCGAAGCTGCTGGTCGACCCTCCGGCTCCCTCGGTGACCTGGCTGTCGTCGTCGAAGGCGACGGCGGTGCTGGTCGGATCGTACAGGAAAAGAAAACTGTCGACGCCGGACGTGTTGTCGATGTCGAAGGTAAGCGTCGTCCCGGCATTGACGGTGAGCTTGTAGTAGTCGCGGTTGCCGTCGCCGGTCCCGCTGATCGTCACATGCGGCGTGGCGGTGGAGTCGATGATGTTGGCATTGGAAGCGAGGCTGAACTCCTTGGTCACGTCGATCGCCGTCGCCAGCGATATGTTGCCGGCGCCGGCCGGCTTGACGACGACGCCGTCGCCGAGTTCGACGCCGGGCGGAATGCCGGGTATTCCGTCGCCATAGAGCGTGTCGGCAGCGCTCCCGCCATAGAGCTTGTCGCTGCCGAAACTGCCGACCAGCGTGTCGCCGCCGTCATTGCCCCGCAAGGTGTTGTTCGCCTGGTTGCCGACGATCGAATCGTTGCCCGATCCGCCGGTGGCGTTCTCGATCAGCGAGCGGGTGTCGTTGTTGTAGAGCAGCGCATTGGCGACATTGCCCACGGCCGGCGCGACGCCGCCGCTGTAGGCGCGGTGGTTGACGAGCTGGGCGGCCGAGAAGGTCGAGAACGCTCCGGGCGCGAGATCGATCGACAGATCGGTCGCGTAGTTGGAAAGGTCGTAGGTGTCGACGCCGTTGCCGTCCCACAGCGTCATCGAGATCTTGTTGGAGGTGGGAGCGCCCTGCCCGACGCCGTCGATGGACATCTCGCCGGTGGTCGGGTTCCAGCTATAGACGGTGGCGCTGCTGTTCGTGTCGAAGTTCGCGCCATAGAGATATTGCAGCGCGGCGATGTCGTTCTGCATGTAGGTCTGGGGCTGGTTGAAGCCCTCGCCCTGGAAGGCGACGGGAGCGCCCGGATCGGAACGATAGGTCATCAGCGACCAGTCCTGCCCGTCGTGGTTGGCGGGCAACTCGGCCGAGCCGTAGCGCGGTCCGCCGCCGCCCGGCGGATCGAGATATCCCTCGCCGGCGAGATCCACGGCGGTGTAGTCCTGATGGCCATGCTTGAGGCCGAGCGCATGGCCGATCTCGTGCAGGATGGTGGCCATGCCCCAGTTGCCCATCGCCGGCGTGTCGTAGAAGGGCTGGCCGGTCATGCCGAACCAGACGTCGCCGGCCTGCTCCGAACTGGACGGGAAATTGGCATAGGCCGACGGAACATCGTCGTAGGACGTCTGGCTGAAGCGCAGCTCGGCATGCGTTGTGGCCGATTCGGCGACCTCGGTGAAGGTCAGATTGGTATAGGACTGCACGAGGCTCAGCGCATAGCGGACGGCGTCCTGCTGCATCGCGTTGAAGGCGACATGCTCGGCCGGTTCGGTACCCGCGGGATATCCCTCGTCGGCATAGAAGGTGCCGCTGGTGGGAAAGCTGAAGGTGAGATTGCTCAGCGTCCATCGCGAGCCGATAAGGGTGGCATCGATGTCCTGGTTGCCGCTGAACTCGTAACGGCCGTCGGCGGCGTCGAAGACCTGGCTGATCAGCGCGGTTCGCCCCGCGCCGTACGCGTCGCCGGGCTCTTGCTCCCGCATGTCATAGGGAGGTCTCATCTGGTCGAACTGCGGCGGGGCGACCGAGACGGAACCGCTCGGCATCGGAGCGTCGATCTCTTCGCTCGCGAACCGCGAGACGGTCTGGCACATCATGCACATGGTTTGGACCCCTTGTTGCCTTCAACTGCCCGGTGGCGTCGGCGTCCGGCAAATGCCTCAGCATTGCCGAAGCGATCGCCGATCCGGGTTGCGCCGCAGCGATGATCGCGGGCGCCTACTCCGCATCGCCCCAAGATTCAGGTCGTTCTCCGGAAGATTTCTCCGGTATCAAACACCTCCGCACGAAAGGCCGAACAATATCCCGGCCATATCAGCTTGTCATATCGTGCATGCCCGCCCGAATCCTGATAAGCATCGTCTTATTCAAAATAAAACATGCCCGCCGCAACAAATAACCCAAGATGTTACTACAATATCCCCTTGCTTTCAACATGCCACCGGTTAGAATTTGACGAACCAGAAAATAGACTTTTCGTCATTTCCGCAGCATCGGCTTGCGGAATGGCGGCTTGACGCCGCCCCGCTGCCCATGGAGAGTCGCGCGAGGGGGAAGCATGCCGTTCGACGAAGAGACAGGCCTCGTTTCGCCGACCGGCGCGAAGCTCGCCCTTTTCATCCATCATGCACGCGGCAAGCCGGCCGGCATCGTCCAGATCAACCATGGGCTGGCCGAGCACGCCCGCCGCTACGCCCGCTTCGCCGACGCGCTCGCCTCACGCGGCTTCCATGTCTATGCGCACGACCATCGGGGTCACGGCCTGACCAGGGCCCCGGACGCACCTGCCGGCCGCTTCGCCGCGACGGACGGCGTCGCCACGCTGCTCGGCGACGTCGATGCCGTCCACGCCCTCATCGCGGAACGCCATCCCGGCTTGCCGCAGATCATCTTCGGGCATTCGATGGGCGGCCTCGTCGCACTCAATTCGGTGCTGCGCCGCTCCGATCGGCTGGCCGGCGCGGCGATCTGGAATGCCAATTTCTCGGCCGGCCTGCTCGGGCGTCTCGCCCAGGCGATCCTCGCCTGGGAGACGTTCCGGCTGGGGTCCGACGTGCCGTCGCGCATCCTGCCAAAACTCACCTTCCAGGACTGGGGCCGGAAGGTTCCCGATGCACGCACCGCTTTCGACTGGCTGTCGCGCGATCCGGCCGAGGTCGGCGCCTATATCGCCGACCCGCTGTGCGGTTGGGACGCGTCGGTGTCGATGTGGCGGGACGTCTTTCGCATGGTGTTCACCGGCGCCGACGACCGCAGCTTCGCCGGCGTGCGCCGCGACCTGCCGTTCCATCTCGCCGGCGGCGGCGCCGATCCGTCGACGGACAACGGCAAGGCCGTCGAACAGCTCGCGGCGCGGATGCGGGCGATGGGCTTTTCGAATCTTGAAACAAGGATTTGGCCGGAGACGCGGCACGAAGGCTTGAACGACATCAACCGCGACGACATCACTGCGGATTTCATCGGCTGGGTGGAACGGGTCGTCTCGGCGACGTGATGGTCACCGCCTTGGTAGGCCTACAACGTACTGCCGATATCGACCAAGCGATCGACCTGCTGCTTGCGCCCACGCGGCGCGAATTTCAATCGTCGACGCGGACGGCCGCTTCGAGCGCCTGTCGACCGGCGACGCCATGATCAAGGCGCTGCGCAAAAGCGCGCCGGCGATGCCGGTGGTCTCTGCGATGCTCAAGGAACCCGTGAGCCCATCCGCGCAAGAGCCTCCAGCAGCCTGCGCCTGATGCAGGAAGCGCATGTTTCGGCCGTGGCTCCTCGACGATTCCGACCGTCTGATCGGCCTGGTGATCTACGAGAATCTTGGCGAGATGACGATGGTGCGCGCCGCCCGGCCGGCGGCGCGAGAGACGGGACGATGAAGCGCCACCTTCGGTCCGTTGGGCCGGAAGGTGACAGCCCGCTCACACTTTGCTACGCAGCGCTGGGTGCAGAGGCGCAATTCATCGCATTTTTTCTCGGGTGGGGCATTATGAGAAAACCCGAAACGATAGCCCGTGAACGGCGGGACCATTGGCGAAAGCTGCTGGACTTCGTCGATCGTCATGAACAAGCAAGCTGGATTTTTCGGGGCGTAGCAGATGCCGACGGCCACAAGCTCGTGCCGAAAATCGGACGAAAGACCGAGATATACGATCCCGCGACAGAACGAGTAGTCTTCGCCAATTTCAAGCGTCGAGCGAGGCAGTACGTCGATATTGGTCAGATGAGTGATTGGGAAGTTCTCGCCCTCGCCCAGCATCACGGTCTTCCAACCCGCCTTCTCGATTGGACCACGAACCCGTTGGTCGCCGCCTATTTTGCGGTCACCAGCCAGCCGATGGACAAGACAGCACGTGTCTACGCCGCATGGGCTCCGCAAATCATAGATGTTGACACCAACAGCAGCCCCTTTGATTGCCATGAAGTCCGAGCTTACGTTCCGACATCCGTAACTCCGAGGATCGTTGCGCAACGCGGGCTTTTTACAATTCATCCCGATCCCACTTCTCCTTGGGACGTGCACTCCACGGCGACCGGACGTGGCACTGCCGCTGCCGAAAAGGAATTCGACATTCCCCGCCAATTCCGTGCATACTTTGAGCGAAAGCTGTTTCAGGTTGCTGTTGATGCAGCAGCGATAATGTCCGATCTGGACGGAGTTTGTGAAACACTCGCTTGGCAGTTCCGGAGCCGAGTTGCTGTCGGCATATTCAACTATTAGGAGGCGGCTGTGGGCCACTCTTTGGCAAAGCGTTCGTCAGCGGAGAATCCAAAGGTTCGTGCGGTCGTCGATGCGGTAACGTCATTTGATCTTCCGAGCTCCCCGTGGTGGACCGAATTAGACGCCCTTTCCACGCATACCACCTTGGATGGTTTGGAGGTCGATCCCGAAGGCATTATTCTGGAGGGTACCAAACGGTTTAAAGGGGTCATGAATATCTATCTAGCCCTGCAGTATGGCGATAGCAGTGATGATGGATTTCAGACTACCGAATCGTTTCTTGGGCGTTTCTCAGGACATTTTGACCAACATGGAACCCCTCATGTTGATGCCGTTTCGATTGATACGTCATCGTTCTACGAAGGCGAGGAACGCTAGCGTGACATTCCGCCAGGGAGTCTGCTAGGCACATCGCCATCCCAGACGGAGTAGCCTAGTACCTTCCATGGCCAATCCCCCCCTGCACGGCGTCCGCGTCATCGAGCTCGCCCGCATCCTGGCCGGCCCGTGGGCCGGGCAGTTGCTGGCCGATCTCGGCGCCGACGTGATCAAGGTCGAGAGCCCGGATGGCGACGACACCCGCAAATGGGGGCCGCCCTTCGTGACGGGCGAGGACGGCGAGAACCTGTCGGCCGCCTATTACCATTCCTGCAATCGCGGAAAACGCTCGATCGCCGTGGATTTCTCGACGCCCGAAGGCGCCGAAACGATTCAAAGACTGGCGGCTTCCGCCGACGTGCTCATAGAGAACTTCAAGCTCGGCGGGCTGAGGAAATACGGCCTCGACTACGGGAGCCTGCGAAAAATCAATCCGCGGCTCGTCTACTGCTCGATCACCGGCTTCGGCCAGGACGGCCCCTATGCGGCGCGCGCCGGCTACGACTTCATCGTGCAGGGCATGTCCGGCCTGATGTCGATCACCGGCGCGGCCGACGGCGAGCCGCAGAAGGTGGGCGTCGCCGTCACCGACATTTTTACCGGCCTCTATTCGGTGATCGCCATCCAGGCGGCGCTCCGCCACGCCGAGGCGACCGGCGAGGGCCAGCATATCGACATGGCACTGTTCGATGCGCAGATTTCCGTGCTGGCCAACCAGAACCTGAATTATCTCGTGTCCGGCAAGGCGCCGTCGCGCATGGGCAACGCGCACCCCAACATCGCACCCTACGAGGTGCTGCCGGTCTCGGACGGCCATTTTATCCTTGCGGTCGGCAACGACGGGCAGTTCAGGAAGTTCTGTTTCGTCGTCGGACTGGACGGCCTCGCCGACGATCCGGATTTTTCCACCAATTCGGCGCGCGTCGCCAACCGGGTGGCCTTGCGTGCGGCGATGGTAGAAAAGCTGGCGCATTTCGAGCGCGACGCCCTGCTGGCGAAGCTCGAGGCGGCCGGCGTGCCGGCAAGCCCGATCAACACGATCGCCGACATGTTCGCCGACCCGCAGGCGATCGCGCGAAAGATGCGGCTCGACCTCGACGACGGCCACGGCAACACCCTGCCGTCGGTGCGCTCGCCGATCGTGTATTCTCAGACGCCGCTGGTCTATGATCGCCCCTCGCCGCGCCTCGGCGAGCACACGGCGGAAATCCTTGCCGAACTGGAGGGCTCATGAAAACCGGCGGACAGCTCATCGTCGAGGCACTCGAGGCCAACGGCGTCGACCGCCTCTATTGCGTGCCGGGCGAGAGCTATCTCGCCGTGCTCGACGCGCTGCACGATTCGCCGATCAAGACCATCGTCTGCCGCCAGGAAGGGGGTGCTGCGATGATGGCCGACTGCCACGGAAGGCTGACCGGAAAACCCGGCATCTGCTTCGTCACCCGCGGCCCCGGGGCCACCAACGCCTCGGCCGGCGTGCACATCGCCATGCAGGATTCGATCCCGATGATCCTGTTCATCGGCCAGGTCGCCAGCAATGCGCGCGAGCGCGAGGCGTTCCAGGAAGTGAACTACCGGGCCTTCTTCGGCCCGATCGCCAAATGGGCGACAGAGATCGAGGATGCCTCGCGCATTCCCGAGATCGTCACCCGCGCCTTTTCGGTCGCCACCTCCGGCCGGCCGGGTCCGGTGGTGATCGCGCTGCCGGAGGACATGCTGGTGAGCGAAGTCGAGGCGCCGGCGGCGAAAGCCTGGACGCCGGTGGAGACGCGGCCCGGCGAGCCGGAGATGCGGCAGCTGGCCGACCTGCTGGCCAACGCCAGGCGACCCTTCGCCATACTCGGCGGCACGCGCTGGACGGCGGACGCCAAATCGGCCTTCGAGAGGGCGGCGGAAGCCTGGGCGCTGCCGGTCGGTGTCTCCTTCCGACGGCAGATGCTGTTCGATCATCTGCACCCCTGTTACGCGGGCGATGTCGGCATCGGCCCGAACCCGAAGCTCGCCGACTATGTCAAGCAGGCCGATCTGGTGCTGCTGGTCGGCGGGCGTTTCGGAGAAATGCCGTCGTCGGACTATACGCTGCTCAAAAGCCCCTACCCCGACCAGACACTGGTTCACGTCCACGCCGATCCGAACGAACTCGGCCGCGTCTACAGGCCGACGGTCGCGATCAATTCATCGCCCGCGGCTTTCGCCGAAGCCTTCGCCGCGACGGCACCGAATGCGCCGCCGATCTGGGAAACCGAGGCCGAGCGCCTGCATGCCGCCTATCTCGACTGGTCGACGCCGCCCGAGAGCGGGCCGGGGCCGGTGCAGATGGGGCCGATCCTGGCCTATCTGGAGAGCGTGCTGCCGGACGACGCGATCCTCACCAACGGCGCCGGCAACTACGCGACCTGGGTGCATCGCTTCCACCGCTCCCGCCGCTTCGCAACGCAGGCGGCCCCCACTTCCGGTTCGATGGGCTACAGCACGCCGGCAGCCGTCGCGGCAAAACAGCTTTTCCCGGATCGCGACGTCATCTGTTTCGCCGGCGACGGCTGTTTTCTGATGAACGGCCAGGAGTTCGCGACCGCCATGCAATACGACCTGCCGATCATCGTCATCGTCGTCAACAACGGCACCTACGGCACCATCCGCATGCATCAGGAACGCGAATATCCCGGCCGCGTCTCCGGCACCGACCTCGTCAATCCGGATTTTGCCGCGCTGGCCCGCGCCTATGGCGGGCATGGCGAGACGGTGGAAAAGACCGCCGACTTCGCGCCGGCCTTCGAGCGGGCGCGCGCCAGCGGCAAGCCGGCGATCATCGAGGTAAAGCTCGACCCCGAGGCGATCACGCCGACGCGGACGCTGACGGATATCCGGGAAGGGCGGTGAGATCAGCGATAGACGTCGCCGCGATGACCGATATCGATGACGAGAACAATCAAACGTCGATCCTCGATCCGGCAGATGATGCGATAGTCGCCAACACGGTATCGCCATTGCCCCCGCAACGCGCCAGATAGCGCCCGCCCTTGCGAGCGTGGATCGTCGGCGGCAGCAATTCGCTCGTCGAGGAATGTGACGATTCGGCGCGCGACCTTTCGATCGAGCCTTGACAGTATCTTTTCAGCGGGCTCGGTATATTCAATCGTCCAAGCCAAGCCGGCGTCTCACTTCAGCGGAGGTGTAGGTTCTGATCTCACCACGCTCAAGCTGATCGAGTATCTGCTCTGAGCGCCGGATATCTTCCTGATCTTCAAGATCTTCCAGTCCGCGCAAAATCGCCTCGCGAAGGATGGTCTCCCGCGTGCGCCCGGTGCTCTTGGCGAAGCGCTGTAGGATCGCTTCGATATCGGCGTCGATGGAAACGGTGGTCATCGCAAATCTCCAAGATTTAAGTATAGCATCCCAGAGAATCGCCGGCGACTCCTTAACGGGAATGAGGAGGCGACACCGATTGGTGCTTGTCGCATGGAGCAGCGGCACAAAAGGACAGTCGCCCGCCCTTTCCCGATCGTGCGTGGCAGCACCCCCGCTCATCCCGTGCGCTACATCGCTCTCTCCACCTGGCCGCGGATCTCGCCGCCGGCATGCGCCGCGGTGTGGATGTTGACGTAGTACTGGCCGGCCATCAGGTCGGTCGCCTGCGCCTCCGTCAGCGTCGCCGAGCCCTTGGCGCCGCTCTTCGGATCCTCGATCGGCACCGCCACGTCGGCATTCTGGCCGGCCGCGGCAGGACCGTGGAAATGCGCGCCGGTGGCATCGCCGGTCAGACCGGAATATTCGATCGTCCAGTCGAGTTTCCTGGTCTCGGTGTCGAAGGTGATGTCGGCGGTGCCCTTGGCGGCGCTGTCGTTCGGCGGCACTTCCTGAGAAGCCTCGAGCGTGGCCGCCATCTTGACCATCTCGGCCATGGCCGGCGGCGCAGTGACGAAGGCGGCGGCCAGTGCGAGACCGGCGGCGAACGGCAGGGAAACAGACTTGCGCATGGCATTCCTCCCTTGATGAGCGCCGCGCGACTGGCGGCGGCTGTGCTGCTAACGAAGCGCGCCGGCATAGGTTTCCCATCCAGCAAAAAAGGGGCGGTCGCCCGCCCCTTCCAGATCTTCGATGAAGCCTGCGCGAGCCGCTTACTTGATCGCCTTGTCGGTGATGGCGCTAGTCCAGGCGCCGGAGGGCTCCTTGGTGATGATCTTCTGGTCGAGCAGCGCCTTGGCGGTGCGCTCGTAGGCGGCCTCGATCAGCTTGCCGTCGGCATTGTCGATCAGTTTGGCCACCTCGCCCATCATGCGCTTCTGGTGGTTCTCGTCCTGGCCGCCGTTCTCGACCACGATGCCGGCCGCCTCGTCGGCGTTCTCGGTGGCGTATTTCCAGCCCTTCATCGAGGCGCGCACGAAACGCACCATCTTGTCCTCGAAGGCCGGGTCCTTGAGCTTGTCCTCCATGGCATACAAGCCGTCCTCGAGCAGGTCGTTGCCCATCGCCGAATAGTTGAAGACGATGAGGTCTTCCGGCTTGTAGCCGGCGTCGATGAGCTGCCAGTATTCATTGTAGGTCATGACCGAGATGCAGTCGGCCTGCTTCTGGATCAGCGGCTGCACGTCGAAGGACTGCTTCAGCACGGTGACGCCGTCCGCCCCGCCCTCGGTCGACAGGCCGAGCTTGTTCATCCAGGCGTAGAACGGGTACTCGTTGCCGAAGAACCAGACGCCCAGCGTATGGCCTTTGAAGTCGGCCTCGGTCTTGATCGGCCCGTCCTTCGGGCAGACCAGCTCCATGCCGGCCTTCTTGAACGGCTGGGCGATGTTGACCAGCATGACGCCCTTGTCGCGGGCCGCCAGCGCGCCGCCCATCCAGTCGACGATGACGTCGGCGCCGCCGCCGGCGATCACCTGTTCCGGCGCGATGTCCGGCCCGCCCGGCTTGATGGTGACGTCGAGGTTCTCCTCCTCGTAAAAACCCTTCTCCTTGGCGACGTAGTAGCCGGCGAACTGCGCCTGCGTCACCCATTTGAGCTGCAGCGTCACCGCGTCGGCGGCGAGCGCCTGCCAGGCGGCCAGCGACATCGCGCCGGCGAGCAGTGAGACGATCGTTTTTTTCATGTTTCTTTCCTCTGGAGTTTGTCTATCCCCCGCGGACAGACGGATGCCAAAACGTGGCGGCCCTCTCGAACAGGGCGACCACGCCATAGAAGACCGAACCCGCGAGCGCCGCAACCGCGATTTCGGCCCAAACCATGTCGATGTTCATGCGCCCGACCTCGGTGGAGATGCGGAAGCCCATGCCGACCACCGGCGTGCCGAAGAACTCCGCGACGATGGCGCCGATCAGCGCCAGCGTCGAGTTGATTTTCAAGGCGTTGAAGATGAAGGGCGCGGCCGCCGGCAGGCGCAGCTTGAACAGCGTCTGCCAGTAGGAGGAGGCATAGGTGCGCATCAGGTCGCGCTCCATATGGCCGCTGGCCGTCAGCCCCGCCACCGTGTTCACCAGCATAGGGAAGAAGGTCATGATGACGACCACTGCCGCCTTCGATTCCCAGCCGAAGCCGAACCACATGACCATGATGGGCGCCACGCCGATGATCGGCAGCGCCGACACAAGATTGCCGATCGGCATCAGGCCGCGCCGCAGGAAGCCGAACCGGTCGGCGAGGATGGCGACGACGAAACCGGCCGCGCAGCCCATGGCGTAGCCGGCAAGGGCTGCCTTGAAGATGGTCTGCCGCACGTCGGCGGCGAGGATCGGCAGGGAGTTCGCGATGCGCGCGCCGACGGCGCTCGGCGGCGGCAGCAGGATGAAGGGGATGCCGGCCCCGCGCGTGATCGCTTCCCAGAAGATCAGCAGCCACAGGCCGAATATCGCCGGGATGACCAGCCGCAGAAGAACCCTCGCCCAGCGCGCCGCCGGCTGCAAGCCGGAGAGCAGGGTCACGCAGCGCCAGGCGAGCAGCCAGGCGGCGGCGAGCAGCAGATAGAAGGGCGCGCGCGCCGTGCCTTCGAAGCCGGCGATGCCGGACAGCAGTAGCCAGGCCGCACCATGCGCGCCGACGAACAAGACAAGCGCTGCGGCGATCGGCGGAATGCGCGCCATCGAGATCGCGCCCGCCACCAGGATCAGGTCGAAGACGAAGCTCTTGGTCTCGGCGAATGGATAGCCGGCAGCAGCCTGCTCGGTCGTCTCCGCCGTGGTCACGGGACCGAGCACGGCCGCCAAGATACACAGCAGGACGGCAAGCACGACCTGCCAGGACGGGCTGAACCACCTCATGCCGGCAAGCCTTTCCGACTGGACGACTGAATACCCCCACCCCTGGCCCCTCCCCTCAAGGGGGAGGGGTACTTTGCGGCCGCCATGCCGCGCGAAATCGTCAACGATTGGTGTCTGGCGGAAAGGCAGCAAGATTCCCCTCCCCCTTGTGGGGAGGGGTTAGGGGTGGGGGTCCGCGATCTCATGCTCCGCAGGTGTCCGACGCCAATGCGCATCATGCCGGGCGTGCTCCCATCGACCGCTCCACGATCCTGCCGGCGACCCCGACCAGCGCCACCAGCAGCGCCGCCACCACCGAGCCGGCCACCAGTGCCGCCCAGATGTCGATCGTCTGGCTGTAATAGGAGCCCGCCAGCAGCTTGGAGCCGATGCCGGCGACCGCGCCGGTCGGCAGCTCGCCGACGATGGCACCGACCAGGCTCGCCGCCACCGCCACCTTCATCGAGGCGAACAGGAACGGCACCGAGGCGGGAGCCCTGAGTTTCCAGAACACCTGCGACGGGCTGGCGAAATAGGTGCGCATCAGGTCGAGATGCATGATTTCGGGCGAGCGCAGCCCCTTCACCATGCCGACGGCGACCGGGAAGAAGGAGAGATAGGTGGAAATCAGTGCCTTGGGGATCAGCCCGGTGACGTTGACGGCCGCCAGCACCACGATGATCATCGGCGCGATGGCCAGGATGGGGATGGTCTGCGAGGCGATGATCCACGGCATCAGGCTGCGGTCCAGCGATTTCAGATGCACGATGCCGACGGCGATCAGGATGCCGAGCGCCGTGCCGAACAGGAAACCGACCAGCGTCGACGATAGCGTCACCCAGGAATGGTAGACGAGGCTGCGGTTGCTGGTGATTTTTCGCAAAAACGTGTTCTCGAAGAAATTCGCCGCCACCTGGTGCGGCGCCGGCAACGTCGGCTTGGGCTGCGACAGCGTCGCCCCGATGAATTCCAGCGTGGTCCGCGTGACGTCGCCGCGCCGGTCGAGATCGCGCTGGAACGGCGCGTTCATGGCGACGGCGCCGATGTACCAGACGGCCACCAGCACAGCGAGGATGGTGGTGACGGGGATGGTCTTGTCGCGAAGGCGGTCAGTCATGGGGCCGACCTGGTCCCCCTCCCCCTTGCGGGGTGGGGCTAGCGGTGGGGGTACCTTCCTGATTTTCCATCAATCCCAAAGCATGCAGAATTTCGATGATGCAGCCTTCGAAGGAATCAGAAAGTTCGCCGGTGGTAAGGCGCAGCACCTTGTATCCTTGTGACGCAAGCCATTCGTCACGCCGCAGATCTCGTGACATCCGGTCGGGCAGAAAATGATGCTCGCCATCGACCTCGATGACCAATCTATGCTCATGGATCACGAAGTCGGCAACATACGGGCCTATGGGTGCCTGTCGTCGAACATGGATGCCGTACCACCGGCGAAATTCTCGCAACTCGGACCAGAGTCTGCGCTCCCCGTCAGTCATCCCTCGCCGCAACTTGCGTGCGCGGGATATAGCCGCTGGCGGGATCGAGGTCGGCACGATCAGCATCCCTGCTCCTCAAGGACAACGCAAGATGGGAAAAGCATCCAAGGACGTCGCCTGGCAGCACCCCCACCCCTAGCCCCTCCCCACAAGGGGGAGGGGGACCGGATGGCACATCCCCGAGGCGCCAATCGTCGCTGGTTTCGCTCGGCATAGCGGCCGGAAAGTCCCCCTCCCCCTTGTGGGGAGGGGCTAGGGGTGGGGGTACCTTGATTTGCCACTGCCTCGCCCACAAGAATGTCAATCCTCATAGCTGTGCCCCGCCCTCAAGCCGTCGCGCACGCGCGCCGCGATCTCAAGAAACTCAGGCGTCTCGCGGATGTCGAGCGGGCGCTCGCGCGGCAGCGTCGATTCGATCACGTCGGTTACGCGCCCGGGGCGCGGCGACATCACCACGATGCGGGTGGAGAGATAGACGGCTTCCGGAATGGAATGGGTGACGAAGCAGATGGTCTTGGTGGTGCGCGCCCACAGCTCGAGGAGCTGCTGGTTGAGATGATCGCGCACGATCTCGTCGAGCGCCCCGAACGGCTCGTCCATCAGCAGGAGGTCGGCGTCGAAGGCGAGCGCCCGGGCGATCGAGGCGCGCTGCTGCATGCCGCCGGAGAGCTGCCACGGATATTTCTTCTCGAAGCCGGTGAGATTGACCATGTCGAGGGTGCGGCGGACCCGCTCCCTGCGGTCGGCTTCTGCGAGCCCCATGACCTCCAGCGGCAGCGCCACGTTCTTCTCGATGGTGCGCCAGGGAAACAGCGCCGCCGCCTGGAAGACGTAGCCGTAGGCCCGCGCCTCGCGCGCCTGCTCTGGCGTCATGCCGTTGACCAGGATGGAGCCGGCGGTCGGCTTCTCCAGGTCGGCGATGACGCGCAGGAAGGTCGTCTTGCCGCAGCCCGACGGTCCGATGAAGGAGACGAACTCGCCCTTGCCGATGGTGAGGTCGACGTTGGAGAGGGCGTTGACGGGTCCGTCATTGGTCTGGAAGGTAAGCGACAGGCCGCTTGCGGAAACCACGGGTGAGGTCATGCTGCTCATCTTGCTGGGCCGGCACGCGGCGACTGGACGGAAACGGATCGCGCCACCGATTTGAACAACGGCGGCGGGCCGACTGCAAGCGGCGGACGCCGCGTCGCGACGAAAGGCTGGGGGAAAGCGAATGGATCAGTCACCGAAACCGATCTGCCGGCTGCTGCGGCCCGACAGCACCTATGACGGGAAGCAGGGTTTCAGCTATTTCGAGGGCATCGCCCGCGAGACCGTCGGCGCGCAGGGCATCTGCATGCATCTGCTCACCGTGCCGCCCGGCAAGCGCGCCAAGGCACATATGCACGAGAGCCACGAGACGGCGATCTACGTGCTCTCCGGCGAGGTCCACACCTGGTACGGGGACGCTCTGGAACATGTGCAGGTCGCCCGCGCCGGCGATCTGTTCTACATCCCGGCCGGCGTGCCGCACCTGCCCGCCAATCTCTCCTCCGAGCCCGCCTCGGCGGTGATCGCCCGCACCGATCCGCACGAGCAGGAGAGCGTCGTGCTGCTGCCGCATCTGGATGCGCTGGTGCCGGCGCCTAATCCGGAGAGTAGCCTTGCTTCAACGGATCAAGGTCCAGCATCATCATGAGAGCCAGGTCGATCCGACGCAGGGAGTCGCGATCCAGCTTGCCGATATGCTGATGTATCCTGTGCTCAGGTATTGCATAAAGCTTGTCGACCATGACCTTGGACGCTTGTTTCAGGCCATTTCGGCGCAACGTCGACGCGCAACAGCTTTGCGCCTTCGTCGAAGGTCGCCATAAGAGCGATGATGTAACTTTCCAGTCGCCCTTCCAGCCTGTCATTCTGCAGACAACGGCCGGTCTCGGTTTGCCATAGTCGCCCGGAAGCGAAACGATGACGATGTCCCCGCGCTTCACCGGCCATTCTCTTCCATTTCTTCAATGAGCCGCATGGTTTCCCGGGCGGCTCCCTCCACCCAGAGGTTAACGTCGGCCCGACCGCCGCGAAAACCATCGCCAGTGCGCCGCTCGCGACCGGGGACAAAACCGTCATCGACAGGACATCGAGCCGTCGCCTCACCGTCACCACCCATTCATGGCGGGGCCATAGGGTCGCTTCCGCAACCCTTTCCGGAGGCCGACATGGCGGACGAAACCAACACCCTCGTTTACGAACAAACCCCTTCCCCGGCCGCATCCGAGGAAATCGATGCGGCCGCCCGGCTGCAGATTGAAGCCGGCGAGGCGGTCGAACAAGCCGCAACCGACGTCGAGGAAGACGAAGCCGCTGCCGAGGCCGACGAGGAATCCGGCGGCACCGAAAGCAAGGACGACGAGTCCGAAGACGACGATGATGATGATGACGACAAGGAAGAGGACGGCGGCGACAAGGACGAAGACGAGGGCAAGGACAAGTAACGCCCTCGGGCACGCTCTTACGCCTCTTATCTGTCGGATGCACCGGCCCACGCCGCGCCAGGCCGAATCATCGTCGGAGGAAGCGCGGCGAAGGGCTTGAGCGGGTTCATCTTTCCCGCCGGAGGCTGCGGGCCAGCGGCAGCATGAAGTCGCGCGTCAGCGCCGCGAGTGGCAGGTCGGCCGGCGCGTGCGGATCCACCCAGGCGAGCTCCTCGATCTCGCCGGAAACGCCGACCGGCCGGTCGTGCCCGAAGGCGAACACATGCGCCTCGACGGTGCGGCCCGGCTGGTGGGCGGCGGGAGCCCGGAACACGCCGTGGTCGGAGACCTGCGAAAGGTCCGGCAGCGTCACGCCGATCTCCTCGATCAGCTCGCGCGCCAGCGCCTGCACGGGCGTCTCGCCGGGATCGATCTTGCCGCCCGGCTGCATGAACTCGACCGTGCCGCGTTTGCGCACGGTGAGCATCCGGCCATCGCGATCGAGCAGGATTGCCGCGGCAATGACGATTGGCTCCTCCATCAGCGGCGGACGGCGCTCAGGGGACGATCTCGGCCGTCTCGACCACCGCGTGGAACAGCACGTCGGCGCCGGCGGCGGCCCATTCCTTTGAGATGTCCTCGGCCTCGTTGTGCGACAGCCCGTCGACGCAGGGGCAGAACACCATCGCCGTCGGGGCGACGCGGTTGATCCAGCAGGCGTCGTGGCCGGCGCCCGAGACGATGTTGCGATGCGTGTAGCCGAGCCGTTCGGCGGCGTCGCGCACCGCCTTCACGCAGGTCTCGTCGAAGGTGACGGGGTCGAAATGGCCGACCTGCTCGATCTCGTATTTTATGTCGAGCGCCTCGCAGATCAGCTCGATGCCCTCGCGGATGCGCTGATCCATGGCATCCAGCACCTCCTTTTCGGGCGAGCGGATGTCGATGGTGAACACGGTGCGGCCGGCGATGATGTTGCGCGAGTTGGGGTAGACCTCCATGTGGCCGATCGCGCCGACGGCGTCGGGCTGGTAGTCCATCGCCACCTCGTGCGCCATCTCGGTGATGCGCGCCATGCCGAGCCCGGCGTTGCGCCGCTTCGGCATCGGGGTGGAGCCGGTGTGGCTCTCCTTGCCGGTCAGCGTCACCTGTAGCCATTTCAGGCCCTGGCCGTGGGTGACCACGCCGATGTCGATGCCCTCGTCCTCGAGGATCGGCCCCTGCTCGATATGCAGCTCGAAGAAGGCCTTCATCCTGCGCTCGCCGACCGGCTCGTCGCCCTTCCAGCCGATGCGCTCCAGCTCGTCGCCGAAGCGTTTGCCCTTGGCGTCTTTCCGGTCATAGGCCCAGTCCTGCTCGTGCACGCCGGCGAACACGCCGGACGCCAGCATGGCCGGCGCGAAGCGGGTGCCTTCCTCGTTGGTCCAGTTGGTGACGACGATCGGGTGTTTTGTCCTGATGCCGAGGTCGTCGAGGGTGCGGATCACCTCCAGGCCGCCGAGAACGCCGAGCACGCCGTCGAATTTTCCGCCGGTGGGCTGGGTGTCGAGATGGCTGCCGACATAGACCGGCAGCACGTCGGGGTCGGTGCCCTCGCGGCGGGCGAACATGGTGCCCATCCGGTCCACCGCGACCTCCAGCCCGGCCGCCTCGCACCAGCGCTTGAACAGGTGCCGCCCCTCGCCGTCCTCGTCGGTGAGCGTCTGGCGGTTGTTGCCGCCGGCGACGCCGGGGCCGATCTTCGCCATCTCCATGAGCGAATCCCACAAACGGTCTGGATTGATTCGCAGATTTTCGCCGGGGGCTGCCATGGGTCAGGACCTCGTTGGGTGGGTGGGATGGCAGTTCGCAGAGGCGGGCGCCCCTTCGCACCCCCCTCTGTCCTGAGCTTGTCGAATGGGCCGGACATCTCCCCCGCAAGGGGGGAGATCAGCCGTCAGTTCCGATTTCGCCAATCGGCTAGGTCGCAGGATGGGCGCCGACAAGGCGGTCGTCCAATCGCCCCCCTTGAGGGGGAGATGTCCGGCCCATTCGACAAGCTCAGGACAGAGGGGGGTGCGAAGGGGCGCCAACGCTACTTCAACTCCACCTCGACGAACGCCATCGGCGCGTCGCCGCCGTTGATCACGTTGTGCTCGACGCCCTCGTCGCGGCGGTAGGCGACGCCGGCCTCGAAGTCGACGCGCCGGGTCCCGCCGCCGGGCTCCTCCAGAAGCATCGAGCACGGCGTGACCGTGGTGATGACATAGTCCATGCCGTGCCGGTGCCAGCCGGTTTCGGCGCCGGGCGCAAAATCCCAGCGCGTCACCTTCACGCGGTCGTCGTCGACCAGGACCGTCGGACGGGCGACCTCGCGCGCGATCATCATCAGTCGATCATCCTCAAAACTTCGCGGATGTGGTCGATCAGCTCGTTGATCTGGCCCTTGGTGATGATCAGCGGCGGCGACAGCGCGATGATGTCGCCGGTGGTGCGGATCAGCGCGCCGCGCTCATAGGCCTTGAGGAAGGCCGAGAAGGCACGCTTGGTCGGCTGGCCGGCGATGGGCGCAAGCTCGATCGCGCCGATCAGGCCGATGTTGCGGATGTCGATGACATGCGGCTCGCCCTTCAGCGAATGCAGCGCGTCCTCCCAGTAGGGCGCGAGCTCGGCGCCGCGCGTCAGCAGCCCCTCCTCCTTGTAGGTGTCGAGCGTGCCCAGCGCGGCGGCGCAGGCGATCGGGTTTCCCGAATAGGTGTAGCCGTGGAAGAACTCGATCAGATGCTCCGGCCCGGTCATGAAGGCGTCGTGGATCTGCTTGGTGGCGAACACCGCGCCCATCGGGATGACGCCGTTGGTGACGCCCTTGGCCGTGGTGATGATGTCGGGCTGCACGCCGAAATAGTCGGCGGCGAACGGCGTGCCGAGGCGGCCGAAGCCGGTGATGACCTCGTCGAAGATCAGCAGGATGCCGTGCTTCGTGCAGATCTCGCGCAGCTTCTGCAGGTAGCCTTTCGGCGGGATCAGCACGCCGGTGGAGCCGGCGACCGGCTCGACGATGACGGCGGCGATGGTCGAGGCGTCGTGCAGGGCGACGATGCGCTCCAGCTCGTTGGCGAGTTCGGCGCCATGCTCCGGCTCGCCGCGCGTGAACGCGTTCTTCTCCGGCAGATGCGTGTGCGGTAGGTGGTCGACGCCGGTCAGCAGCGAGCCGAACATTTTTCGGTTGTTGACGATGCCGCCGACCGAGATGCCGCCGAAATTGACGCCGTGATAGCCGCGCTCGCGGCCGATGAGGCGGGTGCGCGCGCCATCGCCCTTCGCCCGGTGATAGGCGATCGCCATCTTCAGCGCCGTCTCGACCGATTCCGAGCCGGAATTGGTATAGAAGACGTGCTCCATGCCGGCCGGCGCGACGTCGACCAGCCGGTTGGACAGCTCGAACACGGCGGGATGGCCCATCTGGAAGGCCGGCGCATAGTCGAGCTCGGCCGCCTGAGCCTGGATCGCCTCGGTGATCTTCGGCCGGCAATGGCCGGCGTTGACGCACCACAGGCCGGCCGTGCCGTCCAGCACCTTGCGGCCGTCGCTGGTGGTGTAGTGCATGTCCTTGGAGGCGACGAACATGCGCGGCGCCTGCTTGAACTGGCGGTTCGCCGTGAACGGCATCCAGAAGGCGCTGAGATCGTTCGGCGCGACTTTCAATCTGTTGGACATGACCAAGCCTTTCCCAGAAATTCCCCGTTGAGCTAACGGCCGACGCTTGGTCTATGCGGCGTTTGATGCTACGCAAATTTTGACCGATTGGACAAACGTTAGCACCGCCGGATCGGCGGTCAAGACAATAGTAGCGGAAATGCCGCGCAGAAATCGCGCTCCACAGCAGGTCGGCAAACTGGTCCAGAGAATTGGGCCAGGAAACCGTTTTCCTCAATCGGAATAAGGTGGGTTCCTGAATGGAAAGCGCAGCGCGCAGGCCCCGCACCCGCATCCAGCAGGAGAAGCGGGAGCTTATCCTGGAGGCGGCGCTGGAAGTGTTTTCCGTCAACGGCTTCCGCGGCTCGACGGTCGACCAGATCGCCGAGGCGGCGGGCATGTCCAAGCCGAACCTGCTCTATTATTTCCGCAGCAAGGAAGACATCCACGTCACGCTGATGCAGCGGCTGCTCGACACCTGGCTGGCGCCGCTGCGCGAGCTCGACGACGTCGGCGACCCGATGACGGAGCTGCGCAGCTATATCAGACGCAAGCTGGAGATGGCGCGCGATTTTCCGCGCGAGAGCCGGCTGTTCGCCAACGAAATTCTGCAGGGCGCGCCGCGCGTCATGCCGATGCTGGAAGGCGAGTTGAAGGTGCTGGTGGACGAGAAGGTGGGGGTGATCAAGGGCTGGATGCGCGCCGGCAAGATCGCCCGCACCGATCCCTACCACCTGATCTTCTCGATCTGGGCGACCACGCAGCACTATGCCGATTTCGACGTGCAGGTGCGCGCCGTGCTCGGCCCCGACCGGGGCGCAGACGGCCGCTTCGAGGACGCCGCGCGGTTTCTGGAGCAGCTCTATCTGAACGGACTGAAGCCGGCTCGCTAGCGGCTTGACGGGCCTGCGTGCCGTCGCAAGGATGCCTAATGGCCGGCGAAATGAACAACAGGACTTTGATTGCGCTGCGGCGCCTTGCGGCAAGGCATTCGCAGGCGGCCTGCGAGGTAGACGATCTCGTTCAGGACGTGCTTCTCGCCGCTATCGGCAGCGGCCGCCGCTGCGCCGGTCCCGGCTTTCTCGCCTGGGCGCGGGGCGCGATCAGGAACCATGCCAAATTCGTCGCGCGGGGCGCGGCAAGGCGGCGGTTTCGCGAGCGTCTGTTCGCCGATGTCCATGCCGCCGCCGCAATGCCTCTGCCGCGTCTGCCCGACGACGCGATCGAGGTCCTGCCGCCGGCCCAGCGCGTCGTCGCCCGCCTCATCAACGCCGGCATGAACCGCCGCGAGATCGGCTTCCTGCTCGCACTGAGCGAGGTCGCGCTGCGCCAGAGGCTGACCGGGCTGCGCCGTTCGCTGCGGCTGCATGGAACCGCGCCGGATTATGAACGGCCAGAGCCATTTGAAGGGGACGGCCCTGCCCGGCGCGCCCTGAAGGCAGCCATTCCGGTTGTACCACCGCGCAGCTTCGCCATCCGCGACCCCGACGGCACGCCGATTTTCTTTTCTGTCCGGGCTCACATTTTGGCCGGCGGCGGCAACTCTATGCGTCAACACCATGGAGAGACCCAATGACCGTCAAGCTCAACGGCGTGACCATCATCTTCAACGTCACCGACCTCGACCGCACCAACAAATTCTACCGCACCCATCTCGGCCTCGATTTCGTCCGCTACGAGGAGGCCGGTTCCACGTTCCTGATGACCAAGATCGGTCCGGACATCGACGTGATGGCGTTTCGCGGCGACCCCAGGCCCGGCAATACGCCGAATGTCGTCTTCGGCCTGGCGGAAGGCGGCATAGACGGCTTCGTCGAACGCCTGGCGGCGGCCGGCGTCGAGATCGTGACACCGGTGTCGGAGGCGCCGGACGGTCTCTATGCGGACTTTCGCGATCCCGACGGCCACACGGTGTCGGTCTACCAGCCGGCGACGCTGCCGCGCAGCTAGGCGGCGGCTCCCGAGGACGCGATGACCTGGCGGCCGGCCGGCTTGGTATCCTGGCAGGTGACCAAACTGGCCACCTGGGTCAGAATTTGCTACCGGCGGGCATTGTCCTGACCGTCGGTGCCGCCCGCCAGCGGGGAGAGATGCCCAAGTTTCACCGATTTCGCCAACCGAAGGCTGGCGATTGGCGAAGCGTTGCGGGCAGCCACTCTCTCCCCGCACGCGGCGAGATGTCCGGCAGGACAGTGAGGGGCAGTGCCGACGACGAGGAAATGACCTTTGATTTCATACCGCCGCGATCAGCAGCCCGCCGGCGAGCGCGACGTTACTGACCCAGCCGTTGATCTTGGCGGCCCGGTCCGGTCCCGCGACATCCCAGAAATTGTGGAACATCGGCGTGGCGGCGATCAGGAAGACGATCAGCGCCGCGGCGGCATAGGGCACCAGGATGCCGGCGGCGAACAGCACGCCGGCAACAATCTGCAGCACGATGCCGGCATAGAGCGCCGTGCCTGCCATCGGCACGCCGCGCGCCTCCATCAAACCACCCACCAGCGACGCGTTCATGACGTTGCGGATACCGGCGAAGACGAAGGCGCCGCCGAGCAGGATGCGGCCGATGACCACCAACGCGGTCGTCATGTCGGATTCCATCGTCTCCTCCTTGGTATCGCGCGCGGCACGGTTGCGCAGCGCCGTTCTCGGCGCGATCTCACGCCGCCTGCGCCTGCCGGTCGATCGGGTGCTGCGACCGGAAGCCGACGGCGAGCCGGTTCCAGCCGTTGATGGCGACGATCAGCATGGTCAGCTGCACGATCTCCTCGTCGGAAAAATGCTGCTTCAGCGGCTCGTAGAACGCGTCGTCGGCGCGGCTCTGCGGCAAAAGCGTCAGCGCCTCCGTCCATTCCAGCGCTGCCCGCTCGCGCTCGCTGTAGAGCGGGCTTTCGCGCCAGGCGCTGATCAGGTGCAGGCGCTGCTCGGTCTCGCCGTCCCTGCGCGCTTCCTTGACATGCATGTCGACGCAATAGGCGCAGCCATTGATTTGCGAGGCCCTGAGCTTCACCAGGTGCAGCAGCATGTGGTCGAAGCCGGACTCCTTCACCGCAGTCTCGAGCCCCACCATCGCCTTCATCAGCTCCGGCGCCTTGGCGTAATAGTTCATGCGCGTTTTCATGGCTTTTTCCTTTCGTGGTCGGGACTCGGATGGAACTGTTCAGCGCGGCATGCGCTGGCTGCGTTCGAGGAAGGCGCAGCTGAACGCCACTGCCCTGGGGTCGGCGTCGGCCACGTACCCCTCGATCAGGTCGGACAATTTTGTTTCGGCGAGCACCGCCCGGTAAGCGCGCTCGGCCCGCAGCATGGCGGCGTTGATGCCGCACGGCTTGTTGTAGGCGGCCGGCTCCAGCGCGCCCGGACCCTTCTGGCGGATCTCCAGGCAGCGGAAGGCCGGCTGCGGTCCCTCGATGGCGAGCACCACGTCGAGCAGGCTGATCTTTTCGACGCCGCGCGCCAGCCGGTAGCCGCCGGCCGGCCCCGGCACCGATTCCAGGATTTTTGCCGCGACGAGGCCCTTCAGGTGCTTCAGCAAATAGCTGCCGGAGACGCCGTGATATTCGGCGAGCGCCGAGCCCGGCAGGGTCGCCCCGTCCGGCAGGTCGGCCAGCACGATCGCCGAATGGATCGCCGCCTCCACACCTTCGCTCAGCTTCATCTCGCCCTCATAATCATGGATAAATTATATCATGGATATATCATGTCCTCAATGGAAGGAGATAGTCTCCTGACACATCGTGACAGCCGCTTTCGCCAGCTCGAATCCATCCTTGCCGGCGGCTGTTCACCCGGCAGCCGAGGAGAGCGAGGTTGACATTCGGCTCGCGGACTTCTCAATCTCCGGCACGAAACAGGGAGAACGATGATGGCCTTTTCAATCACCCGACGCGCCTTCACGGCAGGTGCCGCCTTGCTCGCCGCCGGAGCCGGCGCGGGACGCGCCTTCGCCCAGCAGGCTTTCTTCCGGATCGGCACCGGCGGCACGTCCGGCACCTATTACCCGATCGGCGGACTGATCGCGAACGCCATCTCCGCAACCGGGCCGAACGGCGTGCAAGGTCTGGTCGCCACCGCCGTCTCGTCGAACGGCTCGGTGGCCAACATCAATGCCATCCAGAGCGGGGCGTCCGAATCCGGCTTTTCGCAGTCCGACGTCGCCTTCTGGGCGCATTCAGGCACCGGCCTCTACGAAGGCAAGGGCAAGGTCGAGGACCTGCGCCTGATCGCCACGCTCTATCCTGAAACCCTGCACGTGGTGGCGCGCGCCGACGCCGGCATCAAGTCGATCGCCGACCTGAAGGGAAAGCGCGTTTCGATCGACGAGCCCGGCTCGGGCACGATCGTTGACGCCCGCATCGTGCTCGGCGCCTTCGGCATCACCGAGAAGGATATCAGCCCCGAACATCTGAAGCCCGGCCCGTCCGGCGAGAAGATGCGCGACGGCGCGCTCGACGCCTTCTTCTTCGTCGGCGGGTTTCCGGCTGGCGCGATCACGGAACTGGCGGCGTCCACGCCGATCACCCTCATCCCGGTGGAGGGGCCGGAGGTCGACAAGCTGCTCGGCGAATACAAGTTCTTTTCGGCCAATACGGTGCCGGCCGAAACCTACAAGGGCGTGCCGGAGATCAAGACGCTGGCCGTCGCCGCGCAATGGGTCACCAGTGCCAAGCAGCCGGACGACCTCGTCTACAACATCACCAAGTCGCTCTACAGCGAAGGCACCCGCAAGGCGCTTGACGCCGGCCACGCCAAGGGCAAGCAGATCACCCTGGAGAACGCGATCACCGGCGCCGGCATCCCGTTCCATGCTGGAGCGGAAAAATTCTACAAGGAAGCAGGCGTTCTGAAGTAAGCTGACACGGGTTCGATCGACCCTCCGGGGCGGAAAGCCGGCTTTCCGCCCCGTTTGCATTACGAGGCCGACGGCATGATCCGATGACGGAAAAGAACCAGGACGACGTTCATCTCGCGCCGATGGAGCTTGACGAGGCGAAAGCGCGCGAGCTTGAGGAAAAATTCGATTCCGAGATCCGCTTCCGCCCGCTTTCGCGGACGGCGATGTGGATCGTCGGGGGGCTGCTGATCGTCCTGTCGATCTTCCACTACTACACCGCCGGCTTCGGCCTGCTGCCGGAAATGATCCACCGGGGCATCCACCTCTCGCTCGTGCTTGCCCTCGTCTTCCTCGTCTTTCCCGCCTGGAGAGCCGGCTACGACCAGCCGGCCGCTTCCACCCTGTTGCGACCGCTCGGCATCCCTATCCTCGACTGGGCGCTTGCCATCCTCGCCGTCGTCGCGGTGGCGCATGTGCCGCTCATCCCGCTCGACGACCTTGCGTTCCGGGTCGGCAATCCGACCCGCACGGACGTGATCCTCGGCGGGGCGCTCATCCTGCTGCTGCTGGAGGCGACGCGCCGCTCCGTCGGCTGGCCCTTGCCGATCATCGCGCTGATCTTCATGGGGTACGCCCTGTTCGGGCCCTGGATGCCGAGCATCCTCGTCCATCCCGGCGCGACCGTCCCGCAGCTCGTCGACCACCTCTACCTGACCACCCAGGGCATCTACGGCATCGCGCTGGGCGTGGTTGCGACCTACGTCTTCCATTTCGTTCTGTTCGGCGTGTTTGCGACGCGGATCGGGCTCGGCCAGCTTTTCCTCGACTGCGCCGCCTTCGTTGCGGGACGGTTCGCCGGCGGCCCGGCAAAAGTGTCGATCTTCGGCTCGGCGCTGTTCGGGATGATCTCCGGCTCGTCGGTCGCCAACACAGTCACCGTCGGCTCGCTGACCATCCCGGCGATGATCCGCCTCGGCTACAAAAGGCCGTTCGCCGCCGCGGTCGAGGCGGCCTCCTCGACCGGCGGCCAGATCACCCCGCCGATCATGGGCGCCGCGGCGTTCCTGATGATCGAGTTCCTGGAACTGCCCTACACCACCATCATCCTGGCGGCGATCGTCCCGGCCTTCATGCATTTCTTCGGCGTTCTCATGCAGGTGCATTTCGAGGCCAAGCGCAACGGCCTGCGCGGCCTGCGTCCCGACGAGATGCCGGACATCGTCGACGCGCTGAAGCGCGACTGGCCGACTATCATCCCGCTGGTCGTGCTGATCGGCGTGCTGCTTTCCGGCTACACGCCCTATCTCGCCGCCTTCTGGGGCATCACGCTCTGTATCCTCGTCGGCCTGCTCAATCCGCGCCGCCGCCTCACCATCGTCGAGATCTTCGAGAGCCTGCGCGACGGCGCCAAATATGCGCTGGCGGTGGGGGCGGCGGCCGCCACGGTCGGCATCGTCGTCGGCGTGGTGACGCTCACCGGTGTCGGCTTCAAGGTCTCCTTCATCGTCACCTCCACCGCCGCCCAGCTCGCCGGCGTGTTCGGGCCGCTGATGCCGTGGTTCGCCGCCAACACGCTGACGCTGCTCTTCACCCTGGTGATGACAGGCGTCGTCTGCATCCTGATGGGCTGCGGCATCCCGACGACGGCCAACTACATCATCATGGTGACCATCGCCGCCCCGGCGCTCGGCCTGCTCGGCGTGGAGCCGATCGTCGCCCACTTCTTCGTGTTTTATTACGGCGTTCTGGCAGACATAACGCCGCCGGTTGCGCTCGCCGCCTATGCGGCGGCGGGCATGGCCGGGGCCGATCCCTTCAAGACCGGCAACACGGCGTTCCGGCTGGGCCTGGGCAAGGTGCTGGTGCCGTTCGTCTTCGTCTTCTCGCCGTCGCTGCTGCTGGTCACCAAGGATTTCACCTGGCCCGATTTCGCCCTCGCCTTCGCCGGCTGCACGATCGGTATCACCTGCCTGGGCGCGGCGCTGTCGCGTTTCATGCTGGTGCGGACGAGGGCCTGGGAAAATGCGCTGCTGCTGGTCGCCGCGCTGCTGCTGGTCGCGCCCGAGCTTTATTCGACCCTGCTCGGCCTGGTGCTCATCGTGCCGGTGCTGGTCCGGCAATGGACGGCGTGGCGGACGGAACGGCCAGTGCCGTCGTGACACGCTCGCCATCGGCGACGGGTTTCCGCCTGGAAGAGCGTTGATAGCTACTCCGCCGCCACCTTGGCCATCGGGTTGTTCGGGTGCGTGGTCCAGTTGGCGTAGACCGGCGAGACCGGTTTCTGCGTGCGCTTGTCGAGCGCGCCGGCGGCCAGCGGCTCCATGGTGATGCAGCCTTCCACCGGGCAGACGTTGACGCACAGATTGCAGCCGACGCACTCCTCCTCCATCACCTCGAAGTGCCGCACGCCGTCGACCATCGCGGTGATCGCCTGGTGCGAGGTGTCCTCGCAGGCGATGTGGCAGCGGCCGCATTTGATGCAGGCGTCCTGGTCGATATGCGCCTTGGCGACGTAGTTGAGGTTGAGATACTGCCAGTCGGTGACGTTGGGCGTGGCGCGGCCGACGATCGAATCGAGCGAGGCGTGGCCCTTCTCGTCCATCCACGCCTTCAGCCCCTCGATCATCTCCTGCACGATCTTGAAGCCGTAGGTCATCGCCGCCGTGCACACCTGCACGTTGCCGGCGCCGAGCGCCATGAACTCGGCGGCGTCGCGCCAGGTGGTGATGCCGCCGATGCCGGAGATCGGCAGGCCGCGCGTTTCCGCGTCGCGGGCGATCTCGGCCACCATGTTCATGGCGATCGGCTTCACCGCCGGGCCGCAATAGCCGCCGTGAGATCCTTTGCCGTCGATGGTCGGCTCCGGCGCGAAGCTGTCGAGATCGACCGCGGTGATCGAGTTGATGGTGTTGATCAGGCTGACGGCGTCGGTGCCGCCGGCATGAGCGGCGCGCGCGGGCTTGCGGATGTCGGTGATGTTGGGCGTGAGTTTTGTGATCACCGGCATGCGGGTGTTCTGCTTGCACCAGCGCACCACCATCTCGATATATTCCGGCACCTGCCCGACCGCCGCCCCCATGCCGCGCTCGCTCATGCCGTGCGGGCAGCCGAAATTGAGCTCGATGCCGTCGGCGCCGGTGTCCTCGACCACCGGCAGGATCGCCTTCCAGGCCTCTTCCACGCACGGCACCATCAGCGAAACCACCAGCGCCCGGTCCGGCCAGTCCCGCTTGACCTGCTTGATCTCCTGAAGATTGAGCTGCAGGTCTCGGTCGGTGATGAGCTCGATGTTGTTGAGGCCGAGCAGCCGTCGGTCCGCCCCCCAGATCGCGCCGTAGCGCGGGCCGTTGACGTTGACCACAGGCGGGCCTTCCTCGCCGAGCGTCTTCCACACCACGCCGCCCCAGCCGGCCTTGAAGGCGCGGATGACGTTGTAGGCTTTGTCCGTGGGCGGCGCCGAGGCCAGCCAGAACGGGTTTGGCGATTTGATGCCGACGAAATTGTTGCGGATGTCAGCCATGGGATATCCTCCGGAGTTGGAGATTTCCTGGTGAGAGAGTATCTTCGGTGAAGGAGAAACTGTCGCCGCGAGGTCGCGAAGAATGCCCACCGAGAGACGTTTCACAATCCATCTGCTGCCCGAGCCAGAGGGTGGCTTTACCGTCCGCGTTCCGGCGCTTCCCCCGGTCGTCACCTATGGGGAGACTTACGAGGAAGCTCTCGCCAATGCGCGGGAAGCGATCGAGGCCGTCCTCGACGTCTATCGGGAAGACGGGATCGAAATCCCCCCCGACATTGAGACACGCATCGACACACTTACGATTGCAGCCTGACAGGTGAACCCACGCCGGCTTCCGGTCGTAAGCGGCCAGGAGGTCGTCCGCGCATTGCGGAAGGCAGGCTTCGAACTGCGTCATGTTCGCGGCAGCCATCATATTCTGATCCAAGCCGGCCCCCCGCGCAGAATGGTCTCCGTGCCGGTCCATGGCAGCCGGCATGTTCCCGTCGGCACGCTGTCAGACATTCTCGACGAAGCAGGTCTTTCCGCCGAAGCGTTCATTGCGCTGCTCTAGGCTTCCCGTGACATAAGCGCCCGATGCATGCTCTCCGCCGCGTCGCGCCCCGCGGCGACCGCCGCGACCGTCAGATCCTCGCGCGCGTCGACGACGCAGTCGCCGCCGGCCCAGACCTTCGGCAGCGAGGTGCGGCCTTCGGCATCGACCTTGATGCGGCCCTTCTCCAGCGCGATCGCCGGCGTCGATCCGTTCAGCGCCGTGGGCACGAAACTCTGGCCGATCGCCTTGAACACCTGGTCGGCGGCGAGCGTCAGCGTCTCGCCGGTGCCCGCAAGCCTGCCGTCCTGCATCGCCGTGTATTCCAGCTCGATGCCGGCGACCTTGCCGAACTGCACGACCACGCGCTTCGGCTGCAGCCAGTGGCGGATGGTGACGCCCTTGGCGGCGGCGAGTTCCTGCTCGAACTCGGAGGCGTTCATGTGCTCCTTGCCGCGGCGATAGCAGATTGTCACCTCCTCGGCGCCGAGCAGTTTCGACTGCACGGCGGCGTCGATCGCGGTCATGCCGCCGCCGATCACCACCACCCGGCGGCCGACCGGCAGTTCGGCCAGGTCGTCAGCCTGTCGAAGCACGGCGATGAAATCGACAGCGTTGTCGACGCCCGCGGCTTCCTCGCCTTCGGCGTTGAGCGCGTTCACGCCGGCCAGCCCCATGCCGAGGAACACCGCGTCGTACATGGCGGCAAGGTCCGATAGATGCACGTCGCGGCCGAGCGCCCGGCCGTATTCGATGGCGATGCCGCCGATCGCCGTCACGTAGTCGACCTCGGCATGGGCGAAGTCGTCTGTGCTCTTGTAGGCGGCGATGCCGTATTCGTTGAGGCCGCCGGCCTTCGGCCGCGCCTCGAAGATGGTGACATCGTGACCGTAGCGGGTCAGCCGGTGCGCGGCGGCGAGGCCGGCCGGGCCCGCGCCGACCACGGCGATCTTGCGCCCGGTCGGCTGGGCGCGCTGATAGAACTGCTTGCCCTGGCGCATCGCCGTATCGGTGGCGAAACGCTGCAGCCGGCCGATCTGCACCGGCTTGCCCTCGGCCGTCTCGCGCACGCAGGCTTCCTCGCACAGCGTCTCGGTCGGGCAGACGCGGGCGCACATGCCACCCAGGATGTTCTGGTCGAAGATGGTCTTGGCCGAGCCGATCGGGTTGCCGGTGGCGATCTGGCGGATGAACAGCGGGATGTCGATCGACGTCGGACAGGCGTTCATGCACGGCGCGTCGTAGCAGAAATAGCAGCGGTCGGCCTCCACCAGCGCCTCGTGATGGTCGAGCGGCGGGTGCAGGTCGGAGAAGTTCTCGGCGTACTGCGCAGGCGCCAGCCGCGCGCCGGCTATGCCCCCTTTGAATTGACCAGCGGCCATCCAACTTCCCCATTCTTGATCTTTTGAGGAAAGCTAGCACGTTTTGTTTTTTTATCAATCGGTCAAATTTTTCGAGGACGGGCTAAGTCGCGGAAATACTTGATTAAAGTACTCATGATTATGTCAGCCGGCCAGCGAGACCGCCGCGGCAAGCAGGATGAAGCTCAGCACGGAAAGCCCGGCGCGGATGACATGCGACCATTCCCATTGGGCGCGCAGCGCGCGCCAGTCCGCCTGCTCCTCTGCCGTCCGGCCGGTTCCGAAAAAGGCGATGCCGGCCCGGGAAAGCCTGGTGTCCTTCAGCCAGAAGTCATTCACGGGGTGAGTCATCCCCCAATAGACGGCATGGGCCGCTGCCAGTGCCGCGAACGCGCCGGCAACCAGCCAGAAACCCGCACCCAGGGGCACCGAGAACAACAGGACGAGCAGCGCGAGCACGCCGAGCGGCTCGGCGGCGCCGCCGATGGTGAAGCCGGGATAATAGATCGGCTGCACCGCCAGATATTCGGCTTTCTCCAGCCGCATCTTGCCGGGCAGTTCCAGCGCATGCGCCAGCGACAGCGCCATGGCGACGGCGACGAGCAAGAGACTGACGATTTCCAGCAGTTGCAGCATGGCCTTCGATCCGCCGGGCCTTGCCGGCGGTCCTAAGGTGTCAAACAACTGGCGTCTCGTGAGGTTCCCGGGAGCGATCGGCGGAGAGAGGGGTATTTCGTTGGCGAACGGCCGGCAGTCCTCACGGCTCGCCGTCACCGATCTCTTCCCGGCGTTTCGCCACATACGCTTCGAGGGCCTCGCGTACCGGCGCGTCCATCACCGGCTCGGCATACTCCTCCAGCGCCTTCTTCCACAGTTTTGTCGCGCGCTGGGTGGCGTCCAGTCCGCCGGCTTCCTTCCAGGCTTCGAAATTCTGCCAGTTCGATACCAGCGGCTGGTAGAAGGCGGTCGAATAGCGCTCGAGCGTGTGCGGATCGCCGAAGAAATGGCCGCCTGTCGGCACCCGGCCGAGCGCGTCCAGCGCCAGTTCGGCGTCATCGACCTCGATCGGCTTCAGGAACTCGGCCATGTGCTGAATCATCTCGACGTCGAGGATGAGTTTTTCGAAGGACGCCGTCAGCCCGCCTTCCTGCCAGCCGGCGGCATGGTAGACGAGGTTGCCATGGCCGAGCACCGCGCCCCAAAGGGCCATCATGGTCTCGTAGGCGCCCTGTGCGTCGGCGGCGTTGGAGGCCGATCCGGGCGTGCTGCGGTAGGGCAGGCGATAGCGCCGCGCCAGCTGCCCCGAGGCGACGTTGGCCTTGGTGTTTTCCGGCGTGCCGAAGGCCGGCGCGCCCGAGCGCATGTCGACATTGGAGGTGAAGGCGCCATACATCACCGGTGCGCCCGGCCGCACCAGTTGTGCCAGCACGATGCCGAACAGCGCCTCGGCATTCTGCTGCGCCAGCGCGCCGGCGAGCGTCACCGGGCTCATCGCGCCCATCAATGTGAATGGCGTTACCGCCACGGACTGGCCATGCTCCGCCATGGTCATCAGGCCTTCGGCCATGGCGTCGTCGAAGCGGCGCGGCGAGTTCACCGAGATGATGGTGGTGACGCCGGGATCGGCGGCGAACGCCTCCAGCGTCAGCCCGCGCGCGATCGCCATCATCGCGATGCCGTCGAGCGCCCTGCCCCGGCCGATCGCCGAGACGTGGAAGGCCTTGTCGGTCAAGGTCAGGTTGGCGAAGTAGGTGTCGAGATGGCGCGAGTTTGCCGGCAACTCGACCGGAGCGCAGACCTGATTGCCCAGCATCGTGATGCAGTTGAAATGCTGGGCGAGCCGCACGAGGTCCTGGTAGTCCCGAAGGTTTCCGGCGCGGCGGCCGCGCTCGCAGTCATGCACGTTGGGCGGTCCGGCAACCAGGGTGAAGTTGATCGTGTCGCCGCCGACGTGGACAGTCCGCCCGGGGTTGCGCGGAGTGAGCGTGAAAGCGGATGGCGCCGTCCGCAGTGCCTCTTCCACCAGACCGCGGTCGATCCGCACCGTCTGGCTGGCATGGTCGACCGACGCGCCGGCCCTTTCGAACAGCGCAAGCGCCCGCGGGCTCATCACCTCGATGCCGAACTTTTCCAGGATGCGCATGGAGGCGTCGTGGATCGCCTCCACCTGGTCGTCCGACAGCAACGCCATCGGCGGATAGGGGTTGCGTAGCCGGCCGGGCGGCAATTGGGGAATACGAGTGGATCGCGCCTGCGTGCGGTCGGCGCTGCGTCTGCTGCGATGCATGGTCATGGCCGCATCAAAGCGCCACCACGAGACGCCGGCTGTCGAAAATACGTCAAAAGCCGGCGTGATTTTAGTCATGGCGGCATATCCAGAACAGGGAACATCACAAAAGCGACTCATATAGTCGCCATTATGACACCAGGCGAAGAGCGGGGCCGAACCGAATGGTTAAGATGCCCGGCAAGACTCCCTTTATGATTTCGGCCTAAAGCTGCCGGCCATGCGCGCATCGAATTTTAGTAAAATCGTATCGATCGCGGGCGTGCTGGCGCTGTCCGCCTGCGCCACGCCGCCGAGCCGCATCAACGACATCTGCGCGGTGTTCGAGCAGCGCGACGGCTGGTTCGTCAACTGGCAGCGCTCGGCCGAGCGCACCGAGCGCAAATACGGCGTGCCCGTGCACGTGCTGATGGCGACGGTGCGCAAGGAATCCGGCTTCAAGGGCAATGCCCGGCCGCCGCGCAAGAAACTGTTCGGCTTCATCCCGTGGAAGCGCCAGTCGAGCGCCTATGGCTATTCCCAGGCGCTGAACGGCACCTGGTCGCAATATGTGAGCGAGACCGGCAACTGGAAGGCGCGGCGCACCAATTTCGACGACGCCATCGATTTCGTCGGCTGGTACCATTCGCGCTCCGCCGACAATCTCGGCATCGCCAGGAGCGACACCTACAACCTCTATCTCGCCTATTATTCCGGCTGGACGGCCTACAAGCGCGGATCGTGGCGCAGCAACACCGGCATCCAGCGCTATGCCCGCGAAACCGACGACATGGCGCAGCGCTACGCCGCGCAGTTGCAGAGCTGCCGCTGAGGGCGACGCTCCCCCGATCAGCTCTTCTTCGGCCTCTCCGCCTCGTCGTCGTCAAAGGCCGACGGCACATCGGCATCATCCGCCTGGCGGCCGTCGCCGACCTGCAGCGGCGAGATCGGTCCGGCGTCGGAATTCGCCGACCGCGTGGCGCCGAAATCCTCCGACCGGTCGTCGCGGACCTCATGGGAGCGGGCGTGGCTGCGCGCCTCAGCCTGCTCGGCCGCATCCTCCTCCGCGCCGGCCGCCGGGCTCGCGCGCTTGCCGTGCGGACGCTTCGGCTTGGCGCCGGCGAAACCCGGGCCTGTGCCGGGGCGGGCGTCTTCCGGAACCGGGTCCTTGACCGGCGGCTCCTGGCCGCCGCCCTCGAAACTGATGACCGGCTCCATCGTCGCGAGCTGCGCATCGTCGAGCCAGCACAGGCTGCGGTGGCCGGCGCCGAGTTCCCTGAACGGCGGCAGCTGCGTCTCGCACAGATTGTCCGGCACGAACTTCTTCCAGCGGCAGCGCGTCTGGAACGGGCAGCCGGGCGGCGGGTTCATCGCCGACGGGATGTCGCCCTCCAGTACGATGTGCTTCTTCACCACCGAGGTATCGGCGATCGGGATCGCCGACAGCAGCGCCTCGGTATAGGGGTGGTAGGGTGGCGCAAAAATCTGGTCGGTCGTGCCATGCTCGACGATGTGACCGAGATACATGACCACCACGCGGTCGGCGATGTAGCGCACGACCGAAAGATCGTGGCTGATGAACAGCATGGTCGTCTTGTTCTTGCGCTGGATGTCCATCAGCAGCTCGGTGACCGCGGCCTGGACGGAGACGTCGAGCGCCGACACAGGCTCGTCGGCCACCACCACCTTGGCCTGGCCGGCGAAGGCGCGCGCCACGCCGATGCGCTGCTTCTGGCCGCCGGAGAGCTGGCGCGGCATGCGCTCGGCGAAGGCGCGCGGCAGCTTGACCAGATCGAGCAGCTCGAACATGCGCTTTTTGCGGTCGGCCACCGACTTGCCGACGCCGAATTTCTCCAGCGTACGGATGATCTGCGAGCCCACCGAATGACTGGGATTCAGCGTGTCGAACGGATTCTGGAACACCATCTGGATCGACGACACGGTGCCGACGTCGCGCTCCTCGATGCCGGTCGACTGGATATCCCTGTTACCGAGCGTCACCTTGCCGGAGCTTGCCGTCTCAAGGCCGAGCAGCACTTTCGCCAGGGTCGACTTGCCGCAGCCGGATTCGCCGACGATCGCCACCGTCTCGCTCTCGCGCGCCTCGAAGCTGATCGCTTCGTTGGCCTTGACGACACGCCCCTCGCCGCCGCCGAACACCTCGTTGGCGGCGACCCTGTAGTATTTCTTGAGATTGTCGACCTTGAGTACCGGCGCGCCGGGCGTAACCGGCGGGTTCTCCTTGCGCGCGCCCTCCGGCAGTGCCGCCCAATCGATCTCGTTGAAGCGCACGCAGCGGCTGAAATGCCGGTCGTGCCCTTCCACTTCGATCATCGGGATTTCCGCGGCGTCGCAGCGGCCGGGCACGAAATGCTGGCAGCGCGGGCCGAAATTGCAGCCGTTCGGCCGCTCATGCGGCAAGGGAAGCTGGCCGGGAATGGCGATCAGCGGCCGCGCATTCTTGTCGGCGCCGGGCAGCGGGATGGAGCGGAACAGCCCCTGCGTGTAGGGGTGGCGCATGCGGTCGAACACGTCCTCGATGCGGCCGGTCTCGACCGCCTCGCCGGAATACATGACGGTGATGCGGTCGCAGGTCTCGAGGATCAGGCCGAGATTGTGCGACACGAAGATCATCGACGTGCCGAATTTCTCGCCGAGCCCCTTCACCAGTTCGACGATGCCGGCCTCCACCGTCACGTCGAGCGCCGTGGTCGGCTCGTCGAGTAGCAGCAGCGCCGGCTTCGACAGCAGTGCCATGGCGATGACGATGCGCTGCTGCTGGCCGCCGGAAAGCTGGTGCGGATAGGAGCGCATGATGCGTTCGGGATCGGGCAACCGCACCGCCCGCACCAGGTCCAGCGCCCTGTCGTAGGCCTCCTGCTTCGACACCTTGTCGTGCAGGATCGGCACCTCCATCAGCTGCCGGCCGATCTTCATGGCCGGGTTCAGGCTGGCCATCGGCTCCTGGTAGATCATGGCGATCTCGTTGCCGCGGATCGCCCTGAGCTCGGCGTCGGACATCTCGCCCATGTCCTTGCCCTTGAACCTGATCCGCCCGCCGACGATTTTGCCGATGTTGGACAGGTCGCGCATGATGCCGAGCGACACCGTCGACTTGCCGCAGCCGGATTCGCCGACGATGCCCATCGCCTCGCCCGGCATGACGTTGCAGGAGAAGTCCATGACGGCGGGAATCTCGCCGCGCTTGGTGAAGAAGGAGATGGAGAGGTTCTCGATCTCCAAGATGGGATCGGCGTCTTTGATGTTCGTGGCTCTGACGGCTTCGTTCATCGTGATGCTCCTCTTACCCTCCCCCTTGTGGGGAGGGTCGATCCGCGCTGCGGATCGGGGTGGGGGTCAAGACGTGAGGGGTTCGACGCTGCATCGGCGGGAATTGGAGGCACCCCCACCCCGTCTCGCGGTATTCCGCTTCGCTCCAACCGCTCGCCGACCCTCCCCACAAGGGGGAGGGTGAGGCGGAGAGGCCGGCGCCCATTGGCCTCAATCCTTCATCGACTGCTCGCGCAACGCGTCGGCGAGCAGGTTGAGGCCGAGCACGAAGCTCATCAGCGCGAAGGTGGGCGGCAGCGCCGGGTGGATGAAGGAGCGCAGCAGCCGGCTGGAATCCTTGATCGCCGTGCCCCAGTCCGGGCTTTCCGGTGCCAGGCCCAGCCCGAAATAGCCGAGCGTGCCGAGCAGGATGGTGGTGTAGCCGATGCGCAGGCAGGCATCGACGATCAGCGGCCCGCGCGCGTTGGGCAGGATCTCCCACAGCATCGTGTACCAGGGCGTCTCGCCGCGGGTCTGCGCGGCGGCGATGTAGTCGCGCGTCTTGATGTCCATCACCAGCCCGCGCACGATGCGGAACACACCCGGCGACGAGGCGAACACCACCGCCACGAAGATGTTGAGCTCGTTCGGCGCGATCGAGATGACGCCGAGCGGGTCGGCATCGAAGACCAGCCCGACATAGACCCAGCCGCCGATCAGGATGGTCAGGCCGAGCAGCAGGTAGAGCCGCTCCGGCCGGTTCTTGAAGCGCGTGTAGAAAAGGGTCGCGAAGAAGATTATCGGGAACAGGAAGAACAGCCCCGCCATCCAGCGCGGCAGTCCCGTCTCGACGATGCCCGGCGTGACCAGCAGGTAGAACAGCAAGATCACCGGAAAGGCGAGCACGAGGTTGGCGAGGAACGACAGCACCGAGTCGATCCTGCCGCCATAGTAGCCGGCCGGCAGGCCGAGCGTGGCGCCGACCATCAGCGCGAAGGCCGTCGCCGCCGGCGCGATGATCAGCACGATCTGGCTGCCATGGACCATGCGGCTGAACACGTCGCGGGCGAGCTTGTCGCCGCCGAACAGATAAACCCCACCGCCGTCCGGAACGACCGCGCCGGGCAGCGCGTCCTTCATGATCGGCACCTGGGCAAGCGGATCGAAGGGCGCCACCCACGAGGCGGAGATCGCGGTGAACAGCCAGAACAGGCAGATGAAGACGCCTGTGACGCCGACGCCGCTGTCGAAGAGCTGCCCGTAGAGCCCGAGCTTCTTGCGGTAGAACAGGCTGGCGGCAAAGACGATGGCGAGCGCCAGCCACACCGGCCAGAAGCGGGCGATCACGCCGAGGACGATCTGGAAGGCGCCGATGAATTCGAGTTGCATCGCGTTGTCCCCCTATTGAACGCGAATGCGCGGGTTGAGATAGGCGTAGCCGACGTCGGAAATCAGCTGCGTGAACAGCACGACGAAGACGGAGACGAGGCTGCAGCCAAGCAGCAGATCGATGTCGTTGTTACCCGCGGCCTCGACCAGCGTGAAGCCGAAGCCCTGGTAGCGGAACATCGTCTCGACGATGACCACGCCGGTGAGCAGCCACGGGAATTGCAGCATGATGACCGTGAAGGGCGCGATCAGCGCGTTGCGCAGCGCGTGCTTGACGACCACCCCGGAGAAGGAGAGTCCCTTCAGCCGGGCGGTGCGGATATATTGCTGCGTCATCACCTCGACCATCGAGGCGCGGGTCATGCGGGCGATGTAGCCGATGCCGTAGATCGCCATCGTCATCACCGGCAGGGTGAAATTGTAGAAGGTGATGCCTTGCCCCGTCGCCGAGGCGGCCGAGCCGTTGAGCCAGCCCAGCCAGGTGGCGAAGATGACGGTGAAGATGACGCCGGAGACATATTCCGGCGTCGCCGTGGTGGTGATGGAGGCGACCGACAGCGAGCGGTCGGTCTTGGACCCCTCGCGCATGCCGGCGAGAATGCCGATCAGCAGCGCGATCGGCACCATCGTCACCATCACCCAGAACATCAGAATGCCGGTAGCGCCGAGCGCCGGCCACAGCTTCGCCGACACCGTCGTCTTGAACTTGGTCGAGCAGCCGAAGTCGCCCTGCAATATGCCGCCGTAGTAGGGCTCGGCCGGCTCGTTGCAGAAGGAGAAGCGCGGCGTTGCCTTGCCGGTCGCCGGGTCGACATTGGGCTGTTTCTGGACGACCCCGATCCACTGGCCGTAGCGGACGAAGAAGTTCTGCCGGTAGCCGTTCTTGACCAGCCAGCTTTCCAGTTGCTCCGGCGGTGAGCGCATGTCGAGCTGGCTGATCGCGAGCTTCTTCAGGTTCGGCTCGAGATTGACCATGAAGAACACGACCATCGTCAGGCACAGCATGGTCACGACCATGGTGCCTAGACGGCGCAGAATGAAAGCAAGCATCGTCACCCCCTGCCGGACGGGTTGGGGTCAGAGATCGTCACACCCGATTGAAGCGCCATAGGGGGCGCCAGCGCCCCCTATGAAACAAACGTCGCTCACGCTTCGTCCAGCCAGACCTTGCCGAAATCGTGCTCGAAGGTCGGATGCATGGCGTGGTTCTTCACCACCGGCATCGAGCTGTTGTAGAGCTTGCGCCAGTACGGCTGGATGATGATGCCCGAATCCTGCAGGATCTTCTCGATGTCGGCCATCGCCGCCTTGCGCTTCTCGGCATCGGCGATTCCCAGCGCCTCGCCGATCTTGGCGTCGAGGTCGGGATTGGAGTAGGCCGCCTCGTTCCAGGCCTCGCCGGTGCGGTAGGCGATGGCGACCACCTGGATGCCGAGCGGGCGCATGTTCCAGTTGGTCATCGAATACGGATACTTGGTCCAGTCGTTCCAGAAGGTCGAGCCGGGCAGCACCGTGCGCTTCACCTTGATGCCGGCGTCGCGCAGCTGCGCGGCGATGGCGTCGCCGGTGTTCTTGTGCCAGTCCTCGTCCACGGTGATCAGGTCGTGCTCGAAGTCGGCCTGCCCGGCTTCCGCCATCAGCGCCTTGGCCTTGGCCGGATCGCGGGCCACCTTCGGCAGCTCGACATATTCCGGATGGATCGGCGCGACGTGGTGGTTTTCCGCCGGCACGCCGGCATTGCCGTAGCCGAGCTGCAGCACGACGGCGTTGTCGACGGCAAGCTGAAGCGCGTTGCGCACCTTCTGGTCTTCGTAAGGCTTGTTGGCGACGTTGGTGCGCGCCACGATGGTCGCGGCGGTGACCGTCTCCGACGTGATGGCGCCGACGCCTTCGAGGATCGACACGTAGTCGGCCGAGGTCTCGTGATTGGTGTGGACCTCGCCCGCCTCGTAGGCCGAGACCATGGCCGAGGGATCGGTGCCGTAGTCGATGAACTCGACGCCGTCGAGATAGACGTCGCCATTCCACCAGGTGCCGTTCTCGCGGCGCTTGTAGACCACCTTCTGGCCGACGTCGTAGGAGACGAGCTCGAACGGGCCGGTGCCGATAGGGTTCTGCACGAAGTTGGCGCCGGTCTCGTCGAAGGAGCGGTGCACGACCAGCGCCGGGTAATCGGTCAGGTTCGGGATCAAGGCAATGTCGGGCTTGGTCAGCTTGAGCTTGACGGTGTGGTCGTCGACCTTCTCGATCGAGCCTTCGCGCAGCTTGCCGGTGGCTTCATCGACGAGCGTGCCGAGACGGCCCGGCATGGAGTTGCCTTCGGAGCTCTTGTCTGCCCAGCGGGTGAAGTTGAAGATGACGTCGTCGGCGTTGAAGGTGTCGCCGTTGTTCCAGGTCACGCCCTGGCGAAGCTTCAGCGTGTATTCGGTGGCGTCGTCGTTCACCTCCCAGCTTTCCAGGAGATAGGGCTCGAAGGTGTAGTCCTTGGTGTATTTGACCAGCGGCTCGAGCGCCTGGCGCTCGGCGTTGGAAATCTCCGACCAGTCGGCGGTGCGCGGATCCTTCGGATCCTTGATCCACATCGCCACCTTGAGGATACCGCCCTTCTTGGGCTCCTGTGCCGCCGCCGGCGTCGGCGCGGCAAGCCCGATCATGCCGTAGGCCATGGCCGTCGACGCACCGAACACGCTGGCCATGGCAAGGAATTCGCGGCGGTCGACCTTGCCCGCCCTGGCGCTCTCGGCCATTCGCTCGATATGGGCCGGAACACGATCACCGTTACTCTTGTAGACCGTCATTGCAAACTCCCCATTGTTGGCTTTTCGCCTGTTAGCATTCCGCATCCCCTCCGCGATGTCAAAGCGCGGGGATGATGTTCCCGGAACGGAATGTGCAACTTTGCGGGAAGAGCGGTTCGCGTGAATACGACAAGAATGGCGCAAATTCGCAAATTTGCGGCGGGCCGGCTCAGAATTTTCGCGGGGTCAGGATGCGCGTTGTCCACAGCCCGCAACAGCGCCAGCGGCGCCCGGTAGTCGTGCCACAGCCGGCGGGACGAGAGGAATCAGTATTCGCGTTCGTAGAAGATGCCGCCCTTGGCCTCGCCGTCGTCGCGCGCCTCGCCGCGCAGCTTGACGCCGCGGCCGACGTCGAGGTCGATGGCCGCCCGGCCGGAGCCGGCGCGATCGCCGGTCTCGATCGTCAAATAGGTGCGGTCGTTGAGATATTTGCCGACCGACACGGTCGTGTCGCCCTCCTCGTTGGTCTTGAGGTCGAGGTCGTCGACGCCGAGCCGCTCGCGCAGCGAGGTGAGCAGCGAGGTCGTGCCGCCGCCGCCGGCAAGCTGCGCCGCGGCATCCGCGAGCTGCGCGATCTGCAGCGGCGACAGGTTGGACATGGACCGGCCGAAGATCAGCCGCGCCAGCACCTCGTCCTCCGGCAGCGCCGGAACGGACGAGAAGCTGAACTTGGGATTGTTGGCCGGGCCGGAGACCAGAACCGTCACCGTGGCGTCGCCCGCCGTGGATTCGGCGGAGAGGTCGAGATAAGGCACCAGCGAGCCGGCAAAGGTGAGCGTGCCATGGGTGAAGGTCAGCCGCCGCCCAAGCAGCGCCAGCCGTCCGCGGCGGAGGTCGAACTCGCCGGTGGCCTGCGGCGACGAGACCGGCCCGACGAGCCTGAGCGAGCCGCCCAGTTCGGCGTCGAGGCCCCTGCCCTGGATGAAGATGCGCTGCGGCGCGTTGACGGTGATGTCGATCTCCAGCCCGGAGCCGCCACCGCCGCTGGCCGACGCCGGGCGCAGCGCCTGCGCCTGTTTCCTGACGGCTTCCGGCGCGTTCCGGTGCTGGACGTCGAGTGCGGCCAGCGAGCCGGGGAGCCGTTCCGGCACGGTGATCACAGTGCGCGCCAGGTCGATCGTGCCGGTCAGCCGTGGCGCCGACAGCAGCGGCCCCTTGACGGCCAGGTTGCCCGACAGCGTGGTCGCCACCATCTCGCCGTCGGTATAGCGGGCGTCGGCCAGCCGGATGGCGATGTCCGCCGGAAAACCCTGATTGGCTTCGATGCCGACCGTGCCGGAGGCCGAGACGGTGCCGCCGCTCGACAGCGAGCCGCTCAGCCGGTTGATGGTGGCGCGGCCGGAGGCGATGCCGACATCGGCGGCGATGTCGTTGAGCGCGATGCCGGAGCGCGCATCGACCAGCCGCGCGCCGGAGGTGCGGATGCTGCCGCCGATCACCGGAGCAGCCGCGGTGCCAGTGACCGTCAGGTTCACATTGGCCGTCCCGGACAACGACAGCGCCTGTGCGGCGAGGCGCGACTCGATCAGCGAGAACGGCACGGCGCCCTCGAAGCGCAGGTCGAGGCGCGGCGGTTGCGCCACGGCGACGCTGCCGCCCCCGCGGATCGAAAGGCCTGAACCGTTGCCGAGATTGGCGTCGAAGGTGAGCCGGTTCGCGGCGAAGGTGCCGGTCGAGCGGATCGTGACCGGGCCGACGCCGGCGCCGCGCGTCTGCGCCGTTTCCGCGCCGCCCCAGTCGGCGGAGTAGCGCACCGTCGGATTGGCCGCGGCGCCGCTGACGTTGACCGTACCGGATATGGTACCGCCGGCGTCGAGGCCGGGCGCGAAATTGTTGGCGACGGACGCCGGCAGCCGCGCCAGCGCCACGTCGAGCGCAAGATTCGCGCCGGCCGTGCCCGACACCGTCGCCGTGCCGCCGCCGACCGCCAGCGCGAGGTTGTCGAGCCGCGTCTGGCCGCCGGCGATGCGTACCGTCGACGGTCGCGCCAGCGTGGCGCGGATGCCGCGCATCGTCGCTTCCGCCGAGGCAAGCTCGACGGTGGTCGTGCCGCCGGCCGAGCGGACCCGCCCGGCCGCCCGAGCGGGAATGTCGTTGACCTCGGCTCCGCCGGAAAAGCGCGTCCAGTCGCCCTCGCGCGACAGGTCGACGCTGATGCCGCGGATGACCGTGCCGCCCGACCGCACCTCGTCGGCGCGCACCGTCCCGGCCACGCCGGGCTGGGCAAAATAGTCGCTGATGGTCGCGTCGATGTTGACCGAGCGCACCGAGAGGTCGCCGCGCGTGATCGCCGGCGCATTGGCGGAGATTCTTGCCTGCGGCCTGCCGCCGACGCGGGTGAAGGCGGCATTGCCGCGCACGTTGCCCTCGACCGTCTCCAGCGCCAGCGCGGCCAGCCGGCCGAGATCCGGCAGGTCGAAGTCGACCGTGCCTTCGGGCACGAAATTCTCGTCGAGCGCCAGCGCCCCGGCGATGCGGTTGCGCCCCAGCGACAGGTTGAGGTCGCGGACAGCGCGCCGGCCGTCGGCGGTGTTGAGCACCGCCCTGCCGTCGAGCTTTTCGCCGGCGACGGTGCCCGTCAGCGTCACATTGGCTTCCGGGTTTGCCAGGTCGGCCCGGCCGGAAGCGTTGAGCGCCAGGTTCTCGATGGCGCGCGCCGCCACCGTCATCCTGTCGCTGGTGACGGAGAGTGCCACGTCCGGCGCCGACAGCGCGCCCTTGGCGGTGGCGGAGAAGGCGACGGAACCGCTCGCCTGCTCGGCCAGCGGCGAAATGTCGGTGAGCGCGCCCTTGATGTCGGCGTCGAGCTGGCCGCCGGTCAGCTGGATGACGCCTTGCCCCGTCAGGCCGCCGGACTGCAGCGCCAGCGCGTTGGCCGACACCTTGCCGTCGGCGTCGCGCTCCAGGCTGGTGGAGAGCGCCAGCTGCTCGCCGAGCACCGGCCGGACCGCGGCGGGCAGCGCGGCCGACAGCACGTCGGCCTTGAGATCGAGCGTGATCACGCCGGTCGGCAGCGAGACGGTGCCGCTGAAGCCGCCGTCGATGGCGTCGCTGCGCAACACGCCGCGCTCGACCCTGAGCGCCTCCGTGGACAAGGCGCCGTCGATCTCGGCCCGGATCTCGCCGGCCACCAGCGGCGCCACTGTCGGGTTGTCGATGGTGAGTGACGCGGCGGTGACCGAGCCGGTCATCGGGCCGGTGCGCGAGGCGAGGTTGAAGCCGTCGGAACGCAGCGCGATCGCCATGCCGGCCAGCTGCACATGGTTGGTCGCGACCTGTGGCAGGCGCGCGGCGATGTCGAGGCGCGGCGCGTCGATATCGCCCACCGCCCGCAGCGTCGCCGAATCCAGCGTGATGTCGATCGGCGCCTCGTCGGTGCCGAAGGACAGCGGCAGGTTGCTGGTGCCGGTGCCAAGCTGCACGGTGAGGTCGACCGGGCCGGCCGGGTCGACGCTGCCGCTGGCCTGCGCTCGCAGCGCGCCGTTGGCGAGCTCGACCCGCTCGATGCGTAGCGCACCCGCCTCTCCGGTGGTGGCGGCGACGTCGAACGTCGTCTGGCCGTCCAGCAGCCTTCGCGCCCGCTCCGGCGCGAAGCGCGCGAACGCGCCCGTTCCCTTGATCTCGACCAACCCGTCAGCCGCGCGGCGGGCGAGCGAAAAGTCGGCAACCTTGGCGCCTTCCATGGCGAGGGTGCCAGTGCCGCCGATGTCGGCCGCGGTGCCCTCGACGCTCATGCGGATGTCGGCCGGCGGCTGGCCGGGCAGCAGGTCGGCGAGCGTGGCGCCGAGCGTGCCGGATATCGCAGGCGCCTTGAGGAAATCGGAGACTAGCGCATCGACGGCGATAGACCGCACGTCGAGCGTGCCGCGCCTGACGGAATCGGAATTGAGCACCACCTGGACGCGCGGCGTTCCGCCCTCGCTGGAGAAGGCCGCGCTGCCTCTGGCGCTGCCCTCCACCGTCTGGCCGGCGAGTGCCGCCAGCTCGCCGAGATCGGCGAGATCGAGGTCGAGCGTGCCGGTGGGCAGGAAGCTTTCGTCCAGCGTCAGCGCGCCGGCGATGCGGTTCTGGCCCAGCGTGAAGGCGATGTCGCGCACCTCGCGCCGGCCGTCGGCCGCTGCCAGGACCGCATTGCCTGCCAGCGCCTGGCCCTGGAACGCGCCCTTGAGCGCGACCGAAGCCTGCGGGTTGGCGGGATCGACCCGGCCGGTCACCCGCAGATCGAGATCGTCGAGCCCACGATCACCGAAACCCAGCCGCTCGCTGGTCAGCGACAGGTCGACGTCGGGCGCCAGCAGCACGCCCTTCGCCGTCGCCGTCAGCGCCAGCGCGCCGGATGCGTTCGGCGCCAGCGGGGCGATGTCGGCCAGCGTGCCCGACAGCTCGGCGTCGACCGTGCCTTCGCGCAGACGCGCCGAGCCGGTGGCGCTGAGCCCGCCGGATTCCACGGTCAGCGAGCGGGCGGCAACGTTGCCCGAGGCGTCGCGCTCCAGGCCGGCAGCCAGCGCCACCTTGTCCCCGAGCAGCGGCCGCGCCCCGGCCGGCAGCGCCGCCGACAGGACGTCGGCGTCGAGCTGCACCGTGATCGCGCCGTTCGGCAGCGACACCGTACCGGAAAAGCGGCCGTCGATCGCGTCGCTGGCGAGCGTGCCGGCGGTGACCGTCAGCGCCCCGGTCGCGAGCGTTCCCTCCAGCCCGGCACGGATTTCGCCGGCAACCAGCGGCGCGACCGTCGGGTTGTCGATGGTGAGCTGCGCGGCCGTCGCCGCGCCCCTGATCGGGCCGCTGCGCTCGGCCACGTTGAAGGCGTCCGAGTGCAGGACGAGGCGGAGGTCGGCAAGGCTGACGTCCCTGGTGGACACCGAAGGCAGGGTGACGGTGACGTCGACGCCGGGCTCCCGGCCATCGCCGAGGGCACGGATCGACGCCTGCCCGACCGTGAGATCGATCGGGCTCTCGCCGGTGCCGAGGGCGAGCTGCACGCCGCCGTTCTTGGGCTCCAGCTCGATCGCCACGTCGGTGGCGCCGGCCGGATTGAACGCCCCGATCGCCGTCGCGGTCAGCGCACCGCTCTCGATCTCGGCCCGGCTGATGTCCACCCCGCCGTCGCCGGTCAGCGTGCCGGCGAGGTCGAAATGCGTCTGCCCGGCAAGCAGCGGTCGGAACCGTTCAGGCAGGAAGCGGTCGAACACGCCGTTGCCGATCGCCTCGACCACCCGGCCGGCCTCGGTCTGCCTGTGCGTCGCCGACACGCTGGTGATCAGGCTGCCGTCGACCGAGAAGGTGCCGTTCCCGCGCCAGTCCGCCATCGGGCCGGAGCCGCTGACGACGATGTCGACGGCGGGTTGTCCCGGCAGCTGCAGCAGATTGGCAAGGATGCCGCCCGTCGGCTCCGATGCTTTCAGGTCGACCTGCAGGCGGTTCTGGTCGGGAGCGAAATCGATCGAGGCGAGCACCTGGCCGGCCGTGCCGTCGGTGCGCGAGACGTTGAGGTCGGCGGCCACGACCAGCGGCGCGCCTTGCGCCACCACCTTGCCCTCGGCGGCCGCGCTGGCCACCTGGCCGCCGGTGACGGCCTCGCCAAGCGCGATGTCAGGGAAGTCGAGCGCGTCGATCGAGATGTCGACCGGCAGCGTCGACGATCCGCCCTCCGCGGGCGGCTGCGCCGACGGCTTAGGCAGCCTGGCGAACTCGATCCGCTCGGCAGCGATGCGCTCGGCGTGGAAGCGCGACCGCAGCAGCGCCATCGGCGACCACCGGACCTCGACGCCGCGCGCCGCCAGCCAGGGGCCGTCGGCATCCGCCAGCACGAGCTGGTCCATCGCGAAATTACCCGACCAGATGCCGCGTATGCCGCTGATGGTCACCGTCCGCTCGGGCGACGAGGCGAGGTCGGAGACGATCCCCGCCAGATTCTCCCTGCCCCGCTCGGTGAGCGTCAGCACCGCCACCGCGCCGATGGCGAAGGCGAGCAATGCGAGGAGCGTGTAGCCCAGTATCCGCAGCACCTTCTTGAACACCGTCATCGGCCGGCTCCTAGAAAGCCTGGCCGACGCCGGCATAGATGCCGAAGTCGGGATCGTCGGGACCGGGATTGAGCGGGATGGCTGCGTCGACGCGCAGCGGCCCGAACGGCGTGATGTAGCGGATGCCGACGCCGGCGCCCGCCTTCATGTCGGAGAAGTCGGGAAACTCGTCCAGCGACACGGTGCCGACGTCGACGAAGGGCACGACACCGAACGTCTCATTGACGGCATAACGCAGTTCCAGCGAGCCCTCGGCCAACGACAGGCCGCCGGTGGGCGTGCCGTCCGAATCCTTCGGCCCGATGCCTTGATAGGCGTAGCCGCGCACCGAGCCGCCGCCGCCGGCATAGAAGCGGCGGTCGGCGGGGATGTCCTCGACGCCGGCTCCGACGATCGAGCCGAGCACCGCCCGGCCGGCGATGACGAACCTGCCGCCGGAATCCAGGGCCTGATAGGCGGACCCCTCGCCTCTCATCTTGACGAAGGTGGTGCCGCCGATCGTGTCGTAGGCCGGCTCGACATAGGCGAGCGCCCGGAAACCCTTGGTCGGGTTGAGCCGGTTGTCCCGGTTGTCGAAAATGTATTGCAGCGGCGTCGACACGATCAGGTATTCGCGATCGTCGACGAAGGCGTCGGTGATGCGCGAATAGTCGACCGCTAACTCGCCGGAAACGCTCTGCGTCTTGCTGATCTCGTAGGCGAGGCCCGTGCTCGCCTTCACCGAAAAGCGGTCATAGGCGTCGGGATGTTCGTAGACGCTCCTGAGGCTGGTGAAGAATTTCGACGCCGGCCCGACCACGCCCGGCTTCTCGAACATGATGCCGGCATTGTAGTTGAGCTTGTCGACTCCCTCGGCATCGCCGATCCGCCCGATCGAACCTTCGATGCGCAGCTTCTCGGCCTTGCCGAACAGGTTGCGATGTCCCCAGTAGCCTTCCAGCCCCAGCCCTTCGGTGTTGGAGAGCGTGGCGCCGACGCCGTAGAAGCGCTGCTTGCGCTCGCTCACCGTGACGTCGATCGGGATTTGGCCGGCGGCGTCGAGCGCGTCGGCTTCCGTCACCGCCACGCTGTTGAAGACGCCGAGGCCGACCAGCCGCTCGCGTGCGTCGTCGATGTCCTTGGGCGAATATCTCCGGCCGGGCTCCAGCCCAGCCATATAGGCGGTGAAGTCGCGGTCGACCGCTTCTGTGCCCTTCACCGTGGTCGGACCGTAGCCGGCCACCGGCCCGGCGGCGACGGTGAGGGAGACATCCAGCGTCATGGTATTGTGGTCGGCCACGATCTCGCGGCTGGTGACGGCCGCCAGCGGCCGCCCGCCCTCCTTGAGCCGCCGCACGATGTCGGCTTCGGCCCGCAGCACCCTGTTCGAGCCGGCATCGCCGCCGGACACGAGACCGAACTCCTGCGGGGCAAGGCCGGCGGCGTCCCCCTGCAGCTGGACCCGGCCGAGCCTGAACACGGCGCCCGGGTCGACGGAAATGGTCACCGGCACCGGCCCCGCGCCGAATTCGGCGTCCGGCGGCAGCGTGTCGATCGACTTGCCGGCGATCAGGATGCGCACGATGCCGTCGTAACGGGCCTGCTCGTAGAGCGCCGCGACCAGCCGCTGCCGGTCGCTGCGCGCCTTGGTCAGCAGCCCCAGCGAACCCGAGACCGGCCGCTCGGCATCGGCGACCAGCAGCGACGCGTTGTTCAGCGCCTCGGTCAGCTCGGCATCTCCGCCGGCCACCTCGATGGATACGGTATAGTTGAGAGGATCGACGATGTCGGCGTCCTCGTCCTCCTCCTTCCCGAAGAAGCGGAAGCCGAACAGCTCGAATGCGGCGGCCCGTGGCGGCAGGGCAATGACCACCGAGGAGCACAGAATCCCGGAAAGCACGAGGCGCGCGAACCAAGCCGTCGCGGGAACGCTCCTCGAACTCTGCGGTTTCCGCTTCATCATTAACGCGAACTTACTCCGGCACCTAATTTTGAAGTGCCGATATGAACCGTTCGTAAAGGGGCCACAATCGCTCTGTCAGAATTTGATGGGCAGAACATGACCATCCGTGCTCCAGTCGCCCCCATAGGCGGCCTACCACGGAAGAACGCGATGGCCAACCGCCGAAGAGATCTTCGCTTTTCTTCGGCCTGGATTGACAGACGGTCGGGGCGATGCTGGTCTGTGCCGACGACCGCGATGCAAGGGGGAGTTGTGATGCGCCCGGTTCGTCTTCTGTCGGCCCTTTTTCTACTTGCAGGCATATTGGCCGCGCCGGTCTTCGCAGCGGATGGCCGTGCCATCCGGACGACCGAGAACGGCGACTATTTCGGCTTCGACCTGCGGGCGGAGCAGAACGTCTCGCTCGACCAGTGCAAGACGATTTGCCTCGGCGATTCGCAGTGCCGCGCCTTCACCTACAATACCAAGGCCAAGTGGTGCTTCCTGAAGTCGGACTTCGCCACGCTGAAGACCTTCAATGGCGCCGTCGCCGGCAAGGTCGTTCCGATCGACGGCGAGCCCGACATCGGCGCCCCGCCGGCGATGTCGTTCTTCCCCTCCTGGATGGCCGACGAAGCATGGCAGTACCGCGCCGCACTGACGGCGACGCCGCCGGCCGCCGACGCCGGCCTGGCCGGCCTCGTCGACGCGGCCGAACAGGCGATGCGCACCAACGATGCCTCCGGCGCACGCGACAGCTACATCGCCGCGATCCGCATCTCGCCCGACGACGGCAAGCCGTGGCTGGGCCTGTCGCGGGCGCTGCTCGCCATTCAGGGCGCCAATGGCCAGGAAACGGCCGCGCTCAACCGCGACGCCACGTCCGCTGCCTGGAACGCCTACCAGCTCCTGCGCACTGCTTCCTCCCGCGCCGATGTTCTTGCCGCGATCGCCGCCGGGCTCGACCGGCGCGACCTGTTCCGGCCGGCGCTGCAGGCCTACGAGGCGAGCCTGGCGCTCGTCAATTCGGCTGCCGTGCGCGCCGACTACGAGGATCTGAAGGCCCGAAAAGGCTTCCGCGTCGTCGACCATTCCATCGATGCCGACACCGGCTCGCCGCGCGTCTGCGCCCAGTTCTCGGAAGAGCTGGTCAAGACCGGCGTCGACTACGCGCCGTTCGTCACCGTCGACAACGCCGCCCCGAAGGCCATCGAGGCCAAGGACAAGCAGATCTGCGTCGAGGGCCTCGAGCACGGCAAACACTACAGCATCACCTTCCGTGCCGGCCTGCCGGCTGCGATCGGCGAAGTAATCCAGGCGCCGGTCGTGCTCTCCATCTACGTCCAGGACCGCGGCGCCTCCGCCCGCTTCACCGGCGACAGTTTCGTGCTGCCGGCGGCCGGGCGCCACGGCATCCCGCTGGTCACCGTCAACTTGCCGGTGGCCGACGTGAAGCTCTACCGCGTCGGCGACCGCTCGCTGGCGCAGCTCCTCACCGGCTACCAGTTCCTGCGCCAGCTCGATGGCTACGACGTCGAGACCATCGCCGACCAGCTCGGCCAGCCTGTGTGGGAAGGCAAGCTCGAGACCGCCGGCGATCTCAACAAGGAGGTCACCACCTCCTTCCCGGTCGACGAGGCGCTGCCCGAGCGCAAGCCCGGCGTCTATGTGCTGACCGCCCAGCCGGAGAACGACACCAGCGACAGCTGGAGTTCGCGCGCCACGCAATGGTTCGTCGTCTCCGACATCGGGCTCTCCACCTATAGCGGCCAGGACGGGCTCAACGTATTTGCCCGCTCGCTCGGCTCGGCCAAGCCGATGGCCGGCGTCGAGCTGACGCTGCTTGCCCGCAACAACGAGGTGCTCGGCACCGCCACCACCGACGCCGGCGGCCGCGCCACCTTCACCGCCGGCCTGACGCGCGGCAGCGGCGGCATGCTGCCGGCGGTGCTGACGGCGAACGCGGCCGGCGAGGACTTCGTCTTCCTCGACATGACCCGTGCCGGCTTCGACCTCTCCGACCGCGGCGTCACCGGCCGCGCCGCCCCCGGCGCGCTCGACGTCTACACCTGGACGGAACGCGGCATCTATCGCGCCGGCGAGACCGTGCATGTCGCCGCGCTCGCCCGCGACGACAAGGCAAACGCGGTCGAAAAACTGCCGCTCACCTTCGTCTTCACCCGGCCCGACGGCGTCGAGGACCGGCGCGTCGTCAGCGACGGCGCAGCGGCCGGCGGCCATGCCGTCGACCTCGCGCTGGCGGCCAACGCCATGCGCGGTACCTGGACCGTGTCGCTCTACACCGATCCCAAGCAGCCGGCGGTCTCCAGCCAGATGTTCTTGGTCGAGGACTTCGTGCCCGACCGCATCGAGTTCACGCTGGCCAGCGACCGCGACGAGATTGCCCCGGGCGAGCCGGCCGAGATCACCGTCGACGGCCGCTTCCTCTACGGCGCACCGGCCGCCGGTCTGGCGCTCGAAGGCGAGGCGACGATCGACACCACGCGGGACTGGGAGGATTTCCCGAATTTCCAGTTCGGCCTGGCCGATGAGGATGCGGTCGAGGCGACCCGCATCCCGCTTGCCGACCTTCCCGTTGTCGGCGACGACGGCAAGGCCACCTTCCCTGTCGCGATCGACGCGCTGCCCGCCACCACCCGCCTGCTGACCGCGACCGTGACGGTGCGCATGCTGGAGAGCGGCGGCCGCGCCGTCGAGAAGGCGATCGACCTCGGCATCCGCTCGCCCGCCGACGTCATCGGCGTCCGACCCGATTTCTCCGGCGGCGAGGTGCCGCAGGGCGGGACCGCGAAATTCACGGTGATCGCCGTCGACCCGGACGGCAACCGCAAGGCGCTGCCCGGCGCCCTGTGGTCGCTGGTCAAGGTCGAGCGCAACTATCAGTGGTACCGCAGCGGCAATGCCTGGAACTACGAGCCGGTCACCTCGACCAGCGCCGTCGCCAACGGCACGCTCGGCATCGCCGCCGACGGCAGCGCCAGCCTGTCCATGCCCGTCGACTGGGGCCGTTACCGCCTCGAAGTGACGACCGCCGATCCGGAAGGCCCGGCGACCAGCGTCGAGTTCGACGCCGGCTGGTACGTGGCGGCGACCTCGACCGAGACGCCGGACGGGCTGGAGATCGCGCTGGACAAGGACCGCTACGCGGCGGGCGAGATCGCCAAGCTGAAGGTGTCGCCGCGCTTCGCCGGCGAGCTGCTGGTCACCGTCGGCGCCGAGCGGCTGCTGTCGACCTTCACGGCGAGCGTGCCGGAGGGCGGCTCGACCATCGACATCCCCGTCTCGGCCGATTGGGGCGCCGGCGCCTATGTTACGGCGACGCTGTTCCGGCCGGGCGATGCCGCGCAGTCGCGCATGCCGGCCCGCGCCATCGGCCTGAAATGGCTGGCTATCGACCCCGGCGCGAGGAAGCTGGCCGTTGCCCTTTCGCCGCTCGAAAAAACCGAGCCGCGCCAGCCGCTGCGGATACCCGTCAGCGTCACCGGCCTGCCGCCGGTCACCGACGCCTATGTGACGGTGGCGGCCGTCGACGTCGGCATCCTCAACCTCACCGACTACAAGGCGCCCGACCCGGCGGCCTGGTATTTCGGGCAGCGCATGCTCGGACTGGAGCTGCGCGACCTCTACGGCCGCCTGATCGACGGCTCGCTGGGCGCCGCCGGGCGGCTGCGCACCGGCGGCGACGGCGCCGCGATGGCCTCGCAGGGCAGCCCGCCGACCGAGAAGCTCGTCGCCTTCTTCTCCGGACCGGTCAAGCTGGATGCGGACGGCAAGGCGACAGTCGACTTCGACATCCCGCAGTTCAACGGCACCGTCCGCGTCATGGCCGTCGCCTGGACCGCGGACGCCGTCGGCCATGCCTCGACCGACGTCACGGTGCGCGACCCGATCGTCGTCACCGCCGGCCTGCCGCGCTTCCTCGCCCCCGGCGACGCCGCGGTCATGCGGCTCGATATCGCCAACACCGACGCGCCAGACGGCGACTACCACTTCGCCGTCGAGACCACCGGCGATCTTTCCACCGGCAGCGCCGCCCTGCCGGAGACGGTGACGCTGACGTCAGGCAGGCGCCAGTCGATCACCGTGCCGCTGACGGCGCAGACAGCGGGCAACGCCAGCGTCACGCTGAAGCTCGCCCGCGACGGCGGCCCCTCGGTCGAGCAGACGCTGCATATCCCGGTGCGCCCGGCGACGCTGCCGGTCACCAACCGGATGGTCGTCGACCTCGGCCCGAACGGCAAAAGCCTGCGCATCGACCGCGAGCTGCTCGCCGCCAGCGTGCTGCCCGGCGCCTATGTCAGCGTCGGCGTCTCGCCCTCGGCCGCCTTCGACGTGCCATCGCTGCTCTTGGCGCTCGACCGCTATCCCTATGGCTGCGCCGAGCAGACCACCAGCCGGGCGCTGCCGCTGCTCTATGTCGGCGAGCTGTCGGCCGGCGCCGGCATGCAGGACGACCCGGCGCTGCGCGGCCGCATCCAGGAGGCGGTCTACCGGGTGCTCAACAACCAGTCCTCCACCGGCAGCTTCGGCCTGTGGGGACCGGGCTCCGGCGACCTCTGGCTCGACGCCTATGTCTCCGACTTCCTGACCCGGGCGCGCGAGATGAACTACGACGTGCCCCGCCAGGCGATGCGGCAGGCGCTGAACAACCTGCAGAACTCGCTCTCCTACGACATCGACGTCGAGGACCGCGGCAGCGAGATCGCCTATGCGCTCTATGTGCTGGCCCGCAACAAGAAGGCCTCGGTGGGCGACCTGCGTTATTATGCCGACACCAAGCTGGAGGCTTTTTCCAGCCCGATGGCGGTAGCCCAGCTGGCGGCCAGCCTGGCGCTCTACGGCGACGCCCAGCGCTCGGAAGCGACTTTTCAGGCGGCGCTGCAGCTCGCCAGAAACAATCCCGAGCACGACTATTCCCGCTCCGACTACGGCTCGCGGCTGCGCGACGGCGCCGCCATGCTGGCGCTGGCGGCGGAGAGCAGGCCGATGCCGTCGGTCGTGCCGCAGCTGGTCACGCTGGTCGGCGCGGAGCGGCAGGCGACGCGCTGGACCAGCACGCAGGACGACGCGTGGATGCTGCTCGCGGCGCGGGCGCTGCGCGCCAACGCCGCCGACATGAAGCTCACGGTGAACGGCGCCCCGCACACCGGCGCCTATTCCGAGCGCTTCGACGGCAGCGCCCTGGTCGACAGCCCGGTGACCATCGCGAACGCCAGCGGCAGCGCCGTGCAGGCAGTGGTGACGGCGGTCGCAGCGCCCGCCGAGCCGCTGCCGGCCGGCGGCGACGGTTTTGCCATCGAGCGGACCTACTACCGCCTCGACGGCAGCGAGGCCAACGTCACCGAGGTGGCGCAGAACGAGCGCTTCGTCGTCGTGCTCAAGGTGACGGAGCAGAATTCGTGGCCGTCGCGCGTGCTGGTCAGCGACCTCTTGCCGGCCGGTTTCGAGATCGACAATCCGGGCCTGGTCAGCAGCGCCAATCTCTCCAACTTCGGGTGGCTCGACCAGACGCAGGCGGCGCATCTCGAATTCCGCGACGACCGTTTTGTCGCCGCCTTCGACCGCAACGGCGATTCCGGCCGGGAATTCACGCTGGCCTATGTCGTGCGCGCCGTGACGCCCGGCACCTACGCCCATCCGGCGGCAAGCGTGGAGGACATGTACCGGCCGCAATTCTCGGCCCGCACGGCCACGGGGATGATGGAGGTCACGGCGCCGTGACAAAGCGCGCCGGCTCTCCCTCCCCCTCGAGGGGAGGGTGGCCGCGAAGCGGCCGGGTGGGGTCGCCGCGGCCGGACGCCGGCCTTGCCAGGCGTCGGAGCTTTTCGTCAGCGGCCCTGCGCTTGTCAGGCCAGCCAGTCCACCGGCACCTCAAGTGCCTGGGCAAGCCCAGCGATGGTTTCGGCCGAGCCCGATTTCCGGCCACGTTCGAGCTCGGAAAGGTAGCCCTGCGTAATTCCCGCGCTGGCCGCCAGCTTGAATTGAGCGATCCCGCGCCACTTGCGCAGGACCTGAAGTCTGGTGTGTCCGTGCAGGAGCAGGCTGCTTACCTCCGCGGGCAAATGCGGGTTCGGGTCGCCGGCAAGCTCGCCCTTGCGGGCGTCGTACATCGCAATGTCGGCCGCGTCCTCGTCGGTGTCCGCCGCGGCCGCGACGAGGGCCTCATACTCGGCGCGGGGAAGCACGACGAGTTCATCGCCGCTCGGGCTATGGATGATCTGGACGTCGGACATAGGTCGTTTCCTCCACCGTTTCCGATATGCAGTCGTTTCGCGTCTTCCAATGTAGATGGCGAGCACTGTGGTTCGATCCTCGTCGAACAGCACACGATAGTTGCCCACGCGCATCCTGAAGCCGTCCCGTCCTTGCAAGCGCTCTACGTCTCCTTCGCCGGACGTGGCATAACGGATCAGTGCGCACCCGACCGCTGCACGCGATTGTGGCGGCAAGGAATCGAGGTCTCGTGCGGCAGCGTGGGTGATGATGATCGTTTTAGCGGCTATAATATCGCTCCAAACGGCACGAAAAATCAAGTCAAGTCAGCAATAATTTCGCCAAAGGCCGCGGCACCCCTTCTCCCCTTCTTCGGGGAGAAAATCGCGGCATGGGAATGAGGAGCGGCGATGCCGATCCTCCAAAAATCCGCTCTTCGCAGGCACGCCCGACGCGTGGCCATCGGCATCGCCGGCTGCGCGGCACTTGCGGCGCTTTCCACCGCCGCGCTCTTCTCATTGGACCGCGCCTTCCCGCCTCCCCTGCCCGAAAAACTCGCCGTCTCGCAGGAGGTCGTCGACCGAGACGGCGCCCTGCTGCGCGCCTACGCCACCCCCGACGGCTACTGGCGCCTCGGCGTTTCGCTCGACCAGGTCGACCCGGACTTCATAAAAATGCTGGTCGCCTATGAGGACAAGCGCTTCTGGGAGCACTCCGGCGTCGACCCGTTGGCGCTGCTGCGCGCTGCCGCCCAATTCGCCGCCAACGGCCGCATCGTCTCGGGCGGCTCGACGCTGTCGATGCAATTGGCGCGCCTGATCGAGCCGCGCGAAAGCCGCAGCATCGGCTCCAAGCTCGTCCAAATCTTTCGCGCCTGGCAGATCGAGCGGCGGCTCGGCAAGCGCGATATTCTCGAGCGCTACCTGACGCTGGCGCCTTATGGCGGCAATCTGGAAGGGGTGCGCGCCGCCTCCCTCGCCTGGTTCGGCAAGGAGCCGAAACGGCTGACCGTCTCGGAGGCGGCGTTGCTGGTGGCGCTGCCGCAACTGCCGGAGCGGCGCCGCCCCGATCGCTTCCGCGACAACGCGGAGGCGGCGCGCGACCGCGTGCTCACCCGCATGGTCGATGCAAGACTGCTTGGGGAACACGAGGCGGCACGCGCCGCCGACGACGAGGTCTCCGCCACCCGCTTCGCCCTGCCGTCGCTCGCCGCCCATCTGGCTGACGACGCGCTGCGCGCCGGTGCGGTTGCGCCTGCATCGGCCCCCGCCATCAAAGGGAGCGGGCACTCGCGTCTACCCCCACCCCTAACCCCTCCCCACAAGGGGGAGGGGAACTCTGCGGCAACCCTGCCGCGCGAAACCGCCGGAGATTGTCGCCCGGCGGAGACGCCGGCGAATCCCCCTCCCCCTTGTGGGGAGGGGTTAGGGGTGGGGGTAAACTCACATCCGACGGCCCTGCCACAGGAGGGCGAAGCCAGAGAGGCGGCCAACACACGCCATCAGCTCACCCTCAGCAAATCCGTGCAGGCCGGCCTGGAGGCCGTGGCGAGGGACGCCGCGCGAAAGCTCGGCGAGCGCGTCTCGGTGGCCATGGTGCTGGCCGACGCCCGCACCGGCGACATCCTGGCTTCGGTCGGCTCGGCCGACTATTTCGACCCCGGCCGCTTCGGCTGGATCGATATGACGCGGGCCCGCCGCTCGCCCGGGTCGACGCTGAAACCGTTCATCTACGGGCTCGCCTTCGAGCAGGGTCTTGTCGCGCAGGAAACGCTGATCGAGGACCGGCCGGCCGATTTCGGCGGTTATCGCCCGAAAAACTTCGACCTCGCCTATCAGGGCGACGTGAGCGTCCGCCAGGCGCTGCAGCTGTCGCTCAACGTGCCGGCGGTGCGGCTGCTCGACGCCGTCGGCCCGGCGCGGCTGACGGCGCGTTTCCGCAGCGCCGGCGTGGTGCCGTCGCTGCCGCCCGGCGAGCGGCCGGGGTTGGCGATCGGACTGGGCGGCGTGGGGTTGAGCCTGCGCGACCTCGTCCAGCTATACGCCGGGCTCGCCAATGGCGGCCGGGCCAAGCGGCTGCGCGACGGCACGGAGAAAGACTTCGTGCCGTTCGCCGACGGCACGATCCTGGAAGCGCCGGCCGCCTGGCAGGTCACCGACATCCTGGCCGGCGTGCGCCCGCCGGAAGGCGCCAGCCCGCGCGGCATCGCCTACAAGACCGGCACCTCCTACGGCTACCGCGACGCCTGGTCGGTCGGCTACGATGGCCGCCATGTGCTGGGCGTATGGGTCGGTCGCGCCGATTCCGGCTCCGTGCCGGGGCTTGCCGGCTATGCCTCGGCGGCGCCGATCCTGTTCGAGGCGTTTGCGCGCTCCGGCCTCGCCGCCGTGTCCCGGCAACCGCCCCCGGCCGGTACGTTGCGCGCCGCGCCGAAGGATCTGCCGGTGACGCTGCGGCGCTTCGGGTCCGCGCTGGACGCTTTTCCCACCGCCGGGGCAATCGTGCCGGAACCCGCACCCACCATCGTCTTTCCGCCCGAGGGCGCGCGGGTCGAGCTCGGCGCCGCGTCCTCAGCAGCGAGCCCGCTGGTGCTGAAGCTGCAGGGCGGCCGCGCGCCGTTCCGCTGGCTGGCCAACGGCAAGCCGCTGGCCGAGCCGGTGCGCCGCCGCACCGCCACCTGGACGCCCGACGGCACCGGATATGCGACGCTGACCGTCATCGACGCCGCCGGCCGGGCCGCCAGCGTGAAGGTGTTCGTGGAGTAACGGCTCGATCCCTTCTACCCCTGCCCTGTAGGGCAATCATGCGTGGAAATTCTGGAAGCGTCGGCCGGCGCAGCACCCCCCTCCCCACAAGGGAAGGGAGTTTGCGGCCGCCATGCAACGCGAAACCGTCAACGATTATGCTCGGCAGACACCAGCATATCCCCCCTCCCCCTGAGCAAAGCGGCGGCGGATGAGGGGTGCTGGACGCAGCGCGACATCGCCTGCGAACTCGATAGCGGCGGCCCACATCACCGCGCCCATGTCGGCTCACCCTCCCAGAATACGCCGGTGCACGCCGTCGAGGTTTTCGGCGAAAGCCTCGAACAGCCCCTTTGCCGTGAGTTCGCGCAACACCTGCTCGTTGATGCCGCCGCGCGTCGCATAGTCCTGCGCCAGATGCGTGAAATCCATGTCTGGCGCGGTGTCGGGGGCGCTCGCCAGCGCCTTGAACAGGGCGGTGACATAGTCGCGCGCGGTCGCATCGGCGACGCCGTGGTCCTTCAGCCAGGTATGAAGCGTGTCGAGATATTTGAAATAGCTGGCGAAGGTCGCCGTGGCGACGCTGAGCGCGTCGAACTCGGCGGGATCCTTAACCTCGATCACCTTGCCGAGCCGGCCGAACAGTGCCGCCATGCTTGGATCGGGCGGGCAGATCATGGTCGGTCCCTGCCGCGACGCGACCATCGGCATGGGCAGCGCCTTGATCACCCGCTCCGCCGGAGCGGCGAGCGCGGCGACCTCCTTGCCGGACAGGGTGGCGATCAGGCTGACGACGTGGTGGTCGCGCCGGAACCGCAAGTCGGCGAGCACGGCGTGCGCGACCTGCGGCCGTACCGCGAGGAAAACGGTGTCGCACCGATCGAGCACGGCCTGGTTGCCGGCGGCGACACGCACGTCCGGAAAGCGCGACACCAGGCCGGCGGCGATGTCCGCGTTGCGCGGCGACAGGATGATCGCCGCGGGCTCGTTCGCCTGCGATTTCAACCCGGTAACGATCGCGGCTGTCAGCGCGCCCGTGCCGATGAAGCCGAGTTTCATGGCGTCTCCCAGAATTTCGAATCCTTGAGGGACAATAACCCCGGCCGGCCCGGCGGCAAGCTTTTGCGACGCCCGGCGCGGTTGCCTGCCACCGCCTTCCCCGCCTATGCTGCCCCGCGAGGTTGCAGGAGGCAGGCATGAGCGAACCCACCGGCTGGCGGCACATGAACGGCGCGCCGAAGGACGGCACGCGGATCCTGGTCACGGTGCGCTCGTCGGAGCAGGGACCGGCCGAGGTCGACGTCGCCTACTGGGCGCGGGCCGACCAGTTCGGCATCGAGGGCTGGCGCGCCGCCGATTCGCACCCCGGCAACATCGTCGGCTATGCCGATCCCGAGCTGAAATGCTGGATGCCGCTGCCCAAGGCCAATACCGGCGAAGCGAGTGCGCCCGGCATGCCGGCGCCCTGGGAGGGCGAGGACGCCGAGGAACTGTTCGGCTCGGGGATTTGATTTTTCGAGCACCGAGCAGATCGGCATCTCATTCCGATGCCGCGGCCAGGACCGAGATAATCTTCCCCATGGCACTGCGCCGGCGCGTGGATGGATGTCAGGGCGGCGCTGCCGCTGCCCCAAGCGGCAGCCGCAACTGACACAATCAAGCCTTGCGGATTGGCAGTAGAGGGACGATTACTCCCAAGACCAAGTCGACCGCGGCCAGCGCGGCCGGCCGAATCGGAATTGAAATTCCGGCTAGGACCAAGACATGACGGACGCTGCGGCGACAGCGGGGCGAACTTCGGCCCAAAACAACACGGTCTACGCGATCATCCTCGCGGTCAGCTTCTGCCACCTGCTCAACGACGTCATGCAGTCGCTGCTGGCGGCGATCTATCCGATGCTGAAGAGCGATTTCGGCCTCGACTTCTGGCAGATCGGCCTGCTCACGCTCGCCTTCCAGGTGACTGCGTCGCTGCTGCAGCCGGTGGTCGGCATCTATACCGACCGGCGGCCGTTGCCCTATTCGCTGACCGTCGGCATGGGCTGCTCGATGGTCGGCCTGATGCTGCTGGCGGTGGCCCACGACTACTGGATGCTGGTGATCGGCGCCTGCTGCATCGGCATAGGCTCGTCCATCTTCCATCCCGAATCCTCGCGCGTGGCGCGCCTCGCCTCCGGCGGCCGCTTCGGTCTGGCGCAGTCGCTGTTCCAGGTCGGCGGCAATTTCGGCCAGGCGCTTGGGCCGCTGCTCGCCGCCTTCATCGTCGTGCCGGTGGGGCAGGGCAGCGTCGGCTGGTTCTCGGTGGCGGCGCTGCTCGGCATGGTCATTTTGTGGCAGGTCGGCAACTGGTACGCCGCCTATCGCCGCGACGCCGCCAAGCGTCCGGTCGCGCCGGTGTCGCTGACGCTGCCGCGCCGCAAGGTGGTGCTGGCGCTGGTCGTGCTCACCATGCTCACCTTCAGCAAGAACATCTACATGGCGAGCATTTCCAGCTACTACACCTTCTACGTCATCGAGCGCTTCGACGTGTCGGTGCAGGCCTCGCAATACCTGCTGTTCGTCTTCCTCGGCGCCGCCGCGCTCGGCACCGTGCTCGGCGGGCCGATCGGCGACCGCTTCGGCGCCAAATTCGTGATCTGGTTCTCGATCCTCGGCATCCTGCCGTTCACGCTGGCCCTGCCTTATATGGACCTGTTCTGGACCGTGGTGCTGTCGGGCGTCATCGGCCTGGTGCTCGCCTCGGCCTTCCCGGCCATCGTGGTGTTCGCGCAGGAGCTGGTGCCCGGCCGGGTCGGCATGATCGCCGGCATCTTCTTCGGCTTCGCCTTCGGCATGGGCGGCATCGCGGCTGCGGTGCTCGGCGTCGTCGCCGATGCGAAAGGCATCGAATATGTCTACTGGATCTGCTCTTTCCTGCCGCTGCTCGGCCTGCTGACCATCTTCCTGCCGTCGGCAAAACAGTTGCGGGCGGCGGGATAGCTCGGGCTGAGGCGGCCGGCGCTTCTCCAGCCAAGGTTCCTCGCCCTCACGAAGTGGGGGAGAGGTGGCGAGCCCGAAGGGCGAGACGGAGGGGCTCCGACGGTTGGCAAACAAGGGTCTTCAGCAGCCCTCAAACCCTTTCCGCGATCGTCCTCAACAACCGCAGCGTCTCATGGTCGAGCGGATCGTCCACCGGCAGGTGCTGGCTCGACTGCTTGACGATCACCACTTCGGCAGAGGGATCGATGTACAGCCACTGGCCGTGGATGCCGATGGCCATGAAAGCGCCGCTGGCGTAGCCGGACTGGTACCACTTGCTGCGGTAGCTGCCGTTCTCCAGCAGTTTTGCGAAGTCGCCGTCCTTCCAGGCCTGGCGGTCGCCGCCGGTCGTGGTGTCGCGGACCCAGCGCTCGGAGAGCACGACGCGGCCAGCGGCTATGCCGCCGTTGCGCAGCATCTCGCCGATACGGGCAAGGTCGCGCGAGGTGATCGATACGCCGCCGGCGCCCCGCGCATTGCCTTCGGCGTCGATCGACACCATGCAATGGCCCTTGCAGCCGACCTTCTCCCAGATACGGGTCCTGAGCAGATCGGCGTAGCGCTCGCCGGAGGCGGCTTCGACGATCAGGCCGAGCATGTCGGAGTTGGGCGACTGGTAGCGGAAGGGCCCGCCATGCGGCCCCTGGCCCTTGCGCAGGGACAGCACGAATTCGCGCAAGGTCTGGCCGCGCGGTCCCGGGTTCCACAGCATGGAGCGGCGGTAGCGCGCGAAGATGCTTTCGGGATCGGTATAGGCTTCATCGAAATCCAGGCTGACACGCATGTCCATCACATCGCGCACGCTGGCGTCGCCATAGGCGGAGCCGGCGGCGTCCGGGACGTAGCGGGTGACCGGCGCCGAGGGATCGAGCTTTCCCTCGTCCTCCAGCGTGCCGGCGAGCAGCGCGGTGAGCGACTTGCCAATCGAGAAGACCAGGTGCGGCGAGGCGGGTTCGCAGGTCGGCGCGTGATGGTCGGCGATGAAGCGGCCGCGCTTCATCACCACCAGCGAATCGGTGAAGGACCGTTCGAGGAACGCCGACACGGTTTCGCGGCCGGCCGGAAGGTCGAGCGTCAACGCCAGGATATCGGAAGGGTCTTCGCCCGGTTCGGCCTCCGCCGCGCTCGACACCTGTGCCGACGGCACCAGTTCCGAGACGTTCTGGAACGACCATGTGCAATAGGGGCGGGTGCGCCAGTTCTCCAGCCGCACGTCGCGGCGGGGGAAGCCGTAGCGCTGTTCGAAGGCAGTCGTCATGCCGGGTGTCATCGCACGTGCTGGGGGCGGCGGGGCGGAAGCGTCCCGCCGCCCGCGTCTGCTATTTCTGGATTTCCGTCCAGATGCGCGTGTAGAGTTCCTGCACGTCCGGTTCGCAGGTGGTGAGGAACTCGCCCGCCTTCTCGAACTCGGCCGGCACCACCAGTTCCGGCGCCGTGCGCATGTCTTCCGGCATGAACTGCTCGGAGCCCTTGATGCCGTTGGCGTATTTGGCGAAGGCCGAGATCAGCGCGGCGTTCTCCGGGTCCATGATGAAGTTCATGAACAGCTTGGCGTTGTCGACGTTCTTGGCGTCCGCGAGGATGGCAACGCTGTCCATGAACACCGGATAGCCTTCCTTCGGATAGCCGAACTTGATGTCGGGGTTCTTCAGGCGCGAGCGCATGATCGCGCCGTTCCAGTAGTACACCGCCGAGTAGTCGCCGGCCGGCAGCTTCTCGGTGACGCTGTAGTCCATCGCCAGCCATTTCGGCTTGGCCTCGACCAGCTTGTCGCGCACCTTCTTCAGCACTTCGAGGTCCTTGGTGCACCAGTCGCCGCCGAAATATTTGATGGTGGCGAACAGCACGTCGGTCATTTCGGGCTCGACGTTGATCTTGCCGACCAGTTCGGCCGGCGGGTCGAGCCAGATCGCCGAGGTGTTGATGTCGCCGCCATAGACTTTGGTGTTGACGCCGATGCCGCTCACGCCCCACTGCCACGGCACGGTATAGCGGCGGCCCGGATCCCAGGGGACGTCGACCCAGCGCTGATCCACGTTCTTGAAGTTCTCCATCTGGTCGGGACGGGCCTCGAGCAGCAGTCCCTCCTTCACCCAGATGGGCACGTAGTTGGCCGAGGGGACGACGATGTCGAAGCCGTGGCCGCCGGCCCGCACCTTGGCGAGCGCGGTGTCGTTGGAATCGTAGTCGGTGACCGTCACCTTGACGTTGTGCTGGGTCTCGAACTTCTTGATCAACTCGGGGTTGGTGTAGTCGCCCCAGTTGAAGATGTTGAGCTCGCCCTCCGCCGCGGCGCTTCCCGCCAGGGCCAGCACCGCAATCGCCGCCGCTGCGGCCGTCGTCTTCCACCTCATGGCTGTTCTCCGTTGGTCTTGTGGTTGGTCATGGCTTTCGCCGGTTGACGAAGAAGAACACGGTGACCAGCAGGACCGACAGGGCCAGGAACACCGTGGCGATGGCATTGATCTCGGGTGACGTCTCACGCCTGAGCTGGCCGAGCATGTAGGTGGGCAGCGTGTCCTGCCCGCCGGATTTGACGAACTCGGTGATGACCACGTCGTCCAGCGAAATCACGAAGGCCAGCATGAAGCCGGCGATGATGGCGGGCCGCAACAGCGGCAGCGTCACATGGCGGAACGCCTTCCACGGCGTGGCATAGAGGTCGGCGGCGGCGCGCTCCAGCGTCAGGTCCATGCTCTCGAGCCTTGCCCGGATCGGCAGATAGGCGAACGGGATGCAGAAGGCCGTATGGGCGAGGATCAGGTAACCCATGCCGGAATAGCCGGTCCACACCTTGATGCGGGAGAAGACGATCAGCAGCGCGACGGCGGTGACGATCTCCGGCACCATCAGCGGCTGGTTGATGAAGGCGTATTTGAAGGTCAGGCCGCGATAGGGGGCGGTGCGGGTCGTCGCCAGCGCCGCCATGGTGGCGGCGATCGTCGCCAGCGCGGCGGCCCAGACTGCCAGCATGAGGGAGCGGATCGCGGCGTCCTGCACGGCGGTGTTCTGCCAGGCCGAGACGAACCAGCGCAGCGAAAGCCCTTCCCAATGCGAGAGCGATTCCGCCGCATTGAACGAATAGGCCACCAGCGCGGCGATCGGCAGGTAGAGCGCGAAGAAGGTGATCAGCGCGATGAAACCGAAGCCCGGCTGGGCGCGGATGTCGAAGGGTCGCCTAGCCATGACCGGCCCCCGAGCGCGTTGCGTTGCGCACATAGACCAGCAGCGCCACCATGACCATGGCCATCAGCGTGATCGAGATCGCCGCGCCCAGCGGCCAGTTGCGGCCGGAGCCGAACTGCAGCTCGATCAGATTGCCCAGCATCATGTTCTTGCCGCCGCCCAGAATCCGCGGGATGACATAGGCGCCGAGCGAGGGGATGAAGACCAGGATGGAGCCGGCGATGATGCCCGGCTTCACCAGCGGGATGATGATGCGCCACAGCACCTGCAGCCGGCTCGCATAAAGATCGTATCCGGCCTCGACCAGGCGGAAATCGAGCTTCTCCATGCTGGCATAGAGCGGCAGCACCATCAGCGGCAGGTAGACGTAGACCATGCCGAGCAGGATCGCCACGTCGGTGTGCATGATCTGCAGCGGCCGCTCGATGATGCCGAGCCAGATGAGCGCGGTGTTCACCAGCCCTTCGTTGCGGATCACCTGCTGCATGGCGAAGGTGCGGATCAAGAGGTTGGTCCAGAAGGGAATGGTGACGAGGAACACCCAGATCTCGCGCGTGTGCGGCGGCCGGGTCGAGATGAAGTAGGCGGTGGGGAAGCCGAAGATCAGTGTCAGGACGGTGGTGTAGAAGGACAGGCGGAGCGATCGCCAGAGGATGCTCAGATGCGCGTCGGCGAGGCCGAGCGTGTCGTCGAAGATGTCGCGCTGGAACAGCACCGAGGTCCAGCCGTCGAGCGAGAAGGTGCCGAACTTCACGTCGCCGTAGTCGCCCTTCGCCATGAACGAATAGGCCAGCATGACGAACAGCGGGCCGATGGCGGCGACGAAGATGATGATGAGCGCGGGCGTCGACAGCAGCCAGCGCCTGCGAACCTGCTCCTGCTCGGCGTGCTTCGCGGTCTCCGCGGCGGTGGCCACCGTCAGTCCCTCAGAACCTGGGCGCCGTCGGCGGCGATCTCGATGCCGGCACGGTCGCCGATCTCGAAACCGCAGGACTGGCTGCGGGAGTTCTGCTGGCGGACCGTGAAGACGTCCCCCTGGTCCAGCCGGACGTGGATATGCGTGTCGGTCCCGAAGTAGACGATGGTTTCGACCGTGCCGGCGAGATGCCCGCCCGACTTGACCGCGCGGGCATGCTCGGGCCTCACGATGATCGTCGCCGCGCCGTTGGGTGCAAAACCTTCGGCGATGGTCGCCGGAATCTCGATGCCGGATCCCAGGCGCGCGCGGCCGACCCCGTTGGCGATGCCGTCGACCGTGCCGGTGAGGAAATTCGTCTCGCCGATGAAGTCGGCGACGAAGCGCTCGGCGGGCTTGTCGTAGATGTCCCAGGGGGTGCCGACCTGCAGGATCTTTCCGGCCGACATCACCGCGATACGGTCGGACATGGTCAGCGCCTCCTCCTGGTCGTGGGTGACGAAGATGAAGGTGATGCCGGTCTCGTGCTGCAGCCGTTTGAGTTCGATCTGCATCTCCTTGCGCAGCTTGAAGTCGAGCGCCGACAGCGGCTCGTCGAGCAGCAGCACCTTCGGCTGCGGCGCCAGCGCCCGGGCTAGCGCCACGCGTTGCTGCTGGCCGCCGGAGATCTGGCTGGTGCGGCGCCCGGCGAGCTGCTCCATGCGCACCAGCTTCAGCATCTGCGCCACGCGGGCCTCGATCTCGGCCCTTGGTTTTCCGAGCATTTCCAGGCCGAAGCCGATATTCTCAGCCACCGTCATGTGCGGGAACAGCGCGTAGCTCTGGAACACCGTGTTCACCGGCCGCTTGAACGGCGGCAGCGGCGCGATGTCCTCGCCGTGGAGGAATATCTCGCCTTCGCTCGGAAAATCGAAGCCGGCGATCAGCCTGAGAAGCGTGGTCTTGCCGCAACCCGAGGGGCCGAGCAGGGTGAAGAACTCGTTTTCCCGGATTTCGACGGAAACCCGGTCGAGCGCGGCGAACCGTGCCTCCCCGCTGCCGAAAATCTTGCTGACGCTGCGAACTTCGATCGCGTTCCTGGCAGGTCGATCTGACACGATACCCCTATGGCTTTGCGGGTCTGTCGACCTCTCGTTCCCCGGGCGGATTGTCAGCACAAGCGCCGGCGTTTGGCAACAGAGGCGCAACCGGATTTCACATCCGGTTCCTGCCGGACGGAAAAGAGATGCCGATGCTTAACCTTCGAAGGTGATGCGGCCGCCGCAAACCGTCAGGGTTGGCCGGATTTCCGTCAGGTTTTCGGCGGAAACAGCATCGAGTTCTCCGGAAAGCACGACGAAATCGGCAAAGAATCCCGGCTTTAGAACACCTTTCCGGTGCTCGTTGAACTCGGCATAGGCGCCGCCGGTCGTATAGGCTGCCAGCGCCTCGTCGAGCGAAAGCTTCTGGTCGGGGCAGCCGTCCGCCCAAGGCTTGCGCAGCATCGCCGCCTGGATGCCGAGGATCGGGTCGATGGGTGCGACCGGCCAGTCCGAAGCGAAGACGATTCGGGCACCGGCCTCCTTCAACGTGCGGACGGGATAGGCGAAGGGCCACCGGCTCGTGCCGATGCGCGAGACGGTCGGCTGCAGCGGCAGGCCGGCCGAGCCGGGCGGATGCGTCGGCTGCATGGAGGCGATCACGCCGAGCCTTGCGAAGCGCGGGATGTCGGCGGCCGTGGTCACCTCGATATGTTCGACGCGGTGGCGGCTGTCGCGGCGGCCGTTCACGCGCTGCGCCTGCTCATAGCCGTCGAGCACAGCGCGCACGGCGCCGTCGCCGATGGCGTGCACGGCGATCTGCAGGCCGCGGCGGTCGGCCTCGACGGCGACCGCGGCGAAGTCCTCTGGCGAGAACAGCGGCTCGCCGCGCCAGTCCGGCCGGTCGGCATAAGGCTCGACCATCACCGCCGTCCAAGACTCCAGCACGCCGTCGTAGAAGACCTTCACCATGCCCGAGGACAGCCAGTCCGAACGGTAGCGCTCGGCCATGAGCGAGGCCTTCTCCAGCATGTCCAGCGCCATGAAGTTCTTGAAGTGGAAGGGAATCCTGGCGCGGCACAGCAGTCCGCCCTCGGCCTCGATCTCCGACAGCAGCTCGAGCTGGTAGAGATTGCCGTCCATGTTGTGGATCGAGGTGATGCCGTGGCGGGCGCACCAGTCGAGGCCGCGCCGCAGGATGGCGCGGTCGGCCTCCCGCTCGGCCGGCGAGGGGACGGGATCCGGCTCGCCGCCGGTCGACAGGCCGAGCCGCGCCCGCTCCTCGCCCGCCAGCGCCAGCACCGGCGCGAAAGCTTCGTTCTCCCGGAGTTCGCCGGTCGCCAGGCCGTCGGCGGCCATCACCACCTCGTTGCCGGCTCCGACCTGCCGGCCATGCAGGATGCCGGCCAACTCGAGCGCCCTGGTGTTCGCCCACACCGTGTGATGGTCGGGTGCCGCCATGGCGAAGGGCCGGCCGGCAGGATGCGGTCGAGGTCGTGCCGCGTAAGCGGGCGCCCGCCGAGGATGGTGTAGTCGGCACCCTGGCCGAGCAGCATCGGCGCGTCCGGTCGCGCCGCGGCGTAGCCGCGGATGGCGGCGGAAAGCGCCGCCTCGCCATGCACGCCGGCGAGTTGCAGATGGGCGAGTTCGGCGGCACCCGAGAACAGGTGCATATGCCCTTCGACGAAGCCAGGAACGACCGAATTGCCCGCCGCGTCGATCACCTTGGTGTTCGGGCCGCGCAGGTCGGCGATCGCCGCGCGGTCCCCGACCGCGACGATCCTGCCGCCGGAAACGGCAAGCGCCTCGGCTGCCGGCCGCTCGAGATCCATGGTCCTGATGCGGCCGTTGACGACGATCAGCTCGGCATGTGCGGTCATAGGGCATTTCCGGTTGGACATCCTGCTCTAGCACCGGCGCGACCGACGACGCCAGATCGATGGTTCGCCAGGCTGGAGGCGCAGATGCCCGGACATGGAGCGGACGAACGAGCTGGAGTGGTCCATCCTGCGGCAAGCGGTAGCGCTTGTGAAAAGCTGGCGGCTGCGGCTAGGGTCCGGCCGACGTCAACGAGAGGGGTTTCATGAAGACGATCTTTTCGCCGCTGCATGCGGGACATGCCGGGCAGATGGAGCTGATCTCCGGCGGGCTGGTGCCCGGCTTCGAAAAGCCGTCGCGGGCCGAATACATCCGCGCCCGCGTCGAAGCGGAGAAGCTCGGGCCGATCCTGCCGCCGGCGGAGCACGACATCGCGGCCGCCAGGCGCGTGCATGCGGCCGACTATATCGATTTCCTACCGACCGTCTGGCCGGAATGGGAGAAGGCCGGGCGTTCAGGCTCGGCCTTCGGCTTCACCTGGCCGACGCGCGGGCTGCGTGCCGATGTGCGGCCGAAAACCATCGACGCGCTGCTCGGCTACTATTCCTTCGACGCCGGGGCGAGTTTCGTCGCGGGCACCTGGACGGCGATCAAGTCGTCCTTCGACGTGGCGTTGACCGCCGCCGGGCTGGTCAAGGACGGCGAGCGCGCCGCCTTCGCGCTCTGCCGGCCGCCCGGCCATCATGCCGGCGCCGCCTTCATGGGCGGCTATTGCTTCATCAACAACGCCGCCGTCGCCGCGCAATTCTTCCGCGATCGGGGTGCGGCGAAGGTGTCGATCCTCGACGTCGACTACCATCACGGCAACGGCACGCAGGAGATTTTCTACGCGCGCGCCGACGTGCAGGTGCTCAACCTGCATGGCGACCCGATGACCGAATACCCGTTCTTCCTCGGCCATGCCGACGAGAAGGGTTCGGGAGACGGAGAGGGTTTCAACGTCAACTACCCGATGCCGTTCGGCACCGCCTGGGACGGCTGGAGCGCCTCGCTGGAGGACGCCTGCGCCAGGCTCGAAGCCTACCGGCCCGACGTGGTGGTAGTATCGCTCGGCGTCGACACCTTCGAGAAGGATCCGATCAGCCAGTTCAAGCTGAAGAGCGAGGACTATCCGAAGATCGGCCGGCGCATCGCCAAACTCGGCCTGCCGACGCTGTTCGTCATGGAGGGCGGCTACGCAGTCGAGGAGATCGGCATCAACGCCGTCGGCGTGCTGACCGGGTTCGAGCAGGGATGATCAGCTATCTTCTCCCCGTCTACAGGGAGAAGATGCCGGCAGGCAGATGAGGGGCGGCGCGTCTCTGGATGGCGTGATGCAGCCCCTCATCCGCCCCCGCGGGCACCTTCTTCCCAGGTCTATCGCATATGCGTTTACCCTCCACCCCTGCCCCTCCCCACAAGGTGGGAGAAGGTGGCCGACCCCGAGCTTGTCGAGGGGGAGGTCGGATGAGGGGTGCTGGACGGAGTGCGGCGATGCCTCCTAAGCTACCGCCCCTACTCCGGCAGCTTGCGCACCGCGCCCTTGTCGGCGCTGGTGGCGAAGGCGGCGTAGGCCTTGAGCGCCGTGGTGACGTTGCGCTTGCGCTGTTCCGCCGGCTTCCAGCCTTTTGCGTCCTGTTCGGCGCGGCGGGCGGCGAGTTCCGCCTCATCGACCAGCAGGTCGATGGTGCGGCCGGGGATGTCGATGGCGATGGTGTCGCCGTCGCGCACCAGGCCGATGGCGCCGCCGGTCGCCGCTTCCGGCGAGGCGTGGCCGATCGACAGGCCGGACGTGCCGCCGGAGAAGCGGCCGTCGGTCAAGAGCGCGCAGGCTTTTCCAAGACCCTTCGACTTCAGGTAGCTGGTCGGGTAGAGCATTTCCTGCATGCCGGGGCCGCCCTTCGGGCCTTCGTAGCGGATGACGACGACGTCGCCCGCCTTCACCTCGTTGCCCAGAATGCCCTTGACCGCCGCGTCCTGGCTCTCGAACACCTTTGCCGGGCCGGTGAACTTCAGGATCGACTCGTCGACGCCCGCAGTCTTCACCACGCAGCCATCGAGCGCGATGTTGCCCTTGAGCACGGCGAGGCCGCCGTCCCTGGAGAACGGATGTTTTGCCGAGCGGATGACGCCGGTCTCGCGGTCGGTGTCGAGATCGTCCCAGCGCCGGTCCTGGCTGAAGGCGACCTGCGTCGGCACGCCGCCCGGGGCGGCCATGAAGAAGTCGCGCACCTTGGCGCTGCCGGTGCGGGTGATGTCCCAGTGCTCGATGGCCTGGCCGAGGGTCGCGGTGTGCACGGTTGGCTGGTCGCGGGTGAGCAGGCCGGCGCGGTCGAGCTCGCCGAGGATGGAGAAGATGCCGCCGGCGCGGTGGACGTCCTCCATGTGAACGTCGCTCTTGGCGGGCGCCACCTTGCACAGCACCGGCACCTTTCGCGACAGCGCGTCGATGTCGTCCATGCCGAAATCGATGCCGCCCTCATGCGCGGCGGCGAGGATGTGCAGTACCGTGTTGGTCGAGCCGCCCATGGCGATGTCGAGCGCCATGGCGTTCTCGAAGGATTTCTTGGAAGCGATGTTGCGCGGCAGCACACTCTCGTCGTCCTGCTCGTAATAGCGCTGGGCGAGATCGACGACGAGGTGGCCGGCCTCGACGAACAGCCGCTTGCGGTCGGCATGGGTGGCGAGCGTCGAGCCGTTGCCGGGCAGCGACAGGCCGAGCGCTTCCGTCAGGCAATTCATCGAATTGGCGGTGAACATGCCGGAGCAGGAGCCGCAGGTCGGGCAGGCCGAGCGCTCGATCACCTTGACGTCCTCGTCCGACACCTTGTCGTCGGCGGCCGCAACCATGGCGTCGACCAGGTCGAGCGCGTGCTTCTTGCCGTGCAGCACGACCTTGCCGGCCTCCATCGGCCCGCCGGAGACGAAAACGGCCGGAATGTTGAGGCGCATCGCCGCCATCAGCATGCCGGGCGTGATCTTGTCGCAGTTGGAGATGCAGACCATGGCGTCGGCGCAGTGGGCGTTGACCATGTATTCGACGCTGTCGGCGATCAGCTCGCGGCTGGGCAGCGAGTAGAGCATGCCGTCATGGCCCATGGCGATGCCGTCGTCGACCGCGATCGTGTTGAATTCCTTGGCGACGCCGCCGGCCGCCTCGATCTCGCGGGCGACCAGCTGGCCGAGATCCTTGAGATGCACATGGCCTGGCACGAACTGGGTGAAGGAGTTCACTACCGCGATGATGGGCTTGCCGAAATCGCTGTCCTTCATGCCCGTGGCGCGCCACAGGCCGCGGGCACCGGCCATGTTGCGGCCGTGGGTGGTGGTGCGGGAGCGATAGGCTGGCATCGATATCCTCGAACTGATGCGGGCTCGCAGCCTGCGCTGCGGCAACAGGGTTGTTTAGACCGTTTTCACCGGATCGGCAACGAAAAATGCGTACCGTAACGTACGGTACGCATTTCGCGCGCCGCCCTGATGAGACCGATCTTCGGGTACGATGTCGGAAGCGGGCGGACATCGCGCCGTCGGATCGAGGCACCATGACCGGACCTCCGCCGGTAATCGTGATCGAGAATCGAAGTGTCGGACGACCGGGTCGGCTGCTACGCTCCGCGCCGCGGGTCGAGACCGGCGTTCAGCGGGCACTCTCGACCGGTTTGGCATCAACCGGGATCACATCGACGGACTGTTCCGCCTCCTGCCCGCCCGTCGTCTTCAGCACGCCGACGATGGGTGCCACGTCCGAATAGTCGCGGCCGTAGCCGACAGTGATGTGATCGTTGGAGGCGAGCATGTCGTTGGTCGGGTCGAACTCGATCCAGCCGCTCTCGCGGCCGCACCACACCTTCACCCAGGCATGCATGGCGTCGGCGCCTTCGAGCCTCTCCTTGCCGGCCGGCGGGATGGTGCGCAAGAAACCGCTGACATAGCCGGCGGGGATGCCGAGCCCGCGCAGCCCGGCGATCATGACATGGGAAAAATCCTGGCAGACGCCGCGGCGCAGGCCGAAGGCGTCGCGCGCCCGCGTCGTCACCGTGGTCGCGGTGCCGTCATAGGCGAAGTCGCGGTGGATGCGCCGGCAGAAATCGCCGGCGATCGCCCGCACCGAGCCGTGGCCAAGGCTTTCGCTGGCATAGGCGGTTATATCGGGATCAATGCCCGCATGGTCGCTGGCGGGGAGGAAATGATGCGGCGCCTCCGGCCCGAGCGACAGCACCGAGGCGACCTGCCCGGCAAGCTGCGGCAGGCCGGGCGAGACGTCGAAGCCGGGCTCCGGTCTTTTCACCGCGACGCGCGCCGTCATCCTGACCTCAAGGGTCTCGTGCGCCTCGCGATAGGTGACCGCGGTGGCGCGGGTGCCGAAGAAGTCGGTGAAGTCGGAACGCTCCCTCGGTTGCGGCGTGAAGGAGAGCGCAGCGGCGATCACCCGCTGCACGCCGGGTATGGTCGGGGGAAGCACGCGCAACTGGTGCCGCCCGCCGCCGGCCCAGGCGTCGTAGACATAAGAGAGGGTGAGGCGGATGTCGTAGTGCATCAGAGGGCTCTGATGGGCAAAGAGAGCACGCGATGCAGACGCCCCTTCGCACCCGCCTCTGTCCTGAGCTTGTCGAGTGGGCCGGACATCTCCCCCGCAAGGACAGGGCAATCGTATATTGAGCTACCCCCACCCCTAACCCCTCCCCTCAAGGGGGAGGGGGATCTTGCCGCTGTTGTGCCAGACATGAATCGGTGACGATTTCGCTCGGCATGGCGGCCGCAAAGTCCGCCTCCCCCTTGAGGGGAGGGGTTAGGGGTGGGGGTAACCCGCCGGCCGACCCTTCCAGAACTTCCATAGGCGATCGCCCTGCCCGCAAGGGGGGAGATTACATCGGCCGCCCGGCTTTCGCTAACCACCGGCGGAAAGGCCGTATGGACGAAACCGCCAATCTCCCCCCTCGCGGGGGAGATGTCCGGCCCATTCGACAAGCTCAGGACAGAGGGGGGTGCGAAGGGGCGCGTCTCGTTCAATTCCAAGGCCGCCTTCACCCGAAATACGCCTTCGCCAGCGTCTCGTAGAGCCCGCCGACGTCCCAGGCGATCTGGTCGAGCGCGTCGGGGTCGAGCTCGGCCGGCTCGTGCGTGGCCAGCCCGGTGTGCAGCCGCCACACTTCCTTGGCCGGCGCCGACAGGCCGTGGCGGTCGGCGTCCGGCAGGTGGTCGATCTCGTATTTGAGACGTTCGAGCTGGAACAATACCGAGCGCGGGTTGAGCGGGTCGAGCGCCAGAAGGTCGACGACGGTGCCGCACCCCGCGCGCACCGTATATTGGCGGCGGTGGGTCATGACGCTGTCGCCCACCTCCAGCATCATGTCGAGCGCGCCGTCCGGCGCGTCGTCGCGCGTCACCCGGCCGAGCATGCGGGAAATCTGGATCGCCCGCTCCAGCCGCCGTCCGATCTCCAGAAAACGCCAGCCGGTGAAGCGGTACATGTTCTCGTTGAGCAGGCCGGAGAAGCCGGCGATCTTGCGCAACAGCACGGTCATGGCGCGCGTCGCGTCGTCGCCCGGCTCGACCGTGCCGGCGAAGCGGTGCAGCGTCGCCGACAGGTCGCGCAGCGCCAGCCAGCCGTCGGGCGAAAAACGGTCGCGGATCTGGCCGGCGCTGGAGACGGCACTGTCGATGTTGGAAAGCAGGCCGAGCGGCACGGCCGCCGCCATGTCGATGCCGATCGGCTCCATATGCGCGCGCATGTCGGCCAGCAACGGCATCTCGGGATCGCCGGTTTCGGCGAGGCGGACGTGATAGGCGCGCAGCACCCTGACCGTGTCCTCGGCCCGCTCGACGTAACGGCCGAGCCACGTCAGGTTTTCGGCCGCGCGGCTGGGCAGGCTGCCGGGCGTGCGGCGGGCAAAGCCGTCGCCGGCCTCGGGCAGCAGCGTCTCCCGTTCCACAGCCCGGCCGGACACCACCCAGACGTCGGCGGCATGGCCGCCACGCTGCATGGCGATCGCCGCCGTGTCCTCCGTCTCGCCGACGCGGGCGAAACCGCCCGGCATGACGATCCAGCCCTGCGGCGTGCGCGCCAGATGCACACGCAAGGCCGCCGGCCGCGGCTCCAGCGCGCCATCCCGATAGACCGGCGTGGTCGACAGCGTGACCGCCTCCTGACCGACGAAGCTCTGGCCGTCCGCCTGCAGTTGCCGGGTCAGTGCCTCGCGCCCGGCCGCATCGAGCGACGCGCCGAGGCGGGTCGCGCCGTCGTCCTCGAAGGCAAGCCGCGTCGACAGCGCCGGCCCGACCATCATGCGGTCGAGATTGGCCACAACGTGGTCGCGCTCGGCCGGCTGGCCGCACCACCAGGTGGCGATGGACGGCAGCGCCAGTTCCTCGCCGCGCAGCTTTCGGCAGATGCGCGGCAGGAAAGCGAGCAGCGCCCGTGTCTCCAGTATTCCGGACCCCAGCGCATTCACCACCGCGACCGAGCCCTGGCGCACGGCTTGCACAAGGCCAGGCGTGCCGATTCGCGAGGCTGCATTGAGCTCCAGCGGGTCGGCGAAGGCGGCGTCAAGCCGCCGCCACAGAACGCTGACCGGCTTCGGCCCGGAGACGGTGCGCACCATCAGCCGGCCTTCCGACACGGTAAGGTCCTCGCCCTCCAAGAGCATGATGCCGAGATAGCGGGCAATATAGGCGTGCTCGTAATAGGTCTCGTTGAGCGGGCCGGGGGTGAGAATGGCGACGCGGCCTTCCGGATCGCCGGCCGCCTCGACCAGCGCGTCGCGAAAACGGCGGAAAAAGCCGGCGAGCCGCTCGACATGCATCTCGGCGTAGAGGTCGGCGAGCGCGCGGGTGGTGGCGACGCGATTCTCCAGCGCGAAGCCGGCGCCGGACGGCGCCTGGGTGCGGTCGCCCAGCACCCACCAGCCGCCGTCCGGCCCGCGGCCGAGCTCGAAGGCGCAGAAATGCAGGAAGTGCCCGCCGGCGGGCCTCACCCCGGCGAGCGGGCGCAGATATTCGGGGCTTGCCGCGATCAGGCCGGGCGGCAGCAGCCCGTCGGCGACCAGCCGGTTGTCGCCAAAGATGTCGGAGAGGATCGCCTCGAACAGCTCGGCCCGCTGGATCAGTCCGGCGCTGATCGCCGCCCATTCCTCCTCGCCGATCAGCAGCGGGAGGTGCGACAGCGGCCATTCGCGCTCGTTGGCGTCGACCCTGTCGTAGACGCGGTAGTAAACGCCGGCGTCGCGCAGATACTGGTCAGCGCGGGCGAAGCGCTTCGTCAGCTCGTCCGGGCCGAGGTTTTCGAGGACGGCGATGAAATTTTTCCAGACCGGCCGCGGATTGCCGGCGGCGTCGACCATCTCGTCGGGAATGCCGGGCAAGGGGCGGTAGCCGTCGAGGAGGGGATGGGGCTTACGGTCCGGGGATGCCGTGGACGCCCTCATTGCATTCCTCCAGAGGGCAAGCCGCGCCCCTTCGCACCCCCCTCTGTCCTGCCGGACATCTCCCCCGCAAGGGGGGAGATCAGCTGGCCGGTTTGGGTTCGCAAGTCGCCGGCGCTGCTGGAGATGTGCTGAGAGCGAAGCTGCTGATCTCCCATCTTGCGGGGGAGATGGCCGGCCCATTCGACAAGCTTAGGACAGAGGGGGGTGCGAAGGGGCATAAGCCCTCTCTTCGACGGACACCCGACCCTATTCCTCCCCATCTCCTCACACCCCCGCCGGCCGTCTGAGGTCGAGCGTCATCGGGAAGTCGGCGGCGGGGTGCTCGTCGGAAAACTCGAACGGCCCCGGCGTGTGGCCGAAGCTCTCGAAGCGAGCGAGGCGGCGCGCCTCCGCCTCGTTGGCGTTGACCGGGAAGGTCTCGTAGTTGCGGCCGCCGGGATGCGCGACATGGTAGACGCAGCCGCCGACGGCGCGGCCGGACCAGCGGTCGTAGATATCGAAGGTGAGCGGCGTGTCGACCGGCAGCGCCGGGTGCATGCCGGACGCCGGCTGCCACGCCTTGAAACGCACGCCGGCCACCGCGACCTCTCGGTCGTCGGTCGGCCTCATCGGCACGAGGCGTTTGTTGCACAGCACTGCGTGGCGCTCCGGGTTCAGGCCTTCGGTGCGCAGCTGCAGCCGCTCGACGGAGGAATCGACGAAGCGCACCGTGCCGCCGATCGCCCCCTGCTCGCCCATCACATGCCACGGCTCCAGCGCCTGCCTGAGTTCCAGCTTCACGCCGGCATGGGCGACCTCGCCGCAGAAGGGGAAGCGGAACTCGAACTGGGCGGAAAACCATTCGGGGCGGAAGGTAAAACCGTTCTGCTTCAGGTCTTCCAGCACGTCCAAAAAATCCTGCCAGACATAATGCGGCAGCATGAAGCGGTCGTGCAGCGCCGTGCCCCAGCGGGTGAAGCGGCCAGACAGCGGCGCCGTCCACAGCCGCGCGACGATGGCGCGCACCAGGAGCTGCTGGGCGAGGCTCATGCGCGCATTGGGCGGCATCTCGAAGCCGCGGAACTCGACCAGGCCGAGCCGGCCGGTCGGCCCGTCGGGCGAGAACAGCTTGTCGATGCAGATCTCCGAGCGATGGGTGTTGCCGGTGACGTCGACGAGCAGGTTGCGGAACAACCGGTCGACCAGCCAGGGCAGCGGGGCGGTCCCCTCGCCCGGCATCGGCACCTGCGCCAGCGCGATCTCCAGCTCGTACAGGCTGTCGTGGCGGGCCTCGTCGAAGCGCGGCGCCTGGCTGGTCGGGCCGATGAACAGGCCGGAGAACAGATAGGAAAGCGCGGGGTGCCGCTGCCAGTAGAGCACCAGGCTCTTCAAGAGGTCGGGGCGGCGCAGGAACGGGCTGTCGTTCGGCGTGGCCCCGCCGACCACGACATGGTTGCCGCCGCCGGTGCCGGTGTGGCGGCCGTCGATCATGAATTTTTCCGCGCCGAGACGGCTCTGGCGGGCCTCCTCATAGAGCGTCGTGGTGGTGGCGACGCAGTCGGCCCAGCTCTTGGCCGGATGGACGTTGACCTCGATGACGCCGGGGTCGGGAGCCACGCGGATGACGTTGAGGCGCGGATCGTGCGGCGGCGCGTAGCCTTCGATATGGACGGGAAGCCCGGTGTCGCGCGCCGCCGCCTCCGCCGCCGCGACCAGTTCGAGATAATCCTCCAGGGATTCGACCGGCGGCATGAAGATGGTCAGGCGGCCGTCGCGCGGCTCGACCGAGATCGCGGTGCGCACCGCCCCGTCGATGCCGGAAAGCTGCTGCTCGACGATCTCCTGCCCGCCGGTCGCGGCCGTGAACGACGCCTCGATCTGGGCACGGCCGGGGGCGTCGCCGCCCGCCGGGGCGGCAGCCGCCGGCGGTTGCGGATTGGGCGGCAGCGGTCCGCGAGGCACCGAGGGGTCGACGGGCACGACATAGGGAAATTGCGCGGGCGGGATATGGGGCAGAGTACCGAGCGGCAGGCGGTAGCCGACGGGCGAATCGCCCGGCACCAGGAACAGCCGGCCACGCCGCGTCTTCCACTTCTCCGAGCGCCATCGGCGCCCGTCGCTCGCCGCGGCGTTCCAGCGCTGGATCGGCAGCACGTAGCCGGAGGGCGCCGTCAGTCCGCGCTCGAAGACGCGCGCCATGCGGCTGCGCTCCTCCGGGTCGGCGAGCTTGGAGTTGGTCGGATCGAGATTGTCCGGCAGCTTCGCTTCCTTCAGCACCCACTCGGCCGGATCCTCATAGGCCTCGTCGACCATCCCGGCGTCGATGCCGAGCCCGATCGCCATCGCCTTGAGCAGCACCTCGGCGTCCTTGTGGCCGGCCTTTGGCGCGCCCTTCTCCGTCGCGATGAGGCTGGGATCGCGCCACACCGGCTCGCCGTCGGCGCGCCAGTAGAGCGAAAAGGTCCAGCGCGGCAGCGATTCGCCGGGATACCATTTGCCTTGGCCGTAGTGGAGAAAACCGCCCGGCGCGAATTTGTCGCGCAGTCTGCGGATCAGCACGTCGGCCTTCTGCCGCTTGGTCGGGCCGACGGCGGCGGTGTTCCACTCGGCCGATTCGAAGTCGTCGATCGACACGAAGGTCGGCTCGCCGCCCATGGTGAGGCGCACGTCCTGCTTGTCGAGCACCACGTCGACCTCGTTGCCGAGCCTCTCCAGCGCTTCCCAGGATTCGTCGGAGAAGGGTTTCGTGATGCGCGGATGCTCGGCGATGCGGGTCACCTGCATGTCGAAGTCGAAATCGACCTCGGCGAAGCTCGCCATGCCGGAAATGGGCGCGGCGTTGCGGTAATGCGGCGTGGCGGCGAGCGGCACGTGGCTTTCGCCGGTGAGCAGGCCGGACGTCGGGTCGAGGCCGATCCAGCCGGCGCCGGGCAGGTAGACCTCGCACCAGGCATGCAGGTCGGTGAAGTCGGCCGCGGTGCCGGGCGGGCCGTCGAGCGCGACGAGATCAGGCTTGAGTTGGATGAGGTAGCCGGAAACGAAGCGGGCGGCAAAGCCGAGGTTTCGCAGCACCTGCACCAGCAGCCAGCTCGAGTCGCGGCACGAGCCTTTTGCCAGCGCCAACGTCTCTTGCGGCGCCTGCACGCCGGGCTCCATGCGCACGATATAGGCGACCTCACGCTGGATGCGGGCGTTGAGGTCGACGATGAAGGTGACGGTGTTCTGCGGCGAGCGGTCGATCGAGGCGAGAAAAGCGTCGAGCGCCTGCTCGGCCGGCTCGGGCTTACGGTAGATGGAAAGGTCCTCGGCGAGCTCTTCCGGATAGTCGAACGGCCAGGTTTCGGCGGAGGGTTCGACGAAGAAGTCGAACGGGTTGTAGACAGTCATGTCGGCGACGAGGTCGACCTCGATCTTCAACTCGCTGACCGGATCGGGGAAGACGTAGCGCGCCAGGAAGTTGCCGTAGGGGTCCTGCTGGACGTTGACGAAGTGGTTGGCCGGCGAAACCTTCAGCGAATGGCTCGGCACCTTGGTGCGCGAATGCGGGGCGGGCTTCAGCCGGACGACCTGCGGCGCGAGCACGACCGGCCGGTCGTATCGATAGTGGGTCAGATGATGGACGGCTGCCAGGATGGCCATGGGCTGCGCGAAAACCTTTCGCCGGGGTCGATTTCGCCACACTCCCACAAATCGGCAAGGCCCGCCAAGCGTTTATTGCAGTGCGAAAAGAAGAAGATCCGCCATGCCGTCAGGCGGCCGTCCTCAGCGTGGGTATGTTGCTGACGTCCACTTCCCGCTCGGCGTGCCAGGCATCGTAGGCAGCTTGCATCCGGAGCCAAACGGCGGCGCCATCACCGAACAGCTTGCCCAGCCGAGCAGCCACCTCCGGAGACACCGGCTTGCGCTCCCGGACGATGTCGTAGAGATGCTGCCGGGAAATCCCCAGCAGGCTGGCGATCTCCCCCTTCCTCCGACCGGTTGCGGGAATGATGTCATCAAGCAGCGCCCCCGGATGCGACGGGCACCGCTCGGTCGGCCGGCATACTTCGTAGAGGACCATCATACTCTCCATCACATCGGTGATCAGTGGTATTGCTCGAAATCGACCTTCGCGGCGTCGGTTCCGTCGAATTCGAATGTCATGCACCAGGGCCCGTTCACGTGACCGGTGTAGCGCGTCGGGTTGAAGCCGATCAAAGCGTGGTAGTCGAAACCCGGGAGGTTCATGTCTTCCGGGCGTGTCGCGGCATCCAAGCGGTCCAGCCGAACCATAATCCGCTTGTGCATCCTGGCGTCGATCTTCGACGTTTTGCCACTCGCGAACAGGTCGGAGAAGCCCTTGTGTTTGAAGGACCTTATCATGGCGAATGTAAGCAGATCGCTTACGATTCATCAAGAGCATGCAAGCAAAAGCTGACATACAGACAGCGGCACTCCCAGTGCAGCGCGCGTCACGCCGCGTCGATCTCCGCCTGCAGGGCGGTCATGTGGGGCGCTGCGGCGGCCAGGGCAGCGCGCTCGATGGCGCGGAAGCGCGCCACCACGGCCAGGCCGACGGCGGTGAGCTGGGCGCCGCCGCCCTTCTTGCCGCCGGTCTGGGCGGCGACCACCGGCTTGCCGAACAGCACGTTCATCTCCTCGACCAGGTCCCAGGCATGCTTGTAGGACATGTCCATGCGCCGCGCTGCCGCCGAGATCGAGCCGAAGGCGGCGATGTGTTCCAGAAGCTCGATCTTGCCGGGGCCGATGCGTCCGTCGGGATCAAGATTGATGCGCAGGCTGAGCGAGGGCATCGCCTGCCTTACGTCACCTTGAAGCCCGAATCCACCGGCATGGACAGGCCGTTGACCATGGAGGCGCGGTCGGACAGCAGGAACAGGATGACCTCTGCCACCTCCTCCGGCTCGAGGAAGCGGCCGAGCGGCATGCGTGCCAGCATCGGCGCGGATTTTTCGGGGTCGCTCCACGCCTTCCTGGCCATGGCGGTCAGTGTGATCGCCGGGTTGACGCAATTGACGCGGATGCCTTTCGGGCCGAGCTCGTTGGCCATGACCCGGCTCATCGCGTCGAGCCCGCCTTTGGAAGCGCAATAGGCGGCGTGGTCGGCGAAGCCGGTGAAGGCGGACATGCTGGAGACGTTGACCACCGCCCCGCCCTTCCCGGCGGCGATGCGTGCCTTGGCGTATTCCTGCACGAAGATCAGCGGCGCGCGCGTGTTCACCGCCATCAGCTGGTCGAAGGATTCCACGGTGACGTCGAGAACCGATTCGAGAATGGTGAAGCCGGCGCAATTGACGAGAAAGTCGACCGGCTGCGCATCGCGCGCCGCCGCGCGCGCCGCCTCGGCGTCGGCGAGGTCCGCGGTTAACGTACGACATCCGATTTCGGCGCTAAGCGATTCCAGATCCTCGCGGCTGCGGCTTACGGCGACGACCGCGGCACCGCGTCGGGCGGCGAGTCTCGCCGTCGCCAGGCCGATGCCTTTGCCGGCCCCGGTGACCAGCACCGACTTGCCCGAAAATTCCGATTTTTCATCAACCATTTGCACGCGCTCCCGCGATCTTTGCCTGCAGAATGACCACGGCCAGCAGGAACAGGCCGCGGATGACCGATTGCCAGTAGGCCGAGAGCGATATCCAGCCCAGGCCGTTCTCGAAGTTGAGGATGTTGAACACCATGGCGAGCAGCAGCGCGCCGGCCAGCGTCGCGCCGATCGAGCCGACGCCGCCGGTGAGCAGCGTGCCGCCGACCACCACCGAGGCGATGGCGAACAGCTCCCAGCCGACGCCTTCGGTCGGCTGGCCGGCGCCGAATTGCGCGGCGAGGATGACGCCGGCCATGCCGGCGCACAGGCCCGAGGTGATGTAGACGCCCATCAGCGTCTTCTCCACCTTGAGGCCCATCAGCTTGGCCGTCGCCTCGCCGTCGCCGATGGCGAGGACGCGCCGGCCGACCGGGTGCCGCTCCAGCGCGATCCAGCCGGCGATATAGAAGGCAAGCGCGATCCAGGCCGGAATCGGGAAGCCGAGGAAATCGCCTTGGCCGATCTCGGTGAAGCCGCTGTCGTAGGAGACGGAGACGGACTGGTTGCCGGCGAGCAGCAGGCCGGTGCCATAGGCGGCGAGCATGGCTGCCAGCGTGGCTATGAAGGGCTGGATCTTCAGCCGGGTGATGACCACGCCGTTGATGATGCCGACCACCAGCCCGGCGGCGAGCCCGCCGGCGAGTCCGGCGGCCCAGTGGTAGGGCGAGAAGATCGCCGCCACCACGCTCGCCATCGCAGCGGTGCCGCCGACCGACAGGTCGATGCCGCCGGTCATGATCACCAGCGCCATGCCCAGCGCGATCAGCGCGAACATGGAGTTGTAGCGCAGGAAGCTGAGCGCGTTGTAGGACGACAGGAAGTTGTCGTAGCGCAGCGCCCCGAAGACGATGAGCGCGATCAGCGCCGCGATCACGCCGAGGCGGGCGAGCGCGATGGTCGAGCGCGGCGCCAAAGGGCCGAGGAAGGACAGGTAGGTGGTCATCTTGCCCGCTCGTTGATAGCGCCTGGCACTCTACGCTGCCCCCCTCTGTCCTGCCGGACATCTCCCCCACAAGGGGGGAGATTGGCTGTCACACCGATTTTCGCCAACCACCAGCGTTGCAGAACAGGCGCCCACGAAGCGGCAGGCCGATCTCCCCCCTTGTGGGGGAAATGTCCGGCAGGACAGAGGGGGGCAACGTAGAGCACCGGCGTTTCCATAAACCGCATGCGCCCTACCCCCGCTCCGCCCGCTGCTGGATGAACACCGCCGCCACGATCAGACCTGCCTTAACCACCAGCGCCGCGGCGTCCGGCACGCCGTTGGCGAGCAGCGTGTAGCGCACGAGTTGGATGACGCAGGCGCCGAGCAGCGTGCCCAGCACATATGCCCGCCCGCCGGTGAGCAGCGTGCCGCCGACCGCGACCGCCGCGATCGCATCGAGTTCCATGCCGAGCCCGACCAGATTGGCGTCGCTGGCGGAGTTGCGGGCGACCACGACCAACCCGGCGATGCCGGCCAGCGCGCCGCTGACGACATAGACCAGCCGCTTCACCCGCACCGCCGGGATGCCGGAGAGCCTGGCCGCCTTCTCGTTGCCGCCGACCGCGATGATCTGGCGGCCGAAGCCGGTGCGGCGGATGACGAAAGCGGCGAGCGCCACCACCACCGCCATGATGATCACCTGCGTCGGGATGCCGAACACGCGGCCGAGCGCGATGAACTGGAAGGCATCGTTCCTGAACACCTGCAAATTGCCGTTGGTCATCACCTGGGCGATGCCGCGCCCGGCGATGAACAGCACCAGCGTGGCCACGATCGGCTGGATCGACCAGCGGGTGATGAGAAAACCGTTGAACCAGCCGAGCGCGCCGGCGACGACCACCGGGACGATGAACGCCAGCGTGACCGCCAGCGCCGGGCTGGGGATCGGGTAGATGGTGCCGAGGAAAATCATCGGTGCCAGCGCGCCGGAGATCGCCATCAGCGAGCCGACCGACAGGTCGATGCCGCCGGTGGCGATCACCAGCGTCATGCCGACCGCCACGATGACGATGGTGGCGACCTGGGTGAGATTCACGTTGAGCGTCTGCCAGGAGAGAAAATTCGGCGTCACCGCCATGTTGAAGGCGATCAGCGCCAGGAAGGCGACCAGCGTGCCGTAGCGGCTGATCCAGATAAGCGAACTGCGCTTAGCGGGAGTCTGGGCGGGGGTGGTGGTGTCGAGGGTGGTCATGTCGGCGCCCGCGCGGCTTCGCATTCCGTCGATTGCCAAATCGGCATTGTCGCGCTTCGTCCAGGAGTGCTGGATGGAGCTGAATGGATGAAATCCGCAATCATCACGCCGCCTCGCCGTCCTGGTGCGCCATGGCCACCATCAGCCGCTCCTCGCTGAGCTCGGCGGCCGGGATGCGGGCCACCGAGCGGCCGTCGCTGAGTACTGTGACGTGGTCCGCGGCGGCGATCAGCTCCTCCAGCTCCGAGGAGATCATCAGCACGCTCAAGCCTTCGTCGGCAAGGCCGCGCAACAGCTTGAGAATCTCGGCCTTGGCGCCGACGTCGATGCCGCGCGTCGGCTCGTCGACGATCAGCAGCCGCGGGTTCATGCACAGCCAGCGGGCGAGCAGCACCTTCTGCTGGTTGCCGCCCGACAGCTCGCGGATCGGCTGCTCCGGCGAGGCGCATTTGACGCCGAGCGCCTTGATGTAGCGCTCGACGATCTCCTGCTGCCTTGCACGGTCGACGATGCCGGATTTCTGCAGGCGCGGCAGGATGGCGAGGGTGAGATTCTCGCGCACGCTCATCTCAGGTACGATGCCCTCGACCTTGCGGTCCTCGGAGACGAAGCCGATGCCGTCGGCGATCGCATCGGCCGGCTGGGCATAGGCGGTCTGCCGGCCGCCGACCGACAGCGTGCCGCCGTCGCGGCGGTCCGCGGCGTAGATCAGCCGCGCGGTCTCTGTGCGGCCGGAGCCGAGCAGGCCGGCGAGCCCGGCGATCTCGCCCTTGCCGATGGCGAGCGAGACGTCGCGCACCCGCACGCCGGCCGACAGGTTTTTCGCCTCGACCAGCGTGGCGCCGTCGGCTTCCTCGCGGTTGCGCTGGGCCGCCGTGAAGGCGGTCAGCTCCTTGCCGAGCATGGTGCGCACCAGCTCGAGTTTCTTGATGTCCTTCATGGCGCTGACGGCTACCGTGCGGCCGTCGCGCATGACGGTGACGCGGTCGCAGATCGCATAGAGCTCGTCGAGGCGGTGGCTGATGAAGATGGTCGCCACGCCGTCGCGCTTCAGCGTGCGGACAGTCTCGAACAGCACCGCGACCTCGCGTTCGTCGAGCGAGGAAGTCGCCTCGTCCATGATCACGAGTTTGGCGTTCTGGGTGACGCCGCGGGCGATCGCCACCATCTGCCGGGTGGCGGCACCGAAATTTTCCAGCGGCCGCTCGACATCGATGTCGAGGTTGAAGCGCTTCAGCACCGCCCGCGCCTCCGCCCGCATTTTTCGACGGTCGACGAGACCAAAGGCGGTGCGCGGCTCGCGGGCGAGGAAGATGTTTTCGGCCACGGTGCGGTTCGGCGCCAGGTTGATTTCCTGATAGATGGTGGCGATGCCCGCCGACTGGCTGTCGGCGGTGGAGGAGAAATGCACCTCGCGGCCCTGGAAGGTGACGCTGCCGGCGTCGCGCGAATAGGCGCCGGTGAGGATCTTGATCATGGTGGACTTGCCGGCGCCGTTCTGGCCGACCAGGGCCATCACCTCGCCCGGTTCGACCTCAAGCGAGGCGGCATTGAGAACGCGCACGCCTGAGAAGCTCTTGTCGATGGCCTTCATCGATAAAAGCATGCTTTCGGATTCCTCCCGTGAGCGATCTTGCCCGTGATGGGGCGGGGGTGCAACGGGCATCGCGGGTTGTCTGTCAACGCCAACCGCAGCGTTCGACGTTGCGCCCTTTTCACAAACAAAGCCGGCCAGCGCGCTCGCCGGCCGGCCTTGTCGAATGGCGATCAATAGGCGTTCGCCAATTCCGCCGCCGCATTGGACGGATCGTAGAACTTGTCGTCGTTCTTCACCCAGGCATCGATCTTCTCCCCCTTGGCGTATTTGGCCATGGTCTCGAAGGCTTTGGGTCCGAAGCGCGGGTTGCACTCCACCACCGCGTTGATCTTGCCGTCGACCACCGCCTGCACGGCCTCCTTGCCACCGTCGATGGACAGCACGATCACGTCGGTGCCGGGCTTCTTGCCGGCGGCCTCGAGCGCGGCGATGGCGCCCATCGCCATCTCGTCATTGTGGGCGTAGATGACATCGGCGTCGGGATGCGCCTGCAGCAGCGCCTCGGCGACCTGGCGGCCCTTGTCGCGAGCGAAATCGCCGGACTGCGAGGCGAGCAGGGTGAAGCCGCCGGCAGCGTTGATCGCCTCGTCAAAACCCTTCTTGCGGTCGTTGGCGGGCGAGGAGCCGGTGGTGCCTTCGAGCTGGATGATCTTGGTCTTGCCGCCATTGTTCTTGACCAGCCACTCGGCGATGCGCTTGCCCTCGTCGACGAAGTCGGAGCCGATGAAGGTGACGTAATCCTCGCCGGCCTTGGCGAGCGCCTGGTCGACATTGCGGTCGAGCAGAATGACCGGGATGCCGGCCTTCTTGGCGGCCATGACGGCGGGGATCAGCGGCTTCTCCTCGCGCGGAGCGAGGAAGATCAGGTCGACGCCCTGGGCGATCATCGAATTGACGTCGGCAACCTGCTTGGCGGCCGAGCCGGCGGCGTCGGTGTAGACGAGCTGATAGCCGAGCTTGCCGGCCTCGTCCTGCATCGACTTGGTCTGGGCGATGCGCCACGGATTGTTCGATTCGGTCTGGGCGAAGCCGACCTTGTATTTGTCCTTGGCGGGCAGCGGCGGCAGGTCGGCGAGCGCAAGGCCACCGGTCACCGCCATGGCGCCGATGGCGCCCGCGGAAAGCAGCAGGGTACGACGGGTCAGAAGTTTCATGGAATCTCCTCCTTGGATTTCGGCTTCTCCCGGGCCGATGGAAGCAATTGCCTGCTTCACATACGGAAATCTTGCGCTAATAATATTAGCAGTCAAGCGGAAAAGTATGACTTGACGGACTCTTGACTGCACGCCGGGCAGCGCCGGATGCGCATAAAAACCGTCAGGCAGGGATGGAATCGATGGCCGAGGGCGAAGGCAGCGGCAACGCGCGGTCCGACCGCGGGCGCGGCAGGCCGACCATGACCGACGTGGCGCGTATCGCCGGCGTCTCGCAGTCCAGCGTGTCGCTGGTGCTGAACCAGATGACCGGCGCGCGCATCTCGGCCGAAACGCAGAGCCGGGTGTTCGAGGCGGCACGGCAGATCGGCTACGCGCTACCGGCGATCCGGCGCGAGGGCGCCAACGGCGCGGAGCGGCGCACCATCGCCTATCTGGTCGACGAGATCTCCACCAGCCCGCATCCGGTGGTCAATCTCGACGGCGCCCGCGACTACGCCTTCGAACAGGATTTCCTGGTGGCCGCCCATGTGACGCGCTCCAACCCGGAGCTGGAGGAGGCGACGATCGCAGCCATCAAGCGCGACCGCTCGGTGATCGGCGTCATCTATTCGACCATCTTCACCCGCCGCGTCACCTTGCCGAAAGCGCTGGAGGACGTGCCGACCGTGCTGCTCAACTGCTATGCCGAGCCGCGCAAGCATATCTCCATCCTGCCGGGCGAGGTGGTGGGAGGCTTCGCCGCCACCGCGCATCTGACGGCGCTCGGCCACCGCCGCATCGGCTTCATCAACGGCGAACCCTGGATGGACGCCTCGCAGGACCGGCTCAAGGGCTACCGCCAGGCGCTGGCCACGGTCGACGTCGCCTATGACGAGGCGCTGGTGCGGCACGGCGACTGGCTGCCGCTGACCGGCTACCACCACGCCTTCGACCTGCTGGCGCTGGAGAAGCCACCGACGGCGATCTTCTGCGGCAACGATTTGATGGCGATCGGCGTCATGGAGGCGCTGAGCGAGCGCGGGCTGAGGGTGCCCGACGACATCTCGGTGATGGGCTATGACGACCAGGAACTGGCGCGCTACACCCACCCGCCGCTGTCGACGCTGGTGCTGCCCAACTACGAGATGGGCCAGCGCGCCGCCGAGGCGCTGCTCGACATCACCGTGCACGGCAAACCGATGCGGCCGATCACCATCAAGATCGACGGTCCGCTGGTGCCGCGGGCGTCGACGGGGGCGGTGCCGGAAACTGTCCGGGCGGGTGGTCGGCGGTCCTGAGCTTCGTCGGTCTGGATTGCTGCCAAGCCCCTCTCCGTCTCGGGCTTCGCCCTCGACACCTCTCCCCACTTCGTGGGGCGAGGAACCCGGGCTGGAGAGGCGCCGCATCGCGGCAGTGGTTCCTCGCCCCGCGAAAGCGGGGAGAGGTGTCGAGGGCGGAGCCCGAGACGGAGAGGGGTTCTCAGCCGAGCTAAACCCGCTCCCGCTGCCCCGTCTGCGCTGCCCTGAGCAGCGCATCGATCAGCCGGTGCACCTTCAGCGCCTCGCGGCCGCCGACTTTCGGCTCGCGATCCTCATCGATGGCGTCGAGGAAGTCGGAAAGCACCGCCCGGTGGTGGTGATGCGGAAAGGCCATCGGGTCGGCCCCTGCCCCGCCGCCGAGCGCACCGTCCTCTTCCGAAAACGCGGAGCCGTCGTGGAAGGCTGCGAAGAGCTTCGTGCCGTCGATGCGCGCGGTGCCCTTGGTGCCGATGAGCTCGATCGAATCCGGAAGACCGGGATAGGCAGTGGTAGTGGCGTGGATGGTGCCGAGCGCACCGTTGGCGAAGCGCATGGCGCCGGCGACGAGATCCTCGGTCTCCATGCGATGAACCGGCGTGGTCGTGGCAAAGGCCGAGACTTCCGCGGGCATGCCCGCCAGCGAGATCAGGAGGTCGAGCGTGTGGATGCCCTGGGTCAACAGCACGCCGCCGCCGTCGCGCGCCCGGGTGCCGCGGCCGGGCTGGTCGTAATAGCTCTGCGGCCGCCAGTTGGCGAGCTTTGCCGAAGCGCTCACCAGATCGCCGAGACGGCCCTGGGCGATGAGGTCCGACAGTGCCAGGCTGACCGGCCGGAAGCGGTGCTGCAGCACGACGCCGAGCTTTATGCCGGCCTGCTCGGCGATCGCCACCAAGCGCTCGGCGCGGCCGAGGGAAATTTCCAGCGGCTTTTCCAGAAGCACGTGCTTGCCGGCAGCGGCGGCACGCTCAACCAGGTCGAGATGGGTGTTGGGCGGCGCAAGTATCATCACCGCATCGATCGCGGCGTCGGAAAAGATGCCGTCGAGGTCGTCGGTGACGGGAAAACCCCAGGCTTCGGCAAAGGCTTTGCGCCGCGCCTCGGTCGGGCTGTAGGCGGCCGCCACCGCGACGCGGTCCTCGAGGTCGCGCAGGCTTTTCGCATGCGGCCCCGACGCCATGCCGAGGCCGATGACGGCGATCCGTTTCACCGCGGCCAGCTTTCGGCGGGCAGGCTTTCCAGCGTGCGCATGATGCCGCGCAGCTCGGCCAGGCCTTTGAGGCGGCCGATGCAGGAATAGCCGGGGTTCACCTTCTTGCCGATGTCGTCGACGATGGCGTGGCCGTGGTCCGGCCGCATGGGGATCTGCCAGTCGGCGCGACCTTCCGCCTGCCGCCGACGTTCTTCCGCCATCAGCGCAGCGACCACCCGCACCATGTCGGTGTCGCCCTCCAGATGCTCGGCCTCGTGGAAGGAGAAGTCGCCCTCCTTGGTGACGTTGCGCAGATGCGTGAAATGGATGTCCGGGGCGAATTCACCAGCCATAGCGACGAGGTCGTTGTCGGGATTGGCGCCGTAGGAGCCGGTGCACAGCGTGATGCCGTTGGACAGCGATTTTGCCGCCGCGATCAGCGCGCGGGCATCGGCCGCCTTCGAGACGACGCGCGGCAGGCCGAAGATCGGAAACGGCGGATCGTCGGGGTGGATCGCCATCCTGACGCCCGCCTCCTCCGCCACCGGCACGATCTCGCGCAGGAACGCGAACAGGTTTTCGCGAAAACCTTCGAGCGAGATGTCGCGGTAGATGTCCAGCGCCCGGCGAAAACTCTCGCGATCGAAGATGAACTCGCGCGCCGGCACCCAGCCGATCAGGTTCTGCTCGAGCTTTGCAAGCTGGCTCTCGCTCATGCCGGCGAGGCGCTGGCGCGCCGCCTCGATGCGTGCCGGCGGATGCTCGGCTTCGGCGCCGCGGCGCTTCAGCACCAGCACGTCATAGGCGCAGAACTCGACCATGTCGAAGCGCAGCGCCGTGCCGCCGTGCCACATCGGATAATCGAGGTCGGTGCGGGTCCAGTCGGTGATGGCCATGAAATTGTAGCAGACCACCTTGATGCCAGCCGCGGCGACGGCGCGGATCGACGCCTTGTAGTTGTCGAGCAGCTCGCGATAGCGGCCGGTGCGGGTCTTGATGTCCTCATGCACGACGATGCTCTCGACGACCGACCATTCCAGCCCCGCCGCCTCGATCTCGGCCTTGCGTTTGAGTATCTCGTCGGCCGGCCAGGCGCGGCCGTCGTTGAGATGGTGCAGCGCGCTGACGATGCCGGTCGCACCGGCCTGCCGCACATGCGGGAGCTTCACCGTGTCGTCCGGCCCGAACCACCGCCAGGTCTGCTTCATGTCATGCTCCTTCCCGCGCAGCGGCCGCCATGGCCTCGCCCGCGCCCTTGTCGATGATCGTCTTCAAATGCCCCGCCGCAAGCGCCCGCAAGGGCTCGTCGCCGGCGAAACCGGCTGCCGCGAAGACCTCCGCGACCAGCGCTTCCGGCGCTTTTATCCGTGCGAAAATCGCAGTGAGAGTCGAATCGAGCGGATCGGCGAAATGGCCGGCGGGTAGTCCATGTCCCCGCTCACGGCAGCAGGCGATCCAGGCCGCGACCACCAGCATCAGGTGAGACGCCGGCGCGCCGTCGGCGAGCCGCGCCCGTGCGGTGGACAGGATGCGCTGCGGCAGCTTCTGGCTGCCGTCCATGGCGATCTGCCCGGTGCGATGCTTCAGCGCCGGATTGGCGAAGCGCTCTGCAAGTGCAGCCGTGTAGGCTCGTGGCTCCAGCCCGGCATCTTTCGGCAGGGTCGGGATCGCCTCGCCCCAAAGCCGGTCGACGAAGTTTCTGATACGCGGGTCGGCGAAGGCGGCCGACACCGTCTCGTGGCCGGTGAGCAGGCCGAGATAGGCGATGGCCGAATGCGCGCCGTTGAGCAGCCGCAGCTTCATCTCCTCGAAAGGCCGCACATCGCTCACCATGGTGACGCCGCATTCCTCCCAGCGCGGCCGGCCGGCCGAAAAATTCTCCTCCACCACCCATTGCATGAACGGCTCGGTCATCACCGGCCAGGCGTCCTCGACCCCGAGCGCGGCGGAGACGCGGTCGCGGTCGGCGTCGGTAGTGGCCGGCACGATGCGGTCGACCATAGTGGACGGACAGGCCACCTCATCACGGATGAAGCGGGCGAGATCGCCGCCCTTCAGCCCGGCGAACTGCAGCAGCAGTTTCTGCACCGTCTCGCCGTTCGCCGGGAGATTGTCGCAGCACAGCACGGTGAACGGCGCGGTGCCGGCCCGGCGCCGCCCGGCGAGCGCGCCGGCAAGGAAGCCGAAGACGCTGCGCGGGCGATCCGGATTCTGCAAATCCCACTGGATGTCCGCATGGCTTGCGTCGAGATCGCCGCCGGCGCCGCGCAGATAGGCCTTCTCCGTCACCGTCAGCGTGACGATGCGGGTGCGCGGGTCGGTCAGGCAGGCCAGCACGGCAGAGGGGTCTTCCGGCGCGACCAGCAGGGACGTCAGCGCGCCGATGACGCGCAGTTCCTCGCCGGCGCCGCTGCGAGAGGCGACGGTGTAGAGCCCATCCTGGGGGGCCAACGCATCGTGCGTGTCCGGGCTGCGTAGCGACACGCCGGCGATCGCCCAGCCGTGCTCGCCGGCGGCAAGCCGGTCGTCGACATAGACGGCCTGGTGGGCGCGGTGGAACGCGCCAACGCCGAGGTGGACGATGCCTTCGATGGTTTCGGAGCGGTTGTAGGCGGGCGTGGCAGCACCACGGATCGCACCAAGCGTGGCATTGCCGAGCCGGACGTTCGATCCCATCCATCTCCTCCTCTTCGAAGCCCCCTCTCCTACAGACGACGCTGCCAACGTGCAACCGAACTCATCATACAACCACACAATTTTTGTATGTTGACATGATGAGTTCTCCATTCTAGCCATTGACGGCCGAAGAGGAGCGGCACGGTTGGCATGCAATCCCTGATCGATCCCGACCTGTTGTTCCCGCCGGAGCCGGGCGTCCGCTCGGTCGCCCGCTCGCTCTATGCGACGGTCAAGGACCTGCCGATCGTCAGTCCGCATGGACATACCGATCCCCGCTGGTATGCGCTGAACGAGCCGTTTCCGGACCCGGCACAGCTTTTGATCGTGCCGGACCACTACATCTTCCGCATGCTGTTCAGCCAGGGCATCCCGCTGGAGAGTCTTGGCGTTCCGCGTCTCGACGGCGCCCCGGTGGAAACCGACGGCCGCGCCATCTGGCGGCTGTTCGCGCAGAATTATCGTCTCTTCCGCGGCACGCCGACCAGGCTGTGGATGGACTACGTGCTTTCCGAGCTGTTCGGCATCGAGGCGCCGCTCTCCGCCGGGACGGCGGACGCGACCTATGACGCCGTCGCCGAGAAGCTCGCCGAGGACGCCTATCGCCCGCGTGCCCTGTTCAGCCGCTTCAACATCGAGGTGATCGCCACCACCGAAGGCGCGCTGGACGACCTGCGCTGGCACCAGATCATACAGGAGAGCGGCTGGAGCGGCCGCGTCGTCACCGCCTACCGTCCCGACGCCATCGTCGATCCCGACTTCGAGGGTTTTTCCGACAATCTCGACCGGCTGGCCGAGATCACCGGCGCCGACACCAGAACCTGGAAGGGCTATCTCGACGCGCACCGGCTGCGCCGCGCCTTCTTCAAGTCCTACGGGGCGACGTCCAGCGACCACGGCCATCCGACGGCCGATACCGCGAACCTCTCCGATGCGGCGGCCGAGGAGCTGTTCAGCCGCATCCGTGCCGGCTCGACCGACGAGCGCGAGAAGCGGCTGTTCCGCGCCCAGATGCTCACCGAAATGGCCAAGATGAGCCTCGACGACGGTCTGGTGCTGCAGATCCACCCCGGCTCGTGGCGCAACCATTCGGCTGCCATGATGGCGCGCTTCGGCCGCGACAAGGGGTTCGACATCCCGACCCATACCGACTACGTAGCGGCGCTCAGGCCGCTGCTCGACGCGGTCGGGTTGGAACCCAACCTCACCGTCATCGCCTTCACGCTGGACGAGACCAGCTATGCGCGCGAGCTGGCGCCGCTGGCCGGCGTCTATCCGGCGCTCAGGCTCGGGCCTGCCTGGTGGTTCCACGACAGCCCGGAAGGCATGCGCCGCTTCCGCGAGATGACGACGGAGACAGCGGGTTTCTACAACACGGTCGGCTTCAACGACGACACCCGCGCCTTTCCGTCGATTCCGGCGCGGCACGACATCGCGCGCCGGGTCGACTGCGCCTTCCTGGCGCGGCTCGTGTGCGAGCACAGGCTGCGCGAGGACGAGGCCTACGAACTGGCGACAGAGCTTGCCCATACGCTGGCGAAGAAGGCGTATCGGCTTTAGGCGGGGCGGTTTTCGCCTCGGACAACGGGAGGAGAACAATGCTGCATTTCTCGAAACTTGCGGCGGCAGCGACGCTTGCCGCATCCTTGATGGCCGGATCGGCCGGCGCACAAACTGTGCTGAAATCGTCGGACACGCATCCGGACGGTTACCCCACCGTCGAGGCCGTCGAGTATTTCGGCGAGCTGGTGAAGGAGCGCACCGGCGGCCGCTATGCCGTCGAGGTCTACCACTCGGCCCAGCTCGGCGAGGAGAAGGACACGATCGAGCAGGTGCGCTCGGGCGTGATCGAGCTCAACCGCGTGTCGATGGCGCCGTTCAACGGCACGGTGAAGGAATCGATCGTGCCGGCGCTGCCCTACATCTTCCGCTCCGAGGAGCACATGCACAAGGTGATGGACGGTGCGGTCGGCGACCAGATCAAGACGGCGTTCGAGGGTGCCGGGCTGGTGGCGCTGGCCTTCTACGACGCCGGCTCGAGGTCCTTCTACAACAAGACCAAGCCGATCAACTCGGTCGCCGACATGGCCGGCCTGAAGTTCCGCGTCATCCAGTCGGACATCTTCGTCGACATGGTCGCCGCACTCGGCGCCAACGCCACGCCGATGCCCTATGGCGAGGTCTACTCGTCGATCGAGACCGGCGTCATCGACGGCGCGGAGAACAATTTTCCGAGCTACGACACCGCCAAGCATTTCGAGGTGGCCAAGCACTATTCGCTCGACCAGCACACCATCCTTCCGGAGGTGTTCGTCATGAACAAGGCGGCCTTCGACAAGCTGACGCCTGGGGACCAGGCGATCTTCAAGCAGGCCGCCACGGACAGCGTCGCCAAGCAGCGCGAGCTGTGGGCCGCCAAGGATGCGGAATCGCGCAAGAAGGTCGAGGCTGCCGGCGCGCAGATCACCACGCCGGACAAGCAGGGCTTCATCGACGCCATGAAGCCCGTCTACGAGAAGCACGTCACCGACGATGTGCTGAAGAAGATGGTCGCCGACGTCCAGGCGGTGCAGTGAGCGGACGTTGGGCGGGCAGGTCTCCTGCCCGCCCGGTTCGACCGGTTATGGAACGGTCAAGTGCGATGGAGTTCGGGGTGCGAACTGGCCGTGCCATACCGCTGGTGACGTCTGCCGGCAGGGCGGAAGGTCCATCGGACCGCGTTGAATGCATCCGTGAACCCGGCCGCTGTCAGGTAAACAGAGCCGCGGAAGACCGATCGCCCGGCCGCATCGAGAGACTGCAATGACATCGTCCGAAGCCACATCCCCCTTGGCCCGTCTCGGTCGCATCCTCGCGGCCGTGAGCACACTCTCGCTCTGGCTGGCCGGCATCGGCCTGGTCGCGATGACGGCGATGGTCGCCTGGCAGGTGTTCTGCCGCTACGTGCTCAACGACTCGCCGAGCTGGACCGAGCCCGGCGCCGTCATGCTGATGAGCTGGTTCATCTTCCTGGGCGCTGCCGTCGGCGTGCGCGAAAATTATCATCTCGGCTTCGACGTGCTGCTCTACGCGCTGCCGAAGGGCGGCAAGAAGTGGCTGAGGATGATCTCCGACGTGGTCGCCTTCGCCTTCGGGATCGGCATGGTCTGGTACGGGTCGGAACTGGTCGGCCTCACCTGGAACACGGTGCTGCCGTCGCTGCGCATTTCCGGCGGCTGGGACTACGTGCCACTGGTCGCCGGCGGGGTGCTGATCTGCCTGTTCGCACTGGAGCGCATCGTGCTCAGGCTCGCCGGCGAGCCGATCGACGACGTCCTCGACGAGCTGCCGCCGGCGGAAGTGGCGGCCGAACTCGACACAGCCAATGTGAAGGCCTGACACCATGGAAATGCTGATCCTGTTCGGCACCTTCACGCTGCTGATGCTGATCGGCACGCCGATCGCCTTCTGCCTCGGCGTCGCCAGCTTCGCCACCGTGCTCTACCTGGGCCTGCCGCCACTGGTGGTGTTCCAGCGACTGAACTCCGGCATGAGCGTGTTCTCGCTGCTCGCCATCCCCTTCTTCATCTATGCCGGCGACCTGATGGTGCGCGGCGGCATCGCCCAGAAAATCGTCGCCTTCGCCGCCTCGCTGGTCGGCCACATCCGCGGCGGGCTGGGCCAGGTCAACATCGTCACGGCCACGCTGTTCGGCGGCATCTCCGGCTCGGCCGTGGCAGAGGCGGCGGCGGTCGGCGGGCTGATGATCCCGCAGATGAAGCAGCGCGGCTACGGCGCCGACTATGCCGTCAACGTGACCTCGATGGCGGCGCTGATCGCGCTGCTGCTGCCGCCCTCCCACAACATGATCATCTATTCGATCTCGGCGGGCGGAAAGATCTCGATCGCCGACCTGTTCACCGCCGGCATCCTGCCCGGCCTGCTTTATGCCGCGGCGCTGATGGTGACCGCCTATTTCGTGGCGCGCAGCCGCGGCTATCCGGTCGAGGCGTTTCCGGGATTTGCGGCCGTCGGCCGCTTTCTCCTGATCGCCACGCCCGGCCTGCTGCTGATCGCGATCATCTTCGGCGGCGTGCGCTCCGGCGTCTTCACCGCCACCGAAAGCTCCTGCATCGCCGTGCTCTATGCGCTGCTGGTCACCCTCTTCGTCTACCGCAGCATGAGCTGGAGCGATTTCGTCCATGCCACCCATGGCGCGGTGCGCACTACCGCCATGGTGCTCCTGATAATCGGCATGGCCGCCGCCTTCTCCTGGCTGATGGCCTTCCTGAGGGTGCCGGCGGCCCTGATCGCCTCGATGAACGCGGTGTCGGAGAACCCGCTCGTCATCCTGCTGCTGATCAACGTGCTGATGCTGTTCCTCGGCACCTTCATGGACATGGGGCCGACCATCATCATCTGCACGCCGATCTTCCTGCCGGTGGCGATGGCCTACGGTGTCGACCCCGTGCATTTCGGCGTCATCATGATCCTCAATTTCGGCATCGGGCTGAATACGCCGCCGGTGGGAGCCGTCCAGTTCGTCGCCTGCGCGGTGGGAAAGATATCGGTGTGGGAAGCGATGCGCTCGATCTGGCCGTTCTACCTGGCCGGGCTGGTGGTGCTGGGACTGGTCACCTACGTGCCGGCGATCTCGCTGTGGCTGCCCGGCGTGTTCAAGTAGGGGATGGCGATGGACCTGTCGCCCGAGATGCGGATCGAGCGGAAGCCGAAGCTGTCGGAGCGCGTGGTCTTGGCGCTGCGCACCCAGGTGCTGGCGGGCGAGATCCCGGTCGGCCACAAGCTGCCGACCGAGACGCAGCTGACGGAAGCCTTCGGCGTCAGCCGCACGGTGATCCGCGAGGCGATCGCCACTCTCGCCGCCGACGGGCTGGTCGAACCGCGCCAGGGTGCCGGCGTGTTCGTGCGCGAGCGGCCGGCGCCATCGCCCGGCCCCTTCAGCCTCGACATCGGCAACAAGATCTCGCACGCGCTGAACGTGCTGGAAGTGCGGCTCGGCATCGAGATCGAGAGCGCGGCGCTCGCCTCGATCCGCAGGAACAATGCCCAACTCGCCGAGATCCAGGAGGCGTTCTTCGAGTTCGACCGGTTGCTGGAGCTGGGCGAGGCCACCGGCAGGACCGACTTCGCCTTCCACCGGGCGATCGCGGCGGCCACCAACAACCCCTTCTATGTCGACGTGCTGGAAGCGCTCGGCACGCGCGCCATCCCCTGTGACGTCAGTTCGCCCTGGGGCACCGATTCGACGCTGACGCGCGACTACCAGGAAGGGCTGCAGCAGGAGCACCTGGCAATTCTCAAGGCGATCTCGGACGGCGATCCGGATGCGGCGCGGGCCGCCATGCGCACCCACCTTTCCGCCAGCCAGCAGCGCTACCGCCGCCGGCTTCACGACCAGCAGGCCGACTACGGCTCGGGCCGGACCGCGCCGTGACGCCGCGGCAGGATTTCCTCGGGGACAGACCATGACCGAAAGCCACATCCGCACCAGCATCCGCCATGCGATCGACCCGGCCGCGGCAAGCCGCATGGGCACGGAGGAATTGCGATCCAACTTCCATGTCGGCGGGCTGTTCGAGCCGGGCCGCATCAATCTTACCTACACCCACTATGACCGCATGGTCGTCGGCGGCGCCATGCCGGCCGGCACGCCGCTTCTCCTGGAAGCCATCAAGCCGACCGGGACAAAAAGTTTCCTGGAGCGCCGCGAGCTGATCGCCGTCAACATCGGAGGCGTCGGCACAGCCGAGGTCGACGGGACCCGGCACCGGCTGGAGACGCGCGACATGCTCTATGCCGGTATGGGCAGCTCGGTGTCCTTCGCCTCGGAGGACCCGCAGCGGCCGGCGAAATTCTACCTGCTCAGCGCGCCGGCGCATCAGGCCCACCCTACCCGGCTGATCCGCATCGGCGACGCAAAGCGCCTCGACCTCGGCAGCAAGGCAAGCGCCAACGAGCGGTCGATCTTCCAGTTCATCCATGCCGAGGGCGCTAAGACCTGCCAGCTCGTGGTCGGCATGACCCAGCTCGCGGAGGGTTCGGTCTGGAACACCATGCCGGCGCATGTGCACGACCGGCGCATGGAGGCTTATCTCTATTTCGGCCTCGCCGAGACGGCGCGGGTCTTCCACTTCATGGGCGAGCCGGCCGAGACACGGCATGTCGTGATGGCCAATGAGGAGGCCGTGCTGTCGCCGGTCTGGTCGATCCATTCCGGCTGCGGCACCTCGAACTACACCTTCATCTGGGCCATGGCCGGCGACAACGTCGATTATACCGACGTCGATCCGGTGCCGCTGGAGACGATGCGGTGACGGATTCTTCCGCCTTCAGCCTTGCCGGCAAGCGGATCATGGTGACCGGCGCCAACACCGGTATCGGCCAGGGCATCTGCGTCTCGGTGGCGCGAGCCGGCGGCGCGGTGATCGGCGTCGGCCGCTCGTCGATGGAGGAGACGGCGGCGCTGGTGGCGGAGGCCGGTGGGCGCTACGACGCTGTCCGATACGATCTCGCCGACACCGCCGGCGTGCAGGGGATGCTCGACCGGGTCTGGCAGAAAAGCGGGCCGCTCGACGGGCTGGTCAACAATGCAGGCATCATCCGCCGCGCCGACGCGGTCGAGCTCAGTCTCGCCGACTGGGACGAGGTGATGGATATCAACCTGAAGACCACTTTCCTGCTCTGCCAGGCTTTTGGCAGGCAAGTGCTCGGCGCCGGGCGGCAGGGTCGCATCGTCAACATTGCCTCCTTGCTCTCCTTCCAGGGAGGCATCCGCGTCGCCTCCTACACGGCCTCCAAGCACGGCGTCGCCGGGCTGACGAAGCTGCTCGCGTGCGAATGGGCAGGCAAGGGCATAAACGTCAACAGCGTCGCACCCGGCTACATCGTCACCAACAACACGGAAGCCTTGCGCAACGACCCCGACCGCAGCGCCGCCATCCTCGGCCGCATCCCGGCCGGGCGGTGGGGCGAGGCGGCCGATATCGGCGACGCCGCCGTGTTCCTGCTGGCGCCGGCGTCGAAATACATGCACGGCGCCGTGGTGCCGGTGGATGGCGGCTGGCTGGCGCGCTAGCGCTTGGCCGGCCGAACCCAGGGAGACTGTCGATGACCGGGCAAGAACTGTTCGCATACGGTACGCAAGGCGACTGGACCGCCACGCCCGACGGCAACCGCCGCCGCGTGCTGCTGCATACCGACGAGTTGATGCTGGTCGAGTTCGCCTTCGAGAAGGGCGGCGTCGGCGTGCTGCATTCGCACCCGCATGTGCAGGCGAGCTATGTCGCCGCGGGGCGCTTCGAGGTGACGGTCGGCGACCACACCGCGGTGCTGTCGGCCGGCGACAGCTTTATCGCGCCGTCCAATGTGACGCATGGCGTGAAGGCGCTGGAAGCCGGGCGGCTGGTCGATTCCTTCACACCGCACCGGGCGGATTTTCTGGGCAAGAGCTGATCTCGTCGCTCCGTCCAACCCTTCACCCCATCAGCGCCATCTTGCGCTTGGCCCCGCCCGCCTTGCGCCAGGCATTGAACCGGTGGGTGGCGGCGGCGAAGGAGATCTTCATGGCGCGCGCCACCGAATAGCGGCTCTGGCCTTCGTCGAACATCCGGTAGCAGCATTCGACGCCCTCGGGCGTCAGCTTGCCATCCGCCGCCTTGTTGTGCGGATTGGCAGGGTCGAAGACTTCGGGCGGCACTTCCAGCATCGCCTTCAGGCGCTGCAGATCCGCCTCGATCGAGGCGATCAGATCGAGCACGGGTTTGGTGTCGAGCGGCTTCCTGTCCGGCATCGGGTTTCCTTTCGTTAGGCAAAGCTTCGTCAATATAGGTGATGGTTTGCCTATAGGAAGGGGCGCTGCTCGGTGACGTGCAGTCCTTGACCCTGCTTGCCTGGCCTCCTAGTTTAGAATTATTCTAAACTAATGGAATTGTCTCATGTTTTCCCGTGTCTTCGGCTTCAGCCGCCGCTCCTTCGCGTCCCTCGGCGAGCAGGAGGTGCTGGCCTTAGCCATCTCGTCGGAGGAGGACGACGGCCGCATCTATCGCGCCTATGCCGACGGACTGCGCGACGACTATCCGCATTCGGCCGCCGTGTTCGACGAGATGGCTGACGAGGAGGAGCGCCATCGCGCGGCGCTGATCGAACTGCACCGCACCCGCTTCGGCGAGCGCATTCCGCTGATCCGGCGCGAGCATGTCAGCGGCTATTATCATCGCACGCCGGACTGGCTGGTGCGGCCGCTGGGGCTGGAGAAGGTGCGCGTCCAGGCCGAAGCGATGGAGCAGGCGGCGCAGCGCTTCTACGCTGAAGCCGCCAAGCGCAGCGCCGACGCCGGCACAAGAAAGCTGCTTGGCGATCTGGCGGCGGCGGAAAAGAGTCACGAATCGCTCGCCCGCCGTCTTGGCGCCGCCCACCTGCCGGAGGACGTGCGCGCGCAGGAACAGGACGATGAGCGCCGGAAATTCATCCTGACCTATGTGCAACCGGGCCTCGCAGGCCTCATGGACGGCTCCGTGTCGACGCTGGCGCCGATCTTCGCCGCCGCCTTCGCCACCGGCGACACGTGGCAGACGTTCCTCGTCGGGCTGTCGGCGTCGGTCGGCGCCGGCATCTCCATGGGCTTCACCGAGGCCGCCCACGACGACGGAAAGCTGTCCGGGCGTGGCTCGCCGCTGGCGCGTGGGCTGTCTTCGGGCATCATGACGGCGGTCGGTGGACTGGGCCACGCCCTGCCCTATCTGATCCCGCATTTCTGGACGGCCACCGCGATCGCCGCGGCCGTCGTCTTCGTCGAACTGTGGGCGATCGCCTTCATCCAGAACCGTTTCATGGAGACGCCGTTCCTGCGCGCCGCCTTCCAGGTAGTGCTGGGCGGCGCGCTGGTGTTCGGCGCCGGCGTGCTGATCGGCAATGCCTAGAACTATCCATGAGCCTGCCGGCTGTCGGCCGGCGCCTCGGCACGGTCGTCGAGGCCGTAGTCGCGCAGCACATGGGCAATACGCAGCCGGTAATTCGCGAAGACACCGCCGCGCCCGGCAGCCTGCGCGAGGCGATGGCGGTCCGTGTTGCGCCAGGCCTTCACCGCCTCCTCGTCGCGCCAGAAGGAAAGCGACAGCAGCTTCCCGGTGTGGCAAGGCTCTCGAAACGTTCGACCGAGATGAACCCGTCGATCCCCTGCAGAGCCGGCTTGAGATCGGCGGCAAGGTCGAGATAAGCGTCGCGACGGCCGGCGCTCGGCTCGACTTCGAAGATGACCGCGATCATGGCTCCAGCCTTTTGCCGTGCGGCGCCGAAGCGAGCTTCAGGAAGATGCGGTCCTCACGCAGGATGAAGCGCTCCCGGCGGGCGAACTCATAGTTCTCCCGGCCCAACGGATCGGCCGCCAGACGGACGCGATAGGCCTCATAGGCGGCGAGGCTTTCGACAGTGTAGACACCGTAGGCGGTCGTGGCCGAACCCTCATGCGGCGTGAAGTAGCCGATGAGATCAGCGCCGCAGCGCGGGATCGCCTGCCCCCAGTCGCGGGCATACTGCTCGAACGCCTCCTTCTTGAACGGGTCGATCTCGTAGCGGATGAAACAGGTGATGGCCATGGAAGCCCTCTTTTTTTGGGAAAACTGCTGTGCCGGCACTTCGACCGGCATCGAACTGTCAGGCAGGCCAACATGTTAGCCTCCCGTTCCGCTCAGCGCTTGGTGCGCCAGAAGGGAACCGCGCTTTCGGTCAGCGCCTGCTTGCGGCTCATGCCGATGTCGGCGAGCAGGCGGTCGTCAAGCTCGGCGAGGTCGCGGCGCTGACAATAGCGGTCGTACCAAGCAGCAAGCATCGCGACGGCCGAGCAGATCGGGCCGCGGAAGGGGCCGGCCGCGGGGTTGGCAAAGGAAGTGGCAGGATGTGTCGGCATCGTCGTCTCCAGTCTGCGATGCCTTCAGACTAGCGATTGCCTGACGAAGATGCTTCGACTAGGATCAAACCATGCGTGAAGGGCCTGACATAGCCAGAATTGCCAGCCTGGTCGGCGATCCGGCACGGGCCAACATGCTGAGCGCGCTTATGGACGGCGGTGCCCTGACGGCCAGCGAGCTGGCGCTGGAGGCCGGCGTCGGCCTGCCGACGGCGAGCTCGCATCTGGCGAAACTCGGCGACGGCGGGTTGCTCTCGCAGTCGAGCCAGGGCCGCCACCGCTATTTCCGCCTCGCCGGCCCGCAGGTGGCCGCCATGCTGGAAGCCATCATGGGCGTTGCCGAGACGGCAGGGCCGAAACGCGCCCGCCCCGGTCCGCGCGATGCCTCGATGCGCGAGGCGCGCGTCTGCTACGATCATCTGGCGGGAGAGCACGCCGTCGCCATGCTGGACGGCTTTTTCACGCGCGGCATTCTCGATCAGGGAAAGGATGGCGTCGTCATGGGCAAGGCGGGCCCGTCCTTCTTTGCGGCCGCGGGGATCGACCTCTCCACCCTGCCCGGCAAGCGCCGGCCGGTCTGCCGGGCCTGCCTCGACTGGAGCGTGCGGCGTTCTCACCTTGCCGGTTCGCTCGGCGCCGCCATCCTCGACCGCATTCTCGAACAGAAATGGGCGCGGCGGGACGCTCAGAGCCGTGCCATCCGCTTCACGCCGCCGGGACGCCGGGCTTTCGAGAGAACGTTTCTGGCGTAAAAAGGCCGGCGCCTCCCGGCGCCGGCCCGCGAAGCTTGTTCGGCAGACCTATTCGGCGGCCTGCAGGTTCACGCCGCTCTCAGCCATCTGCGTGAGCTTCTTGTCCGTGGCTTCCTCTTCCTTGAGGTTCTTCGCCAATACCGAGGCGCAGTCGGAACGGCCGAGTTCCTTCGCCCAGGCGATCAGCGTGCCGTAGCGGGTGATCTCGTAGTGCTCGACGGCCTGCGCGGCGGCGATCAGGGCGGCGTCGAGCACCTTCTTGTCGGCAACGTCGGCTGCCACCTCGTCGGCCTCCTCCAGGATACCGTCGATCGCCGGGCAGTTCACTTCCTTGGCCTTGACACCGTGCATCTCGAACACCTCCTCGACGCGGGCGATCTGCCCCCTCGTCTCGGCGAGATGCTGCTCGAAGCCGGCCTTCAATCGCGGATTGGTCGCCTTGTCGATCATCTTAGGCAACGCTTTCTCGATTTCCTTCTCGGCGTAGTAGATGTCGCGCAGGGTATGCACGAAGAGGTCGTCGAGCGAAGCGATGTCTTTCGAGAAAAAGCCCATGGCTCTGTCCCTTTCCTGTTCTGATTGCTGCTGAAGCGGTCAGGGAGGTGCCCTCGCTGCACCTGGCCTAGCCGGTCGCCCGGCTGCCTTGCCAACGCCCGGCGGGCATGGGGGTTCCGTGCCCGCCGGATTTCTTCCCGCCGGCGGCGGGGCTTCCGTAACGGGACCCGAAACCAAAGCAGGGATCGGCGTCATCGTTGCGAAACCGATGTGGTGTGAAAGTCACATCAGGGCAAAAGCGGGCATTCGGCAACAAAATACCTCGCCAAAACCGCATTTCGACCATGAAGCAACTGATTTTCGGGCGGACGTTAACATGTCATTCACGGAGGATTCACGATCGCCGGCTAACATGCCGGATCAATCGGACGGGACATCCGAGGGACAGGGATCGACGAAAATGGCTATCTGGACACGCCTGACGACGTGCGCCTTCGCGGTTCGCGAATTCATCGCGCCGACCTATCGGCCGGAGCGGCACTACATGCGCGGCCCGGGCCCCGCCTGTGCCCGACGCCGTGGCGTCGAGACGTTGCACTCGCCCGCTTCGTTTCGTGAGCGCTCGGCCGGAATGCGCCGGCAGGGCTCGATCGGCTGACGACTGGCCAAGCTAGCTGCCGGCCACCGGCCTCCTCGCTATCTTCGGCGCGGTGGCCTTGGCCCTATCGGCTTCGGCCGTTTCTTTCGCCCGAAACGTGGCGATCCTTCCGATCAGCGCCTCGGGGACCGGCTCCGCCAGCGGAAAGCGCATCGTCCCCTTCTCCACCTCATACGGCGTCAGTTCGTTCCTGAAAGCCGCGACCAGCGCTTCCGTCGCCGGATAGAGCGAATAGTGCTTCTTCCAGCCCGAGAAGTAGATCACGCTCCGGCCTTCCACCTTGTAGACCGGGATCTGATACGAGATCACCTCCTCGGCCGCCGGCAAGGCCTTGCAAATGGCTGCCCGTACGCGCGCCAGCACGGTCTTTGCGGATTCAGGCTGCGACGCCAGATAGTCGTCCACGGACTTGAAGTCGGTCTTCGCCATTCGTTCCTCCCGAGCCTGAGAGATGATCGCCTGCCTACGATCAATGCGAATCCCCGCAAGGCTGCGACGCCGACGCCGCTTGCGCAAGGCGCGGCCACCACTACGTTGATGACGAAGCAGGGGGCCGAAATGCCCGAATACGAAAAACTGGCGAACATCCTGCCGGCGGAACTCGGCGGTCGGCCGCTGATCGTCTTCGATGCCGCCTGCGTGCTCTGTTCGGGCTTCGCCCGCCTGGTGGCGCGGTTGGATCGCTCGCAGCGCTTCCGCTTCGCCACCGCACAATCGCCGCTCGGCGAAAGCCTGTTCCGGCACTTCGGCCTGCCGACGGACGTCTATGAAACCAATCTCGTGCTGATCGGCGGCGCCGGCTACTTGCGCATGGACAGCCTCGTCGCCGTCATGCGCGAGCTCGGCTGGCCGTGGAGGGCGGCCACGGCGCTGAATCTGCTGCCGCGCCGCTCACGCGACTGGCTCTATGCGCGGATCGCGGCGAACCGCTACGCCCTGTTCGGCCGGAAGGAGAGCTGCGACGTCCCCTCGCCCGGGCTGCGAAGCCGACTGATCGGTTGAGATCGGTGCGCTGCCTCGCCCTGATTTATGCGGGGCGGATCGAGGCACTCGAACGAAGCCGGCTGAACTGAAGCCTACCGCAGCATGCGCGAGATGAGCTGCGCGGTGTAGTCGACCATCGGCACGATGCGCGCATAGTTGAGCCGCGTCGGGCCGATGACGCCGAGCGCACCGACAACGCGCGCGTCCTTGTCGCGGTAGGGCGCCACCACCAGCGACGAGCCGGACAGCGAGAACAGCTTGTTCTCCGAGCCGATGAAGATGCGCACGCCCGATCCGGCCTCGGCAAGATCGAGCAGCTGGATCATGCCGTCCTGCGTCTCGAGGTCGTCGAACAGGTGCTTGAGCAGGTCGAGGTCGGCCTGCGCGGTCACGCTTTCGAGCAGGTTGGCGCGGCCGCGCACGATGAGACGCGCCGGCAGGCCGCTCTCGGCGCCCGCCCAGACCGCCAGCCCCTTCTCCACCAGCTGCTGCGACAGCGTGTCGAGCGCGGCCCGCGTCTCCTGCTTGATGCGCTCGATATCGGCGCGCGCCTCGCCCAGCGTGCGCCCGCGGATATGGGCGTTGAGGAAGTTGGTCGCCTCCTGGAGCTGCGAGATCGTGACGCCGGGGGGCAGGTCGACAACGCGGTTCTCGACGTCGCCGTTCTGCGACACCATGATGGCCAGCGCCCGCTCCGGCTCGAGCTGAATGAACTCGATATGCTTCAGCGGCGTCTCGTGCTTGGCCGTCAGCACCAGGCCGGCGCCGCGCGAAACGCCGGACAGCATCTGGCTTGCATCGGTCAGCATCTGCTCGATCGACATCCCTTCGCCCGACGCCTTGATCTGCGAATCGATCGACCGCCGCTCGTCCTCGGTGAGGTCGCCAAGCTCGAGGAACGCGTCGACGAAGAAGCGCAGTCCCTTCTGGGTCGGCAGCCGGCCAGCCGAAATATGCGGCGCATAGATCAGGCCGAGCTGTTCGAGGTCGCTCATGACGTTGCGCACGGTGGCGGGCGACAGCGTCGCCGGCAGCATGCGTGACAGGCTGCGCGAGCCGAGCGGCTCGCCGTCGAGCAGATAGGAATCGACAATGCGCCGGAAAATGTCGCGCGAGCGCGCGTCGAGCGATTGCAGCGTCGGATCGGCAACAGGCTTGTTCATGGCGTCGGCTACTCCATGACAGAGCATATAGTCGGCACGCCCGCGAACACAATTCCAAGTGAAGGGCGATCCACCGCATGGACGCAAGGGCCCGGCGGCACTACCTTCCGGCTGTCATGGACACCGCGCCCACACCGTTCCGACCGCCCGCGCCGACGCCGCGCACGCGGCCGCCTTCCATGCTGGAGATGATCCGCATCATCTACCGCAACCCGCTGGAGCTGTGGGGCGAGCCCTCCTACAACGAGCCGTGGATCGTCGTGAACGGCGTCGGCGGCCCTCTGGTGATCGCCAATGACCCCGGCCTGATCCGCCACGTGCTGGTTGACAACGCGAAGAACTACAAGCTCGCCACCGTACGCCAGAAGGTGCTGCGGCCGATCCTGCGCGACGGCCTGCTGACGGCGGAAGGCCAGGTGTGGAAGCGCTCGCGCAAGGCGATGGCGCCGGTGTTCACGCCGCGCCATATCTTCGGTTTCGCGCAACCGATGCTGCGGCGTACGCTGGCCTTCGCCGAGCGCTACGAGCAGGAGGACGGCACCGTCGACGTCTCCCAGGACATGACGATGCTCACCTTCGACATCATGGCCGAGACGCTGTTCTCCGACGAGATCGCCGGCGAGCCCGGCAGTTTCGGCAACCACATCGAGCATCTGTTCGAGACGATGGGGCGGGTCGACCCGCTCGACATCCTGCGCGCGCCGGACTGGCTGCCGCGCTTCACCCATATCCGCGGCCGCCGCGTCATGGCCTATTTCCGCAAGATCGTCACCGACACGGTGGCAATGCGCATCGAGCGCATGCAGAAGAACCCGAACGACGTGCCCGAGGATTTTTTGACGCTGCTCCTGCGCGCCGAAGGCAAGGACGGCCTGACCCGCCAGGAGGTCGAGGACAACATCATCACCTTCATCGGCGCCGGCCACGAGACGACGGCGAGGGCACTCGGCTGGACGATCTACTGTCTTGCCGAGGCGCCGTGGGAGCGGGCGCCGATCGAGGCCGAGATCGACGCGGTGCTGGAGAGCGAGCCCGACCCGACGAAATGGCTTGAGCGTATGCCGCTGACGCGGGCGGCCTTCGAGGAGACGATGCGGCTCTATCCGCCGGCGCCGTCGATCAACCGCGAGCCGATCGAGCCCGAAACCTACAAGACGCTGAAGATCCCGGCGCGCGCGCAGGTGCTGGTCATGCCCTGGGTTGTGCACCGCCACCGCAAGCTGTGGGACGACCCCAACGCCTTCCTGCCCTCGCGCTTCCATCCGGACAACCGCGAAAAGATCGACCGCTTCCAGTACCTGCCTTTCGGCGCCGGTCCGCGCATCTGCATCGGCGCGGCCTTCGCCATGCAGGAGGCGGTGATCGCGCTCGCGGTGCTCCTGTCGCGCTTCCGCTTCGACAGCGTCGCCGAGACGAAGCCCTGGCCGGTGCAGAAGCTGACGACGCAGCCGCAGGGCGGGCTACCGATGCGGGTGACGCAGCGCTGAGGCGCGACCGCAGGCGCATCGGCATCGATTTGGATGCGCCAACGCGGCGCAGCTGTGCTATCGTCGATGAGCTCTCCAGGGGACGGCGCAATGGCTCTCGAACAGCTCAAGGCCCAGATCGCGCTGCTGATGCAGCAGATGGTGAACCAGCCCGAGGACGCCTACGAGGTGCACGAGCAGGTGCGCGAAAAGCTCACCGAGTACCGCGCGCTCGGCATGCCGCTGCCGCAGGATCTGGTGGATCTGGAGCGGCGGCTGGACGAGGCGGGATATTGAGGCCTACCGCCGCGTGCCGTTGAGCACCATGTCGAACTGCACGACGTTGGAATAGATCGGCGTGCCGACATCCATGCCGTAGGGCGAGCGGTAGATCGACCCGGTGACGTGGAAGGAGATCGAGCCGCCACTCAGCCGGCGCAGCGTCGCGTCGAACTGAGCCTTGCGCGCTTTTCCCCTCGCCGTCAGCACGCCGTCGATCCGCGCCGCATCCTCGCCGATGCGCTTCACCGCGGTCGAGCGGAACGTAATTTCCGGATGGTTCGCCACGTCGAAGACGGCGTCCGAGCGCAGAAAGTTCTCCATGCGCGCCTCATTGGCATGCACGCTTTTGGGATAGAGCGTGATCGTCACGCTCGACTTCGCTATGTCCTGCCCATCGATGCGAAAGGCGCCGCTATAAGCGCCGAAGCTGCCCCTGATGCCGCCGCCGCCCGCCTGGTCGACGCTGAAGCGGATCGACGAGGTCTTGTCGATGCGATAGCGGCCGGCTGCCTCGGAAAGGGCGTCGGCGGAGGCCGGAGGGGCCCAGGCCGCCAGCGAGGCCAGGACGGGCCAGATGGCGGCCGCGGGACGAACTCGAAACAGGTCACGCATCATCGCTCTCCGTCGTGGTTTGCCGACCGGCCAGCCTGCGCGGCGAAAGGATCGGCAGCATTCGCGCAAGCACGTCGTCGCGCAGCAAAAGGTGGTGCCTGAGCGCGGCGCCTGCATGCGCCGCCGCGAGCAGAATGGTCGCCCAGGCGAGAAAGCCGTGCATCTGCCGCCAGAACGCCTCGGCCTGCTCGGACGGCACGAGCGGCAGGTGCGGGATCAGCACCAGCTTGAAGGCAAGCGTGGGGATGCCCAGCGTCGACGTGGAGGCCAATGCCCAGCCGGCGAGCGGGACGGCGACCGTGGCGGCAAGCAACAGAGCCTGCACGATCGCCGCCGACGCTCTTTCGACCGGCGACAGGGCCGGCGACGGCCGTGGCCTGCCGGCTCCCAGATGCCAACCCAAGCGCAGCACGGCCAACCCGAGGATCAGAAAACCGAAGGACTTGTGCCACTGTATCAGCTCGAACTGCAGCGCCATGCCCTTCACCTTGGTCATAGACAGCCCAAGCGCGAACTGGCCGAGGAACAGCAGTGCGATCGTCCAGTGCAGCAGCACGGCAATGGTCCCGAACGTTTCTTTCCTGTCGTGGCGCATATGTCCGAGGGGCGGCTGGCTTCGTTGATGCTAACGGTTCCGCCGACCTGGTTCTTCCGGCGGTCGAGGGTAAACTGGCCCGCAGACCGGACGCCCCTGCCCTCTTTCCGCCGGTGGCCCGGCTGTGGCATAAGCCGCGGCTCACCGCGAAAGCGGGTTTGGAGTTGGACATGACCCTTGCCGGTTTCATCGCCTATAGCGGCGCGCTGGCGCTCGCGGCCGCCATCCCGGGGCCGGGCATCACAGCACTGGTCGCCCGCGCGCTCGGCTCGGGCTTCCGCTCGTCGCTGATCATGTCGCTCGGCCTGGTCGTCGGCGACCTAGTCTACCTGACCGCTGTCGTGCTCGGCCTAGCCCTCGTCGCGCAAACCTTCGGCGCGGTGTTCCTCGTCATCAAGTGGCTGGGCATCGCCTACCTCGCCTGGCTGGCCTGGACCTTCTGGACGAGCGGCATCACGGCAGAGAAGGTGGAAGCGCGCAAGGGCGAAGGCGGCGCGGTCGGCGCTTTCCTGGCCGGGCTGGCAGTCACCCTCGGCAATCCGAAGACCATGGTCTTCTATCTCGCCATTACGCCGACCCTGCTCGACCTGAAGACGATCACGATAGCCGACTATGGCATCCTGGCAGCGCTGACCGTCGTCGTGCTGCTAGTTGTGCTGGTGCCTTATCTGGCGCTGGCCGCGCAGGCGCGCTGGCTGCTGCGCACGCCGCGGGCGCTGAAAGCGCTGAACCGCACAGCCGCCGGCTTCATGGCGGGTGCGGCGCTGGCGATCGCGGCGCGGCAGTAGGCCGGCCCGGTCAACCCGAGGCCGGCCCGGCTTCGATGAAGGACGTGACCACCGACCTGGTGTCGGCGCTGGAGACGACCGGCACGATCTCCATGGTCACGCCCGTTCCGCGCCAGTGCAGAATCCACTGCTGAAACAGCTTCGGATCGTCGCATCGCATGAGTTGGAAGCAACGCGCGAAATTGGCTTCGACCCAACTGTCGACGAACTCCAGGCCGTCGGGAAGGCCGCGCTCGCTCTCGCGAAAGCGCTCGTAGACCGGAACCATGTCGTTGTTGTCGAAGCGCTCGATAACCATGAAGAGCATTCGTTCTCGCTTTCGTCCCTGCCGCCGAAGAGCTTTGCGCCGAAGCCGGTTGCCGCAGCCGTTTTGTTCCGGTCGCGGGTCTCGGCACACGGTCCAATCTCGGCTATCTTCCCCGCCAAAAGCAATCAGGACCTCGATGATGAGCCAGCCGACCACCTCCACGCATGTCCCCGGCCGCGGGCGCATCTTCAACTCCATCACCGAGACGATCGGCGACACTCCGCTGGTCCGCCTCGACAAATTCGCCAGGGAGAAGGGCGTCGGCGCCAATCTTCTCGCCAAGCTGGAGTTCTTCAACCCCATCGCCAGCGTCAAGGACCGCATCGGCGTCGCCATGATCGAGGCGCTGGAGGCAGAAGGCCGCATCACCCCCGGCAGGACCACGCTGATCGAGCCGACCTCGGGCAATACCGGCATCGCCCTCGCCTTCGCAGCCGCCGCCAAGGGCTACAAGCTGATCCTCACCATGCCGGAGACGATGTCGCTGGAGCGCCGCAAGATGCTGGCGCTGCTCGGCGCCGAGCTGGTGCTGACCGAAGGCCCCAAGGGCATGAAGGGCGCCATCGCCAAGGCCGACGAACTGGCCGCCACGCTGCCCGACGCAGTCATCCCGCAGCAGTTCGAGAACCCGGCCAATCCGGAGATCCACCGCACGACGACGGCCGAGGAGATCTGGAACGACACGCAGGGCGGCGTCGACATCCTCATTTCCGGCATCGGCACCGGCGGCACCATCACCGGCGTCGGCCAGGTTATCAAGCAGCGCAAGCCGTCGCTGCATGTGGTGGCGGTCGAGCCGGAGGCCTCGCCGGTGCTTTCGGGCGGCCAGCCGGGGCCGCACAAGATTCAGGGCATCGGCGCCGGCTTCGCGCCGAAAATCCTCGACACGTCGATCTATGACGAGATCGTCACCGTCTCCAACGACGATGCGGTCGCCAATGCGCGGCTGGTTGCAAAACTGGAAGGCGTGCCGGTCGGCATCTCCTCGGGAGCGGCCCTGCAAGCGGCGGTCGTGGTCGGCTCGCGTCCGGAGAATGCCGGCAAGAATATCGTCGTGATCATCCCCTCCTTCGCCGAGCGCTATCTGTCGACGATCCTGTTCGAAGGGCTGGCGGGATAAACCCGCCCCTGACGGGGACACCAAGAGAGCAGGCGACGGCGGTCGCTTCAGAACCGCCCAGAAGCCCGGCGCCGCCGGGCTTCTCACGGTTGGCATCGCGGAAGGACGTCAGACGTCCAGATTCGCCACCGAAAGCGCGTTGTCCTGGATGAATTCGCGGCGCGGCTCGACCTCGTCGCCCATCAGGCGCGAGAACAGCGAGTCGGCGTCGGTGGCGTCGGGGACCTGAACCCGGAGCAGCGACCGCACGTTTGGGTCGAGCGTGGTCTCCCACAACTGCTCGGCATTCATTTCGCCGAGACCTTTGTAGCGCTGCATTGTGAGGCCCTTGCGGCCGGAGCTGAACACGGCGTCGAGCAGCGACAGCGGCCCGGAAATCGTCTCCGACGTCTCCTTGCGGCGCAGTACCGGCGGGGCGGCATAGACCTCGCCGAGACGGCCGGCATGGCGGTCGAGCGCCCGCGCGTCGGCCGAGTTGATCAGCGCCATGTCGAGCGTCACCGCATCCTTGACGCCGCGCAGCATGCGCTCGAACACATAGCCGCCGGAGCCGTCATTGGCGGTGGAGATGCGGCCTGTCCAGCCGCGCTCGATATCCTCGGCGACGGCGTCGAGACGAGCCGCCACGGCGTCCGCCACGGCAGCGGCACGGCCGAGGTCGTCGAATATCTCGGGCTTCAGCGCACCGGCGATCGCCGCCTGCTCGACCACCGGGCGGCTGTAGCGCGTGTGCAGGCCGTTGATCAGACCGCGTACGGCAAGCGCGTCGTCGATGACGGCGCGCAGGTCGCCGCCGGTACGGACCTCACCGGACGACAGCGTCAGCGAGGCCTCTTCGATGCCTGACTGGACCAGAAATTCCTCATAGGCGCTCTCGTCCTTGAGGTATTGCGAGCTCTTGCCGCGCGTCACCTTGTAGAGCGGCGGCTGCGCTATGTAGAGGTGGCCGCGCTCGATCAGCTCCGGCATCTGCCGGAAGAAGAAGGTGAGCAGCAGCGTGCGGATATGGGCGCCGTCGACGTCGGCGTCCGTCATGATGATGATCTTGTGGTAGCGCAGCTTGTCGGCGTTGAACTCGTCCTTGCCGATCGAGGTGCCGAGCGCGGTGATCAGCGTGCCGATCATGTCGGAGGACAGCATGCGGTCGAAACGCGCCCGCTCGACGTTGAGGATTTTTCCGCGCAGCGGCAGGATCGCCTGGTTCTGGCGCGAGCGGCCGCTCTTGGCCGAGCCGCCGGCCGAGTCGCCCTCGACGATGAAGATTTCCGACTTGGCCGGGTCGCGCTCCTGGCAGTCGGCCAGCTTGCCGGGAAGCGAGGTGATGTCGAGGACGCCCTTGCGGCGCGTCAGCTCGCGCGCCTTGCGCGCCGCCTCGCGCGCGGCGGCCGCCTCGACCACTTTTCCGACCAGCACCTTCGCTTCGGAAGGATGCTCCTCCAGCCACGTGCCGAGCGCCTCGTTAACCAGGCTCTCGACCACCGGGCGGACTTCGGACGAAACCAGCTTGTCCTTGGTCTGCGAGGAGAATTTCGGGTCGGGCACCTTCACCGAGAGCACCGCAGTCAGACCCTCACGGCAGTCGTCGCCGGTGAGCGAGACCTTCTCCTTCTTGGCGATACCGGAACCTTCCGCGTAGCCGGTCACCTGCCTGGTCAGCGCGCCGCGGAAGCCCGCGAGATGGGTGCCGCCGTCGCGCTGCGGAATGTTGTTGGTGAAGGCCAGCACGTTCTCGTGGTAGCTGTCGTTCCACCACATGGCGACCTCGACGGCGATGCCGTCGCGCTCGGCGCGGATGGCGATCGGCGAGGCGATCAGCGGCTTCTTGGCGCGGTCGAGATATTTGACGAACTCTTCGAGGCCGCCTTCGTAGCGCAGCTCGATCTGCTTGACGTCGGCGTGGCGGCGGTCGGTCAGCACGATGCGTACGCCGGAGTTCAGGAAGGCGAGCTCGCGCAGCCGGTGCTCCAGCGTGCCGTAGTCGAACTCGACCATGGAGAAGGTTCCGGTCGAGGGCAGGAAGGTCACTTCCGTGCCGGTCTCGGCGCCGGCCCCGCCAGTGACCGCCAGCGGCGCGTCGGGCACACCGTGGGTGAAGCTCATCTCGTGGATCTCGCCCTTGCGGCGTATCTTGAGCCTGAGCCACACCGACAGCGCGTTGACCACCGAGACGCCGACGCCATGCAGGCCGCCCGACACCTTGTAGGAGTTCTGGTCGAACTTCCCGCCGGCATGAAGCTGCGTCATGATCACCTCGGCCGCCGAGACGCCTTCCGAGGGATGCAGGTCGGTCGGGATGCCGCGGCCGTTGTCGGTGACGGTGCAGGAGCCGTCGGGATTGAGCGTGACAGTCACGAGCGTGGCGTGGCCGGCCAGCGCCTCGTCGATCGCGTTGTCCACCACCTCGTAGACCATGTGGTGCAGGCCCGAGCCGTCGTCGGTATCGCCGATATACATGCCCGGCCGCTTGCGCACAGCGTCCAGGCCCTTCAGGACCTTGATGGAATCCGCCCCGTACTCGGCGGCGCCGCCGTTGCCGTTCTCGGTCTCGTCGTTCATGAAGAGCTTTCGTGTCTATGTCTTCGGAAGGCGCGGACAATCACCCGATTCGCGTGCCGCAGAGATGAGTTAGATATAGGCGTTCGTGGCCCTTTTTCCAAATCCGCCGTCAGGTGGAAAACCGGCGCCGGAGTACCGTCATTTTCGCGCGTTGTCGAGTTTTGGCCATCCCGACGGGCCGACCATGCGGAGCGGGCATCTGCCCATGCCACTGCGGCGCGGTCATGGCTCATGGCCGGCCGGGGGCAGGGATATCCGGGGAAATGCTTTGCGCGGCGGCGCAGGCGGCGGTACAAGCCGCGAACGAATCCGTGAGTTCCAGGAGTCCCGATGCGCTCGTCCAAGCGACAGTTCGACGAAATGCGTCCGATCTCCTTCGAGCGCAACGTCTCCAAGCATGCCGAGGGCTCGTGCCTGGTCAAGTTCGGCGACACTCATGTCTTGTGCACGGCGAGCCTCGAGGAGAAGGTGCCCGGCTGGATGCGCAACAGCGGCCGCGGCTGGGTGACGGCCGAATACGGGATGCTGCCGCGCGCCACCGGCGACCGCACCCGCCGCGAGGCCTCGACCGGCAAGCAGGGCGGCCGCACGCTGGAGATCCAGCGGCTGATCGGCCGCAGCCTGCGCGCCGTCGTCGACCTGCAGGCGCTGGGCGAGATGCAGATCACCGTCGACTGCGACGTGCTGCAGGCCGACGGCGGCACGCGCACCGCCTCCATCACCGGCGGCTGGGTGGCGCTCTACGACTGCCTGCGCTGGATGGAGGCGCGCCAGATGACCACCGTCTCCAAGGTGCTCAGGGACCACGTCGCCGCCATCTCCTGCGGCATTTACGAGGGCCAGCCGGTGCTCGACCTCGACTATCTCGAGGATTCCTCCGCCGGCACCGACGCCAATTTCGTCATGACCGGCAAGGGCGGCATCGTCGAGATCCAGGGCACGGCCGAAGGCGTTCCCTTCAGCGAGGAGGAGTTTTCGGCGCTGATGGCGCTCGCCCGCAAGGGCATTTCCCGGCTGGTGAGCCTGCAGCAGATGGCGGTCTCATGACCCCCTCGGCAATCCTCGAATCGGCGCTCTACGTCACCGACCTCGAGGCGGCGGAGGCCTTCTATGGCGGCGTGCTCGGCCTGCCGGTGATCGCCAAGGTCGAGGACAGGCATGTGTTCTTCCGCTGCGGTACCGGCGTGCTGCTTCTGTTCGTCGCCGAGGCGACGAAGGTGCCGCCCGCGCCGGACGCCAAGCTGCCGGTGCCGCCGCATGGCACCGTCGGAGAGGGCCATCTCTGCTTTGCAGCGGCCGGCGACGAGATCGACCGCTGGAAGCGGCATCTCGAAGGCCGCGGCGTCGCGGTCGAGACCGAGTTCGAATGGCCGAGCGGCGGCCGATCGATCTATTTTCGCGATCCGTCCGGCAATTCGCTGGAATTCGCCGAACCGAAGATATGGGGGCTGTGATGCGCCAGCTCACGGAAAGAAAGCTCGTGGTCGCCAGCCACAACGGTGGCAAGCTGCGCGAGTTCGCCGACCTGATGGGACCTTTCGGCATCGAGGCGAAATCGGCCAAGGAGTACGGCCTGCCCGAGCCGGACGAGACCGGCACCACCTTCGAGGAAAACGCCTACATAAAAGCCTTCGCGGCGGCCAAGGCGACCGGTCTGCCGGCACTGTCGGACGATTCCGGTCTGTGCATCGACGCGCTCGGCGGCCAGCCAGGGGTCTATACCGCCAACTGGGCCGAGACGCCGGAAGGCGGCCGCGACTTCGGCATCGCCATGCAGCGCGCCGAGGTCGCCATGCAGGAGGTCGGCGCGGTCGAGCCGGCGCAGCGCACCGGCCGCTTCGTCGCGGTGATCTGCATCGCCTGGCCGGACGGCCACGCCGAATATTTCCGCGGCGAGGCGGCGGGCCATCTCGTCTGGCCACCGCGCGGCGACAAGGGATTCGGCTACGACCCGGTGTTCATGCCGGACGGCCATGATCTCACTTTCGGCGAGATGAGCGCTGAACAAAAGCACGGCTGGAAGCCGGGGCAGGCCGAAGCCCTGTCGCACCGGGCGCGCGCCTTCCAGAAGTTCGCCCGTGCCATGCTGGGATCGGCCTGACCGGTATGCCGCTCGCTGGAGAGCCCGGTTTCGGCGTCTACGTCCATTGGCCCTTCTGCGCGGCCAAATGCCCTTATTGCGACTTCAACAGCCATGTCCGCCACCAGCCGGTCGACCAGCCGCGCTTCGCAGCGGCGTTCGAGCGCGAGATGGCGGCGATGCGCGCCCGCACCGGTTCGCGCACCGTCACCAGCATCTTCCTCGGCGGTGGCACGCCGTCGCTGATGCGGCCGGAAACGGTTGGCGCCGTGCTGGAAGCGGTGGCAAGGCACTGGAGCGTGCCGGACGGCATCGAGATCACGCTCGAGGCCAATCCCTCCTCGGTCGAGGCGGAACGCTTCCGCGGTTACCGCGCCACCGGCGTCAACCGCGTGTCGCTCGGCGTGCAGGCGCTGAACGACGCCGACCTGCGCTTCCTCGGCCGGCTGCATGATGTCGAGGAGGCGCTGAAGGCGATCGGACTGGCCCGCGACATCTTTCCGAGGCTCTCCTTCGACCTGATCTATGCCCGGCCGGGACAGACGCTCGCCGCCTGGGAGGCGGAGCTCGAACAGGCGATCGGCTATGCGGCCGACCACCTCTCTCTCTACCAGCTCACCATCGAGGAAGGCACGCGCTTCCATGCGCTGCATGCGGCAGGCAAGATCGCCGTTCCGGACGGCGACCATGCCGCCGACCTCTACGACCTGACGCAGGCGGTGACCGCAGCGCGCGGCCTGCCGGCCTACGAGATCTCCAACCACGCGCGGCCCGGTGCCGAGAGCCGGCACAACCTCGTCTACTGGCGCTACGGCGAATATGTCGGCATCGGGCCCGGCGCGCATGGCCGTTTCGTCGAGGAAGGCCGCCGCGTCGTCACCGTCACCGAAAAGACTCCGGAAACCTGGCTGAACCTGGTCGAGGCGAAGGGGCACGGCATTGTCGACGGCGAGATATTGAGCCGCTCCGAGGAAGCCGACGAGTTTTTGCTGATGGGTCTGCGGCTGGCCGAGGGGATCGAACTCGACCGCTACGAACACCTCTCCGGGCAGGAGCTGTCACGCGAACGCCTGGCGGTTCTGCAGGGCGAGGGATTGGTGGCGCCGATCGGCAATTCGCGCCTGCGCGTCACGCCCGCCGGCATGGTGGTGCTCAACGCCGTGGTGGCCGATCTGGCGCGGTAGGTCCGTACCGCGGTGCAACTTTCGTTCCCGGCGCTAGATTTCGTCAGGGGGACGGGAAATGACCAGGGACGAATGGCGAGCACGTGCGCGTGACTTCGAACGAAGCGCGTCCGTTCTACTGGTGAATGGCCAATACGGGTAGCTTACCACCTTGCCGGTCTGGCGGTCGAATGCGCGTTGAAGGCCAAGATAGCGACGCTGTTCCGGAAAAATGATGTCCCCGAGAAGAACCTGATCGACGACTTCTATCGGAATGGCCATGTCCTGACGGTACTGATCAGGCTAGCCGGATTGCAGGCAGTTCTCGCTGCGGAGGAGGCTGCCTCTGCGGGGTTTCGGGGCAAACTGGGCCACTGTCTGCAGCCTGGAACGTCCATTCGCGGTATTTTGCTTGGACCCAGTTGGAAGCAACAAATATGATAAATGCGGTCTCATGGCGCGGAACAGGAGTGCTCCCATGGATAAGACGCCACTGGTAGGACCGGATTTCATTGCAGGGCGGGAACTGACTGAAGCGCTGGAAAGGGCAGGAATTCCGATCGCGTTCGCGGGCTGGCTGAATTTGCGGGAGACGTTTGATTGGCAGCTTTTTATCGCTTCACCTGATGTGCAGACTTATGGCCCAACAACCATCATTCGGTTTGTCGATACGATTCTTGCTGCGATGAAATCCCCCCTCTCGCTGGGAACGGTCCGGATCGTCAATACATCCAATCACTTCGTCAACAGAATTCCGGATTCGTTCGGGACTTCAGAGATCACTTCAAATCCAACGCGAATCGTCGGGTTGGCTTTCGACGATGGGGATATCGTCGAAGGTTTTGTCTACAAGATAAACAAGAAGGCGAAGGCTTCTAGAAGCGAACCTCGGGCAAATGCCGCCGTGCTCAAGCGCGCGAAATCGCTTGCCGCCTGAGAACCCCAAGCCGAGGACGAGGACTTCATGACAGCCTCCTGGCAGTTCTGGGCGGTCCTCTCGGCCGTCTTCGCGGCACTCACCGCCATCTTCGCCAAGGTCGGCGTGAGCGGCGTCAATCCCGACTATGCGACGCTGGTGCGCACCATCGTCATCCTGCTGCTGGTGGCCGGAATCGTGGCTGTCACCGGGCAGTGGCAGCCGCCGGCGACGGTAGGGGGGCGCACCTGGCTGTTCCTGGTGCTTTCCGGGCTGGCGACGGGCGCCTCGTGGCTCTGCTATTTCCGCGCACTGAAGCTCGGCGACGCCGCCAGAGTCGCGCCGCTCGACAAGCTAAGCGTCGTTCTGGTCGCGGTCTTCGCGGCGGCCTTTCTCGGCGAGCGCCTCACCCTTGCCAACTGGCTTGGCGTTCTTCTGATCGCCGGCGGCGCGGTTCTTTTGGCCTACCGCGCCTGAGCGACGGGCGGCGTTTTCGATCCGGCCGATCAGTCCGTCGAAACGCAGCGGCACCGGATCAGCGGCCTTTCTTCTCGGCGGCGATGGCGCGGGCAAGCCGCTCGCGGCACGCCTCCAGCCGGGCCTTCACGTCGGCCGAGGAAATTGCCGTCTTCTCGCCCGGCACGGCGTCGGCCTGCTTGCGCACAGCCTGCGTTTTCGCCTGCTTGCCGCCGGCATAGTAGGGAGCAAAAGCGTCCTGGATCTGCAGCGAATCCATCACATCCTCCTCAGGCCGCCGTCAACGCGCGTGGGAAGACTTCGTTCCGCCACCTCGGCAAAATTGCGGCGGCGAAGGAGTTTCTTTGCCAATTGCCGGCGCGGCATGGCACAAGGCCCCGGAATGGAGTCTCCGGCGTGAAGGACAGTCTCGACAAGCGCGTCTTCGTCGTCGGCCAGACCGAGATTCCGGCGCGGCCGCTGGAGCCGGCGCTCTATCTGGTTGCCACCCCGATCGGCAATCTCGGCGACATCACGCTGCGGGCTCTGGAGACGCTGGCGGCTGCGGACGTGCTCGCCTGCGAGGATACGCGGGTCACCCGCGTCCTGCTCGAGCGCTACGGCATGCGCAGGCGCACCACCGCCTATCACGAGCACAACGCCGCCGAGGCTGGGCCGCGCCTGCTCGAGGCGCTGGCCGCCGGCAGTAGCGTCGCGCTGGTCTCGGATGCAGGCACGCCGCTGGTCTCCGATCCGGGCTTCCGGCTGGTCGGGGAGGCGCTGAAGGCGGGGGTCCGCGTCGTCCCCATTCCCGGCCCGTCGGCGGTGCTGGCCGCGCTGACGGCGTCCGGCCTGCCCTCCGACACCTTCCTGTTCGCCGGTTTCCTGCCGGTCAAGGACGGTCAGCGCCGTACGCGGCTGGAGGAGTTGAAGGCGGTCCCGGCGACGCTGGTCTTCTTCGAATCGCCGCGCAGGCTGGCCGATACGCTGGCTGCGATGGCCGAGGTGCTGGGGGACCGCGCCGCAGCGGTCGGCCGCGAGCTGACCAAGACGTTCGAAGAGATGCGTACCGGCAGCCTGCCGGAGCTGGCGGAAAATTATGCGGCCGCCGACACGCCGAAAGGCGAGATCGTGGTGTGTGTCGGCCCGCCCGCCGAGCGGGAAGCTGCCGATGCGGGAGAGGTCGACCGGCTGCTGCTGGCGCTCGCCGCCGAAATGCCGGCCTCCAAGGCCGCCGCCGAGGCGGCGCGCATGACCGGCGCCCGCAAGCCCGACCTCTACCGCCGGCTGATGGAACTCAGGGCGGATGCGGAGGGATGAGGCCCGCTTTCGGCTGAAGGCCTACCGACGCGGGCACCGCGGCGAGTGGCTGGCGGCGCTCGCGCTGATGGCGAAGGGGTTCCGCATCGTCGCGCGCCGTTACCGCACCAAGCTCGGCGAGATCGACCTGATCGCCAGGCGCGGCGACCTCGTGCTGATCGTCGAGGTCAAGGCGCGGCCGACGCTGATCGAGGCCATGGATGCGCTTTCGCGCGAGTCGGAGCGCCGCATCGAGGGCGCCGCCGACCTGTGGCTCTCCAGGCAGCGCGATTTCGGCCGCCTGTCGATCCGTTTCGACATGGTGGCGGTGCTGCCGTGGCGCTGGCCGGTGCATGTGGAAAACGTGTTCTTCGGCAGGAACTAGTTTCGCAAAAAACGCCGCTTGCGCGCACTTCGCCAACCAATCACTCTTGTCTCCTGCACAGCCAGAGGGAGCAAGAACCATGTGCCATCATTGCGTCATCGACGCCGTCAAATCCGACATGCTGAGCCGCCGCAGCTTCTTCAGGGGCGGGCTGGCCGCGGCAGCGGGCGCCGCGCTTGCCGTCGCCGCCCCGCCGGCGCCATTGTTCGCAGCCGAGACCCCGACCAAGGCCGAGGATCTTACGCACGAACTGTACGACACCTTCCCGACCTATTTCGGCGGACAGCAGCTTTTCTATGACAAGAAGTTCGACTTCGCGAAGGACACCTTCAACCTCTATGAACTGCGCGTGAGCGAGCATACCGGCACGCATATCGACGCGCCGCTGCATTTCACCGCCGACGGCAAGTCGGTCGCAGAACTGCCTGTGGAGGACCTGATCGCGCCGCTGGTGGTGATCGACATCGCCGCCAAGGCGGCCGAGAACGCGGATGCGCAAGTGACCCCCGACGACATCAAGGCCTGGGTCGACAAGAACGGCGATCTGCCGGCCGGTGCGGTCGTGGCCATGCATTCCGGCTGGGGTGCGCATCTCGGCACCGAAAAATTCCGCAACGCCAGCGCCGACGGCAAGAGCCTGCATTTCCCCGGCTTCCATGTCGAGGCGGCGCAGTATCTGATCGAGCAGCCGTCGATCAAAGCGATCGCGGTGGACACGCTGTCGCTCGATTTCGGCGCCTCGCCGGACTTCATCGTCCACAAGACCTGGCTGTCGTCCGGCCGCTACGGCATCGAGGGCGTCGCCAATCTCGGCAATGTTCCGGCCAAGGGTGCGACCATCGTCGTCGGTGCGCCGAAGGTGCGCGGCGGCACCGGCGGTCCGGCACGGATTTTCGCGCTGGTTTGAGAGGAAAATAGCCCCTCCCGGCAGAGATCCGCGCGCAAGGAGAAGCGGCCCGCGGGCCTGGTGGGCGGCCGAACCTCTCGCCGTTCCCGGCCCGCGGGACGGAGCGTCGCAGTGGCGCAACGCCGCAAGGACTGCACCCTCCCGGCCGAATAGGCTATGGTGCAGCAACCAAAGCGAGAGGACCTGCCGTGACCCACCGGCCGAGGACCATAGCCGCTCGATCGAGGTATTCATCCGTACAGGCGACGGCCGGACTCGACCCAGCGCGATCCGGCCGGGCCGGCTTCGTGGGAGGCGCGGCATGTTCGGCCTGACGGCACTGGAATTGGCGCGCATCCAGTTCGGCTTCACCATCTCCTTCCACATCATATTCCCGGCCATCACCATCGGGCTGGCGAGCTACCTCGCCGTGCTGGAAGGCCTTTGGCTGTGGAAGCGCGACACGGTCTACCGCGACCTCTACCATTTCTGGTCGAAGATCTTTGCCGTCAACTTCGCCATGGGCGTGGTCTCGGGCCTCGTCATGGCGTACCAGTTCGGCACCAACTGGAGCTATTTCTCGGCCTTCGCCGGCAGTGTCACCGGTCCGCTGCTCGCCTATGAGGTGCTGACCGCCTTCTTCCTCGAGGCAGGCTTCCTCGGGGTCATGCTGTTCGGCTGGAACCGCGTCGGGCCGGGGCTGCACTTCTTTTCCACCATCATGGTGGCCCTGGGCACGCTGATCTCGGCCACCTGGATCCTCGCCTCCAACAGTTGGATGCAGACGCCGCAGGGTTTCGAGATCGTCGACGGCATCGTGGTGCCGGTGAACTGGTTCGAGGTGATCTTCAACCCCTCCTTCCCCTATCGCCTCGCCCACATGACCATCGCCGCCTATCTGTCGACGGCGCTGTTTGTCGGCGCTTCGGCCGCATGGCATCTGCTGCGCGGCAACGACAACGACCGCGTTCGCACTATGCTGTCGATGGCGATGTGGATGCTGCTGGTCACAGCGCCGATCCAGGTCGTCGTCGGCGACCTGCACGGCCTCAACACCCTGGAGCACCAGCCGGCCAAGATCGCGGCGCTGGAAGGCCATTGGGAGAACAAGCCGGGCGAGGCCGTGCCGCTCAACCTGTTCGGCTGGCCCGACATGGAGGCCGAGACGACGCGCTTCGCTGTGCAGGTGCCGCATCTCGGCAGCCTGATCCTGACCCATAGCTGGGACGGCCAGGTTCCCGCCTTGAAGGACTTCCCGCCCGAGGACCGGCCCAACTCCACCATCGTCTTCTGGACCTTCCGCATCATGGTCGGCATGGGCCTGCTGATGCTTTTGCTCGGCGGCTGGGCGCTATTGCAGCGCTGGCGCGGCGTCCTGTACCGGTCGCGGCCCTTCCTGCATTTCGCCACCTGGATGGGCCCGGCCGGGCTGATCGCCATCCTCGCCGGCTGGTACACGACCGAGATCGGCCGCCAGCCCTGGATCGTCTACGGCGTTATGCGCACCCGAGATGCGGTGTCCAATCATTCGGCGCTCACCATGAGCGTCACCCTCGTCATCTTCGTGGTCGCCTATCTTTTCATATTCGGCATCGGCACGCGCTACATGCTGAAGCTGGTCGGCAAGGGACCCGAGACCGGCGAGGACGAGCCGACCGGCGGCAGCAGCAGCGCCGCGCGGCCCGCCCGCCCGCTTTCTGCCGCGCCCGACCATCCCGACGCGACCGAACAGGCGAGGAGCTAGATCATGGGCATCGATCTTCCGGTGATCTGGGCCGTCATCATCGGCTTCGGCCTGATGATGTATGTCGTCATGGACGGGTTCGATCTCGGCATCGGCATCCTGTTCCCGTTCGTCGGCGAGCGCGACGACCGCGACGTCATGGTCAACACCGTGGCGCCGGTCTGGGACGGCAACGAGACCTGGCTCGTGCTGGGCGGCGCCGGGCTGCTGGCGGCGTTCCCCCTGGCCTATTCGGTGATCCTCAGCGCGCTCTATCTGCCTCTGGTGCTGATGCTGCTCGGGCTTATCTGGCGCGGCGTCGCCTTCGAGTTCCGCTTCAAGGCCGACGAGCACCACAAGCGCTACTGGGACTGGGCCTTCGCCGGCGGCTCCTATCTCGCCACCTTCTTCCAGGGCGTATCGCTCGGTGCCTTTCTCAACGGCTTTCCGATGCAGAACGGCGCCTATGCGGGCGGCGCGCTCGACTGGATCACGCCCTTCGGCCTGTTCACCGGACTGGGACTGCTGGTCGCCTATGCGCTGCTCGGCTGCACCTGGCTGATCATCAAGACCGAGGGGGCGCTGCATGAGCGCATGGTGGCGCTGGCGCGGCCGATCACCATCGCGCTGGTCGTCGTCATCGGCCTGGTCAGCCTGTGGACGCCGCTCGCCCATCCCGCGATCGCCGAGCGCTGGTTCACCTTCCCCAACATCGTCTTCTTCTCGCCGGTGCCGATCCTGGTGCTGGCCAGCGCCTGGGCCATCCTCCACAGCCTCGGCCGGACGCCGCATGTCGCACCCTTCGTGCTGGCGCTGTTCCTGCTGTTCCTCGGCTACAGCGGGCTCGCCATCAGCCTTTGGCCCAACATCATCCCGCCCGAAGTTTCCATTCGGGAGGCCGCGGCGCCGCCGCAGAGCATGGGCTTCGCGCTGGTCGGGGCACTGTTCATCATCCCGATCATCCTCGCCTACACCGCCTGGTCCTATTACGTCTTCCGCGGCAAGGTGAAGGCCGGCGAAGGCTACCACTGATGGCAGCCCCCTCGCCTGCGCCGGATTCCTGGCTGAAGCGGATCGGCTGGCTGGTGCTGATCTGGACGGCGAGCGTGCTGGCGCTCGGGCTGGTGGCGCTCGCCTTCCGCCTGATCATGAATCTTGCGGGGCTGACAGTATAAGGGTTGGTGCCGCTCCCTACCCCACCACCGCCTTTGCCTGCGCCGCCTCGGCGCGCAGCAGCATGCCGAACAGGTCGCGCGGCTCATCCGGGTCAGCGAGCAGGTCGAGTTCCTCGTAGAGGCCGGTGTCGCGTAGCTTGTCGCGGACGTAGCGCAGCGCCGAAAAGTCCTCGATGGCGAAACCGACCGAATCGAACAGCGTGATCTGCCGCTCACCCGAGCGGCCAGGCGCATGGCCGGCGATCACCTGCCAGAGCTCGGTGACGGGATGGTCGGCGGCAAGCTGCTGGATCTCGCCCTCGATGCGCGTCTGCGGCGGGAACTCCACGAAGATGTCGGAACGCAGCAGGATGTCGCGATGCAGTTCCGTCTTGCCGGGGCAGTCGCCGCCGATGGCGTTGATGTGCACGCCGGGGCCGACCATGTTGTCGGTGAGGATGGTCGCATACTGCTTGTCGGCAGTGACCGTGGTGATGATGTCTGCCCCCTCGACCGCCTCCTGGCCGGAGGCGCAGATGACGATGTCGAAACCCATTCCCGCCAGGTTTTTCGCGCACTTACGCGAGGCGCTTGAATCAACATCGTAGAGACGGAGCCGGTCGATGCCGACGATCGCCTTGAAGGCAACGGCCTGGAACTCCGCCTGCGCGCCGTTGCCGATCAGCGCCATGGTGCGGGCGCCCTGCGGCGCCAGGTATTTCGCGGCGACCGCCGACATGGCAGCAGTGCGCAGCGCCGTCAGGATGGTCATCTCGGTGAGCAGCATCGGATAGCCGCTGCCGACATCGGCCAGAACACCGAAGGCCGTGACGGTCTGCAGGCCCGCGCGCGTGTTCTTCGGATGGCCGTTGACGTATTTGAATCCGTACAGCTTTCCGTCGCTGGTCGGCATCAGCTCGATGACCCCGTCATGGCTGTGCGAGGCGACTCGCGGCGTCTTGTCGAACAGCTCCCAGCGGCGGAAATCGTCCTCGATGTAGTCGGCCAGCTCGGTCACGAAGCGCTCGATGCCGACCGCCAGCACCAGCTTCATCATGTGGTCGACGCTGACGAAGGGGACGATGTTCAGCTTGGGCGCGGACATGTCAAAAACTCCGGGTCGGGCGGTCCATGATGCGGCGGCCCATCAGGCTGGCGGTGAGATCGACCATCAGGGTGGCGGTGCGGCCGCGCTCGTCGAGGAAGGGATTGAGCTCGACCAGGTCGAGGCTGGCGACGAGCCCGCTGTCAGACAGCATCTCCATGACCAGATGCGCCTCGCGGAAGGTGGCGCCACCGGGCACCGTCGTGCCGACGGCCGGCGCGATCGACGGATCGAGGAAGTCGACGTCGAGGCTGACATGCAGGAGGCCGTCTTCCGCCGCGACACGCTCCAGGAAGGCGCGCAGCAGCGGCGCGACGCCGTGCTCGTCGACGGCGCGCATGTCGTGAACGGTGACGCCGGCCTCCGCCAGCGCCCGGCGCTCGGCCGGATCGACGCTGCGCAGGCCGAGTGCACAGATGCGCTTCGGATCGACCGTCGCCGGCAAATCGGGGAAATAGCCGGAAAAACCCGGCTGGCCGGCGGCATAGGCGAGCGGCACGCCGTGCAGGTTGCCGCTGCTCGTGGTGTCGAGCGTGTGGAAATCGGGATGGGCGTCGAGCCACAGCACGAAGAGCGGCCGGCGGCGCTCGGCAGCGCGGCGGGCGAGCCCCGCCAAGGTGCCGGCCGAGATCGAATGGTCGCCGCCGAGGAAGATCGGCATGCCGCTATCGCTCGCCTGATAGGCGCGTTCGGCGATCACCGCCGTCCAGGCTGAAATCTCGGGCAGCGCTTTCAGTGCCACGTTGCCATGGACGACCGGCCGCGGGGCGGCCGGTTGCACGGCGCCGAGATCTTCCACCTCATGGCCGAGTTCACGCAGCGCCGCGACCAGACCGGCAGTGCGCAGCGCGCTCGGCCCCATCTCGCAGCCCATGCGGCCGGCGCCGTCCTGGACGGGCGCGCCAACGATCCTGCACAGCATGGTGAAACCCTCGTCTTCGTTCTTGTGAGTCGAAAGGATTTCACCCGCAAAGACCGGCGAAACGAACAGGTAAAATTGGCAAATTTATTCATTCATGCTAGCAAAACGGTCGGTTCAACCACCAAATCGGCAGAATGAACACGCTCGACGAAAAGCTGATCACCCTGCTGCGGCACGAGGCGCGGCGCAGCATCTCCGACCTCGCGATCGATCTCGGCGTGTCGCGCGCGACGGTGCGTGCGCGCATGGAGCGGCTGGAGAAGTCGGGCGAGATTCTTGGCTACACGGTCATCCTGCGCGCCGACGCGGTCGACCAGCGGGTGCGCGGCATCATGATGATCGAGATCGAGGGCCACGCCGCCGACCGGGTGATCCGCGCGCTGGGCGGCCTGTCCGAGGTCTCCACGGTCCATACGACAAACGGCCGCTGGGACCTGGTGGTCGAGCTCGGCACCGCCACGCTGACCGAATTCGACGCCGTGCTGCGGCGCATCCGCCTGATCCCCGGCATCACCGGTTCCGAGACCAGCCTGCTGCTCGCCACGCCGCGGACGACCAGGGCGCGGCTGTAGCTCGGAGCACGGCACGTTGCCGCAGCGCGACGATGCGGGTTCGCTGACGTGCCTCGCCATGCTACGTGAAGGTCGAACGATCGAAGGTTTTGCGGGTGAGGAAAGGCTGGACAGCACGGAGGCTCGGGGTCGCGCTCGCCGCGGCCTGGCTGCTGCTCGTCCAGGCGCTCTCCGGCAGCTTCGCGCTGGCAGCCAGCAGGCAGCACGTTCCGCTCGATGCCTTCGGCAATCCGCTCTGCATCACCAGCGCCAACCATGACCTGCCGGCGCCCGGCTCCGAGCACGGCCCGCCGCCCGCATGCTGCCTGCTGGGCTGTGCGACGGGCGCTCCGCTTGCCGCGCTGCCACCGCTTCATGCGTGGCTTGCCGTCGCCTTTCCGACCGGGCCGGGTACGCCGCCTCTGCTCGCGCGGGAAATCGCCGTTCCGGCCGACCCGCATGATCCGGCCAGCCCGCGAGCGCCGCCTCGCGCCGGTTGACGGACCGCCGGGTGGCGTCTGCGCCACCGGGCAGTCGATCCCGCTCATTTCCGTTCGCGCGGCCATTCGAGCCGCAGCCCAATCCATGGACACCCCGATGAAACCCTTCCCAAACACGCCGACGCGCAGCGTCGCTCTCGCCCGCTTCCGCAGCATCGAGGAGCGGATCGGCCTCGCGGCTTTCACGCTCATGCTGCTCTTCGCCCTCTCGCGTCCGCTCTGGGCGCACGAGTTTAAGCTCGGGGAGATCGAGATCGACCACCCCTGGTCGCGCGAGGTACCGGCCGGCGCCAAGGTCGCTGCCGGCTACCTGGTGCTCAACAACCACGGAGCGGAGGCCGACCGCCTCCTCTCCGTGAGTTCGGCAATCGCCGGCAAGACGGAAATCCACGAGATGAGCGTCAACGCCGACGGCGTGATGACCATGCGCCCCGTCCCGGACGGCATCGACATCCCCGCTCATGGCGAGGTCGCGCTGAAGCCCGGCTCCTTCCACATCATGTTCATGGACCTGAAGCAGGAGCCCAAGGCCGGCGTGAAGTTCCCGGGAACCCTGACCTTCGAGAAGGCCGGCACGATGGACGTCGAATTCGCCGTCGAGGCGAAGAGCGGCGAGGCCGACCACTCGCAGCATTAGGCGGCTCTGGTTTCGGGAGCAGCGCCTGCGCCGGCCTGCGTCTGGCTCTTGAACCACGAGGGCGCCAGTCGGACAGGGGAGCGGGAGCACGACGTGGCGCCCCCGCCTCTTCCCCGTTAAGCTGACGCAGTCTACCGACCTGCAGGGAGAGCCGCCATGCCGGAGACCTGGTTCGATATCCGTCCGGTGTCGCCCGGCGTCACGCTGATCACGGAACCCTTCGTCCACCCCTTCTTCCGCGCCAATCTCTACCGGATCGAGGGTCGCGACTTCGACATCCAGCTTGATTTCGGCAACGGCGTCGCCAGCTTGTCGGCCGCCCTGCCGGGCTCCGGCAGGCCGGTGCTCGCGGTAGCTACCCACGCGCATGTCGACCATGTCGGCAGTTTCCACGAATATGCGCGCCGCGCCGGCCATGAAGCCGAGGCCGAGGTCTTTTCCACGATGAACGACGAAGGCACCTTCGCATCGTGGTTCGTCAATCATGAGGACATTCTGGAGCGGCTGCCGGAACCCGGCTATCGGCTCGAGGACTACAGGCTCATGCCGGCACCGCTGATCGAGCTGCTCGGCGAAGGCGGCAGTATCGATACCGGCGGCCGCGTCTTTCGCGTGCTGCATCTGCCCGGACATTCGCCGGGGTCGATCGGCCTGCTCGACGAGCGGAACGGCGAATTCTTTTCCGGAGACGCGATCTACGACGACCAGTTGATCGACGACATAACCGGAGCGGATATTCCGGACTATGTCCGCACCATGCGGCGACTGGCCGAGCTCGACGTGAGCGTCGTCCATGGCGGACATGGCGCCAGCTTCGGCAGGGCGCGCCTGCACGAGATCGCGCGCGGCTATGTCGAGGACAAGGCGGGACGTTAGACTGAAGGTGCGGTCTTCACTGAACCGCGAAATAATCCTCGATCCGCGCCGCCGCGCGCTTGAGCGGCGGCAGCACGGTGCGCCTCATCTCCGCCACCGAAAAACGCGCCGACTGGGTGGATACGTTGATCGCCGCAGCGATCCTTCCCTGGCGGTCGCGTACCGGCACGGCGATCGAGCGCAAGCCGAGTTCCAGTTCCTCATCGACGATCGCAAACCCTTGCTCCGCGGCCTGCCGCACCCTTTCGGCGATCTCGCCCCGGTCGGTGATCGTCTTCGACGTGTTCGCCTCGATCCGAGCCCCGGCCAGAAATTCGGTCAGTTGCTCCGGCGTCATTCCGGTGAGCAGCACCCTGCCCATCGATGTGCAATAGGCCGGCAGCCGCGTGCCGACCTGCAGGGCGACGCGCATGATGCGGGCGCCGGGAATGCGGGCAACATAAACGACGTCATGCCCCGACAGCACCGCGGCCGAGCAGGATTCGTTCATCCCGGCCGCGACTTCGCGCATGAACGGCTCGGCGAAGGACCAGAGCGATGTGCCTTCGAGCCAGGTCCGCGCCAACGAGAGAAGACGCGGCGACAGCACGAACTGCCGGCCGGTCTGACTGGCATAGCCGGCGGAGGCCAGCGTGAGCAGCAGGCGCCGGGCGCCGGCCCGCGTCAGCCCGGCCCGCTCCGCTGTCTCGGTCAGCGTCAGCCCGGCCGGGTTACCGGCAAGAATCTCCAGCACGCCCAACCCTTTCTCCAGCGAGCCGACGAGGTCGCGCGACGGCATGGTGTCAGGCATGGACGCGGTGTTCTCCAAGCGGCAGACCGCCTCATTGACTTCGGCGGCATCGGCCGGATAATATCGCATATAAAACAAAAGTTCGCAATTCGAACTTTCTGGATTGAGGTGGTGCCATGGCGACGTTCCTGCCGCTCAGCCGGGCGGTGTCCGATAACTTGAACGACGGCGACACTGCCGCCTTCGAAGGCTTCACCCACCTGATCCCGACCGCGGCCGCGCATGAGGCGATCCGCCAGGGTTTTAGGGACCTGACGCTGGTGCGCATGACGCCGGACCTTGTCTACGACCAGATGATCGGCATGGGCATGGCCAACAAGGCGGTGTTCTCCTATGCCGGCAATCCCGGCGTCGGGTTGCTGCGGCGCCTGCGCGACGCGGTCGAGAACGGCTTTCCGCAGCCGCTGGAGATCGAGGAGCATTCTCACGCCGCCATGGCCAACGCCTACGAGGCGGGCGCGGCCGGTCTGCCCTGCGCGGTCTTTCGCGGCTATCGCGGCGCCGAACTGGCTAGGGTCAATCCGAACATCAAGTCGATCGTCTGCCCCTTCACCGGCGAAAAACTGGCGGCCGTTCCAGCGCTCAGGCCGGACGTAACCTTCATCCACGCGCAAAAAGCCGACCACAAGGGCAACGTGCTGGTGGAAGGCATCATCGGCATCCAGAAGGAGGCCGTGCTGGCGGCCAAGCGCGCGGTGGTGACGGTCGAGGAGGTCGTGGACAATTTCGCCGGCATCCATCCCAATGCCTGCATCCTGCCGTCCTGGACGGTACATGCGATCGCCGTAGTGCCCGGCGGCTCGCATCCGTCCTACACCCACGGCTACTACGCCCGCGACAATGCCGCCTACCTGGAATGGGACGAGATTGCCTCGGACCGCGAGAGATTTCGGGCGTGGATGCAGGAAAACGTCATCGAAAAGAGCGCCGACGATTTCGCCGGGCGCGTCGCGCATCTGAGGAAAGCGGCATGAGCGACTTCACGCCCAACGAGATGATGACGATCGCCGCCTCGCGCGCGCTGAGGAGCGACGACGTCTGCTTCGTCGGCATCGGCGCGCCGTCGGCCGCCTGCAACGTGGCGCGGCTGACGCACGCGCCGGACATCACGCTGATCTACGAGAGCGGCACGATCGGCACCGCGCCCGACGTGCTGCCGCTGTCGATCGGCGACGGGGAATTGTGCGAGACGGCCGTCACCACGGTCTCCGTGCCGGAGATGTTCCGCTACTGGTTGCAGGGCGGCCGCGTCACCATCGGCTTCCTCGGCGCCGCCCAACTGGACAAGTTCGGCAACATCAACACGACCGTCATCGGCGACTACGCGCATCCCAAGACCCGGCTGCCCGGTGGCGGCGGCGCTCCGGAGATAGCCACCTCGTCGCAACAGGTCTACATCACCATGGCGCAGTCGAAGCGCGGTATGGTCGAGAAGATCGATTTCTTCACCTCCTTCGGCCATGGCGACGGCGGCGATCATCGCAAGCGCCTCGGTATTGACACGGCCGGCCCGACCCTGCTCATCACCGACCTCGCGATCTGGAAGCCGGATCCTGAGACCAGGGAGTTCACCGTGGTCTCGCTGCATCCCGGCGCCACCCGTGAGACGGTGCAGGAGACCTGTGGCTGGACGGTGAAGTTCGCCGAGCGGCTGGAGGAAACCCCTGCCCCGACCGAACTGGAACTGAAGACGCTGCGCGACCTGCAGGCCCGCACAAAGGCGGCGCATGCGGGGACCGCGAAGAAGGGGAAGGCGGCCTAGCATGACCGAAGCCTATATCTGCGATTTTATCCGCACCCCGATCGGTCGGTTCGGCGGGGCGCTCTCCTCCGTGCGCACCGACGACCTCGGCGCCATCCCGCTGCGGGCGCTGGCCGAACGCAACGCGGCGGTCGACTGGGCCGCGGTCGACGACGTGATTTTCGGCTGCGCCAACCAAGCCGGCGAGGACAACCGCAACGTCGCGCGCATGGCGCTGCTGCTGGCCGGCCTGCCCCAGGAGGTGCCGGGCACCACGATCAACCGGCTGTGCGGTTCCGGCATGGACGCGGTGATCGCCGCCGCGCGCGCCATCAAGGCGGGCGAGGCCGAGCTGATGATCGCCGGCGGCGTCGAATCGATGAGCCGCGCGCCTTTCGTCCTGCCCAAGGCCGACAGCGCCTTCTCGCGCAACGCCGAAATCTACGACACCACCATCGGCTGGCGCTTCGTCAACCCGCTGATGAAGAAGCAGTACGGCATCGATTCCATGCCGGAGACCGGCGAGAACGTCGCCGAGGATTTTGCGATTTCACGCGCAGATCAGGATGCTTTTGCCGTGCGCAGCCAGAATAAAGCCGTGGCGGCACAGGAAAACGGCCGACTTACGAAGGAAATCGTTGCGGTGACGATCCCGCAGCGGAAAGGCGAACCCGTCGTCGTCGCCAAGGATGAGCACCCGCGTGCCGGCACGACGGTGGAGACGCTGGCAAGATTGCCGACGCCGTTCCGCGAGGGCGGCACAGTGACGGCGGGCAATGCGTCGGGCGTCAATGACGGCGCAGCGGCGCTCATCATCGCCTCGGAAGCCGCGGCGAGGAAGCACGGCCTGACCCCGGTCGCCCGCATCCTCGGCGGCGCGGCCGCCGGCGTGGCGCCGCGCATCATGGGCATCGGCCCGGCGCCGGCGACAAAAAAACTGTGCGCGCGGCTGGGCATCTCGCCGAGAGACTTCGATGTGATCGAACTGAACGAGGCGTTTGCCTCGCAGGGCATCGCCGTGCTGCGCGAACTCGGCATTGCCGAGGATGCGGATCACGTCAACCCGAACGGCGGCGCGATCGCGCTCGGCCATCCGCTCGGCATGTCGGGCGCTCGCATCACCGGCACCGCGGCGCTGGAACTGCGCGAACGCGGCGCGAAACTGGCGCTGGCGACCATGTGCATCGGCGTCGGACAGGGCATCGCGGTGGCGCTGGAGCGCGTGTAACGGAAGCCATCCACCAGGGTCGCCGACGGCCAGTACATTGAAAACGTCGGCAGGACAGCGCTCCGCTGTCCACCCGACGTTTGCGGAGCCTCGAGTCCAACGCCGACGCCGTCGATTTCGTCCTCAGCGATGCGCCAAAATGTTCACCAGCCGTCCGAACGGGTCGCGCACGAAGAAGCGGCGCACGCCCCACGGCTCTTCCGCAGGGCCGTATTCGACGGCAATGCCGGCCTTGTGCACGCGCCGAAGCGCTTCGTCGAGATCATCGACCTCGACCGACATGTCGGGCACCGGCGTTCCCGATCCGCCTTCCGACATGATGCTGACCTGCACGCTCATCGTCTCGGCGTTGCCGTAGGTGGCGATCCAGCCGAGATCCATCAGCACGTCGAGGTCGAGCACGTCGCCATAGAAGTGTTTGGCGGCGGCGACGTCATCGGTGGCGACGTTGGCGACGATGCGGTTGACTTTCATAGCTGGCTCCTCGCCTGCGGCGCAGTGCAGTAGTGCCACCCACCGGTCCAGATAACAGCATATCGCCTTCCGTCCAGTATCCCATTCCGACCAAGCATGAGTTCGTCGAGGGCGAGATCGGACGACGCCGGGCGGAGCGCGGGGGAACCGACCGGCTATCAGCCGGCCGTCCCCATGTTTCCGCGGTCGAAGGTCACGGCCTTGACGACGACGAAAACCGGGCGACCCGGCTGCAGGCCGAGCGTCTCCACCGAACGGCGCGTCACGCGCGCGGCCAGGCGGTCGCCGCCGCAGTCCAGCGAGATCAGCGCGTCCGGTCCGCCGTCGGCCGAGATGCCGGTGATCGTTCCTGCAAGCACGTTGAGCGCGCTGATGCCCTGCGGCCGCTCGAGCGATAGCATCACATCGCGGGCCCGCACGCGGGCGCGGATTTTTGCGCCGACCGGCGCATCGACCCGCGGCAGCCGCCATTCGCCGCCGGCGGCATGCAGCACCGTCAGCCCGAACGCCTCCTCCTGGCCGGCGACGGTGAGGTCGACCATGGCGCCGGCCTCGCCACGCTGGTCCTCGGGCAGAAGATCGAAACGCGACAGGATATCGGCGGCCGGCCCGCTCGCCGCGACCGTACCGGCGGAAAGCACCACGACGCCCGTCGCCAGCCTCGCCACCTCGCCGACCGAGTGGCTGACATAGACGATCGGGATCTTCGTCTCGTCGCGGAGCCGCTCGATATAGGGCATGATCTCGGCCTTGCGTGCGTCGTCGAGCGAGGCGAGCGGCTCGTCCATCAGGATGAGTTTCGGGCTGGCGATCAGCGCCCGGCCGATCGCCACGCGCTGCTTCTCGCCGCCCGACAGCGAGGCCGGCCGGCGGGCGAGCAGATGGCCGATGCCGAGCAGGTCGACCACGGCGGAAAAGTCGGCGTAGCGCTCCGCGGCGGGCGTGAAGAAGCGGCCATAGCCGAGATTCTGCGCGACCGTCATATGCGGGAACAGCCGCGCATCCTGGAAGACGTAACCGATGCGGCGCCGGTGCTTGGGCACGAACACGCGCTTGTCGGCGTCCACCAGCACCCGACCGTCTACGACGATGCGCCCCTCCCGCGGGCGCACCAAGCCGCCGATCATATTGATCAGCGACGTCTTGCCGGAGCCGGACGGGCCGAACAGCGCGGTGAGCCGCCCGCTGCTCTCGAACGCCGCGTCAAGCAGGAAATCGCCTTGCTTGTGGCGGATGCGGACCGACAGCGTCATTCGATTTCGAGCCGCCGGCTGACCCGCCGCGCCAAGAGCTCGGACGCCACCAGGGCGATCATGGCGATGACGATCGACACCAAAGTGAGCCGCAGGGCGCCGAGATCGCCCCCCGGCACCTGGGTGAAGGTGTAGATGGCCGACGGCAGGGTCTGCGTCTCGCCGGGAATGTTGGAGACGAAGGTGATCGTGGCGCCGAACTCGCCCATGGCTTTCGCGAAGGACAGGATCATGCCGGCGATGATGCCCGGGAAGATCAGCGGCAGCGTGATGGTGGAGAACACCCAGGCGGGGTTGGCGCCGAGCGTGCCGGCCGCCGCCTCGAGTTTTTTGTCGACCGCCTCGATCGAAAGACGGATCGCCCGCACCATCAGCGGGAAGGCCATCACTCCGCAGGCCAGCGCCGCCCCCGTCCAGCGGAAGGAGAAGACGATGCCGAAATTGTCGGCCAGGAACGCGCCGACCGGGCCGCGCCGGCCGAAGGTTATGAGCAGCAGGTAGCCGGTGACAACCGGCGGCAGGATCAGCGGCAGATGCACGATGCCGTTGAGCAGCGACTTGCCCCAGAAATCCCGGCGCGCCAGCAGGAAGGCGATGGCGATGCCGAACGGCAGGGCGACGACGGTCGCCCAGACAGACACCCTTATGGAGAGCCGGACCGCGTTCCACTCGTCCGGGCTGAGGTCCAGCCACTCCATGCCTTCACATCATGCCGCTCAGTTGGAGACCGGCGGCACCAGTACCGTGAAACCCTGCTCCTCGAAAAGTGCCTTGGCCTTGGCCGACTGCATGCACTTCAGAAAGGCCGGCGCGGCGGCGCTGTCGGCGCCGGCCGTCACCGCCGCGGGATACTCGATGGGAGGATGCGAGTCCGCGGGAAAGGTGTAGATGATTCTTACCTTGGGATCGGCCTTGGCGTCAGTCTGGTAGACGATGCCGAGCGGCGCCTCGCCGGTGGAGACCAGCGCCAGCGCGGCGCGCACGTTCTCCGCCTGCGCCACCTTGCCTTCGGCCGAGGCCCATACGCCGAGCTTTTCGAGCGCCGCCTTGCCGTATTTGCCGGCCGGAACCGCATCGACATTGGCCATGGCGAGCCTGCCGTCGCCGAGCAGCCCGGCAATGTCGAAACCGGGCGCGATGTCGGCGGCGGCAGGCGAATCGGCCGGCGCGACCAGCACGATGCTATTGCCGAGCAGCTTTACCTCGGTGTCCTTCTTCGTCAGATTCTTCTCCGACAGATAAGCCATCCAGTCGAGATCGGCGGAGACGAAGAGGTCTGCCGGCGCGCCCTGCTCGATCTGCTTGGCCAGCGCCGAGCTTGCGGCATAGGAGATCGTCGCCTTGCCGCCGACATCCGCCTCGCAGGCGGTGTTCACCGCGTCGAGCCCATTCTTGAGGCTGGCGGCGGCGAAGATCGTCAAGCCGTCGTCGGCGTTTGCCGCGGGCGCGGCAAGCAGCGCCGTCATTCCGCCGGCGGCCAGCAGCAGCCGCAGCCCCAAGCCGTTGCATTTCATCGCGACAAGTCTCCATTCATGACAAATGCGTCCGCTCCTCACACGGCACGGCGGCATCGATATATTCAATCAAACATAACTCTTGGCGTTTGTCCAATGGCAAAGCTGTAGGGAGTCCGGCGATAGCCCCGTGTGTCATGCCGTCGGATTTCCGAGCAGGCGCAGCGCATCCCCATCGGGGAACTGCTCCGGCGATGGATGGCTGGAAAGCTTCCGGCGCGGCGACCAAACGATCTCGGCCGCGAGCGAACCGCCATCGCTATAGCTTCACTGAAATAGCCCAGGGGGTCGGACACGTTTTGACGAAAACCCGTTGTCCGCCTGTCACATTCGGCCGATACTCCCCGATGCGAAGCAACCCCTTCGCCAATGACAAAACGGGAGTGAAACCATGAAGATCAACGGCGTGGCGGCCGTCACCGGCGTCGCCTTCACCCTGCTTTCCACCACCTCCTCCTTCGCTGTCACCGAGATCTCCTGGTGGCATGCCATGACCGGCGCCAACAATGAGGTCGTCGAGCAGCTTTCGAAGGAGTTCAACGAGAGCCAGAGCGACTACAAGGTGGTGCCGGTATTCAAAGGCACCTATCCGGAGACGCTGAATGCCGGCATCGCCGCCTTCCGCGCCAAGCAGCCGCCGACGATCATGCAGGTGTTCGACGCCGGCACCGGCACGATGATGGCCGCCGAGGGCGCCATCAAGCCGGTCGCCGACGTGCTGGCAATGGGAGACAAGCCGTTCGACAAGAGCCAGTACCTGCCCGGCATTGTCTCCTACTATTCGAAGCCGGACGGCACCATGCTGTCCTTCCCCTACAATTCCTCCTCGCCGATCCTCTATTACAACAAGGACATCTTCCAGAAGGCCGGCCTCGACGTCGACAACCCGCCGAAGACCTGGAATGAGGTCTGGGAGGCGGCCAGGAAGATCAAATCGAGCGGCGCCGCGCCCTGCGGCTTCACCTCGACCTGGCTCACCTGGATCCACACCGAGAATTTCGCCGCCTGGAACGATTATCAGTGGGGCACCAACGAAAACGGCATCGCCGACCTAAATGTCGAGCTGAAGATCAATGCCGAACCCTTCGTGAAGCATTTCCAGGCGCTGGCCGACCTCGCCAAGGACGGCACGTTCAAATATGGCGGCCGCACCTCCGAGGCCAAGCAGGTCTTCCTGGCCGGCGAATGCGGCCTGTTCACCGAATCCTCCGGCGGCCTCGGCGACGTCGTGAAGTCGGGCATGAATTTCGGCACGGGCATGCTGCCCTACGATACGGAGTCGCAGAACATGATTCCCGGCGGCGCCTCGCTGTGGGTCTTCGGCGGCAAGTCGGATGAGGAATACAAGGCTGTCGCCGCCTTCTTCAATTTCCTGTCGCAGACCGACATCCAAGCCCGCCTGCACCAGGTCTCTGGCTATCTGCCGGTGACACTTGCCGCCTACGAGAAGACCAAGGCGGACGGCTTCTACGAGAAGAATCCGGCGCGCGAGATCCCGATCAAGCAGATGATGGGCAAGGCCCCGACCGAGAATTCCAAGGGCGTGCGGCTGGCCAACCTGCCGCAGGTCCGCGACATCCTGAACGAGGAATACGAGAAGATGCTGGCGGGCGATCAGACCGCCCAGCAGGCGCTGGACAACGCCGCCCAGCGCGGCAACAAGGCGATCCAGGAAGCGCTGGGGAATTGATGCGGGCCGACGTATTCTCCCCCCTCGAGGGGGAGATGGCCGCGCAGCGGTCACAGCACGCGAATTCGTGGCGTCGAGCACTGCCGCTCGTGCCCCACCCGGCGGGCTGCACCCGCCGACCTCCCCTCAAGGCGGAGGTAATGCCCTCATGACACCCCGCGTCGTCTTTCCCAACAAGATCCTGCCCTATCTGCTGCTCGCGCCGCAGCTCGCCATCACGCTGATCTTCTTCTACTGGCCGGCTTCGCAGGCGCTCTACCAGTCGATGCTGCGCGAAGACCCGTTCGGGCTGAAGACGCAGTTCGTCTGGTTCGCCAATTTCCGCAAGGTCCTGGCCGATCCGAACTACGTGAACTCGCTCTACGTCACGGTGGTCTTCTCCGTCGCCACCACGGTGGTGGCGATGGCGGTGGCGCTGCTGCTGGCCGTCATGGCCGACAAGGTGGTGCGCGGACGCGGCATCTACCGCACGCTGCTCATCTGGCCCTATGCGGTGGCTCCGGCGATCGCCGGCATGCTGTGGCTGTTCCTGTTCAACCCGTCGATCGGCTCGCTTTCCTATGCCTTGCGCGCGATGGGTATCGCCTGGGATCCCCTGCTCAACGGCAACCAGGCCATGGTGCTGGTGGTGGCCGCGGCCGCGTGGAAGCAGATCAGCTACAACTTCCTGTTCTTCGTCGCCGGCCTGCAGGCGATCCCAAGGACACTGATCGAGGCGGCGGCGATCGACGGCGCCGGCGAGACGAAGCGGTTCTGGACGATCGTCTTCCCGCTGCTCGCGCCGACGACCTTCTTCCTGCTGGTGATCAACACCACCTACGCCTTCTTCGATACCTTCGGCATCATCCACGCGGTGACCGGCGGCGGCCCCGGCAAGGCGACCGAGACGCTGGTCTACAAGGTCTACAATGACGGCTTCGTCAACCTGATCCTCGGCGACTCCGCCGCCCAGTCGGTGATCCTGATGGCGATCGTCATCGCGCTCACGGCCGTGCAGTTCCGCTACGTCGAGAAGAAGGTGCATTATGGTTAGGCGCGGCGCATTCTCCCCCCTCGAGGGGGAGATGTCGGCGAAGCCGACAGAGGGGGTCGCCGAGGCAGCGCGCCAAGTATCCCTCCCCCTCGAAGGGAGGGTGGCCGCGAAGCGGCCGGGTGGGGTAAGTCCGGCAACGCGCCGGCCCTTTCTGAAACGCACGCGAACAACAGGGCGTCGAGCACGGCCGCTCGTACCCCGCCCGGCGGGCTGCGCCCGCCGACCTCCCCTCAAGGGGGTGGAGCCGCGCCGGGCCGGGCGCCGCGAACCTTTCGTCGCCGGCGAAAGGTTGGTTCCTCCTGAGGCTACCCCCTCCGCCGCCTTCGGCGGCACCTCCCCCTCGAGGGGGGAGGAAAGCCCATGATCGGCTCCTCCCCACTCCGCACCTACATCGCCCATGTCCTGCTGATCCTCGGCGTGGTGCTCGTCGCCTTCCCGATCTACTACACCTTCGTCGCCTCGACGCAGACGCTGCAGACGATCCTGCGCCCGCCGCTGCCGCTGGTGCCGGGCGATCGCTTCTTTGCCAACTACTACGAGGCGATATTCGGCGGTGTCGGCCGTATCGGTGGGGTCGGCGTCGGCACGCTGCTGTTCAATTCGACGGTGATGGCGCTCGGCATCGCCGTCGGCAAGATCGTCATCTCTATCCTGTCGGCCTATGCCATCGTGTTCTTCCGCTTCCCGCTCAGGATGACCTTCTTCTGGCTGATCTTCATCACGCTGATGCTGCCGGTCGAGGTCCGTATCCTGCCCACCTACAAGGTGATGGTCGATTTCGGGCTGATCGACACCTATGCCGGGCTGATCGTGCCGCTGATCGCCTCGGCCACCGCGACGCTGCTGTTCCGGCAGTTCTTCCTGACCATTCCCGGCGAGCTGGTCGAGGCCGCGCGCGTCGACGGCGCCGGTCCGTGGAAGTTCTTCAAGGACATCCTGCTGCCGCTGTCGCGCACCAACATCGCCGCGCTCTTCGTCATCCTCTTCATCTACGGCTGGACGCAATATCTGTGGCCGCTGCTGGTCACCAACCGCAACGACATGAACACCATCGTCATCGGTCTGAGAAAGATGGTGTCTTTCGCCGATGCCGACACGGAATGGCATCTCGTCATGGTGACGGCGGTGCTGGCCATCCTGCCGCCCATCCTGGTGGTGGTGCTGATGCAGCGGTGGTTCGTGCGCGGTCTCATCGAAACGGAGAAGTGAGTGGCCACCGTCGACCTGAAGGACGTCCGCAAGACCTATTTCGGCAATGTCGAGGCGGTGAAGGGCGTCTCGATCGCCATTCCCGACAAAGCGCTGTGCGTGCTGGTCGGGCCGTCGGGCTGCGGCAAGTCCACGCTGCTGCGAATGATCGCCGGGCTGGAGGCGATCACGTCGGGAACCGTGTCCATCGGCGAAAAGGTGGTGAACGCCGTCGGCCCGGCCGAGCGCGACATCGCCATGGTGTTCCAGAACTACGCGCTCTACCCGCATATGAACGTCTACGACAACATGGCCTACGGCCTGCGCAACCGCGGCACGCCGAAGGAAGAGATCGACGCCCGCGTGCGCGCCACCGCCAAGACGCTGGAACTCGCGCATCTGCTGGAGCGCCGGCCGCGCGAACTTTCCGGCGGCCAGCGCCAGCGCGTCGCCATGGGCCGGGCGATCGTGCGCTACCCGAAGGTGTTCCTGTTCGACGAGCCGCTCAGCAATCTCGACGCCAAGCTGCGCGGGCAGATGCGGGTCGAGATCAAGAGCCTGCAGCGGGCGCTCGGCGTCACCTCGGTCTATGTCACCCACGACCAGCTCGAGGCGATGACGCTGGCCGACATCCTCGTCGTCATGAATGCCGGAGAGGTCGAGCAGATCGGCGCTCCGCTCGACGTGTACGAGAAGCCGGCTTCCACCTTCGTCGCCGCCTTCATAGGTGCACCGCCGATGAACCTGCTGCCCGTAGCCGCATTGTCCGCCGGGCGGACCGCGCTGGCTGCGCCCGCCGATGCGGCAACCCTGGGCTTCCGTCCCGAGGACGCGACATTGAACCCCCGCGGCGGCGCAGCTTCAGGCAATGGAGCGGCCGGCCTGTCTCTCGATATGGCGGTCGAAGGAGTCGAACCGGTGGGGGCGGAGAGTTTCATCTACTGCCGCATGGCCGGCGAGCGCCTCGTCCTGCGTGCCGCCGGCCGCACGGCGACGCAGACAGGCGACGGCCTGTCGGCCATGGTCGAGACCGCAAAACTCCACTGGTTCGACGTGGCCGGAAAGCGGCTGTGACGGACTTTCCGATCGTCGGCCGCTATGCTGACGGGCGTTCCGATTCGTGCTGAGCTCGCCATGACGACCGATCCTCGTTCGACACCCTCCGGCAAGCCGCGGGCCCGCGCCTTCGCCATTCCCTTCGAGGGCGAGCCGACCGCTGGAACGCCATCACCGGCGTGCCGGGCGTTTCGGTCGGCTATGTCTCGCTGATCTCCGGCGACGGACCGCTTGTCGCCGGCAAGGGGCCGGTGCGTACCGGCGTCACCGCCATCCTGCCGAGACCGGTGGCCGAGCTGGCGACGCCGGTCTATGCCGGCATCTTCAGCGCCAACGGCAATGGCGAGTTGACCGGGTCGCACCTGATCGAGGAGATCGGCGCCTTCAACTTCCCAATCACCATCACCAACACGCATTCCTGCGGCGTCACCCGCGACGGCACTTTGCGCTGGCTGAACAAGGCCTTGCCGAAGGCCGTTGAATCGGCCTGGGGCCTGCCGGTGGCGGCCGAGACCTATGACGGTTTCCTCAACGACATCAACGGCCATCACGTAACCTTCGAGCACGTGTCGCAGGCGCTGGACACGGCAGCCTCCGGGCCGATCGAGGAAGGCAGCGTCGGCGGCGGTACCGGCATGGTCGCTTTCGGCTTGAAGGCCGGTTCGGGCACGGCCTCGCGGCTGGTCGACTGGCAGGGCCAGCGCTTCACCGTCGGCGTGTTCGTGCAGGCGAACTTCGGCAACTGCAAGAACTTCACCGTGCGCGGCCTGCCCGCCGCGCCAACCTTGTCGCAGCCCGAACTCGTGGAGAAGACGCTGCGTGCCGAGAAAGGCTCGATCATCGCCATCGTGGCGACCGACGCGCCGCTGCTGCCGCATCAGCTCAAACGCCTGGCGCGGCGTGTACCGCTCGGCGTGGCGATGACCGGCGGCCTCGGCTATCACAGCTCGGGCGACATCTTTCTCGCCTTCTCGACCGCCAACGCGGAAGCAGCAACCGCCGAGGCTGGAAAGCTTTGCCGGGCGGACTTCATTCCCGATTCCGACATCGATCCGTTTTTCGACGCTGTGGTGCAGGCGACCGAGGAGGCGATCCTCAACAGCCTCGTCGCCAACGACGACATGACCGGCCGCGACGGCAATCTCGTGCCGGCCCTGCCGAAGGAGTGGCTGGAACGGACCTTCCCTGCGGCGAGGTAGGTTACGGCCCCGCCGGCTTCGGCAGGCCCTCGCCCTCATAGACCGGCACGCCCTCGATCATCGTGGCCAGCACCTTGCCTTGGGAAATCTCGGTCGGCGGCACCTTGGTGATGTCGCGGTCGAGCACGACCACATCCGCTCGCTTGCCCACGGTCAGCGAGCCGGAATTGTCCTCGTCGAAAGCGGCATAGGCGCCGTTGATCGTATAGGCCGCGACCATGTCCATCACGTCGAGCTTGTGCTGCGGCGTCAGCACCTTGCCGTTGGGGTCGGCGATGTCCTGCCGCAAGACACCGGTCTGGATCGCCTCCAGAGGGTTCATCGACGATACGCTCCAGTCGCTGCTGCCCGCGAGCGTCGCGCCGGCGTTCTTCAAGGCGCCGAAGGGATAGAGCCATTGCGAGCGCTCCGGCCCGATCTTCTGCTCGGTCAGGTCGACGATATAGGTGTCGGGATAGGCCCACAGCGCCTGGATGTTGGCGATGACGCCGAGTTCCTTGAAGCGCGGGATGTCGGCCGGGTCTATCAGCTCGAGATGGGTGATCTGGTGGCGGCTGTCGCGCGCCCCGTTGGCCTTCCGCGCCGCCGCATAGGCGTCGAGCGCCATGCGCACGGCACGGTCGCCGATCGCATGTGCGTGCAGTTGCAGATTGACCCTGTCGGCCGCGACTGCAACGGCATCGAGTTGCTCCTGGGTGAACAGCGGGTCGCCGGCTGAATTGGAGCCGACATAGGCTTCGAGCAGCGCCGCCGTGCCGGTCTCGATGACGCCGTCGACGAAGAGCTTCACCGACGTCACCTCCAGGTGCGGACTGGTGTAACGGTTCTTGAGGCCAAGCACGCGTTGCGCGCCTGCCGCGCCCTCCTCCGCCTCGATCTTGACGGCGGCCTCCACGTTGAGCTTGAGTTTTTCCGCGCCGTCGGCGCGCTGGTAGCCGGCCAGCATCCACTCCGTGGCGGAAGGATCGATGATGGCGGTGATGCCGTAGCTCAGCGCCTCGGTCTGGCCCTTCTCCAGTCCGGCATCCACCTGCGCCTCGGGATAGTCGGGCAGAAGGTCGCCGACGAGCGCCATCGCGGTCTCGCGCAGCAGCCCGGTCGGGTTGCCCTGCGCGTCGCGCTCGATGCGCCCGCCTTCCGGATCCTTGGTGCAGGCATCGATGCCTGCCGCCTTCAGCGCGGCTGAGTTCGCCCAGCCGGAGTGGCCGTCGACATCCTCGAAGTAAGCCGGTCGGTCGCCGGTGATCGCGTCCAGCGCCTTGGCGGACAGATCCTTGTACACAGCAACGCTCCAGCCGCCGCCACGCAGCCAGGCACCGTCCGGCAATTTGGACAGCGTCGGCTCGATGGCGGCGCGCAGCCCCGCTTCGTCGGCGACATCCGTCAGGCTGATGTCCTCAGCCGCGGTCGCGCTCCAGATCAGGTGATTATGCGAGTCCTGGAAACCGGGCAGCACCAGCGCGGTTTCGGGCAGGTCGTAGACCGTCGCTCCCTTAAGGAAAGGCGCGATGTCCTCGGCCGAGCCCACCGCCGCGATGGCGCCGTCGACGAGCGCGATCGCCTGCGCCTCCGGTTTGGCGGGATCCATGGTGAGCACACGTGCGCCACGCAGCACGATTGCGCCGTCCGCGGCCGCCGCGGCGGTCCCGAGAAACAGCACAATTCCCGCAACCGCCAAGCCGGTGCGGCATCCTCTTGCCGTCATGATGTCCTCCCCTGCCCCTCTGCCGGCTTTCAGGGTACAGGGCAGGCAAGGCCCGTCAAGGCGGCGTCACATCGGTACGGGCAGGCGCCTCCGCTCGGCGGTTCGGGCGCCACGGACTGCACGTCATGCGCGTCGTCGTTCCCCGCGGCGGCTCACGCTCTGCGACCATCCGTCGCAGGAATTTGTCGCACAAATGAAGCATGATGCGCCTTTGGCGACCTTGGAGGAGGAGTCGAGTCGATACTCGACGCGCCGGGAGGAACGGAGCATGGCGATTGCGCTTGCACTCGTTCTCGTTGTCGTGGGCTCGGTGCTCTTTCACCTCTTGAGCCCATGGTGGTGGACGCCCATAGCGTCCAACTGGGACTATATCGACCACACCCTCGTCATCACATTCTGGATCACCGGCGTCGTCTTCGCCGCCGTGGTGCTGTTCATGGCCTATTGCGTCTGGCGCTTCCGCCACAAGGAAGGCTCCAAGGCGCATTACGAGCCGGAGAGCAAGCGGCTGGAGACCTGGCTCACGGTCGTCACCGGGATCGGCGTGGCGGCGATGCTCGCCCCCGGCCTCTATGTGTGGAGCCAGTTCATCACCGTTCCCGACGACGCGACCGATGTGGAGGTGATCGCCCAGCAGTGGCAGTGGAGCTATCGCCTGCCGGGCGCCGACGGGAAGCTCGGCACCTCCGACAGCCGCCTGGTCAGCGCGGAAAACCCCCTCGGCATCAATCCGGAGGATCCGAACGGCCAGGACGACGTGATCGTCGAGGCCGCCGACCTGCACCTGCCCGTCGGCAAGCCGGTCAAGATGCTGCTGCGCTCGATCGACGTGCTGCACGATTTCTACGTGCCGGAGTTCCGCGCCAAGATGGACATGGTCCCCGGCTCGGTGACCTATTTCTGGTTCACGCCGACCCGCACCGGCAGCTTCGAGGTGCTGTGCGCCGAACTCTGCGGCACCGGGCACGGCTTCATGCGCGGCGTCGTCGCCGTCGACACGGAGGAAGACTACCAGGCTTGGCTGCAGGAGCAGTCGACCTTCGCCCAACTCACCGCTCCCGAGCAGGTCGGCGCGGCCGAGATGGTGCAGCCATGAGCAGGGAGGCGGCGGCATAGCGGAATTCTGCATGTGACGCGGCCCGGACCGCCCCGGGCCTCGCCGGAGGATGAGGAGGTGACGTGATGGTCGATATCACGCCTCGCGCGGTCGATGCGATCCCGCCCGCGGAAGTCCCGGATGTCGAACTCTATCATCCCCATAGCTGGTGGACGACCTACGTCTTCTCGCAGGACGCCAAGGTCATCGCCATCCAGTATGCCGGCACCGCAATGGCGATCGGCCTGGTGGCGCTGGTGCTGTCCTGGCTGGTGCGCCTGCAGCTCGGCTTCCCCGGCACCTTCGACTTCATCACGCCGGAAGCCTACTACCAGTTCGTGACCATGCACGGCATGATCATGGTGATCTACCTGCTCACCGCGCTGTTCCTCGGCGGCTTCGGCAACTACCTGATCCCGCTGATGGTCGGCGCGCGGGACATGGTGTTCCCCTACGTCAACATGCTCTCCTACTGGATCTACCTGCTCGCAGTACTGGTGCTGGTGGCGAGCTTCTTCGCGCCGGGCGGCCCGACCGGCGCCGGCTGGACGCTTTATCCGCCGCAGGCGATCCTCTCCGGCACGCCCGGCGGCCAGCAGGCCGGCATCCTGTTGATGCTGGCGTCGCTGATCCTATTCATCATCGGCTTCACCATGGGCGGCCTCAATTATGTGGTCACCGTGCTGCAGGGGCGCACCCGCGGCATGACGCTGATGCGCATGCCGCTCACCGTCTGGGGCATCTTCACCGCCACCGTGATGGCGCTGCTCGCCTTCCCGGCGCTGTTCGTCGCCTGCGTCATGATGCTGTTCGACCGCGTGCTCGGCACCAGCTTCTTCATGCCGGCGCTGGTCGAGATGGGCGAGCAGCTCTCATACGGCGGCGGCAGCCCGATCCTGTTCCAGCACCTGTTCTGGTTCTTCGGCCACCCGGAGGTCTACATCGTCGCCCTGCCCGCCTTCGGCATCGTGTCGGACCTCATCAGCACGCATGCGCGAAAAAACATCTTCGGCTACCGCATGATGGTGTGGGCGATCGTCGGCATCGGCGCGCTGTCCTTCATCGTCTGGGCGCATCACATGTACGTCTCGGGCATGCATCCGTGGTTCGGCTTCTTCTTCGCCACCACGACGCTGATCATCGCCGTCCCCACCGCGATAAAGGTCTACAACTGGGTGCTGACGCTGTGGCGCGGCGACATCCATCTCACCATCCCGATGCTGTTCGCGCTGGCCTTCATCGTCACCTTCGTCAATGGCGGGCTGACCGGCCTGTTCCTCGGCAACGTCGTGGTCGACGTGCCCTTGTCCGACACCATGTTCGTTGTGGCGCATTTCCACATGGTGATGGGCGTCGCGCCGATCATGGTGGTCTTCGGCGCGATCTACCACTGGTATCCCAAGATGACCGGCCGCATGTTCAACGAGTGGATGGGCCAGTTCCACTTCTGGGTCACCTTCATCGGCGCCTACGCGATCTTCTTTCCGATGCACTATGTCGGCCTGGTCGGCGTGCCGCGGCGCTACCCCGAACTCGGCGAGACCGCCTTCATCCCCGATTCGGTGCACACGCTGAACGCCTTCATCACCGTTGCCGCGCTGATCGTCGGCTTCGCCCAGCTGGTGTTCCTGTTCAACATGTTCTGGAGCCTGCGCTACGGCCGCGACGCCGGCGGCAATCCATGGCGTGCCACCAGCCTGGAATGGCAGACGCCGACCACGCCGCCGCCGCATGGCAACTGGGGCAAGGAGGTGCCGCTGGTCTATCGCTGGGCCTATGACTACAGCGTGCCCGGCGCGCCGCAGGACTTCATCCCGCAGAACGACCCGTGGCCCGAGAAGGCGGCGCCGGCATGAGCGTCGTCATCGTCTTCATCCTGGTGATCGCCGGCATCTCCTTCTGGTGGCTGGCGCAGCAGCGGCTGATGTCGAAACCCTGGCTCGAACAGGGCGCGGCCGGCGTGCTGCCCGGCCTCGAATCCACCGGTGTCCCGACAGCGAAGCTCGGACTCGGCGTGTTCCTGGCCGTCGTCGGCTGCCTCTTCGCCCTGTTCGCCAGCGCCTATTTCATGCGCATGGAGCTGTCCGACTGGCGCGCTCCGCCCCTGCCCAGCGTTTTGTGGCTCAATACGGGGCTGCTGATCCTGAGCAGCGTCGCATTGCATGTGGCGGTCATGGCCGCCCGCAGGAACCAGCCGGACATGCTGCGGCTGGCGCTCGTCGCCGGCGGTCTCACGACGCTTGCCTTCCTCGCCGGCCAGATGACGGCGTGGCGGACGCTCGCCGACGGCGGCTATTTCCTGACCGGCAACCCCGCCACCAGCTTCTTCTACCTGCTGACCGGCATGCATGCGCTGCACATCCTCGGCGGCCTTGTCGGGCTCGGCTGGGCGATGGCCGGCGCCTGGCGCGAGGGCGCCTCGGCCCGGATCGCCCAGCGTGTCGAACTGTGCGCCATGTACTGGCATTTCCTGCTGCTGATCTGGCTGGCGCTGCTGGTGCTGCTCGCCGGCTGGGCCAACGACTTCATCGATCTCTGCCGGCAGCTGCTGACCTAAGGGAGTGGAGGATGGCCGAGACCACCGCAACCGATCACAGACAGCTCAGGCCCGGCCTCAGCGGCGTCGCCGCCGACTGGGCCTCCGACCAGCGGGCGTTCAAGAACGTCTCCTGGGGGAAGTCTATGATGTGGATCTTCCTGCTCTCGGACACCTTCATCTTCGGCTGCTTCCTGCTCTCCTATATGACCGCTCGCATGTCGACGCGCGTGCCGTGGCCCAACCCGAGCGAGGTGTTCGCCCTGCATATTGGCGGCCAGAACGTCCCGCTGATCCTGATCGCCATCATGACCTTCGTGCTGATCTCCTCCAGCGGCACGATGGCGATGGCGGTGAATTTCGGCTACCGGCGCGACCGCCGCAAGACCGCGATCCTGATGCTGCTGACCGCCGCCCTCGGCGCCACCTTCGTCGGCATGCAGGCGTTCGAATGGACCAAGCTGATCACGGAAGGTGTGCGTCCCTGGGGAAATCCGTGGGGCGCGGCGCAGTTCGGCTCCTCCTTCTTCATGATCACCGGCTTCCACGGCACCCACGTCACCTTCGGCGTGATCTTCCTGATCATCATCGCCCGAAAAGTCTGGCGCGGCGACTACGACACCGGTGCGCGCGGCTTCTTCACCAGCCGGCGGGGCAATTACGAGAGCGTCGAGATCATGGGCCTGTACTGGCACTTCGTCGATCTCGTCTGGGTCTTCATCTTCGCGTTCTTCTATCTGTGGTGAGGAAGGGACATGGCTGAAGCGACCGCACACGGGCAGGAGATGCATGCCGGCCAGATCGCCGCAGTCCCCACCGACACCCATCAGGAGCACCCGATAAAGCTCTACCTAGTCGTCTGGGTGTGGCTCTTCATCCTCAGCGCCGCCTCCTACATGGTGGACTATTTCCACGTTCAGGGCGCGCTGCGATGGTCGCTGATCCTGATCTTCATGATGCTGAAGGCGGGCCTGATCGTCGCCGTGTTCATGCACATGGCCTGGGAGCGGCTGGCGCTCGTCTACGCCATCCTTGTGCCGCCGATCGCCGTGCTGGTCTTCGTGTGGATCATGGCCGTCGAGTCGGAATACACGCTGTGGACCCGGCTCACCTTCTTCGGGCCCAGCCCGTAGGGACGGCCGCCGACAGCGTTTGAAGTCCCAATCCTTCAGAGACGCCGGCCGGCGTCAGGCTCACGGACAGGAAAGCACAAGCGGAAGTGGCGTCATGGACACGAGAACGCTTCTCATCATCGGCCTTGGCGCCATCGTGCTGCTGCTGCTCGGCTTCTGGATCACGCCGTGATCCGAGCCATGCTGCCGGGCGGCGCCCCACCAGTCCCGCGTTGAAGACAGGAGGAATACCCCATGAGAATGACGGCAAGCCTCGCCATGGCAGCGCTACTCATATCGTCGGCCGCGCAGGCGGACGGCGATGCCGTTGCCGGCAAGAAGGTCTTCAACAAGTGCATGTCCTGCCACGATGCGAAGACCGACAAGAACAAGATAGGCCCGTCGCTGCTCGGCGTGGTCGGCCGCAAGGCCGGCACTCTCGAGAGCTTTGCCGGCAAATTCTCGGACAACATCAAGGAGGCGGGCGCCGGCGGGCTCGTATGGGACGACGCCAATCTGACGGCCTATCTCCGCGATCCGAAAGCTGTCATCCCGAAGGGCAAGATGGCGTTTCCCGGCTTGAAGTCGGACGAGGACCTGGCCAACGTGATCGCCTATCTCAAGGCTGATCCTAAGCCGTAGAAGCCTGCAGCGCGGCGACCGACGCTGACGCCGCGGCCTTCCGGCGGATCATGCCAGCCCGCATTTTCTGGATCGGACACGGTCGGCTCGCCCTATTCCGCAAGGCCGGAACGGCGCTTGCTGGCGAAAAGCGCACCCAACCATCCGGTCGAGCGGCATGGTGCCGTCGTTCGCCGGTTCGGAGTTCGGCGAATCGCAACGCTGATGCCGAGAGGCTGTCGACCTACGCGACATTCATGATGCCGACGCCGGCTTCCTGAAAGTTTGTACCGAAATATGTCGACCGCGCGTCCTGGGACATTCGGCGACGCATTCCGGCTTGCCTGACAGAGCTCTGCGACATGTGGCGGTCATGATCGCCGCGGGCGTGGGAGCAGCTATGGCAAGCGAGGTTCTGAATGCCGGCACATGATCGTTCTCTTCCCCAGGCGTCGCTGTCGGTCTTCGACGCAGTCACGATCATGGTCGGATTGGTTGTCGGCATCGGAATCTTCCGGACCCCCTCGCTCGTTGCCGCCAACGTCGACAGCGAACTGGCTTTCGTGGCCGTCTGGGTCGCTGGCGGGCTCGTCACGCTGATTGGCGCGCTTTGCTATGCCGAACTGTCGGCCGCGCATCCGCACGCCGGCGGCGAGTATCATTTCCTGTCCCGCGCCTATGGCAAGCCGCTGGCACTGCTGTTCGGCTGGGCACGCGCGTCGGTGATACAGACCGGCGCCATCGCCGGAGTGGCCTTCGTCCTCGGCGACTACGCGGCGCGGATCCTGCCGCTCGGCGCCTACGGCCCCGCTCTCTACGCTGCGCTGGCGATCATCCTGTTCACAGGGATCAACGTCGTCGGGACCTTGCAGAGCAAGACGCTGCAGGTCGCCGTCACGCTCGTGGAGATCGCCGCGATCGCCGCCATCATCGGCTTCGGCCTGCTGGCCTCCCCGGGACCGGCGTTGGAAGCCGCAGCGCCGGCGCCGCAATCGGCTGCCCTCGGCATGGCGATGATCTTCGTGCTGCTCACCTATGGCGGCTGGAACGAGGCGGCCTATCTGACCGGCGAACTCAAGGACGCACGGCGGAACATCGCCAGGGTCCTGGTGCTGGGAACCGCAATCCTGACGACGCTCTACGTCCTGGCGAACGTCGCGCTCCTTTCCGTGCTGGGTCTCGACGGCCTGCGCGCCTCCCAGGCAGTCGCCGCCGACATGATGGCGTTGGCGGCGGGTCCGTCCGGTACGTTCATCGTAAGCCTTGCCATTCTCGTGGCCGCCGTTTCGACGCTGAACGCGACGATCTTCACCGGCGGTCGCGTCTACTTCGCCATGGCGCGCGACCTGACGCTGCTACCCCGCGTCGGCGAATGGGACGAGCGCGGCCGCAATCCCGCAAACGGCCTGATCGCGCAGGGTGCCGTCGCGCTGGCGCTGGTGGTGATGGGCGCGGCCACACGCGACGGCTTCCAGGCGATGGTCGATTATACGGCGCCGGTCTTCTGGGGGTTCCTGCTGCTTACCGGCCTGGCCGTGTTCGTCCTGCGGCTCCGGGAGCCTGACCGCGTCCTGCCCTACAAGGTGCCTCTCTATCCGCTGACGCCGATCCTTTTCTGCCTGACATGCGCCTACATGCTGCATGCCAGCCTTGCCTATACGGGCGCCGCGGCGCTCATCGGCGTCGGCGTTCTCGCCGTGGGCGCGGTGCTGCTGCTCTTTCGCCGCAACGGCGAGACTGCCAGACCCAAGCGCTCCCCCGCGCCTGCACCCGCCACGCTTCGCGACTGACGAACCGAAGTCCAACAAGGAGAAGCCCATGTTTAACTTCCGAAAGATCGCCATCGTCTGCACGGTGTCCGCCCTGGCGCTCGGCGGCCCTCTCGTGCCAGCCGGCATGGCCTCCGACCAGCCGTACTCTCCGAAGGTCGGACAGGACGGCAAGGATGTGGTGTGGGTGCCCACGCCGCAAGCACTCGTCGACCGGATGCTCGAGATGGGCGGAGTCACCAAGGATGACTACGTCATCGACCTTGGCTCCGGCGACGGGCGCACGGTGATCACCGCGGCCAGGCTCGGCGCGCGCGCCCACGGCATCGAATACAACCACGATATGGTCGCGCTTTCGCGGCGCAATGCCGAAGCGGCCGGGCTCTCGGACCGCGCCACCTTCGCGCAAGGCGACATCTTCGAATCCGACTTTTCCGAAGCCACCGTCATCACGCTGTTCCTGCTGCCCGAACTGAACCTGAGACTTCGGCCGATCCTGCTCGATATGGAGCCGGGCACGCGTGTGGTTTCCAACTCCTTCGACATGGACGACTGGCAGGCGGATGAACAGGTCGAGGCCGGCGGCGATTGCACGAGCTATTGCAATGCCTACAAATGGACCATTCCGGCCAAGGTGGAGGGCCAGTGGCGCCTGGGTGATGGCGAACTCACGCTGACCCAGACCTATCAGATGCTTGCCGGCACGCTGACCGCCAATGGCGAGACACAGCCCATCAGCAACGCGCGGATGGATGGCCGTTCGATCACCTTCACCGCAGGCGACCGCCGCTATACCGGACAGGTCGGGGCGGACGACACGATGAGCGGCAGCATCGAAGGCGGGGGCGAGTGGAGCGCTTCCCGGCAGGGCTGAAGACGGGGCCGCGCCCCACAGCACGACGCGGCAGGCAAGCGGCGGAGGCCGAGCTGATGCCTCCATGCCGCCGGCCCGCTGGAGCCAAGCAATTCCGGCCAGGCCGAAATGTCACCCAGGCGAGACCGGCTTCAATGCGCGCAGTAGGCGCCGTCGACCAGGTGACAGCTGCCGGTGACGAAGCTCGCCTGCTCCGACAGAAGGAAGCAGACGAGTTCCGCTACCTCTTCCGGCTTGCCGCGCCGGCCCATCGGCTGCAGCGCCATCATGCGCCGGCCGCCTGCCTCGACGTGTTCCGACAGCAGCGTCGTGTCGATCAGGCCCGGTGCCACGGCATTGATGCGGATGCCCAGCCGCGCATATTCCATCGCTGCGACCTTGGTCAGACCGATGATGCCGTGCTTGGCCGCCGTATAGGCGGCCGCGGTCGGCAAGCCGACAGTGCCCAGGACGGAGGACATGTTGACGATGGCGCCGCCGCCACGCTTCAACATGGCGGCAATCTCGTATTTCATACAGTAGAACACGCCGTTCAGATTGACGGCCATCTGTTCGTGCCAGCTTTCGAGCGGAACGTCGGCAGTAGCCTTGCGGACACCGACGATGCCTGCATTGTTGACTGCAAGGTCCAGCCCGCCGCATGTGCGCACGCTGAATTCGACCAGCTTTTCCACGGCCTGCGCATCGGACACGTCGACGGTGAAGTCGTGGGCCTTGCCGCCCTTGCTCCGGATTTCCCCGGCGACGCCGCTGGCAGTGTCGGCAACGATGTCGGCCACGATGACCTCGGCACCTTCCTCGCCGAGTTGTCTGGCAACCGCCGCGCCGATGCCGGAGCCGCCGCCCGTCACGATCACGACCTTTCCTTCGAAGCGAGGCCTCATGGTTTTGTTTCCTTATGGCCTGGAGCGGCGGGAGGCCGCAGCAAATTGGTTATCGTATGCAATGACATCAAAGCAGAGGGTGTTCCCTGTTTCCATCCCTTGAGCGCGTCTGTACCCAATGCAGCCGGGCCGGCGCGATCACAAGGCGTCCAGTGTGACGTTTTGGAGATACCGGAGATTAAGGCGGTTGTGGTATCTGCCGACGAGTTGTCGAACTTATGGATGGTGAATTTCACGATGACCCGTCGGGGATTGCTACTAGGCGGCCTTGCGCTGATGGTGAGCGGCTGCATGCCGTTCGCGCGTGCGGTGACGCCGCAGACGTCCGCCCACAACGTGCGGATCGATCCGCGTTTCCGCCGCCAGCGGGTGCGCTATTACGGCAGCGAGCCGGCGGGAATGATCGTCGTCAACACCTCGGAGCGTCATCTCTACGCCGTCGAGCCGGATGGCTGGGCGACCCGCTATGGCGTGGGCGTCGGACAGGAAGGATTGTCGCTCAAGGGGATTGCGACCATCGGGCGCAAGGCGGAATGGCCGTCATGGACTCCCACGGCTAACATGATGCGGCGCAAGCCGCATCTGGTCCAGTACGCGGGAGGTGTCCCGGGCGGGCCGCAAAATCCGCTCGGTGCACGGGCGCTGTATCTCTATCGCAACGGAAACGACACGATGTTCCGCCTGCACGGCACGAACGAGCCGTGGACCATCGGCACGGCGGTGTCGAGCGGCTGCATCCGCCTGACCAACGAGGACATCATCGACCTCTACGACCGTACCCCCGAAGGCACACGGGTTCTGGTCATCTGATTCGCGCTTCCGAATCAGCGATTGATTCGCCCGGCCGCCTCGCGAACCGCTCCTTCGATAGGATTTCTTAACCGCGCCCGTCGCTTACGGGCGCAAAGTCGCTCCTGAACGGCAGTCCGGAGCGCAGGTGTGTCTTAATTGCACTAGGCTTGGACTCCTTTCACGGCTACCTTGCTGCGACCCGCAACCATTGTGGGACGGTGCCGTTGACACCCATTCCATCGTAAGGAGAGGGATTGCTTATGAGCAAACTTCTAATCGCAGTAGTGGCCGTGATTTCCGTCGTCAGCCTCAGCGGCTGCGAAACGATCGGCAAGGGCAAGGGCAAAGCCCCGGCTCCAGCCGTCGTCGAGACCGGACCGGCTCCTGTCTACAAGTAAGGGACTCGTCCCGCTTGGATGTGGAAGGGCTAACCGCCCTTCCACATCGAGCATGTCCGGACCAGCGGTCCTTGGGACCGTCGTCGCTTGTTTTCTATAGTAGGTTGAAGACACGGATTGGCTTCTGGTCTGAACTTATCCGCGTTCGGAAGTGGAATCGCGGGAATGCAATCCATAGTCGGCCGCATACTCTCCGCCACCCTGCTGATGATGGCGGTTACTGCATGCCAGGACACCAGTCCGAGACCTCGCTTCGTATCGGGCGCTGATGATCCTGCCTCTCCGGTCGTTGCCACCGCTGCCGCCGCAGCGCAGCGGCAGGAGACGACGGCGTCGGTCCCCAGCGGCGACCAGCGCTACTTCATCGAATTCCGCTCGCGCTATGCCAAGAGCTACGGCCATACCTATGTCGTCTTCGGCCGTGCCACCAGGACCGGCGAGATGATCAATCCCGAGGTCGCCGGCCTCCATCCCAAGTCGGAAAGCGCCGTTCCCTACGTGCTCGGCCATTTGGTGCCGGTGCCGGCCGAAACCGGCTGGAGCGACGGCGACCTGGAAGAGGAATACCGGTCGGCGAGCTGGCGCGTCATGCTCACCGAGCCCGAATACCGAAAGGTGGTCGCCTCTATCCGCAAGCTGCAGGCGAGTTCGCCCGTCTGGCACGCGGCACTCTACAACTGCAACGCCTTCGTCGCCGACATCGCCCGGTCGATGGGCTACAAGACCCCGTCGATCCAGCTTCGGCCGCAGCAGTTCGTCACCAAACTGCGCGAGATGAACGCCGGAACCCGCGTCTCGCTGACCACGGCCGTCCGAGCGGGCTGAGGTGATCTCGAGCCTGTCGACGGCGCTCGCCGGCAAGATCCTATGGGTGCTGGGCGTCGTTGCCTGGTACGTGGTCCGCTATCCGTTCGAACGGCGGGCGCGGCGCGTGCAAGTGGTCACCAGCCAGCGCACATTATCCGACACGGTCGGCCTGGCTGCCGCGCTGCTCGGCATGGCCGCCCTGCCCGCGATCCATGTCGCGACCGGCTTTCCGAGCTTTGCCGACTATTCCGCCAATCCCTGGATCGTCGCGCTCGGCGCGATCATCCTTGTCACCGCCCTGTGGACGTTCCGCCGGTCGCACAAGGAGCTCGGCCGCAACTGGTCGATCTCCCTGGAGATCCGCGACCAGCACAAGCTGGTCAGCGGCGGACCCTACGCGCTGGTGCGCCATCCCATGTACACGTCCTTCCTGCTGCTGGCGCTCGGCCAGGCGTTTCTTCTGTCGAACTGGGTCATCGGCCTGGCCGGCCTCCTCGGCTTCGCTGTCCTTTTCTTCCTCCGTGTCGACGAGGAAGAGCGTATGATGCTGGAGGCGTTCGGCCCGCAATACCGCGATTACATGGAAAGGACGAAGCGCATCATTCCGTACGTCTACTAGGGGGGAAGCATGCGAGGCCGCGCCATCAAGCTGTCGGCGGCCAGGCGCCTCGTCGGCGACCTGATGCGTTTTTCGATGAAGGTGCCGAGGGTGACGGTGCAGCGGCGGATGAATCTCGCGCCGCTGCTCGGGGCAAGGACTGCTCAGCAGCCGCGGCCGTCCTGGACCGTGCTGTTCCTGAAGGGATATGCGCTGCTTTGCGCCGAAACACCGGAGTTCCGGCGCGCCTATGTGAAGCTGCCTTGGCCGCAGTTCTATGAATATCCGGCCAGCGTCGCTTCCATCGCACACGAGCGCGAGCATGATGGCGAGCGCGCGGTGCTGCTCAGCCGCATCCGCGCGCCGGAGCGCCGTCCGATCGGCGAACTCGACGCCGCGATCCGCGCGGCCCGATCCACGCCGGTGCTTGAGTTCGGCGAATTCCGCCGAGCCCTCAGGATCGCCCGGCTGCCCGGCCCGGTCCGCTGGCTGATGATGTGGCTGGGACTGAACATCGGCCGCCAGCGCGCCAACTATTTCGGCACGTTCCAGCTCTCCGTCTATTCCGGCTTGGGCGCCGAATCGCTCAATCCGCTGACGCCGCTCACCACCCTGCTCAACTATGGGCCGATCGGCGCCGACGGGTCCGTCGACGTCCGCATCCACTACGACCACCGGGTGATGGACGGCGCCAATGTGGCGCGTGCGCTGGAGCGATTCGAGCAGATCCTGAACGGGCCCGTGGCCGACGAGGTGCGGCGCATCGGCAGCGGCCCTGCCGCGGCGAGGGCAGCGCCGTGACGCCGCCGGAGGTCCGGCCTGCGGTCGTGGTGACCGGCGCCTCGCGCGGCATCGGGCGCGAGATCGCCAAGGTCGCCGCCCGCGACGGCGGCGCGGTCGTGCTGGTGGCGCGCTCGGCCGTCGATCTCGCCGCCGCCGCGGCCGACGTTCGGGCGGCCGGAGGCGAGCCCTTCCCGCTCGCGCTCGATCTCACGGCGGCCGACGCGCCGATGTCTCTCGAAAACTTCCTGGCGCAGAACGGCCTTGCCTGCGACGTGCTGGTCAACAGCGCCGGCTACGGCATGCGCGGCGCCGCGACGGCGCTTCCCGCCGCCGATCAGGTCGGCATCGTCGACCTGAACATCCGTGCGCTGACCGCCCTCACCCTGCATTTCCTGCCGGGCATGGTCGCGCGCAAGCGGGGCGGCGTCATCAATCTCGGTTCCGTGGCCTCCTTCGTTCCCGGCCCCTACATGGCGCTCTACTACGCCAGCAAGGGTTTTGTGCGCTCCTTCTCCACGGCGCTGCACCAGGAACTGCGGCGCACCGGCGTCACCGTCACCTGCGTTGCTCCCGGCCCCGTCGCGACCGAGTTCCTCGAACGCTCCGGCGCCGGTCGCGCCCGCCTTTTCCAGTACCTGCCGAAAATCTCTGCCCAGGACGTCGCGGAACAGGCGTGGCGCGGCTTCAAGGCCGGTCGCCGCCTTGTGGTGCCCGGCGCGGTGGCGAAACTGGCGATCCTGACCTCGGCCCTCCTGCCGTCGGCGATACTGCTGCCGCTGGTCGGCAAGCTGCAGCGGCGCGGCAACGACCCCTGCCCCTGCGGTTCAGGCCGCCCCTTCAGGAAATGTCATGGCGCCACCGGGCTCCGGCGCTTGCGCGGCTGCGAATGACGCCCCAAGGCGCTTTCGCTTTTCATCGGTTTCGAAAAAAGGCCGGGCTCGAAAGGCCCGGCCAAATGAAGGTTGATAAACCTCCAGAGGGGAACACCACCCGGCGACAATGGGAGGAGAACCGCCGGGTAGCACGACCTTTATGGGCTTTACGCGTGTAAAAAACCAATCATCAGATTTTCAATTTCCCGTCCCGCGAGAAAAAAACATCCAATTCTGCCGGTACTGGATCGCCCGGATCAGGAATTGATTTCCAAAAGGTCCGCGTAGTGGCGGCGGGCGACGTCCGGATGGGAGCGCAGCCGAGTCTTCAGGAGATTCGCGCCGACGTCGCGGAACAGCGGATTGTCCGGATCGCTGGCCGGGCCGCGCGCCTGCGCTGCCAGCTCAGCCGGCAGGTCGAGCAGTGGAATGGCGGCGTCCAGCCGGGCTCCCAAGAAGAAGGGCACCGAGATACGCTCCACCCCGGCAGGCGGCGCAACCACGCGATGGACGGTCGCCCGCAGATATCCGTTCGAGGCAAGTTCCAGCAATTCGCCGATGTTGACGACCAGTGTTCCGGGAATGGGGTCGACGTCGATCCATTTGTCGTCATAGTCGACCTGCAGCCCCCCGATTCCATCCTGCAGCAGCAGAGTCAGAAAGCCACTGTCCTTGTGAGCGCCGACTCCCTGATCGTCTCCGACGGCGTCACGCCCGGGATAGCGGACGATCTTCATGCGGTGGTTGGCGCCTCCCGTGTGGATGGGCTCGAAGACGTCTTCCGCCTGATCGAGCGCCAGGGCGAAGGCCCGCAGCAGATGTAGCGCAACGGCTGCCGCCTTGTCTTGCCAGCCGAGCAGCGCCGGCTTTAGCTCGGGCAAGGTAGCAGGCCACTGGTTCGGTCCTTCCAGCCGCGTCCAGGCTGGTCCGGCGGGCTGGCGCTCGGGCGCCTTGCGCTCGACGCCGATGTCGAGCTGCTCGCGCCAGTCGGCCCTGCCCTTCGTCAGTTCGCCGCCGGCCCGCGTGTAACCGCGAAACTGCGAGGAGTTGACCATGGCAATGACCAACTTGTCGGTGTCCGGCAGCGCGAAGAATTTTCGCGCGGTGGTCAGCACTTCGTCCATCCGGTCGATCGGGATGCCGTGGCCGGACAGATAGAAGAATCCGACATCCCTGGCCGCCGAACGCAGATCCGCCAAGAAGGCGCGGCGCTCCGACGGCCCCCTGTCGAAACCGGAAAGGTCGAGGACTGGTACAAGTCTGGTCATGGTGGAGTCCTTCCCTGCAGCCGCGATGCAGCGCCGTCGTGACGGCCGAGACATACTCTTCCGGGCGGCCTCTGATGACAGGCGGCATCGACGCCGAAACAGTGCCATGCTTGCCGACGCGTCTGAAGGAATCGGGCAGCTCGCGGATTCGCGAAGGGAAGATTTCCGAACCAAAGATCGCCCGGCCGACGGGCAAAATTTCCGCAGTCGTACGGGCGCAAGTCGGGACGTCGGCTCGCATCCCCGGACGAATCGAACGCCATCGGCGACTAGTCGCGTCCGGCCCAGGGCACCAGCGCCCGCTCGATCCTGCGGATGACGAATTCCAGCGCGAACGCCACCGCCGCAATCACCAGGATGCCCATCACCACCACGTCCGTCACCAGGAACTGGGCTGCCGACTGGATCATGAAGCCGAGGCCACGCGTCGCCGCCACCAGTTCGGCCGCCACCAGCGTTGTCCAGCCGGCGCCGAGCGCGATGCGCAGGCCGGTCAGGGTGGAAGGCAGTGCGCTCGGCAGCACGACATGCCGCACCACCTGTACGCGGGTCGCGCCGAGCGACCGGGCGGCGTTGATGCGTTCGCGCGAGACGCCGCGCACGCCCGCCGCCGTCGACAGTGCGATCGGCGCCAGCATGGCGATGGCGATGACCAGCACCTTCGACGGCTCGCCGATGCCGAACCAGATGACGATCAGCGGCAGATAGGCGAGCGGCGGGATCGGCCGCAGGAATTCCAGCAGCGGATCGAAGATGCCGCGGCCGATCGTGGTGGCGCCGATAGCCCAGCCGACCGGCACGCCGACGAGCACCGCCGCCGCCAGCGCGGCAAAGACCCTCCCCAGGCTGGCGACAAGATGCTGGAACAGCGTAGCGTCGACAAAACCCTGCTGAGCCACCGACAGGAACTTGCCCCAGACGGCGAGCGGCGACGGCAGGAACACCGGCGAGACGAGTTGCAGCCGCGCCGCCAGCGTCCATGCGAGCAGCAGCGCGAGCAGCGTGACGGCGCTGATCGTGCGCGCCGAGACAGTCCCGCTCCTCCGGCGGACCGGCGGCCACGGCACGGCGACCGGATCGGGACGTTCGGCCTTGGCCACCGGCCGTTCGGAATAGGAGGACATCGTCATGCCGGCTCTCCCTGGAAGATCGCATCGGTCAGGTCGCCGCGGGCCGCCGCGAAGGCCGGGTCCGCCTTGATGTTGCGGATCGGCTCTCCGGCAAGATAGCGGCGGCCGAACGTCGGCTCGAAGACGCCGACCACATGCCCCGGATGCGGCGCCAGGACGACGATCCGAGTGGCAAGGACCAGCGCTTCCTCGATGCCATGCGTGACCATCAGCACACCCGCCCGGCTGGCGGCCCAGATATCGAGCAGCGTGGTTTGCATGCGCTCGCGCGTCAGCGCATCGAGCGCGCCCAGCGGCTCGTCGAGCAGCAGGAACTTCGGCTCGGCCGCAAGCGCCCGGGCAAGGCCTACGCGCTGGCGCATGCCGCCGGACAGCTCCCAGACGCGCTTGTCGCCGCTGCCCTGCAGCTTGACCAGCGACAGCAGATCGTCCGCCCGCCGGCTCCGTTGCGCCGGCGCCACCCCGCGCAGCCGCAGGGCGAAGGCGACGTTCTCACGCGCCGTCAGCCACGGGAACAAGGCGTCGTTCTGGAACACGACGGCGCGGTCGGCGCCCGGCCGGACGATCGGCTCGCCATCCACGGCCGCCTTGCCATCGGCCGGCGATAGGAAACCCGCGGCGACGTTGAGCAGCGAGGTCTTGCCGCAGCCCGAACGGCCGACCAGCACGACGAACTCGCCGTTGGCGATCGAGAGCGATACGCGCTCCACGGCCGGCCGCGGCTGGCCGTCATAGCGGATGGACACCTGGTCGAGGACGAGTTTCGGCATCGGCTTTCCCGAGGATCATGCTTTTACGAAAGAACGTCCGCCCGCCGGAGGCGCTCGTCACGTTCCGGCGGGCGGACGGGGCGCGGTCTGAGGCCGCCGCATCCCCGTCAATTCGAGGCGAGCGCCTCGGAGACGTATTTGCTGGTGACGAATTTGGAGTAGTCGGGCAGCACCGCGTCGATCTTGCCCTGCTCCTTCAGGAACTCGGACGTGGCGGCGACCGCCTTGACGGTGTCGCCGCCGAGGAACGTCGTCGATGCCTGCTCCTCGAGCGTCGGGAAGACGTAGCCCTTCAGCAGCTGCGGCACCTCCTCGGCCTTTGCGCCGGTCAGCCTGGCAATCTTCTCCGCCTGCGGCGACGCCGTCGACCACGCGTCCGGCTTGGCGAGATACTCTGCATAGGCCGCGCCGGTGACCTTGACGAAGTCGCGCACGGCTTCCGGATGTTCCGCCGCGAAGTCGGCGCGCACGATCCAGGCGTCGAAGGTCGGCGCGCCCCATTCGGCCACTTTTGCCGAATCCAGCACCGTCTTGCCGCCGGTTTTGATCTGGCCGAGCGCCGGATCCCAGACATAGGCTGCATCGATGTCACCGCGCTCGAAGGCGGCGGCGATCTCCGGCGGCCTGAGGTTGAGTATCTCGACCGACTTGGGATCGACGCCCTCATGCTTCAGCGCCGCCAGCAGACTGTAGTGGGTGGTCGAGACAAAGGGCACGGCCACCTTCTTGCGGGGGAGGTCGGCTACTTTTTCGACGCCTGAGCCGTTGCGGGCGACCAATGCTTCGGATTCGCCGATGAGGCCGACGACGAAGATCGTCTCGATCGGCAGTTCGCGGCTGGCTGCGGCGGCCAGCGGGCTCGACCCGACATAGCCGATGTCGACCGCGCCGGAGGCGATCGCCGCGATGACGTCGGCACCGGAATCGAACTTGCGCCAGTCGATGGCTGCCCTGGTCGCCGCTTCGTAGGCACCGTCGGCCTGCGGCACCTTCGACGGCTCGACGACCGTCTGGTAGGCGATGGTGATCTTGAGGTCGTCGGCCGAGGCCGGTGCGACGGTGACCGCGGCGGCGAGCGCCGCCGTCGAGAGCAGGAGCATGCGCCGGGAAAGAATGGACATGGATGTGATCTCCAAAGGATGACACATCCATGATCCCTTAATTCTATCGTTCTTGTAGAGTTAATTCATTCCACAGGAAGCACCCCTCCGGAAAAATATTCCCGGCGCAAGCCTTGCGGTGGGCATTTCGGGATCGCGTACGCCGCGACGGCCTCACACAGTCTTCAGCATGCCGCCGTCGACATAATAGGTCGAGCCGACCGAGTAGGAGGCCCGGTCGGAGCACAGAAAGACGAAGAAGGCGGCGAGTTCCTCCGGCTTGCCGAAGCGCCGGATCGGCGCGTATTCGTCGGCGACGCCTTGGAGATAACCTTCCCAGTCGCCACCCTTGTCGGCGGTGAGCTGCTTGGCGGTCTTGATCCAGTCCGGTGTGAGGATGAGGCCGGCATTGACGGTGTTGACGCGGATATTGTCCTTGATCACCTCGTTGGCCAGCGTCTTGGAAAACATCATCAGCGCCGATTTGGTGACGTTGTAGATCGGCTCGTACCAGAGCGGCTGCGTAGCGCAGATCGAGGCATTGTGCAGGATGACGCCGCCGCCGCGCCGCTTCATGCCCGGCACGAGGCCCCGCGCCAGCCGCACCGCCGCCATCACATGCAGTTCCCAATAGTGCTGCCACTTCTCGTCCGGCGCCTCCATGATCGTCTCGTTGCTGCCCGAGCCGGCATTGTTGATCAGGATGTCGGCGCCGCCGAAGCTTTCGACCGCCGCGATCAGATTTTTCGTACCTTCGGCGGTGGCGACGTCGCAGGCGACCGGCAACGTCCTGACGCCATGGCGTCCGGCAACACGCTTCGCCTCCTCCTCCAGCCGCTCCGGCTGGCGTGCCGCCATGACGACGTCGACGCCTTCCGCGGCCAGCGCATCTGCCACGGCCAGCCCGATGCCGATGCTCCCGCCGGTGATCACCGCGACTTTCCCGCGAAGGTTCAAGTCCATCTCTAAACTCCTATTTGACGATCGGTATCTTCGACCGGTCGATGGTGATGGCGACGGCGGCGACCAGCAGGATGCCGAACACGATGTTCTGGGCGAAGATGTTGACGCCAAGGAAGGTCATGCCGATGCGCACGACCGATATGATCAGGGCGCCGACCAGCGTACGCCAGATGCTGCCGACGCCGCCGGTGATCGCGGTGCCGCCGACCACCACGGCAGCGATGGAAGGCAGCAGCAGCTCGGCGGCGAGCGTCGGCGAGCCGCTGGCCAGCCGCCCCGCGAGCACTACTCCGGCGACCGCGGCGAATCCGCCCGACAGCACGAAGGCGATGATCTTCTGGCGGCCGACCTTGACGCCCGACGCGTAGGCCGCCGGCTCGCCGGCGCCGATCGCCGAGCTGTAACGGCCGAAGCGTGTGTGGCTCTGCAGGACATGGGCGCCGACCAGCACGACCAGTCCGATGACAATGACGCCGGGCACGCCGAACAGCGTGCCGGTGATCCAGCTCTGATAGGAGCGCTCGGCATCGGCCAGCGTGATCGACCGCTCGCCCGAGATCACCAGGGCAGCACTGTAGAGCACGCCGCCCGTGGCGAGCGTCGCGATGAAGGACGGGATTTTCAGCCGCACATGCGCCAGCCCGGAAAGGAAGCCGGCTGCCAGCCCGATGACGATCGCCAGCGCGAAGGCCCCGTAGCCCAGCCGCGCCACCGTCAGTGCCACGACTACGCTGGCCAGCGACGCCATCGACTGGATGGACAGGTCGATGCCGCCGAGCATGATGACGAAGGTGACGCCCGTCGCCAGGATGAACAGCACCGCGGTGTCGCTGGCGAGCTGCAGCAGCGTCGCCGGCTGCAGGAAGACAGGCTGCAGCGTGCCGACCAGAACCACCAGGACGACAAGCGTCGCCAGCGGCAGCCATTGCCGCAGCCGCTCAGCACTCAAGCCGTCAAGACGTCCGTTCATACCATATGTCCGATCAGATCGACCTGGCGCGGTTTTTCACCAGGATTGGCCGACGTGCGATGCGTGATCTCGCCGTCGCGCATCACCAGCACGGTATGGCTGAGGCCGATCGTCTCCTCCAGCGTGTCGGAGGTGAGCAGCACGGCGACGCCCTCGGCTGTGACCGCGCGGACGAGCTCGTACACTTCCTCCTTGGCGCCGACGTCGAGACCGCGCGTCGGATGGTCGAGGATGAGGATCTTCACCCTGGCATTGAGCCATTTGGCGAGCACCACCTTCTGCTGGTTGCCGCCCGACAGGTTGAGGCAGAGCGCGTTGATGGAGGGCGTCCGGATCTTCAGCCGGTCCACCCAGTTCGACGCCAGCCGGCGTTCCTCGCGCGCGTCGATCAGGCCATGGCGGGTGAGCCCGCCAAGATCGGCCAGCGTGATGTTCGCCGCGACCGGCAGGAACAGCACCAGCCCCTCGACGCGGCGCTCGCGCGGGATGTAGCCGATGCCGGCGTCCACCGCCTCGGCCGGCGTCCGCAGCACCGCCTCCTTGGCTTCGACCACGAGCCGCCCGCCGCCATGCGGCGCGAACCCGGCCAGCGTGCGCGTCAGTTCCTCGCGGCCCGAGCCGATGACCCCGGCGATGCCGAGAATCTCGCCGGCATGCAGCTTGAAGCTTATGTCCTTGTAGGCGCCAGCCAGCGTCAGACCGTCGGCCTTTAGCATCACATCGCTGCGGTGCGGCTTCTGCAGCGGCTCGCGGTAGTACTCGGCCTGCAGGCTGCGCCCCACCATCATCTGGTGCAGCCGAGTGACATCGGCGCCGGCCGCCTCGAGCTCCCCGACAACGGCGCCGTCCTTCATCACATAGATGCGGTCCGACAGCTCCAGCACCTCGTCCAGCCGGTGCGACACGAAGATGAAGGAGGCGCGTGCCTTCAGCGCCCGCACGCGAGCGAATAGGATGTCGATCTCGGCGCGCTCCAGCACCGAGGTCGGCTCGTCGAGCAGGATGACGAGATGGCCGGCGGCGTTCTCCTCCAGCGTCAGCGCCTTGGCGAGCTCGACCATCTGGCGCGTGGCGAAGCCGAGCTCGTCGGTGCGGGTACGCGGATCGACGTCGACCTTGACCTTGGCGAGCTGCCGCGCCGCGGCAGCGTAGAGCCGCCGCCAGTCGACGATGCCCAGCCGCGTGAACTGCTTCTCGTTGCCGAGATAGATGTTCTCGCCCACCGTCAGGTTGGTGAGCAGCGACTGCTCCTGGAACACCATGCCGATACCCTTGCTGTTGGCATCGGCGGCGTCGTGGAAACGAGTCGGCTTGCCTTCTTTCAGGATCTCGCCGGAATCGTGCTGGTAGACGCCGGAAAGAATCTTCATCAGCGTCGACTTGCCGGCGCCGTTCTCGCCGATCAAACCGACCACCTCGCCGGGACGGATGTCGATCGACACGCCCTTCAGCGCATGCACGCCGGGAAAGCGCTTGTCGACGCCAACCAGCGACAGCACGGGCTGGACGGCGGCCGCGCTCATTTGACGATCCGCATCAGCTTGCGGTCGATCGACATGGCCACCGCGGCGATGATCATCAGGCCCTGCACGCCGATCTGGATGCTCGGCGGCACGCCCATCAGCACCATGCCGTTGGCGAGCACGACGACGATGAGCACGCCGACCAGCGTCTGCAGCACGCCGCCCTGCCCGCCCGACAGCGCCGTGCCGCCGACGACGACGGCCGTCACGGTGGTGAAAAGCCGGCCATTGCCGATCTGTGCATTACCGAGGCCGAGCTGCGCCGCCGCGAGGATGCCGCCTACGGCATAGAAGATGCCGGCCAGCGTGAAGGCCAGTATGCGCACGCGTGCCACCGAGATGCCGGAGAGCGCGGCCAGCTCCTCGCCGCCGCCGAGCGCATAGATGTGGCGGCCGAGGCGGGTATGGTTCTGGATGACCAGCGCGACGACAAGGCATGCGCCCGCCAGCCAGACGCCCCAGGGAAAGCCGAGGAAACGCTCGATCGCCAGCCCCCTCACCCACGGATCGTTGACGCGGATCGCCATGCCGCCGAGCAGTGCATTGGCGACGCCGACGCCGATGAACCAGACGCCGAGCGTCGTCATGAAGGACGGCACCTTGAGCCGCACATGCACCACGCCGTTGACGAAACCGACCGCCGCGCCGGCCGCGAGCACGAACAGCACCGCCAGCAAGCCGTAATCGTTGACGTTGGCGCCGTTCAGCACCAGCATCGACAGCATCACGGCCGACAACGTCAGCACGCCCTCGACCGACAGGTCGATCGAGCCCATCAGGATGATGAAGGTCGCCCCGAGGCCGAGCACCAGCGGGATCATCGCCGCCTGGCTGATGCGCACCAGATTGCCGAAGCTCAGGAAGTTCGGGTTGATCAGCGCGATGATCGCGCAAAGCAGGAGGAGGATGGCCACCGGCGCCCACGACGCCAGCCGGAATTTGCGGACCGGCTTTGGCGATTGGGCATGCTCTGTCGCTTCGGTCGTGCTCAGGGTCGCCATTCCGTGATCTGATCGCGCTTGGAAACAACAGCCGGCGGCTGCGGGACGGGGCGGAGCGGAAGACGCGAGGGCGAAAACAATTCCGCCCGCGCTGCCTCGATCAGTATTTGATCTGGCCGCTGACGCGGCCCCAGATGTCGTTCCAGTCGAGCTGCGGCTCCGACTTGATGTTGCTGTCGTAGAAGGACTGTGCGTTCTCCGCCGAGATGATCACGCCGGTGCCGTAGAACTCGCGATGCTCGTGCCCTTCCTTGGCCGGGTCGAAGGTGCCGGTCTTGGCGTGGTAGCCGATCGACAGGCCCATTCCGCCCTGCCAGTACGGGTCCCAGGCGACGGTGCCGGCGAGTTCGCCCTTCTGGATCGCCTCCACCGCCAGCTGGATGCCGTCGATGCCGGTCACCGGCACCTTGCCGGCGCGGCCCTCGGCGCGCAACGCTTCCACGGCGGCCAGCGCCATGTCGTCATTGGCCGCCCAGATGCCGCCGATCTCGTCGCCGAACTGGGTGACCCAGGCATTGGTCTTCTCAAGCGCCTCGGTGGCCGACCAGTTGGCCACCTGCATGTCGAGCAGCTTGACATCCGGGTTGGCCTTCAACGCCTCCTCGAGGCCGGCCTTGCGCTCGATAGCCGGTACGTTGGATTCGATGCCGCCCAGCGCCACGATGCCGCCCTTGCCGCCCATCGCCTTGATCAGCGTCTCGGCCATCGCCTTGCCATAGGGCACGCCGCTGAACGAGATATGGGCGACGTAGTTCGGATCGAAGTCCCAGGGATGCAGGTCGGCCGGCTTGTTCCACTGCGTCACCACATATGCACCGGCGGCCTTGCAGGCCTCGACGATGGGCCGTGCGTCGGGGCTGTCGTTCGGATCGACGTTGACGACGCAATTGCCACCGGTCTTGGCCAGGATCGCCTTGATATCGGCGATACCCTTCTCGCTGTTCCCTTCGGTCACCAGCGTCACGTACTCGGTGCCGACGGACTTGGCGAAGGCGGCGCCACCCTTGTTCCAGGTCGCGTGATAAGGATTGGACAGCGAGCGGATCGAATTCACCACCGTCGGCTTGTCCTGCGCAAGGCTCCGGCTGGTGATGATGGCGGGGAACGCGCCGGCTGCGCCAAGCAGCGTGGCCCCTTTCAGAAAATCGCGGCGGCCGAGCGAGCGGCGCATCGTGACGGCAAGGATATGCTTTGTCATGGACGTCTCCTCCCGAATTATGGGCTCCCGGCCCTGCATTCTCCTGACGAATTGGGATCGGCCGGCGATGTCCTCTCATAGCCGGCCGTCAATGCATGAAGGCGGTTCTCCTCCCGCCTGACCCGTCGCGGACATTATCGACAATCCAGTCCTTGGAGGGCGGATTGACGCCCCTGCGATGGGTGTGCATAGCTATGCACGATCGATTATCGCTGTCAATGGCCACATCCGCAAGGGGGAGAGACATGAAGCTCAAGGACAAGCTCGCGCTGATCACCGGCGGTGCCCGCGGCATCGGCCGCGCCATTGCCGAACGCTATGTGGAGGAAGGCGCCAAGGTCGTGGTCGCCGACCTTTTGATCGATGAGGCGACCAGGACAGCTGCCGAGATCGGGCCGCAGGCTTCGGCCACGGCCGTCGACGTCAGCCGCCTCGCTTCGATCGAGGAGATGGCGGCGAACGTGCAGGATCGGTTCGGCCCCGTCGACATTTTGGTGAACGGCGCCGCCGTGTTCAACATGGCGCCGCTGGCCGAGATCACCGAAGCCGATTTCGACCGGCAGTTCGACATCAACGTGCGCGGCCTGCTGTTCACCGCCCAGGCCGTCGCCAGGCGCATGATCGCCGCCGGCAAGGGCGGCAAGATCATCAATTTCTCGAGCCAGGCGGGCCGGCGCGGCGAGGCCAACGTCGCCGTCTACTGCGCCAGCAAGGCCGCCGTGATCAGCCTCACGCAGAGCCTCGCGCTGGAGCTCATCAAGCACCGCATCAACGTCAACGCCATCGCGCCGGGCGTGATCGACACGCCGATGTGGGACGTGGTGGACGCGCTCTTCGCCAAATACGAGAACCGCCCGATCGGCGAGAAAAAGCGGCTGGTCGGCGAGGCCGTCCCATACGGCCGCATGGGTGTTCCCGCCGATATCGCCGGCGCGGCGGTGTTTCTGGCAAGCGACGACGCAGACTACATCGTGGCGCAGACGCTGAACGTCGACGGCGGCAACTGGATGAGTTGAGCGGGCAGACGGCCGGCAGTTGTCCCGAAGGCCTGGGCCGGCGATGCTGGCAGCCGAATTTTCGTCTGATTCTCGGAGATCGCGTGGACCATACCGGAACCCGGCAGCAGCACAGGACGTCGGACATCGCTCGATGACCGCCCGAAAGAAATCCGCCGCTGCCACGCAGGGCCAGGCCGGCCACGCGGATCTCGTGCGCGAGGCCGGCAAGAAATACGCCTCCTCGGTGGATGTCGCGCGCATGGCTGGCGTGTCGCAGTCGGCCGTCTCGCGGACCTTCAGCGGCGGCGCCAAGGTTTCGGAGGTCACGCGCCAGAAGGTGCTGGACGCCGCAAAGCGCCTCGACTATCGGCCGAGCCTGATCCCGCGCATCATGCTCACCCACAAGTCCAACCTCGTGGCGATCGTCGTCGGCGGCCTGTACAACCCCTTCTACACGACGGTGCTGGACGAGTTCACCGTAAGATTCCAGGCCGCCGGGCAGCAGGTCCTCATCGTCCATGCAGAGAGCGACCACGCACTCGACGACGTCATCCCGAAGCTGGCGAGCTACCGGGTCGACGCGATCGTCAGCGCCCTGGCCGTCCTGTCGCCGCAGGCCGCCGATGCGCTTGCCAGGCTGAGGATTCCGGTGATCTCCTTCAATACCGCCATCCAGAACGACTGGGTCACGTCGGTGTCCTGCGACAATGTCGAGGCTGGCCGCACCATCGCCGACCTGTTCGTGGCGCGCGGAGCCCGCTCATTCGGATTCATCACCGGCCCGGCCGGCAGCCGTGCCAACATCGATCGCCGCAAGGGTTTCGAGGGCAGGCTGGCCGAACTCGGCGCCCGGCCGCCGGCCGTGGAACCTGGCGACTACCGCTATGAAGGCGGCTTCGCCGCCGCACTGAGGATGTTTTCAGGCAGGCAGAGGCCCGAGGCTCTGTTCTGCGCCAACGATCTGCTTGCCATCGGCGCGATCGACGCCTTGCGCCAGTCGCTCGGCCTGCGCGTTCCGGAAGACGTGCTGATCGCCGGCTTCGACGACATCCCCGCCGCGTCCTGGGCCTCGATCGGTCTGACCACATTCCTGCACGATGCCGCGGGCATGGTCGACAAGGCTGTCGCGGTCGTGACGGCAGCCACCGCCGGCGGCGCGCCGGTGGCCGCGCCGATGATCGTCTCGGCGCCCCTGATCGAGCGTGCCACGACACGGAGAAGGTAAGCGGCCAAGACGCGGCTGCGGGGAAGACATGGTTGCGATCCATCGATAGGCTCCCCCCTCGGTGCTCCCCCAGCGCCCCACGACGGAAAGGAACGATCGCCCATGAGCCGTCCGGAATGAGAGGCGGATTTGCCGGCTCCCTGCTGGTCCTGCTCCTGCTGGCCGGTGGCATCGGCGCTGCATCCGCTTGCCCGGTGCCGCCCGACGCCGTCACCGAACTGCAGACCAAGAACGTCTATGTCGACCGGCAGGGATCCGTAGCAGATCCGGAGATCGCGGCCGAAAATACCGCCAAGCGCCAATCGCTGGAGCGTTTTCTCGATCTGCTGATCGAGACGACCGACAAGTATGGACGCACCGGCGACGAAGCCGACCGGCGCTGCGCGATGGGTCTGGTGGAAGCTTGGGCGAAGGAAGGTTCGCTGCTGGGCTCGTCCTTCTCCGCCCAGGCGGACGCCGTCCGCGTCTGGGCGGCCGGCACGATAGCCGCGAGCCTCATCAAGCTCGATTTCACCAACCACGAGCAGCCGGCGATCGTGAAGGAATGGCTTTCCGCGCTGGCCCGGGAGCTTCTGGACTACGCCGAGCGCCGCGTCGAGAACCGTGGCGCCAAGGCGCGGACGAACATCTACTACTGGATCGGTTTCGCCGTCGCCGCGACGGGCTATCTCCTCGACGATCCAGAACTGACGGACTGGAGCAAGGGCGTCGCGGAGGAAGCGCTATCCTCGATCCAGGAAGACGGCACCCTGCCGATGGAATTGGAGCGCGGAAGCAAGGCAACCTCCTACCACGCCTTCGCGGCGCAGGCGCTCTTCGGCTTGACCCTCGTCCTGACCAAATCCGCCGGCGAGCCCTTCGTGCAGGACCCGCGGCTGGCACGCCTCATGTCCCTGGTGGACCGGGCTGCGAAAGACCCGGCCACGCTCGCGGGCGCGGCGGGCGCACCGCAGGAGCCCGCCGCCTACGCGCGGTCATGGCTTCGCCTCTACCGGACAATAGCCGCATCCCCGACACCTGGCCTCGAAGCAGGCAAATGCCCGTCGCTGCGGCGGCTGGGCGGGAACGTATGCATGCTCTACGATGCGATGAACGATGCCCGATGATTGGCGATCTTCTCAGCTCCGCTGGACACGCACCGCCGGGATCAGCCCCTGCGGGCGGACGAGCAGCACGGCGATAACGCCGGACAGCACGATGGCGTCGCGATAAGGCGCGGCCGCCGCAGGCAGCGTCGCCTGCAAAAACACCTCGATCACGCCGAGCAGGAAGCCCCCGGCGACCGCGCCGGGCAGGCTGCCCAGGCCGCCGACGACGGCGGCGATGAAGGCCTTCAGCACGGGAGTAAACCCCATCAGCGGGTCGACGGAGGCACGCTGCGCCACCCATAGCATGGCGGCGAGCCCAGCGAGCAGGCCGGAGAGCAGAAAGGCGGTGGCGATGATCCGGCTCGCCGGAATGCCCAGCAGCCGCACCACGTCGAAATCCTCGGCCGCGGCACGCATCGCCGTGCCGGTGACCGAGCGGCGCAGGAAAACCTCCAGCGCGATCAGCGCCAGCACGGAGACGACGATGGAGATGGTCGGCCCCACGCCGATGGTGAAGTCGCCAAGTGAGAAGGCGCCGGTCATCCAGCTGGGCATGGCGATCGCCTGCGGCCGAGCCGAGACGCCGTTCTGGAAGACCACCTTCAGCAGGCTGGAGACCGCGAAGCTGGTGAGCAGCAGGCTGGTTATGCTTGCGCCGCGCATCGGCCGGAAGGCGACGCGCTCCATGGCGACCGCCGCCAGCGCGCCGCACGCGACCGCCACGAGCACGGCGGCCGGAAAGGGAAAGCCGAGGAACAGCGAGGCCAGCAGCGCATAGCCGGAGACCGTCATCAGCTCGCCATGGGCGAAGTTGATCAATCCGACGATGGAGAAGACGATCGCCAGGCCGAGCGCCAGCAGCGCGTAGACGCCGCCGAGGCTCACCGCATTGATGATCTGCTGCGCGACCATTTTTCCTAAGCTCCGAGATAGGCTTGGCGGACGAGGTCGGAGGTGGCGAGTTCCTTCGCCGTGCCAGCCAACACCGCCTCGCCATTGGCAAGCACGGTGGCGCGGTCGGCGATCTCCAGCGCCAGCGCCACGTTCTGCTCGACCAAAAGCACGGTGAGGCCGTTGCGGCGTAAACCGGCGATCAGGTCGAACACCGTGTCGATCATCCGCGGCGCGAGCCCAAGCGACGGTTCGTCGAGCAGGATGAGGCGGGGCTTGGCCATCAGGGCACGCGCGATCGCCAGCATCTGCTGCTCGCCGCCGGAAAGGTTGCCGCCCTTGATGCGGTGGTAGCGCCTCAGAATCGGAAAAAGGTCCAACATCTCCTGCTCGCGCGCCTTGGCTTCGGGCGCCGCGAGATGCATCGCCCCGCCGAGGCGCAAATTCTCGGCCACGCTGAGGCTGGCGAAGATGCGCCGGCCCTCTGGCACCAGCGAGACGCCGCGGCGCGAGATCGTCTCCGGCGGCTTCCCCGTTATGTCTGTGCCGTCGAAGACGATCCGGCCGGCCGCAGGCGCCACCAGGCCGGCAATGGCGCCGAGCGTCGAGCTCTTGCCGGCGCCGTTGGCGCCGACCAGCGCGATGATCTCGCCGCCGCCCACGGAAAGGTCGACGCGGCGCACCGCCTCGACCTCGCCGTACCGGATCTTCAGGGCTTCGACGGCAAGCATGGCGTCACGGCGCCGGGACGTCGGCTGCGTCCGGCGTGACCGTCTCGACATGCTTCTGCTCGCCGCCCTCGTAGCGCATCAGCGCCACCGGCCTGAGCGGCATGCGGTCGGTGCCGGCATAGGTGATCTTGCCGGTAATGCCATCGAAGTCCTTGAGATTGGCGATGGCGTCGCGGATCGCCTTCGGATCGTCGGAGCCGGCCGTCTTCACCGCCTCGTCGAGGATCAGTCCGATCTCGTAGCCGTTCACCTCATAGGTCGATTCCGGCGCATGGCCGGCATGCTTGGCGAAGGCGGCGTTGAAGGCCTCCAGCTTGCTGCCCGGTTCTGCGTAACCGGCGGCGGTGAACACCACGCCGTCGACCAGGCTGCCGAGCCCCTTGATGGTCGGCGTGCCGATGGCGTCGGCGCCGTAGACGGGGATGGTCACGCCGGCGGCGCGCAGCTGCTGGATGAAAGCCGGGAAATCCGGCTCGTAGGCCGCCGTCATGATCAGGTCCGGCTGGTCGGCGAGGCCCTTAATGTTGGTGATTTCAGCCGAAAAATCAGGCTGTCCCATCGTAAAAGTGCCTCGTCCGACGACGGTTCCTCCCTTTTTCTCGAACACTTTTCCGAAATATTCGGGAAGATTGGCGGTGTAGGTGGCGTCCGGCGAGGTGAGCAGGAAGACCTTCTTCTTGCCCTCGGCGATGGCGAAGTCGGCGACCGCGGTCGCCTGCACGTTGTCGGCCGGGTAGGTGCCGAACATGACGTCGCCGACCGCCTCGGTGAGCACCGGCGCGGAGCCGCAGAGCGTCAGCGTCGGGATGCCGAGCGGCTGGGTGAGCTGGCCGGCGGAGATCGACGGGTCGGCGTCGCAGGGCGTGATCATGATCTTGGCGCCGGCGTCGATCAGTTCCTGCGCCACGGTAGCGGTCTGGGCGGTGTCGGAGCGGGTGTCCTTGATGATGAGGTTCACCTTGTACTTGCCGCCGAGCCCACCCTTGGCGTTGAGCTCGTCCAGCGCCATGCGAAGGCCGGCCAGTGCCGGCTGGTCGTAGGGCGCCAGCCCTCCGGTCTGGGCGGTGGCGGCGCCGATGATGATCTCTTCCGCGAGCGCCGGAGCGGCGGTCAGGGCAATGCCGAAGACGGCGGCGCACAGCGCTGCGTGGTGACGGCGGTAAAGGCTCGTGGGCATATCTTGTCTCCTTCTGTGTTCCCGGTTGTGGTTCAGTCTGTCTTGGCGTCCATGTGGGCGCGGGCGGTGCGGCTGCCGAGATAGGCGGCGACGACGGCCGGATTGGTCTGCGCCTCGGCCGGCGTGCCGTCGGCGATGACCCGGCCGTGGTCGATGACGACGACGCGCTCGCAGAGGTTCATGACCAGCCGCATGTCGTGCTCGATCAGGATGACGCCAATGCGCCGCTCGGCGCGCACCGCCGCGAGGATGGCAACCAGCTCCGCCGTCTCCACCGCGTTCATGCCCGCCGCCGGCTCGTCGAGCAGCAGGAAGCGCGGCTTCAGCGCCAGGGCGCGCGCCACCTCGAGTCGCCTGCGCAAGCCGTAGGCGAGCCCTGCGGCCGGCCGATCGGCAAACGCCTCCAGCCCCATGCGGGCAAGCTCGCGCATCGCGGCGGCTTCGGCGGCGGCGAGGTCCGGTTCGACCTGGCGGGCGGCGACCACGACATTCTCCAGCACCGTCATGCGCGGAAAAATGCGGATGTTCTGGAAAGTACGGGCGATACCGGCGCGGGCGAAGCGGAAGGCCGATGCCTTGCCGACCGGCATGCCGATCGACACGCTGCCGGCGCTCGGCTGGACGTCGCCGGCCAGCATGTTGAGCAGCGTCGTCTTGCCGGCTCCATTGGGACCGATGATGCCGGTGATGCTGTCGGTGTCGAAAGAAAGCGTGACGTCGTCGACCGCGACCACGCCGGCATAGCGGCGGCTCAGGTGGTCGGCGGCGACGTGGCCAGCACCGGCGCGCCGCGGCGGCTCCGCCGAGGCTGCGATGGAAGCGCTTTCCGAGCGACGCAGCAGATCGAGCTCGCGGTCGCCGAACAGGCCGGTCGGGCGCCGCCAGATGACGAGGATCATGGCGACGGCGAGCACGCCCTGGGTCAGGCCGAACAGGACGGGCAGTTGGAAGCCGAGCACCACCCCGCCGCCCTCGAAGCGGCGCACCACCTCGACGACGACGATCGTCACCACGACTCCGGCAAAGGCACCGAGCGAGGAACTCATGCCGCCGACGATCAACATGGCGAGCAGCGTGAAGCCGAGGTCGAAATAGAAGTCGCGCGGCGAGAACGCGCCGAGGAACTGCGCCATCATCGCGCCGGCGGCCATGGCGGCGACCGCGCTCAGAACCCAGGCGGCGAGCCGCGCGGTGCGGTGGTCGACGCCGACGGCCGCCGCCCCGCGCTCGTCGTCGGCGGCGGCGCGGGCCGCAAGGCCGAACGATGTCTCACGGAACAGCCGCGCCGCGAGCAATGCGATCGACGCAACGACGACAGCCGTCCACAGACCCACCTCGCGCGGCACGCCGTAGAAGGGCTGGCTGCCGCGCGTGATCTCGCGGCTCGCCACCAGCAGCGTGTAGACGATGATCAGCATGGCCAGCGTGGCGATCGCCATGCTCGACCCGGAAAGTCTCAGCAGCGGCGTGCCGGTGAGGAGGCCGATCAGCACGGCCAGCACCAGCACTACGGCGAGCGCGGCGAAGAAGGAGAGCTCGTGGCCGGCGAGGAATGGCGGCAGGTCGCGCAGCGCAGTGCGCTGCAAGGCGGCCGGCATGGTGAGAATGCCGGTGGCGTAGGCGCCGAGCCCCACGAACGCGGCATGGCCGAAGGAGACGATGCCGGTGTTGCCGGAGAATATCTGCAGCCCGAGCACGGCCGTCAGCATGATCGCGGCGTAAGTGACGACACGCTGCATCGCCGCCCCGCCGAACAGGAAGACGGCCAAGCCCGCGAGCACCAGCACCGCGACCATGGCGAGCGCATCGACAAAGGCATTGCGGAAGGCGGCCGGCAGGAACGGCCGCGACCTCGTCTCGCTTGCCGTCACCGACACCATCATGCGGCCTTGAAGCGGGTCGGCGAGAACGGCGCCAGGATCGGCTGCGGCCCTCGCGTCACCAGATGCGCGATCGCCTCGCCGACGGCCGGACCGGTCTTGAAGCCGTGCCCGGACGAGCCCGCCGAGACGACCAGCCCCTCGACGCCCGGCATGGCGCCGATCACCGGCAGGTCGTCGGGGCTCATGTCGTAGAGGCCGGCATAGCCCGGCCGGATGCCAAGTTGGAGCATGGCCGGGACGCGGGTGGCGAAGGTTTCGACGATCTCCACCGATTCGGCCTCGTCCATGCCTTCCATGTAGTGATCGGGGTCCTCGACCAAACGCGGCCGCACGGCCTCCTCGTGGCGCACGCCGGTGCCGCCGCCGGCCCAGGTGCCGGCAAGGATGACGCCGTCATTGTCGGGCCGGGCATAGTTGCAGGAGATGTCGTCGCACCAGGCGAAGGGCATCACCTGCCGCGCCTTGCCGCCGGCGTCGAGCACCGCCATCGGATGGCGCTCGACATGCAGCGGCAGGTCGAGCTGGGCGGTCGCCAGCAGCCGCCGCGTCCACGGCCCGGCGGCCAGCACGACCGTATCCACCTCCAGACAGGCGCCGTCCTTCAGCTCGACGCCCGTCACCCGGTCGCCCTGCCGCAGCAGCCGGGCCACCGGCGTGTTCTGCAAAAGCCTCGCGCCCTTGGCGCGCGCCGCGCGGGCGATTGCGTTGGTGGCGCCGAAGGCGTCGGCATAGCCGTATTCCGGCTCCCAGATGGCGAGCGTCACGTCATCCAGCGTGAAGCCCGGAGCAGCGTCGGCGAAAGCCTGCGGCGTCAGCGTCTCCATCGCGGCACCCTCGCCGCGGATGCGTTCGGCGGCGGCGCTCCAGCTTTCCGCATTGTCCTTTCCGCAGACCCACATCATGCCGATCTGGGTGACGAAGGCGCCCTCGCCGGCAATCTCCGGCAAGGAAACGAGGATGTCCCGGCCACGGATCGCAAGCTGCGACAGTTCCGGCATCAGGTAGAAGGCATGCAGCAGGGCGGAGGATTTGCCGGTCGGCCCGCCGGCCGGATGCGACTGCTCGATCAGCGTGACCGAAGCCCCTTCGGCAGCGAGGTGATAGGCCGCGCTCGATCCGACGATGCCGGCGCCTACGACGATGACGTCGCTTCCGTTCCCCATTGTGTTCCCCACAGTCTCCGCTGTTGCACGCACGCTAGAACGAGGCGTTCCTCTGCGTCAATATCTCTTCACCAATGATATCTCTCATTTGATATGTTTGTTTCTCTTCAGTGATCCCTACCCCCTTGAACGGTGCCGTATCGGTCAAGGAGCATGGGTGAATGCCTCGTTGAACACGTCGGAATCCGACAGGCCATGGGCGGCCAGCGCCTGCCGGGCGGCCGCGACCATTCCGGGCGGCCCACACAGATAGGCTTCGGTGCCGGGGCCGAGCGGAACGGCTTTCACGAAACGCACCGCCTCGACAGGATTGGCTTTCATGCCGCTCCACGACGAGCCGGCACGGTCGGCGGCAAGGATCAGTTGCAGCGGCAGCCTCTGACCGAGGCCGCGCAGCTCCTCGATCGCATAGGCGTCCCCGTCCGATGCGAAGCCTGCGACGAGGGCGAGCGGCGGGGCGGTATCGGGATCGATGCTCGCCAGCATCGACATGATCGGCGCCAGTCCGGTGCCGCCGGCGACGAACAGTTTCGGCCGGGACGTCGAGCGCAGGTAGAAGACGCCGAACGGCCCCCGCACGGTGAAGGCGTCCTCGGGCTTCGCCCGCCCGCCGAGATAGGCGGACATGCCGCCGCCGGGCAGGTCGCGGACGTGCAGCACCTGCTCCTTTTGCGAAGGCGCATTGGCCATGGAGAAACGGCGCGGCGCGTCGAGACCGGGAAACGTCGTCTCGACATACTGGCCGGGCAGGAACGGCAGCGGAAACTGCAAGCGGTAGCGCAACTCCCAGACCGACTTTGATACTCGCGAAAAACCGTTGATCTTGGCGCGGCGCAGCGACGGCGGCGTCACGTCGGTACGGCGGTAGGGCAGCTTGAGCGATAGGCCGGCGCGGGCAGGCTCGATGCACAGCAGCACCTCCTCGCCCTCGTTGTTGCGCGCCGCGCAGGTCCGGCAGGTGCCTTCGCGGCAGTTGGACGCGAGCACGTTGCCTGCCTGCTCCGCGGACGCCAGCACGCTGTCTCCCGTCACAGCAGGGAAATGCATGACCTCGCCGTCGGCGAAGGCAAGCGATATGGCGTCGGAAAGGCTCATCAGAAGTCGTCGGACACGTAGCCGGTCGGCAGGCCGTCGATGCTGACGACGTTGTTGGCGAGCCGGTAGGCTTCGATCCCATCCTCGCCCTTGGCCTTCGCCCAGTCGATCAGCTCGTCGCGCTCCCGCATCTCGCCGACGGCCGGGATGCTCCAGCCGCAGGAGGTGGCGACGCTGTCGACTGCGAGGCGGAAGATCTGTCGCGTTCCGGGAAATTCCGGAAACAGCAGACGCAGCTGCGGCCATTCCGCATGATCCGGGCGGATCAGCTCGGCCTTGCCGTAGAGGCGCAGCGTCATCGGCTCGCCGTTGAAGGCGCAGAACATCATGGTCATGCGCCCGTTCTCGGTGACATGCGCGGCCGTCTCGTTGCCGCTGCCGGTGAGGTCGAGATAGGCGACGGTGCGCTCGTCGAGCACGCGCAGCGTGTCGAGGCCCTTGGGGGAGAGGTTGACCCGCCCGTCAGTCGGCGCCGTCGCCACGAAGAACAGTTTCTGCGCCTCGATAAAGGCACGCATGTCGTCGGGAATGGTCCGCCAGCTCAGGCCCATGGCTCGTCCTCACCACATCATGAAGGAAGCGACGTCGGCGTCGGCGACCTTGCCGGCCAGCACGTCCTCGATCGCCCGGTCGACGATGGCGACGCCCTCGGCGGCCTCGTCGTCCGTCAGCGTCAGCGGCGGCATGAACTCCAGCACATTGGCCTTCAGCCCGACATAGGTGAAGGCAGCGCCCAGCTGGTAGCCGCGGTAGATGATCTTGGCGGTGGTGGTCGCCGGCACCGGGTCGCGCGTGCCGCGGTCAGCGACGAGATCGACGCCGACCGCCAGCCCCCTGCCCCGCACGTCGCCGATGATCTCGTGTTTTTCGGCCAGCGCGCGCAGCCCGTCCGAAAACAGCTTTCCGATCCTTGCCGAGCGCTCGACCAGGCCTTCGCGTTCAATGGTCTTCAGCACCGCGCCGCCTGCTGCGGTCGCCACCGGATTACCGGCCGTTGTCTGCAGGGCGAAGGCCGGCGCATGGTCCATGATCTCGGCCGGGCCGACCACCGCCGAGAGCGGCAGGCCGCCGCCGAGCCCCTTGCCGAAGACGACGAGGTCCGGCTCCAGCCCCTCGTGCTCGAAGCAGTGCATGCGGCCCGAGCGCGCCAGCCCGACCTTGACCTCGTCGACGACGATTTTGATGCCGTGCCGGCGACATCGGTCCTGCAACGCCTTCAGGAAGCCGTGCGGCGGCACGATGAGGCCGCCGTCCGACATCAGCGGCTCGATGAACACCGCCGCCACCTGGTCGGGCGGGCAGGTCGTCTCGAACTGGTAGTCGAGCAGCGCCAGCACGTCCTCGGCGCTGAATTTCGGCCGGAACGGGTCGGGATAGGGCAGCAGCAGGACGCCCGGCCGCGGCAGCGTGTGGGTCATCGCGGTGTGGCCGGAAATGCCCATCGAGCCGGACAGATTGCCGTGATAGGAGCCGATGAAGGAGATGAAGCGGGAGCGCCCGGTGACGGCGGCGAGCACGCGTACCGTGCAGTCATTGGCGTCCGACCCGGAATGTCCGAACCAGACGCGCCGCTCGCCGCTGCCCGGCGTGACCGCGAGCAGCCGCTCCGCCAGCGACACCGCCGGCTCGTTGGGATAGAGCAGCAGGCTGGCGCCGGCCATGTCGCGGACCGCCCTCTCCACCGCCTCGACCATCGCCGGATGGCCGTAGCCGAGCGCGGCCGGACCGGCCGAACCGGAGAGGTCGAGCACTTCGCGCCCACCCTCCTCGATCAGCCGGTTGCCCCTGCCGCCGACCAGGCTGAGCGGCGAGAAGCGCAGCCTGCCGATCTCGGCGATGACCCTTGCGTCCCGTTCGCGCAGGCTGGGCGTGCTCATCCGGCTCTCTCCGTTTGCAGGACCGGCAGCGCGGCGACAAGGCGGCCGGTCCACTCCTCGATGCCTCGCGCATCGGCGACGAGATCCTGCCGGATCTCGATCAGCACCGCCGGAATTCCGCGGTCGTCGCCGTGGATGGGCACGGCATAGTCGCCGTCGCGGCTAATCACGTAGGGCACGTTGGCCTCGGCATCGAGCGAGCCGTCGACTCTGAGACCGGCAAGGATGGCGGTCGCAAATTGCCGCGCCTCGCCGAACAGCACGCCGGCATGCCAGGGACGCGCGACGCCCAAAAATACCGGCGTGAAGCTGTGGATGGTAACGATCCGGGTCGGCCGGCCTTCGGCGATGCGCCGGTCGAGATGCGCCGCTACGCGATCGTGGAAAGGCACGAACATGATGGCCGCCCGCCTCGCCCTCTCGGCGACGTCGATGCCGACATTGCCGGGGATGGCGGTGTCTTCCGAATGGACGGGAATGCTGCCCTCGAGGCCAAGCGGCCGGTTGAGGTCGACGAGCAGCCGCGAATAGGTGCCCAGGAAGGCCGGCGCGCCGAGCCGGTCCGATAGGCGCCGGGTGACTTCCGCGGCTCCGATGTCCCAGGCGATGTGCCGCTCCAGGTGGCGGGGCTCGAGGCCCAGGCCCAGATACTCGGCGGGAACGTGGTTGGATGCATGCTCGCACAGGAGCACGATGTCGGAGCGGCCATCCTCGTTGAGTACCTCGACCGCCTCCGGCCAGTCTTTTTTGGGCTCCATCAATAGAGCTTCCCGTAGAGCTCGCAGACCGCCTCGGCATCGAGGTCGGCAAGGCGCTCCGCCTCGTGCCGCTTCAGCCCGACGAAGGTCTCGACGAAAGCCGGCGCGAACCAGCCGGTCACGGTCTTGTCAGCGACGAGCGCGTCGACGGCAGCCGGCAAGGTCTCGGGCAGGCGCCGCAAGTCCAGCCTGTCCAGCTCCGCCTCGCTCATCTGCGTCGGATCGCCGGAAACCAGCGGCGGCGTCGGCAGCCCCGCCTTCAGCCCTTCCAGCCCGGCGCGCACGATCGCCGCCAGCGACAGATAGGGATTGGCCGTCGCATCGGCCGCCCGGTACTCGACGTTGTACTGCCGCGACGGGTCGCGGCCGCCGATGGTCACGGTCGGGCAGATGCGCAGCGTCGCTTCGCGGTCGCGATCAGCAAGCCAGGTGTAGGACGAGCTCCAGCTATGCGGCTTGAGGCGGTAGTAGGACGGCACGCTCGACGCCGTCAGCGCCGTGATCGCCGGCAGGTGACGCAGCACGCCCGCGCAAAATGCGCCTGCCGGGTCGCACAAGCCGCCTGGCTTCGAGGCATCATGGGTGGCCGGCTTGCCGTCCTGGTCGACGAAGCTGAAATGGATGTGCACGCCGTTGCCGACGGCGTCCGGCGCTGTCTTCGGCGCGAAGGAGGCGCGGCAGCCGGCGCTGCGCGCCAGCTCGCGCGTGATCTCGCGGATGGCGACGGCACGGTCGGCCGCGGCAAGCGCGTCGGCCGGCGCGTGCGTCACCTCGAACTGCTCGCTGCCGAACTCGGCGATGATGACCTCCGGCGAGACGCCCGCCTCCTCCAACGCAGCCATCAGTCCGGGCGCGAAGGGATCGGTGCGCCGCAGCGCCGCGAACGACAGCGAATGCGCCGGCGCGAAGCCACCACCGAGAAGCTGGAACTCCTGCTCGAAGGCGGCGACCACCGACAGGCCGGTCTCGGCCTTCAATGCGGCGAGCGCGTCCTTCAGCATGGTGCGCGTGCAGCCGAGCCACGGGCTGCCGTCGAGCTCGACGATGTCGCCCGCCACCATGTCGAACGGCGTCGCCGAGCCGGTGCCGGCGGTGCGGAAGCGCGCGCCGAGATCCGGGATCAGCCGCAGGTCGCCCGAAGAACCCCACGGATTGGGGTCGACGATCGAGTTGAACGGCGTCAGCGACAGGTTGGCCTGCAGCCAGCCGACGCCGGTGGCGGCGATCTTGTCCAACCTGCTTTCCACCACGAAGCGGCCGCGCGTGATGGCGGCAAGGTCGGTGGTGACGACCGCGACGAGCGATTCGGCGTTCATGCGCGCTTCCCCAGGGCTTCGATGCGGGCAAGCACGGCGTCGGTGTCGGCGATCCAGCAATAGCCGCCGAACGCTTTCAGGGCGATGTCGTGGCGTTCCTGCGTGATGGTCGCGCAGGCGTCTGAAACGCAGGTGACGAGATAGCCGCGATCGGCGGCGTCGCGCACCGTCATGTCCACGCACTGGTCGGTCAGGACGCCGGCCACGATCAAATAGCGGATGCCGAGATTCTTCAGCACGTAGTCGACATTGGTCGAGTTGAAGATGCCGGACGATGTCTTCGGCAGCATGATCTCGTCGCCGACCGGTGCCAACGCAGGGATCGGCAGGCCTTCGGGCAGGCTGGGCGGGATGTGGATCGGCGTCAGCTTGTGATCGAGCGAGCGGTCGCGGCCGTCCTCAGTAAGGCTCTGGATGATGGTGTGCAGCACCTCGACGCCGTTGGCGCGGGCCGCCGCTAGCAGGCGCTGCTGGTTCGGGATCGTCTGGCTTGCCGTCTGGCGGTAGAAATAGTGGTCCGGACCACGCTCGGGATGATCCGGATCGGCGCCGGGCTCCAGCCAGATGCGCTGCATGTCGACGACCAGCAGCGCGGTCTCGCCGGCGCGATAGGGTTCGTCCCGCTTCGGGAGGGGTGGCTTCATGATTTCTGGTCCTGCCTTGCTGATTTGGGTCCGGGCGTGCGGCGCGCCCGGTTTTCCTGCGGATCGCTGTCAAGCGTCACGGCGTTGGCATGCCGGACTTCCTCCAGCCGTTCGATACGAACGCGGGCGTCGTCGCTCAGCGTCGAAAGGATGTGGGCGACCAGCGCCTCCATCTGCGCGATCGCCGGCGCCAGCGTGTCGTAGGGCGAGGCCACCTCGAGCGGGCTGACGATCGTCACCTCGGCAAGCTCGTCGACCGGCGACAGCCACTGGTCGGTGAACAATAGGATACGCACGCCGCGCGCCGCCGCCTGGCGGGCGAAATCGACGACATCGAGCTGGTAACGGCGGTAATCGAAGACCACCAGCACGTCCCTGCGGCCGAGATCGGCCAACACGTCCAATGCCTGCGCGGACAGGGCGCCGAGGTCACGCACACCGGGTCGGAACTGCAGCATGTAGCCCGCAAACATGCCCGCCACATAGCGGCTGAAGCGGCCGCCGAGCAGCACGACGTCGCCCCGCGCCTCCATCAGCAGCCGCGCCGCCCGCTCGTAGCTCTGCAGAGGCGTCGTGCTCACCGACTTCTCGATCGCAGTGCCGACCGAGCCCAGATAGGCCAGGATGGCATTGTCTTCGGAGCCGGCCGTCCGCTTGGCCTCCATCATCAGCAGCGGCGAGTGCAGCCGCGCCTCGACCTCGGCAAGCAGCTTCGCCTGGAAATCGGCGAAGCCGTCATAGCCGAGCTTCATGACCAGGCGGACCACCGTGGGATCGCTGACGCCGGCGCGCCTGGCGAGGCTGGTCGCCGTACCCAGACCCGACGTCGGATACTCTGCGAGCAGCAGCCGCACGATCTTCTCTTCCGACGGCGTGAGCGACAGCCCCTCGCTCATCAACAGGTCGCGGATCGCCATCTGTGCCTATCCCCCTATGCCGATCGCCAGCGTGTCCGCCCGGAGCCGAACGTTCTCTTCAACGGCGAATCCGAGCCGGGCAGGCACCCCCCGATCACGGTCCGCGTCCCGCCGGGATACTCTGGCGATCCGTATAGTGGAGCTGACCGACATTGTTGCGGAACCCGACCTCGATCCATCACGCATGGCGAAACAAAACCTACATTCAAATAGGTTGTTGTCAATAATGAAGACATATCTACAAACAGGAAGTAGCCGCGGCGACGGCGGCACAGAATCGATCTCGGGATTCAGCCGTGGGCTACTGAAGCCGGCCGTGATGGCGCAGCACCAGGCCGACCGCTCCGAGCAGGACGTCGTTCTCGGTATGCTTGCCGATCGTAATGCGGGTGCGCAACTCCGGCGGAAGATCGCGCGCCTTGATCAGCGTGTGCTTTTCGTAAGAGGCGACGAGCGGCACCAGCAAGATGTCGCCGGCCAACGCCATGCGTCCGCCGATGATGATCAGCGGCGGGTTGATCACCGAGCCGATCATGCCGAGGCCGCGCCCGGCGATCTCCGCCGTGTCCCCGATCATGCGCAGCGCCCGTACGTCGCCCTGCTCCGCCATCAGGATCGCGTCATCCATGGTGACGCTGCGGCCGACCACTCTGGCGATCTGCTCGAGCGGCCGCGTAAAGCTGGCATATAGCTCGAGGCAGCCGCGGTTGCCGCAACGGCAGAGATCGCCCGTCGGGTCGATGCTGATGTGACCGAACTCCCCCGCCCCTCCGGCGATGCCGGTCAGGATGCGGCCGTTCTGCACGATCGCGCCGCCGACACCCAGATCGATCTTGAACAGCACGAAGTCCTCATGGCCGACCGCCGCGCCCCACATCATCTCGGCGATGGCCGAGCAGTTGCTTTCGTTGTCGGCGAAAATCGGCTGCTGCAGCACAGGGCCGAACACGTTGCGGATGTTGACGCCGGCCCAGGTTGGGACAATGCTGGCCCTCTGCACGACGCCATCCGGGCTCACCGGGCCCGACACGGAAACGCCGACCCCGAGGAGGCCCGATACCGGCAGACCCTTGTCAGCATAGCTTTGCGCGATCACTTCCTTCGCCATCCTGGCGGCCTGCTGCGGCGTGTAGTCCACGCCTAAAGGGATATTTTGTTCAGCAATGACAGAATGCGAGACGTCGGCCACCATTAGCCGGACCTCGTCGAGGCTGATGTGGATGCCGACGCAGGTGCCGGCTTCCGGGTTGAGCGCCAGGGCCGCCGCCGGACGTCCAACACCCTTCGTACCCTCCTGTGGGCCGACGATTTCGACCACCATCCCTGATTTCCTCAGGCCTGTCAGCGCCGTCGACACCGTCGACCGAGCGAGTCCGGTCATTCGCGCGATCTGCGCCGCCGAAATGGCGCCGCGCTGGCTGAGGCAGCGCACGATGACGCTTTCCGGCGTTCCGGAAGGCTGATCGATCAACAGGGATTTGAGCAGGGTTTTTGTCATGAAGGCCTAAAAGCTCCTTGACTGAACGTTGTATTTGATCATTCTAGAAAAAACTAGAGATCGCGTGCATGAACCGCCGGTCTCTGCCGAAACGGTCGCAACGAACCGTGCAGAACCAAATGGGAGTGAAACGATGAGTTATCTGAGGACGGCCGCCGCCGCCGCGGCATGCACTTTTCTTGCGGGTTCGGCCTTTGCCGAGCCCAAGACCAACCTGCTGCATCAATGGGCGACCGGCTCGGACGCGCAGGCCATCGCCAAGCTCGGCGAGATGTTCCAGGCCAAGGGCGGCACCTGGCAGCAGACCTCGATCGCCGGCCACACCGCCAACACGCTGGCAAAACTGCGCGCCGACGTGATCGCCGGCAACGCGCCCCCGGCCGTGCAGCTCAAGGGCCCCGAGATCGCCGAGTGGAACGAGACCGGCATGACCGCCGACCTCGACGAGCTGGCGGCGGCCGAAGGCTGGGAGAAGGTGGTGGCGCCGGAGCTGCTGCCGGTGATGAAGCCGACCGGCAAATGGGTCGCCGCGCCGATGAACATCCATCGCATCAACTGGATCTGGGCCTCGCCGAAGGTGATGGAAGCCGCCGGCGTCACCGAGATCCCGAAGACCTGGGCCGATTTCAACGCGGCCTGCGACAAGATCGTGGCAACCGGCAAGATCTGCCTCTCGCACTCGACTGCCGACTGGACCGACTCGACCGTGTTCGAAGTCGTCGTCTACGGGCAGGATCTCGATCTCTACAAGAAGGCGTTCGTCGAAGGCGACATCGAGGCCATGCGCAGCGACGGCATGGTCAAGGCGTTCGAGCAGTTCCGCACCATGACCACCAAATACATGGATCCCGGCATGAACGGCCGCGACTGGGATTCCATGTCGCATCTGGTCGGCCGCGGCGAGGCCGCCTTCCACATCATGGGCGACTGGACGCTCGGGCTTCTGACCGCCGGCGGCTTCAAGCAGGGCACCGACTATGTCTGCGGCCAGGCGCCGACCGACTGGGGCAAGCCCGGCTTCATCCTCAACTCAGACTCGGTCGTGTTCTTCCAGCAGAAGGACCCGGACTATCAGGAGGGCCAGAAGCTGCTGGCAAGCACGATCCTCTCGCCGGAATTCCAGACCATCTTCAACCAGACCAAGGGTTCGATCCCGGCGAGGCTCGACGTCGACCTGTCCAACGGCTTCAATCCCTGCCAGCAGATCGCACAGAAGGATCTGCAGGCATCGATCGACGGCGGCACGCTGGTGCGGTCTATGGCGCACAACATGACCGTGCCGCAGAAGCTGCGCGGCGCCATGATGGACACCATCACCGAGTTCGTGGCAACGCCCGGCATGTCGGCGCAGGACGCCGCCAACGCCATGGCGGACGCCGCCGAAGCGCAGTTGTAGCTTGCCCTCCGGGCCGGGTGCGGGAGTTTCCCGCGCCCGCTTTCGTTTCCAGGCGGCGCGATGTCCACCCACGACCTGACCATTCCGATCGCCGCACCGGCGCGCCCCTGGCGGGAGCGTCTCGGCACGCTGATACCCATCCTCGTGCTCGCCCCGTCGCTGGCCGCGAGCTTCGTCTATGTCTTCGTCTTCGCAGCGTGGACGCTCTATCTGTCGGTTTCCACGTCGTCGCTGCTGCCGAGCTACGGCTTCGCCGGCCTCGACAACTACATGTCTCTGTGGGCCAACCGCCGCTGGAACATCGCCTACACCAATCTCTTCTTCTTCAGCGGCTTCTACATTCTCGGCTCGATGGCGGTCGGCCTGCTGCTTGCCATCCTCATCGACCAGCGGGTGCGCGGCGAGGCCGTGTGGCGCACCATCTTCCTCTATCCGCTTGCCGTCTCCTTCATCGTCACCGGCACGGTATGGAGCTGGCTCTACAATCCGGCCGACGGCATCCAGGCGCTGGTGCGCGGCCTTGGCTGGAGCAGCTTCAACTTCGCGCTCACCAGCGACCGCAATCTGGCGATCTACGCCATCATCATCACCGGCGTCTGGCAGTCGTCGGGCTTCGCCATGGCGCTGTTCCTGGCCGGGCTGCGCTCGGTCGATCCGGATTTGATCAAGGCCGCGCAGATCGACGGCGCCTCCACTTTCCGCACCTACAGAAGGGTCATCCTGCCGACCATCGCACCGATCTTCCTGGCGGTGGCCGTCATCCAGATCCAGTTCGCGATCAAGACATTCGACCTTGTCGCGGCGCTGACGCGCGGCGGCCCCGGCGTCTCCACCACCTTCCCGGCCATCTATGTCTACGACCTGATGTTCCAGCGCGGCCAGATTGGCGAGGGCGCGGCCGCTGCGGTCATGATGCTGGCCGCGCTTGCCGTGGTGCTGGTGCCCTACTCCCTCTGGGTGGTGTGGCGCCGCAGGCGGGAGAGCGGCCATGGCTGACACAGCGATCGCCCTGCCCTTCGACGCCGAAGCTGCCGCCGCGAGCCGCCGGCACTTCTGGAGCCGCTTCGCCATCTACGGCCTGCTGGCGCTGTTTGCCGTCATCTATCTCGTGCCGCTGCTGGTGGTCGTGCTCAACTCCTTCCGCGAGCAGGAAGAGATCGCTCGCAACGGGCTGATCTCCCTGCCCCAGTCTTTCCGGCTGAATGCCTGGAGCGACGCCTGGGGCACCTACTGCATCGCCGGCACATGCGAAGGCATGAAGCGCAATTTCCTGAACTCGCTGTGGATGACCATTCCGGCGACCATCCTCTCGACGCTGCTCGGCGCGATCAACGGCTACGTGCTTTCCAAATGGCGCTTCCGCGGCTCGGAAGTGCTGTTCACCTGCATGCTGCTTGGCGTGTTCATGCCGGGCCAGATTGCGCTGATGCCGTGGGCTTTCGTGCTCGGCAAGCTCGGCCTCACCAACTCGACCTACGGCCTGATCCTGGTGCACGTCATCCAGGGCATCTCCTTCACCACGCTGTTCTGCCGCAACTATTATGTCGGCATCCCCGACGACCTGATCAAAGCCGCCCGCATCGACGGCGCCGGCTTCTGGCGTATTTTCCGAAAAATCATCCTGCCGCTGTCGCCGCCGATCCTGATCGTCACGGTGATCTGGCAGTTCACCGGCATCTGGAACGAATATCTGTTCGGCGTGGTCTTCACCTCGGGCCAGCAGCAGCCGATCACCGCCGCGCTGGTCGCGCTCACGGCGAGCGGCACCACGGCCCGCAGCTACGACGTGATGAGCGCAGCCGTGCTGATCGGCGCGCTGCCGCCGCTGCTGATCTACCTGTTCGGCGGAAAATATTTCGTGCGGGGACTGACGCAGGGCGCCATCAAATGACCAACCAATCCGCGCTGACCATCCGCAACCTGCAGAAGAGCTACGGCGCCGTCGAGGTGCTTCGCGGCATCAATCTCGAAGCGCAGCCGGGCGAGTTCGTTGCGCTGGTCGGCCCCTCCGGCTGCGGAAAATCGACGCTGCTCGCCATGATCGCCGGGCTGGAAAGCGTGACCTCGGGCGAGATCCGCATCGGCGACCGGCTGGTGAATTCCGTGCCGCCCAAGGATCGCGACATCGCCATGGTGTTCCAGTCCTACGCGCTCTACCCGACCATGACGGTGCGGGAAAACATCACCTTCGGCATGGAAAGCCGCGGCGTGCCGAAGGCCGAGCAGGCGGAGGCGGTCAAGCGCGTGTCGGCGCTGCTGCAGATCGAGCCGCTGCTCAACCGAAAACCCGGCCAGCTTTCCGGCGGCCAGCGCCAGCGCGTCGCCATGGGCCGGGCGCTGGTGCGCGACCCGAAACTGTTCCTGTTCGACGAACCGCTCAGCAATCTCGACGCAAAGCTCCGCGTCGACATGCGCACCGAGATCAAGAAGCTGCACAACCGCGTCGGCAAGACCACCATCTACGTCACCCACGACCAGGTGGAGGCGATGACGCTGGCCTCGCGCATCGCCGTCATGCACCAGGGCTCGGTCCAGCAGTTCGACGCCGCGCAGACGATTTACAGCCGCCCGGCCAACATGTTCGTGGCCGGCTTCATGGGCTCGCCGGCGATGAATTTCATTCCGGCCGAGCTGACCGGCGTGGCCGGCCAGCCTTCCGTCACGGTGCGCACCGCCACTGGCGGCACGGCCACCCTGCCGCTCGCCCAGCCCGCGCCAGCGAATGCACCGAAACAAGTCGTGCTGGGCGTCCGGCCGGAGCATATCTACCGCTTCTCCGACGATCTCGGGCAGCGCAAGCCGGGCATCGCGGCGATGGATGCGCCGGTCGAGCTGGTCGAGCCGACCGGCGCCGAAACGCTCGCGGTGCTGAAATTCGGCGACCTTGAGGTCACCGGCCGGTTCGATCCCGACAGCGCACCGCGCATGGGCGAGACCATGACGCTGGGCATCGACATGGCGCGCGCCTGCCTGTTCGACCCGACCACCAAAACACTTCTTTGAAAGTTTTGCCCTTGTCCTTCGCCACTTATCCAAGCCTGACTGATCGCGTCGTGCTGATCACCGGCGGCGCCTCCGGCATCGGCGCCGACATGGTGCGCGCCTTCGCCGCCAACCAGGCGCGCGTCGCCTTCCTCGACATCCAGGCCGAGACCGGCGAAAGGCTCGTCGAGGAGCTTGCCGAAAAGTCCCGGCACGTGCCGCTGTTCGTCGCCTGCGACGTGACCGACATCCCTGCCTTGCAGCAGGCGATCGAGAAGGTGCGGGCCGAGCTCGGGCAGGTCGCCGTGCTGGTCAACAACGCCGCCAATGACGATCGCCATGCGATCGCCGAGGTGACGCCGGACTATTGGGACCGCACGCAGGACGTGAATCTCAAGCACCAGTTCTTCGCCGCACAGGCCGTGCATCCGCAGATGAAGGCGCTGGGCTTCGGCTCGATCATCAACTTCTCCTCGACCTCGTGGCGGTTCGGCGCCGACCAGATGGCCGCCTATGCAACAGCCAAGGCGGGCATCGTCGGGCTGACGCGGGCGCTGGCGCGCGCCTTCGGTCCCGACAACATCCGCGTCAACGCCATCGAGCCGGGCGCCGTCATCACCGAGCGGCAGCGGGAGCTTTGGTTCAAGGACGAGGAGGCGGTCGACCAGGTGGTGCAGCGGCAGCTGCTCCACCGCGTGCTGCTGGGCGAGGAGATCGCCCGCACCGCGCTGTTCCTCGCCGCCGACGACAGCCGCATGATCACCAAGCAGTCCATTCTCGTCGATGCGGGGTTGCGGTGATGCTGCGCGTCGGCCTGAACCCCTACGGACTGACCTACCACCTCGGCCTGCAGGGCCGCGGCACGCCCCGCGCCAACCCGCAGGGGACTGGCCTGGAGGGCTTCCTCGTGCTCGGCATCGAACTCGGCGCAAAGGCGCTGGAGATCTACGAGCCCTGGCTGACGGAACTGTCCGACGACGATGTCGTCGGGCTGCGCGAGCGGCTTGCCTCCCTCGATATCATCCCGATCGTCAGCGGCGGGCTGCTGGTCGCCGGGCCGCTCGACAACGCGTTTCGGGCCGCGCGCCTGCTTCAGGCGAGGATCATCCGCACGGCGCTGACGCCGATCCTTTGTGGCGACCGCAATGCCGCCGGCGAAAAGTGGGGCGAGTACAACGCGAAAATCCGCTCGGCGCTGAAGGAATGGGGTCCGCGGGCTGCGGCCGAGGGGCACACGCTCGCCATCGAAAACCACCAAGATTTCGGCAGCGCCGAACTCGTCGCCTTCTGCGAGCTGGGCGGGCCGGGCGTCGGCCTAACCTTCGACACCGGCAACACCTTTCCGGTCGCCGAGGCGCCGCTCGACTTCACCCGCCGCATCGCGCCCTATGTCAGGCATGTCCACCTCAAGGACTATCGTGTCCAGTTCACCGTCGAGGGGTATAGGCTCGTCCGCTGCGCCATCGGCGACGGCGCCGTGCCGTTCCGCGAGATGAAGGCAATCCTGGCGGAGCACCACAAAGACCTGACCGCCGTGCTGGAGCCTGGCGCGCTGGAGGCGCGGCATGTGCGCCTGCTGACCGACGACTGGTGGAACGGCTATCCTGAAAAGAGCGCGCGCGAACTCGCCGCCTGCCTGGCCGCCGCGCAGACAAACCGGCTGCCCGAAGACGCCGATTTCCGCACCCCCTGGGAGCGCGGCGACGACGCGGCCCTTGTTTCCTACGAGCTCGACATGATCCGGCGCAGCGCCGCCAACATGCGCTCGCTCGGCCTCATGACTGTGGAGAATGCTGCATGACCACCCGCGAACTCAGCGGCCTGACCGCCTTCGTCACCGGCTCCGGACGCGGCCTCGGCCACGTCATGGCCGACCGCCTCGCCGAGCTCGGCGCCGACGTCGCCATCCATGACCTGGACTGGAATCAACCGTCCAAATACGGCGAGTTCGCCGATCTAGGAGAATCCGCAAAACACATCGGCCGGCACGGCACGCGCGTCACCGCCGTCACCGGCAATATCGGCGACAAGGCCGCCGTGGCCGAGATGAAGCGCAGAATAGAGGCCGAGCTGGGCGACGTGCACGTGCTGGTCAATTGCGCCGGTGGCGACATCGGCGCCAAGGGCGGCAAGCCCAGCCCCAACAACGCGCTCGACATCGATTATGAAGACATCAAGGTCCTGACGGAAAACAACCTGATCGGCACCATGCTGGTCTGCCAGGCTTTCGTGCCACCGATGGTCAAGCGCGGCTCTGGGTCGGTGATCAACATCGCTTCCGCCGCCGCCCATATCGGCTGCTCGCCGGAAGTGGTCTATTCGACGCTGAAGGCAGCGGTCGTGCACTACACCCGCTGCCTCGCCAAGGAGCTGATCGAGGAGGGCGTGCGCGTCAACGCCGTCAGCCCGGGGGCGACCAAGACGGCGCGCTTCCAGGCGACGCGCGTCGTCGACCCGAGCCGCATGGATTCGGAAAAGCGCTCGCTCAACCGCTATGCCGAGCCGGAGGAAGTGGCCGAGGCGGTGGCCTTCCTCGCCGGACCGCGTGCCCGCTTCATCAACGGCCAGGTGATCCGCGTCGACGGCGGCTTCACCATCTTTCCGGGCTGAGCGAGGCAGTCATGCGCGAGACGGCAATCAAACGCTTCGACCTCACCGGCCGGCTGGCGCTGGTCACCGGCTCCTCCAAGGGGATCGGCTTCGCCATCGCCCGCGGGCTGGCGGAAGCCGGCGCCGAGGTGGTGCTCAATGCGCGCACGGCAAGCGCGCTGGAGGAGGCCCGTGCAAAACTCGCCGCCGAAGGGTTCAAGGTTCATGCCCGCGCCTTCGACGTGACCGACGCTGCTGCGGTGGCTGCGGCGGTGGACGCCATCGAAAGCGACATCGGCCCGATCGAGATCCTGTTCAACAATGCCGGCATGCAGCACCGGGCGCCATTGGAGGATTTCCCGCTGGATGCCTGGGAGCGGCTGAAGGCCACCAACATCGACAGCGTCTTCTTCGTCGGCCAGGCGGTGGCGCGCAAGATGATCCCGCGCGGCCGCGGCAAGATCGTCAACATCGCTTCCGTGCAGAGCGAGCTGGCGCGCACCGGCATCGCGCCTTACACGGCGACCAAGGGCGCGGTGAAGATGCTGACCAAGGGCATGGCCACCGACTGGGCGCGCCACGGTCTGCAGGTCAACGCCATCGGCCCGGGCTATTTCAACACCGAGCTCAACGCCGCGCTGGTCGCCAATCCGGAGTTCTCCGCCTGGCTGGAGAAGCGCACGCCGGCCGGCCGTTGGGCCGAGGTAGAGGAACTGATCGGCGCGGCCGTCTTCCTCGCCTCCGACGCCGCCAGCTTCGTCAACGGGCACGTGCTCTATGTCGACGGAGGCATCACGGCCTCGCTCTGAGCCGAGTCTGCCTATTTTCCGAGACGCCCCACCCCTCGCAGCCTGCCATGGGCCCCGCCCTGGATCGCCATGTTCGCTCCCAGCAAATCCTTGCCGATCGAGCAGAGCACGGTGAAGGCCGGGTTGACCAGATTGCCGATGCGCAGCGTGCAGGCCTGGCTGACAAGCTGATGGGCATCCATCGTGTCGAGGCCGGTCAGTTCTGCGATCCAGCGCACCAGGCCGGTCGCGGCGACACGGATCGCGTCGTCCACTGGGCGGGCGACGCCGACCACGCCGATATGGCTGTCCGTTTCCAAGCGCGGCCAGTCGAAGCGGTCGTCGGCCGGTAGGCGATCGACCACGAGTGTCGTATCGAAAGCCCCTTCGATCGCGGTCCCGGCGATCTCGCCATCGCCCTGCGCATAATGACCATCGCCAATATAGAGGTGCCCACCCTCGACATTGGCGCGCAGGTAGAGCGTCGCTCCTGGCCCCAGGTCGGGAATATCGAGATTGCCGCCGAAATCGCCGGGATTGAGGCCGAGGCGGACCTCGCCATGCGCCGGCGCGACACCGACGGTGCCGTGGAACGGTCGGAACGGCACGGTGAGCGTCGCGCGGTTGCTCGCCGTCGTCGAGAGCGATCTACGCTCCGCGTCGAAGCGCCAGATCCAGACGCGCTCGTCCTGCTCGGGCTGCAAATTGGGCGCGGCGCGCGTGCCGGAGAGCAGACCGAAGTTCGGCGAGATGGTCGCCACGCCCCAGTCCCGGGCCGGCTTGAGTGAAACGAGATGCGCCGCCAGGATGTCGCCGGCACGCACGCCCTCGACGGCGATCGGCCCGGTCAAGGGGTTGACCTTCGGGAACGGCGCTATCTCGCGCGGCCTGCCTTCGATCGAAGTCAGCCTGCCTGAAAAGCAGTCTTCGGTGAAGACGGAAAACGGCTTGCCCGCGGGCACGGTCCTCCGCGCAGCGTGACCACCGAGGTGGAAAACAAAATCCTCCCCGCCGGTCATTGTCCGAACCAGGTCCGAGCGCCGAGTTTTTCGACGATGTCGACGAAGGCTTCGGTCGCGTCGCGATGGATGCTGTGGCCGACGCCGGGCATGACGACCACCGACCGCTCCCCGGCCTCGCGCCTGAGCCGCGCGATGTCCTCGGGCGGAACGAAGCGGCTCTGCTCGGGCAGCACCCAGACCGTCGGGAGCCGGGCGGCGATCTCGGCCGCGTGCGGGCGCAGATCCCAGGGCGCGTTGTCGGAGAAGGCGGCGCGCGCATCGTCGAAATCGATCTGCTCCAGCGACAGCAGCTTCCATGCCGCGTCCCGCCGTGACCAGCCGGGGTTGAGCTCGAGCAAGCCGTCGATACCGCGCGGCAGGTTCGCCTCGTCCCAGTCGAGCATGGCCTTCGGCGTGGCCTTGTCGGCGAAATGCGACACCGGGTCTTCGAGCAGCAGCGCCTTCGGCCGGAAATCGCCGGACAGCACGCCGAGTTGCGCCAGCGCGCCGCCGAAGGAATGGCCGATCAGCACGTCGGGGTCGGTCGGAACGTTCTCGACAAAATCGGCGAGCAGCCGGGTGAACGAAAAATCGCCGTCGGCGCGGCTGCTTTCGCCATGCCCGCGCATGTCGGGCGCGATGAACTGCCAGCCGCGGGCGGCCAGCAGCCGCGCCGGCTCGGTCATGGCGCCGGCATTGGCGGTGATACCGTGCAGGGCGACCACCGTTTTTGGCGCGTCGCGGTCGCCCCAGCGCATGAGGTTGAGCGTCGCCATCTCAGTCTCCCGCGGCCCAGCCGGCGATCTGCCGCCACAGCGGTGCATAACCTTCCCACTCGACGAAGGGCGGCGGGGCCCAGTGCGGCCCGCAGTCGGAGGCGAAGGCGACCGAGCGGCCTTTGCCGAAGCCGCCCGCGACGATCAGCGGGTCGTCGCCGGCCCTGGCCACCACGGTCGCGCCGGCCTTCGCCGTGAAGCGGTTGTAGCCGAGAAGGCGAGGCCATGCTGTATCCAGCCCGCGCACGATCGGATGGTTCTTGTCGGTCACTCCGGGCTTGACGCCCTCCGGCCGCTCGACCCGGTCGTCGCCGGCTTCGATCGTGACCGGCAGGGCTTCCTCCACGGCGGTGCCGTGATAGCGCGCCTTGGCGTCGATGCCCTGGAAGGTCAGGTAGCCGCCGATCATCACGAGGCCGCCGCCGTCCCGGACGTAATCGCGAATGGCGTCGAGGCGGTTCGGCAGCACCTTCGACTTCTTGAAGGTGTCGGGATGCAGCAGCAGCGTGTTTGCACCGATGTCGCTCAGCATGACGCAGTCATAAGCAGACAAACCCTGCGCATCGAACGGAAAGTCAGTCGCCGCGACATGCGCCGGCTGGTAGGTCACGTCCCAGCCGCCGGCGAGCAGCGCGGCGCGCAGCCACTCCACGCCCTCGGCATATTCGGTGGTGGTGAAGCTGTCGAAACCCTTCTGGTGAATGGAGTGAACCGTCCAGGATTCCCCGGCGATCAGTACGCGGCGCCTGTTTGCCATCGTTTCCTCTTCTGCTTTCGTCTTCAATTTGCAAGCCGCGCGATGGCGTCGACGAAGGCACGATGCACGCGCTCCTCGTCGAGACCGATGACCACGTCGGCATTTGGCGGCCGGCCGGCCCTGCCGGCGAAGTCGATGACCGTGCGGCCATAGGTGAATTTTCCGGCCAGCTCGACGTCGACGCGCGCCGGAACCAGGCGGGCGAGCGTGGGATCGGCCGCGACCAGCGGCGCGACCGGGTCATTGAGCGGCATATGGTCGGGGCCGAACAGCCCCGGCTGGAACGTCGAGACCAGCGAGCGCAGCAATTCGGCCGCAAACGAGCCTACCGGCCCTCCGATCGCCTCGGTCGAGGTTATTAGCGACGGCGTGATGCCGGCATTTGCCGCTCCGTCGACCGGAATGAGGGTGACGGGAATTCCCGCGCCGAACACAATTGCCGCCGCCTCCGGGTCGCACAGGATGTTCCATTCGGCGGCCGCCGTCTTGTTGCCGAGGCCCCAGGCGCCGCCGAGCGTGACGATCCGCTGGATCTGGTCCGACAGCTCCGGTTCGCGGCGCAGCGCCATTGCCAGATTGGTGAGCGGCCCGGTCGTCACGATCGTCGTCGCGCCCTTGCGTGCCGTTTCAGCGATCAGCTCCGCCGAATGGCGGCGGTCCAGCCCTACGGCCTCGAGGTCCGGACGGTTCGGATCGAGTGCCGATTCGAGGTCGAGCACGCCGGCGATCAGCCGCTCGCGCACCAGCGGCGCCTGCGCGCCGGCGGCAACCGGAATGCCGCGGCGGCCGGAGCGCGCCACGGTGATCGCAGCATTGCGCGCCGTCCGCTCCCAGGCCAGATGGCCGGCGCCGGTCGTCACCGCCCTGAGGTCGAGCCCGGCATGACCGGCCGCCACCAGGATGGCCAGCGCGTCGTCATTGCCCGGGTCGCAGTCGTGCAGGATGGGGCTGGTCATGGCTTGCTCTCCGCGATCCTGGCCGGCCGATTGCGCCGATGGACGCGCCAGCGCGCGAAGGTTAGGCCGACGATCGCCGCGACATAGGGCAGCATCAGCACGAACTGCGACGGAATGGCGAACACCTGCAGCCGGTCGCCGAGCGCGCCGAAGAAGCCGAACAGGAAGGAGGCAGCCGCCGTCATCCACGGCTGCCCGCCGCCGAACAGCGTCGCCGCCAGGCCGATGAAGCCGCGGCCGCTGGTCATGTCGGGCAGGAAGAAATGCAGCTTGTCCATGGCAAGCTGGGCCCCGGCTAGGCCGGACAGCAGGCCGCTGATACCAACGGCGAGCGCCTTCATCCAGGCAACGCGGATGCCGGCCGAGCGCGCCGCATGCTCGTCCTCGCCGGCGGCGCGCAGATTAGCGCCGGTCGGGGTGAGATAGAGGAACACCGCCGACAGCGGCACCGCGGCGAGCGCCAGAATGACGATGAAGCTCTGCCCTTCGAACGCCTTGCCCACGATCGGGATGAAGGAGAGCGATCCTTCCGGGACATGCCAGACATCGGGGAAGCTCGTCGGCCTGAGCCCGCCCGGGCTGTTGTAGAAACGCTCGAGCATGAACAGCGTGCCGCCGGCCGCCAGCAGGTTGATGCCGAGACCGGCGACGATGAAATCGGCGGAGAAGCGCAACGTCAGCAGCGCCAGGAGCTGCGACAGCAGGATCGCCGCCGCCACCGCCGCGAAGAATGCCAGCGCGGCGCTGCCGGTCATGCTGCCGACGGCGATCGCGGTGAACGCCGCGACCAGCATCATGCCTTCCACCGCGACGTTGAGGATGTTGGCACGCAGCGTGATCATGGCGGCGAGCGCGGCGAGCAGGATCGGCGTCGATTGTTCCAGAACCGAGGCGAGGAGCGAGGAGACGGTCATGGCTTCTTGCCCCTATCCCCGCCGGCCCGCGGTGAGCCGGGCTGTCATCAACAGCACCAGCAGGCCGGTCAGGAGGTTGACCAGCGAGCGCGGCACGTCGGTGGAGATCTGCATATAGGCGGCGCCGTTCAGCATCATGGCGTAGAATAGCGCGGTCGCCAGCGCGCCGATCGGATGGATGCGGGCGAGCAGCGCGCAGGTCAGGCCGACCAGCCCGTAGGCCGGCGAGAAATTCTGCTCGAAGCGGTGGCCGATACCGAGCACGTAGAGCGCGCCGGCGAGCCCGGCCAGGCCGCCGGCCACCAGCATGGCGCCGATGATGCGCCGGTCGGCGGGCACGCCGACGGCATAGGCGAAACGCAGATTGGTGCCGGCGGCGCGCACCTGCGCGCCCCATTCGGTGCGGAACAGCACGACCCAGGCGACGACGGCGAGCACCACGGCCACCAGAAAGCCGCTGGTGGCGCCGGGCACGCCCGGCATCGGCGGCAGCCAGATCGCCTGCGGAACCACCCTGCTGACGGCGCCATAGGCCGCCGTGTCGCGGATGACCTGGTTGGCGAGATAGGAGGTGAAGAGCAGCACGATGGTGTTCAGCATCAGCGTCGTCACCACCTCGTCGACGGCGAGCCGCACTTTCAGCACCGCTGGTATCCAGCCGAGGATGGCACCCGCAATGATGCCCGTGGCAACGGCGAGCGGCAGCAGGAGGACTGCCGGCAGGTCGGCAAGGAACACGCCGACCACCGTCGCGGCGATCGCCCCGGCATAGAGCTGCCCCTCGCCGCCGACGTTGAAGATGCCGGCGCGGAAGGCGAAGATGACGCCGAGCGCGATCAGCGTCAGCGGCGTGGCACGGTTGAGGAACAGCGCGAAATTGCCGAGCGAATCGAAATTGGCGAAGAGCAGGTCGCGATAGGCCTGCACGGGGTCGTCGGTGATCGAGGCAACGAGCAGGAAACCGAGCGCCATTGTGATGGCGATCGCCACGAGCGGCGCGCCGAGGGCGCGGAACAGGGAGAGCGTCGCCTCGCGCATCAGGCCGCCCTCTCCTCACCGCCGTTCATCAGATAGCCGACCGTCGCCTCGTCCGCCTCGGCGCGCTCGAGGACGCGCATCAGTCGGCCGGAATACATCACGCCGATCCGGTCGGAGAGAGCGAAGATCTCCGACAGCTCGGATGAGATCAGCAGCACGGCGCGGCCGCGATCGGCTGCGGCCAGAATGCGCTCGTAGACGAATTCGGAAGCGCCGATGTCGAGCCCGCGCGTCGGCTGGCAGATGACGAGCAGCGCCGGATCGCGTTGCAACTCGCGCGCGATCACCACCTTCTGCATGTTGCCGCCCGACAGCCAGCCGACCGGCGTCGACGGTTGCGCCCCGCGCACGTCGAACTCCCTGATCTTCTCCGCGGCAAAGGCATCGAGCCGGGCGCGGCTGACGAAGCCGTGGCGCAAAATGCCGGCGCGCGAATAGTTGGTGGCCGCGATGTTTTCCGCCACGCTCATCGTGACGCTGAGGCCGCGATCGAGCCTGTCCTCCGGTACGAAGCCGAGCCCCGACGCCTGGCGCTCGGCGGCCGACGCCCTGGTCACGTCCCGGCCCGCAAGCCGGATCGACCCCGCCTGGATGTCCATCAGCCCGGCGATCGCCTCGGAAAGCTCGGTCTGGCCGTTGCCGTCCACTCCGGCGATGCCCAGCACCTCCCCTGCCCTGACGTCGAGGGAGACATGGTCGAGCAGCAGCCGGCCGTGGGGATTGGCCATGCTGACGCGGTCGAGCCGCAGCACCGGCGCGCCGAAGCTGCGGGCTGCGCCGCCGCCCTTGCGGCCGACCAGGAAGACGTCGCGGCCGACCATGTCGCGGGCGATGTCGGCCTCGCTGACGTCCGCGGTCCGATGCGTCGAGATGCTTTCGCCGTGGCGGATGACGGTGACGCGGTCCGACACCGATTTCACCTCGCGCAGCTTGTGGGTGATGAAGAGGATCGTCCGCCCGCGCGCCCGCAGGCCGTCGATCACCTCAAGCAGCTCGTCGACCTCGGGCGGCGTCAGCACGGCCGTCGGCTCGTCGAGGATGAGCAGCTCGGCATCGAAGGCGAGCGCCTTCAGGATCTCGACGCGCTGGCGCTGGCCGACCGAAAGCTGTGCGACCCGCGCGTTCGCATCGAGGCCGAAATTGTAACGCCGTATCAGCTCCTGAGCGCGGGACACCATCTCGCGCCGGTCCGAGAAGATGCCGAAGCGCCGCGGCTGGCGGCCGAGAAACAGGTTCTCCGCCACCGTCATGGACGGCACCAGCGTGAAATGCTGGTGCACCATGCCGATGCCGAGCGCGCTCGCGGCGATCGGATCGGGAATCCGCACGGCCCGGCCGTCGAGCACGATCTCGCCGGCGCTCGGCGCGTGGATGCCCACCAGTATGTTCATCAGCGTCGACTTGCCGGCACCGTTCTCGCCGCAGATGACGTGCACCTCGCCGCGGCGCACGTCGAGGTCGACGCGCTTGAGCGCGGCCTTGTCGCCGAACGACTTGGCGATGCCCTTGAGGCTGAGGATGATATCGGTTCCGGTCATCGTGCCCGTTGCGCGAAAAATATGGGCGGCGGTGCGAAGCGCCGCCGCCCAGGTCCTGGGAGGACTATTTGAATGCGGTCTCGACCTTGAGTTCGCCGCTGACGACCTTGGCCTTCGCCGCGTCGACCAGCGCCTTCACCTCGGCCGGCACCAGCGCGTCGTTGTAGACGAGCCCGACGCCCTCATTGGCGAGGCCGTAGACCTTCAGCGTGCCGAACTCCGCTTTGCCCGCCTGGATCTGCTGGATGGAGTCGTGGATCGAATTGCCGATCTGCTTCAGCATCGAAGCCAGCACGTTGTCGGGATGCAGGCCGTTCTGATCGGAATCGACGCCGATGGCGTATTTTTTGGAGTCGGCCGCGCCCTTGAGGATGCCGAGGCCGGCGGGGCCGGCGACGTTGTAGACGACGTTGGCGCCGTTGGCGATCGCCGTCCTGGTGAGGTCGTAGGCCTTCTGCGCGTCGTTGAAGTTGCCGATGAAGATGACCTGCACGTCGATGTCCGGCGAAACCGTCGCCGCACCTTGCTTGAAGCCGACGATGAAGTCCTGGATCACCGGCAGGTCCATGCCTGCGATCACCGCGATCTTCGGCTCGCCGGAAGACAGCGGGAAAGTCTTGGCGTCGGTCGCCGCGGCCGCGGCCAGTACGCCGGCGAGATAGGAGCCCTCGTTCTGCGCGTACTTCACCGACAGGACGTTGGGCTCCTTGAGCTCGTCGTCGAAGAAGACGTATTTCTGCTCGGGGTGCTGCGGCGCGACGGCGGCCAGATTGTCGTGCATGTTCGGCCCGGTGAAGACGACGCTCCACTTGCCGGAATTCGACACCGCTTCGAGGTTCTGCCGCCACAGCTGCGGATCGGTGGGCGATGCCTGCAGCAGGCGGACGCGCACCCCTTCCTTCTCGGCACGGGCAAAGCCGGTCGCGGCATTGTCGTTGAAGCCCATGTCGCCGAGATTGTCGCTCATCACGTAGACGGCGCTGAACTCGTCGGCCGATGCCGGTCCCGTCAGCAGGGCAAGGCTCATCAACGCGGCGGAAGCCGCGCGTCGTATCGATGCTGGTACTTTCATGACTGATACTCCCATTGTTGAAATCGGATGGAGGTTCCCTTTCAGCGCCTTGGGGCCGCGACCGACTGGCGTTCGACGAGCGTGACCGGCAGTCTGGTCAGGGCCGCGGGCGTCTTCTTCTCGAACAGGTCCAGCAACGCCCGCAGCCCGGCCCTGCCGAGTTCGGCGGCGGGCTGCCGGACGGTTGTCAGTCCGGGAGCCAGCAGGTCGGCGAACGGCATGTCGTCGAAGCCGACGAGCGAGATGTCTTCGGGAACCCGAAGGCCCCGCTCCTTGATCGCCTGCATGACGCCGATGGCGATGAAGTCGCTGCCGGCAAATACCGCAGTCGGCACCTGCCCCGAGTCCAGGATCGCCCGCATCGCCTCAAGGCCGAAGTCGCGCGAGTAGGCGCCGTGACGGGTCGGCGGCGGCGCCACTTCCGCTTCCGCCAGCGCGTCGAGATAGCCGGCGCGCCGCTCCATCGCGCTGAACAGGTCCGACGGTCCGCCGATATGGACGATATGACGATGGCCGGCCTTGAGCAGATGGCTGGTGGCCAGGTAGGCGCCCTGCCGGTTCTCGACGAACACCTTCGGCACGTTGACGCCTGGAATGTCCTCGTCGATCAGCACGACATGACCTTGCCGGTTGACCGCAGCCGCCAGCGTGCCGTCGTCCGGCTGGTTGGTCATCATGATCAGGCCGTCGACGTGGCGGTCCCTGAGGCGCCGGAGGCTGGCGATCTCGCGCTCGCGGCGGCCACCGGTGCTGGTCATCAAAACGGCATAGCCATGCTTCTCCGCCTCGTCCTCGACGGCCGCGGCCAGCTCCGCGAAGAAGGGATTGGCGATCTCGGGAGTCACCAGCCCGATCGCCTCCGAGCGCCCCAGGCTTAGCCGCTTGGCGAGCGCATTGGGGCGGTAGTCGAGCTCGGCGATGGCCGCGTCGATGCGGCCGGCGGTTTCCGCCGGCAGTTCGAGACGATTGTTGAGGTAGCGCGACACCGTCGTCGCCGAGACCTTCGCAGCCGCTGCCACATCCTGGATCGTGCTCATCTGCTCCCCTTGCTGCCCCGGACACTAGTCAGCACAACCGGTTTAGTAAAGCGGTTTCGTGCGTATTTCCAAGCTGACGACGGCGCGTTTTCATCGCACTCATGGCAGGCCGCGCAACAGACGACCACGGAGGGCGCCTTGAGTTTGGCGGTTGAATGTCCGGCGCGTCGCCCAGCTTCGACTTGACCTCGGGTCCAGCTCGTGAAATCGATGGAGGGACTCGCCAACCAGGACGCGATCCCGTTGATATCGTGAGGAAAAGTCCTGAGCCAGATATGCACCGACAGTGCCCGGCACCGCAAATGCAGAGCCGCAGGACGGCGGAAACCGAAACTGGATTGCCGAGGACGTCGGATGGCGCACGCGGCATCTGGAGCCGCCCGCTCCAGACGCTGCTCGCCGCCACGACCGTCTCGCTCATTCTGATCGTCGCCGCCGCGCTGATCGGACTGAACTACTATCGCGCTCGCAACGCCGCCATCGACGATGCCAAGGCCGGGATGCGCGTGTTCTCCGAGCGCCTGGTCGAGCGCTTCAACGCGCTGTCCGACCAGACGACGACGTCGATCGGTCTCATCACCTCGGTCCCCAACGCGTTCCTCAGGCCGCCGCCGGAAAGGCTCGACGACAAGGCCGTCGTGCTGCGAGAGATCATCAGGCGTGCCCCGCATCTCGACGGCGCCTATGCCGGCTATCCCGACGGTTCTTTCCTGCACGTCATCAACCTGCGCACGCCCGGCTGGGTGGCGGCGCTCGGCGCACCGGCCCATGCCGCCCTTGCCGTCCGTAGCTTGCATTCCGAGAATGGCGGCCCTGTCCAGGCCGTTGCGTTCCAGGATGGCAAGGGCGCCGCGGCGGGGCAGCTGCCGCCGGTTTCCACCGAGTTCGATCCGAGGACCCGGCCCTGGTACAAGGCCGCCGCGAACATCCCCGGCCCCGTGTCGATCGGCCCCTACCAGATGGCGACCACCGGCAAGCTCGGCATGACGGTGGCACAGTCGCACAGCGCCGACCGCAAGATCGTCATCGCCGTCGACATCATCCTGGACACGATCACCGACTTTCTCGCCGCCGAACGCATCACGCCGGGGACCGTGACCTTCATCGTCGATACCTCCGGCAATCCGGTGATCCATTCGGATCGCGCCTTCATGGACCGACTGCTGGCCGGCGGCGGAACCGCTTCGCCGCCGGCGGCGCCGGATCCGGTGGTCGACAGCGTCCGCTCCGACGATTCCTGGACCGCGCAGCCCAGGATCATCGCGGCCGGGGACCGGGATTTCCTCACCCTGGTGACCCCGCTCAAATCGCCGCTGCTGCTTGCCCACCACCGCGTCGTCGTCGCCGCCCCGATGGACGAACTGATGGCCGATGCAAACCGTTCGCTGCTGCAGGCCCTCATGGTCTCGGCAATGATCGTCATCGGCGCGGTGTTGTTCGCGCTCATGCTGTCGCGCCTGATCACCAAATCGCTTCACCGTCTGACCGACAGCGCCGACAGGCTGCAAAACCTGGATTTCGCGACCCCGGTGGACGTCAGTTCGCACGTCACCGAGATCACCACGCTCGGTCGCGCCATGAACAGGGCACGCGATGCCATCTTCACCTTCGCGCTCTATGTTCCCAAGGAGTTCGTGCGAAAGGGCATCCAGTCGGGCTATTTCACCGGACGGACCGCCGTGCGTCAGGAATTGACCGCGCTGTTCACCGACATCTACGACTTCACCACGATCAGCGAGGCGCATCCGCCAGAACAGGTGGTTGCGATGCTGTCGGAATATTTCGACATCCTCGAGGAGGCCGTCAGCCTGCACAACGGCTCGATCATCCAGTTTCTCGGCGATTCGATCTTCGCCATGTGGAACGCCCCCGTTCCCGATGCCCGGCACGCGGAAAACGCATGCCGGGCGGCACTCGAGGCACAGCGGAGGCTGGACGCTTTCAACCGGGCGCAGGCAGAGAAAGGCCTGCCGGCGTTCCGCACCCGCTTCGGTATCCATACCGGGCAGGCCGTCGTCGGCAGCGTCGGCGCGCAGGAGCGGCTGCAATACACGGCGATGGGCGACACCATCAACGTGGCGTCGCGCCTGGAAGGGATCAACAAGGCGTATCGGACCACCATCCTGGCGAGCGCCGCCGTGCGCGAGGCATGCTCGGCAGCGATCGCCTTCCGGCCGCTCGGCCTGGCCCAGGCCAAGGGACGCATGGAGGGCCTGCAGGTGTTCGAGGTCGTCGGCATCGTCACCGACGGCAGCCGCGGCAGCGCCGACCGCGAACCGCAAGCCGAAGCAGGTAGCGCCGCCTGACCGACGACCTGGCGTCCTCCAACCAGCCGTGCTGCACCGCCAGGGGCTCACAGGTCACGGCGCACGTTGACGGGACGCGCCAAGGTTTCTCGTGAGCCGAGTTCGTGCTGCAAAGCGCTGGAGGCTTGTGCGCAGACCGCGAACCGACTAATCCAGCGTCGTGTGGGGCCTGTAGCTCAATGGTTAGAGCCGGCGGCTCATAACCGCTTGGTTGGGGGTTCGAGTCCCTCCGGGCCCACCATTTCTTTCTTCGGACGTTGTTTTTCCATCATTTTTTCCTCGATTTGCCTCACCGGAATTCCGGCTCGATGAAAGTGGGACATTTTTGCGGGCCACATAGGTCTTCCGACGCTCGAAACCGGCATCGATAATCCGCTTGGACTGGGCGGCTTTGGTGTAGTGCTGAGCCATCTTGGAATCAGACCAGCCAAAGATCGCCATCAATTGATGTTCTGTAGCACCTGCCTCGGCGAGGATCGTTGCGGACGCTTTTCTGAGGCCGTGCGACGAGCATTCCGGCAAATCGGCATCGTTGCACCACTGGCGCATCTTGTTGCCGAAGCCGTTCCCGCTGAACGCCTTGCCGTATTCGGTTATAAGGAAGGTCGGCTGATCATGCGTGATCGCGTCCAGCGCCTCGCGGAGCTCGTCTGTGACAGGCAGGCTGAGCGACTGTGCATATTTGCCGGAACCTTTCTCCGGCATGAACTCGATGCGGTCGGCGACCAGGTTCCGCCAGCCGAGCTTGACGAGGTCCGAGCGTCTGACGCCCAAATTCAGCATCAGTTCCATTGCAAGCCGGGCCATAGAGCCGAACGGATAGGCTGCGCGATAGCGCGCCAGTTCCGCTTCGCTCCAGGTGTGGAAACCGGGAGACTTATGGATTTTCGTGACACCGTTCGCGGGATTGAAGGTCGCCAGCTCGGCGCTGATAGCCCAATTGAACAACGCCTTCAGATACTTCACCAGCTTGTCGGCTGCGCCGGGCGTGCCGCTGCGCTTCATCTGGCTGGCTTCAATGTCTGATTTGCGGATCTTCTTGAAGGGCAGTTCGCCTACATTGCTGCAATAGCGATTGAGAACGCTCTTCTTGTCCTTCTGCGTGGCCGGCGACTGGCTCTGAAACGCCTTGGACCGGTAATAGGTCTCGACCAGCCAGCGAACCGAGCCCGGCTCCAGTCTAGAAATCTGGACCGCCTTTTCACCACGATCGCCAGCCAGGACGCGGTGATATTCCTCGGTAAACGCTTGGGTGACGCTGCCCGCCTCGTCCAGATAGGTGGAGGTCATACGATACTTCGGCATGCCTGGCAGGCGGAGATAGAACCGCTCATTGCCGTGCCGGTCGATATCCCGCGAGCAATATTTGAAGGGGACGCGCTGATTACCCGACCGCGTAATCAAACGGGTTTTCGCCATCGTCTTCGTCTCCGCTCAAGCCGTGTTCTTTGATGTCGTACCAGGACGCCCGGATTTCCTCGGCATCCCAACGGCGCAACGCGCCGATCTTCACGCCTTTCGGCATAAGGCCACGGCGGACCCAGTGGTCAAAGGTCCCCGTCGAGACATCCAGAAGCTCCGCCGCACGGACGCGGCTGACCGCGAATTTGTAGAGCGGTCGCGGGGCTAACGTTTCAGCTTGCTGCTTCATGTGCCGCTCCTCACGCTCTGGAGGCGTTGTCAGCAAGCGCCAAAGCCTTCTGCTTGGGCTCGACCATATTCGCCGCAAGATACTCATCCACGGCGTTTTCCGGCAGGAACAGGCTTCCGCCAATCCGGACATGACGGATTTCTTGCTTGGCGATCAGGTTCCGGATGCGAGCGACCGGCCATCCGGAACGATCAGCCAATTGCTTCGGTGATAAAAGCTGAGATTGCATAACTGCTCAACTCCATAGAGATAATTCGACACGAGGCAGAACGAATCATATAATCGCGCTGGACGCAACACTTTTATCGCATTTGAGATATTTCGATGCAAGATGGATTCATGGAGGCAATGGGGCAACGGCTGGGGAAAATCCGCAAGGATTCCGGGTTAAAGCAGGTGCCCTTTTCCGAAGCGCTTGAGGTGTCGCAAAGCGCTTACAACACCTACGAGCGCGGAAATCGCGAGATACCGGCAAAAATTCTCCGGCTTCTGCATGTTAAATTCAATGTGAACCCCGTGTGGATGCTAACGGGGGAAGGAAGCCCGTACAATCGGGACACCGTCGATCTGTATCACCAGGTCACGCGGGCGGTTGACGCTTTCATCGCAAGAGAAAACTGTCAGGTGGAACCGGACAAGCGCTTGAAGCTCATCCGGTTCCTGATCGACTACGCCGAACAACACGGCGAATTCACAGAGGAAATTGCAGAAAAATATCTGAGGTCAGCGATATGAGTAACTCGAGCTTCGAAGAGCAGATAATGCAGGGCGTGTACGTGCTCGGTCGCCAGCGCGACCAACTGGCAACCGAAAGGCGGAAGTTAGCAAGGCAATTGCGCTATGCCCGACATTCGGCCCGGCTTACGAGCCTTTCAAAGCAATACGATTTCGGGATGGTCTTCTTCGCTGCAATGGGAGCCGTTTCGCTCATTTTGTTCGATGCAAACAGTGGATCCGATGCTTGGGTGAACCCTGTGCTGAGCTTGTCGCTGATGCTGTTCGCCTGCGGTAGCGCCGTCAGAGGCCGAAAGATGGTCAGCCGGATCAGGTACGTCCATGATCGGTTCGGAAAATGGTCGATGTAGCCTTGTGCAGGGCAAACAGATAAGAACGCCGATGCGCGAGTCGGCGTTTTCTTGACTCCCTGCGAAAAGATGTGATTTCCTACACCATGTGTGGGAGCGAAACGGTTACTTAACCAAAATTCGCTAAAGAATACAGAAGTCTGGCCGTTCTGTGTCTGGCGGACGACTGCAAGGTCTTGTTCTGTGACGCGGAATTTGCGTCAGAAGACAGGATCGGGAATGGACGACAAGACCATACAGCAAGCGAAAACCCTCGCAAATTTCGTCTGGCAGATCGCCGATATTTTGCGAGGCGACTTTAAGCAATCTGAATACGGCAAGGTGATCCTGCCCTTTGTGGTGCTGCGCCGCCTTGACTGCATCCTAGAGCCGAGCAAAGGCGCCGTTCTGAGGGCGCAACTGTCGTTGCCTCAGGGCATCGACGAACAAACCCGTGATATGATGCTGTTCGGGGCAATCGGCGGTGGCATTCGGGTTTACAATACCAGCAAGCTTACGTTTGCGTCGATCAAAGCGCAGAATCCGGCCCAACTGCACGACAATCTGATCGCATACATCACGAGCTTTTCGACGTCAGTGAAGGATGTCTTCCTCGACAAGTTCCTATTCACCGACCAGTTGAAGCGGCTGAGCGAAGCCGCGATCCTCTGGAAGGTGTTCGAGCAGTTTGCCGCGCTCGACCTGAAGCCCCAGTCGGTTTCTACGCTGGCCATGGGCTACTTGTTCGAAGATCTGATCCGTCGCTTCTCGGAAATCTCCAATGAGACGGCTGGCGAGCATTTCACGCCGCGTGAGGTCATCCGCCTAATTGTAGACCTTCTATTGGTCAACGATGCACAGGCGCTCACTGGTAAGGGCATCATCCGCCAGGTCTACGACCCGGCATGTGGTACAGGAGGAATGCTGGCGCTCACCGAAGAGGGCATGAAGGATTTGAATCCGGATGTCCGCGTCGAACTCTTCGGGCAGGAGCTGAATGGCGAGTCCTTTGGCATCTGCAAGTCGGACATGCTGGTCACCGGTCACGACCCAGAGAACATCGCATTCGGCAACACGCTGACGCACGATGCGCACAAGGGCCGCAAGTTCCATTACATGCTGTCCAATCCACCGTATGGCGTCGACTGGAAGAAGTATCAGGAGCCTATCAAGGCTGAAGCCGAGACGAAAGGTACGGACGGGCGCTTTGGCGCAGGTTTGCCGCGTATCTCGGACGGGCAGTTGCTCTTCCTTCAGCACATGATTTCCAAGATGCGAGACGACGAAGCCGGTTCGCGCATAGGCATCGTCATGAACGGCTCACCGCTCTTCACCGGCGGCGCGGGATCAGGCGAAAGCGAAATTCGCCGATGGATGCTTGAAAAGGATTGGGTCGAGGCCATTGTCGCACTTCCGACCGATCTCTTCTACAATACCGGCATCCAGACCTATGTCTGGCTTCTGACCAATCGCAAGCGCAAGGAGCGGCGAGGAAGAGTCCAGCTCATCGACGCATCGGGCGAGCAGTTCTGGAAGCCGATGCGCAAGAATCTCGGCTCAAAGCGCCGTGAAATCCGCGATGACGCCCGCGAGACCATCGCGCGCATTTTCCACGAGATGGCGAATGGTGGCGGGCCATGGGCGGAAGTGTCGAAAATCTTTGACACGACGGACTTCGGTTATCGCGAGATCAAGGTCGAACGGCCGTTGAGGCTCAATTTTCAGGCCTGTGTCGAGCGCATCGAGCGGCTGAAACTCGCCAAACCCTTCATGAAGCTGGATCCTGCGGAACAGGATGACGTGCTGAACGTCGTCACGAACCGCCTGTCTGATGCGCTTTTCAAGGATCGGCCCACCTTCGAGGTTGCACTCGCCAAAGCGTTGAAGGGCGCGGGCGTCAAGATCGGCGCGCCCGTGAAGAAGGTAATCCTTGCGGCGTTGTCCGAGCGAGATGAAACCGCTGCCATCTGCCGTGACGGTGATGGCAACCCAGAGCCAGACCCTGAGCTTCGGGATTACGAACTCGTGCCGCTCAAGGAGGATTGGCGGGCGTATGTCGCGCGCGAAGTGGCACCCTTTTTACCGGATGCCTGGGTGGACGAGGCCTACCGGGACGACGCTGACAGGGGCGTGGGCCGTGTCGGTTACGAGATCAACTTCAACCGCTACTTCTATCGCTACCACCCACCGCGCGCGCTGGCTGAGATCGATGCCGAATTGAAGACGCTGGAAGTGGATATCGCGGGTCTCCTAAATGAGGTGGCGGGATGAGTTTTCCGGCAGTCCCCATCGGCGCAGTCTTCGCAGTCAGGAACGGTGCAACTCCGGCGTCGGGAGAAGGCAGCTATTGGGACGGGGATATTCCATGGGTGACTCCAGCCGATTTGGGCGGGCTTGCCGATCGCTTCATTTCATCCGGCACACGAGACATCACCATCGACGGGTATGAGAGCTGCGGAACGCAGATGGTGCCTGCTGGCAGCATCATCCTGAGCATCCGTGCGCCCATCGGGCATATGGCCATCTCGCAACAGGCAATGTGCTTCAATCAAGGGTGCCGAGGCTTGGTGCCCTCATCTCGCATCCGGACGGATTTTGCCTATTGGGCGCTTGTCGCCGCTAAACCAGAGCTTGAGGCGGCAGGGCAAGGAACGACTTTTATTGAGCTTGGTCGCAGCAAACTGCGCTCAGTGAAGATTCCGCTTCCCGACCTCGACACCCAAAAGGCGATCGCTGCCTTTCTCGACCGCGAAACTGCTCGCGTCGACGAACTAATCGCGAAGAAACAACGACAAGTGGCGCTTCTCGATCAGCGTGCCCGGCAAGCTGTCAGTGAGATTGTGATCGGTCACGATGGTCAGGCGGCTCCAAGCGCTGAAACCGGCCTCGATTACATGCCTCGTATTCCCGCACACTGGATGATTAGGCGCGCGGGCCACCTCTTCCAACAGGTTGCGGAACCAAACACCGACGATCTTCCCGTTCTGTCCGTCTCGATTCACACCGGCATATCAGATCGACAACTTGGCGACGAGGAACGCGACCGCAAGGTGAACCTGATCGAAGACCGGTCAAGCTACAAGCGCGTGAGGCCTAGCTATCTTGCATACAACATGATGCGCGCATGGCAGGGAGCCGTGGGCGTTTCGACTGTCGATGGTGCCGTTAGTCCGGCGTATGTGGTGGCAAAGCCAGTGCGCGATCTTTACAGCCCGTACTATCAGTTCCTCTTGCGCACCCCGCCGTTCATTGAACAGATGCGGCAGGGCTCGAAAGGCATCACCGACTTCCGTCTGCGGCTATATTGGGAACAATTCAAACTGATCATGCTTCCCGTGCCACCACTGGACGAACAGAAGCGCATAGCCCAAGACGCCGAACACGAAATCAGCTACGCTGCCCAAGTTGCGGCGAAAGTCAGTTTGTCTGTGGAACGCCTCAAGGAACGTCGCGCCGCCTTAATAACTGCCGCTGTCACTGGCGAACTGGACATCCGTCAGACCGTAATTGTCACCACGACGAAGCCCGACCGCCTGAAATTTCGTGTGATCGTCGGAGCGGAGATCATCCACCGGCATCAGAACAATCCAAAGTTTGGGCGGGTGAAGCTGCAAAAAGAGCTTTACCTTGCCGAGGCCCATATCGGCATCACCGAACTTGAGGGCAACTATCTGCGGGAGGCTGCAGGCCCGCTCGACCGTGCCCTGATCGATGAGACGGAAAAGGCTTTGGAGACCCAGGGGTTCTATCGCGCTCGCCAGCCCGACGGAATCGGCGGGGCTGTTAGCTACACTCCGTTGCCGAAGGCCGGCCAGCATGTCGTCGAACTGAAGACCTTTCTCGGCCCACGCGCGGAAGCTCTGCGCAACCTCATCAACCTTTTGCGTGATCTCGATCGTCGTCAAGTCGAAGCCGTAGCCACGCTCTACGCCGTCTGGAACGACGCGCTGATGGACGGCAAGAAGCCGGATGACACCGCGATCATCAGCGGCGTTTTGGCGGAATGGCATGCGGAGAAAGGCGAAAAATTCAGCGAAGGCGATCTTCGTGTTCGGCTTGCATGGATGAAACGTCAAGGGCTCGTGCCGCGCGGCCAAGGCCCGAGAACCGCCCACACGATGACTCGGGATATGTTTTCATGAGAGTCGCATCGGAAACCTTCACCAAGGAAGCCATGACCCGCCCGCTATTCGAGCCGCTGTCGGAAAAGCACGAGCGGCCCGACGAATGGTCCGGTCCTCTTGGTTTCGTGGTCGGAGGCTTCGCCAGGCCCTCGATGCAGGCGGAGCGCGACGGAGCGCTTGCGGAACAGTATTTTGAGGCTGCAAACGCCCTGATCGAATCCATTTTGGACAAGCGTGTTGCCGATTATCAGGTCGCAAACGCGGCGCTTTTTCTATACCGCCATTGTTTCGAGCTTTTGTTGAAGGCGGGCCTTCCGCCCGCTGTCCGGGTGAAGAAAGACATCCATCACCTGGGCAACCTGGCAAAGAGTTACGCACACCACAAACAGCACGCGGGCGAAGATGTGCCTCCTTGGATCATCAAGCGGTGCGAAGAACTGGCATCTATTGATCCTGGTTCCGAGGCGTTCCGATATGGTGATTATGGGATGCCCAAATCTACGGACGGATCGACAATCGAGGATGAAATCCACGTCGATCTTCTGCATCTGAAGGCGGCAATGGCCGCACTCAACGTCGCCTTGGTAGCGCAGAATTGGCTCATTCGCATGGCAAGGGGGGAACGGCCATGAACTATGAACAGCCGCCAACTCCGCACCCCTACGCCAAGGGCTTCGCGGAAGACAACGTCCACCGCGAAGAGGTGCTGGAGGTTCATCTCTGTAAGGCCCTGGTTGAGCGACAGGGCTATCGCGCACGTGCACCGGAGGACTACGACCGATCATTGGCGCTCGACAAAGCAGTTGTGCTGGATTTCATCAAGGCGACGCAGGGCGAGGAATGGATCAAGCTCGAAGCTCACTATGGCGCGTCATCAGAGGCTGAATTCTTCAAGCAGGTGGAACAAGGGCTTAAGCAGCGCGGCACGCTGGACGTGCTGCGAAATGGCGTGAAACTGGTCCCAAATCTCAAGTTCTTCCTGTGCGCATTCAAACCAGCTTCTAGCCTCAATCCAGCACTTGTGCGCCTGTTCGAGGCGAATATTCTCAGCGTCATCCGGCAACTGCGCTACAGCACCAAGAACGAAAACGCGATTGATGTGGCGCTCTTCATCAACGGGCTGCCCGTTGCGACATTCGAGTTGAAGAATACGCTGACGGGGTCGACCTTTCGTCATGCCGAGCTTCAGTATCGCAAGGACCGCGCACCAGCGAATGAACCGCTTTTGACTTTCAAGCGCGGTGCATTGGTTCACTTTGCCATGGATCAGGACAACCTATCCATGACCACGCGGCTTCAGAACGGCAAGACCCGCTTCTTACCCTTCAACCGCGGCCATGATGGTGGTGCGGGCAATCCCGATATCGAAGGCGAGTTCCGCGTCGCTTATCTGTGGGCCGATCAGCCTGAGGGGCGTGCCGTTCTATCGCGTGACATTTTGCTCGACATCATCGGTCGGTTTGTCCACCTGGACATGACGGATGGCAAGGAAGCGCTGATCTTTCCGCGCTTCCACCAGATTGACGCGGTGTTGAAAATGATCGGACACGCCCGCGCTCACGGCGGCGGATGTAACTACCTCGTTCAGCATTCAGCAGGATCGGGCAAGTCGAATACCATCGCCTGGACCGCCCACCGGCTCGTTACCTTGCATGATGAATCCGACAGGCCCGTGTTCGATACCGCGATTGTTGTTACGGATCGCGTTGTCCTGGATCGGCAGCTTCAGGGCACGATCGCTCAATTCGAACAAACGCCCGGCGTTGTCCGCAAGATCGACGGCACGTCACGGCAATTGAAAGCCGCCATCGAAGGCCAAGCAAAGATCATCATCACCACAATTCAGAAATTTTCGACGGAACACCTACGGGTGATTTCCGGACAAGGCACCCGCCGCTTCGCTGTTCTGATCGATGAGGCCCACGGTTCGCAGTCTGGGAAGAGCGCGCAAGCGCTGAGCGATGCGCTTAGTCGTGACGACGAAACCACGACATCGGACGAGATTGAGGAACTTATCGCTGAATATCAGCGCCAGCGTGGGCCGCAGCAAAACATCAGCTATTTTGCTTTTACTGCCACGCCTCGCAATGTCACGCTTGAGCGGTTCGGGACGATGGGCGCGAATGGACTTCCGCATCCTTTCCATATCTATTCGATGCGGCAGGCCATCGAAGAGGGATTTATCCTCGACGTGCTGCAAAACTATATGACCTACAAGGCCTACTACGCCTTGGAGAAAACCATCGATGACGATCCTGAACTGGATACTCGCCGCGCGCAACGCAAGGTCGCTCGCTTTGCCTCGCTTCACCCCACGGCGCTGAATCAGAAGATCGAAGTCATCATCGAACACTTCAGGCGCCACGTTAAGTCGGAGCTGGATGGCCAGGCGAAGGCGATGATCGTGACGTCGAGCCGCGAAAGCGCCCTCCGGTACTTCTTCGCCCTGAAGGCCTATATCGATGACAAAGGCTATCGGGATTTGAAGGCATTGGTCGCCTTCTCCGGCGAACTGAATATCGACGGGCAGACCTACACCGAGGCAGAGTTGAACACGTTCAGCGAGACAGAGCTACCGCGCCGTTTCGACACTTCCGAATATCAAGTTTTGATTGTCGCGGAAAAATATCAGACCGGCTTCGATCAGCCAAAGCTCTGCGGGATGTATATCGACAAGAAATTGGCGGGGCTCCAAGCGGTCCAGACACTTTCTCGCTTAAATAGAACATTCCCCGGCAAGGAACGGACGTTCATACTCGATTTCCAGAACACCATGGAAGACATAAAGGAAGCATTCCGCCCGTTCTACGAAGTGTCCAGCCTCGAAGCGGTTTCCGACAAGAATCAAATCTACCAGTTGGAAACGCGTATCCGCACATTCGGCTATATTGATAGCACCGAAGTTGAACGTTTTGCTCTCACCTTCTTCAAGGGAACGCTTTCTACTCATGACCGGGTGAGCCTCGAAGCGCTCGTTCGTAACGCCGTGGGCCGGTTTGAGGCGGAAGAGGACGAGGGGCGCCAAGAGGAGTTCCGCCAACTTCTCAGAAGCTATAAGCGCTTCTACAGTTTTGTTGCCCAGATCATACGCCTTGGCGATACCAGCCTCGAAAAGCTTTATGCCTACACTGACTGGTTGGACAGGATGTTGCCGAACCGCGAGCAGCCTCCGGAAGTTGAAATCACGGATGACATGTTGCGACTTCGAGCCTTCCGCGTCCAGGAGAAGGAAGCTGGTTCTGCCTCCTTACAGGCCGGCGAGGCAAAGCCGCTCACAGCAATCAGCGAGTTCGGAGCGAAGCCCTACACGGAAGACGAAGCGAAAGCACTTTCGGAAATTGTCAGTTCATTTAACGAGCGCCATGGGACTCAGTTCACTGAGGAGGACTTCATCCGCCTTGAGCAAGTGAAGCGAAAGGCGCTCGATGAGGAGATGACGGCGGTTCTTCGAAATAACCCACCCGACGTTTCCAGACCCACATTCGTTCGTCGCCTTCTAGAGGAGACGATCAAGCAATTTCAGCGCGACAATAGCCTTCAGAATATCATCATGACGAATGCGGAAGATCGCGATCGCGTATTCAGTCATCTATTCAGCCGCGCATTGCGCGAAGTTAGAGAAGAGGCTTGAGCGACTGGGGCGCTTCGGGAGCCGTCCCAGGCGATTGCCGGCGGAAACACCTAGCCGGACAGGTAGTAGACACCGCATTAAGGACGTAAATTAAATGGACCACTATATGGGGTTTATTTTTCGAGTTTAATGCATTAAATGTTCCACTAGAGGGATCAATTAATGCGACTAACGCTTCAAGCCCATTTTGATAGTGAGTGGCACGACGCCGCGACGCTGGAACTCAAGGACGACGCGGCCGGCTTCCAGGGCGCGTCGATCGTCGATTACGATCTCGACTATTTCGTCACCGTGGCGTCGGCAGAATTCGCGGCCGGAAAAACGGTCCGTGACCATCGCGCTTTGTCGGTGCGTTATCCCGTTGACCTCGAAAATCGATTTAGTGGCAGCTGGCCGCCGTTTCTCTTGGATCTTATGCCACAGGGACATGCAAGGCGAAAGCTTGCCGACCACCTAGGGCTCGCTGAAGGCTCGCGCGCCTCTGATCTCCCGCTGCTTCTGCGATCAGCGACGGGCGGCATAGGCAATATCCGCATCAAAGAAGCGGCAGAGGCCGAAACGGAACGTCTGTATGGGGTAACGCGCCAAGGCGTGACAGAAGAGGAAATCCTCGTGCGGTCGGATCGCTTCATGGAAGTGGCCGATCGCTTTGGAATGCTCGCCTCTGGCTCAAGCGGACTGCAAGGCGAATGGCCCAAGGTCTCCATGACCCAGGCGAACGACGGTCTTTATTATCCTGATAGCTTCGTGTCCGATGATGAGGCCGTGAGCCACGTCATCGTCAAGCTGGTACGCAGCAACGAGCCCGTAGACCGTCTGATTCTCGAAGGCGAAGCCATCTATTCGCGGATTGCTCAAGCTATCGGTCTGAATGTCAGCCAACCTTCGACCTATGCCGAAGGCGTCCTGATCATTCCCCGTTTCGACCGGAAGAAGAGAGAAGGCGGCGGAACCGTCCGGCTGGGCCAGGAAAGCCTCGTGTCGGCGATCGGCGTTGCAGATTTTGGCCATGTCGGCACACACGAGGCGTATATCGACGTTCTGCGCCTATATTCGGCCGATCCCTTCTCAGACATCGTCGAATATGTGAAGCGCGATATTGCCAATCTGGCGCTCGGAAATCCTGACAATCACGGCCGGAACTCGGCTCTGAGCAAGCATCAAGATGGCACGATCCGTCTTGCTCCATTATTCGACTTCGCGCCTATGCGGCTGGCCAAAGAAGGAATCGTTCGCTCGACACGGTGGGCCATGATGCGTGACAGAGGTCTCGATCACCTCCCTGACTGGAAGAGGATTTGTACAGGGGTGATGACCATTCCCGATGAGCAGAAAGGTATCGCAGCTGCACTTTACTCTTTCGCTGAGCAACTGCGACAGGCGCCGAACCTTGCGAAAGACGGGGGCGCTTCTCCCGAAATTCAGCAGCGAGCGATGACGCGCTGCCTTGAAATAACGAATAGCGTTCTTGAGGCCTGCTCATGACGCGGAAGGTGAACTGATAAATGGCCCGCTGGAAGAAGCCAACGAAAGAACAAGTTCTTGAAAACCGCCGGACATTGGCCGAGCGTGCGCGCAATGGCGATTTACCGTTACCCGAAGCAGTCGGGGATATCCGTAAAGGCTTCGGCATGACCCAAGAGGAATTTGCCAGGTCGTTAAGCCTCACCAGGCGCCAAATAGCCGAGATTGAAGCTGGGACCGCAAATCCGACACTGGAGACGTTGGAGAAGATTGGCCGACTGTTTGGGTTTGGAGTTGGGTTTATCCCAAGATCACGAACAGCATAGACAGCGATAGCTTTTGTTCTGAAAAGCGTAATTGACGTATCTGCAGATGATAATCCAAATAGAAATTATATCAATTCAGTTTTGACCGGGAGGGGTGTGATGGTTAGTGTCGAGGACGCGCAACGTGTTGTTCGCGGTTTAAAGCGAAACTTGTCAGATTTTGACGAGCAGCATTTCTCAATTGAACGCGGGTCCGATAAATATCTGATATTGAAAGATGATATTGCTAGTTACCTAGAGAGCAAACCAAACCTTCGTTCCGATCTTGAAACGCAAATTTGGGTGCCTGGACACTATGAACACGTCGTTCAGTTCGAGGGATCGCGCCCGCGTCGACCGTTCTTGAGGGAGGACGACCAACTTCAGCTTGAATCCCGTGATGGTGTCACGGTGTCTGTAAAGAGACCATCCAGCCTTTTCTACTTGAGCCTGCTAGATACCGATGAACTGAACAAAGAATTGCGCCGGCTTATGTATGGCCCGCCGCCTGGCCGCTCTTCCTCTCGCGCGATTTCGGAGCTTTTCAGGATGTATACCATTCGTGTCAACGCACCGGCTGAGTCTGCCATTGGGAAGAGTGCCAGAAAATCGCACGAGATTGCAGAATCATGTATATTTCATTTCGCTTATGGAAATGGTACGCCAATATCTTTCACCAGATCATGGGCTCGTACGTATTATTGGATCGGGCGAAAGAACAGCGAATCTGTTCAATTTCCCTTAAAGACCTATAATTCGGAGTTGGTTGGATATTACAACCTTGCGCTTTCCAGCGACAGCATGGTTCTCGGCTTCCTGGCTCTGTACAAGATTTTGGAATATTTTTTCAGCAGCGCTTCTGAAGAAGACCTTCATGCTAAAATAAAAGAAAAAATCACGGCGCCTGATTTTTCGCATACAAAGCCGAAAAAACTTCGTGAACTGGTGAAAGCTATCCATGGCTTCGAGAGAACAACAAATGAAGTTTCTTCATTAAAGATTGTTTTGTCAAAATATTTCGACAAACAGGATTTAAAGGACTGGATTGATCTTTACGAATTAGATAACGGTCCTTATTTTACCGAAGAAAACGTAATTTTTAGTGGGAAGTACAGATTAGACACAAGCAGTAATACAATTATACCAAATATATCTGGCCGAATTTACGAGATACGGAACGCTATAGTTCATAATAAAGAGTCTGAAGTTTCGCGCTATATACCGTATTCCGGTCAAGAAGATATGCTTCAGAAGGAAGTGCAACTTCTTCTTTATCTGGCTGAGCAAATAATCATGAAGACGGGGAAGGACATTTAGCGGAACCTATGGTCACATTTTCTGACTGCGTGTTGACTGAGCGTCCGAGTCTTCGCAAAAGTCCCTTCGAGACCGCCATCAAGCCAAGGCGGACCTGCTTAATGCCTCTACCTCATCGCTTCCGCTCGCCTGGGAGCAGAATATCAACGGAGCAGCCCAGCGTATGCAGAACGTGCAGCACTTTTCCGATCTGTGCTGTAGGCTTACCTGCTTCGAGATCTACTATGTGTCAAACGGCTTGCAAAACTGACCCCGGATCGGCGTCCAATTTTGACCCCCTTTTGGTGCACGACGTTGAGCGCCCGACCGGGTAGAGCTGGTCGGGGTTGCGCAGCCCGGTCGGGCGCGTTGATT
>NZ_PXYK01000002.1 GCF_003012745.1 Kumtagia ephedrae | reverse complement strand
CACCGTGCTGGAGGAGGGCGAGCGCTTCAAGATCAAGCGCATCGAGGTAAAACCCGGCGGCCGCCTCAGCCTGCAGATGCATCATCACCGCTCGGAGCACTGGGTGGTCGTCTCCGGCACCGCCCGCGTCGTCAACGGCGACACCGAGATGCTGCTGGCCACCAACCAGTCGACCTACATCCCCGCCGGCACCAACCATCGGCTGGAAAATCCCGGCATCCTGCGCCTGGTCATGATCTAGGTGCAGACCGGCGACTATCTCGGCGAGGACGACATCGTCCGCCTCGACGACGTCTATGGCCGAAGCTGAGCCGACGCGACCGCATGCACGAAGCCGTCAAAAATGGCGGCGCCCAATGGGTTTGCCAGCATGGGCAGGGTCATAACGGCCATGATCCTAAGAGATATCAAAAAATAGAACATGCATATTGCCACGAGCAACTGACCGCCGAAGTCTCGAGCCGAACCCCTATGGTCCCGCTTGACTGGCCGGAGCTCCTGCAGTCGATCCAACGTCCTGGAGCCGAACCGCGTCCGGCGTCGGGCAATGCGACAGCGACGAAGGACCGACAGTTCGCGTCAGATGTGGCACTATCTCGCCGTCTCCAGCACTGTCCACAATCGAATTTTCGACCACATTTCCGAACGAGGGACACTCTACGGTTCGGCAAGCGCCTTCTTTGGATACACAGTACGAGTCGACGACGAGGCCAGGTCCCGCTTGGCTCTCAAACCTATTGCCGATCACGAGATTGTAATTTGATGAGTCACGAAATTTGATAGGATCTCCGCAACCGATATTGAAAACGTTGTCGCGGATCATATTCCAAGAGGAGTATGTTCTCAAATAGATGGAATGCATACCTCGACAGTAGTTGTAGTTCTTGACGTCTGTAAAGGTGTTGTCCGAAATTAGATTGTTACGAGAATTGATTAGCATTATTGCGCTGTAGCTTTTAATAGGCAAATCGATAAATAGACCTATTCGCTCAAATTTATTGCTGGATATTGTATTGAATCCATTCCATCTTTCATAATTGTGCTTACTTCCATATAATAGAATTGCTTGTCTATAATTGCGAATCGTAAGGCCTTTAATTGTGACATTCGTGGCTTGGCCGTGCTGTCCCCTCAGCGCCAGCCATGTGAAGTCACGCGTGCGCAGCACGGTGCCGCTGCCGTCAAACACCGCGGCTCCATTCTCGGCAACGATCGTATACGACCGGATGGAGGGCGAGGAGAGCTCCAAAATAGCCGTGTTGTCCTGATAGAGGCCAGGTTCAACTAAAATGCGGACATGCGGTTGTCCTTGATACTGTCTTTCGACGGTCGCTATCGCCTCGGCGAGGCTGAAAACCGGCCCGTCGGGAGAAAGACGAACAACCAATTCGTCGGATCGGGTATCGGCTCTTCCGACGGCCGCCGATAAGAGGCTTGCTGCCAAGACAATCCAAGCAGCAAACCGCCGAACTCGGGCGTCAACGAGTTCTCCCGCACGCATCAGCTGCACCCCTGCTCTATGGGCCGCTTACCATCTGTCAAAAGTCAATTCGCGGATGACGGTAGGCGAACGACTAGGCGGCCGCAGCAACCCGAGTCTTCGGACCGGATTTGCTGGCCTTCGCAGTCGCCTTCTTAGGTTTTCGAAGGAAGAAGAGGTTCTGAAAGTCGCTCGTAACTCCGGCCGACAGCAGTTCATCAACTGTGAAGTTGTCTCGTGCCTCGGTTCCCTCAATATTGAATACCGCACCGAGCGTGCGATCGAGGTCTTTGCGGCCGAACCTGCGCACATGGTTCCAACGTCCATACTCTTTCGTGCGAACATCCTTCGACACAGCAGGATCCAGCTCCTCGCGATAATAGCCCTTGGCGTAAATTGGAAACGAGAAGAGATGAGCACCGCCTGGTTTGACAATACGGTGGAGTTGCTGGAGGACGATCGTCCAGTTGCAGGGGACGTGCTCGATAACGTGGTTGTGAATGACTAGATCGTAGGTATCACTCGGCAATCCCTTGGCATCTTTACAAAGGTCCAGGACAGCTAGCTTTGCGCCGAGCCTTTCGGCAAGCGGCTGATATCGGTCGCGACTGACATCAGCCATTTCATAACCATCTTGGCAGCGACTTGCGAGATACTCGGCGAAGCGTTCTTCCGGCGCGAAGTGCAGGATTTTCGACTTTTTGGTCAGTTTGACGAACTTTTCGACGAACAGGGCTGCGGCACGTGTGCGCTTGAGCGACCTGCAGGAAGTACATCTCTCCATCTTTCGACCGACATCGTCAACAAATTCGCTGCCGCCGCAGATCGGGCACCTGAATGTAACCATCTCGAGATTCCGCTCTTGTTGGTCCTCCCGGCATTGAGGATTGCATGGGGTGGCAGAGCGCGCAACGGGCGCCCGCCTGCCTTTCTGCAGAACAGACGATCGCTCCTTCATCGTTCCCATCGTGCAGACTGTCTCCCCGACCTGGCCCGGTTCGGGCAGCAACTGAACCGTGAACGAAAAAGGGGCTTGTCTAACCCGTGATGGTGTTTATTGTGCACTGCACCAACGGTCGCTGCTCGGGCGGGGCAACGTGACTGTTAACGACAAGTTGGAAAAGGGTGGGTCGATTATAGTGCTTCCCTTGTTTTCAGTTCTTGCCGAGACTGTCGTGCTTCGTGAGTGCGCTTATGGTGCAGTTGGGATCGGCAAATCCTCACCTGTAAATGTGAATGATAGCGAGCTGAGCGAAAGAATTGGGCTGCTCGCTGAACTGCTTCAGAACCGTGGATTGGAAGGCCTGGGAGGCGATCTAATCAACGGTGATCCTGACTATGTACTCGACGTTGCGAGGAAAGGTTACGACGCTCTGTCGGAGTCTTTGGCCGCAGGGAGATTGGAAGGAGCCGCAAAGAGATCGATTATTCAGGCGTTGGCCGATGCTGTGCTGGTTCGAAATTTTCTATGGGAACTCAGTCACAATCGGAAAGGCCGGGATAAATTGGGCGCTGAAGCGCTCAAGAAGCTGTCTCACAAGAAAGCGCCGCTTGTTAAGCTTCTGTGGTCTTTCCATCGCGGCGATACTGACGATCTCGATTTGGGCGATTACAGCAAAGGTATCGGTTCTCGCCTGAGTTTTTATCGAGAGATATTGGCGATAAGGCGGCTGGCGCATGTACCTCGGTACGAAATTGGGCGGACGGCCACTACTATATCTGTTGGCCGAGGTGCCGAAAATATTACCGGCAATGGTGGTCGGGAGAGTGCCCCGGGTCGCAAGGGCGGGTCGAAATCTCGGAATTCGCAGGAAGGAAATCACCGGGCAGGGACACCTGAACGCCTTGTGACATCCGACCAGTCGCCTCTTCCTGCAGCCGATGTTGTGCAAGAGGCAGCGGCAGTCGCGCCGGTCGATGCGGCGGTGGTCCGCGGTATATTCAGGATGCTTACAGGGGACGAGGACTTCGCCTCCGGTGATTCAGGAGGGGTTCGGAACTATGCCGCAAGCGTACAAAGTGCGCTTCTCAGTGAGCAATTCGCTGACAACATTCTTCGACCTCTGAGGGCGGGCCTTATCGTCGAAGGTGGAGACGCTTCACCGGACCCGTCGATGTTGGAGCGTGTGGCGGTTGTCTTGGCGCAAGGCCCGGAACACCATCGAGCTGTACACTCGGCCAAGAATTGGCACGACGCGGTCGTGAACTGCCTTGCGGAACCCAGGTTCGTCGACGCATTTCTTCCAGCGGGGGTGGCGGATACCTATCATGCCTATGTCGCCGATGCGTTGAAGGCATTCGCTGCTGGTGCCGGCGGAGGCAAGGTCGGTTTCAACGGGACAACCGTGGAGATCGAGGAGCATTACCGCGTGATCGTTCGCAGTGACAGCCCGCTTCCGTCGGGACAACTCTTCGCCCATCTCCATCTGAAATGGACGGAAGGCGAATTGGCTCTTCATGCGCCTTTCGCGAGCGACGCTGATGGGCGCAAGACAGCGAAGATCACCGTTCCGCTATTCTGGCAGGGCGCGCGCACCATTTCGGGCTCGCTGATGATCGGCCCGCTCCCGCCGCGAACGGCAGCAGCGGACGATAAAACCGAAGGTTTCGCGCCAGCCATCCCCATTTGGCTGTCGTGGTCAGAGCAGGACATCCGGGAAGTCCAGCTCGGCGTCGAGCGTCAACTTCAGCGAGCCCGTTTCCTGGCCAATCGTGCGCGTTACGCCGAAGCATTCGATTTGCTTAGGCAGGTACTGAGCGCCCATCCGGATTTGCCCGATGCGCAGGCTCTGTATATCAGCCTGCTTGCGCACAGTGGCGAGCTCGAGTCGGCCTGGTCTCACCTCGCCACCCTGCCTGAGATGGTGGCGGGAAGTACTGAAATAATGTCGCTGACGGCTCGTCTCCTGCTTGCTCGAGGGGACTTGGATGCCGCCAGTCGGAAGTTTGAAGCCCTGCCGGCGGGGGAAATCGCCGTGGGAGCACTTGCTGCCCTGGCGGCTGTGGCGCGACAGGCGCCCGAGCTGCAGCTCACTTCACGTGGAGAGCAACCTGGCGGCCTGGTGGTGCCCGAATGGATACTGACACAGTTGCGCGACTACTTCCTAGGCAGGTCTCTTACGGGCATTTCAGAAGTGCCTCTCGGCGCGGCGCCAGCCGAGTTGAGACCTGGCATCGCTCGACTGATCGTCGATAGTCTCATTGCTGGTTTCGCGTCCGAGGCGGTCCTACAAAGAACGGCAAGTCGTTTCGACCGCGAGGGTTTGATCAATCTTGTCGACATCATCGAGCAGGCAAGGCGCAGGCAGCAGACTCACACGGTACTTCCCATTCTGGCGGTTCTGGCACCGCAGAGGATCAACCAAATCGATCTGCTTGTGCTGGCCGCCAAGCGCCTGAGTGCAGCGGGTCGATGGAGTGACTCACTTCCCTTCGTCGACGAGGCTGTACGGCGGGAGCCAAACAATTTCGAAGTTCTTGACCTGGCAGGGAATGTCAACCGGCAGCTAGATCGCCCGGAAGTGGCGATTTCCTCTTACGAACGCGCATTGGCCATCAAACCCAATCACACTTCCCTTATGGATCGGCTGAGTGCCTTGGAAAACGGTCTCAGACGGAGAGACCCGCTACGCAAACGGTCGAGCGCTCAGGATCTGATCAAACGCTACGTGGATGCGCGCCGAGCTGCGCTGTTCCGGAATGCCACCGATCGCGCGACGCGTTTCGCCTACGGTCGCGCGCTCACTATGTCCGGGGAACTGGAGGACGCAGCGAACGTCTACGAAAAGCTCGTGACACAGTATCCCGACTTCGTGGAAGCCCGGCGAGAACTGCTGCGGATAGCGCAATTGCAGGAAGATCACACCAGTGTCCTGCGCTGGGGAGAGACGCTTGTCGATTCCACTTTCGACGAGAAAGTCGTAGTGGCGCTCGTAAAGGCGTTGCGCGGCACCGGGCGAGTGGAGGAGGCGATCGAACGGCTGCGCGCCAATTTTGACAAGGGCGGAATTCACCTAAAGCGCGAATATGTGCGCAGCCTGTTTGTCGTGGCCGACTTCCGGCAAGCAGCGGAGGTGGCTGATGGATTGCTCGGCTTGTATCCTTCCGATCTGGAGTTGAGGCTCCTCGCCGCGGCGGCACATCTCGAGACGGGAGATACTGTCAAAGCTGCGTACCATGCTCATATCGCCAACCACGACGGTGGAATGCTGCGGTTCCCTCTGGAAATGCCGCTATTCCTTTATGCCGTTTCGCGTAAGGCAGGAGACGAGGAGCGGGCCCTGCGCGCCTTGAACCCGATGTTTGCCCAGTTTGGCGCGCAAGCAATTGGGGTCGATCCCCGGTATGGTGACGATCTGTTTGATCAGCTGGTTGGTACCGGGATTTATCCGGAGGGAGCGCCAAGTCCGGCTCACACGTTCGAAGGACCGCTGGTTTCCGTTGTGATGACGACTTACAACGCGGCGGCTTATGTCCAGACGGCCGTACGCTCCATCCTCCAGCAAAGCTATCGCAATATCGAGCTGATCATCGTTGACGACTGCAGCAGCGACTCTACCCCGGATGTCCTGCGCGAATTGGAGCGCAGGGATCCTCGTGTGCGTGTCATCCTGAAGTCGACCAATGACGGCACCTACGTCAGCAAGAACACAGGCCTGCTGCAAGCGCACGGACAGTTCATCGCTCTCCAGGATTCCGATGATTGGTCCCATCCCGACCGGCTTGCTCGCAGCATGGCGGTGCTGTTGACACGACCGGATTTGGTCGGCTTGACGACCGATTGGCTGCGGATGACTACGGACGGCAATGTCGTCATCAAGGCTGGCGGACAGATCTCCCATCTGTGCTGCATATCGCTTGTTTTCCGGCGCGAAGCGATGGAGAAGGTTGGCTTTTTCGACAGCGTGCGCATCGCCGCCGACCTCGAATTCATCCAGCGGCTGGGGCTGGCATACGGAACGCAGGCGATACCGCGCTTGCGCTGGCCGCTATTGCTTGGAAGGGCTCGCTCGGATTCTCTGACCGCAAGCGAGGAGTTCGGTCTGACGCGGTTCGGTTTCAGCGAGCCGAGGCAGCGATACCATGAAAAGTCAAAGCTGTTTCACTCTGAGATCCAGCGCGGGGACCGCCCTTATATGCCCTTCCCACTGGCGGCTCGTAAATTCGAGGCGGACCAGATCATCCTGCCGTCGCGTGCGAGTGCAGCCTAGATCTAGCCAGATGAGCGTGAGCCATGCAGGTTATTAACTATACAATCTATGGTGACAACCCTTACCACGAAGCATTGTACAGTGGCCTGACTGGGCGTTATGAGCCGGCGAAGGGCGATATAGATCTGGCGGTTACGCAGATCGAGAATGAAGGCAAGAAAATATTTCACATTCACTGGGAAGAACATTGCCTAAGGCTTTGCGCGACAAAGTCGGAGGCGCGGTCCGTTTCTGAATACTTTGTGGAAAGATGCCGACATTTCAAGAAGGCCGGAGGGAAGATCGTTTGGACGATGCATAATCTGATGCCCCACGAGCTGGAGCATCCAGATATATTCCTTGGGCTGAGGAGGAGTATCGTTGAAATGGCGGACAGGGTCCTGATCCACAATCTTGAGGCTCTCAAGATTCTGCATGAACAAGCTGCCCCGAATCCAACAAAGGTCTACTATCTCCCGCACCCTTCGTATCTCGGCGTTTACGAAGCTAGCGAGCGTACACGCTCACGTAGCGACGCGCCAACGCGCCCACGGACGGTGCAGGCCTTCGGCATGGTTCGGCGATACAAGGGACTGGATGGACTGCTCGATAACCTGCCCCCTAGCTTCACCGAGAATCATGGCATAGACCTCAGGATCTCCGGTCAGCCGTTGCCGACGGACAACTATGCGCACGAACTGGCCGCGAAGTGTGAAACACGCTCCGACGTCGACCTCGATTTCCGCAAGGTCCCGTCAGAAGAAGTTCCCGACCTTTTGCGGCAAGCTGGCTGTGTGGTTCTCCCCTATGAGCGCTTTCTTACTTCGGGTGTCGCGCTGCTGTGTCTGTCTGTCGGCGCACCAGCCGTCGCGCCGGATACGCCTCCAATGCGCGAGCTTTTCCCTGCTGTCGCCCACAGGCTGCTTTACAAAGCCGGTGATATGGATGACTTCCGTCGCGCGATCGTTGAAGCAATCGATCTTTCATCCGAAGAACGAGCAAATATCGTCTCGGCCTATCTCAAACGCGCTGAATATCTTCGGCCCGAGCGCATTAGTGGGCAACTCGGCAAAATCTACGATGCGCTGGTGAATTGACCGCGGGCGGCACCACAATACCGAGTGCGCCGATCGTCGGGCCGACTGCTATCGCTTCCCCGGCCATTAAGGGTCGGCGTGCCGTTGTGACGAGCAATTCTGTCCGTCCAATCCTTTAAGGCGTTCCGTCCAAGCAGATTCAGAGGGCGCCATTATGCAACTTATTGAATTTGTTAAAGGCAACGTCCCTGCGCAATTTCAGAAGGACGCAGAAACGGTTCATCGCTGCTGAAACGAGTGGCGGCAGCAGCGGACACCTGAACTTCGGGAGAAAACCTGTTCGTTGTTTGCTTGTCATGGCTCCACCTTCCCAAGGTTTGGAGCCTCCGGCAAACCCGATGGGCGGCGCTGAAAATGCGTCTTCTTTAGAGAAGGCACCTTTATCGATCATCCAGGTCCTGCAATAAGGAGGCGGCCACGGCCTCCTCGGCGATGGCCACGCGCTGGTTTTGCATGGCGACTTCAGCGCCCCATCCCACGACGCTTCGACCGCCTTGCCTCCGAGGGATTGCGCCGCCGTCGTCCGGACGGCGGAAAGATAGTCGGCGGCGCCGAAACGCCACGGCTGCGCGCCGTGCTCGCGCATGAAATGGTTGCCGATGCGCAATCCGGGCCAGTCGAAATCGCCGTGATAGCGGAGCCGCGCCCCCGCTTGCGCCAACTGCGAGAGGAGGCAGCGTTGCGCGGCGGCCGGCATGCCGTCGGTGCAGACCAGGGGCGCGCAGCCGGCGCCGAGCCGATCCGCGGCGATGGCGAGCAGGTTGGGGTTTTCGCAGACATGGACCGTGCGGTCCGCCACATCCCACGAAGGCGGCGAACGCAACAACGACCGCAATGATGCATAGGCGGGCTCTCCGGGAAGCCAGCGGCCGCTTTCGGCGTTGCGCACCGGCAGGTTGAGGAACAGCGCCGGACGCGCCAGTTCGTTGACCAGAACGCCCGCCCTTGCCCAGGTATCGCGCGCCCGCTCCGCGCCGCCGGCCAGTTGCGCATCGGGGTCGGCTTCCGTCAGCGGCTCGCTGCCTTCGTCGGCAACGGGAGAGGTGGTGTGACGCCAAAACGGCCAGCACGAGCGCCGCCGCTGCCCGGCCATTGTCGAGCGCATGGGCGTCGCCCAGCACATCGGCGGCGAGTTGCGAGCGCGTGATGCCATTTGCCGGCAGAAGCCGCAGCACCTCTTCGGCCTGGCGGCAGAGCTGGGCTGCCGCCTCCGGATCCTGCCGGGCGAGCCGCTTGAGCAGCCCGATGCCCGCCGGTGTTTGCAGCAGGCCGGCCATGCCTGGATGGCCGCAGCCGTCGATCACGCCCGACCACGATGTCTGCAGCCGGAGGCGCACTTCGGCGAGATGGACAATGGGACCGTCGAGCTTTTCCAGAGCGTCGCGCAGGGAAGCGGCGATGCCGGCGTTCCGCATGGCGGCATCGATGCCGGGAACGTCGATCTGCAAGGATTTCGAGCGGCGCTGCGGCCGGCCGAGCAGGGAGGCCAGCGCCGCGTGTTCCTCCGCGCCGAGCTCGCCGACGCGAATGGTTTCGACGGCCTGGTCGAACGGCACGCGCTCGAAGCGCTGGCGCAGCCGCCTGCGCAGCGCGGCGAGATGGTCGCCGCCGAGCAGGCGCTGTAGGCGGGCGTCGGCGTCGCCGCTCATGCCGGCGCAAATCGGCGGTCGGGATCGGCCTCCAGCGTCTTCTCCCGTCCGTCCCAGGTCCACCGCGAGACGAACACTGCGTCGATGCCCTCGCGCCGCTGCAACTGGCAGATGGCGACGCCGGGCAGCTCGGCGTAGCATGCCCACTCGCGTTCGCTGGTGATGACGAAGTCGAGGTCGAACTCGCGGATCAGTCCCATGCAATGCGCCCGCGTCGTGTCGTCGATGCCGGCGAACGCTTCGTCGAGCAGCATCAGCCGCGGGGCGAGCGCATAGCTACCCTGGCTGTAGAAGCTGGCGACCGCGGCGAACAGCGGCACGGTGAGGCCGAGCGCCCGCTCGCCGCTCGACGCGGGGCCGGAAAGCTTGCGCCAATGCCCCTCCTGCCAGCGCTCGACGCGGAAGCGATGCCAATGGCGATAGTCGAGGGCGCGGGCGAGCTGGTCGAGCAGGGTGCCGCCGCCATCCCTTCCGCCGATCGAATCGGCGCGCTCCCGCTCGGCGGAGATGCGTTGCTGCAGCATGGCGCCGACGACGCTGCGGTCCTCCGCCGACCACAGGTCGGCGCTTGTGTTGAGCAGGCGCTTGCGCGCCACGTCGAGGCCGACGGGCGCACCTTCCTCCTCGGCCAGCGGCTGCCGTACCAGGCGGTAACGCACGCCGGTGGAGGTGGGACGCTTGTGCAGTTCCCGATTGATGGCGTCGACCTGCTGTTCGGCGGCCTGCAGCAGGCGCTGGATCTCGGCGGCGATCTCGGCCTGCGATGGTTCTCCAGAACGGCCCGTTCCTTGGCGGTGAGCAGTTCGCCGCGCTGGCCGATCTCCTCGGCGAGGCGCCTGGCGAGGCGGTCCGGCCGTTCGCGCCGGTTCTGGTAGACGATGTCTACGCTGAAACCCCAGTCATTGTGGTCGGCCTGGGCCTGGTGGCCGAGCGCGCCGAGCGCGCGCTGCAGCTCGGTCAGTTCCTCCGATATCTGGCGCTGCACGCGTGCCCACGCGTCGTCGTCGTCCTTGAGGCCGGACAGTTCCTGCTCCGCCCGCCGCGCCAGCGTCAGTGCCGGGTCGATCGTCCACGCGCCGTCCTTGCCGGGCAGTTCGACATCCGGCAGCCCGGCCGACAGCAGGCCGGTGGCCGCGAACTGCTGGAGTTTCGATATTGCCTGGGCGCGCGCCTCGCCGCGCTGCTGAACGATGATGGTTGCCGTCTCGACCTGCTGGCCGGCGACCGCCCGCGCCTCGCCTCTGTTGCGCAGGGCCTCGCCGGCGGATTTCAATGCGGCCTCGCCGGATTCGACCGCCATGCGGGCCTCGGCCAGTTGCCGTTGCAATTCCTCGACCTTGGCGCCGACCGTCTCGCGCAGCACCTCGAACCGGGCGGCGGCGTCTTCCGCTTCGATGCGAGCCGCCGCCAGTTCCGCCTCGCGCTGCCGCACGTCGCCGCGCGCCTCGTCCTCGCGGATGCGCTGCCGCTGCCACTCGGGCAATGCCAGGCGCAACTCGTGGGCGGCTTGCTCGAGCCGCACCTGCGCATCGCGGAAGTGCTGCAGCGCGGTCTCGACGGCGGGCAACGCGTCGGGCGATTCCGGCAGGCGCAGATCGGCGGCATCCCAGGCTAGCTGTTTGCGAACCGCCTTGAGCGCCTGTTCGGCATCGCGGCACTTCATGTCGGCGTCGGCCAGCTTTTCGCCGGCCAGCCGAGCCTCGCGGGTACGTGCCGCGGCGGCCAGGTGCGCGCTACGCAGCGCCTCGTCGGCGGGCGCGTTCCGCAATTCCTCGTCGGCCTGCTGGCGATCCAGTGCTAGCTGCCCGGCCACGGCTTGCGCGGCCGCCAGTTCGCCGGAAAGCTGCGCCAGGCGCTCCGAAATCTCGGCCAGCCGCCGCGCGCGGGCGGCTGCCTGGGCGGCATGTCCGATGAAGACCACCGCCGGCTTGACCCAGGCGCCGGTGAGCGCGCCGAGGCGAAAGCGGCCATCCGGAGCAATCCAGGCCTCGGAGTCGACGGGGTCGTCGTCCGCGCAGGCGATGCCGGACAGCACCCGCTCGACGACGTCATCCGGCACATTGCAGCCGGCGGGCACGGTGGCATGCAGCCAGTCGGCGAGCGATGCAGAACATTTTTGCCGTTCCAGCACCTGTACGTCGAAGAGCGGCGCGCCATCGTCGCCGGCCTGGAGGCGGCCGTCCGGCGATATCCAGGCGTCGAGCAGCCCGGCAGCTTCGAGCGCCGCTTCGAGGCCGGCGCGCTGCGCGGGTGTCACCGCATCGCCAAAGTCCACCACCTGCCAGAATGGCGCGCCTTCAAGCGCTTGCCGGACCGAGGCGTCGCGCGTGTAGGGCAGGGGTGGCGCCATGTCGCCGCCGGCTTCCAGGCGCCTGCGTTCGTCTTCCAGCGCCTCGCGTTCCGCCTCCAGCGCCTGGCGCCGGCCGTCTAGCGCGACACGGCGCTCCGTCAGCGAGAGGCTGGCCGCCTGGTGCGCCGATTGCAGGAGGCGCCGCGCTGGGTCGTCGCCTTGCAACGCTGCCGCCCACTCCGCCAGGGCGGTCAGGGCCGCGAACTTGGCGTCCGGGTCGACTTGCAGTTGCTTCAGGCCGATGAAATGGCGATCCCAGTTTTCCACCAGGCTTCGCCCTTGCCGTTCGACCTCGGCGTCGGCCTGCGTGCGGCGCTCGGTCGCCTCTTCGGCTTCGAGCCGCCGCTCGTCCTGGATTTCGCGGCGCCGCGCATAAGATGCCTCGGCTTGCGCGACTTCGGCCTGGCGGCTGCGCAGCAGGGCGATCTGCTCGCGCCGTCCGGCGACAAGATTGCGAAGCTCGGCGTAGGCTTTGTCGAAAGCGGGCTGCGTCAACTCTACCAGCGCGGAAGCCGCCAAAGCGGCGAGCGGGCTTTCGGCATGCGGCCCGGCAATGCCTGCCGCGTCGGCGTGGCCCGCGCTTTCGCGGCGCAGTTCGGTCAAAACACGTTCCGCCTGCTGCATGCGCCGCTCGGCGCGTCCGGTTTCCTCGATGCTGAGCCCCAGCCGCCGGTCTCCCTCTTCGACCGCCAGGATGGCCTTCTGCATCGCCTGCCGGCGCGCCGCCGCATCCTTTTCCGCGCCTTCGAGGCGGTTGGCGTCCTGCATCGTCGGGTCGGAGCGCAGCGTGTCGAGCCGCGCACGTGCGCGTGCCAGCGCGATCTCGGCATCGTCGTGGGCGGCTCGGGCAAGCGCCTCCTGCGCCTGCGTCTCATCGAACCTGGCCTGGGCTTCGCCACGCGCCCGGCTGGCATTGTCGAACTCGGTCTGGGCCTGGCGCAGCAAGCGCGCCTGCCGGCGGGTCTGCGTGCCGGCATAGACGCGATAGCGGTCCTCGAAGCGGCTGACGGCCTTGGCCAAGGCCAGATACTCGTCGAGCTGGCGGCGGTCTTCCTCCAACTGGCCAAGCGCTTCGGCGACGTCGCCGAGCAAGCTGGGTCCAAGCGGCGGCAATGCCTCGGTCAGCGCATTCGAAAGGGCGGTTTCGTCGGGTTTCCTGGAAAGCTGCGGCTGGCGAAGCTGGATCAGCGTATCCATCAGCGCGTCGTAGCGCCTGATGCCCAGATGGAACAGCCGCTCGTCGACGGCTCGGCGGTAGCTGGCGGCGGTGTCGAATACCTGGCCGCGCCCTTCCGCCAGTGCCTCGCGCAGGCGCTCCCGGGTCAGCACCACGCGTTGGGCGCTCGTCAGCCACAGGTCCTGGTTGATGCGCGGCGCGCCGTCGGCGTCTTCGATCAGGAAGAACCAACTGTCGACCTGCGGACGGCCGGCCGTCGCGGAGAGGCCGACGCCGAGCGACAGATAGCGTGGCGTGCTGTCCTCGGCGATACGCCCGAACTCGATCCACGCATAGCCGCTGCGCCGGTCATAGCTGTTCATCAGCAGGTTCCAGGCCATCTTCTTGCCGCCGTCCCCGTCGGGCTCGACGCGCGAAGACTTGAGCTGCGCGTCGAGCAGCAGCGGCAGCGTCAGCGACAGCACCTTGGACTTGCCGGTGCCGTTGTTGCCGCGCAGCAGCAGATGGCCGTCACGGAACCAGAATTCCTCGCTGTCGTAGTGAAACAGCTCCACCAGGCCGAGGCGCAGGGGTTGCCAGCGTTCCCGCGCCGGTACCGGCAAGGCGGGTTTTCCCGGCTGTGCGGCGAATGGGATGAAGCGGTCGTTCATGTCGGTCAAAACAGGGAGCCGGTGGCCGCGGCCGGCACGGTGCGGGTTTCGCGGATTTGCGCCTCGCCCAGCGCGAAACGGGCAAGCGCGGGGAGCGGATAGACGGTGCCATCCTTCAGCACGGCGAGCTGCAGCTTCTCCAGCCGCTCGACGGCGATTGCCGCGAGTTCGCGTTCGCCGCCCGGCTCGCGCGCAGATTTGCGCCAGTAGCGGCCGTAGCTTGCCCTGGCCTCGCGCAGGAAGTCGATGATGTCGTGTTCCCGGATGCCGATCGGTTCCCGCGTTGCGTCGGCGCCATTCGATTTCCGTTGCCTTTGGCCTGCCGCCAGATGTTCGGCGACAAGCAGCGTGACATGCGCGTCGGTGCCTTCGGCGGGCATGGCGACATCGGTCAGCGCGCCCGCCTCGTCGACCAGCGCCAGCCCCTCGGCGCGCTGCTCCGCGACAAGGCCGGCGGCCTCGCACAGGCGGGCGGCCATCGTTCCGCGCTGGTTGAGGAAATAGGCGCGGGCTTCCGGGTCCAAAGTGTCGACATAAACCACCGGATCGTCGAGGAGTCGGCGCGCGAGCCGGTGGCGCAGCGCCGTGCGCCGGCCCTCCTCGCTGTCCGCGACATGCTCGTCGACCAGCGCATGCAACCGTTCGTCGAGCGTGGCCGGTGCTTCTTCCGGCGTCCACGTCGACGGGCCGCGCATCGCTGCCAGCATGCCGGCAAGCATGCGGCGCTGCACGTCGTAGAGCGCGTCGGCCTGGTCGCCTCCGGCCTGCACGAATGTTTCCTCGTCGCCGGCCACGCGGTGCAGCACGCCGAGGCCGAGCAAGATGCGGCACACCGATACGAGTTCGCGCCGCTCATGCTGCGCCTCGAGCGTGAAGCTGAAGTCGAGCCCCGGCTCGGCGGCGAGTTCCAGCAGCCTCTCACCCAGCAGGCGCAGCGTGATTTGCGGGTCGGCGCGCTCCAGCACCGCGCAGGCGAGGCACAGCAGCACGTAGCGGCGGCGGTCATAGCCAGGCAGACCGCGCATGGCGTCGGTCACCATTCCCGGACGCTTGAAGAGGCGCGCGCCCTCGCGCTCGACCTGCAATATCCCGCCCGTCTCGCGCGAAAACCACTCCCGCAGCGCTTCGGCCTGGCGGCGCACGGCGGCGAAATCCTCATGCGCGGGGCTCATCAATGGCGTCATCAGCAGGGCGCGCAGGCACTCGCGAAACTCCTCGCGCTGGAAGCGCTGCTGTTGCATGCTGATGCTGCGGCCGTCGCTGGAATTGTCGCGCACCGCTTTCACAAGGCGCCTCGCAGCGGCGTGATGGTGATCATATGGTCGCGCCCGGCGAACACGCCTCGCGGCGTATCGATCTTGGCGTGACTGTCGGCGGCGAGCGGCTTCAGGTGGATGTGCAGCAAGCCGTCGCCGGTCTGCCGTTCCACGGGCACTTCCGGTCCGGCCTGCTCGCTCAGCGCTTCTCCGAGCAGCCCCAGGAACAGGCCGAAGGAAGGCGTATCGAGCTCGCCCAGGTCCGAAAGGCGCGCGGTCCGGCCGGTGGCGAGGCGCCTGCGCGCCGCCTCGACCTGCTGCGATTCCTCGGCGATCTGGAGCGCCAGGAACGCCCGATCGCCGGCGCGGTCGCGCACCCGCGGCAACGGGCCGCGTGGGGCGGCCTCGCCGTATTCTCGCAGGCGCGGATGGATCGTGAGCGGTTCGGCGTCCGCCCAGGATGTAGTAGCCGGCGTTTCCTCGCCGGCGTCGGCGCTCAGCGAGAAATGCCGTGCCGGATTGAGGGCGAAGGCGGCGCGCGCCAAGCGGTGCGCCTCGCTGCCTCCCCGATCCTTTCGAAAATGTTTTCGCTTTGTTCTCGCGTTCCGTCAAGACGACGTGTCATCGTTTAGCACAGGCGCCTATGGTAGCTTCAACTTCAAATCATGTTGACCTCCCCCGCTTTCACCGGCCGGGGTCTTCGCTACGAACGTCAGGACCAGGAGCAAGCTTCGCGGGCGTGGTGACGGTGTAGCTCGACGGTGACGCAGCCGCGAGCGAGCGCGCTGTAGCGAAGCGAGCGGCTGTGCGACGGCAGGACAAGCCAGCCGGGGGCTAACTGGCCGACACTCGGCTGATGCCGGCATCGATCCAGGCGCGCGTCTCTTCCAGGATCTCGTCCGAAAGCGCGCGATCGTCGATCGCCCGGGCGAGGATCACTGCCCCCACCATCGCCGCCCAGCTTCCTATCGCCGCCCGGCGCCTGTCTGCTGGATCCAAGTCCGGGAGCGCCTCGCTGATACGGTCGATCTGCGATCGAAGGCCTTCCGTCATGGCCGAGCGTGCAGCCGGGGTCTGATGGCGGATAGCCGCGGCAAGGCCTGCTGTCGGGCAACCGCCGGCGGCGTTGTCGCGATGGCGGGGCGCAAGATACGCATCCAGATAAGCGCGAAGGTCACCCGCTCCGGCCGAGTCCGCGGCGAGGACATGGGCAAGTGTCTGCGCGATCAGGTCGTCCTTGGAGTTGAAGTGACCATAGAAGCCGCCATGGGTGAGCCCGGCGGCCTTCATCACCTCCGCCACGCTGACCGCGTCGAAACCCTTGTCGCGGAACAGCCGGCTGGCCGCGTCCAGGATCCGGCGACGATTTTCCGCCATCTGCTCTCGACTGACCTTCATTCCAAAATTCTCCGTCGGCTCCATTGACATTTACATGATGGCTATCATATTTATTCAATCATGATGATCGTCATGAATATAAGTTGGATCGAAAGAGAGAGCAATCCCATGACTGCCATTCCGTCAGTCCTCGTCACCGGCGCCTCCACCGGCATCGGCGCGACCTATGCCGAGCGCTTCGCCCGCCGTGGCCATGACCTGGTGCTGGTCGCCCGCGACAAGGCGCGAATGGAAGCCTTGGCAGCCCGCTTGCGCCAGGAAAATGGCGTGGCTGTCGATATCATTCAGGCTGATCTCACCAAGGCCGACGAGCTTGCAACGGTGGAGGCGCGGCTGCGCGACGACGCCCGCATCGGGATTCTCGTCAACAATGCCGGAACCGCCCTCGGCGGAAGCTTCATCGAGCAGAGCACCGACGACGTCGCGCGGCTGGTGGCGCTCAACACGACAGCACTTCTGCGGCTGGCCAGCGCCATCGCCCCGCGTCTTGCGAAGGCCGGCGAAGGGGCGATCGTCAACGTCGGCTCCGTGGTTGGCCTGGCGCCGGAATTCGGCATGACGGTCTACGGTGCAACCAAGGCCTTCGTGTTGTTCCTGTCGCAGGGACTCAGCCTCGAGCTCGGGCCGAAGGGCGTCTACGTCCAGGCCGTGCTTCCCGCCACGACGCGAACGGAGATCTGGCAACGCGCCGGCGCCGACGTCAACACGCTTTCCAACGTGATGGAGGTGGACGATCTGGTTGATGCGGCCCTGGTCGGCTTCGACCGCCGCGAACCGGTGACCATCCCGCCGCTTCCCGACGCCGGGCAATGGGACGCGCTCCAGGCCGCGCGCCAGGCCATGCTTCCGAACTATCGGAACGAACATCCCGCCGAGCGGTACCGCACGATCGGCTGAGCGCGAACCAAGCCATTTCGATCAACGGCCCCGCCGGGATATGAGGCATCGAAGAGCAGCGCCCGCGCGGCCGCCATGCATGGTCGACCGCGGAACTCCTTCTCCTTGAAGATCATCGCGATGCATATCCTGAGCTATCCGTGCATGTCGCGTTCACCGTAGCCGCAGCGCTCCCGTCCTCGGGCAATGTTGGCGGACAACGCCTCGCCAGGCAGCAACTGCCCGGTCCTGAGCGAGCTATAGGAAAAGAAAACGCCGTGAGAGCCTTCATTGTAGACCGATACAAGAAGAAGGGCGCCCTGCGGCTTGGCGAGGTGCCGGAGCCGGCGCTGCGGGATGACGATGTCCTGGTCGAGATCCACGCAGCCGGGCTCAATCTTCTGGACTCGAAAGTCCGGGATGGAGAATTCAAGCTCATCCTGCCGTACCGCCCGCCGTTCGTCCTTGGGCACGACGTGGCCGGGATCGTGGTGCGGGTCGGGTCCGGAGTCCGGCAATTCAAGCCAGGCGATGAGGTCTATGCCCGGCCGCGCGACGGCCGGATCGGGACATTGGCGCAGTTCATTGCCATGAACGAAGCCGACGTGGCGCTGAAGCCCAAGAACCTCAGCATGGAGGAAGCGGCCTCGATCCCGCTGGTGGGGCTGACGGCCTGGCAGGTGCTGGTCGAGAGAGCCAAGCTGACGAAAGGGCAGAAGATTCTCATCCATGCCGGCTCCGGCGGCGTGGGGACATTCGCCATACAGTTGGCGAAGCATCTCGGCGCGACCGTCGCGACGACGACGAGTGCGGCGAATGCCGGGTTGGTCGAGAACCTCGGGGCCGACGTCGTCATCGACTACAAGGCGCGGGATTTCGAGAAAATCTTGTCCGGTTACGATGTCGTCCTCAACAGCCTGGATGGCGACACGCTTCGAAAATCCCTGGACGTGCTGAAGCCCGGCGGCAAGCTGATCTCGATCTCGGGTCCGCCGGATCCCGATTTCGCCAGGGAGCAAGGCCTGAACTGGTTCCTGCGGCAGGTCCTGCGCCTTCTGAGCTTCGGCATTCGGAGAAAAGCCAAAGGCCGGCGGGTCAGCTATTCGTTCCTGTTCATGCGCGTGAGCGGCGCGCAGTTGAGCCAGATTACATCGCTGATCGAAGCCGGCACCATTCGGCCCGTTATGGATCGGGTCTTCCCGTTCGAAGCGACCAATGAAGCCCTGGCCTACATCGAAACAGGACGGTCAAAAGGCAAGGTCGTCGTCAAGCTGAGGTGAAGGCGACGTCGCTTGGAAACCAGGGCGGACGCCGGATGGCGCGCTTCCATCGGCCTGTTTGAGGAAGCCATCATGAACCTCACGGCCGCCAGGCCGGTGGTCGCAGTCAACTACCGGGGCGTCGGGAGGCCCGCTTCATGTCAGCAATCGCGTCGGCACGCCGAGCGCCGGACCGGCCTCGCCGAGCTGCCGGTCGAGCGTGTGCACCGTGGCGCCATGCTCCGACGCAATGGCGAGATGCAGCGCATCTCCGGCCCGAAGCCCAAGCATGTGACGATCGGCAAACTTCGCCGCGGTCCGGAATTGCCCGCCCGTTACGCCGAGCACGGTGAAACTCTCGGCGACCAGCTTGTTGAACATGGCAAGTGCCGCAGCACGCTGTTCCAGGCTGATCCGGCTGGTCCGCAGCTTGATCGCCATGGCCGAAGACATCTCGGTGATGGTCCAGTCGCTGATCAGAAGCTGCGCCGCGTCCTGCTCCGCCAGCCAGGCTTGAACGCGCGGCGTCATTGCTTCATTGGAGAGCGCCGCGACGATCAGCGACGTGTCGAGATAAAGCATCAGTAGCGGTCGCCGTCGCGCATCGCTCGCACCAGATCAGCAGCGCTTTCAACCTGCGGCGGCATAATCGCCGTCAGAGACCGGAGCAGGGCCGCGTCGATTGGTTTGCGAGGCTTGGCCACGGCGGTGAGCCGTGCAACCGGCTTGCCGCGCCGAGTGATGTCGATTGAATCCCCTGCCTCGACCCGGTCGACCAACTCGCTCAGATGGGCCTTGGCGTCTGCCAGATTGATCGAATTCATGTCGCTTTCCTGACCATGTAGATGGTCATATAGCGTGTTCAGCATAAGAATTCCAGCGCCGGCCCGCTCAACGTGGAACCGTCAGTCGATTACCTCTCTGGACACAACATTCGCGGACTGAACGACGCCCAAGCGATCGCAGCTCGGCTTCCGACCGGATTACGGCAAGCCCCATCGGCGACCTGCCGGGCGTCAATCGCGCGATGTGGATAGTCCTGCGAGAAGCGGCGCGTACCCGGCGAGCCTGCGGGATACGAACTCGGTGAAGAGCCGCACGCGTTTCGTCTTGCGTGTCTCCCCCTGTGTGAGAAGCCAGAGCGTTCCATAGATGCGCAGGCCGGTGCCCGGCACCCTCACCAATAGGGGCTCGGCATCTCCGACGAAGCACGGCAGTCTCGTGATTCCGATCCCTTGCCGCGCAGCAACGATCTGCGCTTCGGCGTCCGGGGTCCTGAACGGAACCCCCGTGGTACGAACCTCACCCTCGCGGGCCCAGTCCGGGATTCCATCAGTATTTATGACGATCCGCCGGATGGGATCAGGCGCGCCCGCACGCCACGCGGCTAGTCGATCGCCAGACATGTAGACGCCGCCGAACAGCTCCGGTCCCTTCAGCCCGTGAAGATTGAGCGGCAGGGTCTTGCGATCCGAGACGATGCGAATCGCGACGTCGGCCTCTCGGTTGGTCAGATTCGCCACCTCGCCGGAGGACAAGATTTCCATCTCGATGTCCGGATGAAGACGCGCGAAATCGGCGAAGTCCGGCATGAGCAGATGTGTCGCGAGGAACGGTGGCAGCGTCACCCGCAGAAGCCCGCGCGCGCTCTGGTCGCGACCGAAGACGCGCGTCTCCAGCTGGTGCGACGACGCTTCCATCTCGGCCGCGAGCTCCAGGACCTCCTCGCCTGCAGCCGTCAGGCGGTAGCCCGAGGGCAGTTTTTCGAACATGTGCGCCCCAAGGCGCTCCTCGAGCTGAGCGATGCGTCGCAGCACCGTCGAGTGATTCACCCCGAGGCGCCCGGCGGCGGACCGCACCGAGCCTCCGCGCGCGACGGCAAGAAAGTAGCGAACGTCATCCCAGTCGATCATGGTGCAATCCCGCACCGCGGGGTGCGCCTTCTCAAAGCCCGTGCCTAACACATCAAACGCGGTGCGGGGGCATCATAGTTTTATTTCGACGAGCGCGGCCGAATTCCGAACAGCGGACATCGACCGCTGAAGCTGGCGTCAGTCGTGCAGCCGGATCGATTTCGCACCACCGATGTGCGCGCTTCCGCACTCAACGCCTGACTCCGGCGGACCCATGTTGAGGTTCTCGGGGGCGTCCCCGAAAGACCAAGGACGGAGCAAAGGATAAGTCATGGGAAAGCTTGAGGGTAAGGTTGCAGTCATCACGGGTGGATCGAGCGGCATGGCGCTGGCAAGCGCCAACCGGTTCGTTGAGGAGGGAGCCTATGTTTTCATCACGGGCCGGAGGCAGGAGGCGCTGGATGAGGCCGTCAAGCTGATCGGCCGGAACGTGACCGGCGTGCGCGGCGACGCGTCCAATCTCGACGACCTCGACCGCCTGTTCGACACGGTCAAGCGGGAAAAGGGCAGGATCGACATCCTGTATGCGAGCGCCGGCGTGGGCGCAGGCGTCCCGCTGGGTGAGATTACCGAGCAGCACTTCGATGCGACCTTCAACCTGAATGCGCGCGGCACGCTGTTTACGGTCCAGAAGGCGTTGCCGCTGTTCAACGACGGCGGATCGATCTTCATGACCGGGTCCGTTGCTTCGCTCAAAGGCTTTCCTGGTTACAGCGTGTATGCGGCGAGCAAGGCGACGTTGCACGCATTCGCACGCGGTTGGCTCAATGAGCTGAAGGGCAGGAATATCCGGGTGAACGTGCTGCACCCGGGGCCGATCGCCACACCGATGCAGGACCAGGTTCTCACCGCCGAAGCGAAGCAGATGTTCGAATCCCTGATCCCGCGTGGAACGATGGGTCTTCCTGAGGAAATCGCAGCGGCCGCGCTGTTTCTTGCGTCCGACGATTCGAGCTTCGTGAACGGGGTGGAACTGGCTGTCGACGGCGGCTTCTCGGCCATTTGAAATCGCGCCGGATCGCCGGAAGTGTTCGCGGCGGACGTTCACACATCAACACGGATCGGAGAAATATCATGAGCTATGCGATCATAGGATTCGGCAAGATAGGCCAGGCCCTCGCCCACGCCTTCGCCCGTAAGAACATCGACGTGACCGTCGCGAGCCGCCGGCCGCCCGAGGCGTTGGCGCCAGAGGCTCTGGCGATTGGACCCAGGGTCGTCGCCAAGTCGCTGCGCGATGCAATCGAGGCCGACACGATCATCCTGGCGGTCCCGTTCTGGGAGCACCGCGAGGTGGCGAAGGCCCTGCCGAACTGGGAAGGCAAGACGGTCATCGACGCGACGAACACGTTTGGCGTTCTTCCTGAAGAGCTGGACGGCCTCCCGTCCTCCGCCTTCGTCGCCAAGGCGTTCACCGGCGCAAGGCTCGTGAAAGGTTTCAATCACCTGGTTGCCGCCATCCTGGCTGCCGATCCGATCGTCGAGGGCGGGCACCGGGTCGTCTTTCTGTCTGGTGACGACGAGGACGCGATCGCTCCCGTGGCGGATTTGGCCAAACAGCTCGGGTTCGCACCCGTCAAGCTGGGAAAGCTCAACGAGGGTGGCGCGCTGGTGCACGCACGCGGCCGCACTTGGGGTCCGCTCATCTTCCAGGATTTGTTCAAGAAGGACCAGTAATCGATCCACGACCGTGTGATCGACGCCGAGACCTGGTCGCGCTAGCGATTTTCGCAGCGGATCGCGCGACGGCCGGTAGTCGGGTCGTGCCCCGCAACTTGATCGCCTTCGGCAAGGTTGGCAGTCGGCTCATTGCGATACTCGTTTCGGCCGTAGCGACCGGCTTGCCACTTCCTGAAAGCGGCGTCACCGGCGGCGCTGGAAGTGGAGAGCGACAGATGATGATCAGTAGTGGTCGGCGTCGCGCATCACCTTGTCGATTCGATTCTGGCTGCGCTCCAGCGCTTCGCGATCGGTCAGCTCGCCGTTGAGCGCTGCGAAGATTTCCTCGCCGAGGATGTGCTCGACCACCGCATATTCCGGAATCGGCGGGCGCTGCCATGTGTGCAGCTTGTTCTGCTTGGCCAGCCGGTCGGCGAAGCGCACGATCGGCGTCGTCGCCGCGGCTTCCGGGTCCGCGGTGACCGAGAAACGGGGTGCGACCGGAATGCCGTTCTTGACATGCTCCTTCATGGCGGCGGGCGAGGCCATCCACGAGATCGACTCGAATGCGAGCTTGGACCGCTCCGGCGGCAGGCCGGCGGGGATGGCAAGCAGGAAACCGCCGATAGGGCTGACCGTCGCACCCCCTGGTCCGTGCGGGTGCGGCAGGTATTCGACCTTGCGTTTCACCACGGAATGGATGTCGTATTCGAAGCGCGAGGCGCGCATGGTCCAGCAGTAGATCATTGCCGCGCGGCCCAGCATGAAGCAGTCGAGTGCGCGGTTCCAATCCATCAGCAGGATGTCGGGCGGCGAGATGGCGAGAAGCTGGCGCATGTAGTCGAGCGTGCGAAAGCCCTGCTCGCTCAGCACGCGCGGGCGGTACATTTCGCCGGTCATGTTGTTGTAGTCGAAGGCGACGCGCGACATCGGCGCATTGATCACCGGCACCCCGCAGCAGCCCATGAAGAACATGAAGGAGTGGGCGACCGGCATGCCTTTCGCCGCGTTCCACACGATTCCCTGCATGCCGCGTTTGGGGTTGTGCAGTGCCCGGCCGGCTTCCAGCACCTTGTCGAAGGTGGTGGGCGAATGCAGCTTGTGCTGCTCGAACAGATCCTTGCGCACGGCGAGCGTTTCGATCGTGGAATAGATCGGCACGCCGTATTGCTGCCCGCCCCAATGCCCGGTGTTCCAGATGTTGGGGTGGAAATCGAGAGGATTCAGGTTGCTGTCGCGCAGATACTCGCCGAGCGGCTGCACGATCCCGCCCTTTACCGCTTCGCCGAGCCAGGGGATGTTGATGCAGATGACGTCGTATTCGCTTTCCCTGCGCCGGGCGTTGCGGAAGAGCTCTTCGTGCAGCTCGGGCAACGCCAGAAGCTTGAAGTTCTTACGGGACGACAGCTTGCTGCGGAAATCCGACCACATGTTCCGCATGGCTTCGAAATAATTGTCGTCGTTGAGCAGGAAGCGCAGGTCCTGCGTCGGCGAATTGCGGTTCTCCATGATCTTCAGCGGCGGGATGATCTGGTCGACGATGTAGGAGCCGCCGAAATAGTAATCGTCGACGTTGGCATTGCCGGCACCCAGGCCGAAAGTCTCGGCGAGCAGCACCTTCACTTTCATCGCATAGGAAATGAAGTTCGATTTGAGCCGTTGGCTCGGCACGAGATTGTAGGATTTGCCGCCCGGATTTCGCTGCCTTTTCTCGATGTCGCCGTCCTCGATGAGGCGGTGGATGCGGCGCATCGCGCTGGCGAACGGGATTTGCGACACCAGGGCGAGAGAAGACATGGTGACGACGTCGCCGCGCAGATGGCTCTTCATCAGGAACAGGACGATGTTCCATACCGGATCCGGATCGGCATTCCGGAGCTTCTCGTCGTATGGTGTGCGGATGCGCTCGAGGAAATTGATTATGCGCAGCAGCTCATAGTCCGTCATGCGGTGCAACGTGTGATCCTCCGCAGGAAAAACTATCATCGTCTGCCTCCGTTATCACAAAGGCGGCCGGTACGCGTCTGGGCCGCTTGCCGTTCGGGTGCCTGATCGATCCGGGCCGGCGCGAAGCCCGCTATGTCTGCGCGACACCGCCCGCGAACCGGACCTTGCGGGCGGACGCCGGCTCGGACGCGCCGCGGGTCAGGCAATAGGAGCACTTCGGGGCACCCGGCCCCGAAATCGTCACGCTCGGGAGCCATCCGCGACAGCGAGGCCGAGGCGACGGCCGCCGCAGCCGGTGTCGCGCGGCCAACGGTGGGTTGGCCGGCTCCGGAATCTCGAAAGCCGGCCTCGAACCGGGCGCCGCCACCGTGCCGCGGCGACACCGGCTGTCCTCATTGCGGATAGTCGACCTTGAACGTCGTCGGATCGTAATCGGAGCCGAGCCCGGTCGACAGGATCAGATCGTTGGACCTGTCCAGCCGCGCATAGTCCTCGGCCCAGCGATCGGCCTTGACCGACGTGGTCTCGTCGCCCTTGGAGATCGAGATGTCCGAGTTCACCGCATAGATCTTCGGCACCGGCTTGCCGGCCAGAACGTCGAGCGCAACCTGTACCGCGACGCCGCCCATAGCCGGCGGATAGTCGAAGTTTAGCACCGGCACCTTGTGCTGCACGGCCTGCTTGATGCAGCCGTTGAGATCGGCGCAGGTGATCGGCGGAATCGTGCCGTCTTCCCACCCGGCCTCGACAAAGGCCTCGAGCGCACCCGATGCCTGGAGGCCCGAGTCCGACCACACGGCGTCGATGGCCTTGCCGTGCTTCTGCAGCAGTGCGGCCATCACCTGCTTGCCCTTGACCGGGCTCCACTCGGTGTACTGCATGTCGATGATCTTGATGTCCGGATATTCGGCGAAGACCTGCTTGGCGGCGGCGATGCGGATTTCCGCCGGGCTGGCGCCGGCGAGGCCGGGCAGCATGATGACATTGCCCTTGCCGTTGAGCTTTTCGACGATCCACTGCGCGTAGAGGCGGCCAAGCACCTGGTCGGACGCGGTGATGAATGAGACGAAATTGTCGGAAGTCACACGGCGGTCGACGAGCACGACCGGCACGCCCTGCGCCATTGCCTGGCTGACGATGGGATCGAGTTCCTGGGCGGTCGCCGGCGACACGATCAGCAGGTCGACGCCGCGCTGCAGGATGTCCTGCACGTCCGATACCTGCTTGGCCGCATCGTCGTTGGCGTCGGTGATGATCAGCTTGGAGATCTTGTCCTTGTTGTCGGCCGCCGCCTTCTGCACGGCATGCAGCAGGCCGACGCGCCAGACGTTGGAGATCGAGGCGTTCGAGAAGCCGATGACGTAGGGCCCGTCTTTCTTGAACTGCGACGTGTCGGAATACTGGATGTCGGTCGATGCCCACAGAATGGTGCGCGGCTTGCCGCTGTACCCCTCCTTGGCCTCCTGCGCGTGGCTCGTGCCAGCGACCGTGCCCGCGATCAGCACCGCGAGCAGGGCGCTCTTCGTCAACATGCCTTTCATCGTTTCCTCCCTTCGTGTTGTTCAAGTCGCCGCCGGCGATCCTTGCAGTTCATGCTCGGGACGGCCGCTGCCGTTCGGACAATCGAACACACCGCCGGACAAAGCCCGTCGCGCAGAGCGAACCAGAAGCAAGGAACGGGGAGGAATGTACGACGTGCCTCCGCGGGTAGGCCGTCAGCCTCCTCAAGCTGAAGCCCTTGCCCATGGCGCCGCCCGGTTATGCCGGGACCGGCAATTCTCCTCCTCATTCAGGGGCGATGCTAACACCGTCAAAACAGAGTGCAGTCCTGCGAATTCTCATTTTGAGAGTTTGTGCGATGCGAGGCCAGAGGCTCGAAGGCCCCCGTCCGTTCCCCGTCGCATCAGGTTTCCGGAGGCCGGGCTGGCCGGCAATCAATTATCCATTTTGAGAATATTGGGCCGTGTCTCCCCGGAACGACTTTGGCATGGTCGGGCCTCTAGGGTGGATCCACGATGACAAAGAAGAAAGATGGATCAGGCTCGCAAGGCCTGACAAACGACGATATCGGCGCCGATCTCAGACGCGAGATGTTTCGCCTCCAGGTTGAGATTCGCGACTGCGAGAAGCGCGCCAACGACCTGTTCTTCCAGAACCTGATCAAGGGCACGAGCCATCTGTCGCTCGGCCAGGAGGCGATCGCCGCCGGCATGGCGGTGGCCATGCGGCCTGGCGACAAGTCCTTCTGCACCTACCGCGGGCACGCCCACACGCTGGCGCGCGGCGTTCCCATGGAGAAGGTGCTGGGCGAGCTGATGCTGCGCGACAACGGCCTGATGCGCGGCAAGGGCGGATCGATGCACCTGACCTCGGTCGAGCACGGCGTGATGGGATCCTACGCCATCATCGGGGCGCACCTTCCGATTGCGTGCGGCGCCGCCTGGCGTGCGCAGTATCTGGGTGAGAGCGATGTATCGGTCTGCTTCTTCGGCGACGGCACGACGAATATCGGCGCCTTCCACGAGGCCCTCAACTTCGCCGCCATCTGGAAGCTGCCGGTCGTCTTCGTCTGCGAGAACAATCTCTACATGGAATACACGCCGATCGGCGACGTCACCGCGGTGGAGCATCCGGCAGCCGACCGCGCCTCCGCCTATGGGCTCGAGCGCATCGTCATCGACGGCAACGACGCGGATGCGGTCTATCGCACCGCACTGGCCGCTTTCGGCAAGGCGAGGGCGGGCGAGGGGCCGACGCTCATCGAGTGCATGACCTATCGCCATTCCGGCCATTCGCGCGCCGACCCGGCCAAATATCGTCCGGCCGGCGAGCTGGAGAAATGGCTGGAGAAGGATCCCGTAAAAATCTACCGCGCCCGCCTTCTCGAATTCGGCATAGCGGAGGAGGAGATCAAGGGCATCGAGGCTGAGAGCAAGCGCAAGGTCGAGGAAGCGACGGAGGCGTGCAAGGCGTCGCCCCCTGCGCCCGACGACATCCTCACCACCGACGTCTATGCCGATGGGGGCTGGTCATGGCGGAACTGACCTATCGCGACGCCGTGGCGCGCGGCATCGCGCAGGAAATGCAGCGCGACAACAACGTCGTGTTCCTCGGCGAGGACGTCGCCAAGGCCGGCGGCGTGTTCAAGGCCACGGTCGGCCTGTACGAGCAGTTCGGGCCGCTGCGCGTGCGCGACACGCCGATCTCCGAGCAGGCCATTCTCGGCGCCGCCATGGGCGCGGCGATGACTGGCCTGCGGCCGATCGCCGAGATCATGTTCGCCGATTTCGCGGCCGTATGCTTCGACTACATCGCCAACGAATTCCCCAAGCTGCGCTACATGACCAACGGCCAGCTCGGCTGCCCGCTGGTCGTTCGCACCGGCAACGGTGGCGGGGCACGGTTCGGCGCCCAGCATTCTCAGTCGATCGAGAACTGGACGATGATGATTCCTGGCCTGAAGGTCGTGGCGCCGTCGTCGCCGGTCGACGTCATCGGCCTGATGGCGGCGGCCGTGCGCGACGACAATCCGGTGATCTTCCACGAGCACAAGTCGCTCTATGCCATCAAGGGCGAGGTGCCGGACGGCGAGATCGTCGACACGCTCGGCACCGCAAAGATCCTGCGTCCCGGCAAGGATGCGACGATCCTGGCGCTGGCGCTGATGGTGCCGCGCGCATTGCAGGCGGCCGAGACGCTCGCCGCCGAGCACGGCATCGACTGCGAGGTCATCGACGTGCGCTCGCTGGTGCCTCTCGACACCAACACCATCCTCAACTCCGTCGCCAGGACCGGAAGGCTGTTCACGGTGGAGGAGAATCCGCGCCTGTGCGGCTGGGGCGCGGAGATCGCCTCCATCGTCGCCGACGAGGCGTTCTGGGACCTCGACGGGCCGATCGTGCGCATCACCACGCCGCACATCCCGCTGCCCGCCGCCGACCACCTCGAGGATTTGGCGCTGCCCGGCGCGCCGCGCATCGCCGAGCGGATCGCGCGCAGCATGAACGGATCGGCAAGATGAGCACCCAGGTCCTCATGCCGCAGCTCGGCGAGACCGTCGCCGAAGGCAAGATCCTGACCTGGTTCAAGTCGGAAGGCGCCGAGGTCCGGGAAGGCGACAACCTCTTCGAGATCGAGACCGACAAGGTCACGATGGAAGTGCAGTCGACCGCTGCCGGCAAGCTGTCCTCCATCCGCGTCCAGGCCGGCGAGGTCGCCAAGGTCGGTGCGGTGGTCGCCGTGATCGGCGGGGAGCGCGAGGCGGCCGCTACGCCGCGGATTTCCGCTCCGCAGCGGGCTGCGGCGCCATCCGCCGCACCTGCCGCCAATGGTCGGGCCACGCCTTCGCCGGCACCCGTTCCAACCATGCGCTCGCCGTTCGAGGAAGTCGCGACACCGGCGGAATCGTTCGGAAACGCGAAAGGCCCGCTCGGGCTGCGGCTGACCCCGCTGGCGCGCCGCCTCATCGCCCAGAACGGCCTCGATGCCGAAGCGATCGCCAGGCAGGTGTCGGCGGCCGGCGGTTCGAAGATATCCGAGAAGGACGTGCGGGCAGCTCTTGCCGCTCCTGCACCCGCCGACGCGCCGGACACGGGCGGGGCAGGCCCGGTCGTCTCTCCTCCGGCATCTCCGAAACCAGTGGCGATCGCTCCGTTGCCGGGCAGCGTCATGCAGCTCAATACCATCCGCAAGCGTACCGGCGAGCGGCTGGCGCAAAACTGGCAGACGATCCCGCACGTCTTCCAGGCGATCGAGGTGGATTACACCGTGGTCGAGACCGTGCGTGCGGCGCGCAAGGCCTCTTTCAAGGCGGAGACCGGCGTTTCCCTGACCTATCTGCCGTTCATCGCACGGGCGAGCTGCATCGCGCTGAAGGAGTTTCCGCAGGTCAACGCCCAATTCGACGGCAGCCAGCTTGCGCTCGCCTCCGAGGTCAATCTCGGCATTGCGGTGGACCTGTCGCACAACGGGCTGGTGGTGCCGGTCGTCCGCAGCGCCGACGATCTGACATTGCCTGGCCTGGCGAAGGCGATCGCGCGCCAGATCGACAATGCACGCACCGGCAAACTCACTGGAGACGACTTCGCCGGAGGCACCTATTCGATCAGCAACAACGGCGCGTTCGGCACGGCTTTCACCGCGCCGATCATCAACGCGCCGCAGGTGGCGATCCTGTCGACCGACGCGATCCGGCTCAAGCCCGCGGTGGTGGAGACCGAGCAGGGCGCGTTCGTCGCGCCGCGTCTGACGGGCATGGTCGGCCAGAGCTTTGATCATCGCGCCTTCGACGGGGCCTATTCCGCGGCGTTCCTGTCGCGGCTGAAGGCAATACTGGAAACCCGGGATTGGGCAGCCGAGTTCGCATAAGGCCCCGCTTCGACAAAGTGCATGGACTAGGCAGAGGAGCCGCACGAAATGAAATACAACAGCCCGTATTCAACGGCTTCCTGGGGCCAGATGGCCAAGGACTGGGAGCAGGGCGTCGACTACAGCCGGCTCTCCAAGGATCGCCTCGCCCGTGCCCAGCGGGCCATCAAGCATGCCGGTCTCGGCGCGGTGCTCTGCTTCAACTTTGACAATATCCGCTACGTCACGGCCACCCACATCGGCGAATGGGCGCGCGACAAGTTCATGCGATATGCGCTGTGTCCGGGCGAAGGCTCGCCCTTCCTTTGGGATCCGGCACCGCCGGCCAAGCGCATCGCCTCGCCCTGGATCGCCGACAACGTCGCGGCGCCGCTCACGACGATGCAGGGCGCCATCCCGCCGCACATGAACGTCGCGCGCGATTTCGCCCGCCAGATCAAGAAGGCGCTGGTGCATTACGGCATCGACAAGGAGCCGCTCGGCATAGACATCATGGAACTCGGGATGATCCGGGCGCTCGAGGCCGAAGGCATCGAGGTGGTCGACGGCCAGCAGGCGCTGCTCGATGCCCGCGAGATCAAGACGACCGACGAGATCGAACTCCTCAAGATGGCGGCCGCCATGGTCGACGCCACCTATGTCGACATCGCCCGCGCCATCCGCCCCGGCACCAAGGAGAACGAACTCGTGGCGATCGCCAACGACAGGCTCTTCCGCATGGGCTCGGAGCGGGTCGAATGCGTGAATTCCGTGTCGGGCCAGCGCGGCCGCCCGCATTCCCACACCTTCTCCGACCGCATGATCCAGCCGGGAGACATGATCTTCCTCGACATCATGCACTCCTACAACGGCTATCGCACCTGCTACTACCGCACCTTCATCTGCGGCGAGCCGAACAAGGCGCAGATCGACGCCTACGAGACCGCCTCCAAATGGATCAGCGCCTCGATCGACATGATCCGTCCCGGCATCACCCCGGACGAGGTTGCCGCCGTATGGCCGGACGCGCAGGACTTCGGCTATCGCGACGAGGCGGAGGCTTTCCTGCTGCAGTACGGCCACGGTGTCGGACTGTCGCTGTGGGAACGCCCGATCTTCTCCAAGCGTTTCCGCGGCCAGAACACCCCGCTCAAGGAGGGCATGGTGTTCGCGCTCGAGACATGGAAGGGTGCCGAGGACGGAACCGGCGCCGCCCGCATCGAGGAGGAGGTCGTCGTGACCAAGGATGGTTGCGAGATCATCACCAATTTCCCGTCCGATCGACTGATCTCCTGCGGCCTGCCCGGCTGCGAGGTGTTCTGAGACGGGCCAGGACCAGAGTGAGCCGATCCCATGGCAAGCCAAACGCGACGGAGCAGTGCTGGTCGCATCCCGGTGACTCTCGTCACCGGTTTTCTCGGCAGCGGCAAGACCACGCTCATTAATGCGGCGCTGAGGGCGCCGGGCATGGCCAACACGGTCGTCGTGGTCAACGAATTCGGCGAGGTCGGCCTTGACCATCAGCTCGTCACCTCGTCGAGCGATCAGGTCATGGTGCTGGAGAACGGCTGCCTCTGCTGCACCGTCCACAGCGACCTGGTCGGGACGTTGAACGGCCTCTACCACGACCGCGCGGCCGGCCGGATTCCATCCTTCGACAATGTCGTCATCGAGACCTCGGGCCTTGCCGAGCCGGGGCCGGTGCTGCAGGCGTTCCTGTCGGAGCCGACGCTCGACGGCCTCTATCGCGTCGCCACCGTCATCACGCTGGTCGACGTCGTCAACTGGCGAGGTACGGTCGAGCGTCACGACGAGGCGGTGCGCCAGGTGGCCTTTGCCGACCGCGTGCTGCTCACCAAGCTCGACCTGGCTGGTGATCCGCAGGCGGAGGCGCTGGCGCGGCGCGACATCGCCGATCTCAATCCGGCGGCGGAAATAGAGATCGTCGACTGGTCGCCGAAAGCGGTGGCCGCCTTGCTGACCGACAAGGGCTTCGACGCCGGCGACAGCAAGGCCGATCCGCGCCCCTGGTTGAAGGTCGCTGCACACGAAAACCCTAATGATCATCATCATCACGACCACGGCCATCACCATCATGACCACGCCGGCCACGACCACGATCACCACGAGGCGCACTACCATCTCCGTGGCAAGGGGGTGGAAAGCTTCGTGCTGACGCGGGAGGCGCCGCTGTCGCGCGACGAGCTGCAGTTCCTGCTCGACGGTATCAGCCAGAACCTCGGCGCCGGCCTGCTCAGGGTGAAGGGACTGGTCAACATCGCCGGGGAGAGCGGCAAGCCGGCGGTCATCCAGGGTGCCCAGCATCTGCTGCATACCATGACTTGGCTCGACCGCTGGCCGGACAAGGACGACCGCACGCGCATCGTCTTCATCACGCAGGGCATAGCCAGCGCGGAGCTGCGCGAGATCGTGGAGCTTCTGGACCGTGTCGGCGCCCGGACGTTCAAGGCGCGCGAACGGGCCAAGATCCTGCAGGAAGCCGTCGCCCGGCGCAGCGCCGGCTGAGCGGTAGTCGGCGCCCGTTGGGTCGGGAGATTACCTGCGGTTTCGGGCCGCGCCTTCCACGAGCTGAGCAGGCCATTGCGGAGAGTGGCGGACGACATCATCATTTGGTTCCGCCTCCGGCGCCTGTTCGAGCGATCGGACAACGGGTTCACGGAGGAGACCGTCATGAGAATAGGTTGGATCGGCCTCGGCAAGATGGGATTGCCCATCGCCCGGCATATCCACGCGGCGGGCAATGCGCTGACCGCCTATGCGCGCAGCGACGCCAGCGCGGAGAAGGCGGCCGCCGCGGGCTATCCGGTGGTGCGCGACATGGCTGCGCTCGCCGCCGCCAGCGACGTCGTCATTTCCTCGATTTCCGACGACGCGGCGCTCCACGAGGTCGTTACGGCTGACGGCGCTTTGGCCACGCACCTCGTCAAGGGGCAGACCTATATCGACACCAGCACCCTTTCGCCGGAAGCCTCGGCCGCCGTGGCCGATCTGCTTGGGGCCAAGGCTGTGCCCTATCTGCGCGCGCCGGTTTCGGGTTCCACCGCGACCGCCGAGGCGGGCGCGCTGACCAGCATCGTCTCTGGTCCGCGCGCCGAGTTCGAGCGGCTGACGCCGCTTTTCGAAAGCTTCACCAGGACCCGCTTCTGGCTCGGCGAGGGCGAGCAGGCGCGCTACATGAAGCTCGCCGTCAATTCCACGCTTGCCGGCATGGCGGCGCTGATGGCCGAGGCGCTGGCTTTCACTGCAAAAGGCGGTATCTCGCTCGCCGACGCGATCGAGGTCTATTCGAAAAGCGCGGTCGCCACCCCGCTGCTCGACTACAAGCGCGCCATGATCCTGGAAGGCAGATACGACCCCGCCTTCGCCGTGACGCAGATGATGAAGGACCTGGACATCGCGCTGTCGGTCGGACGCGACCTGCATGCCCCCCTGCCGCTTGCCGCGCAGGTGCGCCAGCAATACGAGGCCGCCTATCTGCACGGCCGGGGCGAGCGCGACATGTTCGTGCTGGTCAAGGAGATGGCGGACCTGGCGGGGGCCGGCAAGTAGCTCGTCTTTCGGCCGGACGGAACCGGCTTGCAGGACAGGATTTCCCCACTGCGGATTGGGTGCCTCCGATCAGACCTCGGCGGTCCTGCTCGCGCTGGCCGCGTCAGGCGCGAGGGGCTTCGCCGCTCAGCCGCGTGATGATCAGCGCGAGCAGGATGATCGCGCCGTAGCAGGCGTCGATCCAGAAGGCGGCTATGCCGGAAAGCGTCAGCACGTTCTGCAGCAGGCCGAGCAGCAGCACGCCGGTCAGCGCCCCGATCATCCGCCCCTGTCCGCCGTTCAGGCCGATGCCGCCGATGACGGCCGCGGCGAAGACGTAGAAGATCATGTTCTGGCCCTGGCCCGCCATGACGGAAGCGATGCGGCCGGTGAGCAGCAGGCCGGCAAGCGCAGCCAGCAGGCTGCCGACGATGAAGACGCCTATGGTGATGCGCTCGACCGGGATGCCGGCGACGCGCGCCGCTTCCGCATTGCCGCCGATGGCGTAGATAGCGCGGCCGATGCGGTGATAGCGCATCATCAGCCCGAAGAAGAGGAAGAGCAGGCCAGCGATCCAGATCGACGCCGGGGCGCCGAACCATTTGGCCGTGCCGAGATAGAGGAACTCCGACGGCAGGTCGAACAGCGTCTGGCCGTTGGTGATGCCGAGCGTCATGCCGCGCAGCAGGATGAGCACGGCGAGCGTGGTGATGAAGGCGTTGAGCTTCAGCTTGACCACCAGCAGGCCGTTGACCGTGCCTACCACGAGCCCGACGGCGAACAGCACGGCGATGCCGGCATATCCGCTGATGCCGATGCCGGAGCCGCCGACATAGGTGTCGACGATCATCAGCCATGCGGCGAGCATCGGCGCGAGGCCCACCGTCGATTCCAGCGAGAGGTCGAACTTTCCGCAAATCAGGATCAGCGACTGGGCGATGACGAGGATGGACAGCTCGGACGATTGCTGCAGCACGTTGAGCAGGTTTTCAGGCAGCAGGAACGACGACGACACGAAGCTGCCGACGACCATCACCAGAGCGATCACCGGGATCAGCACCAGGTCGCGCAGATTGAGCCTGCTGAACAGGTTCGAGCCGGCGGAGGTGGCCGGAATGCTTCGGGATGCGGTGCTCGCCATGTCAGTAAAGCCCTTCGATTGCCGCGACCATGTCGTGGTCCTTCCAGCCGGGCAGGAAGCTGCGGCTCAGCCTGCCGCGGAAGATGACTTCCACCCGGTCGCAGACGGTCAGCTCGTCGAGATCGTCCGAGACGATCAGCACCGCCATGCCGCGCGCCTTGGCCTTGTCGATGATGTCGTAGACGGCCTGCTTGGAGGCGATGTCGACGCCCTGGGTCGGCGCGACCAGAACCAGTACCTTCGGATCGGAGGCCAGCGCCCGTCCGACCATCGTCTTCTGCTGGTTGCCGCCGGAAAGCTGGCCGATCTGCTGGTCGCACGAGGAGGCGACGATGCCGAGCGTGGCGATCTGTCCGTCGGCCATCGCCGCCTGGCGCGCCGGCGAGACGAAACCGTACGGACCGAAACGGTCCATGACGGTGGCGGTTAGGTTGTCCGCCACCGAAAGCAGCGGGAACAGGCCGCGCTCGTGGCGGTCGCGCGCCACATAGCCGACGCCGGCGGCGCGCATCGCCACCACGTCTCCCATCGGCGTCGCTCTGCCCAGAATCGAAACGGTGCCGTTGTCGGGTTCGAGCAGCCCTGCGATGGCTTCCGCAACCTTGTCCTTGCCGGACCCGGCAAGCCCCGCAAGGCCGACGCATTCGCCCGGCGCGACGCTCAGTTCGATGTCCTGAAAATCCTCGCCGCGGCAAAGGCCCGACACCTGGAGACCGGGCGCTCCGCCGGTCTTCGCGGCGGACTTGCTCTCGCGCTGGACCATCGCCGCGTCGCCGACCATGGCCGCGACCAGCCTGTCCTTCGGGAATTGCGAAAGCTGCGCATCGGCGACGACGCGGCCGTCGCGCATCACCGTCACCGTGCGGCAGATATCGTAGATCTCCTCCAGATGATGCGAGATGTAGAGGAAGGTGACGCCGTTCGCCTGGAGCGCGCGGATGCGGTCGAAGAGGCGGTTGACCTCCTTGCGTTCCAGCTCCGCCGTCGGCTCGTCGAGGATAATGAAGCGGCTGCCCTGCAGCAGGGCGCGTGCGATCTCGACGATCTGGCGCTGCTCGACCGTCAGCCGCCACGCCTCGATGTCGGGCGGCACGTCGAGATCCCAGTCCTTGAGTGCCGCCATCGAGCGCTCGCGCAGGCGCCGCCAGGCGACCAGGCCGAGGGCGTTGCGCGGCTGGTTGTTGAGGAAGAGATTTTCGCCGACGGTCAGATGCGGAATGACCATCCAGCGCTGGTAGACGCAGGCGACCCGCTGGCGCCATGCCCGCCGGTCGCCGAGCGCGGGCGCCGGCTGCCCGCCGAGCCGGATCTCCCCCGCGTTGGGCGCGTAGATACCCGTCAGAAGGCCGACGAGCGTTGACTTGCCGGCGCCGTTGCGGCCGACCAGGGCACGGGCATCGCCAACCGGGATCGAAATCCCGACGTCGTGCAGGACCTCGATCGGGCCGAAGCGCTTGACGATGCCGTGCGCCTCGGCCGCCAGGTTCGTTGCTGGGTTCGTCATCGGTCAAATCCGCCTGATGGGGGTCCGGCCGAACGGACATTCGGATGAATACCGGATACGGGACCGCTCTGCGGCGGTCCCGTATGCCAACGCGCTTATTCCTTCGCCTGGTTGCCCCAGAGCGCCGGATCGGACGCGTTTTCCTTGGTGACGACGGTCGCCGGCAGATAATCCATCAAATTGTCGCCGGCATGCACGATCTCGCTGCCGTGGTCGGTCGGACCTGCCTGGAAGGTTTTGCCCTCGAGAGCGGCCTTGGCGTAGAAGGCGCCGTATTTCGCGTAGAGGTCAAGCGGCTGCGCCACGGCAACGTCGAGATAGCCCTGGCGAATCTGCTCCATCGCATAGGGCGTGCCGTCGACCGAGGCGAGGAAGATGTGGTTGGCCTCGCCGACCTTGGTCAGCTTGCCGGCGCTCTTCAGCACGTTCAGCACGCCGGCCAGCATCACGGAATCGCTCTGCATGTAGATCGCCTTGAGATCGGGCGTGGTGGTCACCACGGTCTGCGCGGCCGACGTGGCCTTGTCGGCCTTCCAGTTGGTCGGCTGCTCGATCAGCTCGATCTTCGGGAATTTCGCCTTGATGCAGTCGTTGAAGCCGGTCGTGCGGTCGCGGCCGTTGGTCGTCGCCTGGTCGCCCATCAGCGAAAGAACCTTGCCCTCGCCGCCGAGCGCGGCGCCCACTGCCTCGCAGGCCTTGGCGCCGATGCCCTTGTTGTCGGCGCGCACGATCATCGCCGCCTTGCCCTTGGCGGGCGCGATGTCGATGAGCACGGCAGGCACGCCCTTCTCGGCCGCGAAATCCAGCACCGGCGAGATCGCCTGGCTGTCGGTCGGGTTGATGATCAGCGCCTTGGCGCCGGCCGAGATGAGATTGCGCACGTCGGTCGACTGCTTGGCGGCGTCGCCATTGGCGTTGGTCGCCGGCAGCGTCTCCATGCCGGCTTCCTGGACGGCCTTCAGCGTCTGGTTGGCCATGATCGCCTGGAACGGATCGGTCAGGAACGGCGCGGAATAGCCGAGCTTCGGCTTGTCCTGGGCGGCGGCCGATCCGGCTGCGACGCCCAGGGCGATGGCCGAGGCTGCGGCCGCAATGAAGGCCGAGCGGGATGCGTGTCCCGTAAAATTCCTCATGATTTCCTCCCTTAGCCGTGCCAGACGAGGGTGGCCGGCAAGAGGAATAGTTCGCCGCGCCTCCCCGGCTGCGCAACGCGCAAGATGCTCATTTTGAGAGGAACGGCCCGAAGGCACGGACGCCGCGGGAGAAAGAAAGCCGTCCCCGCATGGACGGGAACGGCGGGCGCAACGGCAGGAATAGACTCAGATGATGCTGCGGACCGAGCCGCCGTCGACGCCCCATACGGATGACGTGACGAACGAGGCGAGGTCGGATGCGAGGAAGAGGATGACATTGGCCACTTCCTCGGGTTCGCCGAGACGGCCCAGCGGCAATTGCCGCAGGCTCATCTCGTGCTCCACGGCTTGCTTGGGAGGCATGTTGTGGAATTTGCCCATGGTTTCGGCGAAGCCGCCCGGCTTCGACCAGAACGGCGTCCAGACCGGGCCGGGGGCCACGGCATTGACGCGGATCTTCGGCGCCTCGGCGCGCGCGAGGCTTTTGGTGAGTGCCAGAACCGCCGACTTGGACGCGCCGTAGTCGACCGGCACCGGCTCGGGCTGGCGGGCGAGGTCGGATGCGTTGTTAACGATCACGCCGCCGCGCTCGCGCATGATCGGCAGCGCCAGGCGGCATGTGCGCACATAGCTCATGAAGTTGAGCTGGAAGGTCTTTTCCCATTCTTCGTCGGTGAGCTGGTCGAAGCTGCGCACCGCGCCGGAGCCGACATTATTGACCAGCACGTCGAGGACCCCGCCGAACCTGTCGAGGGCCGCCTTCGTCGCCGTCGCCACGCCGTCGCCGGTCGACAGGTCTCCCAGCCCGACCGACGCCTTGCTCCCGGCCGCCTCGATCAGCGCAACCGTCTCGTCGCAACCCGCCTTGTCGATGTCGATAAGCGCGACCTTGGCGCCTTCTCTTGCGAAAGCGACGGCTGTCGCGCGGCCTATTCCCGTCGCGCCTCCGGTAATGGCGACGATCTTTCCTTCGAGATTGGTCTTCATCGGCTTTCCTCCCGTTCAAGCTCCCGCCAGCCGGCCTTGTCGAACATCGCCATGGTCGTATCGTAGGACCGCTTGGCCTGATCCTTGAGAGAGCCCACACGGTAGGTGCGGCTGAGCACCTCCACGGACCAGAAACCGTTCCAGCCGGTCCGGCGGATGGCACGGATGAAGCCGGGCACGTCGAAGCAGCCTTCGCCCGGATAGACACGCTCGCCGATCGTGTCGTCCCACAGCGACCCGACGATCTCGGCGCGGGCGTCGTTGAGTTCGACCGACTTGACATAGGAGGCGGGCAGGTCGGCCACTTCGCTTAAGGAAATGTTGCCGCGCTCCATGTGCCAGATGTCGATGCACAATCCTGCGTTGGCGCGCCCCGACTGGGAAACGACGGCGCGCGCGGTCTTCAGGTCACGGATGTTGGTGAAGGGCAGGACCTCGATGGCAACGTCGATGCCGATCGTGGCAGCCGCGTCGGCAACTTCGGTCAGGGCCTTGGCGTAGTGCGCGACATCGATCTCCTCGGCCCACATCTTCGGGGCGATCTTGAGGTCGCGGGCGCCGAGCACCGCGGCGGCTTCGATCAGCTCCTTGCGGACGCGGTCGGATTGCGTCTTGGCCTCGCCGAGTTCGAACCAGTCGCCGAGGAACTCGACCTCGACATGCTTGATGCCGGTATCGTCGAAGAGCCGGCGCATGCCTTCGAGGCCCATCTTGGCCGCGTTCGCCTGGATGTCCTGGTAGACGAGGCCGAGGCCTGTGTAGCCCGCTTCGGCGGCCGCTTCCGCACGCTCGCGCAACGGGAACGGGCTGACTTCGGTCGGTCCCATCGGATAGCGATCGCCGGCGATCGTCCAGTAGGCGGCCAGCAGCTCGATCGACTCGGCCATCGATGTCCTCCCCAGGATAGGCTCGTCGGGCCGGCGAAAAGCAGTCGGCCCCGCCGTATGTTTGATCGGCATCTTTCGGATGTGGCCCGTGTCGTGCAACATCCAGGATTATCAAAACGAATATTCCCGGACGTGACTCGAGGGCAAAGTCTTCTCATCCTGAGACATGAGGATCATGGGCTGACTGCGGCTGCCCCATCCGTCGGCGATGCCGTGGGCTATGCTCCCCTTACGGAGTGCGCCGCCGCCAGAATGAACGACATGGGAGGGAAACATGCAGAAGACGGCGTTGGTGGTCGGCATCAGCGGCATGATCGGCGGCAACGCCGCGCGTGAGCTGCTGGATAATGGCTGGACGGTCTACGGACTTTCGCGCAATCCCACGAACGACACGGCCATTGCCGGCGTCAGGCCTGTCGCGGCCGATCTGCTCGACGCAAGATCCGTCGACGCAGCATTGAAGGATGTCGCGCCGACGCATGTCTTCTTCGCCACATGGACGCGCCGGCCGACTGAGGCGGAGAACATCCAGGTCAACAGCGCCATGGTCCGCAATGTGCTCGACGCGCTGTCGCCGAAGAAATGCGTCGAGCATGTCGAGCTGGTGACCGGACTCAAGCACTATCTCGGGCCGTTCGATGCCTATGTCTCCGGCGGCTTCCGGCCGCAGACGCCGTTGCGCGAGGAGCAGCCGCGCCTCGACCTGCCCAATTTCTATTACGCCCAGGAAGACGAGGTATACGCCGCGGCGCGGCGCGACGGCTTCACCTGGACCGTCCAGCGCCCGCACACCGTGATCGGCAAGGCGATCGGCAACGCCATGAACATGGGCTCGACGCTGGCCGTCTACGCGTCGATCTGCAAGGAAACCGGACGCAAGTTCCGCTGGCCCGGTTCCGAAGGGCAATGGAACGGCATTTGCGACGTGACCGACGCGCGCGTGCTCGCCAGGCATCTCGTCTGGGCGGCGACCGCGCCGGGCGCGCGCAACGAGGCCTTCAACGTGGTCAACGGCGACTACTTCCGCTGGAGCTGGCTTTGGCCGCGCATTGCGGACTGGTTCGGCGTGGAGTCGGTCGGCTGGGATGGCACGATCCACCCCTTGGAGGCCGAAATGGCCGATGCGCCGGCCGTCTGGGCGGGCATGGTCGCCAAATACGGCTTGAAGGAAGCCGATCTCGATCGCCTGGCCTCGGCCTGGCACACCGACCTGGATCTCGGGCGGCCGATCGAGATCATGACCGACATGACGAAGAGCCGCGAGGCCGGTTTCCTCGTCTTCCAGTCGACCGAGAAATCGTTCACCGACCTGTTCGCCCAGTTGCGCCAGGAAAGGCTTATTCCTTGACGCTGCCTGGGGCCTGCGTCGCGCCGCGTGCGTCGATGCGGGCCACGTCCCCGTGCGGACGGGAGTCTCAAAATGATAAATTCTCCGGTTGGAACGCAAGGCTAGTCCTGTAACTCTTCGACTTAGCGCCAGGGAGGGCGCAGCCAGTCGAATGGACCGGACTGAGCAGTATCGACGCGCCGGGCAATGCGCCGGACGCGATGGGGAAGGCTGTGCCACAGCCACAGACGGAGGAGCTGACATGACCAATATTACCCGCCGCTTTGCCATGATGCTGGCCGGCGCGGCAGGACTTGCGGCGCTCGCGGCCCCTGCGTTCGCGCAGGACAGCAAGTTCTACAGCGGTGCTCCGCGCACCTATCTCTACAACCCAGATACGGAAGTATGCTTCAAGGATACTTCCGAATACAAGAAGGACGGGCCGTACACGATCGGCTTCTCCAATGCCGGACTTGGCGACTCCTGGCGTGTCGTCATGCTGCACTCGCTCCAGAAGGCGGCGGCCGGGCACAAGGACCAGATCGGCAAGCTGATCATCACCGATGCCGGCCATGACGATGCCAAGCAGGTCGCGGACATGCAGGACCTGATCTCGCGCGGTGTGGACCTCTTGATCGTCAGCGCCAACACGCAGCAGGCGCTGGATCCGGCGGTGCAGCAGGCGATGGCCCAGGGCATCCCGGTCGTGATGATGGACCGCCGTGTCGCTTCCGACGACTTCGTCACCTTCGTCACCGCTTCGGACGCCATGATGGGCCGCCTGTTCGCGCAGTGGATCGCCGAGAAGCTCAACGGCAAGGGCAACGTCATCATGCTGGCCGGCCAGGCGGGCTCCAGCCCGTCGGAAAACCGCGAGAAGCCGGCACGCGAGGTGTTCGCGCAGTATCCCGGCATCAAGGTTCTGGAGACCGTCTATTCCGACTGGTCGCCGGTGAAGGGCAAGCAGGTCATGCAGGCGATGATCGCCAAATACGGCAAGGACATCAACGCGGTCTGGTCGGCGCACGGCCTTCAGACCCCCGGTTCGATCGAGGCCTTCATCGAAGCAGGCTACAAGGACGGCGAGATTCCGCCGCACACCACGGCGGACGTGAACGGCCCGCTGCAGATGGCGATCAAGCACAAGGTGCCGATGCTCGAGGTCGGCTATCCGCCGGCCATGGGCGGCATCTCGATCGAGGTGGCGCTGCAGGTTCTCGCCGGCGCCCCGGTGCCCTGCATCTATACGATCAACTCGCAGATCGCCGTGTCCGAGGGCGACGAGACCCAGTCGATCCAGACGCCGCTGCGCCTCACCGACATGGTGGTTCCGGACGGCCCGGCGGACATGCTGATCACGGGCGGCATGGGCCAGGACTACGACCCGAAGACCTACAAGGTCGACTATCCGCAATAGACCCGGCGGCTCTTGCAACCGTGGTGTCCGGGCCAGCTCCGGGCACCCCGCTATTACAGGAGTTCTACGATGCTGAAGCTGACCGGCATTTCCAAGGGCTTTACCGGCGTCCAGGCGCTGTCGTCGATCGATTTCGATGTTCGTGCGGGCGAAATCCATGCCCTCGTCGGTGAAAACGGCGCCGGCAAGTCGACTACGATCAAGATCATCGCCGGCGCCTACAAGCCCGACTCCGGCCAGATCGAGTTCGACGGCAGGCCGGTCCACTGGGTGCGCCCCGCCGATGCCAAGGCCGCCGGCATCCATGTCATCTACCAGGAATTCGTGCTGTTCCCGCATCTGACGGTCGCCGAGAACATTTTTCTCGGCCACGAGCGCCGTGGCGCCTTCGGCATGATCGACCATGCCAGGACGCGCAAGGACGCGGCCGACCTGCTCCACAAGCTCGGCGTCGACATCGATCCGGACAAGCTGGTGTCGGAGCTCACCGTGGCCGACCAGCAGATGGTCGAGATATCCAAGGCGCTGGTCCACAAGGTCAAGCTCCTCATCCTGGATGAGCCGACCGCCGTCATTTCCGGCCGTGAGGCCGAGCTTCTGTTCGCGCGCCTGGCCGCGCTCAAGGCCGAGGGCGTCGCCATCGTCTACGTGTCGCACCGGCTCGAGGAGATCTTCCAGATCGCCGACCGCGTGACCGTGTTCAAGGACGGCCAGCATGTCGTCACCACCGACATCGGCAAGGTCGATCGCCACCGCCTGATCTCCCACATGGTCGGCCGCGACCTGCGCGACGTCTTCCCCGCCAAGCGCCAGTCGGGCGCTCCCGGCAAGGTGGTGTTGAAGGCGGAGAACGTGAGCGTTGAGGGGCGCGTGCGCAATGCCGGAATCGAACTGAGGGCAGGCGAGATTACGGCGCTCGCGGGCATGGTCGGTTCAGGGCGCACCGAACTCGCGATGGGCATCTTCGGTGGACTGCCGATCTCGTCCGGTTCGATCACCATCGACGGCGAACAGCTCGCCGGCATCACCCCGGCCACCGCCATCGGGAAGGGCATCGGTTTCGTCACCGAGGACCGCAAGGGGCAGGGGCTGGCGATGCAGCTCGACGTCGCCGCCAACATCTCGGCGGCGAACCTGTCGGAGGTGACGAGCGGCGGCCTGCTGGACCGCTCCCGCGAGCATGCGATCGCCCGCCAGGAGATCGACAATTACCGCATCGCCTGCCGCGGGCCGGGCACGCCCGTGGCCCTCATGTCCGGCGGCAACCAGCAGAAGGTGATCGTGGCCCGCTGGGCGCGCACCAGCCGCAAGGTGCTCATCCTCGACGAGCCGACGCGGGGCGTGGACGTCGGCGCCAAGACCGAGATCTACCGGATCATGCGCGGGCTCGCCGACAGCGGCATCGCCATCCTGATGATCAGCTCCGAGCTGCCGGAAGTGGTCGGAATGGCCGACAAGGTGGTCGTCATGCGCGAGGGTGCCATCAGCGGCGAACTGTCGGGCCCCGCCATCACCGAAGAGGCGATCATGAGCCTTGCCACGCAGCATCCGGTCAGGGAGGCCGCCGCATGAGCGCGACCGTTTCCATCGGCTCCGCCGGCTTTTCGCGCAGCCTGAAGAAGAACCAGGGCATCGTCGTCGTCATTGCCCTGCTCGTCCTGCTGCTGGTCTTCGGCGGCTTCGTTTCGGACCGCTTCCGCACGACCAACAACGTCATGAACATCCTGGAGCAGTCGACCGGCCTGGCGCTGGTCAGCCTCGGGCAGACGCTGACGATCCTGACCGGCGGCATCGACCTGTCGGTCGGCTCGATGATCAGCCTGTTGTCGACGCTGACCTCCGGCATGATCGGCGGCGACGCCTCCATGGTGGCGCCGGTCATCGCCGGCATCCTGCTGCTCGGGCTGGCGATCGGCCTGGTCAACGGCTTGCTGATCATCTGGCTGAAGGTGCATCCGCTGATCGTCACCCTGGGCACGGGCGCGGTGCTGCAGGGCCTCGTCCTGCTCTATTCGCTGGGCCCGGCGGGCAAGGTGCCGCGCGGCTTCACCTATCTCGCCTATGGCAAGGTGCTGGGCATACCGATTGGCGCCGTCGTCGTGGTCGTCCTGTTCGCGCTGGTCGGCGCTTTCCTGACCTACTTCCGCCTTGGGCGCTACATCTATGCGGTCGGCGACGACGATGCCGGCGCGCGCCTGATGGGCCTGCCGCGCGCCAAGGTGATCCTTGTCGTCTATGGCTTCTGCGGCTTCTGCTGCGCCCTGACCGCGATCTACCTGACGGCGCGCTTCGGCGTCGGCCAGCCCTATACCGGGCTGAACTATACGCTTGCCTCGATCACTCCCGTGGTGGTCGGCGGCACCTTGCTGACGGGAGGCAAGGGCGGAGTCCTCGGGACATTGCTCGGCGTCTATCTGATCTCGCTGCTGAACAACGTGCTCAACTTCATGGACGTGTCGACCCATTACCAGCTGATCGCCCAGGGGCTGATCGTGATCGTGGCCGTGTCGATCTATGTCGAGAAGCGGAGGAGGGTCTGATGGTCGACGTCGCCCATGGCAAGCCCGCCGAATTCGCCGGGCCGGCGCCTTCGCCGGCTTCGCGGCTGGCGCCTTACGCCTTGCCGATCTTTCTCGTCCTGATGATCGCCGTGGCCGGGATCATCTCGCCGGCCTTCCTTTCCGCCAACAACATCTCCAACATGCTGCTGCAAGCGGCACCGCTCGGCATCGTGGTCATCGGCCAGGCTTTCGTCATCATCCTGCGCGGCCTCGACCTGTCCGTGTCGTCGGTCATGGCGACGTCGGCGGTGATCGCGACCAGCTTCTCGGGCCAGAACGCGGACGTGCTGCCGATCCTGCTGATCGCGATCGGCATCGGCGTGGCCACCGGTGTCGCCAACGGCCTGCTGGTCACCAAGCGCAGCGTGTCGCCGTTCCTGGCGACCCTGGCGACGATGATCGTGCTGCAGGGCATTCGTTTCGCCTATACGCAGGGCGCGCCGTCCGGCAACGTGCCGCCGCTGTTCCGCACCCTCGGATCGGCGACCTGGAACGGCATTCCCTACAACATCATGCTGCTCGTCGTGCTGGCGGCGGTGTTCTGGGTGCTGCTCGCCAAGTCCCGCTTCGGCCGCGAGGTCTACATCACCGGCGGCAACCCGACGACCGCCCGCCTGCTCGGCATCAATGCCGACCGGGTGACGATCGTCGGCTATATGATCTCGGGCGGACTGGCGGCGATCGCCGGCCTGGTGCTGTCGGGATATGTCGGCATCGTCGACAACTGGGTCGGGCGAGGCTTCGAGCTCGATTCGATCGTCGCCGCGGTCATGGGCGGCATCTCGCTCGCAGGCGGACGCGGCGGCATCATCGGCGGCCTGTTCGGAGCCGCGGTGCTGATCGTCGTGTTCAACGCCGTGCTGCTGTTCGGCCTGCCGGTGCAGTTCCAGATCATCATCAAGGGCATCGTGATCGTGGCCGCGGCTGCGTTCTATGTCCGGCGCAGCCGATAGCGCCCGGCCGATACTTGGCAGTCGACCAGCGGCCGCCGAGGCGCGCAGCATGCTGATCGGCACAACACAGGAGCAGGAACCATGGGCAGGCTTCAGGACAAGGTCGCGATCGTCACCGGCGGCTCGCGCGGCATCGGTGGGGCGACGGTGCGCCGCTTTGTCGAGGAAGGCGCCAGGGTCGCGATCTTCGACCTGCTGGTCGAGGACGGCGAGAAGTTGGCGAAGGACCTTGGCGACGCCGTGATCTTTCTCAAGGTCGACATCGCCGGCGAAGCCGAGGTCGAAGCCGCGATCGGCAAGGTGATCGGCAAATGGGGCGGGCTGGACATCCTGGTCAACAACGCGGCCATTCCCGGCGCCAACAAGTTCGCGCACGAATGCAGCGCCGAGGAGTGGGACCGCGTCTTCGCGATCAACGTGAAGGGCTCGTTCCTCTGCACCAAATACGCCGTGCGGCCGATGATGGAGAAGAAGTCCGGTTCGATCGTCAACTTCTCGTCGATCTATGCCCTGATCGGCAATGACGACATCCCGCCCTACCATGCCAGCAAGGGCGCGGTGCTGGCGATGACCAGGACCGACGCGATCTGCTACGCGCCTCATGGCATCCGCGTGAATGCCGTGCATCCCGGTTCGACCATGACCGAGCTGTTCCTGAAGGCCGCGGAGACCTATCCGAGAGGCAAACAGGCCTATCTCGACATGATGAAGGAGAAGCACCCGCTGCGCCTGGGCGAGCCGGTGGACGTCGCCAATTGCGTGCTCTTCCTCGCTTCCGAGGAGGCACGCTTCGTGACCGGTGCCAGCCTGGTCGTGGATGGCGGCTATACCGTTCAGTGACGATCACCGGTCCGGAAGGGAAGTAACATGAAGGCAGTTCGTTTCCACGGTGCCAGGGACATCCGGGTCGAGGACGTGGCGCCGCCGGCGGCCCGCCTAGGGGCCAACGATGTGCTGATCAAGCCGCTGACGACGGGCATCTGCGGCACGGACCTGCATGAATACATCGCCGGTCCCATCGTCACGCCGGCTAGCCCGCACGTCTACACCGGCGCGACCAATCCGCAGATTCTCGGCCACGAGTTCAGCGCTGTGGTCCAGGACTCCGGCTCGGCCGTGACGAACGTCAAGGCGGGCGACCGCGTGTCGATCCAGCCCCTGGTCTCGCCGCGCGACGATTATTTCGGACGCCGCGGCCTCTATCATCTGAGCCCCGAGATGGCCTGCATCGGCCTGTCGTGGCAGTGGGGCGGCATGGGCGAGCTGGCGGTCGTCAACGACTACAATGTGGTGAAGGTGCCGGACGGCGTCTCCGATGTGCAGGCGGCGATGATCGAGCCGGCGGCGGTGGCCATCTACGGCACGGACCGCGGCGGCGTGACGTCGGGATCGACGGTGCTCGTTTCCGGCGCGGGGCCCATCGGTGCGCTGACGCTGCTGGCCGCCAAGGCCGCGGGTGCTGCCGTGATCTTCGTCAGCGAACCCAATCCGAACCGCCTGCGGAAGGCGAAGGAACTCGTTCCTGGCATCATCGCGATCGACCCGACGAAAGACGATGTCGAGACGGTCATCCGCGACAACACGGAGGAAGGCGTGGGCGTCGACGTCGCGCTGGAATGCGTCGGCCTGGAGGCGAGCCTGAACGCCTGCGTCAAGGCGGTGCGCCGCCAGGGCAAGGTGGTGCAGACCGGGCTGCACATGAAGCCCGCTTCGATCGATGCCATGCTGTGGGCCCAGAAGGACATCACCGTCGAAGCCACCTGGTGTTACCCCGTGCAGATCTGGCCGCGCATCATCCGCATGATCGAGGCCGGGATCCTGCCCCTGGAGAAGGTGGTGACGGCCAACATCGCCGCCGACGACGTGGTCGAGAAGGGTTTTGAGGCCCTGCTCGACAAGGCCGGCAGGCATCTGAAGATCCTGGTCACGGTCTGATCCCGGCGCAGCCCTGCCGGCAGCGGCAAAAAATCGAACAAGTGGAGGAAATGAAAATGGCAACCGAGGCTTTCGCCAACTACTCGCTGGCCGGAAAGACGGCCGTCGTGACCGGCGCGGCCGGCGGCATAGGCTCCGCGATCACCGAAAGGCTCGGCGCTCTGGGCGCGACCGTGGTGCTGGCCGACGCCGTTGACAGGGTGACGGATGCCGCCAGGGAGTGGGCCGACAAGGGCCTGAAGGCCAGGGGCATCAAGTTCGATGTCACGGACTCCAAGGCCGTCGAGAACGCGGCTGCCCGCTTGAACGAAGAGTTCGGCGCGATCGATATCCTCGTGGCCAATGCCGGCATCGCCTATGAGAGCACGACCAAGGACCATTCCGACGAGGATTGGGATCGCGTGATGAAGATCAACCTGAACGGCGTCTTCTACTGCGTCCGCTCTTTCGGCAAGCGCATGGTGGAGCGCCAGCGCGGCGCGATCGTGGCCATCTCCTCGATCGCCGGCGTCAAGGCGGTCCGTCCAGAGCTGCACTCCGGTTATGACGTCTCGAAGGCGGCGGTGGCGCATCTGTGCCGCGTCGTCGGCGTCGAATGGGCTCCCTTCAACGTCCGCGTCAACGCGGTCGGCCCGGGCTACACCGAAACCGAGATGCTGAAGAAGGTCGGCATGGCGCAGCCCGAGGTCATGAAGGTCTGGCTCGACGACATTCCGACCAAGCGCTTGCTGCAGCCCTCCGAGATCGCCGCGACCATCGGCTTCCTCGTCTCCGATGCGGCGAGCGGCATCACCGGTCAGCTGGTGATGACCGATCACGGCTATTCGGCCGCCTGACACCCGGCCCGTACGGGTCTTGATGGCACGCGGGCCGGCCGATCGACCGATGGAGCACAGCGTGAACGAAGCAACGAAGCCCGTAAGGATAGCGATGGTCGGCCTTGGCTGGTGGGGCCGCAAGATGGTCGCCGTCCTCGAGGCGGCAGGTGCGCACCTCGACGTCGTCGTGGCCGTCGAGCCCGATCCGGCAGCGAGGGCGTTCTGCGGGGAGCATGGCCTCGCCCTGACGACGAGCTACGAGCAGGCGCTCGCCCGCCCCGACGTCGAGGCGGTGATCCTGGCGACGCCGCATTCCCTGCATGAAGAGCAGATCGAGAAGGCGGTGGCAGCGGGCAAGCATGTCTTCTGCGAGAAGCCGCTGGCTATGACGAAGGCGGGCGCCGAGAAGGCCGTCGAACTGTGCCGCAAGGCCGGCCTGGTGCTCGGCATGGGCCATGAACGCCGCTTCGAACCGCCTGTCGCCGAAATGCTGCGGGCGGCGGCAAGCGGCAAGCTCGGCCGCATCCTGCAGGTCGAGGCCAATTTCAGCCACGACAAGTTCCTCACCCTCGACAAGTCCAACTGGCGGCTGAATGCCGCGCAGGCGCCGGCCGCCGGCATGACTGCCACCGGCATCCACTTGACGGATCTTGCGGTGAAGCTCCTTGGCGCGCCCCGCGACGTCCGCGTCGCCTGCGAGAATCTTGCCTCTGACTTCCCGCAGGGCGACACGCTGTCGGCTCACATCCGTTTCCAAGGCGGCGGCACCGCCTATGTCTCGGCGACATTGGTGACGCCCTTCGTGTCGCGTTTCGCCGTCTTCGGGACGAAAGGCTGGATCGAGGTGCGGGACAAGGCGCATGTCGAGGCACCTGACGGATGGGTGGTGACCAGCGCCTGGACCGGCATGCCGATCGAGGTCAGGGAAGTCGGCCCGGCCGAGCCGGTGCGCGACAACCTCGTTGCCTTCGCGCAAGCGGTCCGCGGCACCGAACCCTATGCCATCTCCGGCGACGACATGATCAACAACATCGCGTTGCTGGAGGCTATCATCAAGTCGGCGGCGAACGGACAGGTTGTGACGGTCGGGTAGGGGCGCAAGGCGATCCGGACCGATGTGGCTGCCAATCGCTCCACCGGCCGTCCCGCCCCAGCCGCTGGAAATGTGAAGCTAGACAGAAGAACGGAGACACCAGGATGCGAGCGCTCCTCTTTGAGACCCCCGACAAGCCGATCATCATCGACAAGCCGATGCCGGAGATCGGCGCCAGCGAAGTGCTGGTGAAGACGCGAGCGGTCGGCATCTGCCATTCCGATTATGAGCTGCTTGCCGGCCGCTACATCATTCCCATCTCCTATCCGGTGACCCCCGGCCACGAATGGGCGGGCGAGATCGTCGAGGTCGGCAAGAAGGTCAGGGACTACAAGGTCGGCGACCGCGTCGTCGGCGAATGCGTGGTGCGTACGCCGGAGCGGCTGCACCATTTCGGCTTCTCCATGGACGGCGCCGACCGGGAATATTTCAACGTCAATCCGGAATGGCTGCACAAGCTTCCCGATGGCATCGACGACAAGCGCGCGTCGCTGATCGAGCCGTTCACCTGCGGCTTCTACGCGGTGCTTCGTTCCGGCGGCACCAATGCCAGCGAGACGGTGGTGGTCTCCGGCGGCGGCACGATCGGCCTCGTCTCGGCCGCGGCCGCCATCGGCATGGGCGCGCGCGTCATCGTGGTCGATCCGCTGAAGTCGCGTCGCGACGTGGCACTAAAACTCGGCGCTGCCGAGGTGGTCGACGCGACGCAGGATCCGATCGGCCGCATCATGGAGCTGACCGCGGGCAAGGGCGCGGATCTCGTCGTCGAGGCCGCCGGTCACGACGCTTCGCTCGCCAACGTTTTCGAATACGCGCGCGAGGAAGGCCGCGTCTCGATGGTGGGCATCAATATCGGCCGCAAGATCCCCGTCGAACTCGGCAAGATCCAGATCAGGAACCTGACCGTGAAGGGCTGCATCGGCTCCCCTGGCGTGTGGCCGGCGGCGATCCGTTTCCTGGAGCGCACCGGCATCGACCTGTCGCCGATCCAGACGCATACCTTTGCCCTGGAGAACGCGGTCGAAGCGTTCGAACTGGGCAAGGACGCCACCAAGGCGATCAAGATCACGCTGACGAGCGGCGGGACCTGAAGGCGAACTCGTGCGGGCATCCGTCCCGGCGAGACTGCCCACGGGAACAATCGAAGAAGGAGGAGACCTCTGATGTCGAAGCAACTCACCGTCGTCGCGCATCTTGTCGCCAAGCCCGACAAGATCGACGAGGTCAGGCAATTCCTGCTCTCGCTCGTCGCCGATACGCGCGCCGAAGCCGGATGCGTCGACTACGACCTGCATCAGGACGACGCCAACCCGGCCGAGTTCACCTTCTACGAAAACTGGACCGACCGCGCCGAGTGGGACAGGCACATGGAGATGCCCTATCTCAAGGAATTCGCGCGCCGCGCGCCGGACCTGTTCGCGGTCGATCCGCACATCCGCCTGATGACTATGATCAGCCGGAAGGCTTGACGTGCCCAGCAGTCGCCGCAGGATCTCGGCGAGGCGATCGCTTTCCCAGCGTCCGACAGCGCTCGATCTGGAGTGGCGAGCGGCCCGCCTTTCGTCAAATGATTGCCGTGTCCCGCATTTCTCAATCTGAGCATATTCGGCGGAGCCGCAAGGATCGCCGCTGCTAGAGTTCACGGCAAAGCTCGTGGGAGGAGCGCGCCCGTTGGAGGCAATCCGGCGGGCAGCCGACTGCAAGCGATACGGACCGGCTGAAGCCGGCGCTTTGGGAGGAAGGAATGGGAAGGCTCGACGGAAAGATCGTGCTCGTCAGCGGCGCCGCGCAGGGCATCGGCCGCGCGGTGGCGGAGCGCTTCGCAGGGGAAGGCGCTGTCGTCTACGCCGGCGACGTGAAGCCGGTCGCCGCCGGCGAGAACATCGTGCCTCTGATGCTCGACGTGTCGAAGGAAAGCGACTGGGTCGCGACGGTCGACAGGATCGTCGCCGAGCATGGCAGGCTCGACGTGCTCGTCAACAATGCCGGCATCGTCAAGGCCTACGGCCCGATCCTGGAAACGCCGCTGGACGACTGGAACCAGGTGGTCGGCGTGAACCTCACCGGCTCCTTCCTCGGCATGAAGGCGGCGATCCCGGCCATGCGCAAGGCCGGCAAGGGCTCGATCGTCAACTTCTCGTCGATCTGGGGCAATGTGGGTGTGCCGGGGGCTGCCGCCTACAATGCCGCCAAGGGCGGCGTTCGCAACATGACCAAGAATGCCGCCGTGACCCACGCGCCGGAGAACATCCGCGTCAACTCGGTGCATCCCGGCCTGATCCGCACGCCGCTGGTCGAGGCGCAATCCGACGAGATGAACGCCGGCATCATCGGCCAGACGCCGATGGGTCGCATGGGCACGCCTGCCGAGGTGGCGAATTGCTGCCTGTTCCTGGCGAGCGACGAGGCGTCGTTCGTCACCGGCTGCGAGCTCGTCGTCGATGGCGGCTATCTCGCCCAGTAGCGCTGCACCAGCACGGAGGACCGCGACATGAACGTCATGAATGCCAGGATCGAGCCGACCGTCGAGCATGGCGGCACCTGCCGTACCTTTTTCATGGTGCCGAAGGAGGCGATGCGCGGCGATACCGAGGGGTCCTATCTCGAATACGTATCGGAGTTCGAGATCGCTGCCGGCTCGCATCTGGAGCCGCACCGCCACAACACGCACGAGTTCTATTACGTCCTGAAGGGCAGTGCGCTGATGCAGATCGGTGCCGAGAAGCGCGAAGTGGAACCGGGGGACCTCGTCCACATCCCGCCGAACGCCGTCCACAGCATTGCACCGATCGGCGACCAGCCGGTTCGTGCGCTGGCCTTCGCTGCGAGCTTCCTGCCGCCGGGCGGAGCCGGCACCGAGGCCGAGAAGGCCGAGTTGCCCGTGTGATCTCGCCGCCCGGCGTTCGCCCGGGCAGGCGATTCTCCGCCGAGAGGAACCCCGACATGACCAGCGCCCTGTTTTCGCCGATCACGCTGCGCGGGCTGACCCTGCCCAACCGCCTCGTCGTCTCGCCCATGTGCCAGTACAACTCGACCGACGGATCGGCAAACGACTGGCACCTGATGCATCTCGGCCAGTTCTCGCTCGGCGGCTCCGGTGCCCTGGTGATGACGGAATCGACCCACGTCAATAAGATCGGCCGCATCACGCTGAAATGCGCGACCATGGATACGGACGACAACGAAGCCGCGATGAAGCGGGTCATCGACTTCTGCAGGCAGTACGGCGTGGCGAAGCACGGCCTGCAGCTCGGCCATGCCGGCCGCAAGGGCTCAACGTTGCCGCCGGCGCTGGGCGGCAAGCCGCTCACCGCGGAGCAGGGTGCCTGGGAGACGGTGGCGCCGTCGGCGATCCCCTTCGACGAGGGCTGGCACGCGCCGCGGGCGCTGACGGTCGAGGAGATTCATGCCATCCGCGACGATTTCGTCTCGGCGGTGCGCCGCGCCGAACGCATCGGCTACGACCTTGTCGAGATGCATGCCGGCCACGGCTACCTGCTCCATCAGTTCCTGTCGCCGCTGTCGAACAGGCGCACCGACCGGTACGGCGGCAGCCTCGAAAACCGCATGCGCTTCGCGCTGGAGACGTTCGAGGCCATGCGCGCCGCCTGGCCGTCGGAAAAGCCGATGGGCGTCCGCGTTTCCGCGACCGACTGGATCGAGGGCGGATGGACGGTCGAGGACACGGTGGTGCTCGCCAGGGAGTTGAAGGCGCTCGGCTGCGACTACATCGACGCCTCGAGTGGCGCGCTCGATCCGCGCCAGACGATTCCGCTCGGACCGGGCTATCAGGTGCCCTTAGCCGAGACGATCCGCAGGGAGGCCGGCATGCCGACCATGGCGGTCGGGCTGATCGGCACCATACGGCAGGCCGAGGAGATCGTCGCCTCCGGCAAGGCCGATTTCGTCGTCATGGCGCGTGGCGCCATGTGGGATCCGCGCTTTGCCTGGCACGCGGCCGAGGAACTCGGCGTAGAAGCACAGTATGCGCCGCGCACCATGCCCAGCCATCCGTCGATGCGGCCCTGGCTGTTCCCGAGCCGCCAGACGGCGAGCTGACCGCCGGAAAGATCGACCAAAAATGGAACGGTGGCCGGTCTTTTCCTGCCTGTTTCAGGATCTTTCTTGCGAAAAATCTGCAGTTTTTAGGGATCGATACCCTAAAAAACGACGGTCTTGCCGTCCTGCGCGGCGGAGGTGACGATGCCTTCGAAGATGCGCACGTTGTCGAGCACCTGCTCGTGGGTGAAGCGATATTGCCTGCGGCCGGCGACGGCCTCGGCCCATGCCTCGAAGTTCGCCGTCACCGTGTCGGTCGGATGATAGACCGTCACCTGCCGCGGCTCGCTGGTGCCGGTGCAGAGCGTCACGACGGTCGGCCTGCCCTGATCGACATTGCCTTCCGTCACGACCTCGACCCAGCCCTTGTCGCCGAAGACCGTTACGCGGCCGTAATAAGGTGTGCAGGACAGCAGCGTGATGGCGCCGCGGGCGCCCGATCGGAAGGTGATGGATGCCGTGACGAAATCGGTGGCAGGGGGCTCGAAGATCAGGCTCGAGGTCTGCGCGCGCACCTCGGCCGGCGCACCGAAGAAAGCGCAGCAGAGGTCGGTCTGGTGGATGCCGGTCGCCGTCATCATGCCGGCGGGGGCATGCTTCGGATCGAGCCGCCAGTTGGAGCGGTCGATGTTCCTGAACAGGTCGTGGCTGATATTGGCTTCGTAGAGCAGCGGCCGGCCAAGCGTGCCGTCGTCGATGAGCGCCTGCACGCGTTCGAAACATTCCTCGTAGCGCCGTTCGTGGCCTATGCCGAGAACCTTGCCGGCCGCCCTGCACGCATCGACGACGCGCTGCGCCCCGGCCGAAGTCATGGTGAGCGGCTTCTCGCAGAACAGCTCCTTGCCTGCCGCCATAACCGCCAGGCACTGCTCCTCATGCATCTGGTGCGGCGTCGCCAGGACGACGCCTTCGACCCGCGGGTCGGCCAGCACCGCCGCGAGCTCGGGGGCGTGCCGAACGCCATGCTGCTCGAGAAAGTCGAGTGCGCCCGCGGGTGGCGTCGGATCGACGCCATAGATCACCTCGAAAAGCGGGCTCTTCCCGAGGCAGCCGATGATCTGCTTGCCCCACCAGCCCAGACCCGCGACGGCGACGCGCATGCCGATCCTCCCGTTACGGTCCGTCGCAAGCGACGTCAGCCGTTCTTCCTCAGAAAGGCGGTGATGGTGACCGTGTCCCAGACGCCTGCGGTCTTGTAGGGATCGGCGTTGTTGAAGCGCTCCACGGCGGCGCGTCCTTCCGCCTCCACCACGAGGAGGCTGCCCTTCATGGTCGATCCGTCGTCCTCCACCAGCGGACCCGACATGACGATTCGTACGCCGCAGTCGCCGACCGTCCTGAGGTGCGCGAAATGCGCATCCTGCCAGGTGCCGCGCAGGCTCAGCCCATCCTTGCCGTCGAGAGCGTGGATCGCAAAGAGCATCGTTCGATTCCTCCCAGAGAATCCGGGCAGCCGACGGACGGTCGGTCCGCCGGACCCCGTCGCCGCAGCGGGCAGGCATGTTCCGGCCGGCTGCCTCGCGCACCGAAACGATAGGAAACGAAGCGGAAAATGTCGGCGATACTTTTCCCAGAATGAAAAAACCGATGATCGTAATGAGAATCTTGCGACTTGCGCCCTCATCCGCGCTGCGGACAATCACGCACATGACAGGCGCATGATCGCCGATTTCCATTGGCAGGCCGGAGGAGGCGCCGGATGCGGGTCGTGATGGCAGCTGAAGACGGGGATGCCGGCCCGGCATCCGGAAGGAAGCCGGGGCGGGTTCCGTTCGGGCGGCGGCAAGACCGTCGGCTCGACGTCGATCCGGCGTTGGTGCCCTTCGGCGAGATCGCAGCCCCACTATGACGCAGCACGGAATCCTCATCCGGAACGCGATCGTCCTGACGATGGACGACGCCATCGGCAGCTTCCGGGATGCCGACGTTCTGGTTGAAGGAGAAAGGATCGCCGCCGTCGGTCCCAACTTGAGCGCGGACGCAGCCGAGGTCGTCGACGGGCGTGGCCGCATCGTCATCCCCGGCCTGGTGAACGGCCATATGCATACCTGGCAGACCGGATTGCGCTCGCTCTGCTCCAACATGACGCTGATGGACTATTTCCGCTGGGTGCACCGCGGCCTGGCGGCCGCTTTCCGCCCCGAGGACATCTATGTCGCGACGCTGGCCGGCGCGCTTGGCCAGATCAATGCGGGCGCGACCACGCTCGGCGACTGGTGCCACAACAACCCGACGCCGGCGCATACGGATGCTGCCGTCGACGGGCTCTTCGAGAGCGGTATCCGCTCCGTCTTCCTGCATGGTTCGCCCAAGCCCGACCCGAAGCCGGGCGAGCCGCACTTCTCGGAAGTGCCGCATCCCCGCCATGAGATCGAGCGGCTGATGCGCACGCGCTTCTCCAGCCGCGACCAACTCATGACCCTCGGCATGGCGATCCTGGGGCCGCATTATTCGACCATGGAGGTGGCGCGCGCCGACTTCCGCCTGGCGCGGGAACTGGACCTGGTCGCCTCCATGCACCAGGGCGGCGGCCAGGCCAGGACGCCGGGTGGCTGGGAGACGCTGGAGGCCGAGGGGCTGGTCGGCAGCAACATCAACATCGTCCACGGCAACAATCTCACCGACGACCAGATAAGGCGTTTCGTCGAGGCCGGCGTTTCCTTCACGGTCACGGCCGAGAACGAGATGACGCAGGGCCATGGCAGGCCGATCACCGGGCGCGTGCTCGCGGCCGGCGGCCAGCCGAGCTTCGGCGTCGACATCGAGTCGGTGGTCGGCGCGGACATGTTCGCGGTGGGCCGCATGGCGCTCGCCTGCCAGCGTGCGCTGGACAATGCCGCCAGGCGGGAGATCGACGGCGGGATTCCGGACAGTTGCTCCGTCAGCACGAAGGACGCGCTGCGCTGGATTACCATCGAGACCGCGCGCATGCTCGGCATCGACGACAAGGTCGGCTCGCTGACACCGGGCAAGCAGGCCGACATCGTCGTTCTCGATGCCGCCGCCTGGAACATGACGCCGGTGCACGATCCCTACTCGACCGTCGTCATGCAGGCGGGCATCGGCAATGTCGAACACGTTCTGATCGCCGGAAAGTTCCGCAAACGCGACGGCAGGCTGCTGTGGGGCGACGTGGATAGGGTGAAGCGCGAGCTTGAGGCTTCGGGCCGTCGTATCGTCGCGCAGCTCGGCATTCCGACGCAGCTCCGTGAAGGAGCGATCTGACCTGCCGGGAACGTCCGGGGATGCAATTTCAACCGGCCAGCAAACGGATCGAGACGGTGTGGCGCAAAACGGATGAACTGAAGATAGCCGTCGTGGGCACCGGGGCGCAGGGCGCCTCGATCGGCGCGGATCTGGCGCTGGCGGGGCGGGACGTGACCCTGATCGAACAATGGCCTGCCCACGTCGAGGCCATGCGGGCCAACGGCATCACGGTCAATCTGCCGAAGCGGTCGATCAATGCGAAAGTCCGCGCCCTGCATCTGTGCCAGGTGGCGGAGCTGCGCGAGCCGTTCGACGTGATCTTCGTCGTCGTCAAGGCCTACGATACCAGATGGATCTGCCAGCTGGTCGAGTCGGTGCTGGCACCTAACGGTCTCGTGGTCGGCCTGCAGAACGGGATGACGCATACCGCGATCGCCTCGGTCGTCGGGGAGAACAGGTGTGTCGGCGCCGTTTTCGACATGGCGTCCAACATGTTCGAGCCCGGCGTCACCAACCGCCAGAACGATCACGACACGTCGTGGTTCGCCCTCGGGCCGCTCGCGCCCGAAAACCGGGAACGCGTCGAACAGATCGCCGGCGTCCTGCGCGACAGCGGCCGCGTCGAGGTGAGCGACGACATCGTTTCGGCCAAGTGGATGAAGCTGATCGTCAATGCGGCCCAGCTTGTCCCCTCGGCGATCCTGAACCTGCCCTTTGCCGAGGCAGTGCGCATGCCGGGCATGGAGCGCCTCATGCGGGCAGCCGGCTACGAGGCGATGCACGCGGCTCTGGCCGACGGGGCAGACATCGTGCCGATCCTCGGCATGCCGCCGCCGAGGACGAACGACCCCGATCGTTATGTCGACCTCATCTTCGACGAGGTGCTCAGCACATTCATGATGGCCGACACCTTGACCACCGTGCTGCAGGACTGGCGAAAGGGCCGGCGGGCCGAGGTGCTGGACCTGAACGGGCATGTCGCGCAGACGCTACGCAAGCACGGCAGGCCGGCGCCCGTGAACGAGCGGGTCGTCGCGATGGCGCTCGAGATCGAGCGGGGCGACAGGCAGGCCGGGATCGCGAACAGCAGCCTTCTGACAGGGGACCTGCAATAGCGCTTTGCTCGCACTCGGAGCCAGCTTGATCAGCCGGCGCAAGTCATGCCGCCGGCGGACGTCCGACGGGCCTGAACTCTTCCTCCACAAGGATAAATGCAGATGACATGGAAAGACAAAGCCGGTCCCAGGATTGCGTTTGTCGGAACCGGCGCGCAGGGGGCGTCTATCGGCGCCGACTTCGCCCTCGCCGGGCTGGACGTCACGTTCATCGAGCAGTGGCCGGCGCATGTCGAGGCGATCCGGGCCAGCGGCATAACCGTCAATCTGCCGACCCGCACAGTGAACGCGAAGGTGCCGGCGCTGCATCTCTGCCAGGTGGCTGAAATTCGCGAGCCGTTCGATCTCGTGTTCCTGGTCGTCAAGGCCTACGATACCAAATGGGCGTGCCAGCTGATCGAACCCGTTCTCGCGCCGGACGGCTTTGTCGTCGGCCTTCAGAACGGCATGACGCATGAGGACATCGCAAGCGTGGTGGGGCGCCACCGCACCATAGCCGCGGTCATCGAGATCGCCTCCAACATGTTCGTTCCCGGCGTGACCAACAGGCAGAACGATCATGACAGCTCATGGTTCGCGCTGGGGGCGCTCGATCCCAGGATGCAGGAGCGGGTCGAGGAGGTGGCGGTCCTGCTTCGCAATTCGGGCACCGTCGAAGTGACGCAGGACATCGTCTCGGCCAAGTGGATGAAGCTCGTCGTCAATGCCGCCGAACTGATCCCTTCCGCCATCGTCAACCTGCCGCTGGCGGATGCCGCGCGGGCGCCGGACATGCTCGAGGTCATGCGGGCCGCCGGTTACGAGGCGATGCAGGCTGCGCTCGCCGACGGCGCAAGGATCGTCCCGATCATCGGCATGCCGCCGGTGATGAGCAATCATCCCGATCGGTATGTCGACCAGATTTTCGAGGAGGTGCTGAAGACGTTCTCCCAGCCGGACACCTTGACCACGTCGCTCCAGGACTGGCGCAAGGGACGCCGGGCCGAGGTTCGCGAGGTCAACGGCTTCGTCGTCGACAAGCTGCGGTCGGTAGGCCGGAGTTCTCCGGTAAACCAGCGTGTCGTCGAGATCGCGCTGGACATAGAACGCGGCATCCTGGAGGCTCGCCCGGAAAATTCGAAGCTGCTGCTTGAAGCACCTCAGGGAGCTCTCGGCTCGTCCGGGACGTTGGAGGATCGCGTCTAGGCCCGGATCGATCCGAAGCCGGGATTGGCCCAAACTCTTGAACGTCTTAAGGTCGGATTAAACGCGCACTTTCGCCAAAACGGTGTCCCGAGGCAGTTCGCCCTGCATTCAGAAGCCGCCCCCAGTCGCCGTTCGTATGGCTGTCACCAGTGCGTCGCCGGCAGTGGCGAGTTCGTCGCTGTTGTCGATCTCGATCGCATCGGCCAAATCGTCGCCTGGCAGCGCCGCCCGAGCGAGACGATTTCGCTGCTGTTGCGGGTCTTCCCGACCGCGGGCGGCAAGCCGCACCGAGAGAACGTCGGGATTGCAGGTGACGTGCACCGCGAGCACACGACCGAAGACGGAACGGATCGCCGGCAATGCCGCGCGCGATCCATTGACGACGGCCACGCCACCTGACGCAAGATGTTCGCGCACATGCGCCGGGATCGCATAAAGCAGCCCGTGTGCTTCCCAGGTCACCGCGAACCTGCCTGCCGCCTGCAATGCCTGGAACGAAGCGACGGACAGCGAGTCGTGGTCTTCGGCGCCTGCGAGAGCGGTGCGCGTCACGACACGGCGAACGAACAGAACGGACGGGTCCGCCGGCAGCCTCTCTCGCGCATAATTGATCAGGCTGTCCTTTCCCGCACCGCTTGGGCCGACGACGGCAATCAAGCAACCGTGTTGCGCTCGCGGTGCCAAATCGGCTGCGCCTTCACGCAACGCGCCGGCCCTCGCGCCACACCGATCGCACGACCGGGATGCCGGAACGATGGCGCACCCGCACGAGGTCGGCGCGCAGTCCGGGTTCGATGCGGCCGCGGTCGTCGAGGCCGACCGCGCGGGCGGGCGTCGCCGTCACCAGGCGGATGCTCTCCGCCAGCACCATGCCTGCCTCGGCGAGCACGAACGGCGCGTGGATGAGGCTGAAGGGCACGTAGTCCGACGACAGCACGTCGAGCACGCCGGCGTCGGCCAGCGCCTTGGCCGAGATGTTGCCGGAATGGGATTTTCCGCGCACCACGTTGGGCGCGCCCATCAGCACGGCCATGCCGGCCTCATGCGAAGCCTTGGCCGCCTCCATGCTTGTCGGGAACTCCGCCAGCCGCACGCCGAAGGCTTTCGATTCCTCGACATGCTCGATGGTGGCGTCGTCATGGCTGGCGATCGCAATGCCGCGCTCCGTGCAGGCATCGACGATGGCGCGGCGATGCGGAGCGGCGTAGCGGTTCGACTCTTCGATACGGCGGGCGATGAAGCGCTCGAACTCGACATCCGTCAGGCCGCGCTTCTTCTTGTAGTAGAGCGTATAGGCATCGAGTGTCTGGAACTGCCTCTGGCCGGGTGCATGATCCATCAGCGACGCCAGCCGGACCTGCGAGTCGCCGCGAAAGTCCGCGAAATGGTCGAGCACATTGCCTGCCGACACTTCGCAGCGCAGGTGGATCAGGTGGCTGGCGCGCAACCGGTCTTCAGCTCCCGCCGTCTCGATGGCGTCGGCTATGGCGCGCATCTCGCCACGCTCGAAGCCGTCATCCTCGTCGGAGCCGAGACGCAGGCAGTCGAAGACGGTGGTGATGCCCGAGCTGGCGACCTGCGCGTCATGCGCCTGCAACGCTGCGATCGACTCCCAGACCACGCCCGGCCGGGGGCTGTAGTGGGACTCCAGGTGATCGGTGTGCAGTTCGACCAGGCCGGGGACAAGATAGTCGCCGTCCATGTCTTCGCCGCGGCCCACACCGCCGGTTTCGAGCGCCGCGATCATCCCGTCACGCAGGACGACGGTGCCGGCGATCACCTCGTCCTCGAGGACGACCCGTGCGTTGGTGAGAACGGTCTCTTGCGGCATGTCAGGCGGACTTTCTCGCTTCGGCGATGCCGAAACGGTGGGTGGACAGGACGGTGAAATCGGCGCCGGGCTCCGGCTCGACGAACAGCGCGACCGAGCCGACCCGGACCGGCCGCGCGAGCAGCGGCGCGAAATGGTTTTGCAGGGCGGGCTCGATCCGGGTCGCGACTTCCGGCTCCAGGGAACCGGTGAGCGTCATATGGAAGCGGAATTCTTCCTTCACATAGGGATAGCCGTAGCGGTCGAGATAGGCGCGCTGGCGCTCCGACAGGCGGTCCGGCCGGCGCCGCTCGATGTCCGCCGCCGCCAGCGGTGCGCGCAGATCGTTGAAATGATCCACTGCGGCGGATGCCAGGGCCGCGACACGGTCGGATTCCGTCGGCGTCAGCGCGAAGAAGCCGCCGATCCGTGTGATCGCCAGTGCGGGAATGGTGAAGGGCGCGCAGCGTTGCGCGAAGCTGTCGGCGGCATCTGTCAGGGCTTCCCGCGAAAGGCCCTCTCGCGGGCGGAATGGCGCGACCAGGGTGGCGTGGAAGCCATAGCGGCGCGGCTCCCCGGTAACCCGGCGAAACTCGTCGGTGGTGAAACCGGCCGGCGCGGGGGAGGCGACCGTCTCGACCGCGAACGCACTGCGCCCGAGCCACGACTGCGCCGCGCGGGTCAGCGCGTCGTCCGGTTCCGGCGTGAAATAGAGGGCGTGGCGCATCACAAAAACAGCTTGCGCAATTGCTGCGACAAAAGGTCGATCAGCGACACCGTCACCAGCATGATGATGAGCATGGCGGAAGCCTGCGGGTAGTAGAAGCCGCGGATGGACTCGAACAGCACCTGGCCGATGCCGCCGGCCCCGATGACGCCGAGCACGGTGGCGGCGCGCACGTTGGATTCGAAGCGGTAGAGCGCGTAGGACATCCACAGCGGCATGACCTGTGGCACCACGCCGAACACCACCTCCTGCAGCCGCGAGGCGCCGGTGGCGCGGATCGCCTCGACCGGGCGGGCGTCGATGGCCTCGACAGCCTCGGAGAAGAGCTTTGCCAGGATGCCGGTGGTGTGGACGAACAGCGCCATCACGCCGGCGAAGGGCCCGAGGCCGACCGCGACGACGAACAGCACCGCGAAGACCAGCTCGTGGATGGACCGGCAGGCGTCCATCAGGCGCCTGACCGGCTGGACGACGTACCAGGGCGCGATGTTGCGCGCCGAGAGGATGCCGAAGGGGACGGCGACGACCGCGGCGAGGAAGGTGCCCCACAGCGCGATCTGGATGGTGACGAGCATCTCGTCGATGTAATAGCGCCACTGCGAGAAGTCGGGGCGCGCGAAGCCGCTGGCATATTCGGCCATGTTGCCGGCGTCGCTGACCAGGAACGTCCAGCGGAACATCTCTGCCGGCGACCAGCTCCAGATCAGCAGGATGCCGAGTGTGATCCAGCTGGCCCAGGTCCACGCGCTGCGGGACCAGTCCCGCTCCACTTCGGGGCGGGCGGCCTGGGCAGTCGCGGTCTTGGCGGTCTGATCCATGACGATGTCCTGGGAATTTGCGCGCCGCCGCCGTGCGGCGACGCGCGAGGGAAGCTGGCCCGACGAACGGGGCCGACCGGTATCAGCCCTGAACGCTCTTCAGCTTGGCTTCGTACTCGGCCCTCTGCGCCTCGAGCGGCGCGATCTGGGCCTTCTTGTCGGCGTCGGAGAGGGAGGCGTCGGCTTCGATCTTGGCGATCGACTTGGTCAGCTCCATGACGCGGATCGGCAGCAGCTGGTCGTCGCTGGAAGCGCGGAACGGGGCCCATTCGAGGCCGGCGAGCACCTCCTTCTCGCGGGCGACATCACCCTTCGACTTGTCGGTGCCGTAGGTCAGGAAGAAGTCCTTGATCTTGGTCTTCGTCTCGTCCGAAAGGTCCTTGCGCCAGACCAGCGGGTCGGACGGGATCAGCGGCGACTTCCAGATCACCTTGACCCTCTCGAAGGCGGCCGGCTGGTTCTTTTCGATCAGCGCCATGTTCTCGGTGTTGTTCGCCGCCGCGTCGACCTGACCGTTGGCGACGGCCATGGCGTTGGTCTCGTGGTTGGCGTTGGTGACGTTCTTGAAGCAGGTCTTCGGATCGACCTTGTTGGCGCCGAAAACGAAGGTCATGGGCACGAGATAACCCGAGGTGGAGTTCGGGTCGCCGAGGCCGAAGTTGAGCGACTGGTCGCAGGTCAGCAGGTCCTCGACCGTGTTCAGCTTGCTGTCCTTGGGGGCGAGGATGAGCGAGTAGTAACCGGGCTCGCCGCTGGCTGCGACGGTCTGCACGAACACCTCGCCGTCGGCGCGGTCGACGGCTTCCATGGCCGACTTGTTGCCGTACCAGGCCATCTGCACCTTGCCGAAGCGCATGCCTTCGATGACGCCCGAATAGTCCGAAGCGAAGAACGGCTTCACGTCGAGGCCGGTTGCCTTGGCGAGATCGGCCAGCAGCGGCTCCCACTTCGGCTTCAGGTTCTGCTGCGATTCCGTCGAGATGATGCCGAAGTTGATTTCCTCGGCATAGGCCGCGCCGGACAGCGCGATGGCGAAGGCAGCGGCTGCCACGCCCTTCAAGAATCCGTTCATGACTGGCTTCCCTGTTGGTGGTTGTTGGTTACGCGAAGGCCGGAACGCGCTCGGGTTCAGCGACGCGCTTCGGTTTCGCCGGCTGCGGTAGCGCCTCCGGCAAAATCAGCTCCTCGGAATTGGCTCCGTAGAGCTCGACGAGCATCGGGTTGGTGAGCTCGGACGAAGGTCCATCGAAGACGATCCGTCCGTCGCGCAACGCGACGGTGCGCGGGCAATAGCGGCGCGCATATTCGACCTGGTGCAGCGACACCACGCAGGTGATATTTTCCTCCCGGTTCACCGCGGCGAGGATCTCCATGATGCGGCGGGCGGACGATGGGTCGAGCGAGGCGATCGGCTCGTCGGCGAGCAGGATGTTGGAGCGCTGGACGAGCGTGCGTGCGATCGCGGCGCGCTGCTGTTGCCCGCCGGACAGCGTCGAGGCGCGCTGCCAGGCGACCTCGGGAATGCCGACGCGGGCGAGCGCCGCGCGCGCCGCTTTCTTCTCTTCCGCGGTGAACCAGCCGAGCGTGCCGCGCCAGACGGGAATGCGGCCGAGATTGCCGAGCAGGACATTGGACAGGACCGAGAGCCGGCCGACGAGGTTGAACTGCTGGAAGACGACGCCGATGTTGCGCCGCATGTCGCGCGCCTTGGTCGCCAGCCGTCCGCCGTGCTGGATCGAACTGCCCAGCACTTCGACCGTGCTTTGCCCGGCCTGACCGATCTCGAGCCCGCAGATGTGCCGGATCAGCGTGCTCTTGCCGGAGCCGGACGCGCCGATCAGCGCAACCATTTCACCGCGCTGGATGTCCAGGCTCACATTGTCGAGCGCGCGCTTCTTGCCGAAGCTTTTCGAGAGGTTTCGAATGGAAATGGCGGTCATCGGATGTCGCTCCTTGCCATGCGGTCGAAAGTCGAGAGGCAGTCTGCGAGGATGTGTCTTCCGCTGCTCTATCGGCGTTGCCGGCGGCGGAGGTCGCGGCAATGCATTGCCCCATCATGGGCTTAACCCCGCAGCATGAAGGCCGGTTGTCGCCTGGATGTCAGTTCCATGACGATCCACAGCCGCCTGCCGCCAGGACGCACCTTCGTGCCGCTCCAGGAATTCCTCGACGCCGAGATAGCGGAAATCGTCCAGCGCAAAGCGCAGCCGGGCGTGCGGCCAGTCCCACCAGGCAAGCTGCTGCAGGCGCCTGGCGATGTCCGTCGGAAAGCGCTCGCGCATGAATTTCGCGGGCACCCCACCGACGATGGCGTAGGGCGCCACGTCCTTCGTCACGACGGCGCCGGCGCCGACCACCGCGCCGTCGCCGATGGTGACGCCGGGCAGGATGGTGGCGCCGTGGCCGATCCAGGTATCATGGCCGATGAACACCCGCCTGGCGCGGCGGGCGGCGAAGAAATCCGCCTCGTGCTCGGCATCGTCGAAATAGTCGGAAGCGCGGTAGGTGATGTGGTGCAGCGTCGGCCGCGACATCGGATGATGTGTGGCGTTGATGCGCACCGAGGCGGCGATATTGGCGAACTTGCCGATGGTGACGCACCAGCTCTGGCAGTTCTCCATCACATAGGAGTAGTCGCCGAGCTCGGTCTCGATCAGCCGGCCGCCTTCGGCCACTTCGGTGTAGCGGCCGAGCGTGCAGTTCTCGAGCCTGGCGGTCGGATGGACGACGGGCGTTTCGGACAAGCGGGCCATGGTCAGGCCGCCTTCCGGTCAGGGGCGAAGCCGGCCACGTCGATGACGACGTCTGCCACCGCGTTGCGCACTTCCACGTCGTGGAAGATGCCGAGCAGCGCCACGCCGGCGCGTTTCTTTTCCGCGATCATCTCCACGACCACGGCGCGGTTCGCCGCATCCAGCGAAGCCGTCGGCTCGTCGAGCAGGAGGATGGGATGGTCGGTGATGAAGCCGCGGGCGATGTTCACCCGCTGCTGCTCGCCGCCCGAGAAGGTGGCCGGCGGCAGCGACCAGAGACGTTCGGGCAGGTTCAGCCTGGCCAGCAGGTCGCCGGCGCGCCGCGCCGCGTCCCGGCGGTCCGTGCCGCGCTCGACCAGCGGCTCGGCAACGATGTCGAGCGCGCCGACGCGCGGCACCACGCGCAGGAACTGGCTGACATAGCCGATGGTCTCGCGGCGCAGGTCAAGGATCGTGCGCGGCTCGGCCGTGACGAGATCGACCTCGCCGCCGCGGTGACGAACGAGGATGCGGCCCGAGCTGGCGGCGTAGTTGCCGTAGAGCATCTTCAGGATCGAGCTCTTGCCGACACCCGAGGGGCCGCCGAGCACGGCGCAGGTACCGGGATGCAGGGCGAAGGCGGCATTGGCTATCACCGGCAGCTCGATGCCGCCGCGCAGGTGCATGGTGAAGGTCTTGGCGAGGCGGGAGACGACGAGGACAGGGGGCATGGCGCGGCCTCAGACCTGCAGGATCGAAGAGACGAGGAGCTGCGTATACGGCGCCCGCGGATCATCGAGCAGGCGATCGGTCAGGCCGTGCTCGACGACGCGGCCGTCCTTCATCACCATCATGCGGTGCGACAGGAGACGCGCCACGGCAAGGTCGTGCGTGACGATGATGACGGCCAGGCCGAGGTCGTGCACCAGCCCGCGCAGCAGATCGAGCAGGCGCGCCTGCACGGAGACGTCGAGGCCGCCGGTCGGCTCGTCCATGAAGACGAGGCGCGGAGCGGTGACCAGGTTGCGCGCGATCTGCAGGCGCTGGCGCATGCCGCCGGAGAAGGCGCGTGGCTGGTCGTCGATGCGGTCGGCGCCGATCTCGACGCGACCCAGCCAGTCGGTGGCCGTGTCGCGGATCCTGCCGTAGTGGCGGTCGCCGATCGCCATCAGCCGCTCGCCGACATTGGCGCCGGCCGAGACCGTCATGCGCAGCCCGTCGGCCGGGTTCTGGTGGACGAAACCCCAGTCGGTGCGCAGCAGGAAACGGCGCTCGGCTTCGCCTAGGCGGTAGAGGTCGCGCATCTCGCCATCGCGCATGCGGTAGGAGACGGTGCCCGCCGTCGGCTCCAGCCGCGTCGAGATGCAGTTGAGCAGCGTCGTCTTGCCGGAGCCGGACTCGCCCACGACGGCCAGCACCTCGCCCGGCCAGACGTCGAAGTTGACGTCGGCACAGCCGATGCGCGCGCCATAGGTCTTGGTGACCGAGCGGACAGAGAGAAGCGGGAATTCGTTCACCGGGATCCCTCCCCCTTGAGGGGAGGGTGGCCGGACGAAGTCCGGCCGGGTGGGGTACCCTCCGCCTGCGCGACGCAGTCGAAAGAGGAGGTCTCGGACGTCTTGCACGACCCCACCCCGGCGACAGGGCGGGACAGGTTCCCCTCCCCCTTGAGGGGAGGGGTTAGGGGTGGGGGTATGTTTGTGCCGTCTTCACCCCCACCCGGACCTTCGGTGCGACCTCCCCTCAAGGGGGAGGTTTGGGCGTCGTGCCCTCCCTCCGCCATCTCGCCGAAAAAGCCGTTGGCCCGCCGCGTCTCGCAATGGTCCGTGTCCGAGCAGACGAACATACGGCCGCCGCGGTCGTCCAGCACCACCTCGTCGAGATAGACCTGCTCGGCGCCGCACAGCGCGCAGGGCTTGTCGAAGCGTTGCACCTCGAACGGATGGTCCTCGAAGTCGAGGCTGACGACCTCGGTGTGCGGCGGCAGCGCGTAGATGCGCTTCTCGCGGCCGGCGCCGAAGAGCTGGAGCGCCGCCGACATGTGCATCTTCGGGTTGTCGAATTTCGGCGTCGGCGAGGGATCCATCACATAGCGGCCCTCGACCTTCACCGGGTAGGCGTAGGTTGTCGCGATGTGGCCGTTGCGGGCGATGTCCTCGTAGAGCTTGACATGCATCAGCCCGTATTCCTCCAGCGCATGCATCTTGCGCGTCTCGGTCTCGCGCGGTTCGAGGAAGCGCAGCGGCTCGGGGATCGGCACCTGGTAGACCAGCACCTGCCCCTCATGCAGCGGCTGCTCGGGGATGCGGTGACGGGTCTGGATGATGGTGGCGTCGCCGGTGCTGGTCGTCGTCCCGATGCCCGCGACGCGCTGGAAGAATTTTCGGATCGACACGGCGTTGGTGGTGTCGTCCGCGCCTTGGTCGATGACTTTCAGCACGTCGTCCGGCCCGAGGATCGCGGCCGTCACCTGCACGCCGCCGGTGCCCCAGCCATAAGGCATCGGCATCTCGCGGCTGGCGAACGGCACCTGATAACCGGGGATGGCGATCGCCTTCAGGATCGCGCGCCGGATCATGCGCTTGGTCTGCTCGTCGAGGTAGGCGAAGTTGTAGGTGGGCGCGTTCACTCTGCCGCCTCCTTCATGTCCGGGAGGCTCTCGTCCCGTGGCTCCGCGTGTTCGGCGCGCATCGAGCGCACCAGGCCGAGCTCGGCCTGGAAGTCGACATAATGCGGCAGCTTCAGATGCTCGACGAAGCCGGTCGCCTGCACGTTGTCGCAGTGGGAGATGACGAACTCCTGGTCCTGCGGCGGCGCGACGATGTCCTCGCCCAGCTCCTCGGCGCGCAGCGCGCGGTCGCACAGCGCCATCGCCATCGCCTTGCGCTCGGACTGGCCGAAGATCAGGCCGTAGCCGCGGGTGAACTGCGGCGGCGCCTTGGCCGATCCCTTGAACTGGTTCACCATCTGGCATTCGGTGAGCTGCACGCGGCCGACCGGCACGGCGAAGCCGAGCTCCGGCGAACAGACCTCCACCTCCACCTCGCCGATGCGGATTTCGCCGGCAAAGGGGTGGGAACGGGCGTAGCCGCGCTGCGTCGAATAGCCGAGCGCCAGGAGAAAGCCTTCGTCGCCGCGCGACAGGCTTTGCAGCCGCATGGCGCGCGACAGTGGAAACTCCATTGGCGTCTGGTTGATGTCGCCCGGCTCGTCGAGCGGTGACGGGTCGAGGTCTTCCTCGATCAGACCCTCGGCGCCCAGGATGTCGGCAATGCGCGATACCGGCTCTTCGGCGCCCATCCGCAGGCGGCCCGGCCCCACTTCGGCATCGCCGTCCAGTTCCTCGTCGAGCAGGCGGTGCGTGTAGTCGAAGGTCGGGCCGAGCAGCTGTCCGCCGGGAAGATCCTTGTAGCAGGCGGAGACCCGCCGCTCGATCAGCATGGCGCCGGTGTCGACCGGCTCGGCGTAGCCGAAACGGGGAAGGGTCGTGCGATAGGCGCGGACCAGGAAGACCGCCTCGATCAGGTCACCGCGCGCCTGCTTGATCGCCAGCGCTGCCAGCCGGCGATCGTAGAGCGAGCCCTCGCTCATCACCCGGTCGACGCCGAGCGCCAGCTGCTCGGCGATCTGGTCCAGCGTCAATGCAGGCACCGAACGGTCGCCGCGGCGGCGGTCGGCCAGCAGGCGATGGGCATTGTCGATGGCGGCTTCCCCGCCCTTGACGGCGACATACATGGCTCAGCCCTCCCGCTCCATGAGGCGCGCCGAGCGCGGCAGACAGGCGAGCGCATCGCCGGCCGTCAGGATCAGGTCGACGCCGCGCGGGAAGCGCCTCGTATTCTCCGCCCATTGCGCGGCGAAATCGGCCGGCAGGCCGCGCGGCGCGATGGTTGCTTCACGCTTGATGCCCGGCCCGCCGAAGGTCAGCGGAGGCCCACTCTCCAGGGATTCGAGCTGAAGGATCAACGTGGTCGAGCGGTCCGGATATTCCTGCGTGCCCTGTGCGAACTGGTCGAGCGGCGGCATGCCGGCCGGATCGCGGAACAGCGCGAAGGTGGCTTCGTCCGGCGCGCTGGCAAAGCGGGTGCCGGTGTGAAAGCCCAGCCAGGCCCGAACCGCTTCGCTTCCGCTTAGCAAAGGGTCCAGCCAGACGGGTGTGTCGGCATCCAATAAGGTGCATGCAATGGCGCCGGCCAGCGGCGTCAGCGGCGCGGGCGGTGTCGCATTCGGCCCGATTCTCACGATGCCGGCCGGTCGCGCCATCGCATCCATGACGGCGCGGAACGTCGCCTGGGCTTCCAGCACCGGTTCGGCGAACCCGCCCTCGAGCATGTGCGCCTCGGCCTGCATCAGTCTTCTCCGCGCACCATGGTGAAGAAATCGACCCGCGTCGCGGCCGTCTGCTGCCGGCGGGTCTCGTCGGCCCGGTCCAGTTCCTCCTGCATCGGCGCGACCACTTCCGCGTCGATCAGCGCCGCGGTCTCCAGGTTCTGGCAGAGCGCGTCGATGATTGCCGAAAGCCGCGCCTTGGCGCCGTCGCGTCCCAGCGCCATGGCGTGACCGACCGATCCGTCCTCCAGCCTGACGCTGGCGCGCGTCACCGTCGCCTCGCCGAGATTGAAGGCTTCGCCGGTGCCGCCGACGCGCCCGCGCAGCATGACCAGGCCGGATTCCGGACCGCGCAGGGTCTTGTGCGCGGGATCGAGGCCCAGCCTGTCCCACAGTTCCTGCAGCCGGCCGGCATTGCAGCGCGCCAGAACCGACATGCGGTTCTTCCGGACGGCAATGTGGGCTTCTGCTTCCATCGGGATCCTCAATTTGTCTATTGATCTAGACAACTCGATAAGTTAACCCATGCCTAGCGCCTCCGCATGACGGGCGGATGACAAACGGGCAGGCGGCCGGAATGGAAAAGAGGTCAGGGCTTCAGCGCGGTGTCGGCGTCGCCTTGTGGCGGCAGATCGCCGACGGCATCCGCCACGGCATCGCGACCGGGCTGGCCGATGCGAACGGCCGTCTGCCGCCCGAATCCCGGCTCGCCGAACGCTTTGGCGTCAATCGGCATACGGTGCGCGCCGCGATCTCGGCGCTGGCGCATGAAGGCGTGCTGCAATCGGAACAGGGACGCGGCACCTATGTCCGCCGCCAGAAGCGGCTCGTCTACCCGATCGGCGAGCGCACGCGGTTTTCCGCCGGCCTGCACGACCAGGCGCGCGAGACGCGCAGCGAAATGATGAGCGCGATGATCGAGCCGGCGCGCGAGCCGATCGCCTCGGCGCTCGGCCTCGAGGCCGGGGCTCGATCGATACGCATCGAGAGCCTCGGGACGGCCGACGGCGTGCCGGTGTCGCGCGCCACCTCATGGTTCGACGCGGAACGCTTCCCGGGGATCGCCGACATCTATGCAACGACCGGTTCGATCACCGAGGCGCTGGCGGCCTGCGGCGTCGCCGACTATCGCCGCGCCTCGACCGGAATAGAGGCGCGCCACGCCGACGAGGTCGACAGGCAGGAGCTGCGGCTTGCGCCCGGCGCCATCGTCATCGTCACCCGGGCGCTCAACGCCGACCTGTCCGGCACGCCGATCCAGTATTCGGTGACGCGGTTCCCGGCCGATCGCGTCGAACTGGTCGTCGGAACCGGACGTGCAGCTGTTTGAGCGGCGCCTTGCCTTGCGGCCCCTCCTGCCTTCGCTATCGTATGTTGCCTCGTGCCGCGGGATTTGTGCCATAAGACCGGGCGCCCCACGAAAACGATTCCATGTCGCAGACCCAAAGCCTTTTCGATCCGCTGATTGGCCGTGACGGCGCCGAGCATCCGCTTGCCGTGCTGAAGCGCGTCTACGGCTATGCCGCGTTTCGCGGCAAGCAGGCCGCCGTCGTCGAGCGGGTCGTGGCGGGTGGCGATGCCGTGGTGCTTTTTCCGACCGGCGCCGGCAAGTCGCTCTGCTTCCAGGTTCCGGCGCTTTGCCGCCGCGGCGTGGGCATCGTCGTTTCGCCGCTGATCGCGCTGATGCGCGATCAGGTGGAGGCCCTGAGACAGCTCGGCGTACGCGCCGCCGCGCTGAATTCCTCGCTGACGCGCGAAGAGTTTTCGGAGGTCCGCCGAGCGATCTCCGCCGACGATCTCGACCTTCTCTACGTCACGCCCGAGCGCATCGTCACGCCCGGCTTCCGCGACCTGATCGGCAATGCCAGGATCGCGCTGTTTGCGATCGACGAGGCGCACTGCGTCTCTCAATGGGGGCACGACTTCCGGCCGGAATATCGCGAGCTCGGCCATCTTGCCGCGCATTTTCCGGGCGTGCCCCGCATCGCACTGACGGCGACGGCCGACCCGCATACCCGCATGGACATCATCGAGCGGCTGGGCCTCGAGGACGCCGAGGTGTTCACGACGTCGTTCGACCGCCCCAACATTGCCTATGAGATCGTCGAGCGCGACCAGCCGCGCCAGCAGCTCCTGCGCTTCCTGTCGCGCCACAAGGGATCGAGCGGCATCGTCTATTGCCTGTCGCGCGCCAAGGTCGAGGACACGGCCGAATGGCTGAACGGACAGGGCATCCGCGCGCTCGCCTATCATGCCGGCATGGACCGCGGTGTGCGCGACGCCAATCAGGACGCCTTTCTAAGGGAGGAGGGCCTCTGCCTCGTCGCCACGGTCGCCTTCGGCATGGGCATCGACAAGCCGAACGTGCGCTACGTCGCCCATCTCGATCTGCCGGGCTCGGTCGAAGCCTATTACCAGGAAACAGGCCGCGCCGGGCGCGACGGGCTGCCGTCCGATGCCTGGATGGCCTACGGCATGGCCGATGTCATCCAGCGCGGCCGGATGATCGACGGCAGCGACGCGGGCGACGACATCAAGCGCGTCGAGCGCGCCAAGCTCAATGCGCTGCTTGCCATCTGCGAAACGCCCGGCTGCCGGAGGCAGGCTATCCTTGCCCATTTCGGCGAGGCCCATGCGGGCAATTGCGGCAACTGCGACACCTGCCTCAAGCCGGTGGAAACCTGGGACGGGACGGATGCCGCCATCAAGGCATTGGCGGCGGTCTACCGGACCGGCGAGCGTTTCGGCGCCGGTCATCTGATCGACGTGCTCACCGGCGACAGGAACGAGAAGACGCTGCGCTTCGGCCATGCCGACATGCCGGTTTTCGGTGCAGGCAAGGATATCCCGCCGAAAACCTGGCAGTCGGTCTACCGCCAGCTTCTCGCCGCCGGCCTCGTCGCGGTCGATCACGACGCCTTCGGCGCGCTGAAGCTGGAGCCGGGTGCGCGCGCCGTCTTCAGGCGCGAACGCGAGATACGCTTCCGCAAGGACCGTCCGACGACGGGTAAGGCGGCACGACGTCAGCCAACGGGTCCGGCGAGCGCCAAATCCGCGCTCGAAGGCTCTGACATGGAGCTCTTCGAGGCATTGCGGGCCGCTCGGCTGGCCATCGCCAGGGAGCTTTCGGTCCCGCCCTATGTGGTTTTCCCCGACACGACGCTGGTTGCATTCGCCACCAGCCGCCCGGCCAGCCGGGATGCGCTCCTTGCAATCTCCGGCGTGGGACAGTCCAAGCTGGAGCGCTATGGCGATGCGTTCCTGCGGGTCATCCGAGAATATCAACGATAGACGGTTCGCCCGCTGGCGCTCGGCTTCCGTCTCGGGCGGCGGATACAATCCGGCCTGGGTGGCCGACGCCCTCGTCTTCCGTACGTCGGTCTATGCGCTCACGGCCTAAAGGTTCGCCGTCGCGGCGCCCGCGGCCTGGCTTTCCAGCTCGACGTTCCTGCTCGCCGGCTTCCGCGGTCATTTGATCGCGCCGACAAGTTCCGCCGCGGCCGAGACCGCGGCCTGCTGGTGCGGCTGGATGTCCTGGCCATGATAGGCGCGGAACACTGGCAGGAAGGGATCGTCGATGTGGGTCTTCATGCCGGAGAGTTGCTCCATCACCGCAAGTCCGCAGTAAGGCACGTAGGCTGCTGAATAGCCGCCCTCATGCGACATCATCAGGCGGCCGCCGCAAAGCGCGTCGGCTGCTTCCATCAGCATGCGCGTCATCTCGCGGTAGGTTTCGCTGTGCAGCATCATCCGGCCAAGCGGATCGGCGCCGGAGGCGTCGAAGCCGGACGGCACGACGATCAGGTCCGGCCTGTAGGCCTTGAGCGCCGGCAGCACCACCTGCTCGAAGGCGGCGATGTAGGCGCCGTGCCCGCTGCCGGCCGGCAGCGGCACGTTGATGTTATAGCCGAAGCCGGCATCGGCACCCCGCTCCTCGCGGTCGCCGCTGTCGTGCGGGTAGAGCCGCTCCTGGTGCAGCGAGATGGTCAGCACGCCGGGATCGGCCCAGAAGGCGGCCTGCGTGCCGTTGCCGTGGTGCACGTCCCAGTCGACGGTCGCGACGCGGTCGAACCGGTGCGTCTTGCGGCTCTTCAGGATGGCGACCGGGATGTTGCCGAACAGGCAGAAGCCCATGCCCTTGTCGCTTTCGGCATGGTGTCCCGGCGGCCGCACGAGCGCGTAGCCGTTGTCGATCTCGCCGGACAGGACCTTGTCCATCAGCGCATGGGTGCCGCCGGCCGCAAGGCAGGCGATCTCGTAGCTGCCGCGCCCGAACGGCGTGAGGTAGCTCGCCTCGCCGCCGCGCTCGTCGCTCAACGCCTTGATGCGGCTGATGTAGTCGCGGGTATGGAACAGGGCGAGGTCGTCCTCGTCCACCGGCGCCGACTTGATGCTGACCAGCCGCTCGGTGAGCCCGGACACTTCCATGAGGTTCTTGAAGCGCCGTTTGGTGGCGGCATTCTCGGCGTGCTCGCCGGGCTCGACCGTCAATCCGGCGGGGAAGAACTGAGCGCCCGTCCCGGTATCGTGCCACAGATAGAGTTCGTGAAAATTCCAGCCTGTCCTGGCCATCGCCTCCTCCTTCAATGCCGATTCTTCAGTTTGCGAGGATCATCCGGGCGGCGCGCTCGGCGATCATGATCGTCGCCGCGTTGAGATTGCCCGATATCATCTTCGGCATCACCGAGGCGTCGGCGACGCGGATGCCTTCGAGCCCGTGCACCTTGAGCGTTGCCGGGTCGATGACAGCCATGGCGTCGGTGCCCATCCGGCAGCTCGACGACGGGTGGTAGAGCGTCGTCATGTGGCCGCGGATGTAGTTGGCGATCTCCGCGTCGGTCTTGCACTCGGCGCTCGGGCTGACCTCATAGTCGACCAGCTCCCTGACCGGCGACTGCTGCATGATGCGCCGGTTGATCTTGACGCCTTCCACCAGGGTGGCGAGGTCGAGGCCCTCGGGATCGCTGACGAAGTATTTTGGATCGATCGAGGGATATTCGATCGGGTTCGCCGAGCGCAGCCTGATCTCGCCGCGGCTGTTCGGCCGCTGCAGGGTGGAGTGCGTGGTGATGCCGGACTGGCCGCCGAGGAAGCGGGCGTAGTCGCGATGCGGGCTGATAGCACCGTAGAGCTGGAGGTCCGGCTCGACACCCGGCCGGCTGCACACATGCCCGCCCGAGGCGACCCATGGCGAGGAGCGGATGCCGGTGCGGTGGTCGCGCCATTCCTCGAAGCTTTGGGCGATGATCTCGTCCGTCCAGGCGCCGATACCCATCGGCTCCCTGGTGTAGAAGGTGATAGGGATGTTGAAGTGGTCCTGCAGGTCCTTGCCGACGCCCGGAAGATCGTGGACCGGCCTGACGCCGACCGCCGCGAGCTCGTCGGCAGGGCCGATGCCGGACAGCATAAGCAGTTGGCAGGAGCCGACGGTCCCCGACGACAGCACCACCTCGCTTTCCGCATAGGCGGTCTCCGGCACGCCGTCGGCCAGGTACTTCACGCCCTTGACCCGCCCGTTCTCGACGATGAGCCCGGTGACGAGCACGCCCGGTTTCAGCGTCAGGTTCGGCCGCTCCAGCGCCGGCCGCAGATAGGCCTTGCCGGTCCCCCAGCGCTCGCCGTTCCTGATGGTGAATTGGAAGAGGCCGACACCCTCCTGCTTCTCGCCATTGTAGTCGGGATTGTATTCGTAGCCGGCCGTTTCCGCCGCCTCGATCCACATGCGCTCGTATCTGTCGACATAGGGCACGTTGCCGATGTGCAGCAGGCCGTCATTGCCGTGGTAGGGGCTGTCCTTGATGTCGGCATTGGCCTCCGACTGGAGGAAGACGGGGAAGACGTCCTTCCAGCCCCAGCCGGGGCAGCCCATCGCCTCCCAACCGTCGTAATCCGACGGCAGGCCGCGGATGTAGATCATGGCGTTGAGCGCGCCCGAGCCGCCGATCATCTTGCCGCGCGGCCAGAAGATGCGGCGGCCGCGACAACCCGCCTGCGGCTCGGTGTGGTAGCCCCAGTCGGCGCCGGTATTGAACATCGTCACCCAGTCGGACGGGATGTCGGAGGCGATCGGCGCCGCCCGTCCCGCCTCGAGCACGAGAACCTTGCGGCCGGGGTCGGCACTCAGCCGGTTGGCGAGAACGCAGCCCGCCGAACCTGCCCCGATGATGATCGTGTCGTACATGGGAGCCTCCTCACTCTCCGGCCGTGGCCGTACTTTCCCGCAGCTTGGACCGGCCTGCTGCGCCCGAGCGGCGACGCAACCAGCGCACGAGATCGCCCAACCGGCCGACCAGTCCCTTCGGCATGAGCACGATGGACAGCGCAATGATGAGGCCGAGGCCGAGCGTGCGGAACTCGCCGGCCTCGCGCATGAGCTCGTCGGCGGCGACCAGCACGATCGTGCCGACGAGCGGTCCCCAGAACGTGCCGACGCCGCCGACCACGGCGATGGCGATGATGAACATGAGCTGCGACATCGACAGGATGCCCGGCCCGATCGCCTGGAAATGCGCTGCGTAGAAGCCGCCGGCCAGGCCGGTGAAGAAGGCCGAGATGCCGAACACCAGAAGCTGTGCCTGGAAGCGGTTGACGCCGCGCGCGACGGCGTAGCCGGGATTGTCCTTGAGCGCCTTGAAGGCAAGGCCGATCGGGCTTTTGACGATGATGTAGGTGGCGATCATCGTCACCGCGAACAGCGTGGCGACGATTGCGTAGTTGCCGACCAGCCATTGCCCCTTCAGGAACTCGCGGGTGCCGAGATCGCCGAAGCGCGCGAAGCCTACCGCGCCGCCGGTGAGCTGCCGGCAGATCGAACCGACCATGACGAAGCATTCGGTATCGGTGACGATCAGCAGGTACATGGTCTGGGCGATCGCCAGCGTCAGCAATGCCACGTAGACGCCGGTCAACCTGAGGCAGGCGAGGCCGACGATCAGCGAGAAGACGACCGCGGCGAGCGCTCCGGGAAAGAGCGCCGCCCAGACGTTCCAGCCGAAATAGAAGCAGATCATCGCGGTCGCGTAGCCGCCGAAGGCGAAGATCGCCATCTGCGCCAGCGAGAAGATGCCGGAGAAGCCGAACAGCAGGTTCCACTGCGATGCGATGGTGGCATAGAACAGCGCCAGCACCACCTGGCCGAGCACGTAGCGGCTGTCGACCATGAAGGGCAGCGCCACCGCCGCGCCGACGAGGGCGAGGCTGACGAGCAGATCGAGCCTGGCGGAGCCGGAGACGCTCATCGGTCGGAGAGACGTCGTCATGGCTGCACCTCACATGCGCCGGATCTGGGCGCGGCCGAACAGCCCGGCCGGCCGCCAGATCAGGACCGCGATGACGACGAAGAGAAGCGACGGGAAGCCCCAGCGCGCGCCCGCCGCGTACTGGACGAAGGCCTCCAGCAGCGCCAGACCGAAGGCGGCGGCCACCGCGCCCGGAAGGTTGCCCAGCCCGGCGACGACGCACATGATGAAGGCTTTCAGCATCGGGTCGTTGCCGAGCGGCGGCGAGAGCTGCGTCATCGAGCTGACCATCACGCCGCAGACGCCGGCGAGCGCTCCGGACAGCACCAGCACCTGGAAATAGACGCGGTTGACGGCAACGCCCATGAGCTGCGCCGCCTCGCGGTTCTGCGCGGTGGCGCGGATCGCCCGGCCGATGCGCGTCCTGGCAAGCAGCAGCGCGACCAGCGCCATCAGGGCGATGACGACGATCACGATCAGCATGTTCTGGTAGGGCAGGTTGACGGGTCCGATGATCAGCGACCCCGTCGCGGAGATGGGCTGCTTCAGCGGCTGGCCGCCAAAGGTGAGCAGGATCGCGTTCTCGAGCGCTATGCCGATACCGACTGTCGCGATCATGACGTTCGACTCGAAGGTCGCCTTGTCGTTGTTCAGCAGGTTGCGGACGATGAAGACGTAGAGCAGTCCGCCGGCGATCGCGCCGGCCAGCACCGCCCCGGCAAAGCCGACGACCGCGGGAAGGCCGAGTGCCGAGGAAAGCGAGAAGGCGGCATAGCCGCCCAGCGTCAGCATGGCCGCGTGCGCCATGTTGAGCATGCCCATCGAACCCCACACCAGCGACAGGCCGACGGTCGCCAGGGCATAGAGAGCGCCTGTCGTGAGGCCGGCGATGATGATCGACGTCAGGATGTCGAGCATGGGTCAGCCTCCGAGATAGGTTGCGAGCAGCTCGTCGCGCGCCAGGAGTTCGGCCGGAGGGCCGGACCAGACGATCTCGCCATCGTCGAGCAGGTGCAGGTGATCGGCGAGGTCGGCGACGCGCGCCGGGTTCTCCTCGACCAGCAGGATGGTGCGCCCGCTCCTCGATAGTTCGGCGATGACCCCGTAGACCTGCTCGATGACGAGTGGCGCGAGCCCCAGTGAGGGCTCGTCGATCAGCAGGATCTCTCCGCCCATCATCAGGCCGCGCCCGATGCCGGCCATGCGGCGCTCGCCGCCCGAGAGCGACGACGCGATCTGGTGCCGCCGGTCCGCCAGCTTCGGCAGCAGCGTGTAGACCTCATCCAGCCGGCGGTCGATCTCGGCCCTGGAGGGCGCCAGATAGGCGCCCATCAGCAGGTTCTCCAGCACGCTCATCTCGGGAAAGAGCATGTCGCCCTGCGGCACATGCGCGACGCCAAGCGCCGCGATGGCGTGCGGCTGGCCGGGCGCCGGGCTGCCATTGATGCCGATCGAGCCCTGCTTGAGCGGCACCAGGCCCGAGATCGTCTTCAGCAGCGTCGACTTGCCGTGGCCGTTCGGGCCGACGACGGTGACGAAGGCTCCGGCCGCGACATCGAAGGAGATGCCCTTGAGCACGGTGAGCTCGCGGTAGCCGGAGACGATGTTGGAAAGGCTGAGGACGGGAGGTTTTTCCGAGAGCGTCATGCGCCCACCTCGCCGTCGGCGAAGAAGCTTTTGAGGCGCTTGCGTGTGGCCTCGCCGAGATAGGTCTCGACGACGACCGGATCTTCCGCCACCTCGGTCGGCAGGCCTTCGAATATCTTCTTGCCGTGATGCATGATCAGCACGCGGCTCGAAAGCGCGAGCAGGAAGCGCATGACGTGCTCGATCAGCACGACGGTGAGCCCGTCGGCCTTGAGCCGCTCGACAAGGCCGATGATGTGGTCGATCTCGGTCGTGTTCAGGCCGCCGACCGGCTCGTCGAGGAAGAGCAGCTTGGGCTTTGTCGCGATCGCCCCGGCGATCATCAGCAGCTTGCGGTCGAGCACCGGCAGCTGGCCGACAGCCGCATCGGCCTTGTCCGCAAGGCCGACAAAGGCGAGCGCTTCGTCGGTCTGCTCGCGCACGTCCTTGCCCAGCCGGATGCCGGGTATCGCCCGCCGGCTCCTGCCGAAATAGGCGGCGATGTCGATGTTCTCGCGCACCGTCAAGCTTTCAAAGGCGGCGTTGAGCTGGAAGGTGCGGGCAATCCCCAGCTGGCAGATGCGGTCGGCGCCGAGGCCGGCGATGTCGTGCCCGTCGAAGACGATCCTTCCGTCCGTCGCCGGCGTCACCCCGGTGACGACGTCGAAGAAGGTCGTCTTGCCGGCCCCGTTGGGGCCGCCGATGCCGACCACCTCGCCCTGGCGGACGGTCAGCGACATGCCGTCGACCGCTGCAAGCGAGCCGAAGCGCTTGACGACATTGTCGCATTCGAGCAGCGTTGCGGTGTCGTCCGTCATGATCCCGCTCCTTCCGAGGCGACCATCGGCCGGCTGCCCGGCCGACGGTCGTTCAGCATCGCCCTATTTGATCCACGGCGGCAGCAGGAACGCGTCGGTCGCGTAGAGAGCCGGCGCAATCAGCTTCGGATCGGTGGTGTGGTCCTGGTGCTGCAGGAACTGGTGCGGCATGCCCAGCGACGGATCGGCGACCTGCGTCGGGTAGCAATAGGCCGACTGGCCTGCCGGATCCGCGCGATAGGTGCCGTTGACGCCGCGATAGACGTTGCGGCGCATGACCGCCGCCACCTTGCCGACCTGCTCCTTGTCGAAGGGCTCGCCCGGGTCGCCGGCGATGGCTGCCGCGATCGCCCACATCCACAGGCCGTCATAGGTCTGCGAACCGGTGATGTAGGCCGAGTTCGGACCGAACTTCGCGCGGTAGGACTCCCGGTAGGCCTTGGAGAATTCGTCCGGCAGGCAGCCTATCACCGTCGAGTAGATGACGCCGTTGATGCTTGCGCCGCCGATCTCGCGGAAGGCCGGCAGCGACGGCCCGTACTGCATGTAGACCAGGCTGTTGATCGGCTGCGTCAGGAACTGCACCATGAACTGCGCGAGGTCCTGCGGCAGGAAGTGGGTGACGATGATGGCCGCCGGCGGGTCCTGCCTGAGCTTGGCCAGCGTCGGGCCCCACTGGTTGGTCGGGAACGGGACCGTCTCGAACAGGCTCACCTCGAAGCCGTACTCCGCCGCCTTGTCGCGGATCGCGTTGGCGATGACGATCGAATACTCGTTGGCCGACGGGATGATGGCGATCTTCTTGTTGGGCGCCGTCCACTTGCCGCCTTCCGACAGCGTCTTCAGGAAGTTCAGGCAGCCCGGTCCGTACCAGAACTCCGGCGGATCACCCTGGAACGAGCCGTAATAGCGTTCGGGATCGGTCTTGAACTTCTCGTTGTGCGAGATCAGCGTGTTGTAGTGCATCATGATGATGTCGTTGTCGGCCGCGACATCCATCTCGATCATGTTGGTGCCGAGATTGTAGCCGTTGATGATCGCCGGCGTGTTGTAGCGGTCGACCAGGCGCTGCATGGCTTGCGAGACCAGGTCGGCGCCCTGGTCCTTCGTGTCTTCGATATGAAGCTCGATCGGCCGGCCGAGGATGCCGCCCGCGGCGTTGATCTCCGCGGCGGCCAGCTCGAGCCCGTTCTTGAATTCGATGCCGTCCGCGGCGGCGAAGCCGGACATCGGCAGCGCCGACCCGACATGGACCGGCTCGCCCTCCTGCGCCTTGGCGGTCCTGTTCATGTCGGCGAGCAGGGCGCCGCCGGCGGCGCCCGCTCCCACAAACCCGTGAAGCATTGCACGTCTGTTCAACATATCGCCTTCCCCTTGTGCTTGGTCGTTTTCCTTTTGCGGTGTTCGATGCTTATCCGGTGAAGATCGCCTCCAGGCTGGCGGCGGCCGACAGCACGCGGGCGTCCGCCCCCCGCGCTCCGACGATCTGGAATCCGACGGGAAGTCCCGCGGCCGTCAGGCCGCAAGGAATGACGCAGGCCGGCTGCTGGCTGAGATTGATCGGATAGCTGAAGCCCGCCCACTCGGTCCAGCGCTTGAAGCCGCTGTCCTTCGGCAGTTCGAGCCCCGCGTCGAAAGCCGGCAAGGCGGTGGCTGGAGAAACCAGGAAGTCGAATTCCCCGAGCATCTTGTCCATCGCCGCGCCGAACTCGCCGCGCCGTATCTGCGCCTGGACGAGCTGGGTGGAGGTGAAGGCCGACCCCGCGCGCGCCGTCTCCAGGAGGCCCAGATCGACCGCCGCCCTTGCCTGCTCGGCAATGCCCGCGACCCTTGCCGCGGCGCCCGTGAACCAGTGATGGTGGAAGAGGTCGAGCAGATTCTCCGCCGGCAGCGTGACCGGCTCGACGATCGCGCCGGCGGCGGCCAGGCGCGCCACTCCGGCCTCGACGATGCGCGCGATTTCGGGATCCACGGTACCCGATGCCGGCTGCGACCAGTAGCCGACGCGCTTGCCCGCGAGGCTGAAGCCAGCTTCGTCGTCAAGCGGCGTCAGGACGCCCTCACCTTGCGCCCAGTCCCGCAGGTCGCGGCCGGACATCGCCTTCAGCATGGCCGCCGCGTCCGCCGTGCTGCGCGTCATCGGGCCGATATGGGCGACCGTGCCGAACGGGCTCGCGGGATATGCGGCCACACGCCCGAAGGTCGGCTTGTGGCCGACGATGCCGGTGAAGGATGCGGGGATGCGGATGGACCCGCCTCCGTCCGTGCCGAGATGGAACACGCCGGCCCCGACCGCGGCCGCGACTGCCGCGCCGCCGGAGGAGCCCCCCGGCGTCTTTTCCGGATTCCAGGGATTGCGGGTCACGCCGAACAGCGCGCTGTCGGTGATCGCCTTCCAGCCGAATTCCGGCGTCGTGGTCTGGCCGATGAACACCGCCCCTGCCTTCCGGAGCAGGGCGACCGAAGGCGCGTCCGCCTGGCAGGGGGCGTTGGACGTCGTGGTGCTGCCGTAGCGCACGCTCCAGCCCTCGACCCAGACGATGTCCTTCAGCGTGGTCGGAACGCCGTCGACGTCTGACAGCGGCGCGCCGTCCTTCCAGCGCCTTTCGGAAGCGGCGGCGGCAGCAAGCGCTCCGGCACGATCGATCAGCGTGAACGCATTGAGCTCGGGGTTGATCGCTTCGGCGCGATCGAGCACTGCCTCCGCCGCCTCGACGGGTGAAACCGCGCCGCTGCGGAAGGCAGCGGCCAGATCGGCAGCGCCCATGCGGCAAAGTTCCGCCGCCCCGGTGAGCGGGTCGCGTCTTGGCATGCTGATGTTCCCCTTGCGGATTAGGCGGCCCGCATCTGGCGGCGAGCTTGAGGAGCAGATTGGACCGGCATCGCCAGTTCACAAAATGTATTCTGTTGCGTAAGTTTTTACATTCCGTGGAGGCGTCAGGGAAAAATGAATCTCAGCATCCGCCAGCTTCGCTACGTCTGCGAGGTCGCGAGCCTCGGCAGCGTTCAGGCCGCGTCGAAGGCGCTCCATATTTCGCAATCCTCCATCCTTGCCGCCATCGCCCTCGCCGAGGGCGAGATGGGCGCACGCATCTTCGAGCGGCGCCCGGCGCGCGGCGTGCAGATAACGCCGTCCGGCGAACGCTTCATCAGCGCCGCGCGGATCATGCTGTCGGCAGCGACCGAGTTCGACCGCGCCATCGGCGACCTCTCGGAACGCGTCCCCAAGGTGCTGCGCATCGGCTGCTTCGAGCCTTTCGGCGCGCTGTTCATGCCGGAGATGTTGCGCCGGTATGTCGACCATGTCGGCGACGTGGAGATCGACCTGCTCGAAGGCGACCAGGTGCAGCTGCAGTCATGGTTGTCCGAGGGCATCATCGATCTCGCCGTCCTTTACGACATCGGCTCGATCACGACCGGCACGATGACGAAGATCTGCAAGGTGCCGGCGCATGCGCTGCTGCATGCCGACGACCCGTTGGCCGCCAGGGATGCGGTATGGCTCGCCGACATCGCCACGCGCCCGTTCGTCCTGCTCGACATGCCGCAGACCGCGACCTACCTGCTGACGCTCTTCGATATCCTGGCGAAGCGGCCGGAAGTCCGTTTCCACACCCGGTCCTACGAGACGGTCCGCTCGGCGGTCGCCTCCGGCTTCGGCATGTCCATCCTCAACATGCGGCCGATCGGCCGCGCCACGGCCGACGGATCGGCGATCGTACGCCGCCCCATCCTCGACGAACTGCCGCCGCCGTCCGTCATCATCCTCGACCCCTACGGCAATTCGAAGCCGCTCTTCGTCCGGCTGTTCATCGAGATGTTCTCCCGCTTCTTCCGTGAGGTCGGACCGGCCCATTTCTCGGTGACGACGAAGGAGAAGGAGCCGCTGTTGCTGTGGAACTGATCACGTTGTTGCCCGGCGGCTGGCGCAGGCCTGCGCCGAACCCTTTGCTCGCCGGGCGCTCCTATAGTGCCAGCGCGATCTTGCGTCCGTCATGGATCGCGAATGCCGCCTGGCGCGCGGCCGTGCAGTCGCCGATCGCGGCGAAGGAGACGCCGCGTTCCTCCAGTCCGCGCGCGAGAGCGTCGTCCGCGACGTTGGTGGCGGCATAGACCAGCGCGTCCGCTTCGCATTGCTGCTCGCGGCCATCGAGCAGAGAAGCAATCGTCGCCAACTCGCCGTTCCAGTTGATCACTGCGCTTTCGGTCAGGAAGCGGACGCCGAGGCGGGCGAGCGCGCGGCGCAGCGGCAGGTCGACGGCCATCCGCTGCAACTCCTTGCCCACCAGGGCATCCGGCGTGACGATCGTGACCTCGTGACCATCCTCGGCAAGCTTCCAGGCCGTGCCGCATCCCTTCCAGTTGCCGCCGTCGTCGAGCACGATGACCCGCTTGCCTGGCCTAGCCTCGCGCGCCATCACCGCTTCCGCGGACAGGGCAGGTCCTCCACCCGGAATGCCGTCGAACTGCGGCAACGCCCGTTGGAACGCGCCGTCGGGCGGCTGGGACCCCGTGGCAATGATGACGTGCTCGGCATTTTCGCGCTCAACGTCGTCGGCTTCGACATAGTGCCCGTAGCGCACCTCGACCTGCAACTGGCCGAGTTGCCGTTGATACCAATCGATGAGGTCGAGGATCTGCGCCCGGCGCGGCTGCAGGCCTGCCAGGCGGAACTGCCCGCCCAGACGATCCGAGGCTTCCGCCAGCACCACATGGTGCCCGCGTTCCGCCGCGACGCGCGCCGCTTCCAGCCCGGCCGGCCCGCCGCCGACGACGAACACGCGCTTGGGCCGTTCGGCCGGCGTGAAGCGGTCGCCTCCCCATTCGAATTCGCGTCCGGCCGACGGATTGATGACGCAACTGATCCAGTAGTCGCGCGAGCGGCGCCCCCAGCACATCTGGTTGCAAGACAGGCAGCCGCGGATGTCGTCGGCGCGTCCGGTGGCAGCCTTGTTGGCGAGATGCGGGTCGGCGATCTGCCCGCGCACGATCGAGACCAGGTCGGCGCGGCCCTCGCTCAGCACGCCCTCGGCGTTTTCGGGCGTGCGGATATGGCTTTCGGCCGTGACCAGAGCGTGGCGGACAGTGGACTTCAGCACGGCCGCGAGCTCGGTGCCGAGTTTTTCCGGGTAAACGAAGGTCGGCATGATCTTGTAGAAGTCGAAGTAGCTGCCGGAGCCGCAGGTGACGTAGTCCATCAGGTGGTCGCGGTCGTGCCGCTCGACGATCTCGGACAGCGCCTCCCGCTTCAGCGCCACCTCGACGTCCGGCTCATCATTGACGGCGAGGCCGACGATGAAGTCCTCGCCGCATTCCCGTCGGATACGGCTCATCACCTCGCGGCTCATGCGCGTGCGGTTTTCGAGGCTGCCGCCCCAGCGATCGGCGCGGCGGTTCGACCAGGGCGTCCAGAACTGGTCGAGCATCGAATGATAGGCCGCCCACACTTCGACGCCGTCGAAGCCGGCCGCGCGACAGCGGCGTGCCGCCTGGACGAAGCCGTCGATCGTGTCCTCGATTTCAGTCTCGGTCATGCGGTGCGAGCCGTCGGAGTCGTGGTAGCTCGGCAGGCCGGATGGCGACCAGCCGGCGTGGAAGGAGTTGTCTGCGTCGGCGTGCTGCCCGACATGGTAGAGCTGCTGGATCGCCACGGCGCCGTTGCCGCGGATCGCTTCGGTCACCTTGCGGAAGTGGGGGATCACGCTGTCATCGCCAGGGCGAAAGTTGCCGCGGGTCAGCACGGCGGCGGCGTGCACGGGCATCGGTTCCACCACCACCATGGCCGCGCCGCCGATCGCGCGTTCGGCGTAGTAGCCGACATGCCGCTCCGTAGGCACGCCCTCCACCGCCATGTTCGCCGTGTGAGCGCCGAAGACGATGCGGTTGCGGAGCGTCTTTCCCCGCAACGCCACCGGTTCGAAAAGTCGTTTGAAACCCCGTTGGGACACTGCCCCCTCCCTCGGAGCGCCGCACCTTTGATGCGGACGCGTTTCGGTACCTGCGGCGGATCCATCTCCGCGAGGGAAGACGGCGGTTGCACATCGACCGGCAAACGAGGCTAATAGTCAACATGAACGAAATTCCCCGGCGGTTGAGCCACAGGCAAACGAGGCTGCGGCGAATGTTCGTTCCAACATTGAGCCGCGGCATGCGGCCGGGGTAGCATCAGCATGGTTCGCCGATACTATAGCCTTCCGTCGTTGAACGCCCTTGCTGCGTTCGAGGCAGCAGCCAGATACCTCAGCCTCACCAAGGCTGCCGACGAGCTCAACGTGACGCCGGGCGCGATTTCCAAGCAGGTCCGGATGCTGGAGGAGGAACTCGGCAATCCGCTGTTCGTGCGCCGCCACCGGGCGCTCGAAATGACGCGCGAGGGCGAGACGATAGCCGCGGCGCTGCGCGAAGGCTTCGAGCGGATCTCCTCCACCTTCCTGCAGGTGAAGGCCGCCGGGGGGCAGCCGAACGTCACCATCGGATGCACCATGGCGATGGCTCATCTCTGGCTCATGCCGCGCATGAGCGCATTCTGGAGCAGTCACCAGGACATCGTCGTCGACCACGTCATCTCCGATCAGCCGCGTGGCCTGGATCGTCCCGACATCGATCTCAGGCTTCGCTACGGCAGCGGCGATTGGCCGGACGAGCTGTCGGCAAAGCTTTATGACGACCGCATCTTCCCGGTGGCGAGCCCCGGTTTCGCGCGCACACATCCGGTCGCGACGATCGAGGACCTTTCCAAGCTGCAACTGCTTTCCGTCGAAGGCATAGATTGGGACTGGACGACCTGGGCCGACTTCTTCCGCGAGGTCGGCTGTCCGGATCGGCGCCTCAACGTGCGCCGCTTCAACAGCCACGTGATCGCGCTGCAGGCGGCGCGCAGCGGCCATGGCGCCGTGCTGGGCTGGGCCAGCCTAGTCACGCCGCTGCTCGAGTCCGGCGATCTGGTGCAGCTCACCGACGCCGAGATCGCGGCGCCGCGGTCCTACTTCGTCACCTGGAGCGCCCGCCGGCCGCTGAGCCGTCAGGCTACCGTGCTGCGCGACTGGCTGCTCTCCCTTGACGATTGAGCTGAGCTCAAGCGAAGCTGGTCGCTTATTCGCTTGAATCCGAGCTTGCGAGGCGTTCTCCTTACGGGCAAGGGAGTGCGGAACAATGACCGTAGCGGATGCCGTCCGGACCTCGGAACAGCTTGTAGCCCACCGCCGTGGCGGCGGGCGTCTCGGCCGCAAGGCCATGCGCAGCGCGCCGATCCCCTCGTTCCCGACGCTTGTGCGCAAGATACCCGTCTACGACATCGTGCCGGACGAAGCCGTCGAGCTGATCCACGAGGCGTCGCTTGCCATCCTCGAAGAGGTGGGATGCGAGTTCCGTGACGACGAGGCGATCGCCATGTGGAAGCGCGCCGGCGCCGACGTCACCGACACCCGCGTGCGCATCGACCGTGCGTTGCTCATGGAACTGGTCGCCAAGGTGCCGGCCGAATTCACGCTCAACGCCCGTAACCCCGACCGCACGGTCCAGGTCGGCGGCGACAACTCGATTTTCGTGCCGATGTACGGCGCGCCCTATGTGCGCGACCTCGACAACAACCGCCGCTACGGTACGCTCGCGGACCTCAATAACTTCCACAAGCTGGCCTACATGGCGCCGGCGCTGCATTCCTCGAGTTCGATCATCTGCGAGCCCATGGATATTCCGGTGCCGAAGCGGCACCTGCACATCATCCATTCGGCGCTGAAGCACTCCGACAAGCCGTTCATGGGCATCGTCACGTCCCGCGAGCGGGCGGAAGACACGATGGAGATGGCCGGCATCGTCTTCGGTCAGGAGTTCGTGCGCGACAATCCGGTCCTCGTCTCCATCACCAACTGCAACTCGCCCCTGGTGTGGGATGCGACGATGCTGGATGCGATGAAGGTCTATGCGCGCCACAACCAGCCGCTGATCCTGGCGCCCTTCGCCCTTTGCGGCGCCTCGACTTCGGCGTCCGCCGTCGGCGCGGTGGCCCAGGTCAACGCCGAGGCGCTGGCCGGCGTGGCGTTCACGCAACTCCTCCGGCCGGGCTCGCCGCAGATCTACGGGCAGTTCATGGTGACCGTCGACATGAAGACCGGCGCTCCTATGGGAGGCACGCCGGAGGCCGCGCAGATGATGTACCTGATGGGTGCGCTGGCGCGGAAATACCGGCTTCCCTGGCGCACGTCGGGTTTCCATGTCGGGTCGAAGCTGAACGACGCCCAGGCCGGCTACGAGGCCAACATGCTGATGCATGCGGCCATTCTGGCAGGCGCCAACTACATCTGGCATTCGGCGGGATGGCTGGAAGCCGGCCTGACCTGCGGCTATTCGAAATTCGCCACCGACTGCGAGCAGCTGGTCGGATGGTACAAATATGCGGGCGGGCTTTCCTTCGACGACTTCAAGGACGCGCTGGCGGCCATTCGGGAGGTCGGCCCGGCCGGCCATTTCCTCGGCACCCAGCACACGCTCGAGCATTTCGAGTCGGCCTTCTTCATGCCGTCCCTCATGGACTTCAATTCCTTCGAGCAGTGGAACGCCGAAGGAGCCAGGGATCATGACACGCGCGGACGCGAGAAGGCGCGTGCCATGCTTGCCGACTATGAGGAGCCGAAACTGGACGAGGGTATCGCCGAAGGGCTCGCCGACTTCATCGCGCGACGTGAGGAGCGATTGCCGGACACGGTGAACTAGAGCGGACGACGAAGGAAGGAATGGATCGGTCCCCTGAAACGCTGGAGCATGGCGCGTGAACGCGGCGCCGAGTGCGTTGGCGGCGAAGGACCCGCTGCTTCAGCCCTTCCAGCTCAGGCACCTGCGGCTCAAGAACCGGGTCATGTCGACCAGTCACGAGCCGGCCTATTCCGAGGACGGCCTGCCGAAGGAGCGCTACCGGCTCTATCATGCCGAGAAGGCGAGGGGCGGAATGGCGCTGACCATGACCGCCGGCTCGGCGATCGTGTCGCGCGACAGCCCGGCCGCCTTCGGCAACCTGCAGGCCTATCGTGACGAGATCGTGCCATGGCTCGCCGAGTTGGCCGGCGCCTGCCACGAGCACGACTGCAAGGTGATGATCCAGCTCACCCATCTCGGCCGCCGCACCGGCTGGAACAAGGCCGACTGGCTGCCGGTGCTCTCGGCCTCGCCGGTGCGCGAGCCGGCGCATCGCGCCTTCCCGAAGCAGGCCGAGGAGTGGGACATCGAGCGCATCGTCGCGGACTACGCCTCGGCCGCGCAGCGAATGAAGGAGGCCGGTCTCGACGGCATCGAGTTCGAGTCCTACGGCCATCTGATGGACGGGTTCTGGTCGCCCGCCACCAATCGTCGCGACGACGATTTCGGCGGCTCGCTCGACAACCGGCTGCGCTTCACCAACCTCGTGCTCGACGCCGTGCGCAAGGCGGTCGGGCCGGATTTCATCGTCGGCATCCGCATGGTCGCCGACGAGGATTTTTCCGCCGGCCTGTCGAAGGAGGAGGGCGTCGAGATCGCCCGCCGCCTGGCCTCGTCGGGCAAGGTCGATTTCCTCAACGTCATCCGCGGCACCATCGAGACCGATGCGGCGCTCACCAAGGTGATCCCGATCACCGGCATGCGCTCGGCGCCGCATCTCGACTTCGCCGGCGAGGTGAGGGCGGCGACGAAGTTCCCGGTGTTCCATGCCGCCCGTATCCAGGACGTGGCGACGGCCCGCCACGCCATCGCCAGCGGAAAGCTCGACATGGTCGGCATGACGCGCGCCCACATCGCCGATCCGCACATCCTGCGCAAGGTGATGGAAGGGCGCGAGCACGAGATAAGGCCCTGCGTCGGCGCCACCTACTGCCTCGACCGCATCTACGAGGGCGGCGAGGCGTTGTGCATCCACAATGCCGCCACCGGCCGCGAGGCGACGATCCCGCATGTGATCGGCAGGGCGGCCGACGCGCCGCGGAAGGTGGTGGTGGTCGGCGCCGGTCCGGCCGGGCTTGAGGCGGCGCGTGTCGCCGCCGCGAGGGGCCACGCCGTCACCGTGCTGGAGGCGGCCGAGAAGGCCGGCGGCCAGGTGCGGCTCGCCGCCCACAATCCGCGCCGCAGGGAGCTGATCGGTATCGTCGACTGGCGGCTTTCCGAGCTGGAACGGCTGGGCGCCGAGGTCCGATACAATATCTGGGCGGAAGCCGACGACGTGCTGGGCCTGGAGCCCGATGTGGTGGTCGTTGCCACCGGCGGGCTGCCGCAAAATCCGCCGCTGGAGGCGGGCGACGATCTCGTGATCTCCAGTTGGGACATCGTGTCCGGTGCCGTGAAGCCGGCGGACAACGTGCTGCTCTACGACGACAATGGCGGCCATCAGGGCATGACGGCGGCGGAGATCGTCGCCAATGCCGGTTCGCGTCTCGAGCTCGTCTCGCCGGAACGCTTCTTCGCGCCCGAGATGGGCGGCATGAACCATGTGCCCTATGTCAGGGCCTTCCACGAAAAGGGCGTGCGCGTCACCATCAACACCAGGCTGAGATCGGTGCGGCGCGAAGGCAACCAGCTCGTGGCGGTGTTGTGTTCCGATTTTGCCGACGGCTGGTGCGAGGAGCGGCGTGTCGACCAGGTGGTGGTCGAGCATGGCACGCAGGCCAATGACGATCTCTACCATGCGCTGAAGCCGCTCTCGAAAAACCGCGGCGCCGTCGACTACGAGCGCCTGGTGACGGGCGGCGACATCTTTCCGCCGCGCAACAGGGATGGCGGCTTCGTTCTGTTCCGCATCGGCGATGCGGTCGCCTCGCGCAACATCCACGCCGCTGTCTATGACGGCATCCGTTTCACGCTGAGAGTGTAGGGAACCACTCTCGAAAAAAGAGCAGACAAGAGCAACGTAACGATAATAGGAGGAGTAGATGCTTTTCTTCAAAAGCAACGGCGACCGGGTTTCGCCGGCGATCGAAAAGATGGCCGCGGATGTCCGGGCCGGCGGCATGGACCGGCGCGAATTCCTCGCTTTGGCGAGCGCGATGGGTGCATCGACGGCGCTGGCCTACGGCATGATCGGACTTGCGGCCCCCTCCAGGGCGCTCGCGCAGGAAGGCACGAAGGGCGGCAGGCTGCGCGTCGCCATGGCCGTCAAGGGTCAGAAGGACCCGCGAACCTACGACTGGGTCGAACTGGCCAACATATCGCGTACATGGCTGGAGCCGCTCGTCCGCTACACCCGCGAGTTCACCTTCGAGCCGGTCCTGCTCGAAAGCTGGGAAGTCAACGACGACGCGACGGAATACGTCCTGCATGTCCGCAAGGACGTCACATGGACCAACGGCGATGCCTTCAATGCCGACGACGTCATCTTCAATCTCGCCCGCTGGTGCGAGAAGGGCGTCTCCGGCAACTCCATGGCCGCGCGCGTCGGCGCGCTGATCGACGAGGCCACCGGCAAGGCGAAGGACGGCGCGATCACGAAGGTCGACGATCACACGGTCAAGCTGACGCTGAACGCGCCGGATATCTCGCTCATCCCGAACTTCACGGACTATCCGGCCCTGGTGGTGCATCGCAGCTTCGCGGGCGACGACCCTGTCGGCAAGCCGATCGGCACGGGAGCGTTCGAGCTGGTGTCCTACGACACCGGTTCGAAGGCCGTCGTCAAGCGCCGCGAGAACGGCAAGTGGTGGGGCGGCGAGGCGCTGCTCGATTCCGTCGAGTTCATCGACTACGGTACGGACTTTTCGGCGACGGTCAACGCCTTCGAGTCCGGCGAGATCGACATCAACTTCGAAACGCCGGCGGACTTCATCGACATCCTCGACAATATCGGGCTGGCCAAGTCCGAGGTCGCCACGGCAACCACTCTGGTGGCGCGCACGAATGTCACGCACACGCCCTATGACGACAAGCGGGTCCGCAACGCGCTGCAGATGGCCGTCGACAACGCCGTCGTTCTGCAACTCGGCTACAACGGTCGCGGCGATGTCGGTGAGAACCATCACGTCAGCCCGATCCACCCCGAATATTATCCTCTGCCCAAGAAGACACGCGACGCGGCGGGCGCCAGGAAGCTCATGGAGGAGGCCGGACAGGCCGATTTCGAGCACGAGCTCATCACCATCGAGGACGACTGGCAGAAGAACACCGGCGACGCCATCGCCGCGCAGCTCCGCGACGCCGGCATCAAGGTGAAGCGCACCGTGCTGCCGGGCTCGACCTTTTGGAACGACTGGACGAAGTACCCGTACTCGATGACGATCTGGTACATGCGCCCGCTCGGCGTGCAGATCTTGGCGCTCGGCTACCGCACCGGCGAGGCATGGAACGAGAGCGCCTATTCCGACGCGACCTTCGATGCCAAGCTGAAGGAGGCGCTTTCCATCAGCGATCCGGAGAAGCGGCGGGAAGTCATGAAGGATCTGGAGACCATCCTGCAGGACTCCGGGGTGATCATCCAGCCATACTGGCAGAAGCTCTTCAGCCACATGAATCCGAAGGTCAAGAACTACGGCGTTCACCAGACCTTCCAGATCGATCTGCAGAAGGTCTGGCTCGAACAGGCCTGACCGGCCGTCGCGACTCCTCCAATCCTGACCGGCGCTCCTGCGGGGAGTGCCGGCCGCGGTTCGTATAGACAGACGACGCGACCTGCCTCGCTTCTGCGACAGATACCTACGCTCCGCGAATTCCGCCTGCACGTCCCTCGCGGCAGGGATAGAGCCCGTGGCAGTGCTGCGTCACCGTGCCCGCATTCGATCGCCGCGACCGCGCTCCGGTCCGCCGCCGTATGCTGGGGAAGAAAGATGCTGATCACGCTCGGCTTCTACAAACGCAAGCCTGGCCTCTCGCGCGAGGAGTTCTCACGCCACTGGCGCGAGGTGCACGGCCCGCTGATTGCCAACGACCCGATCCTGTCCAAATACATCAAGCGCTACGTCCAGCATCATATGGTGCCGAGCAGCGGCTGGCCGAATGTCGGCCCGCTCGACTATGACGGCTTTTCGGAATCCTGGTTCGAGAGCCTCGAGGCGCGCAAGGAGATGCATGCGCTGCCCTATTTCCAGAACGAGATGATCGAGGATGAGCGCAAGTTCCTCGACATGGAGGCCACCCGCATCCTGATGTTCGACCAGCAGGTCGTGCAGATAGGCAAGGACTATTCGGCCGAGTGGACGGCGGGCAGGGTCTGATGCAGGGTCTGAGCGGCCGCGCGGCCATCGTCACCGGCGCCGGCCAGGGCATCGGCCGCGCCATCGCCGAAAGGCTGCACCGCGAGGGCGCGCTGGTGCTCGCCGTCGACAGGAACGCCGACACGCTGGCGACCTTGTCCGGCGAGCGGATCGCCACGCTGGTCGCCGACGCCACGGCCGACGACGCGCCGGCGGCGATCATCGGCCGTTGCAAGCAGGAGTTCGGCTCAGTCGCCGTGCTCGTCAACAATGTCGGCGTCGGCAACGCGCCGCCGGCGCATGAGACCACGGACGAGATCTACGACTTCCAGCTCAACGTGAACCTGCGCACGACCTTCCGGCTGTCGCGCGACGTCCTGCCCGAGCTGCGCCTGACCAAGGGGACCATCGTCAACATCGCCTCCTCGATCGGCCTGTCCGGCTACCGCCGCTGGGCCGCCTATTCGGCAGCCAAGGCCGGCGTGATCGGCCTTACCCGCCACATGGCGGCGGAATACGGACCGCAAGGCATCCGCGTCAACGCCGTGGCGCCGGGCATCATCGCAACGCCGCAGACCGAGGGGCGGCTCGCCACCGCCCGGTTCCAGGCGACGATCGTCGGCACCATGCCGCTCGGCCATGTCGGCCGGCCCGAGGACGTCGCCGCCGCGGTCGCCTTCCTTGCCAGTGACGAAGCGGTATTCGTCACCGGCCAGGTGCTTGCAGTCGACGGCGGCCAGACCTCGTCCGTCTTCATCGCCGAGCATTTGGTCGAGGCTTGGGAACGGACCATCGAGCCGCAGGACAGCGCCGCCTGAGCCTGAGCCGTGAAGGTGATGCCGGCAGGTGCCGGCACGGGATATTTGGCAATTGCTGCATGGAGTTTGCATCGATGAGGATCGCACTGGTCACCGGCGGCACGGGCGGGCTCGGCCTAGCGACGGCGAAGAAATTCGCGGAGGATGGCATGACGCTGATCGTCGCCGACCTGGACGGCGAGGCGTCGCGCAAGGCCGCTGCCGGGCTGCCGGGCTCCGGACATGTCGGCGTCGCGCTCGATGTCAGCGATGAGCAGGCCGTCATCGCGGCGTTCGACAAGGTTGAGGCCGAGCTCGGCCCGATCGCCGTGCTGGCGCATTTCGCCGGCGTGCTCGGCGCCGGCGGCACCGCCACCGGGATAGGCCTTGCCGAATCGACGGTGGACGACTGGGACTGGGTGAACCGGATCAATGGCCGCGGCACGTTCCTGTGCATGCGCGAGATGGCGCGGCGGCGCCGTGCCCGGCCGGTCGAGCATGGCCGCATCATCACGGTCTCCTCGGCCGCCGGACAGATGGGCGGCCTGCAATCCGGCGTTGCCTATTCGGCGTCCAAGGCGGCCGTGCTCGGGCTGACCAAGTCGGCGGCGCGCGACCTCGGGCCGATCGGCGTCACCGTCAACGCGATCGCGCCGGGTCCGATCGAGACGCCGATGCTGGCTCAGGCGACCGGCAGGCCGGCCGACGGCCAGAAATACAACAAGCTCGACGCACTGCCGCTCGGCCGCATCGGTCTGCCGGAGGAAATTGCGGCAGCCGCGTCCTATCTGGCCTCGGCCGGCGCCGCCTTCGTCACCGGCACCACCATCGATGTCAATGGCGGCCTGCACATGCATTGACCGCCTGCAGCCAATCCGACCAAGGATTCCAAGATACCATTCTGATCGCATTTCGAGGAGCCGGACGATGAGTGCAACCATGCAGGCCGGGGTCGCCACGGAGGCGGGGCTGGCCATCCGGGAGGTGCCGAGGCCGGCTCCCGGCGACGAGCAGGTGCTGGTCAAGGTCGCCGCCGCAGGCATGAACCGCGCCGACCTCAATGCAGCCAAGGGGGCAGGCGTCGCGACCAAGGAGGCGCTGGGAAAACCGATCGGCATGGAATGGGCCGGCGAGATCGTCGAACTCGGCAAGGCCGTGAAGGGCCTGCAAGTCGGCGATCGCGTGATGTGCTCGGGCGGCGGCGGTTATGCCGACTACGCCGTCGCCGACATGGGCCGCACCATCCGGCTGGAGGAGCTCGGCTTCGAGCAGGCGGCGGTGCTGCCGCTCGCTTTGATGACGGCGCATGACGCGGTGGTCACCCAGGGGCGCCTTGCCGAGGGCGACGCTGTGCTCGTCCATGGCGCGAGCTCGGCGGTCGGCCTGATGGCCATGCAGATCGCGCGGCTGCGCGGCGCCTCCGTCATTGCCGCCACATCGGGCGATGCCGCCAAGCGCGAGAGGCTGAAGCCGTTCGGCGCGACCCTGACGCTCGATCCAGCTGATCCGGCCTGGCCGGAGCTTCTGCTCGCCGCGACGGGCGGCAAGGGTGCGAACGTCGCGATCGACATGGTTTCCGGGCCCAGCATCGATTCGGTGATGAAGGCCGCTGCCGTGCTCGGCCGCATCGTCAATGTCGGGCGGCTCGGCGGGGCAAGAGCCGAGTTCGATTTCGACCTGCACGCGGCGAAACGGCTCGCCTATGTTGGCGTCACCTTCCGCACGCGCGCGCTCGCAGAGGTCCGCGCCATCGTCGAGCGCATGAAGGCTGATCTCTGGGAGGCCGTATCGGCCGGCAATCTGTCTTTGCCGATCGACCGCAGCTTCCCCCTCGCCGAGGCCGTCGCTGCGCATGAGCACATGCGCGCCAACCGGCATTTCGGCAAGATCGTGCTGCGTCCCTGACGCGGCCGGCACAGCCGATCAACACGAACGGAGACTGCGCATGCGTTTGGCCGGCAAGGTTGCGATTATCACGGGGGCGGCCTCGGGGCTGGGGGCGGCAACCGCAAAACGGTTCATCGAGGAGGGCGCGAAGGTGTGCGTCGCCGATCGCCTGGAGGAGGAGGGCAGGGCGATCGCGCGTTCGCTCGGCGACGCCGCCATCTTCCGGACGCTGGACGTCACCGATGGGCGCCAGTGGGCTGAGGTCGTCCAGGCGGTCGTCACCGCCTTCGGTCGCCTCGACATCCTCGTCAACAATGCCGGCATCGGCCCCGGAACCACCGAGATCTTCGACGACACCGCCTGGGAGCGGCAGGCCGACATCAACGGCAAGGGGCCGTTCCTCGGCATCAAGTCCGCCGTGCCGCACATGCGCGGGACGGGCGGCGGCGCGATCGTCAACATCTCCTCCATCTCCGCCAAGGTCGGCATGGGACTGCATCTCGGCTACGGCGCCTCGAAAGGCGCGGTGCTCGGCATGTCGAAGACGGCGGCGGTGATGTTCGCCCGCGACGACATCCGCGTGAACGTGGTGATGCCGGGCGTCATGCCGCCGATGCGCAACTCGACGGCCAAGGCCGATCCGGCGACGCGCCAGCGCATGCTCGACGGCATCCCGATGGGGCGCACCGGCGAGGTCGAGGACATCGCCAACGCGGTGCTCTTCCTCGCCTCCGACGAGGCCAGATACATCACCGGCGTCGAGATCGCGGTCGACGGCGGCTACCTGGCGCGATAGGCGGCCGCGATGAGAGCATATCATCTGACAGGATCAGCCGGCCGCAAGGACTTGAAACCCGTCGATCTGCCCGAGCCGGTGCCGGGGCGTGGGGAGGTGCTGGTACGCGTGCGGGCGGCATCGCTCAATTATCGCGACCTGCTGGTTGCGGACGGCCACTACGGATCAGGGATTCCGGATACGTTGATCCCGCTTTCGGACGGCGCCGGCGAGGTTATGGCGCTGGGTGAAGGCGTCGGCGGCCTCGCGGTGGGCGACCGCGTCGCCGGCGCCTTCTATCCCGACTGGATTTCCGGCCCGATCACCGCTGCGGCGCGCAGGCGCGGGCTCGGCGGCTCGATCGACGGCGTGCTCGCCGAGTACGTCGTGCTGCCGGCGCATGCGGCTATTCCGGTTCCGGAGCACCTGTCGTTCGAGGAGGCGGCGACGCTGCCCTGCGCGGCGCTGACCGCCTGGAACGCGCTGACCGAAGTCGCGCGCCTGCGGCCCGGCGAGACGGTGGTGCTGCAGGGCAGCGGGGGCGTCTCGGTGATGGCGCTGCAATTCGCCAAGCTCATGGGCGCGCGGGTGATCCACACCTCCGGCAGCGCCGAAAAGCGTGAGCGGCTCGCAGCGCTGGGCGCCGACCATGTGCTCGATCACACGGCCGAGCCCGGCTGGGATCGTGCCGTCCTCGATCTGACGGACGGCGTGGGCGCCGACCTTGTGATCGAGGTCGGTGGCCCCGGCACGCTGGAGAAATCGTTCCGCGCGGTGCGCGTCGGCGGCGCGATCGTGTCGATCGGCTTCGTCGCCGGCGGCTCGGCGATCGACCCTAGGGCGATCATCAGCCGCTGCATCCGCCTGACCGGCATCACCGTCGGCAGTTGCGACATGTTCCGGGCCATGAACCGGGCGATCGGCCAGAACGGCATGCGACCCGTGGTCGACCGGGTCTATGCCTTTGAGGAGGCGGCCGAAGCCTATGAACGCCTGCGCTCCGGCGGGCATTTCGGCAAGCTTGTCGTCGCCATCTGAAGGCCGGTCTGGCCTCGGCTCTATCGCGCCGAAGCCGTCAGCGCGTGGCGGACGCGCCCGCCCGGCAGCCCGCCGGGTATGGCCGCGCCGTCGCAGGCGACCGGCACCAGCGCGTCGAGATCGACGCCCGTCGCCACTCCCATGCGCCGGAACATCCAGGCAAGATCCTCCGTCGCGACATTGCCGGTCGCCCCCGGCGCGAAGGGGCAGCCGCCGAGCCCGCCGAAGGATGCGTCGAAAACGCGAATACCCTGTTTCCAGGCGGCATAGACATTCGCCAGGCCGAGCCCGTAGGTATCGTGCGCATGCAGCGCCCAGCGCCGCGCCTGCGGGAACCGTGCGTGACACGCTGCGACCAGGCGCTCGACATGGTCGGGCGAGGCGCGCCCGGTCGTGTCGCACAGGCAGATCTCCGCATCGGGCAGGATCGGCACCAGTTCCTCCAGCAGTGCCAGCACGTCGGCTTCTGCGACGCGGCCGTCGAACGGGCAGTCGAAGGAGGTCGCCAGGTTCAGCCGCACGTCGATGCCGTCCGGCAGGGCGGCGATCAGGCGGCGGTATTCCTCCACCGATTCCAGCAGATGCCGGCGCACGTTGCTGCGGTTGTGCGCCTCCGAAACCGACAGCACGAAGGCCAGGAAGGTCGATCCCGCGGCGAGCGCGGCCCGGCCGTATTTCTCGTTGGGCACCAGCACCTGCGGCCGGATGCCGGCGATCCCGGCGCAGGCGCCAAGAACCTCGGCGGTGTCGCTCAGCTGCGGCAAGGCCGTGGCGCTGACGAAGGAGCCGATCTCGATCCGCCAAAGGCCCGTCGCCGCCAGGCGTTCGAGGAAGGCGATCTTGGTCGCGGTCGGAATGAACGGCCCGATCCCCTGATAGCCGTCGCGCGGCCCCACCTCGACGATCTCGACAGACTGCCCGGCTGCTTCAGCCATCAGATCACGCCCTCCCTGCGCAGCACCGAGATCTGCTCGGCCGGCAGGATTTCGCCGAGCACCGCGTCGGTATGCTCGCCGATCGCCGGTCCGGGCCAGCGGATCGCGCCGGGGTCGTCGGGGATGTGCGGCACCACCCCGCCATGCAGGACTTGTCCGAACAGCCTGTCTTCCACCGTCCGCACCATGCCGCGGTGAAGGAACTGCGGGTCAGCGGCGCATTCGGCCGCCGTATAGACCTGCGTGCAGGGGATGTCGGCCTCGTTCAGCCGGCGCTCGATGTCGGCAACAGGCAGTTGCCGGGTCCAGGTCGCAATGATCGAGTCGAGTTCCTGGACGTTCTGCACCCGCGAGCGGTTGTCGGCAAACTTCGGGTCGCCGGGCAGATCCGCCCGGCCGATCAGGGTGCTGAGCCTGGAAAACAGCGGCGCCGAGTTGGCGGCGATCAGGATCCACCGGCCGTCGACGCTCGGATAGGCGCTGGAGGGCGCTGCCGTCGGGATGCGCGAGCCGGTCGGCTGCCGTATTTTTCCCAGTGCGCCATATTCGGGCAGCATGCCTTCCATCATGCTCAGCACCGCTTCCGTCAGTGCCACGTCGGCCGTGCGGCCCTTGCGGTCGCCGCCGACCCGGTCGCGCTGCCACACCGCCGAGACGATGCCGAAGGCGGCGTAGAGCCCGGCGAGCGAATCGCCGATGCTGACCCCGACCCGCACCGGCGGCAGGTCGGAGGTGCCCGGCGCATGGTCGCTGAGATGGCGCAGGCCGCCGATCGCCTCGCCGATGACGCCGAAGGCGGCGCGGTCTCGGTAAGGTCCGTCCTGGCCATAGCCGGAGATGTGCGCGATCACCAGGTCGGGGCGGGCGCGGCGCAGCACGTCGTCGCCGAGCCCGAGCCGGGCGAGTTGTCCCGGGCGGAAATTCTCCACCACCACGTCGGCCGTCTCGGCCAGCTTGAGCACGATGTCGGCGGCGCGCGGCTGCTTGAGGTTGAGCGTGACCGAGCGCTTGTTGCGGCCGTGCATGGACCACCACAGCGAGTTGCCGTCGATCTGTTCTCCCCACTGCCGCACCGGGTCGCCCTCCGGCGGCTCGATCTTGATGACGTCGGCGCCGAGATCGCCCAGGATGCGCGTGCAGAAGGGCGCGGCGACGAAATGGCCGATCTCGACGACGCGCAGGCCGGTCAGCGGTCCGTGCCGGGCAGGTTCGGTCATGGCGGTCCTCGGAAGACGATGCTGCTTCGTCGCGGCGGCTCCCGTCAGGGCCGCAGCCGCTTCACAGCGAGCCAGGTTTGCACTGCAAAAAACCTATCGGCCCGCGGCTCGGCGCTATGTCCTCCCTGCCGGGGACAGTGCCGGCGGGCAGTCACGCGGCAGCCGAGCCGGCGAGCGCCGCGCGCTCTTCGGCACGGCTGAACGACCGGTTGCGCACCGCCAGATAGACCGCCAGCACGCTGAAGCCGATGCTGAGGATGACGATCGCCGGCAGCAGCCCGAGCCGGTCGGCGATCACGCCGGTGACGACGATCGGCACGGCGGCGCCGAAATAGCCGCTGATGTAGAGGCCCGACAGCACCGAGGCGCGGATCTCGGACGGCGTGATGCGGTTGACCAGCTCCGAGCAGCCCATCCAGGAGAGTCCCTGCGCCGCGCCGGCCATGACGGCGCCGGCGATGAGGCCGGCGGCCGACTTCCACATCAGGGTCGCGACGATGAGCAGGAGGCTGGGCGGCACCAGCACCATGCCGATCATGATCGCCCGCCGGTAGGGCATGCCCTTGGTGAAGAGCTGGACGACGCCCGCCGTGGTGAGGAAGGCCACGACGGTGAGGCCGCCGAGCAGCTTGTTGGTGGCGCCGAGCACGTCGAACACCAGTGCCGGGCCGAGCGCCAGCCACAGGCCGGTATTGGCCCAGCTCAGCGCGCCGGTGACCGATGCGAAGACGAAGCCGGACCGGATTTCGGCGGGGACGCGAAGGCCCTGCGGCGCGAAGGAGGTCTGCCGAAAACCGCGGCGGCTGCCGGGCAGGATGGTCTCACGATAGGCGAGGAACAGGCCAAGCGCCGCCGCCAACCCGCATAGCTGCAGCAGGAAGGGCAGCATCACCACCGTGTCGTGGCTGCTGCCGAAATGCACGACCAGCGTCGCCACCAGCAGGCCGACCGCCGGGGAGGCGAGCGTCGCGATGGCGCCGATGCGCGAGGCCTCGGAGCGGTCGCCGCGCGGATGCAGTTCGACGATCGCCGCGACGGCCGGTCCGCTCATCAGGCCGATGGCGATGCCGTTGAGCAGGCGCGCGGCGACCAGATAGGCCATGCCGGTCGCCGCCAGATAGGTCAGGCTTGAAAGGGCGGTCACCAGGATGCCGGCCAGGATCAGCGGCTTGCGGCCGAGCTGGTCGCCGAGGCGGCCGCCGAACAGAAGGCCGGCGGTGACGCCGAGCGGGTAGCAGGCGAATATCAGCGTGATCGCCGACGTGCTCAGCCCGAACTCGACCTGCCACAGCGGATAGAGCGGGGTGGCGAGGTGGCTGCCGAGAAGCGTCAGGAAGAGCACCAGCGCCGACGCCGCATATTGCGCCTGCGCCGACAGGCGTGCCGATGCGTCGGCATCCGGACCGTTGGTCAGCATCGCGCGCCTCCCTTTGATGCGGGGCCAGACTAGGCGGTCCCCGTCGAGCATCTGTCCTGCGGGACAGGGACGCTAGGCTGCCGGCGTTTCAGCCGCGGCCCTGGATGCGCTCGCGCGCCGCCGCCAGCGCCTCGGCAAAGCGGGCGATGCGGCGGCCGAGATAGCGGCCGGCTTCCGCCGCTTCGGCCGGCAGCCCGTCCTTCGACGCGGTGAAGCTCACGCCGTAGGGATTGCCGCCCGCCGGCTTGAGCGAAGGGTCGGTGTAGCCCGTCGGCACGATGACCGAACCCCAGTGATAGAACACGGTGGCGAGCGTCAGCAGCGTCGCCTCCTGTCCGCCATGCGGATTGCCGGCGCCGCAGAACATGCTCACCGGTTTGTCCTGCAGCTTGCCCTGCGCCCACAGCCCGCCGGTCTGGTCGAGGAACTGCTTGAGCTGCGCCGAAGGCAGGCCGAAGCGGGTCGGCGTGCCGAAGACGAAGCCGTCGGCCCATTCGAGGTCGGCAAGAGCCGCTTCCTCCACATGGCTGGTCGCCTCCAGGTTCTCGCGCCAGCCGGGGCGGCTGTCTATCGCCGCGTCGGGGGCGAGTTCCCGCACCTTGCGCAGGCGCGTCTCCGCCCCTTCGGCGCGCGCGCCCTCTTCGATGGCTTTGCCCAGCGCGTAGTGGTGGCCGGTGCTGCTGTAATAGACGATCGCGATTTTTGCCAAGCGGCATACCTCCATGTTCGCGGACAAACGTAGCAACGGTGCCCGTCGCCTATGCACCTTCGGGCGGGGACAGACGTTCGGGCCGGCTGGCGTCCTGATCGGCAACCTCAGGAAGGCCGGGATGTGTCGAATGGAACAGCGTCTGCAATCCGAAGTCGAGAAGCTGCTGATCAAGGAGCGGTTGCACGAGTTGGAGATGGCCTATTGCCGTGGCATCGACCGCCGCGACCCCGAGCTGATCCGCTCGATCTTCTTTGCGGACGCCATCGAGGACCACGGCGATGCCTGGCAGGGAACCGGCTACGAATGGGTCGACTACATCTTCTCCGGCTATCTCGCGCAGTTCGAGGTGACGGCGCATTACGTGCTCAACGAGTGGTACAAGGTGGAGGGCGACAAGGCGGAGGGCGAGACGCACCGCATCTCCTATCATCGCCGCCCCAATGGCGAGGAGGTCACCGCCGGCTCGCGCACCTTCAACCGCTACGAGTGCCGCGACGGCGTCTGGCGCATCGCCTATCGCGGCGTCACCCGCGACTGGCTGAGGGAGAGCCGCGCCGCGCCGCCGGATCCCTCGCAGCCCAGGCACATGATCCTGCGTCCGAGCCTGCCCGGCCCCGACGACGTCTCCTACCGCGAGCTGCCGATGTTCGGGCGCGGGCCGATCTGGTGAGACCCATCTGTCACCCGGTGGGGGACAGACAAATTTGTCGCCGCCGCCATTCTCGCCGCCACTGAAGTTCAGGAGTCCCATCGGGACTGCGGCCGCCTCGGCGGGCATGCCGGGCTAGCCCACGCCTGTAGGCCGGCAGGGAGGGAGACGCGATGATAGGGAAACTGCTCTCGCTGGCTTGCGCATGCGCCATGCTGCTGTGCGCCGGCTCGGCCTTCGCCGACACGGTGACGATCCGCTACTCCTCCTGGCTGCCGACCAGCCACTGGTACGTCGCCAGCAACATCGTGCCCTATCTCGAGGAGATCGAGACCGTCACCGAGGGCAGGGTGAAGGTCGACATCCTGCCCAAGACGGTCGGCACGCCGCAAAGCCAGTTCGACGTCGTCCATGACGGGCTGGCGGACATGAGCTGGATCGTCGTCGGCTACACGCCCGGCCGTTTCACGCTTGCGGAGATGGGCGAGCTGCCGCTCACCGGCGACACGACCTCGACCGGCCCGGCCTTCCATCGCCTTTACATGCAGCATTTCGCCGGCGCCGGGGAGTTCGACGGCGTGGCCCTCCTGGCTGTCTATACCGGCAGCGCCGGCCATGTCGCGACCCGCGGCAAGAAGGTCCAGGCTGTCGCCGACTTCAAGGGCCTGAAGCTCAGGAGTGCGTCCAACGCCGCCACCGAGGCGCTCAACCTGCTCGGCGCCGTGCCCATCCTCAAATCGGCGGCGGAGACCTTCGAGCTGCTGTCGACGGGTGCCATCGACGGCAGCCTGATGATCCCCGAGACCGTGGTCTCGGCCAATGGGATAGATTTCCTCGACAGCTTCACCGTCGTGCCGGACGGCCTCTTCAACACGGTCCACGCGACCATCGTCAACCAGGACAAATGGAACGAGATCGCGCCGGAGGACCAGAAGGCGATCCTGGCGATCTCGGGTGAGAGCCTCGCCAGGACCGTGGGCGAATCCTATGCGCGCGAGAACGCCGAGGCCTTCGAGGCGATGAAGGCGAAGGGCTATGCGATCGACACGCTGAGCCCGGAGGAGGGCGCCAGGCTGAAGACCGTGCTTGCGCCGGTGGAGCAGAAATGGATCGACGCCGCCAGGCAGAAAGGCATCGCCGACCCCGCCGCCGTGCTCGCCGAGCTTCGCGCCGCATCGGCAAAGGCGGGCGACTGACCGACCAGGCCTGCGATGAACCGCTTCCCCAACCACCGGAGTGACAGATGTTCCTGAAGAGACTTGCCGGCTTCGCCATGGTAGCGGCAATCGCATTTTGCGCGGGCGCGGCTGCCGCCCAGGAGGTTACGCTTCGCTATTCCTCCTGGCTTCCGGTCGGCCACTGGCTGGTGCAGGAACAGTTCGTCCCTTGGTTCGCCGACATCGAGAAGGTCACGGAGGGCCGCGTCAAGGTCGAGGTGCTGCCGAAGACGGTCGGCACCGCGCTCAGCCAATACGACGTGGTGCGCGACGGTCTCGCCGACATGTCCTTCATCATCCCCGCCTATACGCCCGGGCGCTTCCCGCTGATGGAGATGGGCGAGCTGCCGCTGCTCGGCGACGACGCGTCGAAAATGTCGCTCGTCTTCGAACGCATCTACCGCAAGCATTTTCTGGCGCTCAACGAGTTCGACGGCGTCTTCCCGATCACAATGTGGAACATCACCGCGGTGCAGCCCTTCAACAACCGGCGGCCGGTCACGAAGATCGACGACCTCAAGGGCCTCAAGCTGCGCAGCCCCAACGGCATCATCACCGCCATACTCACGACCGTCGGCGGCGTGCCCATCCTGAAGTCGTCGATGGAAGCCTTCGAGATGCTGTCGACCGGCGCCATCGACGGCCAGGTCACCCAGGCCGACACGGTGGTCGTGAACAATGCAACCGGCCTGATGAGATACGCCACCGTGGTGCCCGGCGGCATGGCCAATTCCGCGCACATCATGGCGATCAATCCCGACAAATGGGCCGAGATTTCCGAGCAGGACCAGAAGGCGATCCTCGCCATCACCGTCGAGAAGCTCGGCCATTCCGTCGGCTCGGCGTTCCATCGCCGCGAGGTCGACGGCATGAAGGTGCTCGCCGACAACAACTACGAGATCGTGACCGCCGACAAGGCCTTCGTAGACGGCCTGAAGGAGGTCGTCAGGCCGATCGAGGAGGACTGGATCAAGCGCGCCAAGGCCAAGGGCGTCGCCGATCCGGCAGCGGTGCTCGCCGAGTTCCGTGCCGAGATCGCCAAGGCCGAGCAGGCCGGCAATTAGCGCCGGCAGACCTTTGCCCGGTAGGCTATGCTGCCGGCCGGGCGTCACGACCAGGCAGGAGAGAGCCGATGCAGCCACACAGCGAAGCCCAGGCCACGGTCCCGGCCAGCCCCGTCGCCACGCTGGAGCCTCCCGCATTCGACTGGGACCCGTGGGCGATCGAGAACCTAATCGATCCCTATCCGATGCACGAGGCGCTACGCGACGCCGCGCCGATCGTCTGGCTGCCGCAATACGACATGTACGCCGTCGGCCGGCATGAGGAGTGCAGGACCGTACTGTCCGATTATTCGCGCTTCATGACCGGCGCCGGCACCAGCATGCAGGACATCCGCAAGCCCGGAAAGTTCCGCATCCCGAGCCGGCTGCAGGAGGTCGACCCGCCGAAGCACACGCAGATCCGCTCGGTGGTGACGCGCGCCATGCCGCCGACGGTGATCCGCCGCATGCGCGACTTCTTCGAGGCGAAAGCCGCCGAGATCGCCGCGCGCGTGCTCGCCATGGGCACGTTCGACGCGGTCGACCAGGTCACCGAGCCCTATGTCATATCCGCCTTCCCGGCGGCGGTCGGCGTCCGCCTCGAGCGCAAGGCGGCGCTCACCATCGCCGAGATGCGCTTCAACCAGAGCTGCCCCCACAACGAGCTCTACCACAAGGCGATGAAGGCGGCCGAACCTTATCTCGACTGGTTCGACGAAGCCTGCCAGCGCCCCAATGTCGAGCCCGGGTCGATCGCCGACCTTCTGTTCCAGGCCGAGGAGGCAGGCCAGCTCGAGGAAGGCGTCGCCTCCAACATCACGCGCTCCTTCGTCGGCGGCGGCGTCGATTCCACCATCAGCGCCATCGGACACACGCTCCATCACCTCGCCCGCAATCCCGATCAGTTCGCGCGGGTGAAGGCGGATCCGAGGAAGGTGCGTCCAGCCTTCGAGGAGGGCATCCGCATGGACACGCCCTTCCAGTTCACCTGGCGCACGACGATCCGCGACACCCATCTCGGCGACTACCGGCTGGCCGGCGACACCAAGGTCACCGTGCTGCTCGGCGCCGCCAACCGCGATCCCCGGCGCTGGCAGGACCCGGAGCGCTACGACATCGGCCGCGAGACGGTCGGCAACTATCTCGGCTTCGGCGTCGCCGACCACAATTGCGTGGGCCAGATGATCGCCCGCCTCGAGGCCGACGCGATCCTGACCGCGCTCATCCGCGGCGCCAGGTCGATCGAGCTCGCCGGCGAGCCGGTCTACCGCCCGGTCAACCAGATGCGCATGCTCGGCAAGCTGCCGCTGCGGGTGGTGCCGGAGTGACCATGCGGAAGGCTCATGGCTGTCACCGGTCGAGCTGACATGCCGCACGGCGCTGTCCCCGGTGCGAGTGACAGTGACGGGGCGGCGAGCGGCTAGACTCTGCCACCAGCGACAAGAGACGCCGGGAGGGGAACCGCCGTCCGCGCATGCCGGAACGCATCGCAAGGGAGGATGATCGTGTCCACGATAAAGACCCAGGGCCTCGCGGCCCTGTCCGTACTTTCGTCCGCCGCCGGAAGACCTGCGCCGCAAAGCGGCGGCACGGCAGGCGAACGCGTAGTAGGAGGTCATCGGCCATGCTGAAATGGATGGATCGTCTGACCGGCCTGATCGGCTCGGTCCTGCTCTTCCTGCTGATGATCGTCACCTTCGTCGACGTGTGCGGACGCAATCTGTTCAATCATCCGCTCACCGGTGCGTCCGAGATCACGGAGGTCCTGCTCGCCTGCATCATCTTCCTGATGCTGCCGCAGGTGGCGATGAAGCGGATGCACATCGTCATCGACCTGATCGACATGATTTCCACCCACGCCATGCGCATTGCGCTGGAGATATTCTCCGCCATCGCCAGCTGCGCCATGTTCGGGCTCATCGGCTGGCAGCTCTGGGCGCTGGGCGACAAGGCGGTCGGCTACGGCGACGCGACGCCGTCGCTGCAGCTGCCACTGGCGCCGGTCTTCTACTTCATCGCGGTGCTGTCCTTCATCAACGCCATCGCCTTCCTGGTCGCGATACCGCGGGCCATCGGCACGCCCGAGGCGGCTCCCGGGAGCGACGGCGTCGAGGAGGTCGAGCCCGCCGAGAAGCTGCACTTCACCGTATAGCGTCCGTGCGCCACCGCCCTGCCACCCATTCGCCCGAGAAGGATTGATCCCCATGGTCGCCGCCGGCGCTGGTTTTCTCCTGTCGTTCGTCCTCATCTTTCTGCGCGTGCCGATCGCAGTGGCGCTCGGCATAACCGGCTTCGTCGGATTCGGCCTGCTGATCGGCTGGAAGCAGTCGTCGATCATGCTGGCGCTGACCACCCGCGACGCGGCGATGTCCTATTCGATGTGTGTCATCCCGCTGTTCATCCTGATGGGCAATTTCATCGCCGGCACCGGCGTGTCGCGCGAGCTCTACAAGGCGGCGCAGGCCTTCCTCGGCGGAAGGCGCGGCGGCCTGGCCAGCGCCACCGTCTGGTCGTGCGGCGGCTTCGCCATGGTGTGCGGGTCGAGCGTCGCCACCGTGGTGACCATGGGCAAGGTGGCGCTGCCGTCGATGCGCTCGTTCCAGTACAAAGACAGCCTGAGCGCGGCGACCATCGCCGCGGGTGCCACGCTCGGCATCATCATTCCGCCGAGCGTGCTGCTGGTCATCTACGGCATCATGACGGAGACCCATATCGGCAAGCTCTACGCCGCGGCGCTCGTCCCCGGCGCCCTCGGCATCCTCGGCTACATCGCTGCGGTCAAGTGGACGGTCTGGCGTGACCCGGCATCGGCGCCGAGCGCCGTGAAATCCTCCCGGCAGGAGCGCTACCAGGCGCTGCTTAGCGTCTGGCCGGTAGTCCTGCTGTTCGCGCTGGTGCTCGGCGGCATCTACAGTGGCATCTTCACGGCGACGGAAGCGGCGGGCATCGGCGCGTTCGGCGCCTTCTGCCTGGCGCTGGCGCGCCGCAGGCTGACCAGGCAGGTGCTCTACGACATCCTGCTCGACAGCGCCCAGTCCACCGCCGTGATCTTCGGCCTGATGATCGGCGCGCTGATCTTCACGGAGTTCCTCAACTACACCGGCGCGCACACCGCGCTTCTGTCCTTCGTGCAGGATTCCGGCTTTTCGCCCTTCATGGTGATCGTCGTCATCTGCGTCATCTACATCATCCTCGGCGCGCTCATGGAGGAGCTGTCGATGATGCTGCTGACGGTGCCGCTGTTCTTTCCGATCGTCACCGGCCTCGGCTACGACCCTGTCTGGTTCGGCGTGCTGGTGATCGTGCTGTGCGAGCTCGGCATGATCGCGCCGCCGGTCGGCGTTAACCTGTTCGTGGTCAGGTCGTTCGCCCCCGACATACCGATCACCACGGTGGTGCGCGGCATCGGCCCGTTCGTGGCGGCCGACATCGTCCGCGTCTTCGTCATCGCGTCGTTCCCGATCCTGTCGCTCTATCTCCCGGCGTTGTTCTTCGACTGAGCGGACGGCTGCAGGGAAGGTCGAAAAACGGGCGTTCGCGCCCGTTTTTTGTTTGCCTGCGCCTCGATGCCGACGGTCGCCATGAATTCCGGCTGTTGCTCCTGGTGCCGATGAATTTCGCGGCTTCGCACCCCCACCCCTGACCCCTCCCCACAAGGGGGAGGGGGACTTTGCGGCCGCTTTGCCACACGAAACCGCCACGATTGGTGCTGGGCGGAGACGCCAGCCGGTCCCCCTCCCCCTTGTGGGGAGGGGTTAGGGGTGGGGGTCAATTCATATGCGGTAGCCCCTGCCGTAAGGACGGGGAGAAGGTCGCTCTGACGACCGACTTCGCAATCGCCGTGCGGCCACTGCGCGGCGGCACGATTGCCCAAAAAAAGACCCGCATCGAAGCGGGTCAGGAGGTCGAGGGAGGAAGGAGGATTGACGGTTGATTGCGTGGCCGCTTGTCAGTTCAGAGCAGCGGTGGTTTCAGCCTCGCCGCGCGTGGCGCTCCACAGCGCCAGATACCAGATCAGCAGCTCGCGTTGGCTGCCGATGCCGAGCCTGAGATAGGCGCGCTTGCGATAGGTCATCACGCTCTCCTTGCCGATGCCGAGATCGAGCGCGATGCCGTAGGAGGACAGGCCGTAGAGGATGCGCGCGCAGACCTCGCCCTCGCGCCGCGACAGGTCGGTGGCCGACAGCACGCATTCCTCGATCTCCGGCAGCGAGCTGAGGGCGGGCGTGAGGTTGGGCTTGTTGGCGACCAGGTCGTTGTGCTTGGCGATCGCCGAAACGAGGATGCCGGCGGTACGCCGCAACAGCTCGATTTCCATGTCCTGCGCCGGATCGTGCCGCGCCGGGCGTACGATGCTCAGGCAGTAGGCGGCATCGGCCTTGCGCGTCGCCACGAGGATGCGCTGGCTGCGGCCGGCGGCGAACCCGCAGGCGCGCGCGCTGGCTTCCGGGACGCCTGCGACCTCGATTCGTACCGCGTCGACGGCGACCATGCTGAGCTGGCGCTTGATCTCGTAGGCGGTGAGATCCGGTCTGGTCGAAGCCCCTTCGCCATAGGCCGAGACGAGCAGGGACAACTCGCCGCCACGGAACTGATAGGCCGCGCAGTGGTCCGCTCCCACGACGGCGGCGGCGAAGGACAGGACGCGGTCGGCGAAATCATGGGCACCGATCGACTCCACTACGGCCGAGAGGGCGAAACCATCGTGAAGCAGAGAGCGGTCCATGGGCGCATGCGCGGCATTCAGCGTGGTCGTCATCAATTCCTCCCTGTAACGCAACCAACGGCAGAATAGTTTCATTCTGAAAATATTTCAATACGAAATTAATGTTGCGGCGCACCCTGACTATCCCGTTGAAATTGCTTGATGAACTTGCCTGCCATATATATGATTTTTTTGCTCATGTTTTATATTTTGCTGCGCACCCATTTTTCGGGAACCCGACTATTTCGATCCTCTTGGCAGCCGGAGCCGCGCCCGCGTCTCGGATTCTATTTTTTGAATGATTCTTTCCGACGTCGACTGCGCCACCCCGGCAGGGCTCGGACTCCAGGACGTCAAGGCCGGTGCAAGAATCGCTGACTATCGCGCGGGCTGAGCCACGCTCTGTCTGTGACTTCGATAGACCGGGGGGAGGGCAAGGGCTCCGTCAAATCGCATGCCGATGGAGCAAGGAGGGCGCCTCTTCCGTTGGCACGTCGCCTGGCGCCAAGATGCCGGCGGCAGGCATGGACGTCAGCGATGAAGATCGGCGGCCGCAGGCATACCGGACTTCGATGCGATCGAATGTCCGTCCTCGCTCCTGAGGGTTAAAGCTGCGGGTCGGCGATGCGCACGGTCAGCCCGTCCATGTCCTCGGTCACCACGAGCTGGCAGCTCAGCCGACTGCAGGGGGAGCGCCCCATGGCGGTGAAGTCGAGCATCTGGTCCTCGTTCGCCTGGACCGCGGGCATCTTGTCCAGATAGCCGTCCTCCACCAGCACATGGCAGGTGGCGCAGGTGAGCCCGCCGCCGCAGTCGCCGACGATCCCGTCTATGCCATGCGCCGTGGCGGCGCGCATGAGGCTGGTGCCGACGGGGATATCGAGCTCGATCCGGGACTCGTCGGGGTTGATGAAGGTGACTTTCGGCATCGGCAGACCTCGTTTGCTGTCAGGCGGCGCGGACCAGCCGAAGCGGCAGGCGTTCCAGCGTCCGCAATGTGTTGACGAGCCGGTATTCCGGCGCGCCGGCCGGCTCGATCCGCTCGACGCGCCGTACCAGCGCTCCGAGAATGCATTCGGCCTCGAGCCGCGCGATCATCTGGCCGATGCAGATGTGATGCCCGACGCCGAGCGCCAGGTGGATGCCGGCGGTCTCGCGCTCGACGTCGAAACGCTCGGGATCGGCAAACTTGCGCTGGTCGCGGTTGGCGGCGCCGAGGAAGTTGGCGATCTTGGTGTCGTCTTCGAGGCGCAGTCCGGACAGCACCTGCTCCCCCTTCGTCGTCCGGAACATGACCTGCGAGGGCGAATGGAGGCGGATCGCCTCGTCGAAGGCGCCGCGCAGCTTAGCCGGGTCGGCCTTCACCTTCGCCCATTCGCCGGGATTGCTCGCCAGCAGGTTGAGCGTGTGACCGATGCCGGCGATGGTCGTGTCGACGCCGGCGCGCAGGAACGAGCGCACCTGCACGCCCGCCGTGCCCTTGTCGAAATCGCCGGCGTCCTCGGCCTTGTAGATCTTCTCGCCGAAGCCGCCGGGCAGCATGCTCTCGCGCTGAAAACTCTTCTGGTATTGGTCGAGGATCGGCTCGACCCGCTCGAGCGACTTCTGCAAGAGCTCGTTGTTCGGCCCGATCTGGTTGAAGTTCATCTCGCCGATGGCGACGAAGTTCTCGCGCGGCATGTCGACGCCGAGCACGTCGGGGAAGACCTTCAGCACGAAGGCCTCGACCAGTTCGCGCACCGCCTCGATCTCGCCCCTGGCGACGGCGCGTTCCGCCACCGCCTCGGCTTCCGCGGCAAAATGCTCGCGCCATTGCCGGATCACCAGCGGCGACAGCACCTTGGTCATGGCGCCGCGGATCTTGGTATGCCGGGGCGGATCGACCTCGGTGATCGGGCTCGGCGTGCGCCAGGCGCCCGGCTTGCGGATGTCCGACATGCCGATGCCGCCTTCGGAGGTGAAGCGGGCGTAGTCGCTCATCACCGTCCGCACTTCCTCGTAACGGCCGACGGCATAGATGCCGTATTTCGGGATGAAGACGACCGGCGCGGTCTCCCGCAGCCTCTCGTGGAAAGGATAGGGGTTCTCGATGTTCTCGTCGGAGAACGGATCGACGTCGAGGACCGGAGGTTCGGGCAATCGGCTGGGTGCTGTGCTTGGGGTCATCCTGGCAAAGATCCTGGTTCGAGATGTCCGGCCCGAAGGTTCGTCCCGCGCTAGCCGAGCCTGGCGCGCAGCGGCAGGTGGTCCAGCGTGCGCATCTGGTTGATCGGCCGGTAGCGCGGCAGGCCCGCCGGCTCCAGCCTGTCGATCCGCGTCACCAGCGCCCTCAGGATCGCCTCGGCCTCGAGCCGCGCGATCATCTGGCCGATGCAGATATGCGCGCCGGTGCCGAAGCCGAGATGGATGCCGGTGGTGTCGCGCGTCACGTCGAACCTGTCAGGCTCCTGCCATTTGCGCGGATCGCGGTTGGCGGCACCCAGGAACACGCCGACCTTGGTGTCAGGCCGAAGCTGCACGCCGGAGAGTTCGGCCTGGCCCGTGGTCGTGCGATAGGTCACCTGGAACGGCGATTCCAGCCGGATCGCCTCCTCGAAGGCGGCCCGCACCTTGTTCGGGTCGGCCTTGACGAGCGCCCACTGGTCGGGATTCTGCGCCAGCTTGTTCAGCGTGTGGCCGATGCCGGTGATGGTGGAATCGGTGCCGCCGCCGACGAAGGAGCGCACCATGTTGGAGGCGATGCCTTCCTCGAACTCGCCGCGGTCCTCGGCGTCGAACAGCATCTCGGCGATCGAGCCCGGCGTCACGCCTTCCCGCCGCACGCTGTTCTCGAACCATTCGAGATAGGGTTTCGCCCGCTCCATGGCGCGGTGGTAGAGCTCGTTGGGCGGGCCGCTCTGGTTGAAGCGCATCTCGCCGATGGCAAGGATCTCCTTGCGCGGCAGCTTCACGCCGACCGCCGCCGGGAACACCTTCAGCACGAAGGCTTCCGCCACGTCCTCGACGCCGTCGAACTCGCCCTTGGCGACCAGTTCCTCCACCAACCCTTTCGCCTCGGTCTCGAAATGCTCGCGCCAGCGCCGGATGACGATCGGCGACAGGTATTTCGTCAGCGTCGCGCGGATCGCCGTGTGCCCGGGCGGATCGTTCTCCAGCAGGCGGTTGGGGATGCGGAAGTCGCCGGGCTTGCGAATGTCCTGGATGCCGATGCCGCCGCATGCGGTGAAGCGGGCATGGTCGTTGAGCACGATCGCCGCCTCGGCATGGCGGCCGACGGCATAGACACCGTAGCGCTCGATGAAGGCGGCCGGCCCGGCTTCGCGCAGCCGCTCGTGGAAGGGGTAGGGGTCGCGCAGAACCTCGAGCGAATAGGGATCGATCTCGAGAACCGGCGCATCGATCGTTTTCGTGCTCAGCGCTGCTTCACTCATGCTCGACCATCAGTCTCAAACCACTCGCTCCGGCATCGTCGGTCCCGCCCCGCCAGGCGGGCAGGTCGCCAGCGCAATGCATGGCCGTGGCGGCACGCAAAGGTCCGACGATCGGCATCAGAAGACCACCCGGCACGCACCTTAGCTGTCCCCCTTGCTGGGGAAAGCGCCGCGTCCCTTGCCGGAGGGATACGCGTCCTTTCGCCGCAAACCGATCATCGGCGGCATGAAGGCGCGCGCCGGACCGACGCCAACGGACGAAGGATGAGATGCTGAACGCGATCGTGATCGTCGGCGCCGGCCAGGCCGGCTTCCAGACCGTGGCCTCGCTGCGCCAGGACGGATTTGCCGGCTCGATCATGCTGGTCGGCGACGAGCCCGGCATGCCCTACCAGCGGCCGCCGCTGTCGAAAGCCTATCTGCTCGGCAAGATCGATGCGCCCGGCCTGTTCTTCCGTCCGGAGAAATTCTTCGCCGACCACCGCATTGATCTCGTCAACAGCGCGGCGGTTGCGCTCGACCGCACCAACCGGCGCGTCAGCCTCGCCGACGGCAGCGCGCTTGCCTACGACCACCTGGTGCTCGCCACCGGGGCCCACAACCGATCGCTGCCGGTGCCAGGGGCGGCGCTCGACGGCGTCTTCGGCCTGAAGAATCTGGGCGACGCGGATGCGCTCGCCGCACGTCTGGTAGATGTCGAGAACGTCGTCGTGGTCGGCGCCGGCTTCATCGGGCTGGAGTTCGCGGCGGTGGCGCGCGCCAGCGGCAAGACCGTGCATGTCGTCGAGCTCGCCGACCGGCCGATGGCGCGCGCCGTCTCGAAGGAGACCGCGGCGTTCTTCGCCGACGCTCATCGCGCCTGGGGGGTGATGCTCGACTTCGGCCAGGGCCTGTCGCGCATCGACGGCGAGCGGGGCAGGGTGGTCGCCGTCGAGCTGACCAACGGCCGCCGGCTTCCCGCCGATCTCGTCGTGTTCGGCATCGGCGTGCTGCCCAACGCGCAGCTCGCCTCCGAGGCCGGGCTCGACATCGAGAACGGCATCAGGGTCGATTCCTACCTGCTGACGTCGGATCCGGCGATCTCGGCGATCGGCGACTGCGCCATGTTTCCGAGCCAGCATGCCGGCGGCTCGATCCGACTGGAATCCGTGCAGAACGCCGCCGACCAGGGCCGCGCCGTGGCGGCCCGGCTGGTCGGCAAGGGCGCGCCCTATGCCGCCGTGCCATGGTTCTGGACCGACCAGGGCGATTTGAAGCTGCAGATGGTCGGGCTCTCGGCCGGGCACGACGCCACCGTGCGGCTCGGCGATCCGGCGACGCGCAGCTTCTCGATCCTGCTGTTCCGCCGCGGCCGGCTGATCGCCGTCGAATCGGTCAACCGCCCGGGCGACTTCATGGCGGCGCGCAAGATTCTCGCCAGCCGCGCCACGCCGCGCTGGGAGGAGGCAGCGGCGGAGGGTTTCGAGCTGCGCGCCTGGGAAGCGGCCAACCGCTGATCGGCGCGGCAGAATTTCACGAGGAGGAAAGAATGACACGCGCCGACCAGATCGCACCGAGGGACGCCAATGAGCGCACCGTGCTTGGGTTCTACACCAACCTGATGAAGAAGGACCTCGACGCCTTCGCCGAGCTATGGGCCGAGGACGCGGTGCAGGACATGCCGTTCGCCGCCGGCGTGGCGGTGCTCGAACCCGCCTGGCACGGCAAGGAGAAGCTGCTGTCCTACTACAGGAAGTCGATTCCCAACCGCCGCGACCACGTCTTCGAGATCGACAAGCTGCACCGCACGACCGATCCGGACGTCATCATCGTCGAGGCCGCCGGCCGCAGCACGATCGGCGAGACCGGCCGGCTCTACGACCAGCGCTACGTCTTCGTCTTCCATCTGCGTGACGGCAGGATCGTGCTCAACCGCGAGCACTTCAACCCGATCGTCTGGCAACAGGCCTTCGCCGGCACCGCCGTCACCGCCAATCCGGATCCGTCGGCGGCGCGCTCGGCCACCGGCCCCGGCACGCGCGCCGACGCCTTTCTGCCGCAAACGCCGCAGGAGGCGGTGGCGATCGACTTCTATCGCCTGCTGATGAAACGCGACTTCGACGCCTGGGGCGCGCTGTTCACCGAGGACGCCACGCAGTTCAACCCGTTCATGCCGGCAAAGGAGGGCCTCAAGCAGACCTTCCAGGGCCGCGACTACATCGTCCACCACTACAGGACCGTGCTGGAGAAGCGCCGCGGCCCGGACTTCACCATCTACGGCCTGCACCAGTCCACCGACCCGAACGTGGTCATCGTCGAGGCGGGCGGACGCAGCGAGGTACCGGAGACCGGCCGGGTGTACGACCAGCGCTACGTGATGATCGTCAACCTGCGTGAGGGAAAAATCGCCTCGACCCGCGAATACTTCAACCCGCTGGTCTTCCAGAACGCCTTCGACGGTTTTCTGGTGGGCGAGGGCGTGGTGCCGAATTGACGGCCTGCGGTCAGCGTGACGGTCGATCAGGCAATCGTATATGAGTTTACCCCCACCCCTAACCCCTCCCCACAAGGGGAGGGGACCGGCTGGCATGTCCGCCAGGCGCTAATTGTCGACGATTTCGTGCGGCATGGCGGACACGAGGTCCCCCTCCCCCTTGTGGGGAGGGGTTAGGGGTGGGGGTACAGGGCCGGGAGCGTTGCCCCATGTTCGAATTCCGTTTCTACTCCGTGGCGCCCGGGCGCATGGCGTCCGAGCTGGCGCTGGTGCACGACATGGGTTTTGCCGGCGCGCCGGAGGAGCCGGGCGGACCGCCGGCGCATGCCGGGTCGCTCTGGGACCGCTACGGCGTCCATCGCCCGCTCGGCTCGTGGGCGGTGCTCAGTGGCCGCCAGGCGCCGGGCTTCCTCTACATCATCCGCTGGAACAGCATGAAGGAGCGTGACGAGCGCTTTCCGCGCTTCTGGACTGACCCGTTCTGGCGCGCCCGCCGCGCCGAGCTCACCGACGGCCAGCCGCTGGTCGACAGCATCGAGACCTGGCTGCTGGAGCCGTCGGCCGCCTGGTGCAAGGCCGGTACCGACCCTGTTCCCGGACCGGTCGGCGGCGTGCATGAGCTGCGCATCGAGAACGTGCTCAACGGCTCGCAGGCGGAAGCCGCGGACAGGCTGGGCGGCGTCGACCTGCCGGCGCTGCGCGAGCTCGGCGCCAGGCTTCTCGGCGTCTTCGAGGTGACGATCGGGCCGGAGCGGCCGCGTTTCGTCACCCTGCTCGCCTGGCCCGACCTCGACACGCAGCAGCGGGCCTGGTTCGCGATGGACCGGCATCCCGTCGTGCGGGCGCAGCGCGAGCGGGAGCGCCGGCGCCACGGGCGCGACCTGCTCGGCCCGGCCGACGCCTATCTGCTGGAGCCGATCTCCTGGAACCTGCCGCATGCCGATCTCGGAGTGGCGCCATGAGCCGGCTCGCCCCGCCGCTGACGATCGACAGCTATTACGAGCTGCGCCTCTACCAGATGATCCCCGGCCGCATGCCGGATTTCCACAAGCTGATGAGCGAGGACGTGCCGCCGCTGTTTTCCCGCAACGGCATCCCGGCTCCTCTCGCCTTCTGGGAAGGTTATGCGGGACCGCTTGCGCCGCTCTACGCCTACATCCTGCACTGGCGCGATCTCGACGACAGGATGAGCGCCTGGAAGCGTTTTTATGCCGATCCGGATTGGATCGCGAAGATGGGCGCCAACTACGGCGGGCAGCAGCGTGTCGAGCGCTCGCATGTCTTCATCCTGCGCCCGTCGCCGGTGTGGGAGCGGTTCCGCGAGGCCGACAGCCGCGAGCCGGTCGGCGGTGTGCATGAATTGCGCTTCCACGACGTGCTCAACCAGGATCCCAATCTCGCGCACCAGTCGCTGGCCGAGCACGATCTGCCCTTCCTGCGGGCGCGGGGCGCCCGCGTGCTCGGCGTCTTCGCGACATGGTTCGGCACGCACATGAACCAGGCCGTGACCGTGCTTGCCTGGCCCGACGCGGAAAGCTGCCGTCAGGCCAATTTCGCCCACCAGATCGATCCCGGCCTGCTTGAAGTCCGCGACGGGGAGCGGCGGCGCTACGGCCGGCCGCTGTTGCGCGGCACCGACATCCACATCCTGCAGCCGATCGGATACGGGATGGCGCGCGCCAATCTGGCGCCGGCCTGACCGCTCAGGACACGTTCGCCGGCGGCCATGAGGCGGGCACGCGCGTCGCCAGCCAGCGCACGAGATGCGCCGACAGCTCGACAGGCTTCTCCTGCGCCATCCAGTGCCCGGAATCGACGACGCCGATCGTCAGGTCCGCACAGAGGTCCCGCATCGGCTCAGCCAGGCGCGACAGGACTGACTCGCAGGTGATGTCGTACCGCCCGGCGACGAACAGCACCGGCATGTCCAGCCGCCTTTCGTTTTGAGCGCGCAAGGCATAGGCCCGGTTGGCCGCATCGTTCATGTAATAGGAATCCGGGCCGAAGAAGCCGTTCCTGGCGAGGCTTTCGGCATAGGCGCGAAGATCCTGCTCCGACAGCACGGCCTCGTCGCGCGGCAGGTCGGGCGCCATGTCGCCGCCGCCGAACCAGCCGTTGTTGGCGAACACCGCCACATGCGGGCTCGGCCGACCCAACTGCTCCGGCTTGCCGCGCCTGAACAGCGCCTTGATCGTCCGGTATGGCGAAGCCTCGAAGACGCTCCGCGCCCGGTCGAAGCGCTCATGATAAAAGCGCATGTAGGCCCACTGCCCATCGGGATGAGCCGCTGCCGAGTAGATGTCGCGATCGACCAGCGAGATCAGGTGCTCGAGGCCAAGTTCGATCGTGCGGTAGGGGACGCAGAGATTGGCGACGCCGTGACACCGCTCGGGATGGTGGCCGGCGATGCTCCAGACGGTGGCGGTTCCCCAGTCATGGCCGACCCACACCGCCTTCCCGACGCCCAGCCCGTCGGCTAGCGCGATCATGTCGGCGACGACGAGTTCCTGCCGGTAGGCGTCATGGGTCGCGTAGATGCTCGAGCGCCCATAGCCGCGCATGTCCGGCGCGATCACGCGATAACCCAGCCCGGCTAGCGTCGGCATGACATGGCGCCAGCTCAGCGACAGCTCGGGCCAGCCATGGATCAGGAAGATGACCGGCCCGGAAGCCGGTCCGCATTCGAGGTAGAAGGTGCGATGCTCCGGCGTCGCGAAGGAGTTCTGCAGGATCTCGGTCATTGCCACCCCTGTTTAGAGCATGCGGCGCAGTTTCTGCGATCTTCTGGCTCTATTCCGGCAGAACCCGCACGCTGACGCTTCGGAAGCGCCAGCCGTGCGGCGTGCGGGCGAAGCGGAAGGTATAGGCGCCGCACATCGCGATCTTGCCCGGCCCGTCGCGCCAGTCGGTGATCAGGGCACGGCAGCGGCCGCGTACATCGTCGGGCCCGTCGCCCGGCTCGATCAGCACATCCGTCATCTGGTGGCGGAACTTGCGGTCGAAGCGCTTGACGATCGAACTGTCGATCATCCGCTTGAGCTCGTCATGGCCGGTCACGGTCTCGGCCGGCAGGCCCGAGCCGCCTTGCGCGGCCGGCGGCGCGTTTTCGCGCGTCCAGGTGCCGTCGGCGAGAAAGAGCGCGGCGAAGCCGTCGAGATCGCCGGCGTCTGCAAGATGGACATAGCGCGCCAGCAGATTACGCATCGCAAGCTCGTCGGCGACCGGAACGGCATCGTCCTGCATCTACATGTTCTCCTGCGTGTTCAGCCTATTCCGTGTAGACGCCGGCTTCGAGCAGCTTCTTCGACGAATAGTCGCCACCCTGCTTCCTGGTGAAGAACCCCGAGGTCAGGCCGCCGTCGATCGGCAGCACGGCACCGGTGACGAAGGAGGCCGCGTCGGATAGAAGCATCAGCGCCACGCTCGCCATTTCCTCCGCCATGCCCATGCGGCCGAGCGGCGTGCGATCGACCACGGCGTCGATGAAGGCCGGCGGCATGTTGGCGCGCAGCAGCGGTGTGTCGACGAAGCCGGGTGCGATGCAGTTGACGCGCACGCCGTGCCGCCCCCATTCGATGGCAAGATTCTTCGCCAGGCCGCTGACGCCGTGCTTGGAGGAGACATAGTGCAGCCGGCCGGCATGGCCGCCCAGCCCGTCGACCGAGCCGATGACGACGATCGAGCCCTTGCCGCGCTCGACCATGCGGCCGCCGAACGCGCGGCAGGTGAGGAACAGCCCCTTCAGGTTGATGTCGAGCACGTCCTCGAAGTCCGCTTCCGGCAGGATTTCGGCGGGCGCCGTGAGGGAGATCCCGGCGCAGGCGAACAGGCCGTCGACCGGTCCGATTTCCCGTTCGAAATGATCCGCCGCCCGCATCGTCGCGTCGGCGTCGCGCACGTCCATGGCGAAGCCGGACGCCTTGACGCCGTGGCTGCGGATTTCGTCGAGCACGGGTCCGATGTCCGCCTCGCGCAGGTCGATGATCGCGACACGCGCGCCATCCCTGGCGAGCGCCATCGCCGCGGCACGGCCGATGCCCGAGGCGCCGCCGGTGATGCAGACGACGCGATCCTTCAGCCCGTAATTCTTCATCGAGGCCTCCCGTCTCGAATACGCGCCGCCCCGGCAGGCTCCCCGAGCCCCTTCGGGGCAGCCCCGGGCTTCAACCTAGCCGCGGCCGCCCGGCCATCTGTCCCCGACATCAGGGACCGTCTTCCCTCGCGATGCAGGCGATCGTGAGCACACAGACACGGGGAGAAGGCATGGTCGAGATCAGTCTGAAGCCGCTGTTCACGATGCAGGCCGACACCGCCAACGGCGCGACCCATATCGGGCCGGTGCCGGTCGGCTATCTGCGGCGGGTGGTCTTCGTCACCGGCGGCCGCTTCGCCGGCGAGCGGCTGAGCGGCAGGATATTGCCTGGCGGCGGCGACTTCCTGATGATGCGCCCGGACGGCGGCATGCATCTCGACGTGCGACTGGTGCTGGAGACCGATGCCGGCGAGCTGATCTACATGACCTATGTCGGACGCCGCCACGGTCCGCCCGAGGTGATGGAGCGCTACAAAAACTCCGAGGCCGTCGCCTATGGCGAGGACTATTTCCGCACCATCGTCCAGTTCGAGACGGCGGCATCGCGCCTGGCGTGGCTGAACGGCATACTGGCCATCGGCGCCGGCTACCGCACCGCGGAGGGCGCCGTCTACGAGATTTTCGAGATCGAATAGCGGCGCTTGCTAAACTTGGTCTGCCGTTGAACGGCCCGCCGTCCTCATAAGGGATGCTGTATCACGTGGCGATACAATTCTGTTGACGCCCTCACTCGTATCATGGCATGATACGAGTGAGGGGCTGTTGATGATCCGTTCGTACAAGGACAGGATTACGGAAGAAGTGGCACGGACCGCCAAGGCTCCAAAAGGCTTTCCGTCCGACATCGTCAAGCGGGCGGTAAACAAGCTCACCATCCTGAATGCCGCCAACGACATCGACGACCTCAAGTCGCCGCCCGGCAACCATCTGGAGGAACTGCACGGCGACCGCAAGGGACAGCATTCGATCCGCATCAACGATCAATGGCGCATCTGTTTGGTCTGGAACAACGGTGGCGCCGACGATGTCGAGATCGTCGACTATCACCGGTAGCTGGAGGCCGAAATGACCGACATCGTGTTTCCGATCCATCCTGGCGAGATACTGCGAGAGGAGTATCTGGAGCCGCTCGGCATGAGCGCCGGCGCATTGGCCAAAAAGCTCAATGTCCCGCGCACGCGCATCGAGCGGCTTGTCGCCACGCAGACGCCCGTGACCACCGACACCGCTCTTCGCCTGGCCAAATTCTTCAGGACGACACCGCAGTTCTGGATGAACATGCAGGCCAGCTATGATCTGAAGATCGAGGCCGAGGCCAAGAAGGACGAGATTGCCGCCATCCGGGAACTGGCGGCCAGAAGCCCGCCAGTGCACCGCGAGGGTGCCGTCTTCGACATCGAATAGCGGCAATTTCCGCAAAGACGGCAGCGATTTTCCGCCGGGCGCTGCGAAAAAAACGGGAAACCAAAGCGGTTTTCGTGCCAAAAAAATAGAAATTGCCCGCCTACCAGGCGGCTTGAAGAATCCCCATCATCTCCGCCTTGCCGGCAACCGGTCGCGCATTGGCCTTCACGCGCGGACTGGCGAGCGCCGCATCGGCGACCGCGTCGAGCTGTTCTTCGCGCACGCCGGCATCGCGCAGCCGCGACGGCAGGCCGAACTCGGCGACCAGCGCCGCGATGACCTCGGCGAGCGGCATGCCGGGCCGGCCCATCGCTTCGGCGAGCACCGCCTGCCGGTCGGCGTTGACCGCCGCGTTGTAGCGCAGGACGTGCGGCAGCATGATGCAGGAGGTGATGCCGTGGCTCATTCCGGTGACTGCGCTTAGGCCGTGGCCGATGCCATGGCTGGCGCCGTGGCTGATGCCGATCGTCGCCCCCTGGATCGACATCCAGGCGCCGATCTGGCAATCGAGCCGCGCCGCCAGATCGCCGGGCTCGGCCTTCGTGCGCGACAGCGCGCGCGCCAGCATCCGCGCCGCATGGAGCGCGGTTGCGTCGGCATAGGGCGCGCGCACCGGCGAGCACCAGGTCTCGACCGCATGGTCGAGCGCCCGCAGCCCGGTGCTGAACCACAGCGCGTCGGGCGTGGCGGTGGTCGCCTCCGGGTCTAGGATCACCGCGTCGGCGGCGAGGTCGGGATGATGGAAGGCGTCCTTGACCCCGGTGCGCTCGTCGGTGATGCCGGCATACTGGGTGTATTCGGCCGCCGACAGCGTCGTCGGGATGGAGATCAGATAGGGTCGCGGCGAGGCCGCGGTCGTCGACCGCTTCAGCCGGTCGAGATCGGCGGCGTCGCCGACATTGTTGGTGAGGCAGATGCGGGCGGCCTTCACCGTCTCCACCACCGAGCCGCCGCCGAGCGCCACCACGGCCTCGATGCCGCGGCTGCGCAGCGCATCGGCGACGCGCACGACGTCGGCGCGCGGCGAGTTGGCGGCCAGGCCGTCGACGCGCCTGACGCAGGCGTCGCCGAGCTCGGCCGCCACCTTGTCCGCCAGCCCGCCGGGGCGGGCGAGCGACGTATTGGTGACCAGCACGGCCTGCGTGGCCCAGAAATCCTTGAGGATCTGCGTCAGCGCCGTTCCCGCCGGCTGGCCGTAAACGACGATCTGGCGGGATGGCGGCTGGAAGCGTCCGATCTGCATTCGGGTCCTGTTCCTTTATTCAGGCCGGCGCGGCCGGCAGGGCGGATCAGCCGTCGAGGTCGACCCACAGCGATTGCGGTGCCCGGAAGGCGAAGGCCGGGGCGTAGCGGACAGGCATGTCCTCGACCCGGCGCATGCCGGGGAAACGCCGGGCCAACTCCTCGAGCATCACCCTGATCTCCAGGCGGGCCAGCGGCGCGCCCAGGCACACATGGATGCCGTTGCCGAAGGTCAGGTGCCGGCGGCTGTTCGGCCGCGTCAGGTCGAGGCGGTCGGCGTCGGCGAACTGCGCGTCGTCGCGGTTGGCGGAGGTGAACGAGATCATGACGTTCGAGCCCGCCGGAATGGTGGTCCCGCCGATCGTCACGTCGCATCGGGTGCGGCGGCGCCAGTTCACCACGGCGCCGAACAGCCGCAGCCCTTCCTCGACGGCGTTCGGGATCAGGCCCGGATCGGCTGAGATCGCCTCCCATTGGCGGCGGTCCGCGAGCAGCGCGTCGATGGTGTTGGTCGCCTGGCTGGTCGTCGTCTCATGGCCGGCGAACAGCAGCCCGAAGGCGGCCGAGTTGATCTCGTTGATGGTCAGCACCGCGTCGTCGCCGCCGCGCAGCCGCAGCAGCTCGCTGGCGAAGTCGTCGCGCGGCTCGCGGATGCGCCGTGCCACCAGGTCGACGCAGTAGTGCCAGAACTTCAGCAGGTTGCGCGCCGCATCGATCTGCTGCTCGCGGCTCGGGCGCGAGAAGCTGAGCAGCAGGCGGTTGGTCGACCACGCCTTGACCTGCTGCGCGTCCTCCTCGGGAATGCCGAGCAGCCTGAAGATCACCTTGGCCGGAAGCTCGTGGGTGAATTCCTGCAGGAGGTCGACGCGTCCGCGTCCCCGCAGGCGCTCCACATCCGCGACCACCAGCCGGCGGATGTCGTCCTCCATGCCGGCGAAGCGTTTCATGTTCAGCACCTGCGCGGCGAGATTGCGGATGCGCGTATGGCGCGGCGGGTCGCAATTGACCTGGATGCCTTCCAGCGCATAGCCGCCGTCGCTCAGGATCTTCAGCGCCTCCGGCGGCACGGGCGAGATCGGCGTGTTGGCGTTCGCCGCCGAGAAGCGCTCCGGGTCGCGCAGGATGGCAAGCACGTCGGCATAGCGCGTCACCACCCAGTGATCGAGGTCGGGGCTGTAGAAGACCGGCTCCTCGGCGCGCGCCAGCGCCAGCGTCGCGTGCATCTCGGCATGGTCGAACGGCTTGTAGCGGCGGCCGACGCTGCCCATCGGGCAGCTCGCGGCGGGGATGTCCCAGATTTTGGCGAGATCGCTCATGACCGTGCCTCTCCGCCTGCCGTGCTACGCCCGCGGCCGTCGCGCGTCTGTCACCCTGGGAGGGACCCGGCTCAGTGCGGCCGGTCGAGCGTCGCCAGGAAGCCGAGGATCAGCCGGGACGTCTCCTCCGGCGCTTCCTGCTGCACCCAGTGGCCGACGCCGTCGAGGAAATGCACGCCGCGTACATCGGCGAGCCGCGGCACCGGATCGGCATAGCGGTCGAAGCCGGGGACCATGTAGCGTGTCGGCTCCAGCGTGCCGCCGATGAACAGCGACGGCTGCTCGATGCGGGAATCCGCAAAGGGCCGCATCAGGCTCCAGTCGAGGTCGACGCAGCGGTAGCGGTTGAGCGGGCCGCGCAGGCCGCTGCGCCGAAAACTCTCGGCATAGAAGCGAACGTCCTCGCCGCTGAGCCAGGCCGGCAGCTCGCCCGGGTCAGGCAGCCCGTCGAGCAGCCGGGTGGTTCCGGCCGGGCGGATCAGCACGTTCTCGTCGAGCGATCCCTGCCCGGACAGGCTGCGGAAGAAGATGCGGATGAACCGCTCGAGGTCGGGCTCAAACTCGGCCTCGGCGACGCCTTCGGCCTGGAAATAGGCCTGGTAGAAGACGCGCTCGCCATAGAGGCGCGGCCAGGTCTCGGACGGCTTCCGCGGCGGATGGGCGGCCGCCGGAACCGAGACGGTGACCATGCCGCGCACTTTTGCGGGATGCAGCAGCGCCGCTGCCTGCACCTGCACCGCGCCCCAGTCATGGCCGACCAGCACGGCTCCCTCGGGCGCGAGTGCATCGATGACGGCCGCGATGTCGCCGGCGAGTTCGACGATGGAATAAGCCTCCACCGGCCGCGGCTTGTCGGAAGCCCCGTAGCCACGCACCTCCAGCGCTGCGGCGCGGAAGCCAGCCGCCACGACGGCGCCGATCTGGTGCCGCCACGAATACCAGGATTCCGGAAAGCCGTGCACGAACAGCACCAGCGGCCCGGCCCCGGCAAGCGCGACGTTCAGCCGGATGCCGTCCTTGCCGGGAATGGTGCGGAATTCGACCGGTGCGTTCATGCCACCTCCTCGCGATCGCCATCGTTGCCTGTTGCGGCGATCACCGCCGCCGCAAACGCGGTCAGCGCATCACGACCGGCAGCGACCGCGGCGCGCGGAAGACGTAGGTGTAGGCGTGGTCGATCTTCGCATCCTCGGCCAGCCGTACATCCGGAAAGCGCCTGGTGAATTCCTCCAGCACGATCTTCATCTCCAGCCGGGCGAGCGGTGCGCCGAGGCAGACATGCTTGCCGTTGCCCATGGTGAGGTGCTTGCGGGCGTTCTTGCGGCGCACGTCGAAGCGCTCGGGCTCCTCGAAATGCTTCTCGTCGCGATTGGCCGAGCCGAAGGACAGCATGATGTTGCCGCCGGCCGGTATGGTGACGCCGCCGATCTCGATCTCCGTCTTGGCGCGGCGGCGCCAGCCGATCACCGCGCCGCAATAGCGGAACGCCTCTTCGACCGCGAACGGGATCAGCGAGGGCTCGGCGCAGATCGCCTCCCAGTTCTCCCGATAGGTCAGCAGCGCGCGGAAGGCGTTGGTAAGCTGGCTGGTGGTCGTCTCGTGGCCGGCGAAGACCAGGCCGTAGACGACCGTCGTCAGCTCGTTGAGCGTCAGCACCGAGTCGTCGCCGTCCCGCACCTTGAGCAGGCCGCTGACGGCGTCGTCGCCGGGCTCTTCCATGCGCTTGCGCACCAGGTCGACGCAATATTGCCAGTAGGCGACCATGTCCCTGGCGCCGGCGATCTGCTGGTCGTAGGTCGACGGGCTGAAGTTTAGGATGGTGCGGGTGCCCGACCACGCCTTGACCTTCTCCATGTCCTCCTGCGGTATGCCCAAGAGCAGGAACAGCACCTGCGCCGGCAGTTCGTAGGTGAGGTCGGCCAGCAGGTCGGCGGTTTGCCGTCTCTCCAGCCTGTCGAGCGCCTTCGTAACGAGATCGCGGATGCCAGGCTCCATCAGGGAGAAGGTCTTGACGTTCAGCAGCTGCGCCGAGGCGTTGCGCACCCGGGTGTGGCGCTCGCCGTCGCAGTTCGACTGCACCTTCTCGGCGGCGAAGTTGCCGGCCTTCATGATGTCGATGGCGTCCTGGTGGACGGGCGAGGCCGAGTCGCTGGTGTTTTCCGAGGAGATGCGGTCGTGGTCGTGCAGGATCGCCATGGCGTCGTCGTAGCGGGTGACGATCCAGTAGCCGGTCTCGGGCGAATAGAAGACCGGCTCGTCCCGGCGCGCCTTGGCGAGGCCGGCATACATGGTCTCGTGATAGTAGGGGCTCGGACGGCTTCCCGTGCCGTGCACGGGGCAGCCACTGCGCGAGGTGATGCCGGCGACGTCGTTCATTGCCTACCTCCCAGATCAGGTCGCCCATTCTCCGGAACTCGGCTTTGCCGGGATGTCACCCCCGGCGGGTACCCTCAGTTCGGCGAGAATCCGGAATAGAGCGCCATCTGGCCGCCGTCGTTGTTCATGATCAGGCCGGTGACGTAGGAGGCCTGTTCGGAGGCGAGGAACAGCATGGCGTCGGCCTGCTCCTCCGGCTTGCCGATGCGGCCCATCGGGATGCGGCGGCGGCGCTCGACGAACCGGTTCGCGTCGATCGCCTCCATCTCTCTGATCATGTTGGTCTCGGTCAGCCCGGGGCAGAGGCAGTTGACGCGGATATTGTACTGCGCCCACTCGACCGCCAGCGCCTTGGTCAGCCCGGTGACCCCATGCTTGGAGGCGATGTAGCCGACGTCTCCCGGAAAGGCGGCGAAGCCGGCGTTGGAGGAGACGTTGACGATCGCCCCGCCGCGGTTCGAGATCATGCTCTGCGTCGCGGCGGCGCGCGACCAGTAGAACGGCGCGTCGAGATTGATCGCCATGGTCCGCCGCCAGGCGGTGTAATCGCTCGCCGGCTGGATGGTCGACACGCCGGCATTGTTGACGAGGATGTCGACGCGCCCGAACCGCTCGACCACCTCGCGGATGCTGGCCTGCGCCACGGTTTCGTCGGCGACGTCGCCGGCGATCGCCATGGCAGTCCCGCCCGCGTCCCGGATCGAGCCGACGGCTGCGTCGAGGCTTTCCGGTTTCAGGTCGTTGAGGGCGACGGTCGCCCCCTCGGCGGCGAACTTGCGTGCGGCGGCCAGGCCCATGCCCGAGGCCGCACCCGTGACGACGACGATCTTGTCCTTGAACCGCATGATGCCCTCCCTCAGCCCGGCGACCAGCCGGAGGACAGCGCGATCTGCCCGCCGTCGACGTTGAGCGTCGCGCCGGTGATGTAGGAGGCGTCGTCGGAGGCGAGGAAAGCCATGGCCTTGGCCATCTCCTCAGGCTGCGCCGCCCGCTGCATCGGGATGCGCCGCCGCCGCTCGGCGAAGCGGTTCGGGTCGATCGCCTCCATGTCCTTGATGATCTGCGTGTCGGTGAAGCCGGGGCACACGCAGTTCACGCGGATGTTGTACTTCGCCCATTCCACGGCGAGCGAGCGGGTGAGCCCGAGCACCCCGGCCTTGGCGGCGATGTAGCCGACGTCGCCGGGATAGGCGACCAGCCCGGCCAGCGAAGAGATGTTGACGATGGCGCCGGCCTTGTTGGCGATCATGCTCTGCGCGGCCGCCGCCTGCGACCAGTAGAAGGGGGCGTTGAGATCGACGCCGATGATCCTGTCCCACTCGGTATAGGCCTCGGCCGGCTGGATGGTGGCGATCCCGGCATTGTTGACGAGCACGTCGATGCGGCCGTGCCGCTCGATGGTCTCCGCCACGCAGGCCTGCGCCACCTCCTTGCTGGCGACGTCGCCGGGGATCGCCAGGGCCCTGCCTCCCGCCGCCTTGATCGCCGCGACGGTCCGCTCCGCGGTCTCGGCCTTGACGTCGTTGACGGCGACGATGGCGCCTTCGGCGGCGAACAGTTTCGACGCGGCCAGCCCCATGCCGGAGCCGCCTCCGGTGATCACGACCACTTTGTCCTTGAAGCGCATGCCGCCGAAATCCTCCCGTGGAAACCGGCACGAGACTTACCGGCGGGACGGTCTGCGTCTGTAACCCGCTGAGGGACAAGGGCTGCTGCGGTGCGCTTGGTGGAGGTGAACGCTGGGGCCATCGCATCGGCCCTCGACACCGCCCCGGTTTACCTCGCGAACCAGGTGTCGATCGATCGGGGTTATCGGATTCACGCGTCACGGATTTTGGCCGCGGCTCGGCAACCGTCCGGGAGCAGCCGATTCTCCGCCGACTTTGACGTCACCACCGTTCCGGCATGGATCCTATGGTCTCCGCGACGGCCTTCGGCCTGCTCCGCCATAGGATGACGAAGGCAATGGGTTCACAGCCAATCGCCAACGTTGGAGATTGGCGGAAACGCCTTTCACTTCGTCATCCTATGGCGAAGCAGGCCGGAGGCCGTCGCGGAGACCATAGGATCCATGCCGGAACGGTAGCGATGTCAAAGTCGGTGAAGAAGTCCCGCCACCGGGCGCGGGCTCAAATCCGGTAGCTGCCATTCACGGCGACAAGGTCCGGCACTGGATGATGGGCGAGGCCGGCGGAGCCTCGCCCACTCCCCGCTCAGGGCGCCAGCTCGAACTTGCCGTCCTTGACCGTGATGACGGCCGCGCCGTAGTTCGGGTTGCGCTTGTCGTCCATCGTCCAGACATGGGTGCCGAGCACCGTCGGCTGGTCGCGCAGCTTGCCGAGCGCGTCCTTCACTTTGTCGCGGTCCGGGCTCGGTCCCGCATCCTTGATCGCCTGCACTGCCAGCGACGCCAGCGCATAGCCCATCGCCGCCCAGTTGTCGGGGCTGGCGCCATAGGCTTCCGTATAGGCCTTGACGAAGTCCTGGTTGATCGGCGTGGGATCGCCGACGAAATAATCGGCGACGACATAGGCGCCTTCCGACGCGGTGCCGGCGGTGGTGATGAAGGATTCCGAGCCGAAGGTCGACGGCCCGAGGAACAGCACCTCCGGCGGCACGCCGCCCTGGCGCGCCTGCAGCAGCACGTTGGAGCCGACCTCCGCCGGCGCGGCGACGAAGAAGGCGTTGATGTCCTGGCTGGCGAGTTTCGTCGCCAGCGCCAGGAAGTCGGTGTCGGACGACAAAATGCCTTCCTCCGATACGATCTCGACGCCCTGCTCGATCAGCAGCTTCTTGAAGGCGTCCTTCTGGCCGACGAAGCCGTCATTGGCGCGGTCGAACACCAGGCTGACCTTCTTCACGCCGAGCTTGCCGGCCGCGTATTTGCTGAGATGCCCCATGATGTCCATGCCGACCTGCTGGACCTTGTAGGAGTAGGGGCCCGCGTCGAGGATCGCCGTGGACGAGCCGATGGCGAACAGCGGCACCTTCTGGTCGTTGGCGACAGGCGCGCCGCCGGTCGCCTCGAGGCTGGTGGTCGGCCCGAGGATCATCAGCACGTTGTCGCTCTGCGCGAACTTGCTGACCAGCGTGATGGTCTGCGCCTTGTCGCCGGCCGAGTCGGCCTCGATCACCTCGAGCTTGAGATCGCCCAGCGCGCCGGAGCTGTTGGCCTGCTCGAGGGCGAGCTTCATGCCGTTCTGGATCGGCACGCCGCCGAAGGCGTAGGGCCCGGTCAGGGCGTTCATCACGCCGATCCTGGCGGTCTCGGCCAGGCTTGGCGCTGCCATCGACGCGGTTGCCAGCAGGAGCGCGCTGCCGGCCATCAGGAGCCTGCGGGTAAGTTTCATCGTGTTCCTCCCTGTGCGTGAGACGCGCGGGCGGGTGTCTCCCTGCTCCGGCGCCGCTCGTTGCGTTCGAGTTCATCCCTCCACCCCGGCGACGTTTCTGGGCTCGCCGGACTGTAGTGCATCTATCCGCCGGTCGGAATTTTCCGTCTGTCCCTTCGGCCGGGGGCGGATCCGACGCGTGCCTCAGGCGAAACGCATGCTGGCCACGCCGAGCGGTCCGAAGTCGGCCGTCACCTCGTCTCCCGGCTGCACCGGAAGCGGCGGCAGGCAGGTGCCGGTGGTGACCATCTGGCCCTCCCGCAGCACCAGCCCGAGGCCAGACAACTCGTTGGCCAGCCAGGTCAGCGCGATGCGTGGATCGCCGAGCACGTTGCGGCCGAGGCCTTCGCGCTCGAGCCTGCCGGCGACGCGGCCGACCGGCCGGTAGGCGGCAAGGTCGAGCGAGCGCCAATCCGCGCCGGTGGCCTCGGCCGCGACGAAATAGTGGGCGCAGGCATTGTCGGCGATGAGTTGCGGCGCGCCGACGCGGACATAGTCGTGGTAGCGCGAGTCCGGCACCTCGATCGCCGCATGCAGGCTGGCGACGGCGTCCAGGACCTCCTCCACGGAATAGGGCTGCGGCCGCGGCGCAAGGTCACGGCCCATGCGGAAGGCGAATTCGATCTCGGCGACCGCCATGTGGTTCGGACCGGCCGGAACCTCGCCGCCCGAGAGTAGCACGCGCTCGGCCAGGATGCGGCCGGCAAGCGGCCCGTCCACGCCGATATGAGCTTGGCCGGCTGCGCTCGTCGCCGCGATCTTCCAGCCGTAGAGCGGCGTCGCCGGATCCTCGAGCAGGGCCTGCACCGCATAGCCTTCGGCGCGGCTTCGCGGCCGGATGTCGGCAGGCAGTTCCTCGATGAGGGTGCCGGCGCGCCAATGGGCGCGCAGCATGTCCGATGCCGCGCGCAGCGCGTTCTTGTCGAGTGCCGCGTTCACGCGTCGGCCTTCGCTCGGCCGAAATAGTGGTCGGCCACGACGGGGTCGCCGGCGAGCGCCGCGGCCGCGCCCTTGTGGACGATGCGGCCCTGCTCGAGGATTGCCGCGTTGTGCGCGGTCTCCAGCGCCAGCTTGGCGTTCTGCTCGACCAGCAGGATGGTGAGGCCATCCCTGTTCAGCCGCACCAGCGCGTCGAACACCTCGCGGATGATGACCGGGGCGAGGCCCAGGCTCGGCTCGTCGAGCAGCAGTACGCGCGGGCGACCCATCAGCGCGCGGCCGATCGCCAGCATCTGCTGCTGTCCGCCCGACAGCAGGCCCGCCGGCTGGTCGCGCCGCTCGGCGAGGATGGGAAACAGCGCATGCACCTGGTCGAGGTCGGCGGACGAGGTGCCGCGGATGCCTGCGGCCTGCCGACCGAGTTCGAGGTTCTCCGCCACCGTCAGCGGCGCGATGACGCGGCGGCCTTCCGGTACCTGGATGAGGCCGGCGCGCGCCACCTTGTGCGCCGGGCGACCGGAGATCGTCTCGCCCTCGAGCCTGATCTCGCCCTCGGCGAGCGGGACGATGCCGCTGGCGGCGTGGAGCAGCGTCGACTTGCCGGCGCCGTTGGGCCCGATCAGCGCGAAGATCTCGCCTTGCGCCACCGAGAGCGTGACGCCGCGCAGCGCCCGGATGCCGTTGTAGGAGACGGAAGCGTTCTGGATCGTCAGCACGGCTCAGCTTCCCAGATAGGCTTCGATGACACGCGGATTGCCGGCGACCTCGTCCGGCGTTCCTTCCGCGATGAGGCGGCCGAAGGCGAGCACGTAGATGTGCTCGCACAGCGACATGACGAAGCGCATGTTGTGCTCGATGAGCAGGATCGCCACGCCCTGCCGCGCCACGTCGCGGAAGATGTCGGCGAGGCTGTAGGCCTCCGCGTCGTTCATGCCGGCGACCGGCTCGTCGAGCAAGAGCACCGACGGCTCCATGGCGAGCGCCCGCATCATCTCGATGCGGCGCTGATGGCCGTAGGACAGGCTGCCGGCCGGGTGGCGCGCCAGCGCCGTCATGCCGAAGCGGTCGAGCAGCGCATGCGCCTTGCGCTCGAACTCCCGGCGCTCGTGATGGGCGGAGGGCAGGCCGAGCATGTTGGCGAGCGTGCCCGCTTTCTCGTGCCGGTGGAAGCCGGCGACGACATTGTCGAGCACGGTGGCGTCGCCGATCAGCCGGATGTTCTGGAAGGTGCGGGCCACTCCCGCCCGCGCCAGCGTCGGCGCATCGGCCTCGGTCATGTCGTCGTCGCCGACCAGGATGCGGCCGCCGCCTACCTTGAGCAGGCCGGTGATCAGGTTGACGACGGTGGTCTTGCCGGCGCCGTTGGGGCCGATCAGGCCGGTGATCCGGCCGGGCGGCGCCTGCAGGCTGACGCCGTCGACGGCCGGCAGGCCGCCGAAGCTGCGCGCGATGTTGTCGAGCGTGAGCGCCTTCATGCCGTCACCGTACCGGTTTTCGCCTTGGCCGTCGCGATCCGGCGCCGGCGCAGCGCGGCGAGCGCGGTGTCGGCGACGCCGCGCGGCAGGAACACGATGGAGACCATCAGCAGCGCGCCCTGGACCACCATGCGGTATTCCTGGAAGCCGCGCAGCAGCTCGGGCAGCACCGTCAGGATCACCGCCCCCACCAGCGGGCCCCAGATCGACACCCGGCCGCCCAGCACCACCATGGCCAGCACGATGACCAGCATGTTGAAGCCGTATTCGTTGGGCGTGATCGAATAGCTGTTGTAGGCGTGCAGACCGCCCGCCAGGCCGGCGATCGCGCCGGACAGGATGAAGGCGATCATGTGGTGCTTCGGCACCGAGATGCCGAGCGAGACGGCGACCGTCTCGTCCTCGCGGATGATGTCGAAGGCCCGGCCGATGCTGGACGAGCCGATGACGGCCAGGAAGTACCCGACCACGACCACGGCGACGAGCATGCCGACCAGCCCGACCGTCTTGGGAATGCTGTTGATGCCGAGCGCCCCCTCGGTGAGATCGACCCAGTTGAGCGTGATCGACAGCACGATCTGCACCAGCGCCAGCGTCGCCAGCGCCTGGAAGACGCCGCGCAGCCGGGCGAGCGGGATCGCCACCAGCGCGCCGGCCAGCGTGCCGATGCCGAACGCTGCGACCAGTCCCAGCCAGGTGGGCATGGCGAGCTTGGTCGCCAGGATGGCGGCGGCATAGGCGCCGAGCGCGGCGAACGCCGCCGTGCCCAGCGAGAAGACGCCGGCGCGCAGCACCACATATTGCGAGAAGGCGAGCAGCGCGTTGAACAGCGCAAGCTCCAGCAGCGGCGCGTAGGAGTTGAGGAAGCCGATCATCGGCGGGTCACCCGGGCAACGGCCGCCGTCCCGCCGAACAGGCCTGTCGGGCGGACGAGCAGCACGAGAAACAGAGCGGAGAAGACGATGGCGTCGGCCAGGCCGGCGGACAGATAGGCGACCGTCAGCGTCTGGATGATGCCGATCAGCAGCCCGGCGATCAGCGCGCCGGGAATGCTGCCCAGTCCGCCCAGGATGATGACGACGAAGGCGCGCAGCAGGAGCGGCTCGCCCATCATGAAATGCACGGAATTGAAGACGATGCCGATCAGCACGCCGGCGATGCCGGCCAGCGCGCCCGATATGAAGAACACCTGGAAGTTGATGGCGAACGGATTGATGCCGAGCAGCTTCGAGGTGCTTTCGGAAAAGGCGACGGAGCGGATCTGCCGGCCGAAGCTGGTCCGGTAGAGGTAGTAGAGCAGGCCGATTACCATCAGCACGACGATGCCTATTATGACGAGCTGCAGAAGCTGGATGCGCAGCCCGAAGAAGCTGAACACGACAATCGGGAAGATGTCGAAGGGGAAGCGCATCACCCGCGTGGCGGTGAGCTGCTGGGCGAGCGACAGCAGGATGAGGCTTGCCCCGATCGACGACACGATCGAGGAGAATTCGGGCGCCCCACGCTTGCGCAGCGGCCGGAAGGCGACCCAGTCGAGCACCACCGAGACGGTGCCGCCGCCGAGCGCTCCGATCAGCACCGCCACTGGGAACGGCACGTCGAACAGCATGACGGCGTAGAGCCCGGCGAAGGCGCCCCACATGAACACTGTGCCGTGCGCCATGTTCATGATGTGGTTAACGCCGAAGATGAGCGTAAAGCCGAGCGCGAACAGGCCGTAGACGCTCCCCACGACCACCCCGTTGAGCAATTGCTGCATCAGCATGGCGGGACGCGTCCTCCCTCGCCGAATGACAGCGGGCATCCGGGCGATGACCGCCCATCCTCGTGCTTCACCAGTTGATCCTCCCGTCAGCCGCCGGCTTTCGCCGCAAGCTGGTGTCCTCGATCGCCACGTTGCCCTCTCAAAACGTGACCGCGCAACCATTTTGCAGTCGCTGTCGCCAATTTCTGTCACTGCGGCGAGGGACGGCGGGCGCGCCCTTCAATCGCCGGCGCCGCACCGCTCCGGCGGCAGCGACGCCAGGCGTGCCGGCAGGGCTTCGACGACGCCGGCACGCGCTTCCTCGGTCATGTCGAACCACAGGAACACCTCGCGCACCGTGCGGCCGCAGCCGACGCAGAAGCCGGCATCAGGATCCTGCCGGCAGATACGCCGGCACGGTGTTGCGATACGGTTCATCGTCCGTCACAGGCGCGGAAACACCACTTCCTCGACCAGCAGCCGGTGCGAGGGCGGGCTGCCGACGAAATTCTTCTCGTCGGCCCGCAATTCGGCCATGTAGGAGGGCGCCGCCCACGCCGCCCGGGCATGGTCGAGGCTGTCGAACCAGAACTCCGAGATGCCGTCATAGGGCACAAAACCGTCCGTCGCCTTCACCGTGCGGGGATGGACGTGGTGCTGCACGTAGCGGTTGGTGTATTTTTTGAACGCCTCGTTGCGCGCCACCAGCGCGCCGTGCACCTCGCGGTAATGGCGGCTGAACTCGGCCGGGCTGAGGCCGGCCCTGCGACGCGGCAGGCTCAGTATCTTGACGCCGCGGGCTGGTCCGTCGAGCACCACCTTCGCCTCGGCCACGAACTGCACCATCTGCCCGGGGTCGACGAAGTCCTCCGCGCCGATGGTCTTGCCGAGCGGGCCGTCGTGGTCGGTGTCGGCGGCGCCCTTCAGCTCGATCTGCACGAGGCCGTCCCACAGCGGCTCCGGCGTGACCTCGGGAATCGCCGGCAGGACGCGGTTCTGGCGATAGCTGGCGACGCTCGACCAGAAGGTGTCGCTCGACAGCAGCCGGGACGCATGCCCGTTGCTCCAGGCTGCGGTGAAGTCCTCGACCGTCAGGCCGGGCTTGCGTTTCAGGAAGGTGAAGTGTCGGAACGTCGCCACGGGACTCTCCAGGTTCGGGCTGTGCCGCCGGTCAGGCCGGCAGGGCTATCGCATACGGAGTTACCCCCACCCCTAACCCCTCCCCTCAAGGGGGAGGGGGATATTGCCGCTGTTGTGCCATACATGAATCGGTGACGATTTCGCTCGGCATGGCGGCCGCAAAGTCCCCCTCCCCCTTGAGGGGAGGGGTTAGGGGTGGGGGTAACCCGCCGACCGACGCCTCCAGAGCTTCCATATTCGATCGCCCCGGTCAGGCCGGCGTGACGCTGAGCGGCAGCCGCTCGAGGATGCGCAGCTGGTTGTGGATGAGGTATTGCGGCTCGCCGGCCGGCTCGATCGTGCCGACGCGGCGGACGAGCTCGACCAGCATGCACTCGGCCTCCATGCGCGCCACGTTCTGGCCGATGCAGTTGTGATCGGCGGCGCCGAACGACATGTGGACGTTGGCCGTGTCGCGCATCACGTCGAAGTCGTCCGGCCGCTCCCACTTGCGCGGGTCGCGGTTGGCGGCGGTCGGGAAGGTCGCGACCTTGGTGTCGCCGCGCAGGAAACGGCCGCTGAGCTCGGTATCCCCAGTCGTGCAGCGGTAGACGAGATGGTTCGGCGCCTGCAGCCGGATCGCCTCGTCGAACACGAAGCGCGCCCGCCCCGGGTTCTGCTTCAGCACCGCCCACTGGTCGGGATGGCTGGCGAGCAGCAGCAGCGCCGCCGACATGCCGCTGATGGTCGTGTCCATGCCGCCGCGCACCAGCGAGCGCGTGATGTTGGAGGCGATGCCGGGCAGCAGCTCGCCCGCCTCCTCGGCCTGGAAGAACGCGTCGGCGATCGAGCCGGGAGCGACCGCGTCGCGCTGGCAGGCGGCCATGAACCAGTCGAGATAGGGCTCGCCCGCCTTCATGCCCTTGAAGTAGAGCTCGTTCTCGGGGCCGGTCTGGTTGAACGACATGTAGCCGATGGCGCGGATGGCGTCGGCGTCGAAGCGGATGCCCATCGCCACCGGAAAGCCGCCGAACACCACAGCTTCCACCAGGTCGCGGACGCCGTCGAACGTGCCCTTGTCGAGGATAGCGTCGACCGCGAGCTTCGCCTTCTCCTCGAACAGCGAGCGCCACTTGCGGATCACCAGCGGCGACATGATGCGGTTGGCGACGCGGCGCGTGTCGGTGTGCTGCGGCGGGTCGACCTCCACCAGCGCGCTCGGCGGACGGCCGCGGAACTCCGGCTTGCGCGCGTCGGTGATGCCGACGCCGCTCGACGCGGTGAAGCGACTGTGGTCGGTCACGACCTGGCGCAGTTCGTCATAGCGGCCGACGCCGTAGACGCCGTATTTCTCGAACCAGACCACCGGCCCGGCCTCGAGCAGGGCGCGGTAGAAGGGCAGGGGATCCTCCAGCACCGCCATGGCATAGGGATCGAGCGTCATGGCGGGCGGTTCGAGCAGATCGGATTTTTGGGCCGGCGCGGCCATGCGTCTTCCTCCCCTGTCGGAACAGGGAAGATGTAGGCGGCCCGGCCCGGCCTCTCCGTCCCCCAGGTGTGGGACTGCCGCGCCCGGCTCCGTCACCCCGCAGGGGACATACGCCTGCGCCGGGCACCCGCACCCTGCGCTGGGAAAACCAAAGCTCTGGGAGGAGTTCATGCTGTTGAAGATGCTGGCCGGCGTGGCGCTGGCGGCCGGACTGTCGCTGTCGGCGACGACTGCCTTCGCCGAGACGGTGACCATCCGCTACTCGAACTGGCTGCCCGCCAATTTCTTCCTGTGGGACGATGTCGTCCACCCCTGGCTGAAGGAGATCGAGCAGGTCACCGAAGGCCGGGTGAAGGTCGAGGTGTCGCCGAAGGTCGTCGGCACCGTCTCGGCCCAGTACGACGTCGTGCGCGACGGCCTCGCCGACCTGTCGTGGATGGTTGCCGGCTACACGCCGGGGCGCTTCCCGATGATCGAGCTCGGCGACCTGCCGCTGATCGGGCCGGATGCGGCGGTGCTGGCGCCCGCCTTCGACAAGACGTACCGCACGCACATCGCGCGGCACGACGTCTTCAAGGGCGTGGAGCCGCTGTCGCTGCTGGTGATCTCGCCGCTGCAGATCGTGACCAAGGGCAAGAAGGTCGAGTCCGTCGACGGCCTCGCCGGCCTGAAGCTGCGCAGCAGTTCCGTAACCTTGACTGAGGTGCTGAAGCTGGTCGGCGCCGTGCCGATCCTGAAAAGCGCCGCCGAGGCCTACGAGATGCTGGCCACCGGAACCATCGACGGCCAGGTCACCAACCTCAACACCATCCCGGGCTTCAACCAGCTCGACCTGATGGACGGCGTTTACCATGTGCCGGGCGGCCTGGCGAATTCGGTCATCATCATGGGCCTTAACGCCGACAAATGGGCCGAGATCTCCGATCAGGACCGCAAGGCGATCATGGCGATCTCGGGCGAGGTTTTCGCAAAGAAGGTGGGTGAGGCCTACGACAAGGCGGACAAGATCGCCCTGGAGAAGATGCGTGCCGCCAACTACCACGTCGGCGAGGCTTCGGCCGAACAGATCGCCGAGCTCAAGACGCGGCTGAAGCCGGTCGAGGATGCTTGGCTAGCGCGGGCCAAGGCGGCAGGCCTCGCCAATGCCGAGGAGGTGCTCGACGCCTACAAAGCGGAAGTCGCCAAGTCCTATTAGTCCCGCATGGGCCACGGCTCCCGCCGAGGGGAGGAGGGCTACACCCTCCGCTCGATCTATCTCGCGCTTGCGTCGTGCCAAGCGCCCCCGTGGTCCGACAAGCTCACCATGAGGGCTGCTGGTAGGCTTTCGCCAAGCGCCACTACCGGGTTCGCCACAAGCGACAGTCGCGATAAGCGAAAGCCTCTCGGTAGCCGTCATGGTGAGTTTGTCGAACCACGAGGGCGCTTGGCGTCCTGCCTCTCCATCGCCAGGGGCGCAGTCCACGCTGGGGATGAGAAATCGCACGGCCAAAGATATTCCTCTGTTATTCCAGTTGCTTGCAGTCTTCGCCGCGAAAATCCCCGCCTTTTTATCCCCGCCCTCTCCGCCTCCCTTATCCTTGCCGGCAGTCCCTTCTGCGGGAACGCCGATCATGACGGTGGTTAGCGGGGAGGGATCGGTGTCCGGAAGGTAGCGGCTAACGTGGCCGCGAGGGCCGGCGCTGCTTCAAAGTTTCCTTACGATCCGTCCAAGAGGCGTGACGGGGCTCAGGTATGACCTAGGAGCCGGCATGAGCGGGATATCGCCGGCGTCACTTCAGCCGGAGTATGATCCCATGACCCAGGAACGAAGCGGCGAAGAAGCACCGGATGGGCGGCCGTTAGGGTCGCATTAAAATTCAGATGAGCGAGCCTGCGGCCGCCCGTCTTCCCGAACTCTCAATGGCCAGGGCCGAAGGCAGCGTGGCGAGGATGGAGGTTGCCTACGCGATCCCGCCGGCAGGCCGGTCAGCGCGTCCTGACGCGCGCCAGACGGTCCCGGTGCATCAGATAGAGCCCGCCGGCGATGATGATGGCGCTGCCCAGCATCGTCCAGCCGTCGGGGTTGTTGCCGAACAGGAAGTAGCCGAACAAAGCCGTCCACAGCATCTGGACATAGGCATAGGGCGCCAGCACCGAGGCCTCCGTCGTCCGGTAGGCGCGCAGGAACAGCCAGTGTCCCATGGCGGCGAAGGCGCCGAGCGACAGCAGCACCGCCCATTGCAGTCCGTTCGCCGGCAGCGAGCCGGTCAGCGGAACGGCCGGCAGCATGAACACCGTCGCCACCACCGCCGGCAGGATGAGCAGGCTCTCATGCGTCTCGCTGGCGCTCATGCGCCGCGTCATGATCACGAACAGGCTGTGCGTCAGCATGGCGAGCAGGGCCGAGGCGTGGCCGGCCTTGAACGTGCCGAAGCCCGGCCTGGTGATGACCAGCACCCCGATCAGGCCGACGCCGACGGCGATCCAGCGCTGCCATTCCACCTTCTCGCCGAGCAGCGGCTGGGCAAGCGCGGTGATGACCAGCGGTCCCATGAAGATGATGGCGATGAACTCGACGAGTTGCAGCGTGGTGAGCGACCAGAAGCTGAACAGGCCGGAGAGGAACAGCAGGATGCCGCGCAGAACGTGCGCGCCGGGATTGGCCGGGGCGAAGCGCTGCGGCCTGACCCAGAGCCTCAGCAGCAGCGACACCAGCACTGCGTGAACGAGGAAGCGCGTCCAGCTCAGGAAGGGCGGCTGCATGCCGGCAAGCACCAGGTATTTCGCGCCGGCGTCGGTGCAGGAGAACAGGAAGAAGGCGCCGAAGAAGCAGAAGATCGACGAGAGCGGCGCGGGACCGTTGGCGGTCATCGAGGTGTTCGACTTCTGCCGCGATGAAGGCGCGGCGTGCGAGCCTGGAGGGGCGGCGCCGGTCGGCCGGCGCCGCGAATGGCGCCTATTTGTTGGCGTAGAACTTCTGCACCATCAGGCTCTGCGACAGGCCGCCGTCGCAATTGACGTTCTGGGCGGTGACGAAGGAGGCGGCGGGCGACGCCAGGAAGACCACCGTGTCGGCCAGTTCGCTGGCGACGCCGAGGCGGCCGAGCGGGATCTTCGCCTCGCGCTGCGCGATGATGTCGGGCCGCATGTTGGCGCGCGTCAGCGGCGTGTCGATCGTGCCGGGGCTGACCACGTTGACGCGGATGCCGTCTTCCGCCCATTCCAGCGCCATCTGCCGGGTCAGCGAGATCAGCGCCGCCTTGCTCGGCCCGTAGGCGCCGCCGTTCGGATAGGCGCTCTGACCGGCCAGCGACGACACGTTGACGATCGAGGCGTTGCCACTCTTGCGCAGATGCGGCAGGCAGGCGCGGGCGAGCAGCAGTGCGGCATCGACATTCACCAGGAACGAGGTGCGCCAGTCGTCGAGCGAGCAGTCCTCCAGCGAGGCCGGGAAGATCACTCCGGCCGAGTTCACGAGGATGTCGAGCTTGCCGAACCGGTCGACCGTCGCCTTGACCGCCGCGTCGATGTCTGCCTGGACGGAGACGTCCATGACGGCGGCGATCGCCTCGCCTCCCGCCTCGACGATCTCCGTGGCGACCCGCACCGCCGGCTCCTTGCGGCGGTCGGCGACCACCACCTTCGCGCCGTTCACGGCCAGCGTCTTGGCCGTGGCCTCGCCGATGCCGCTGCCGCCGCCGGCGACGAAGGCGACAAGGTCCTTGACGAGCCCCCCGCCCAGCCAGTCGCGGGGGCGGGCATTGAGGTCGACGGTCTTGGCCATGGCGTTTTCCCGATTGTTGCTGATGGGTCTTCCGCCGCTCACGTGATCGCCGGAAGATGCTGAAGAAGGCTGCGTTCGGGCATAGCCGGCGCGGGATGGCGCATCTGTACCCGCCGGCTGGGACCGGTGATCATCGGCTCGCACGCTCAGGCTTGGACGGCAGCTTCCGGCGAAGCGGACTGCGTCGTCGCGGATATACCGGCCATGTCGCGGGCGGCGATATAGCCGAAGGTGAGCGCCGGGCCGAGGCTGGAGCCGCCGGCCGGATAGAGGCCGCGGGTCATCGAATTCATGTCGAGGCCGACGGCGTAGAGGCCGCCGATCGGTGCTCCCTGCCTGTCCAGCACCCGCGCCCGCTCGTCGGTCCGCAGCCCCGCGACGGAGCTGAGGTCGCCGGGAACCAGCGCGATCGCATAGAAGGGCGGCTTGACGATCGGTGCCAGGCTCGGATTGGGCTTGTTCTCCTGGTCGCCGCGATAAAGCGAATGCGCGTCGGCACCGCGCCTGAATTCTGGATCCTCTCCCTGCACGGCACCGAGGTTGAAGGTTGCGACAGTCGTCTCCAGTGTCGTCGGATCGACGCCGATCTTCCGCGCCAGTTCGGCCATGGACGCCGCCTCCACCAGGTAGCCGTTGTCGACCCATTTGCGGACGGGGTAGGGGAACGGCCGCGCCAGGCCCATGCCGTAGCGGCGCAGGAACGCCCGGTCGGCGATCATGTGCACCTTGCCAAGCCCGCGCTGCTGCATCGTCATGACGAATGTCTGGTAGGAATCGGCCTCGTTGACGAACCGCTTGCCGGTCGCGTCGACGGCGATGGAGCCCGGCATGTAGCGGTCGATCATGATGTGTGGAAAGCGCTTCAGCGCACCGTCGCGGTCCCTGACCATGGAGACAGGCGTGAAGATGCCATTGGCCGGGTTGGTCCTGACCAGCTCGCCACCGGCCTCGACGCCGAGCCTGACGCCGTCGCCGACATTGCCTTCGGGCTGCATCGAGACGTGGTGCTCGGGAAGCGGCATGAACTCCTTGCGCATCTCGGCATTGGCGCCGAAGCCGCCGCTGGCCAGCACCACGCCGCGGCGGGCGGTGACCGTGACCTCCTTGCCCTCCCGGGTCACGACGAGGCCCGCCGCGCGGCCGTGCTCCATTACGATGCGCTTCGCCGCCGTTTCACGCCAGAGCGTCACGCCGGCATCGAGCGCGGACTTGAGCAGGCGCCCGGCCAGCGCGTTGCCGCTGGCCAGCCGCGTGCCTCTGCCGTGGCGAGCCTTCTGCAGGGCATAGTTGGCAACCATGCGGGTCGTGTGGAAGAAACCCCCGACGCTGCGGAACGCCTTGCGCAGCGGAATGATGTCGGCGCCCGCGACCTGCATGCTGTCGAAGACGGTGAATTCCCTGAGCGGCCGCCGCAGTTGGTGGAGATGCTCGCCGAGCCGGCTGCCGTCATACTCTCTGGCAAGCACGCCGCGATGGCTCGAGGCACCGGGATTCCAGGGCAGGTAGTCGGGCGTGCCCACGGCGACGAACTCCAGCTCGGTGTTGTCTTCCATGTAGCGCAGCATGGCCGGGGCGTTGTCGAGATAGGCCTCGATCTTGGCGGCCTCGTAGTGGTTGCCGAGGGTGGCCCGCAGATATTCGACCGCCTGCGCGCGGCTGTCGTCCTTTCCGATCGCCTTCATGTGGTGGTTGTTGGGGATCCAGGCGACGCCGCCCGAATAGGCTGTCGTGCCGCCGAAGAACTCGGTCTTCTCGACCACCAGCGTCCTCAGGCCATGCCAGGCGGCGACGATCGCGGCACTCATGCCGCTCGCGCCGGAGCCGACCACCACCACGTCGAATTCCGTCACCTCGTTCTCCCGTCGTGCAAAGCCAGTCGTCTCATTGTCCGCCGGGCGTCTCTAGGCCGATCATCAGGCTTCGGCTGTCCCGCCAAATGGGGGCAGATCGATCGTGCCTTCGCAAGGGGACGCACGCCAACATCGCCGTGGGCAATATGCCGAACGCCTTCCCTTGTGGATCGCGGCCAATCGCCCAGGCCACTCAACCCGCAGTCAGGATACGGAGAAAACTGCAATGCCCAAGGGACAGATCGTCGGGTGGGCGCATTCGCCCTTCGGCAAGCTCGACGCCACCGGCACCGAGGAGTTGATGGCGTCCGTCGTGGCGTCAGCCCTCGGCCATGCCGGCATCGGCCCGCAGGACGTCGACGGCATCTTCGTCGGTGTGATGAACAACGGCTTCTCCAGGCAGGATTTCCAGGGCGGCCTGGTCGCCATGGGCAACGAGGCGCTGGCGCATGTGCCGGCGGTGCGGCTGGAAAATGCCTGTGCCACCGGCTCGGCGGCGATCCATGCCGCCCTCGACTTCATCGAGGCCGGCCGCGGCCGCATCGCGGTCGTCGTCGGCGTCGAGAAGATGACCGCGACGCCGACGGCCGAGGTCGGCGACATCCTGCTCGGCGCCAGCTACCGCAAAGAGGAGGCCGACATCGACGGCGGCTTCGCCGGGCTGTTCGGGCGCATCGCCCAAGCCTATTTCCAGCGCTACGGCGACCGCTCGGAAGAGCTCGCCATGATCGCCGCCAAGAACCACGCCAACGGCATGGCCAATCCCTATGCGCATATGCGCAAGGATTTCGGCTTCGACTTCTGCAACACCGTTTCGGACAGGAACCCCTATGTGGCCGCGCCGCTGCGGCGCACGGACTGCTCGCTGATCTCGGACGGCGCGGCGGCGCTGGTGCTGGCCGACGAGGAGACCGCGGCCGCCATGTCGCGCGCCATCGCTTTCCGGGCGCGCAGCCATGTCAACGACATCATGGCGATGAGCCGGCGCGACGTGCTCGCTTTCGAAGGCGCGCGGCGCGCCTGGGCGGGCGCGCTCGACACGGCCGGGATTACCCTGGACGATCTCTCCTTCGTCGAGACGCATGATTGCTTCACCATCGCCGAGCTGATCGAATATGAGGCGATGGGGTTGGCCAGGCCCGGTGAAGGTCACAAGGTCGTTCGCGAGGGCACTGCGCTGAAAGACGGTAAGCTGCCCGTAAATCCGTCAGGCGGCCTGAAGGCAAAGGGCCACCCGATCGGCGCCACCGGCGTCTCCATGCACGCCATCGCCGCCATGCAACTGGCCGGCGAGGCCGGCGACATGCAGGTGCCCGGTGCCTCGCTCGCCGGCGTCTTCAACATGGGCGGGGTCGCCGTCGCCAACTACGTTTCGGTGCTGGAGCGGGTGAGATAGCGCCAAGCGCTTGCCGCGTCGTCCCCTATGCTCAGCGGTTCCGCAGCTCCTGCGGCATGGCGCGCAGCAGCAGGAAGCCGAGCACGAGCAGCAGCCCGGCTGCCGCAAGGAAGACCGGCGATGTGCCGTGCCGGTCGATGACGAGGCCTGCGAGATAGACGCCGACGGCCTGCGCGAGGAAGTAGAAGGTGGCGAACAGTGCAACCGCCGAGCCGCGCGCGTCGGGCGCCATCTGCGTGGCCAGGGTCTGCAGCGTGTTGTGCAGCATGTAGAAGCCGAGGCCCATGACGGCGATCGCCGGAAGATAGGCTTCGGCAAAAGGCGTGACTGCGATCGCCGCATAAGTCGCGGCCACCAGCACCGTGCCCCAGAACGACAGTCGGGCAGGGCCGAGCCATCCGATCAGCCGCCGGGAGAACAGGACGTAGGTCAGCCCGCCGGCGCAATAGACAGCAAGGTAGAGGCCGACCGACGCATAGTCGAAGCCGAAACGGTAGCGCAGGCTGGCGCCGACATAAGTGAAGGCGCCGAACATGGCGAAGGATTCGATCGTGACCATGGCCAGCACGAAGCGGACGACCGGCCGGCGGATCAGTCCGGCAAAGGCAGCGAAACTCTTGCGCAGGCTGGCGTCTGCTGCGTGTTTCGTGCGTGTGAGCGCCGGATTGCGGATCACCTCGAACAGCATGCCGGCGATGGCGAGCACATAGACCGCCGCGATCAGCAGGAAGGCCGAGCGCCAGCCGAAATACTCGCCGAGCACGCCGCCGCCGATCTGGCCCGCCAGCAGGCCCATGATCTGCGCCGACATGAAGCGGGCGAGCACTTGCTGCCGCTCATCGCCGGGCACGACGTCGCCGACCCAGGCGATGGAGAGCGGCACGATGGCCGCGGCCATCATGCCTGACAGCAGGCGGGCGGCCGCGAGCCCGGGGAGCGTGCCGGAGAAGGCGCAGGCAAGGGTGGTGAGGGCCGAGCCGGCGCAGGCGAGCAGGATAATGCGGTATTTGCCGTAGCGATCGCCGAGCGGCCCGAAGACGAGCTGGAACAGGCCGTAGGCGAAGGCGTAGGCGGTCGCGACGAAGGCGGCCGCGCCGATCGTGACGGCGAACTCATGCGCGATCTGCGGCAGGATCGCATCCATGATGCGCGTCGTGGCGGCGCCGGAGAAGGAGGCGACGGCCAGGAAGAACAGCGCGCGCGTGACCCCTGCGGTCGCAGGCGCCGCTTCGCCGAGGTCGAGCGGGCGTGACGGTTCCGACGTTGTGGCCAATGATCCGCTCCCGGGGCGCAGCCGGCGGGTAAGGTATCGGGCTGCGCGCCGCAGCTTAACGTTGCCTTCCGGCTAAAAAGTCCCTCGCATCGGTGACCGGCGCCGTGTACCGGCCGAAGGGACAGACATCGGCGTGCCGTTGCCACCGATGATCGCTTCGATCCAGCGGCTCGAGAGGAGAAGGTTTCGGATGATCTACGAGATGCGGCAGTACCTGATCGAGCGCGGGCGCATGGACGACAACCACGACCGCATGCAGAATCACACGCCGCGACTTTTGGAGAAGCACGGCGTGCACGTCGTCGGCCGCTGGTCGGCCGTCGCCGGGCCGCGCATGCCGCTGTTCTGCTACGTCATGGAATGGAAGGATTTCACCGAACGCGAAGCCTGCTGGGGTGCCTTCTACGCCGATCCCGAATGGGCAAGAATCCGCGCCGCCACCAATGCCGGGTCGGAAATGGTGGAGGAGAACCACCTCGTATTCATGCGCCCCAACCCAGCCTTCGAGCAGGACGACAGGGAGCGCGACCAGCGGATCGGGGGACTGCACCAGCTCGTCACCCAGAAGATCCTGCCCGGCCAGAATACGGCCGTGTCGGAGTTCCTGTCCTCGACCTACCTGCCGTGCATCCAGGCCGCCGGCGCGAAGGTCATGGCGGTCTGCGACATGGTCAGCGGCCCGGCCATGCCGGCGCTGGTCATGCTGTTCTCCTGGCCGGACGAGACGGTCTGGCGGCGCGGCTGGCGGGCCTTCGACAGCGATCCCGTCATGGCGGATGCCTATCGGTCGCAGCGCGCCGCGCTCGGGACGACGCTGCTGGGCAGCTACGACTGCATGCTGATGGAACCGACGCCCTACGCGCTGCCCTTCGCCTCCTTCCGCACGACGCCACGTTGAGTGAGGAGCGGGGATGATCGAATTGTTCTATTCGTCGAGCCCGAACGTCTACAAGGTCATGATCGGCCTTGAGGAACTCGGCCTGCCCTACGAGCTCGTCTTCGTCGATCTCGGCAAGGGCGAGCAGTTCGATCCGGCCAGGCTGGGCGGGGCGCCGACGGCCAAAGTGCCGGTCATCCGGGATCACGCGCCGGACGACAGCGGAGAGCCGGTGACGGTGTTCGAATCCGGAGCGATCCTGCAGTATTTGGCGGAAAAGACCGGGCGGCTGCTGCCTGAAGACATGCGCGGTCGCAGCGAGACCATGCAGTGGCTGTTCTGGCAGATGGCCAATCTCGGCCCGATCGGCGGCCAGTTCTGGCACTTCAAGATGTTCGCGCAGAAGCTCGAGCCGGATACCGACTTTGCCTATCCCCGGCGCCGCTATGCCCGCATGTTCGATGCGCTGCGCGACGTCATGGAGCGCCGGCTCGCCGGCAGCGACTATCTGGCCGGCGCCTACTCGATCGCCGATATCGCCTGCTTTCCGTGGATAAAATATCTCGGCGTAGGCGACGGCAGGCCGAGCCTCGCACGCTGGCACGACGCCATCGCCGCGCGTCCGGCGGTCGCGGCAGCGTACCGGCGCAATGCCGACTTCAAGACCGGCTACGAGCGCAACGAGCGCGGCGGGGTCGCCTATTCGTTCGAGGAGCTGGCGAAGCACACGCTGGTGGGGCGGGCGGGATGATGCGGCCGATCATTCGGCCGCGAGCTTCGCCGCCGCCGGACCTTCCTTGACCCGGGCGAGCAGCGCTTGGGCCCGCGGGTTCTCCTGGAGCAGCTCGTTGGTGCGCCGCACCACGACCCAGCCCTGGGCGCGGCGCTCGAATTCCCAGCGCGAGGCGATCAGGCGGATCACCGGGAATTTTCCGTCGATCTGCTTGTAGAGCGTGCCGTGATGCGTCGCCACCGCGCGGTCGCCGTCGATGACGAGATGCGGCATGGACGAGACGTGGCCGGATCCCGACTGCATCAGCCCCTGATGGAATTCGCCGTAGAAGGCCTGCTTCAGCCCTTCATGGCCCTCATAGACACCGAGTCCGCCGATCTCGTAGACGCTGTCCTCTGCCCAGATCTCCTTGATCAGCTCCCAGTGGGTGGCGTCCGCCGCCGGCCCGTAGGCGCAGATGAGCTGCATGATCTCGATATAGTCCTCGGCATGGTCGAGGCGCTCCTCCAGCGATTTCGTGGATTTCGGGCGCGGCATCGGCTCCTCCGGCTCTGCGTCAGGTCTTTTTCGGCTGGTCGAATCCCGGCCGCGGCACAGTCGCCAGCAGCGCGGCGCTCCAGCCGCCGTCGACAAGAATCTCCTGGCCGCTGACATAGCTCGCCCGGTCGCTGGCGAGGAAGCAGACCGCGTCGGCGATGTCCTGCGGCAGGCCGATGCGGCGCACCGGAACGACCGCCTCGCGCTTCGCCTTGACGACGGGATCCTTGTAGATCACCTCGGACATCGGCGTCAGCACCATGGCCGGGCTGACGACATTGCTGCGGATGCCTTTCTCGCCCCATTCCAGCGCGAGGTTCTTCGACAGCATCAGCACGCCTGCCTTGCTGACGCTGTAGGCGCCGCTGGTCGGCTGCGGATAGGTGCCGGACATCGAGGCGACATGCACGATGCTGCCGCCGCCATTCGCCATCATGCGGCGGCCGAAGACCTGCGAGCAGACGAAGAAGCCGGTGAGATTGACGCCGAGCACCGCGTTCCAGTCGGCGAGCGAAAGCTCGGCCAGCGGCCCGTTGCGGATCAGGGCGGCGTTGTTCACGAGCAGCTTGCACGGCCCGTAGGCCGCCGCAGCCGTCTCGGCGGCCGCCTCGACGCTCGACGGATCGGCTATGTCGGCCCGCACCGCCAAGGCCTCGCCGCCGTCCTGCCGGATAAGCGCGGCGCTTTCCTCGGCCTTGCCGGCATCGAGATCGAGGATGGCGACCCTGGCGCCCGCCTGCGCAAGGCTGGCGGCGATCGTCCGTCCTATGCCGCTGCCCGCGCCGGTGACGACGCAGGCGGTGCCGGTCAGGCCGAGCCAGTCCTTGTTCATGCGGTATCCCAAGAGATTAATTTGTCAGTTGGCAAGGCGTCGGTAGCCAAATGCGTACTGCGCATCCAATCGCTACGCCAGGCAGACGGTTCGGCGCATCCGGGGCGGCGCCCCGAATGCCGAACGCGTGCGTCTCAAAGTCCCATCAATCGCCGTAGCGCTTGCGGAGGTCCTCGGCGAGCTTGACCAACTCTCCGGCCACGTCCTTGCCCTCCCGCTTGGCCCGCTCCTTGGTGCCGACCCACAGTGCGAAGTCCTCCTTCGCATTCTCGGTGTGGTTGTTCCAGTCCTTGTCGAGCGGCGTCGTGATCTCCAGGCGAACGCCGTTGGGATCATGGAAATAGATGCTGAGGATCAAGCCCTTGTGATCGGTCGGGCCGACGACGTCGAGGCCGTTGAGCTTCAGCCAGTCGTACCACTTCATGATGTCCTCGCGCGAGGGAACCTCCAGCGCGATGTGGTTGAAGATGTCGTAGGCCGGGTGCGTGGACTTGGCCGGCGCCGGCAGCCCGGGGGCCTCGAAGAAGGCGAAGGTCGAGCCGTCCTTCATCTTGAAGAAGATGTGGAAATAAGGAAAGGCGTCGCCGGTCGAGGGGACCTTGTCGTCGATTACCGTGCTGGCGATCTCCATGCCCATGATGCGCGTGTAGAAGTCGTGGGTGGCCGCGACGTCATGCGTGACCCAGGCGGCGTGATTGAGCATCGTCGGGGTCAGCCCGGGATTGCGCGGAGTGGCCACGCGCGGCGCTTCCAACTGTTGGTCCATAATCGTATTCTCCTCGCAATTCTCTGCGCCCGAGGGCAAGCGGCCGCCCGAGACCGACCCGCGGAAACCATGCAATGGTTCCCGACCGTGGATTCGATCATCGGTTGCAGGGCCGGTCGGGTATGTCCCCCCTTGTTGGGACCGGTGTTCAATCGGTTTATTCGCCGGCAGCGGTTGGCTGGTCCGTCGCCGCATCGCCGACGTCCACCGGCGCCTGGCCGCCACCCTCGGTGTAGCCGTAGTCGCGCAGGACCGTCTGCCAGTCGCCGTCTTCAGGCAGGACATCCGCCGAACGGTCGATGAGCTTGCGCATGATGCGGTGGATCGTGCGGGCGTCATCCTCCGACAGGCCGGACACCAGCGCGTTCTCGGCGGCGAACAGCACCGGCACGACCTGGCCGTAGACAACCTCGCCCTTCTTGCTCAGGCGCAGCACGACGCGCCGGCGGTCGCTCGGGTCGACACGGCGCGAGACCATCCGCTTGCTCACCAACTGCTCCAGCGCCCGGCTGATGCTGACCTGGTCCATGGCGGTCAGTTCCGCCAGCGCCTTGGCCGACAGCGGCGAATGGGTGCCGAGGATAGCCATCAGCCGCCATCCGACGACGGACAGACCGAAGCGCTCGCTGTACATCTTCTGCAGCGTCAGGCTGACCCTGTTGGCGACCACCGTGAAGGCGTGCGGCAGCGATGCCTCCGGGGCAAAGAAGCCGTCGGGCAGACGATGACGGCTGATCTCCTCGGCGACCGCCGGGTCCTCCATCTTTTGCGCCTTGGCCATCCTGTCTCCTCACGCGCCTTGCGGGCTTCGCCGCAGGGCTCCTTTCCACATCGGTAGTTGTAGCCGCGCGCGCAACGCCGGCAAGCGCGCGCCGAATGCGGCACGAGCCCAAATTGCGTCGGCGACCCCGTGTCCGGCTGTAACAGCGGCGGGGGACAGCGCCGCTCGATGCCCGCTCCTACTCCGTTCATCGGGCGCGGCAAGTCCGGCCCGGATCGAAGCCGAGGAGAGCGCATGATATCCGCCGGGCGGGATCTGCTGGAAGTGGACTATCGCTGGGTTCACCTCCAATACGAGGAAAAGGCTGCTTTCGTCGAGACCTACGGCTTCGCTGGCAACCAGGGCGCGGTGAACCTGGAGGGCATCCTGATGGTGCCGAGAGGCCGACCGTCCTCGACGCTGATGATCTTCATGCATCCGACCTCGACCCTGCAGCTGCTGCCGGTGCCGCGCGCCGCGGTGCAGCATGGCGCGCATGTGCTGTGCGCGGCGAGCCGCTATGCCAAGAACGACGCGGCGCTGATCATGGAGAAGGTCCTGCTGGACCTCGGCGCCTATGTCCGGCATGCCAAGGAGGTCCTCGGCTACGAGAAGGTGGTCATCGTCGGGTGGAGCGGCGGGGGCTCGCTGGCGCTGTTCTATCAGTCGCAGGCGGAGAATCCGACGATCACCGAGACGCCTGCCGGCGATCCGGTGAACGTCAAGGGCGCGGGACTCATCCCCGCTGACGCGCTGATCTTCCAGGCCGCGCACATCTCGCGCGCCCAGCTGCTGGCGGACAGCATCGATCCGTCGGTGCGCACCGAGCACGATCCCGACGACCGCATCCGTGAGCTCGACATCTACGATCCCGCCAATCCAAACCAGCCAGCTTATTCCGCCGATTTCCTGGCGCATTACCGGGCGGCACAACTGGCGCGCATCGACCGGATCCGGGGCTGGGTGCTGGAGACGCTCGAGACGCTGCGCCGCCGCAACTCGGGCGAGATGGAGCGCGGCTTCGTCACTCACCGCACCTTCGCCGATCCGCGCTTCGTCGATCCGTCGGTCGATCCCAACGACCGGCGGCCGCGCTGGTCCTATCTCGGCAATCCGGAGACGGTGAACACCGGGCCGGTGGCGCTCGGCCGGTTTTCGACCCTGCGCTCATGGCTATCGCAATGGTCGATCCGGGATTCGCGCGCCGACGGCGTCGCCTGCGCGGCGCATATCCGCGTGCCGTTCCTCGCCATCGAGAACAGCGCCGACGACGCCGCGCCGCAGCCGCATACCGGTATGATCTACCGCGCGGCGGCGAGCGCCGACAAAACCTTCCGCGTCATCAAAGGTGCTACGCACTACTATGCCGGACAGCCAGCGCAACTCGCCGAGGCCATCGATCTGCAGCGCAACTGGCTGGCGGCGCGCGGACTTCTGGAATCGTAACCGGGGATATCATCATGAGAGAACGTCGCGTACCGGTGCTGATCGTGGGCGGCGGCGGATGCGGCCTGTCGTCGTCGATCGCCCTCTCCGAACTCGGCATCGAATCCCTGCTCGTCGAGCGCCACCCGTCGCCCGGGCGGCTGCCCAAGGCACGCTACCTCAACCAGCGCACCATGGAAGTGTTCCGCCAGCTCGGCATCGCCGACGCGGTCTACAGCCGCTCGATGCCGCTCAGATACATCTCCAGGATCCGCTGGTGCACCAGCCTCGCCGGCGACGGGCCGCTCGACCGCCGTACCTTCTATGCCATCGATTCCTTTGGCGGCGGGCCGCTCACCGCCTATGCGGCCGACAGCCCTTGTGAAAGCACGCTTTATCCGCAGGTCAGGCTGGAGCCGCTGCTGCGGACCGAAGCAGAGGTGCGCAACCCGACAGGCCTGCTTTACAATCATGAGCTGGTGACGCTGGAGCAGGACCGCGGCGTCGTGCGCGCCCAAATCCGCAACCGCGCCAGCGGCGACGAGCAGACGGTCGTCGCCGACTACGTCATTGCCGCGGATGGGGGCCGCACCATCGGCCCGATCGTCGGCAGCCGGCTCACCGGCGCGGCCAATCTTGCCGAGATGGTCACCGTCTATTTCCGCGCCGACCTGTCGCAATGGTGGGACGACGACCATGCGATGACGACGTGGTTCGTCAACCCGGAAGGCGGTTCCTGGAGCAGCGGCGTGCTCGGCAAGCTCGGACCGACGAAGTTCGACCGCCATTCGGAGGAGTGGATGTTCCATTTCAGCTTCCGGCCGGACGATCCGGCGCGCTTCGACGAAGCCTCGCTGCTGCCGCGCATGCGCGAGCTGCTGAAGCTGCCGGACCTGCAGCCGGACATCATCGGCATCGGCCACTGGACCGTCGAGGGCGTGCTGGCCGACCGCTACCGCTTCGGCCGCGTCTTCCTGGCGGGCGACGCAGCGCACCGGCATCCGCCGACCACGGGGCTCGGCCTCAACTCGGCGGTGCAGGACGCGCACAACCTCGCCTGGAAGCTCAGCGCCGTGCTGAAGGGGCAGGCTTGCGACGGTCTGCTCGACAGCTACGAGGTCGAGCGACGGCCGGTCGCTAACCGCAACGTCAAATGGGCGCTGCTCACCTTCCAGAACCATCAACTCACCGATGTCGGCATCGGCCTCGTCCGCGGCGATGGCGAGGCCAGCCGACGCAATTTCGCAGCCTTCTTCGCCGACGATGACGAAGGGCGCACCCGGCGCGCCCGGCTCCACCAGGTGATCGGGGTGCAGCGCATGGAATGGCAGGCGCACGACCTCGAGATCGGTTTCCGCTATGACCAGGGCGCGATGGTTGCCGACGGCACGTTCCCGCCGGAGCGCGACCCGATGGGCGGCCGCTATGTTCCGACCACGAGACCGGGACATCGCCTGCCGCATGCATGGCTGGAGCGTGACGGGAAGCGACTTTCCACGCTCGATCTCGCCGGCGCCGGCGAATTCGTGCTGATCACCGGTACCGACGGCGCAGGCTGGCGCGACGCGGCGATGGCGATTGCGGCGCGCAGCGGGGTGGCGCTGAAGGTGGTTTCGGTCGGCGACAGCGGCGACTGCGTCGACGCCGAGCGCGCTTGGCTGCGGTTGCGCGAGGTCAACGAGGACGGCGCCATCCTAGTGCGGCCGGACAACCATGTCGGCTGGCGATCGTTTTCGGCGCAGGCCGATCCGGTCGCGGTGCTGGACGATGCCTTGGGCAAGATCCTGTCGCGGCCGGCGGCCGACCGTAGCGCTGCGGCGCGGGCCGGCAGGCTGGCGGCGGCCTGAGCCGATGAACAGCTATTTCCTGCTCGACCAAGCGGCGAGACGCTTTCCCGACCACGGTGCCGTTTTCCGGGGAACGGGCCAGTTGCTGACATTCGCCGAGCTGCGCTCGCGGGCACTTAGGCTGGCGGCAGGACTGCGCGCCACGGGCCGGCCCGGCGACCGCGTTGCGCTGGTGAGCGAGAACTGCCCGGAATATGTCGAGCTGTTCTTCGGCACCTGGGCGGCGAACATGGCGGTGGCGCCGGTGAACGCCAAGCTGCATCCCAAGGAGATGGTGCAGATCCTGGAGGATTCCGGCGCCAGCATCGCCTTCGTGTCGGCGAAGATCGTCGACGCGCTGGCCGATGCGCTGAAGGGCTCGCCGGCCGAGGGCTGCCGGCTGGTGCGGATCGGCGGCGCCGACTACGCCGCAATGCTGGGGGAGGAGTGGCAGGGCCGCATCGAATCGGATCCCGCGGCGCTGGCCTGGCTGTTCTTCACCTCCGGTACGACCGGCCGATCCAAGGGCGCGATGCTGTCGCATCGCAACCTCAACGCCTGCAGCTTCGCGCATCTCGCCGACATGGAGGCGCTCGACGAGAACTGCACATTGCTGCACGCCGCGCCGATGTCGCACGGCTCCGGCCTCTACATCCCCGCCTACATCGCCCGCGCGGCGCGCCAGGTGGTGCCGGACAGCGGCGCCTTCGATCCGGCGGAGTTCCTGGCGCTTTGCGAAAGCCACCCCGGCGTCGGCGCCTTCTTGGCACCGACCATGGTGCAGCGGCTGCGGCTCGAAGCCGAGCGCAGCGGTGCTCGACCGCGCAACCTGCGCTCCATCGTCTATGGCGGTGGGCCGATGTATGTCGAGGAGCTGCGCAAGGCGCTCGCCGCCTTCGGCCAGGTGTTCATGCAGATCTACGGCCAGGGCGAAGCGCCGATGACCATCACCGGGCTGCGCCGCGCCGACCACGCCGCCGACGACTCCGACGTGCTGGGCTCCGCGGGTTATCCCCGCCTCGGCGTCGAGGTGGCGGTAGTCGGCGAGGACGGCGCTCCGCTGCCGGCCGGTGAGGTCGGCGAGATCGTCTGCCGCGGCGACGTCGTCATGTCGGGCTACTGGAACAACCCGAAGGCGACAGCGGAGGCCCTCAGGGGCGGCTGGCTGTTCACCGGCGACATGGGCTCGTTCGACGCAAGGGGTCTTCTGACGCTGCGCGACCGCTCCAAGGATGTGATCATCAGCGGCGGCTCCAACGTCTATCCGCGCGAGGTCGAGGAGGTCCTGCTGCGGCATGCCGACGTCGCCGAGGTCTGCGTCGTCGGTCAGCCCCATCCCGAATGGGGCGAGATCGTCGTGGCGGTGATCGTGCCGTGCGGGGGCAGGCAGCCGTCGCCGGACGAGCTCGATGCCTTCTGCAACGACAACATCGCCCGCTTCAAGCGGCCGAAGCGCTACCTGTTCGTCGACGCCCTGCCCAAGAGCAACTACGGCAAGGTGCTGAAGCGGGAATTGCGGCAACAACTCCAGTCACCGGGAGATTGAGGCTGGCGGCTGGCCGCACTCGGCCGGATTGCCTCTCAGGGCCGTCGAGCAGATCGACCGGCAGGGCAAGGCTGCGATGCATCACCGACGGCCCCACGCCCGCGGTTCTTGATCTTGACCACTCTCAGCCGTTTCGCTTCGCTCGGCACACTCCCCGCGGACGCGGCGAGCATCGCCGGATTCCGCATCGCCCCCGCCCAAATCGGGGACTTCGTCCGTCAGATTGCCTGCAGATGGCGGATCGGCCGTCCGGCCGTGACCGCCTGGGCAGCCGCCACGATGCCTTGAGTGTCGATGCCGTAGTGCCGGTAGAGGTCGGCGATGGTGCCGGTCTGGCCGAAATGCTCCACCCCGAGGGCGCGGGTGCGGTGGCCGTGGACGCCGCCGAGCCAGGACAGCGTCGCCGGATGGCCGTCGACCACCGTCACCAGTACGCAATTGCCAGGCACTGCCGCCAGCAGCCGCTCGACATGGCTGCGGGCGTGGACGAGGCCGCGCTCGCGGGCGCGCTGAGCGGCGGTCCATCCCGCTTGCAGCCGGTCGGCCGAGGTTACGGCGAGCAGCCCGACATCGCGGCGATCCTCCGCCATCAGCCCGACCGCCTCCACCGCCTCCGGCGCGACGGCACCCATATAGGCGATGACGACCTGCGCATTCGGCCCCGGCCTGCGCATCCAGTAGGCGCCGTTGATCATTTCGGCGGCCAGGTGGTCGTCGATGTCGCGCTTCGGCTGCTCAATCGAGCGCGTCGACAGGCGCAGATAGACGGCGCCGCCGAGCGCGTCGCGCAGCCAGTTGACCTCGTCGGGTTCCGCCGCCCCGTCGCGCTGGATGTAGTCGAAGGCGAAGCGCAGGATGACGGCGAGCTCGTCGGCGAAGGCCGGCTCGAAGCTCGCGAGGCCGTCCTGCGCCATGCCGATCAGCGGCGTCGCGATCGACTGGTGCGCGCCGCCTTCCGGCGCCAGCGTCACGCCGGATGGAGTGGCCGCGAGGATGAAGCGCGCATCCTGATAGCAGGCGTAGTTCAAGGCATCGAGGCCACGTTCGATGAAGGGATCGTAGAGGGTTCCGACCGGCAGCAGCCGCTCGCCGAAGATGGAATGCGACAGACCGAGCGCCGAGAGCATGATGAACAGGTTCATCTCGGCGATGCCGAGCTCCACGTGCTGGCCCTTCGGCGAGAATTGCCAGTTGAATGTCGAGGGTATGCGCTCGCGCCTGAACAGGTCGGCCATCTCCTCGCGCGCGAACAGTCCCCGCCGGTTGACCCAGGGACCGAGGTTCGTCGACACCGTCACATCCGGGGAGGTGGTAACGATCCGCCGCGGGAAGTCGTCGTCCAGCTTGGCGATCTCGTGCATGAGCAGGCCGAAACCCTGCTGCGTCGACATCGATGCCTGCGGGGTGAATTCCAGCCGCTGCGGCACTGCGATCGCAGGTGCGTCGTAACGGCGGCGGCCCTGGGCGGCGAACGGTATGTCAGCAAGGAAGGCTGCAATTTCTCCATCGTTCAGGCCGAGCCCTTCGAACGGCTCCCATTCCTGTCCTGCGCGCACGTTCATGCGCTCGCGAAGGCTGTCGACCTGGGCCGGGGTCATCAGGCCGGCGTGATTGTCCTTGTGGCCGGCCAGCGGCAGGCCGAAGCCCTTGATCGTGTAGGCGATGAAGCAGACCGGCCGGTCGTGCCGGCGCGCCGACTCGAAAGCCTCCAGCAGGGCCGGCAGATCGTGGCCGCCGAGGTTGGTCATCAGCCGTGCGAGTTCATCGTCCGACCGCTTCTCGATGAGTCGTGAAAGGGCGCCCTGGTCGCCCAGATCATCGAGCAGGCGCTTGCGCCAGGCGGCACCGCCCTGGAAGGTCAGCGCGGAGTAGAGCTGGTTGGGGCAGCTGTCGATCCAGTCGCGCAGCCGCTCGCCGGACGGCTCGGCGAAGGCCTCCTGCAGCAGCGAGCCGTATTTCAGGATGACGACGTCCCAGCCGAAATTGCGGAACATCTTCTCGAAGCGCTCCCACAGGCCTTCGCGCACGACGGCGTCGAGGCTCTGCCGGTTGTAGTCGACCACCCACCAGGTATTGCGCAGGCCGTGCTTCCAACCCTCGAGCAGCGCCTCGAAGATGTTGCCCTCGTCCATCTCGGCATCGCCGATGAGCGCCACCATGCGCCCTTCCGGGCGCTCATGGGCGATCTCCTTCGCGCGCAGATAGTCCTGAACTAGGGAGGAGAACAGGGTCTGCGCGACTCCCAGCCCGACCGAGCCGGTTGAGAAGTCGACATCGTCCACGTCCTTGGTGCGCGAGGGATAGGATTGGGCGCCCTTGTAGCCGCGGAAGGCCTCGAGCTTGTCGCGCGTCTGGTTGCCGAGCAGATACTGGATGGCGTGGAAGATCGGACTGGCATGCGGCTTGACCGCCACCCGGTCCTCCGGCCTCAGCACGGCGAAGTAGAGGGCCGTCATGATCGTGGCGAGCGAGGCCGAGGACGCCTGATGGCCGCCGACCTTCAGGCCGTCCTCGTTCGGGCGCAGGTGATTGGCGTTGTGGATCATCCAAGTCGACAGCCACAGCACCTTCCTTTCGAGTTCGGCGAGATAGGCAAGCCGCTTGTCCATGAGTCTCCCATTCCCCCTGCGTCATGATGAGAAATCATAGTGGCCGTCACGCGCTCCATGTGGCTATTCTTGATATAGAACAGCGCCAATGTTGGCTCTGTCAGCCAACATCGATGCTTGTGCAGGGTATCCATGCCAAAATCGGAAATCGACGAAATCGACCGGAAGCTGCTCGTCGCCTTGCAGGAGGATGCCCGGCTCACGACCGAGCAGCTCGGCAGCAGGGCCGGCCTGTCGGCGTCGCCCTGCGCCCGCCGCGTGCGGATGCTGGAGGCCGCCGGCGTCATCAAGGGCTATGTCGCAGTGGTCGACCAGGCGAAGGTGGGCCTGCCGATCAGCGTCTTCGCCTCGATCAAGCTGGAACGCCAGCGCGAGGAGGAACTCGACCGCTTCGCCGCGGCAGTCGCTCGCTGGCCCGAGATCGTCGACTGCTATCTGATGACGGGGCAGCGCGACTATCTGCTGCGCATCGTGGTGAAGGACCTGCCGGCCTACGAGACCTTCCTGAAGCAGAAGCTTACCCGGCTGGAAGGCGTCGCCTCGATCGAATCGAGTTTTGCGCTCGGCCAGGTCAAGCAGTCCACCGTCCTGCCGATGCTGGAGCCCTGATTGGTCGAATACCGGTCCGCGACAAGTCGAAGTCTGTAAATCCGGACATCGCTCGAACGCCGGTCGCCAGCGGGGGCGACAGATCGCCGACCCGGGGTCACTTTCCGAACCGCCTTTCGGCCGCCTCGGTTTGGGGCCTGGCCTTCGTTCCCGGGGGAACGACCGAGACCTTTTCGAGAACGGACCTGGGAGTATCGAAACGGTTATCGGTCGGGAAACCGGTTCGACCACTGTCCCTTGAGAATGGAACCTCCGGGTTCGTCTCAGCCGTGCCGCCCACGAAAACCCAATCGCCGGCCGGGTCCCCTGACGAAGGGACATTGGCCTGCAACCCTGCCAGTTCAGATTTTCCGCGAAAGTGCCGCTCGAAAAATGAAGCAAGCGACGGCTTGCAGGGCGCTTCCTGGGAGGGACACATGACATCGACGAATCTGCTCGGACGCATAACCACGACCGTTCTTCTTGGACTTGCGCTCGGCGCGAGCCAGGCGGCGGCAAAGGATCTGCGCTACGCAACGGGCTTCGCGCCCAATTCGACGGGTGCGAAGGCGCAGGAGGCATCGGCCGCCTACGCCAAGGAGATCTCCAAGGGCGATCTCGACATTCGCGTCTATCCGCAGTCGTTGCTCAGCTTCACCGAGATGTCGGGCGGCGTGCGCGACAACATCGCCGACATGGGCATGGTGCTGTTCCCGTACTTCCCGGCGGAGTTTCCGAACTCGACCATGGTGTCGGAAATGACCATGCTGTTCTCCCAGCATGATACGGGCGATCGCGGCGGCCTCGCGTGGACGGGCGCGCTGATCGAATACATCACGCTCAACTGCCCCGCCTGCATCGACGAGATGACGGCGCAGAACCAGGTGTTCACGTCCAGCTCGTCGACCGAATACATGATGATGTGCATGAAGAAGGTCGAAACGGCCGCCGACATGCGGGGCGTCCGCATCCGCGCGCCGGGCGCCCACTGGACCCGCTGGGCGAATTCGGTCGGCGCGACCTCGGTGTCGGTGCCGCAGAACGAGATCTTCGAGGGGCTTAGCCAGGGCATTCTCGACTGCTCGCTTTCCGGCGCGGCGGAACTGCTGGACCTCAGCCTCGTCGATGCCGTGAAGTACATCATCCGCGACGTGCCGGGAGGCGGCTTCGGCGGCACCGGCCTGATGAACGTCAATCTCGACGTCTGGACCAGCCTGACGCCCGAGCAGCGCACGGAGCTCCTGCGCGTCGGTGCGCATGGTTCCGCCTACGGCTCCTGGAACTACCGCGTCAACAACCTGGCCGCCCTGGAGGCCGCTGAGAAGAAGGGCATCGAGATCGTCGCGCCTGCGCAGGACTTCCTCAAGGCGACGCGTGACTTCACGAATGCCGACCTGAAGTCGATCGCCAAAACCTACGCCGAGAAATACGGCCTCAAGGACACCGACCAGGCAGTCCAGAAGATGTCCGAGCTGTTCGAGAAATGGGTCGGCCTCGTCGCCAGCATCGACAGTGCGGAAGCCTATCAGGAGCTGCTTTGGAACGAGGCGTATTCGAAGATCAACGTCGAGACCTACGGAATGTAGGCCGTTCCTTCCAGGACCGGGAGGGCGGCAGGGCTGCCCCCGGTCCACCCACGAACAATTCCACGGCGGGCAAACCGCCGGGCGCGGCGATGTCCGCGCTTCGTCGCGGCGAAATGCGGAGGAGCGCATGTCCGGTCTCGGTAGATTCATCTCGAGATTGATCGATCTGTTCACGAATCTCGGCGGCATATTCATCATCGTCATGATGATCCACATCACGGTGGACGTCATACTCCGCTATTTCTTCCATTCGGCGGTGGAGGGGACGATCGAGATCGTCTCCAACTACTACATGATCATCATCGGCTTCCTGTCGCTCTGCTTCACGGAGGAGAAGAACAGGAACATCTCCGTCGAGCTGGTGACGGACATGATGCCGAAATGGCTGCAGCGCCATCTCGAAGGCTTCTCCTACCTGTTCGCGCTGGTGATCTTCGGCTTTCTCGCCGTGCGCACCTTCATCGAGGCGGGCAAGAAGCAGGCCGTTGGCGCGTTCGTCACGCAAGGCACGTCCGACGTGATCATCTGGCCGGCCTACTACATCATTCCGCTGGGCTGCGTGCTCGTCCTGATCGTCGTCGCCTACAAGCTCGCCTGCTACGTCACGGGATCGGAATCCGGGCTGAACGAGAAGCTGGAAGACGCTGATCCTTCCGCCGAATACGGGGTTCCGCAATGACCGAGGTCCAGATCGGCTTCGCCGGCCTAGCCATCCTGCTCGTGCTGCTGGGGATCCGTATTCCCATCGGACTGGCGCTGATCGGCGTCTCGTATTGCGGCATCTGGGCGCTCGTCGGCTGGAACGTCGCGTGGGGCGCGATCGGTATCATTCCCTACCAGTTCTCGGCCAACTGGGTGCTGAGCTCCGTTCCAATGTTCCTGCTGCTCGGATTCGTGAGCTATCACGCCCAGCTTACCAAGGGCCTGTTCGACGCGGCGAAGGTCTGGCTCTCCGGCCTTCCCGGCGGGCTGGCCATTTCCGCCGTGCTCGGCTCGTCGGCCTTCGCGGCGGTGTGCGGGTCTTCCGTCGCATGCTCGGCGGCGATGGGGCGTATCGCCGTGCCGGAAATGATGCGGGCACGCTACCATCCCGAGCTCGCAACCGGGACGGTCGCGGTCGCCGGAACGATCGGCGCGCTCATTCCGCCGTCGATCCTGATGATCCTCTACGGCGTCATCGCGCGCCAGCCGGTCCCCCAACTCTTCCTCGGTGGCTTGGCGGTCGGCATCCTGTCGGCGATCGGCTACATCACCGTCATCTGGATTCGGGTGAAGCTCGATTCGGCTCTCGCTCCGCGCGTCGTCCGCCATGTTCCGCTCTCGGAGAAGATGACCGCGCTGGCGGATACCTGGCCGATCCTGCTGGTGATGATCGGCATCTTCGCCGGCCTGTTCGGCGGCGTCTTCACGGCGACGGAAGCCGGCGCCGTCGGGGCCTTTCTTGCCTGCGTCGTCGGGCTGGCCAAGCGCACGCTGACCTGGCGCCGGTTCAAGGCTGCCGCGATCGAATGCCTGCTGACTACCAGCGCGCTGATCATCATCGGCGTCGGCGCCAGCCTGTTCACACGGTTCCTGGCCATCTCGGGTGTTGGCGGCGTCATCTCGGACGCCGTGCTCGGCGTGAGCGACAACCAGATGATCATCATGCTGATGATCGTCGCCGTCTACCTCGTCCTCGGCTGCTTCCTCGAGCCGATCGGCGCGATGCTGCTGACGCTGCCGATCGTCCTGCCGATCGTCTCGGAAGGCGGCCACAGCCTGATCTGGTTCGGCGTGCTGCTGACCAAGCTGCTCGAGATCGGCATGATCACCCCGCCGATCGGCATGAACGTGTTCGTCATCAAGGGGGTGGTCGGCAATCTCGTCTCGCTTACGGCGATATTCCGAGGCGTGATGTGGTTCCTCGCCATGGACCTCTTCCTGGTTCTGATCATGGTCCTGTTCCCGCAGCTCACGCTCGCCGTGCCGCAGTACTTCCTGAACTGAGGTTTTCTCGAACGATCCGGCGCGTCCATCCGGCCGAAGCCGGCCGACGCTCCCATGGAGAAAGTGATGGATGGACGCCTTGCCCAATGGGATCGGGCCTTTCAGGCCGAGGTCCGTTCGTTCTTGGCGGAAAAGCTGACACCCGACATCCGCGCCCGGGCCGCCCGCCAGACGGGTGTGGCGGCGGAGCGCGAGCTGGGAATCTGGTGGCACAGGACGCTGTTCGAGCGCGGCTGGATCGCTCCCGCCTGGCCCGTCGAGCATGGCGGCACCGGATGGAACGCCATGCAGCGGCACATATTCGAGGAGGAGTGCGCCAGCGCGAATGCTCCGCAGCTCTTCCTCGGCGGGCTGCAACTATGCGGCCCGGTGATCATGCGGTTCGGTGCGCCGGAGCAGAAGGCGTTCTTCCTGCCGAAAATCCTGTCGGGAGAGCACTACTGGTGCCAGGGCTTTTCCGAGCCCGGCTCCGGGTCCGATCTTGCGTCGCTGACGACACGCGCCGTGCAGGACGGCGAGAACTATGTCGTCACCGGATCGAAGATCTGGACGACGCACGCGCACAACGCGAACTGGATCTTCATGCTGGTCCGCACCTCGACCGAGGGCCGGCAGCAGGCCGGCATCAGCTTCCTGCTCTCGCCCATGGACGCGCCGGGTATCGAGGTGCGCCCGATCATCTCGATGTCGGGCGAGCACGAGGTCAACCAGGTCTTCTTCGACGGCCTGCGCGTGCCCGTAGCCAACCGGGTCGGCGAGGAGAACCAGGGCTGGGCAATCGCCAAGTACCTGCTCGAATTCGAGCGCGGCGGCAGCTATGCCGCCGTCGCCCGAGCGCTTCTGCGCGACACGCTCATCGCGGCGCAGACATCGGATCCGGTCGACGGCACCCGACTTTGGGACGACCAGTCGTTCCGCCGCCGCTATGCCGAGATGGACATCGAGATCACTGCCCAGAGCTGGACCGAGAAACGGGTGATATCGAGCCTGTCCGCCGGCGAAAATGTCGGCGACATGATGGCTTCCATCCTCAAGGTCCGCGGCTCGGAGGTGCAGCAGGCCGCCGGCGAGCTGGCCATGCGCGCCCTTGGCGAACTCGCCATTCCCGACCAGCGCCGCGCTCTTTCGCCCGGAAGCGACGCGCCGCCGATCGGGCCGGACTTCGCGCTCCGGCACACGGCGCGCTTCCTCAACGACCGGGCGCGTTCGATCTACGGCGGCTCCAACGAGATCCAGCGCAACATCATTGCGCGGTCCGTCGCCGGCGGCTGAGCCGGCACGCGGATCGGAGCAATCCAGAGAAAGGACATGCCATGACACGGGTTTTCGAAAGTCCCGGTGAACTGAAGGCGGCCGTCGGCCAGGCAATCGGCCCCGGCGAGTGGCTGACCGTCACGCAGAAGATGATCGACGACTTCGCCGAGGCGACCGGCGACAAGCAGTGGATCCATGTCGATGTCGAGCGGGCCGGGAGGGAAGCCCCGGGCGGCAAGACCATCGCCCACGGCTATCTGACGCTCGCGTTGCTCGGCGTTCTCCAGCCGCCGCTCTATACGGTGAAGGCCCGGCGCATCCTCAACTACGGCATAGACAAATTGCGTTTCCTGAACGCCGTTCCCGCCGGGTCGCGCGTTCGTCTGGTCACGTCGATCAAGTCGGTCGAGGAGGCCTCCGGCGGCCTGCGGGCGACGGCCGAGCTCACCATCGAGATCGAGGGCGAGAAGCGTCCTGCGCTCGTGGCCGACATCATCTTTCTCTACTTCGCGTGAACCCGCGCGGCACGTGCGTGGCCGCCTGGGATCGCGCCTTCCTGGAGGACAAAAATGAGCATTGTGGACGACAGTCCGGAGGAAGCGGCGGCGCGGGCCGAGATCGCCAGCGTCGCCGACATCGTGCGCCGCCATGCGGCGCGGCGCGGCGCAAAGACCGCCCTCTACTACGAAGACCAGTTCCTCACCTACGCGGATTGGGACGAGCGCAGCAGCCGGGTGGCCAACGGCCTGATCGCCGCCGGGTGTAAACCCGGAACCCGTATCGCCTATCTCGGCAAGAACGATCCGCGTTACTTCGAAGTGCTGATGGGCTGCGCCAAGTCCAACACCGTGCTGACGGCCATCAGCTGGCGTCTGGCGCTTCCAGAAATCCATTACCTGCTCGAGAATTTCGATACCGAATTCCTCTTCATCGACATGGATTTCGCGGCAAAGCTCGAGGAAATCAGGGCGGCTCGGCCGGATTTTCGCGGTATCGTCGTGATCGGCGGCCATGTCGAAGGCGCGGAGAGCTTCGACGCCTGGCGCCACCGGCAGCCGGCCATCGACCCGAAGCTTCCCGTGTCGCCGGACGACGTCGTGCTGCAACTCCACACATCCGGCACGACCGGGCGTCCCAAGGGCGCCATGCTCACCAACGCCAACGTGCTGAATTCAGTCCGGCACACCGAAAGCGGTGAACTGGGCGAATGGAGCACAGAGGACATCGTCTTGACGCCGCTGCCGCTCTTCCACAGCGGCGGCACCTGCTGGGCGATGTACGCGCCCTATGTCGGCGCGGCGAACTACATCACCCGCGAGGCCGGCAGCCCTTTCATCCTCCAGGCGCTGGCCTCCGCGCCCATCACCAAGGCGGGCTTCGTGCCTGCCGTCATCCAGCAGATCATCAACGATCCCGCCTTCGACCGCAGCCATGCCAAATCCCTCCAGGTCGTCGGCTATGGCGGCTCGCCGATTACGGTCGATTTGCTGCGGCGGGCGGTCAGGGAACTGGGGTGCGGCTTCGTCCAGATGTTCGGCATGACCGAGACGACGACCATGGGGACGACGCTGCTTCCGCAGGACCACGATCTCGATCGTCCGGAACTGCTGGCCTCCTGCGGCCGGCCGCTGCACGACATGGAAATCCGCATCGTCGATGCTCAGGGCAACGACCTTCCCGCCGGCGAGAGCGGCGAGATTCTGCTGCGCGGTGGCGCCGTGATGCAGGGTTATTACGGCCGGCCCGAGGCGACGGCCGAGGCGCTGCGCGACGGCTGGTACCATTCGGGCGACGCCGGCTATTTCGATACCAATGGCTATCTCTATATCCGCGACCGCATCAAGGACATGATCATCTCGGGCGGCGAGAACATCTATCCCGCCGAGGTCGAGCAGGCGGTGGCGGAGCATCCGGCCGTGCTCGAGGTGGGCGTCGTCGGCGTTCCGTCGGAGAAATGGGGCGAGGAGGTGAAGGCCTTCGTCGCGCTACATCCCGGCCAGCAGGTTTCGGAAGCCGAGCTGATCGCGCATTGCCGATGTCGCATCGCCTCCTTCAAATGTCCCAAGTCCGTCGCGTTCGTCGATGCGCTGCCGCGCAATCCATCGGGCAAGATTCTGAAACGCGAGCTGCGCGCGCCCTACTGGGCGCAGCGCGAGCAGGCGATCTGAGCGATGGATCTGTCTTACACGCCCGAGCAGACGATGCTGCGGGACACGCTTTCCGGCTACCTCGCCGGACGACGCACGGACCTGACCACGGGACCACGGCGCGGCGATGCCGTCCTCTGGCGTGGCCTCGTCGACGACATCGCCCTGCAGTTCTCCCTCGTGTCCGAAGAGTTCGGCGGTTTTGGCGGCGGTCCGGTCGAGGTCATGCTGATCATGGAGGAGCTCGGCAGGGCGCTTGCCGCCGCGCCTTTCATGCACACCGTGCTGGCGACCACAGCGCTGGCGGCTGCCGGGAGCGAGCCGGCCGGCAACCTGCTGCGCGACATCGCGGGCGGCCGGGCGCTCGCGGTCCTTGCCCATTCCGAATACGCCACGCGCTTCCGCCTGGAGAATGCCGGCGCCAGCGCCACGCCCGACGGTTCGGTCCACCGCATCTCGGGCAGGAAATCCGTCGTCACCTCAGCGCCTCTGGCCACGCACTATCTGGTGACCGCCAGGATCGGATCCGGCATGCCGTCGCTCTTCCTCGCCGATACAGCGGCGACCGGAATAACGCGGGACGACTTCGACGCGATCGACGGCGAGGCTGCCTCCAACATCGCGCTCTGTGACGTCGAAGCATATCTGATCGGACGCGAAGGCGACGCCGTCGGGCTGCTGGAGCCGGCCATCGACGCCGCCATCGTCGCGCTCGGCGCGGAAGCGGTCGGCATCATGCGCGAAATGACAAGCCAGACGTCGGCATATCTGCGCGACCGCAGGCAGTTCGGGCAACCGCTCATCTCGTTCCAGGTGCTCCGGCACCGGCTGGCGGACATGGCGATCGCCATCGAGCAGGCCGTATCGATGGTCTACATGGCGACGCTTGCCCTCCAGGACGGCGATGCCCGCGAACGGGCGGCCGCAGCTTCGTCCATGAAGATCGCTGTCGACCGCCAGCTCCGCTTCGTGAGCCAGCAGGCGGTGCAACTCCACGGCGGCATGGGCATCACCGACGAACTGGCGATCGGGCGCTACTTCAAGCGGGCGCTGGTCATCGCCGCCAGCTTCGGCAGCGAGGACGACCACTTCCGCCGCTACGACGCGCTTGCCGTCCAAAATCGGACAGGAGCCGACCGGCCGTGAGCTTCCAAAACATTCTCTATTCGGTCGACGACGGGATCGCGACGATCACGCTGAACCGGCCCGACAAGCTTAACGCCGTCAGCGAAGCGATGATCGACGAGATCATCGCCGCGCTCGATTGCGCCGATGCCGACGACGATGTCCGGGTGGTGGTCGTCCGCGCGAACGGCAGGCTGTTCTGCGCGGGTGCCGACCTGTCGCAAGGGGCGGGCACGTTCGACTATGGCAGCCATGCGCCGGTCGGACCGAGCTCGCCCGTCCGCCCCGACGGCAGCATAGACTATTCGCATGAGAAGGTCCGCGACGGCGCTGGCCGTCTTACGCTCCGGCTCTATCGTAGCCTGAAGCCGGTCATCGGCGCCCTCCACGGCGCAGCGGTCGGCGTCGGCGTCACCATGACGCTCGCCATGGATGCCCGGTTCGCGGCCGATGATACCCGCTTCGGCCTGGTGTTCACGCGGCGGGGCATCGTGCCGGAAGCCGCCTCGACCTGGTTCCTGCAGCGCATCGTCGGCCTGGATCGCGCGCTGGACTGGTGCCTGACGGGGCGCATGGTCTCGGCCGGCGAGGCGCTGGAGGCCGGCCTGGTGCGTTCCCTCCACCCTGCCGCCGAGCTCCTTCCGGCCGCCTACGCCTACGCCCGCGAGATCGCGGACTACACCGCGCCGGTTTCCGTCGCGCTGACGCGGCAGATGCTCTGGCAAATGGCGGGCGCCCGGCATCCGATGGAAGCGCACCGGCTCGACAGCCGCGGCGTCTATGCCCGCGGCCGCTCGGACGATGCACGGGAGGGCGTCGCGAGCTTCCTGGAGAAGCGTCCGCCGGCCTTTACCGACCGCGTCTCCCGTGACATGCCGGACTATTTCCCCTGGTGGGAGGATCCCGACTATTCGTGAACCGGGTCGGCTCACGCCAGCTCGGATGGCAGGCTGGCGAAGCGCCTCTGGTGGAAATCGATATCGCCGAGCAGGGTCTCGACCATCAGCAGCCGCTTGAAATAGTGTCCGACCGCCAGCTCGTCCGTCATGCCGATGCCGCCATGCAGTTGCACCGCGGCGCGACCGACGAAGCGCGCGGAGCGCCCGACCTGTACCTTTGCGGCCGACGCGGCCCGGGCCCGTTCGAGCGGCTCTCCATCCGCGACGCTGGCGGCGTAGAGCGTCAGCGCGCGGGCGCATTCCAGCTGGACCCGCATGTCGACGACGCGGTGCTGGATGACCTGGAAGTCGCCGATCGGCTGGCCGAACTGCTGTCTTATCCTGACATAGGCCAGAGTTTGTTCACAAAGCGCGCTCATAGCGCCGACGCCTTCCGCGCAGAGATAGACGAGCGCGCGGTCGGTTGCGGCAGCCACCGCCGGATAAGCTGCCTCCGGATCGCCGAGCACCTCCTCGGCGACCGCCCCATCCAGCACGAGATCGGCGGCCTGCCGGTCGTCGACGGTCGTGTAGGAGCGCAGCGAGACGCCCTGGCTTTTGGGGTCGAGGATGAAGAGCCCGAGCCCCGCCTCCGCGGCGATATCGCCGGCGGTGCGTGCCAGCACCATGATCCTGTCGGCGCCCGGAGCGTCGAGAACCAGGATCTTGCGCCCGCTGAGCACATAGCCGGCTTCGGTGCGCGCCGCGCGCGTCCCGATCCTGCTGAGTTCGAAGCGTGACTCCGCCTCGGCATGGGCGAAAGCGATGCGCAGCCGGCCGCCGCCGATGGCTGGCAGCATCGCCGATTGCTGTGCCGCCGTGCCAGCCAATGCGATGAGGCCGGCCGACAGGACGATCGATGAAAGATAGGGCTCGACGACGAGATGCGATCCGAAGGCCTCGCCGACCCCGGCTTCCTCGATCGCGCCGAGACCCATACCGCCGGTGTCCTCGGGCATGGCGAGGCGCAGCCAGCCCATAGCGGCAAAGCTGTCCCAGTTCTCCAAGGAGTAGGGCGGCCGCCGCGCGGTGAGCCTGCGCCACTGCTCGAAGCCGTAGTTGCGCGCCAACCAGCCCGACAGACTTTCCCTGAGCATCGCCTGCTCGTCGCTGAGGCGAAAATCCATGACCCGTCTCCTCAGGCTCCGGCGTAGATCATCTTGGCGAGGATGTTCTGCTGCGTCTCGGTCGAGCCGCCATAGATGGTCGCGGCGCGCAGGAACAGGAACTCCTCCATCTTGCCCTGGGCGATGTCGGGCGCCGACGGAGAGTGGGTGCACCCACTCTCCAGACTCTCATAGGCGAGCCCGGCATAGCCCATCGCCTCGACGGACAGTTCCGTCACCGCCTGGATGATCTGCGATCCGCGCAGCTTCAGGATGCTGGCCGACAGCATGTTGTCGATGCCCTGGTCCATCTCCCAGGCGACGCGCAGCCCCATGCGTTCGAGCGCCAGGAGATCGATCTCGATCGCCGTCGTCTTGTCGCGAAAGATGGGATCGTCGGCGAGCGTGGCATCGCCCACGGCCGTCTCGCGCGCCATCTGGTGCAGGCGCTGCAGACGGCGCTTCGACCGCGCGATCTCGGCGATGGTGAAGCGCTCGTGGCCAAGCAGGAATTTTGCATAGGTCCAGCCCTTGCCCTCCTCGCCGATAAGGCTGGAGCGCGGCACCCGGACGTTCTCGAAGAAGGTTTCGTTGAGGCTGTGCCCGCGGTCGATCGAGATGATCGGACGCACCGTGATGCCGGGCGTATCCATAGGAAAGACCAGCATGGATATGCCCCTCTGGGGCTTCACCGCGGGATCGGTGCGCACCAGGCAGTAGATCATGTTGGAGTTGTGGGCGAGGCTGGTCCAGATCTTCTGGCCATTGATGATGTAGTCGTCGCCGTCGGCGACGGCGCGGGTCTTCAGCGAGGCGAGATCGGAGCCCGAGCCAGGCTCGGAGAACCCCTGGCACCAGTAGTCCTCGCCCGACAGGATGCGCGGGAGGTAGTGCGCCTTCTGCTCCTCGCTGCCGAAGGTGTAGATGACGGGGCCGACCATGTTCACGCCCTGCCCGGCCAGCAGGGGGAGGGGGACGTCGGCCATGCACAGCTCTTCGTCGAAGATATAGCGTTGCAGCGCCGTCCAGCCCGGGCCGCCATACCGCTTCGGCCAGGCGGGGGCGGCCCAGCCCTTTTCGTGAAGGATGCGCTGCCAGCGCAGCATATCCTCCGGGTGCAGGTGAAAGGACCGCCGCGTCTTTTCCGCTATGTCGACGGGCAGGTGCTCGCGGAAGAAGGCGCGGACCTCTTCGCGAAATGCCCTGTCTTCGGCGTTCAGGGAAAGATCCACGGCCTGTCCTCCGTATCGCCCGGTGTTCAGGCGGCCGGCTTTGCCAGCGTGTCGAGCCGCTCCTGCATCCTGCCCTCGGTACCCGGCGTCGTCGGGTCGGCGGTCGACAGGTCGTTGATCCGGTCGAAGGCTCGGTCGAAAAGCTCGACTGTTATCGGCTGCGAGGGATCGAACTGGACGCCCTTGGTCTCAAAGAAATGCAGGCGGCCGAAGCCGCCGGCTGCGGCGGTGATGATGGTGGCGGTCACGTCGCAGCGCTCGCTGGCGAGCCAGGCGACGGCCGGCGAGACGAAGGCCGGGTCGAGCTTCTTCATGAAACTCTCGTCGAGCCCGAGATTGTCGGTCATGCGCGTCAGCGCGCCGGGCGAGATGGCGTTGACGAGCACGTTGTTCTTGCGCCCCTCGATCGCCAGGCAGTTCATGAGGCCGAGCATGCCCGCCTTCGCCGAGCCGTAGTTCGACTGGCCGAAATTACCGCTGGTCCCCGCTACCGACGTGGTGAAGACGACGCGCCCGTATTTCTGCTCGCTCATCGGGCCCCAGGCGGCCTTGGTGCAGAAGACGGTGCCCCAGTAGTGGACCTGGAACACCTCGGCGAAATCCTTCAGGTCCGATTTGCCGAAGGATTTGTCGCGAAGGATGCCGGCATTGTTGATGAGGATGTCGATCTTGCCGAACGCGTCGACGGCGGTCTTGATGATTCTTTCGGCGCTCTCCTGCGTGGACACGCTCTCATAATTGGGGACCGCTGTGCCGCCCTCCACCTTGATTTCGGCCACGACCTTGTCGGCCGCCGCGGAATCGCTGCCGACGCCGGAGGTGCTCCCGCCAAGGTCGTTGACCACCACCTTTGCGCCCTGCCTGGCGAGCAGCAGCGCGTGCTGGCGCCCCAGTCCGGCGCCCGCCCCGGTGACGACCGCCACCCTTCCGTCAAGTCTCAACGTCATGTCTCGTAGCCTCCGGATTTCGCTTCGATGATTGTCGGCTCAGGCCTCGAGCGGCCGGAACATGGGCGTGGCTATTCCGTCCACGTCGCGGAAGGTGACCTGCACCTTCTGCTCGACCTCGATCGCGTCGAGATCGCAGTCGACGATGTTGGTCATCAGGCGCGGGCCCTCGTCGAGTTCGACGAAGGCGATGGCGTAGGGATCGCCGCGGCGCATGACGCTGAAGGAGTAGATGCGCCCCGTTCCCGCGCATTCGACCCAGGCGAGCCTGTCGCTCAGGCAATAAGGGCAGACGACGCGGGGATAGTGGAACGCATCGCCGCATTCCTCGCATCTCTGGATCAGCAGCTTTCCGCCGGTCGAGCGCCACTGCGGCGCGGCATCGCGTTCTGGCGTGATCGTTTCGACGGCCGCATCCATGATCAGACACTCTCCAGGATGAGCGTGGCGCTGCCGTGCCGCGTGGGCAGATAGCCGCCCGTTCCGTGCGCGAGCGCCAGATCGCAATTCTTCACCTGCACGGCGGGATGCGCCTCGCCGCGCAACTGGCGGACGGCTTCGATGACCTTCGTCATGCCGCCGCGATTGGCGGGGTGATTGCTGCAAAGACCGCCGCCATCCGTGTTGAAGGGCAATTTGCCGACGCCGGATATGAGATTGCCGTCCGCGACGAAGCGGCCGCCTTCGCCCTTCTCGCAGAAGCCGAGATCCTCGAGCGCGATCGCCACGGTGATTGTGAAGGAATCGTAGATCGAGACGTATTTGATGTCGGATGGCTTCACCCCCGCCTCGGTGAAGGCGGCGGGTCCTGACCACACGCCGCCCGAGAAGGTGATGTCGTTGCGGCCGCCATTGGGATGCTTGATCGCCTCGGCGGCTCCGCGCACCTTTATGAGCGGCCGCTTCAGGCTTCTGGCGATCTCCGGCGAGACCACGATCAGCGCACCGCCGCCATCGCTGATCACGCAGCAGTCGAGCCGGCGCAGCGGGTCGGAAACCATCGGAGAGTTGACGACGTCGTCGACCGTGACGACGTCGCGCAGCATGGCGTGCGGATTGTGCTGTGCATGGTGGGAGGCTGCCACCTTCACCCAGGCGAGCTGCTCGCTGGTGGTGCCGTACTGATACATGTGGCGCTTGGCCGACATGCCGTAGAGATTGGCGATCGTATGCCGGAACGGCAGTTCGTAAGGCACGTCCGGGCAGATAGGATCGTCGAAGAATGCGCCTTCTCCCTTGGGCCCCCGGGCCGTGCGCGGCATGCCGGCAAGCGTTATCAGCGCGACCGAGCATTTGCCGGTCGCGATCGCCTGCGCGGCATGTCCGACGGCGAGGATATAGGAGGAGCCGCCCGTGTCGGTGTTGTCGACATAACGGGGGCGCAGGCCGAGATACTCGGCCATGTTGAGGCCGCCCATGCCCGGCGCGTCGCTGGCGCAGAAGAAGCCGTCCACGTCCCGGCTGGTGAGGCCCGCGTCGGCCAGCGCTCCGGCCGCCATCTCGGCGTGGAGCTGCGGTATCGTCTTGCCGGTCGCCTTGCGTATTGGATGCTCGAAGGCGCCTGCGATGTATGCCTTGCCGTTGATCGTCAAGAACAGGTCTCCCCGGGAAAGCCGGCGATCATATCGCCCTGAAATCCGCCGCACGCTTCTCGCGGAACGCGGCGACGCCCTCGGCGAATTCGGCGCCGTTGCTCGCGACCTGCTGGAGGCGATCCTCCAACTCCAGCTGCTCCTCGAAGGAATTGCCGCTCGTCTCCCAGTAGAGCCGGCGGATCATGCCGAGCGCCGAGACAGGTCCGTCGGCAAGCTGCCGTGCCAGCGACAGCGCCTCCGGCATCAGCTGGGCATCGTCGAAGACGCGATTGACGAGACCCCATTCCAGTGCCTGTTCGGCGGTGATCCTGTTGCCGAGCAGTGACATCTCGCGTGCCCGCGCGGCTCCGACGAGGCGCGGCAGCAGCCAGCTTGATCCGCAATCGGGCACCAGCCCGATACGCCGGAAGGCTTGCAGGAAATAGGCCGAGCGCGCGCAGGCGATGATGTCGCCCATCATGGCGAGACTCATGCCCGCGCCGACGGCGGCGCCGTTCACCGCGGTGACGATCGGCAGCTCGCAGTCGCGCAGCAGTCTGAGCAGCGGATGGTAGACCCGTTGCAGCACCGACGCCGCGCCGTCGGACGCGACCGCGTCCTCCGACAGGTCGGCACCCGAGGAAAATCCGCGTCCGGCACCCGTGATGACGAGGCAGCGAACGCCGCTGCCCGGCCTGGTCAGCTCGAGGAAAGCCTCCTCGATGACCGCCACGACGCCGGGCGAGACCGCGTTCATCACCTCCGGGCGGTTGAGCGTAAGCACGCCGATCCCATCGTGGATCTCGCGGCCTACCCAATCCTTGCTCATGCATCTCCTCCTGTCGATCGCACCGAGTAAGCTGGCGGCCCGCGGCACCTCACATCCCCTCTCACAGGGACCGTCAGCCGGCTTTTTTCCTGCTCTCATGCGGCGAGCGGGAGAGGAGGTCGCGAAAACGGCCTATGCGACAGGGAGGGAGGACCATTTGCTCAAGGATGTGATCGTCATCGGCGACAGGATGGTCACGCGGGCCCAGCTGTTCGAGCAGGGTCTGCGCGCCGCCAGCGGCTTCCATTCGCTCGGGCTTGGCGAGAACGACGCCGTCGCGATACTCATGCGCAACGACTTCTCCTTCTTCGAGGCGAGCCGGGGAGCGTCCACGATCGGCGTCTATGCCGTCCCGCTGAACTGGCATAACAAGAGTGACGAGATCGCCTATGTGCTGGCCGACGCCAGGCCGCGCGTCCTCGTGGCCCATTCCGACGTTTTGCTCGGCGTGGACGACGCGATCCCCGAGACCATGGAGTTGTTCCTCGTGCCGACCGAAGGCAATTCGGCGGAGGAGTGCGAAGCGACCGTCAAGGCGCGGCAACTGTTTCCAGCGGCACGCATCTGGAAGGAATGGCTGCAGGAGTTCGATCCCTGGACGGAGGCCCCGAAGCCACCGCGCGGCGCCATCCTCTATACGTCCGGGACCACCGGCCGCCCCAAGGCCGTGCGCAAGCCGTGCATGACGCCGGAACAGATGGCGCAATTCACCAAGTTCCAGCGGCTGACCTTCGGCATCGGCCCCGGGACGCGGGCTCTGGTGCTCGGCCCGCTCTATCACGCAATGCCGGACGCGAGCGGAAGGGCGGCGGTCGCCGAGGCGGAAATCGCCGTTCTCCAGCCGAAATTCGATGCCGAGGCGGTGCTCAGGATCATCGACGAACACAGGATCACGCATGTCGCCCTCGTGCCGACGGCCTTCGTCCGCTTGCTGAAGCTGCCGCGAGAGGTGCGCCGCCGTTACGACCTGTCCTCGCTGAAATCCGTGACGCACACCGGAGGCCCGTGCCCACCCGAGGTCAAACGCGAGATGATCGACTGGTGGGGACCCGTCATCAACGAGGTCTACGGCGGTACCGAACAGGGTGTGACGTTCTTCTGTCGGTCGCCGGACTGGCTGCGCTATCCCGGCACGGTCGGCAGGCCGCTTGAGGGAACGCGGTTCGCCATACTCGGAGACGCAGGCGTTCCGCTGCCTTCAGGACAGATCGGCGAGATCTATGCGCGCAATCCCGCCTATGGCGACTTCACCTATGTCGGCCGCGATCAGCAGCGGCGCGAGGTGGAGTATGACGGGCTCATCACGCTTGGCGACGTCGGCTACGTCAACGAGGAAGGTTTTCTGTTCCTCTGCGACCGCAAGAACGACATGGTCATATCAGGTGGGGTGAACATCTATCCGGCGGAGATCGAGGCGGTTCTTCTGATGCATCCGGACGTCCGCGACTGCGCCGTCTACGGCGTGCCCGACGACGATCTCGGCGAAAGCCTGGTCGCGGCCGTCCAGTTGCGCGACTGCGCCGCCGGCGACGCCGAAGGTATCCGGGCCTACCTCAAGGAGCGGCTGACCAACTACAAGGTGCCGCGCAGGATCGAGTTCCATGGTTCGCTGCCGCGCGAGGACAGCGGAAAGCTCCTGAAGCGCAAGCTGCGCGATCCCCACTGGAAGGGCCGTCAGCGTGCGATCTGAACCGGAGAGGCTGCGCTTGACCTGCTGGACACCGCACGGCAAGCCGCTGGCGCTCCCGATGGTCTGTGCGCCGATGTTCATCGTGTCGGGGCCGGAATTGCTTCTGGCGCAGTGCAAGGCAGGTGTCGTCGGCTCCATGCCGGCGCTCAACGCGCGTACGCCGGAAGTCTTTGACGCGTATCTGTCCCGCATCGGCAGCGAGCTTGCCGCCTACGACGCTGACCATCCCGACAAGCCGTCCGCGCCCTATGCGATCAATCTCATCGTGCATGGCTCGAACAAGCTGCTCGACGAGCAGGTCAGACTCTGCGTGAGGCATGAGGTTCCCGTCGTCATCACCTCGCTCGGGGCGAAAACCGAGGTGAACGACGCGATCCGTTCCTATGGCGGCATCGTGCTGCACGACGTCGTCAATCTGGTCCACGCGCGCAAGGCCATCGAACGCGGCGCCGACGGTCTGATCGCGGTGGCGGCGGGCGCCGGCGGCCATGCGGGCGCGCTGTCGCCTTTCGCGCTCGTCCAGGAAATCCGCGAATGGTGGGACGGTCCCCTGCTTCTTTCGGGCGCGATCTCGACCGGCCACGCGCTGCTCGCCGCACAGGTGATGGGAGCCGACCTCGGCTACTGCGGCTCGTGCTTCATCCCGGCGACGGAAGCCAATGCCGACGCCGCCTACAAGCAGATGGTGGTAGACGGCTCGGCCGCCGACATCGTCTACACCGACAGGGTTTCCGGAACGCCGGCCAACTTCCTCAGGACGTCGCTGGAGCGGGCAGGTGTCAGGTTCGACGGGGCTCGGCCGCAAGCCGACTATGGCGACCTCCTCGACGGTTCCACGGCTTGGCGCGACATCTGGAGCGCCGGTCACGGCATCGGCGTGCTGCATGACCAACGAACCGTCGCCGAGATCGTCGCGACCTTCACCATGCAATACCGAGCCGGCCTCGACAGGACCCAGGGGCTGCATAGTGCCGGCGATCGAGAAGACTATGCGCCAGGCCATGCGGGAGGGAGAGAACGAGCTTGCGTTTGATCGAACTGCGTCAGGTGTTGTCCAGCAACAACGCCTTGCCCACGGAACTCGAATTGCGGCGGCTCTGCCGCCGCGCAACGATCGCGATTCCTGACGAGCAGAAGTCGGACGACCTCTACCGTGCTCTCTGTTCCGTCCTTCATGCTGCCGAACTCCTCGAGCGACAGGGCGCGCCCACATACTACCTGCGCAACGCGGCACTGCACGTCGTCAAGATCATCGAGGAGGAACGACGATATCCGGTCGTTCCGGCCGGTCGAAATCATCATCGCGATCACGGGCTGATGCGCTATCCTTCACAGTCGCCGAATTAAGGTCGGCTCGCCGCGCCTGGAGCATTTCCACGACCGCGTGCGTCTGGTGGACGTTTCGCTGACGGCCAATGCGTCGGCTCGGCCATCTCCCTTCGGCATCTCCGATAAGGTGAAGACGCTGACAAAAAATCGCACGGTCCGTCTCGGTTTCTACAGGAAGCTCGGCATCTCTTCGCAGACCCAACTGCTGTCGCTCTACTTGAAGAACATGTAGCCGGGACCGCTGCCGGATTCGGCGGTATGCGGATACGCCGGAGCTGCAAGAAAAATGGCCGAATCCAAGGATTCGGCCAAGGTGTGAAGGTCAAAACCTCCAGAGGGGAACGCGTCGTGCGTAATGGGAGGAGAACGCCCGACGCATGTCGAAAATAGGAGCCGGCAGAGAAGGTTTCAATGGCGACACTGCATCTCCATCGAACCATCGGCGCCGAATCATTGTGCCAGGCGGATACTTCCAGCATCTTTGAGGCGCCGAGTTCCGCCGTGGCGATACGCGGATCGCCCATCCACCGCCAAAGCGGGGCGCACGGTGTCCACGCCTAAGATGCCGGGGGTTGACTTCCCATGGCCTCGATGCGCCCGATGAGAGTGATTGCCAGACGGGTTGACGCGCCAGCGGACATGAGCATCTGCGGCAGGATCATCCATTCGAGCGTCCAGGCGGCACCCGAGCGCTCCTGCTCGTGCACGAGGGCGTGGTGCATTCCCGATAGCTGGACGGCATTGTAGCGGGCAAGCGTCACCAGCATCTCGGCGTCGACCGGATTGCGCTTGTGCTCCATCGCGGAGGAAGAGCCGCCACCGGCGAGTTCGACTTCGCCGGCCTGCGCCATCAGCGCCACGTCCTGCCCGAACTTGCCGAGCGTGCCGCTCACCAGGGACAGCCAGCCGGCCAGGTCGGCGAAGCGGTCGCGCTGGCTTTGCCACTGCGGTGCGTCGGCAAGTCCGAGCCGCGCGGCCAGAGCGGAACGCAAGGCGGGCCCTTTGTCGCCGAAGCCGTCCAGCGTGCCCGCGGCTCCGCCGAACTGAACGACCGCAAGGGAACTGCGCACCGCTTGCAGTCGCTCGAGGTGCCGCAGGATGGGCGCGCGCCAGCTTTCGATGCGGTCGCCGGCGCGGATCGGTATCGCCGCCTGCATGCGTGTCCGGCCCGTCAGCGGCCTATCGCCTAGGCGGCGGGCGAGATCGCCGAAGTCCGATGCGAGGGCCGCCAGCCGCGCTTCCAGCAGGTCGAGGCATGCGCCGGCGCGCAGCACCATGGCCGTGTCGACCACATCCTGGCTGGTCGCGCCGAAATGCACATGGTTGGAATGCGGCTCTCCAACTGCCTGCCTGATCTGGCGCACCAGTTCCGGCACGACGACACCGTCGCGGGCGGTTCCTTCTCCGAGCGCTTCGATGTCCGGCCGGAAACCGGCCAGCGTGGCCGCGATGGCCGATCCGGACTCGGCCGGTACGAGGCCAAGCTCGGCCTCGGCTTCGGCGAGCGCCGCCTCGAAGCGCAGCATCGCCGCCAGCTCCGCCTCGATACCGAGCAGGGCCGCCATCTCCGCGTCGCCGAGCAGACCTGCCAGAAGCGGGTGATCGAAGGGTGAAATCATATGTCGAAGAAAACGGTTTCGTTCTCGCCCTGGAGATGGATGTCGAAACTGTAGGTGTCGCCGTCCCGTGGCGCAATCAGGGAGGCTGCGCGCGGCTGCTCGATGCGCGCCAGCACCGGGTCCTGCGCATTGGCTTGCGCCTCGTCGCCGAAATACATGCGTGTATGAAGGCCGATATTGATGCCGCGCGCGGCGATCCACACGGTGATGTGCGGCGCCATGGGACGGCCATCGAAGAACGGCACGCGGCCCGGCTTGATCGTCTCGAACACGCATTCGCCGCTCGTCATGTCCGTCGCCTGCCTGCCCCAGCCGAAAAAATGCGGGTCGGCCGCGCCGCGCTGATCCGACGGGGAGTTGTAGATGCCCGCCGCGTCGGCCTGCCAGACCTCGACCAGCGCGTCCTTCAGCGGCACGCCGGCGCCGTCGATCACTCGGATCTTCACCTTGATGCGGTCGCCTCTGGCCTTCTCCCCGACCATCGCCGCGCCAAGGTCTGCGGCATAGACACCTTCGATGCCGCAGAAATTGGGGGTCAGGCCGATATGCACATAGGGTCCCGCGGTCTGCGAGGCGCTTTCCCTGAGCCGTTCGAGGCTTTGGGCCATCAATTGCCCTCCCTGCGGTTCTCGAAAAGCGTGGAGCGGCGGCCACGCAGGACGATGTCGAACTTGTAGGCGCGTGCGTCCATCGGGATCGTCGCCTGCATGTCGAGCGCGGCGGTGAGGCCCTCGACGGCTTTGGGATCGCCGATCGTGCGCACGATCGGGCATTTCCAGATCATCGGATCACCCTCGAAATACATCTGGGTGATCAGCCGCTGCGCGAAGCCATGGCCCATCACCGAGAAATGGATGTGGGCCGGTCGCCAGTCGTTCGGCCCGTTCGGCCAGGGATATGGCCCGGGCTGGACCGTGCGGAAACAATAACTGCCGTCTTCAGCCGTGATGGTGCGGCCGCAGCCGCCGAAATTCGGATCGAGCGGCGCGAGATAGGTCTCCCTTCTGTGCCGGTAGCGGCCGCCGGCGTTCGCCTGCCAGACTTCCAGCAGCGCACCGCCGACGCCGACGCCCCGCTCGTCGAGGACGCGGCCGTGCACGATGATGCGGGGGCCGATCGCCGCCTTGCCTGGTGCCGCGAAATTGTAGATGAGGTCGTCATCGAGTTCGCCCAGAATGTCGTGGCCGAAAACCGGTCCGGTGATCTCCGACAGCGTGTTGTCGAGCGACAGCAGCGGCCGCCGCGGCGAGCGCAGGACGGACGACTTGTAGCCTGGCGTGAAGGCCGGCGGGTGCCAGGCGCGGTCGCGCTGGAAGAAGGCGCCGGTTTCCGGCCTGAGGTTGGATGGCGGGTTCTTGCCTGTCATGTCTGGGCGGCCTGCGCGTCCATTTCGGCGAATGTCTTTCTGGCGATCCTGATGGCGCGATTGGCGGCCGGCACCCCGGCATAGATCGCCACATGCAGCAGCGCCTCGCGGATATCCTGGCGCGTGGCGCCCGTATTCGCGGTCGCGCGCACATGCATCGCCACCTCCTCGTCATGGCCGAGTGCAGCAAGCAGCGCGATCGTGATCATCGAGCGCTCCCGCGCGGTGATGTCCGGCCGCGACCAGACGTGGCTCCAGGCGGCTTCCGTGATGAGATCCTGGAAGGGCGCGTCGAACTCGGTCGTGGCGGCCTCGGCGCGGTCGACATGCGCGTCGCCGAGCACCGCGCGTCGCGTCGCCATGCCTTGCGCATGCCGCGCGCCGTTCGGTGGGTTGCTCATGCGCGCCTCCGCTGCATGTCGTCGGTCATGAACTCGCGAATGAGAGCCGCCAGTCGGTCGGGCTTCTCGACGCAGGGGATGTGTCCGGCGCCGGCGATGATCTCGAAGCGCGCTCCGGGGATCGAGCGCGCCAGCCCCTCCACCAGCTCGGGCGGCGTCGAGCCGTCGCGGTCGCCGACCACGCAGAGCGTCGGTACCCGTATCGCGGCGGCGGTCGTCCTGTAATCGGCATCGCGGATCGCCGCGCACGCGGCCGCGTAGCCAGCCGGCTCCTGGCGGGTCAGCATGGTTCTGTATCCGGCGAGCTCGTCGCCGCGCTTCTCGTGGAAGTCGGGCGTGAACCATTTTTCCATCACGCCGTCGGCGAAGCTGGCGATGCCATCGGAGAGCGCCGCCCGGATGCGGCCGTTCCACATCTCGGCGGTGCCGATCCTGGAGGCCGTGTCGCAAAGCACGAGCCCTTCGATCACGTGCGGGTGCGTGCCGTAGAGGCATTGCGCGATGACGCCGCCGATCGACAGGCCGCAGATGACGGCGCCGGCGACGCCGAGATGGTTGAGCAGCCCGGCGAGGTCGGCCGCATGGGTCTCGATGCGATGCGGCGCCTCGCCGAGCTCGCTGAGACCATGGCCGCGCTTGTCATAGAAGACACAGGCGTAGTCGTCCGAGAGCTGGCGCGCGACCGCGTTCCAGATGCGCATGTCGGTGCCGAGCGAGTTGACGAACACGATGGTCGGCCTGCCGGCGCGCGGCCGGTAGCGATAGTGAAGGCTGACTCCGTTGATGCGGACGAATTGCATTGCGGCTAGATCCTTGGCATTCCCTTTGGCCGCATCATGCGCTTTTGCGCGGCAATGCGGAACGGGGCATTCGGCGCGCCGTAGCCCGCATAGGCGCCTCGTCGCTCGACGATCTCCAGGATAAAACCGTCGCCGAAGGTCGGCGCATAGAGTTGGAAGAACTCGCCATGCTCGTCGCGGTCGTAGAGGATGTTTTCGGCGCGCAGCCGGTCCGCCAGGTCGGGATCGAGCCCGAATCGCGCCTCGACGTCGTCGTAATAGTTCGGCGACATGTGCAGCGGCTCGAAGCCGCTCGCCCTGAGCCGGGCGGCTGTTGTGAAAATGTCGTCCGTCGCCATCGCCAGGTGCTGCAGGCCCGAGCCGAAGGTCTCGGCGATGAAGTGGCCGGCGAGCGTACGGTGGCTCTCGGCGCCGTTCAGCGTCAGCCGGAACCGTTTGTCCAGGCCTTCCACTACCTGGCTGCGCACCAGCCCGGCCGGATCGACCACGTCGACCAGCGGCGTCTTGGCGGTGCGGAAGATCGAGACGTAGAACAGGAGCCAGCTCGGCATCTCCTCGTGGCTCATCGTCTGGCCGACATGGTCGATGCGGGTCAGCCCGGCGTCCTTGCCACGCTCCGGCTGGTCGGCCGGCCGGAACTCGATGTCCCAGACCTTGCCGAGGTCGGTCTTGCCGTCGATGAAATAGACGAGGCCGCCGCCGACGCCGCGTATGGCGGGAATGGTCAGTTCCCCCGGGCCGACCTGCTGCTCGAACGGTTCCGCGCCCAGCGCGCGGGCCCGCGCAACGGTCGCCGCGGCATCCTCGACCTTGAGGCCGATCGCATAGGCGGACGTTCCGTGCACGACGAAGGACGAATGCGCAAAACCCTTGCGGTCGGTATTGACGACGATGTTGATGCCGCCCTGCCGGTACAGAACGACGTCCTTCGAGACATGGCGGGCCGCCTCGCGGAAGCCAAGCGTCCGGAGCAGCCCGGCGATGGCCTTGGCTCCCTGGTCGTCGGCTGCGAACTCGATGAACTCGATCGCCTCGACGCCGACGCGGTCGGGCATGGGCGGCATGTCGATGTGCAGCTCAGGCTCTTCCCGGCGCACGCGGTCCATCAGCCAGATGAGCGAGCGCTTGCCGTCGGCCGAAATGGATTTGGCGGAGCCGCCCCGGAACTGGTCGTTGAAAATCTCCAGCGAAAGGTAGCCGTCATAACCGGTCGCGGCGACGGCCTGCATGAATTCGCGCACCGGCAGGTCGCCTTCGCCCGGCATGTTGCGGAAGTGGCGGCTCCAGTAGAGGAGGTCCATGTCGATCTGCGGGGCGTCGGCGAGCTGAACGATGAATATCTTGTCGGCCGGTATCGAGCGGATCGATGCGAGGTCGATCCGGCGCGCCAGCGTGTGAAAGGAATCGAGGATCAGCCCGATGTTCGGATGGTCCGCGCGGCGCACCACTTCCCACGCGTCGCGGTGGTCGTTGATGTGCCTGCCCCAGGCGAGCGCCTCGTAGCCGACGCGCAATCCACGCCGGCCGGCGCGCTCGCCGAGCGCATGAAAGTCGGCGGCGGCACGGTCGACGCCCCCGAGCGAAACCGGCGACACCGAGGAGCAGACCAGCATCAGCTCCGTGCCGAGTTCCTGCATCACGTCGAACTTGCGCTCGGCGCGGTCGAAGGCGCGGCTCCGCTGCGGCTCGGGCAATCCCTCGAAATCCCGGAACGGCTGGTAGAGCGTGATCGCCAGGCCGGTGTCGCGCGCCATGCGGCCGACGTCGCGCGGCGAACCGTCGAAGGCGAGGAAATCGTTCTCGAAGATCTCCACGCCGTCGAAGCCGGCCGCGGAGATGGCCGCGAACTTCTCCTCCAGGTCGCCGGCGATCGACACCGTGGCGATCGAGGTCTTCACCGCGACTCCTCCCTGAAGTCAAATGAACGAACCAGTTCGTACATTATTAGTGCAAGGCTCGTTGATCGACAAGAGGGGAGGGCTACTCCTGGTCTATTCGGCGGGCGCCCCGTCTTTCGCAACGAAACGCAGCAGCATTTCGACTGTGTTGCGCTTCAGCCGTTCGAGCTGCGCCGGCGAGCCGAAATCCCGACCGAAGATCATAGAGAAGGTGGCGCGGTTGGAGACGTTGAAGAAGCACAGCGCGCTGATCTGCCAGTGCAACTCGACCGGGTCCAGTCCGGGCCGGAACACGCCTTCCTCGACGCCGTGCGAATAGATGCGCGCGATGTGGTCGATGGCCGTGACATTGAGCTCGCGGATCGCCTTCGACTGTTCGAGATACTGGCCGTGATGGATGTTCTCGATCATCACCATGCGGATGAATTCCTCATGCCGATGGTGGTGGTCGAAGGTGAACTCGACCAGCCTGGTCAGCGCCGCCACCGGCGAAAGGCCTTCGATGTCGAGCTGCGCCTCGCCCTCGCGCACCTGCCGGTAGGCGTTCTCCAGCGCGTGCAGATAGAGCCCCTCCTTGTCGCCGAAATAATAGTAGATCATGCGCTTGCTGAAGCGTGTGCGCGCCGCGATCTCGTCGATGCGCGCTCCCGACAGGCCGTTCAGGGCGAATTCCTTGGAGGCGATTTCCAGGATGTTGCGGCGTGTTCCCTCGGGGTCCTGCGCGCGCGTCGCGCCCGTTTCCTGCTTCGGCTTCCGCTGCTTGCTGTCTAAGGCCATGCATTTTCCGATCCACCGGCGGCGGCCGGCAATTGACTATACTAACTAGTTCGTACAATATCCACGGAACGGGATCGCCTTTCTTATCGGCGGTGCCCGCGAGAACACAAGGGCACTTGGGCAGCGTGCCCCGAAGTGACCCGCCTGGGAGGATTGCCTGGAATGGCCGACAGCCTAGTCGACCTGCTGGGTCGGCTCGTCGCCGATCATCATGGAGCCGGGCCTGATGGCGACAGGGTCGTCATCGGCCTGGTGGGCCGCGGCATCCAGTCCTCGCGCACGCCCGGCATGCATGAGCGCGAGGCCCGGCGCCTCGGCATCGACTATTCCTATCTTCTGCTCGATTTCGACCGGCTGGGGCTGCCGGACGAGGCCTTGGGCGAGGTCGTGCGGGCCGCACGGGCCGCCGGATTCCAGGGCCTCAACGTCACCCACCCCTTCAAGCAGGCGGTCATCCCCGCGCTGGATGCCCTGTCGCCCGAGGCGCGAGCTGTCGGCGCGGTGAACACGGTTGTGTTCGGCGATGGGGGCGGGACGGGCCACAACACCGACAGCTGGGGTTTTACCGAGAGTTTCCGTGAGGCGATGCCCGGCGCCGCCATGGACCGCGTCGCCATGTTCGGTGCCGGTGGCGCGGGTGCCGCGGTGGCGCACGCCCTGCTGGAGTTGGGCACCGCGCGGCTGTCGGTGGTCGACAGCGACGCTGGCCGCGCCCGCGAGCTCGTGGCGCGGATGGGGATCCTGTTCGGCGACCGCGTCCAGGCGAGCCAGGATGCTGCCGCAGCGGTGCGCGAAGCAACAGGCATCGTCAACACGACGCCCGTCGGCATGGCGAAGTATCCGGGAACGCCCTTCGATACGGCTCTGCTCACGCCAGACAAATGGGTTGCCGACATCATCTATTTTCCCGCCGAAACGGAATTGCTGCGGGCGGCCCGGGCGATCGGCTGCCGTACGCTGCCCGGCATCGGCATGGCGATCTATCAAGCAGTCCGCGCCTTCGAGCTTTTCACCGGGCGGCCGGCCGACCGCCACGCCATGGCCGACCATTTCGAGGCGGCAGCATGAACGTGATGGCGCCGATCTCCCGAATCGAATGCGTCGTCCACGGCGGCGACCGCCTCGGCGAAACGCCGCTGTGGTGCGATCGGACCGACACGCTCTCGTGGATCGACATTGAAGACCCGCGACTGCATACCTTCGACCCCGCCACCGGAGCACATGCGACAGTGGCGCTGCCCGGCACCTTCGCCGGCACGCAGGCACTGACCAAGGCGGGCGACAGGCTGCTGGCGGAGGACCTGACGCTCTACGCCCGCGATCCCGACACCGGCTACCGCTGCGACCTGATCACCTTCGAGCAGGGGCTCGACAACAGGCTCAACGACGGGCGGGTGGACGCGCGCGGGCGCTTCTGGGTCGGCACCATGGACAACAGCCTGACCCGCCCCACCGGCGCGCTCTACCGCGTCGATCCGGACGGCACGGCGACTTGCATGGAGCGCGACGTCGTCGTCTCCAACGGCATCGCCTTCTCGCCGGACGGCCGCACGCTCTACTTCACCGACACGCGCCGCTACACGAGCTATGCCTACGATCTCGACATCGATGACGGCGTGATCACCAACCGCCGCATCTTCGCCGACTACTCCGCGACGCGCGATCGCCCCGATGGCGCCTGCGTGGACGTCGACGGATGTGTCTGGGCCGCCTTTTTCGCCGGAGGCCGCATCGTGCGATACCGCCCCGACGGGCGCATCGACCGGACCATTCTGCTGCCGGTCACCAATCCCACCTGCATGGCTTTCGGTGGACCGGATCTAAGGACGCTCTACGTGACCACAGCTCGAAAATTCCTCACGTCCGGGCAACTCGCCGCCGAGCCGCTGGCGGGCTCGGTGCTGGCGATCGAAGGGGCAGGGCAGGGACTGCCGGAGCATCGCTTCGGCTCGTGAAGACAGGAGGAGACGGATGATTTCCATGACGAGGCGGCTGCTGCTGGCGGGCGCCGCCGCGCTCGGCCTGATGGGTAGCGCGGGCGAGGCACTGGCGGAGCCGGTCAAGCTGCGCTTCGCCGATTCCACCACGGCCGACGCCCCGCGCTCGCAGGCCCTCATCAACATCTTCGCCAAGGAACTCGGCCCGGATTTCGTCTTCGAACCCTATTTCGGCTCGACCCTGTACAAGCAGGGTACCGAGATCGTCGCCGTGCAACGCGGAAACCTCGAGATGGCGCTGATGCCGCCGTCCGATTTCGCCAAGCAGGTGCCGGCTTTCTCGATCCTCACCGCCGCCTATCTGGTGCGCGACCCGGCGCACCTCAAGGCGATCTTCGACGGCGAGGTCGGCGCCGAGTTCAGGAAGCTGGCGCGTGACGAGATGGGCGTGGTGGTCCTGGCTCCGGCCTATTACGGCGCCCGCCACGTCAACCTGAAAGGCGACAGGAAAATCATGAAGCCGGAGGACCTGGCCGGCGTGAAACTGCGCATGCCGGGTGGCGAGGCCTGGCAGTTTCTCGGCGAATCGATCGGCGCCAATCCGGTCGCGATGGACTATGCCGAGGTCTACACCGGCTTGCAGACGGGCGCGATCGACGCGCAGGACAACCCGCTGCCGAACAACAAGCTGATGAAGTTCCACGAGGTAACCGACCAGATCGTGCTCACTGGCCACAATGTCGGCTTCGGCCTGCTGATGGTCAGCGCCAAAGTGTTCGATGCGCTGACCCCCGACCAGCAGAAGAAGATGCAGGACGCCGCTAACGCCGCCTTCGCCTGGAGCGATGCGGAGTACATCAAGCAGGAGGCCGAGCTCGTCGAGTTCTTCAAGGCGCAGGGACTGGACGTTTATACGCCGGACGTTTCCGCGTTCCGCGCCTATTCCAACAGGAAATACCTGGAATCGCCGCTGTCGAAGGATTGGCCGGCCGGCATGGTCGACCGCATCAACGCGCTCTGAGGGGAGCGCGAACCGCAACACCAAGATGGGAGGAAATGACATGAGACTGCAATCGACCCGCCGCCAGTTCCTGGCGGCAACCGGACTTCTCACCGCGGCGGCCGCTTTCCCTGCCTTGGCACAGGACAAGCCGAAGCTGCGCTTCTCGGCCGTGTTTTCCGACCAAGACATCCGCGCCGAAATGATGAAGACGTTCGCCGAGGCCGTCGCTGACGACTTCGCCTTCGAAGGCTACTATGGCGGCAACCTGTTCAAGCAGGGCACCGAGCTGGTCGCCATCCAGCGCGGCAACCTGGAGATGGGCAATATCGCGCCGCAGGACATCTCAAAGCAGATTCCGGCCTGGTCGATCGTGACGGCGGGTTACCTGTTCCGCGATGCCGCGCATCTCAAGGCCTTCTTCGCCAGCGATGCCGGAGCCGAGCTGAAGAAGATGACCGAGGACCAGCTCGGCGTGAAGATTCTCGGCCCTACCTATTTCGGCGTGCGTCAGGTCGGGCTGAAGCCGGACAAGGAGATCAAGACCCCCGCCGATCTCGCCGGCGTCAAGCTGCGCATGCCGGGCGGCGACGCCTGGCAGTTCCTGGGGACGGCTCTGGGTGCCAATCCCACGCCCATGGCCTATGCGGAGGTCTATACCGGCCTGCAGACGGGCGCCATCGACGGGCAGGACAATCCGCTGCCCAATGTCGAGAACATGAAGTTCTACGAGGTGATGAGCCAGATCGTGCTGACCGCGCATCTCGTCGGCTTCGACCTGCTTAGCATATCGAAGAAGGTCTGGGACGAGATGGGCGCCGACAAGCAGGCGAAGGTCCAGGCGGCGGCGGACAAGGCGATCGACTTCTCGACCGAAAAACATCTCGCCCGCGAGAAGGAGCTGGTCGAGACCTTCAAGGCGAAGGGCCTGAAGATCTACGAGCCGGACGTCGCTGCGTTCCGCAAGCACGTGCAGGAGCAGTATCTCGCCTCCGACCTCGCCAAGGACTGGCCGGCCGGAATGGTCGACAAGATCAATGCCATGTGAGCTGATCGTGCGGGGCCGGCGCCTGCCGCCCCGCATTCCTGCCAACGCGGCCAGGCGCCGCGCCACTGGATTGGACGCATGAACCCGGGACTGAGCCAATTGGGCGGCTGGCTTTACCGCCGCGCGGAGAACGTGCTGGCCGCGATGCTGGCGGTCATGTTCTTCGCATTTCTTCTGCAGATTTTCTTTCGCTACGTGATGAACTGGCCGACCGGCTGGACCAACGAGCTTTCCGCGATCCTCTGGATATGGATGGTGCTCTGGGGGGCAGCCTTCGTCCTCACCGAGCAGGAGGAGATGCGTTTCGACCTGATCTACGCGTCGGTCGGGCCAAGGGTGCGCAGCGCCATGTTCCTGATATCGGCTTGCGCCCTTGTCATCCTCTACGCCGTCTCCTTTCCGGCCGTGTTCGACTACGTCTCCTTCATGAAGGTTGAGAAGAGCGCCTATCTGAAACTGCGCTTCGACTGGCTGTTCTCCATCTACGTCATTTTCGTCATCGCCATCATCGTTCGCTACCTGTGGCTTTCCTGGCAGGTGCTGCGCGGGTCCGCGCCCGACGAATTCGACCCGACCAAGGCGGGATCCGGCGTATGACGATCGCCAGTCCCTTTTCCATCGCCATCGTCGCGATCACGGCGCTGGCGCTGCTCGGACTGCCGGTCGGGCACGCGATGATCGCCGGCTCGATCCTCTATCTGCTGCTGGCCGGCCTCGACATGGGCACTGTCGCCGAGCAGTTCCTCAACGGCATGTACTCCAATTACATCATCCTGGCCGTGCCGCTGTTCATCCTGGCCGCCGAGCTGATGAACATCGGCTCGATGACCGAACGGCTGATGACCTTCTGCAACGCCATCGTCGGCCGCTTCCGCGGTGGCCTGGCGCAGGTCAACGTGCTGCAGTCGATCATCTTCGCCGGCATGTCGGGCTCGGCCATCGCCGATGCCGCCGGCTCAGGCAAGATCATGCAGAACATGATGACGGCGGACGGCAAATATCCCGCCAGCTACGCCGCGGCGCTGACGGCGGCGACCTCGGTCATCGGGCCGATCATCCCCCCCTCCATACCGATGATCATCTACGCGCTCGTCTCGGACGCATCGATCGGTTACCTGTTCCTCGGCGGCGTCGTTCCCGGCCTGCTGATGGCGCTGTCGCAGATGATCCTGGTCGGCATCCATGCGCGCGCCCGCAACTTCCCGGTCGAGCCGCCAACGCCGCTGCGCAAGATTCCGGGCATCACCTGGCGGGCCCTGCCGGCGCTTCTGATGCCGGTCGTGCTGCTCGGCGGCATCTATTCCGGGATCACGACGCCGACCGAGGCGGCAGCCGTCGCCGCCGCCTACGCGCTGCTGATCTCGGTGGTGCTCTACCGGAGCGTCAGCTTCGCCGAGTTCTACCGTTCGATCCTCGCCAGCGCCCGCACCACCGCCTCGATCGGCATGCTGATCGCCGGGGCGCTGGTGTTCAACTATGTGGTGACCGTCGAGAACATCCCGCATGCGTTGAGCGCCGTCCTTACCAACTGGGACCTGTCGCCGACCGGATTCCTCATCCTCGTCAACGTCGTCCTGCTGCTGCTGGGCTGCGTCCTTGAGGGAACGACGATCATCCTCGTCATCCTGCCGGTGTTCATCCCGACGGCGAATGCACTGGGCATCGACCTCGTCCATTTCGGCGTCATGTGCGTGGTCAACATCATGCTCGGGCTAGTGACGCCGCCTTACGGCCTGCTGCTGTTCATCATGACCCGCATCGCCAAGGTGCCGCTCCGGGATATCGTACGCGACGTGCTGCCGTTCCTCTATGCCATGATCGGCGCGCTCGTTCTCATCACCTTCTTTCCGTCGCTGGTGCTGTGGCTGCCGCGACTGCTCGGCTATCAGGGGTAAGTCATGAGCAAGACGCCGATCTTCGTCCTCAATGGACCCAACCTCAATCGCCTCGGCATGCGCGAGCCGGAGATCTACGGAACGACGACGCTGGCCGAGATCGAGCAGATGTGCCGGGAGGCTGCGGATGGTTGGACGGTTCGCTTCCACCAGTCGAATTTCGAGGGTGAAATCGTGAACTGGATCCATGAGGCAGTCGATGCCGGCTCAGGCATCGTGATCAATCCCGCGGGCCTGAGCTTTACCTCGATCCCGATACTCGACGCGCTGAAGATGTCCGCCCATCCCATCGTCGAGCTGCACATCTCGAACATCCACCGTCGCGAGGAAATCTACCACAGATCCCTCGTGTCGAAGGTCGCCACCGCGGTGATCGCGGGCCTCGGCCCGCGCGGCTACGCCGTGGCGGTGAGGTCTCTCAAACAGCTCATGGAGGGGTGACTGCTCCTCGCAAAGGGGCGTTAGCACGCATGGATAAACTAAATAGTTAGTATAGAATCGACAATGGGGTGGAGAAACCAATGTGTCCTCCGGGATGTCTACATTCGATCTGTGAACAAGCTACACGAAGAGGCCTTCTGAAAACCGGCTTCACGCTGGGTCTGGGCGCTGCCGCTGCCGCAGCCCTTCCGGCCGTGCCCCCGGCGCAGGCGGCTGCGACGAGTTTCACCGAGACGGTCGATCTCTCGCACACGCTCTACGAGGGTTTTCCGACATTCAGCGGCGAGAAGTGGTTCACGGTGGAACAGCTCGTCACTTTCGCCAAGGACAGGGTGAACCTCAATCGCTGGACGATCGTCGAGCATAGTGGAACGCACATGGATGCGCCGATACACTTCTCGGCGGATGGGATGACCGCGGATCTGATCCCGATCAGGGATCTCATCGTGCCGATCGCGGTCATAAACATCTCGGCGCGCGCGGCCGAGGACGCGGACACCGCGCTCACGCCCGACGACATCAAAGGCTGGGAGTCGAAGAACGGTCCGCTTCCCGAGGGTTGTTGCGTCGTCATGAATTCCGGCTGGCACAAGCTCGTCGGCGACCCAAAATTCACCGGGAACGACAACGAAAAAAAGAACCACACACCTGGCTTCCATATCGAAGCAGCGCAATTCCTGATGAGCGAGCGTAACGTCAAGGGCATAGGTGTCGATACGCTGTCCCTGGACACAGGATTGAATTCCGGCGGGCAATTTCCCGTCCATTACGAATGGCTGGGCAGCGGCCGTTGGGGCGTCGAATGCCTGGCGAATCTGGACGCCATCCCCGAGACAGGGGCACGTCTCTTCCTGGGAATTCCCAAGGTCAAGGGAGCTACGGGCGGACCGACCCGGGCGATAGCCCTTATCTAGGAAGCCGTCCTGAAACCCGGCCGTCGGGTGAATGGCCGGGTTCGGGCGTGGTTCCGAGCGGTCGTAGACGCCTCGGACCGAAACGGACTTCCCGGGCACGGCTGCCGGCGTGCCCGACCGCTGAAAGACGCGATTGATCCTTTGGATCGATAAATGCGACTTGCGCCGGGCCGGGCGGCACCGTTTCGATCCGGCTGGACGGTTCGCTCGGTTCCAGTCGCAAGAAGCCAGGGCCAGCCGGCTCTCGAGCGGCGGCGTCGCGATGGCCGACGTCGCCCGGCCGGCCGGCACGTCGATTGGCCCCCCCCGGCAAGCAACAACGCTCTTGACTGCCGCCCGGGCAGGAATAGGGTAGGTGGGAAATACCGGCCCCGGATGCCGGACGGCACACATGCCTCGCTAGCCCCGCCTCATCCTGGCGACGGCTGCGGGGCATTTTCGTTTTCAGGCGGCCCGTGAAGAAGCAAATCGAGATAGGCATCCTTTATGCGCGCTCCGGCACCTACCGGCTGATCTCGGAGGCGTGCAGGACGGGCGCCCTGCGCGCCATCGCCGATGTGAACGCCGATCCCGCCGGCGCCTTCGAGCTGGTGCCGGTCGAGCGCGACCCGAAAGGCAATATCGACCAATACGCGCCGCTCTGCGACGACATCCTGCGCAGCAGCGGCGCCCGGCATGTCGTCGGCTGCGTCACTTCGTGGAGCCGCAAGGAGACGATCCCGGTGCTCGAAAAGGCCGGCGCGACGCTCTGGTACGCCTGCCCCTATGAGGGGTTCGAGGCGAACGAGCACGTCGTCTACATGCACGCCTGCCCGAACCAGCATCTCGTGCCGCTGCTGGCCCACGTCGTTCCCCGGCACGGCGCCGACGGATTTCTGCTCGGCTCGAACTACATCTGGGGCTGGGAGACGAACCGCGTTGCCCGCGACCTGATCGCCGACGCCGGCGGAAAAGTCCTCGGCGAGCGCTACCTGCCGATCGGCGAGACCGACGTGCAGCGGCTGGTCGACGAAATCCGGGCGACGCGGCCGGACTTCATCCTCAACAACCTGATCGGCACCTCGTCCTATGCCTTCTTCGAGGCCTATGCCCGGCTTGCCTTGGAGGACCCGCATTTCGCACCGGAGCGGTGCCCGCTGCTGTCCTGCAACCTGTCCGAATGCGAGCTGCCGGCCATCGGCGAGGCCGGCCGCGGGCATCTGTCGGCGGGTCCGTATTTCCACAAGCCCGCCGGCGGCCCTTCCGTCGCCGGCGCGTTGTTCTCCGGCCCGCCCGCTCCGGCCTCCTCCTCCTTCGAAGCCGCGGCCTACGCCTCCGTGCAGGTCCTGGCGCAGGTGCTCGCGGCGAAGCCGGACGCCGGCTTTGCCGATCTGCCGGAGATGTTCCGCAGCCGCGTCTTCGAGACTCCTTTCGGCCGGACGAGCATCGATCCGCAGACGCAGCACGCCACCCTGCCGGTCGAGATCGGCCGCATCGCCGGTCAGGCCTTCGAGACGGTGAGCCGCATCGATGCCGTGGCGCCCGATCCGTATCTCTCGCGCTACGACCGCACCGGTACCTTCCGGCGGCCGCGACTGAAGGTGGTGTGATGAGCCGGGTCTCCCGCATCCCCAACCTGGGCGGCGCCAAGGCATTCGTCCTGCACCGGCCGCACCCCACCGTGGCGGCGATCATGCGCCAGTTGACGGCGATCGGGCTCGAGGCGACCGAGTGCTGGCCCGAGCTGCCGCCGGAGGCCCTGGCGGCCGACTTCGTGTTCTTCGACGTCGATTTCGGCTTCGACGAGCAGTTTCCCTGGCGTCCCGGGGAGGCGCCGATGCCGCTGATCGCGCTGATCGGCTCGGAGGCGCCGGGCCGTATCGAATGGGCGCTATCGCACAAGGCCGACGCGCAACTGCTGAAGCCGATCGGCAATGCCGGTGTCTACAGCGCCCTGCTGATAGCGCGCCAGTCCTTCGGCGCGCGCCGGCGGCTGGCCGACGAGATCGCAGCGCTGCAGGCGCGCGTGGCGGAACGGCAGACGATCGTGCGCGCCGTCGCCGCGCTCACGACGCAGGGCGTGGACGACGACAGGGCCTATGCGCAGCTGCGTTCGCTCGCCATGAGCTGGCAGATCAGCATGGAGGAAGCGGCACGCCGCGTCGTCGCCATGACGCGGCCGGACGAGAGGGAGGGCGATGACCATTCCCATCTCGCCTGACGTCGGCGCTGCTGCGACCGCGATCCGGCCCCGGACCGGCGTTTGGCGCGCCCTGCTGCGGCGCAGGCTGGCATTGCTCGGCCTGCTGGTCATCGTCGCCACGATCGGCGCGGCTATCCTCGCGCCCTGGCTCACGCCCTACGATCCCAATGAGCAGATGTTCGACGGATTGACGCTGGAAGGCGCGCCGCTGCCGCCGAGCGCGCAATTCTGGCTCGGCACCGATCTGCTCGGCCGCGACCTCGCCACCCGCATCCTTTATGGCGCGCGCACCTCCCTCATCATCGGCATCGTCGCCAACGGCGCCGCGCTGCTGATCGGCACGCTGGTCGGCGTGACGGCGGGGTTCTTCCGCGGCTGGATCGGCGGCGTCCTCATGCGCTTCACCGATCTGATGATGGCGTTCCCCGCCTTGCTGCTCGCCATCTGCCTGGCCGCCATCCTGCAGCCCAGCCTGTGGATCGTGGCGCTGGTGATCGCGCTGGTGAACTGGGTGCAGACGGCACGCGTCCTCTACACGGAGACGAGTTCGCTCGCCGAACGCGAATTCATCGACGCCGAGCGGACACTGGGCGCCGGCACGCCGCGCATTCTGTTCCGTCATATTCTGCCCCACCTCCTGCCGACCATCATTGTCTGGGGAACGCTCGGCATCTCGACCACGGTGCTGCTCGAGGCGACGCTCTCCTATCTCGGCATCGGCGTGCAGCCGCCGACCGCGTCATGGGGAAACATCATCTTCGAGAACCAGACCTATTTCCAGGCGGCACCCTGGCTGGTCTTCTTTCCGGGCGCGGCGATCCTGGCGCTGGCGCTCGCCTTCAATCTCGTCGGCGACGCCTTGCGCGACGTGCTCGATCCGACGCAGCGGGGCCAGGCATGATCGCCTATCTCGGCCGCCGCCTCGTTCAGTCCGCGCTCATCCTGCTCGGCGTGTCGATCATCACCTTCGCGCTGCTCTATCTCCTGCCTGCCGACCCGGTGCGCCAGATCGCCGGCCGCAGCGCCACCCCGGAGACGGTGGAGAACATCCGCCGCCAGCTCGGCCTCGACCAGCCCTTCTTCGTCCAGTACTGGCGCTATCTGCTGAATCTGCTCAGCGGCGATCTCGGCCGCTCTTATATCCAGCGCTCGCAGGTCAGCGAACTGATCGTGTCGCGCCTGCCGGCGAGCCTGCTGCTGATGCTCGGCGCCATCGCGTGCGAGCTGGCGATCGGGCTGACGATGGGCATCGTCGCGGCGGTCAAGCGCGGCAGCGCCACCGACCAGGCCCTGATGGTGGGGTCCTTCGTCGGCGTGTCGGCGCCGCAATTCGTCGTCGGGCTGCTGCTGCTCTACGTCTTCGCGGTGCGGCTCGGCTGGTTTCCGATCGGCGGTTACGGGACCTGGCGCCATCTCGTGCTGCCGTCGCTGACGCTGGGCGTGCTCGGCGCCGGCTGGTATTCGCGCATGATGCGCTCGTCGATGATCGACGTGCTGCGCCAGGACTACATGCGCACCGCCCGCGCCAAGGGGCTCGCCCGCGGCACCATCCTTTTCCGCCATGCCCTGCCCAACGCCATCCTGCCGGTGATCGCCATGATCGGCATCGACGTCGGCATCTTCATGGGCGGCATCGTCGTGGTGGAAAGCGTGTTCGGCTGGCCGGGCATCGGCCAGCTCGCCTGGCAGGCGATCCAGCGCGTCGACATTCCGATCATCATGGGCGTCACGCTGGTTTCGGCCTGCGCCATCGTGCTCGGCAACCTGCTGGCCGACATCGTCGCGCCGTTCATCGATCCGCGCATCAAGCTGCGGTGAGAAAAAGAGAACCACAATGAAGAAGGGAACACTGGTATGAAAACCTATCTGGCTTCCACCGTGGCCGCATCGGCGCTTGCGCTGATGCTCGCGCTCTCTCCGGCCAAGGCGCAGGAGGAAAATCTCGATCCCAGCGCCAAGGCGGGCGGCGAGGTCGTGATCACCTACAAGGACGACGTGGCCACCCTCGACCCGGCCATCGGCTACGACTGGCAGAACTGGTCGATGATCAAGAGCCTTTACGACGGGCTGATGGACTACGAACCCGGAACCACCAACCTGCGGCCCGACCTGGCGGAGAGCTACGAGATTTCGCCGGACGGCAAGACCTTCACCTTCAAGCTGCGCAAGGGGGTGAAATTCCACAACGGTCGCGAGATGACGGCGGACGACGTCAAGTACTCGCTCGACCGTGTCACCAATCCGAAAACGCAGAGCCCCGGTGCCGGCTTCTTCGCCTCGATCGTAGGCTTCGAGGACGTCGCCGGCGGCAAGTCCGAGAGCCTGTCCGGCGTCACCGTCGTCGATCCGTCGACGGTGAAGATCGAGCTGTCGCGCCCCGACGCCACCTTCCTGCACGTCATGGCGATCAATTTTTCGCACCTCGTGCCGAAGGAGGCGGTCGAGCAGCACGGCGCCGATTTCGGCAAGAACCCGGTCGGCACCGGTGCGTACAGGATGGCGGAGTGGACGCTCGGCCAGCGGCTCGTCTTCGAGCGCAACCCGGATCATTGGCGCAAGGGCCTGCCCTATCTCGACAAGATCACCTTCGAGATCGGCCAGGAACCGATCGTCGCGCTGCTGCGCCTGCAGAAGGGCGAGGTCGACATTCCGGGCGACGGCATCCCGCCGGCGAAATTCCAGGAGGTGATGAACGATCCCGAGCAGAAGGCGCGCGTCGTCGTCGGCGGCCAGCTCCACACCGGCTACGTCACCATGAACACCACCATGGCGCCGTTCGACAACGTCAAGGTGCGCCAGGCCGTCAACATGGCGATCAACAAGGACCGCATCGTCCAGCTTATCAACAACCGCGCCGTGCCGGCCAACCAGCCGCTGCCGCCGTCCATGCCGGGCTACGACAAGGCCTTCAAGGGTTATGCCTATGAGCCGGAAAAGGCCAAGGCCTTGCTCGCCGAAGCCGGCCATCCCGACGGCTTCGAGACGGAGCTGTTCGTCATGAACACCGATCCCAATCCGCGCATCGCCCAGGCGATCCAGCAGGATCTCGCGGCCATCGGCATCAAGGCAAGCCTGCAGTCGCTGGCGCAGGCCAACGTCATCGCCGCCGGCGGCGACAAGGCCGGCGCGCCGATGATCTGGTCCGGCGGCATGGCCTGGATCGCCGACTTCCCCGACCCGTCCAATTTCTACGGCCCGATCCTGGGCTGTGGCGGCGCCGTGCCGGGCGGCTGGAACTGGGCCTGGTACTGCAACGAGGACCTCGACAAGAAGGCTGCCGAGGCCGACTCCATCGTCGATCCGGCCAAGGCCGAGGAGCGCTACAAGCTGTGGAGCGAGATCTACGGCAAGGTCATGGAGGACGCGCCCTGGGCGCCGGTGTTCAACGAGCAGCGCTTCACCATGAAGTCGCCGCGCATGGGCGGTGCCGACAACCTCTATGTCGACCCGGTCCACATCCCGATCAACTACGACTACGTGTATGTGAACGATGTGCAATAACTGCGACTACACCATCCACGGGCGCAATCATCATTTCGGCTGGGACAACTCGTTTGTCCCAGCCGAGCGGGTGGCACCGGGCTCGACCATCGAATTCGAGTGCCTGGACTCGTCCGGCGGCCAGTTCGATGCCGACAGCACCGTCGTCGACGTGCCGAAGCTCGACTTCGCCAGGGTCAACCCGGTCACCGGCCCGATCTTCGTCGAGGAGGCGGAGCCGGGCGACGCGCTCAAGATCACCATCGAGCAGTTCAAACCGTCCGGCTTCGGCTGGACGGCGAACATTCCGGGCTTCGGCCTGCTTGCCGACGATTTCACGGAACCGGCGCTGAACATCTGGAAATACGATGCGTCTTCACTGGAGCCCGCCCTATTCGGCAAAAACGCGCGGGTCCCCCTGAAGCCGTTCGCCGGCACTATCGGCAACGCGCCGGAGGAGGCGGGCCTCCATTCCGTCGTGCCGCCGCGCCGCATGGGCGGCAATCTCGATATCCGCGATCTCGCTGCCGGCACCGTGCTCTACCTGCCGGTCGAGGTCGCCGGAGCCCTGTTCTCGGTCGGCGACACGCACGCCGCGCAGGGCGACGGCGAGGTCTGCGGCACGGCGATCGAAAGCCCGATGAACGCGGTGCTCACCATCGACCTGGTCAAGGACGCGCGGCTGCGGTTCCCGCGCTTCACCACGCCGGGTCCGGTGACGCGCCATCTGGACGCGAAGGGTTACGAAGTGACGACCGGGGTCGGGCCGGACCTGATGAGCGGCGCGAAAGCCGCGGTTTCGCAGATGGTCGATCTGCTCGCCGGCCGCTACGGCCTCGACCCGGTCGAGGCCTACATGCTCGGCTCGGTCTGCGGCGATCTCAGGATCAGCGAGATCGTCGACATGCCCAACTGGGTGGTGTCGTTCTATTTCCCGCGTGTCGTGTTCGAATGATCACGGTTGCGTGTCCAGACGCCTTGGGGGATTGCAGGTTAATCGTTGATCGCCCGCATCCCTTCGCACCCCCCTCTGTCCTGCCGGATATCTTCCCCGCAAGGGGGGAGATTGGCAGCTTCGATTTTGCCGCTTGTCCTGCAAGATTGGAGATTGGCGAAAGCGGAGTTGACAGCCAATCTCCCCCCTTGCGGGGGAGATGTCCGGCAGGACAGAGGGGGGTGCGAAGGAATACCGACTTCGGCGGGTGGCCGTCCTGATGACAGCCGCCCCCATCCTCACCGTATCAAACCTCACCGTCTCCGTCCGCGGCGAGGAGGGCGAGCGCGAGGTCGTTTCCGACCTCTCCTTCGCCCTGCAAAGCGGCGAGACGCTCTGCATCGTCGGCGAATCCGGGTCCGGCAAGTCGATGACCTCGCTCGCCATCATGGCGCTGCTGCCGCGGCCGGCGGCCCGGATAAAATCAGGGACGATCCGGCTCGGCGACACCGAGCTGACCGCGCTTGACGAAGGCCGCATGCGCCGCATACGCGGCGACCGCATCGCCATGATCTTCCAGGAGCCGATGACCTCGCTGAACCCGGTGCTGACGATCGGCCGGCAGCTCATGGAGGCGATCGAGGCGCACACCGCGCTGCCGCGCAACGAAGCGCGGCGCAAGGCGATCGAGGCGCTGAACGCGGTGCGCATCCCCGCGGCCGAAAGCCGGCTGAAGCAATATCCGCATGAGCTCTCGGGCGGCATGCGCCAGCGCGTCATGATCGCCATGGCGCTCGCCTTGCAACCCGACGTGCTCATCGCCGACGAGCCGACCACGGCGCTCGACGTCACGGTACAGGGCGAGGTGCTCGAGCTGTTGCGCGACCTGCAGCGCGAGAACGGCACCAGCGTCATCCTGATCACCCACGACATGGGCGTCGTCGCGGAGATGGCGGATCGCGTCATCATCATGCGGCACGGCCGCATGGTCGAAACGGGCAGGGCGCTCGACATCTTCGCCCGCCCCCGGGCAGACTACACGCGCGAGCTGCTGGCGGCGGTGCCGCGCATCGGCAAGGGCCGCGAAGGCGGTGCGGCGGGCGGCGCGACAGGCTTCAGTTCCCAACCCGAAACCTCCCGCAACGTGGCCGAAGTGCGCGACCTGCATGTCCGCTTCGATCTGCATGGCGGCTTTTTCGGCCGCGTCGACCGGCGGGTTCATGCGGTGGAGGGGGTCAGCTTTTCCATCGCTCCGGGCGAGACGCTGTCGCTGGTGGGCGAATCCGGCTGCGGCAAGTCTACCACCGCCAAGGCGATAGCCGGGCTCGTGCCGTACACCGGCGGCATCGCGATCAACGGCCGTGATCTTGCCTCGCTCGGCGCCGCCGGGCGCAAGGCGGCGCGGCGCGACGTCCAGATGATCTTTCAGGATCCCTACGCCTCCCTCGATCCGCGCATGCGCGTGGGCGACCTCGTCGCTGAGCCGCTGGTCATCCATAGGATCGGCGACAGCGACGAGCGGCAGGCAAGGGTTGCCGCCCTGTTCGAGCGCGTCGGCCTTTCGCCCGAGCACATGGACCGCTATCCCCACGAATTCTCCGGCGGGCAGAGGCAGCGCATCTGCATCGCGCGGGCGCTGGCGCTGCGGCCGAAGCTGATCGTCGCCGACGAAAGCGTATCGGCCCTCGACGTATCGGTTCAGGCGCGTGTGCTGCGGCTGCTGAAGGATCTCCAGCGCGAGTTCGGCGTGGCCTATCTGTTCATCTCGCATGACATGGCGGTCGTGGAAAACATCTCGGATCGCGTGGCGGTGATGTATCTCGGCCAGATCGTCGAGATGGGCACGCGCGATCAGGTTTTCTCCAGTCCGGGCCATCCCTACACCAAGCGGCTGATCGAGGCCGTGCCGGTCCCTGAGCCGGCGCTGCGCCGCGTCCGCTTCGCCCGGCTCGACAGCGAAATCCCGAGCGCCGTCAGGCGCGTCGGCGACGCGCCACCCAAGCTGCGCCTGCAGGATATCGGCGGCGGCCATCTGGTGGCGGCGTGAAACGGCAGGTATTGCCGGTCAGGGCTGCGGGGGATGGTCGGCCATCCGGTAGAGCGCGGCGGCGTTGTCGTGAAAGATCGCCCGCTGCTCGGCGGCCGAAAAGCGCGCCGCCACCCGCCTGAAGACGTCGATCCATTCGGCGAAGCCGATATGCAGGCCGGCGACGGGGTAGTCGCTAGCGAACATGCTGCGTGCCGGGCCGAACAGGTCGATCGCCGTCAGCATCACGTCGGCAAGGCTGTCGAAGCTCCAGTGCGGGTCATAGGCGACCGGGTCGGAGATCTTGATCGACACGTTGCCGGCCTTGGCCGCGGAAGCCAGCCCGGCGCGCCAGCGCCGCATGCCGCCGGCATCCCGGTCCATCGGATTGCCGCAGTGATTGAGGATGAAGGAGATATCCGGAAAGGTCTCGGCCAGCCTGCGCACGTCGTCGAGCTGCCAGGGTGAGACGAGCAGGTCGAAGCTGAAGCCGTAGCGGCTGAGCAAGCCGAGGTTCTGCCGCCATGCCGGGCTGGTCAAGCGGTCGTTGTCGGGCAGACGCCGCTTGGCGGGATCGGGATGCCAGCTCAGGATCTCGCGGATTCCGACCACGCGCTCGTGCGCGGCGTGCCTTTCCAGGATCCCGGCGGCGCAGGGTTCGAGCAGCGGGGCGTAGGCGACATAGCGCGCCGCGATGCCCGCCGGCCGCTCGAGTCCGTCGAGCCATTCGGTCTCGCCGATCGGATCGGCCGGATCCCAGTTGCCCTCGACATGGACGCTGCTGACGATGCCGCAGCCATCCGCCATCCGCGCATAATCGTCGGGGAGGAAATCGCGCCGCAGCGGCGCGATGTCGTCACCGGCCTCGCCGCTCATCAGCCACGGATGCCTGCCGAGACCGAAATCCCAGAAATGGTGGTGGGCATCGATGATCGGGCCGTCATACATGGCGGCTCAGCCGGCGAGGCCTTCGGGGCCGGCGCCGCACACCAGCGCGCAGGCGTTGCTGCCGGCTTCCAGCCTCAGCCGGCCCGTGCGCAGCGCCGCCACCGCGGCGGCACCGCTGAGGTCGGCGGCGAGGCCGAGCTCGAACCACAGCCAGCGCGCCGCCTCCACCATCTCCTCGTCCTCGACCAGCACGACCTCATCGATCGCGTCCTTCGACAGCGCGAACACCGCCGGCTCGGTCTTCGCGCAGGCCATGGTGGCGACCCGGGTCGTCACCTTGTCCAGCGCCACCACCGCGCCGGCGGCCAGCGAGGCGTGGAAGGTCGGCGAGCCGGTCGGCTCGATGCCGATGATGCGGATGGACGGCTTAAGTGCCTTCAGTGCCACCGCCATGCCGGTGATCAGGCCGCCGCCGCCGATCGCCACGAGGACGGTGTCGAGGTCCGGCTTGTCCTCCAGCAGCTCCAGCGCCACGGTTCCCTGGCCCGCCAGCACCAGCGGGTCGGCGAACGGGTGGAAATAGGCGGCGCCATGACGCTCGGCGAACGCCAGCGCATGCACATTGGTCTCGTTCCAGATCGATCCGACCACCTCGACCTTCGCGCCCAGTTTCCGCAGCTTGTCGATCTTGGCGGGGGAGGCGTTAGTCGGCACGAAAATGGTGGCGGGCACGCCGGCGATGCGCGCGGCACGCGCTACCGCGAGGCCGTGATTGCCGCCGGAAGCCGTCACGACGCCGCCGGCCAGCTCGGCCGCGGGCGTCGCCAGCAGGCGGTTCGTGGCGCCGCGCGCCTTGAACGAGCCCGTCGCCTGAAGGCATTCCAGCTTGAGCCACAGCGAGGCCTCGGTCGGCGGCCGGTCGAGCGCTGTCGCACGCATCAACGGCGTGCGCCTGACATACGGCGCGATGCGCAGGGCTGCGGCATGGATGTCGTCGAGCGTGATCAAGACCGGTCCTCGCATTTCGACGCGACCACCACGCAGCAGTTGCCGGGCTTGACTCGGCCCGGGTGCCGGCGGCCGTAGACGATTCCATCCGCGCCATGCACCAGTTCCTCCGGCGTCCGCTGCGGATCGGTGAGGAAGTGGATGCGCCCGGCCGGCTGCCCGGCGCTCACCGCCGCGCCGAGGTCTTGATAGGGCTCGAACACGCCGGCTTGCGTGGCCATGACATAGGAGCGCGGACCGGCAATGGCGTAGAGCATGTCGCCGGCCGCTCCCGAAGCCGGCGCGACCTCATCTTCCAGCACGCCGAGATGGACGAGTACGTTGCGCACACCGTCGCGGCAGATGCGCACGGCCTCCGGCGACACCGTGCCGGTGCCGGCCATCTCGGTGCCCACCGTCACCAGCCCTGCCCGGACGGCCGACGCGGTCGAGGTGCGCGGATCGCCGAAATTGGAGATCACCACCGTCATCGGCGCGCCGAAGGCCCGCACCGCCGCGCGGATCCTGCCGGCCAGCTCGGCATCCTCGGCCGGCTCTACGATGGCGCTCGGGATGATCGACAGCGATGAGCCGCCCGAATGCAGGTCGACGAAGGCGTCGGCCAGCGGAAACAGCACGTCGTTGACATAGGCGGAGAGCTGCTGGGTGATCGAGCCCAGCGGGTCGCCGGGAAAGGTGCGGTTGAAGTTCAGCCCGTCGAGCGGTGAGACCCGGCGCGCCGCCTCGACCGCCGGCGTATTGATGGCGGGCACGATGATCAGCCGGCCATTGATGTGTTCGGGCGCCAGATCCCGGATCAACTCACCGAGCACGATCGGCCCTTCATACTCGTCGCCGTGGTTGCCGCCCTGCAGGATCACGGTCGGTCCCGTGCCGTTGCGGATCACCGCCAGCGGCACCCGCACCACGCCCCAGGCGTCGTCATGGACCGACGACGGCAGGTTCAGGAAGCCGACCTGCTTTCCCGTCCGCTCGAAGTCGATGTCGGTGAAGCCGATGGATTGGGTCATGGCGGCCTGTCGTGGTCGGAGGCGGAGAGGCCGAACGGCCATGTTTTCCAAATATGAAAAAGCTATTTGACATAAGATACAACGGCCCCGATGCTGTCAATGACCTCATCCTGTATGGCTGTATGGATGGGCGGACGAATCGGGACGGGTTGAAGATGGCGAAGCGGCCGACGGCGCCGGAGCGCAGCGAGGAGGTCGCCACCTACCGGGCGCCGGCGCTGGAGAAGGGCCTCGACATCCTGGAGCTTCTGGCCGGCCAGCCCGGCGGGCTGATCCTGTCGCAGATCGCCCACAGCCTCGACCGCTCCGTGCAGGAGGTCTACCGCGTCGTTGTCTCGCTGGAGCGGCGCGGCTACGTGGCGAGACGGCCGCCGTCGGACGCGTTCTTCCTGTCGATGAAGCTGTTCGACCTCGCCTGCAACCACCCGCCGACACGCATCCTGCTCGACGCGGCGCAGCCAATCCTGCAGATGCTCGCCACCCGCATCAACGAGTCGGTCATCCTGTCCGTGCTCGACGGGCTCAAGGTGCGGGTGATCGCCGTCGCCGACAACCCGGCGCCGATCGGCTTTCGCGTGCGCCTAGGCACGCAGAGCCGGTTGCTCGGCACGGCCTCCGGCCGGACCCTGCTGGCCTTCCAGAACGACAGGCAGCGCGCCGGCCTGCTCGAGGCGCTGGTCGAGGAGCATCGCGCCGCCGGCGGCGATGCCGCTCCCCTGCTGGCGCGCATCGAGCGCATCGCCGAACGCGGCTACGAGGTCGTCGCCGACGAGACGCTCAAGGGCATCACCGACGTCAGCTTCCCCATCCTCGACGGCAGCGGCAGCGCGCAGGCCGCGCTCACCATGCCCTTCGTGCTGTGGGTGACCAACCAGGTCCGCCTCGCCGACGCCTCCCGGCATCTCTACGAAGCCGCCGTCATGCTGAACGAACAGATGGGCGGCCGGCTGCCGGTCGGCGACTTCACGCTGGACGAGGGGTGACGCTTCGCCGTTCGGCAACGAGCTTGTCTCTCTACAAGACGCCAATCGTTGATGGCTCGGTACAAGGTACCCCTCCCCCTTGAGGGGAGGGTTAGGGGTGGGGGTAACTGATGCGATGGCCCTTCTCCTTGAACGACCCGCCGAGAGCGATGGGCGACATCAGCGTCAGATCGACGTCCGCACATGCGGGTCACGCCCGTAGAACGACACCAGCAGGACGATGACTGCGCCGAGAACGGCCTGCACGACCGAAGGCTGCAGCCCCAGTCCGATCAGCAACGTGTTGATCTCGGTCAGCACCAGCGCGCCGGCGACAGTGCCGACATAGGAGCCGCGGCCGCCCACCAGGGCGGTGCCGCCGATGACCACGGCGGCGATCGTCTGGAAGAGGTAGGGCTGCCCGACCTCGCCATAGGCTGACCCGGTGAAGCCGAGCAGCAGGATGCCGGTGACGGCGGCGAAGCCGGCGCTGACGGCGAAGGTGATCGTCCACATGGCGATCGGATTGATCAGCGCCAGCGGCGCCGCGCGCGGATTGCTGCCGAGGGCGAAGACGCGCCGGCCATAGGGCGTGCGCGCCAGAACGACGACGATGAGAGCGGCCAGCACGACGAAGCACGGCACCAGCCACGGCACCGGCAGCACGCCCGCCGAGCCGCCGATCGAGACGAACTCCGACAGGGCGGGAGGAGCAGAGCCCGACGGAAAGCCGCCGGTCCATAGCAGCACGGTACCCTGCACGATCGTGCCGATGCCCAGCGTGACGATCAGCGGATGAAGCTTGAGGGAGGATGAGATCAGCCCGTTCACCGCCCCGACGAGGCAGGCAAGTGCGACGACCACGAGGCAGACCAGCGCGAAGTTCATGCCCTGGCCGTAGAGCTGCGCGGTGACGACATTGGCGAAGCCGATCAGGAACGGGATCGACAGGTCGATGCCGCCGATGATGACCACCAGCGTCTGCCCGATCGAGGCGATGGCCAGCAGCGAGGCGAGCACCAGCATCGCCCGGATCGAGAATTCGGAGCTGTAGCCGGGGATGAGCACGGTGCCGAGCACGTGCAGGCCGACCGCCACCGTCAGCGACCCCGCGACCCGCCACTGGTCGCTCGTCCAGCGCGACATCATGCCGTCTCCTTCGCCCGGCCGAGCAATCGCTCGTGCAGCGCGGTGAGCACGATCGCCAGCACCAGCACCACGCCATAGGCGATCTGCAGCACGAAGGTCGACAGGTTGAAATAGGTGAGGGCGCTCTGCAGCAGGAAGATGTCGATCGCCCCGATCGCCGCGCCGAGCAGGCCGCCCCTGCCTCCGGCCAGGCTGACGCCGCCCAGCGCCACGGCCGAAATCGCCATGAGGGTGTAGGTCGGCCCGATCGACGGGTCGGCCGAGCCGATCAGCGCCGTCATCATCAGCGCCGCGACGCCGGCGAAGGCGCCGGTGATGACGTAGGACAGGAAACGGACCAAGGTGACCGGAATGCCCGCGGTATAGGCCGCGCGGTCGTCGCTGCCGACCGCCATCAGGTGATCATAATAGGGCAGCCGCCGTATGGCGATCCAGGCCAGGAAGACGGCCGTCAGCGGCAGGATCGACAGCGGCCCGCCGAGCGCTCGCAGCCAGGCAGGCACCGTGCCGGTGGGCGCGGGCAGGATGGTCAGCGTGATGCCGATCAGGATCAGATAGGTGCCCAGCGTAGCGACGATCGGCTGGATGCGCAGCACCGTCGCCAGCACGCCGTTGCCCGCGCCCACCGCCGCCCCGATGAGGACGGCGGCCGGCACGATGATCCACGGCGTCTCGATGCCGAGGCGCTGCACCAGCACCAGCACGATCAGCGCATTGATGAAGCCCATCAGCGGCCCGACCGAGATGTCGATGCCGCCGCGTCCGCCGAGAATCGCCGGCGTCGAGGCGAGCGCCGCGCCGATCAGCGGCGCGGCAAGCCCGATCAGCGTTCCCCAGGCGCCGGGCGCGAAGCGGGCCGGGTTGACGGCGATGTTGACGGCGAGCAGCAGCACCAGCAGCACCGGGCCGAAGCCGGCCTGCTGCCATGCCGCCCGCGCCCAGCCGAAATCGCCGCCCTTGCGATCCGATCGCACAACCGCGCTCATTGCGCCCGCCCGAACATGATGGAGATGATGCGCTCGGCCGCGAGGTCGTCCCCGGTCACTGTCGACGCCACCTGCTGCTCGCGGAAGACGACGATCCGGCGGCAGAGCAGCAGCATTTCCTCGATCTCCGTGGACAGGATGACGAGCCCGACCCCTTCCGCTGCCAGTTCCCTGAACACCGCGTAGAGCGTCTGGCGGGTGGCGATGTCGACGCCGCGCGTCGGGTCGTTGAGCAGCAGCACGTCGGGCTTGTGGGCGAGCGCGCGGGCGAGCAGCACCTTCTGCTGGTTGCCGCCTGACAGCGTCGTGATGGCGTTGCGCGGTTGTTGCGCCACGATGGAGAGCCGTTCTCGGTAGTAGTCGTAGCGCCTGCGCCGCTCGCGCCGGCTGATCAGGCCGAAGCGGCGGTCCTGCCCGACGGTGGCGATGGCGAAATTGTCCACGATCGACATCGTCGGAAAGATGCCGGTGGCGCGGCGGTCGCGCGGCAGGTAGGCGACGCCGCCGGCGATCGCCCTGCGCAGGCTGGTTACGGCATGATCGGCGCCGTCGCGTCGGGACACGACGCTGCCGGCGGCGGGCGCGTGAAGGCCGGCCAGCACTTCGATGAACCGCTCCTGGCCGTGTCCGTCGAGCCCGGCCAGGCCGACGATCTCGCCGGCGCCGACGTCGAGGTCGAAGGGCTCGGCGCCGGCCTTCAGGGCGATGCCGCGCGCCGACAGCCGCGGTTCGGCGTCAGCCATGCCGCAGCCCCCGGGCTGTCTCGGGAGCCATCAGCGCCAGCAGCTCGTCCGGCTTCAGAGCCTCGCGCGTCAGCGTGCGCACCACCCGCCCGCTGCGCAGCACGGTGACCTGGTCCGACAGCGACATCACCTCGTCCATCCTGTGCGTGATGAAGATCACCAGCCGGCCCTCGGCCGCCTGGCCGCGCATAAGCGCGAAGACCGCCTCGCGGTCGGCGAAATCCAGCGCCGCGGTCACCTCGTCGAGGATGAGCACGCGCGGCTCGCGCAGCAGCGCGCGGGCAAGCACCACCAGCTGCTGCGCGGCAAGCGGCAGGTCGGCGGCGAGCGCATCCAGCGGCACAGGCGACACGGCGAAGCGGCCAAGCACGCGTGAGGCGGTCTGGCGCCGCTGGCTCCGCGGTATCAGCCGGCTGAACAGGCCGTCATAGCCGAGCAGCACGTTGTCGACGACGGTGCGGTCCGGCGCGATCAGCACCTCCTGGAACACCGTGGCGAAACCGGCGGCCCTGAAACCGCGCGGATCGCGGGCGGCGATGTCGCGTCCCTCCAGCCGGACCGCGCCGCGGTCCGGCGACACGATGCCGCTCAGCAGCTTGACCAGCGTGCTCTTGCCGGAGCCGTTCTCGCCGAGGATCGTATGGATCGTGCCCGGCCTGAACGAGATCGACGCGCCGTCGAGGGCGACGGTCTCGCCGTAGCGCTTGGAGAGATCGACGATGTCAAGCATTCACACCCCATGGCGGGAACGACCACGCTACGATACCGCACCATTCGTGGTCCGCACCCACCCCGCGCCGTTTCCCACAAGAGAACAAAATGCCCGCCCATCGAGGGCGGGCATTTGCCGGGACGTCGAGGTCTGGCCCGCGACCCCGACGATCCAGGAAGGCGCTAATTCGCGGCGCAGGGATCCGGCGTCTGGCCGTAGTCGAAGAGGGGAACGGCGGCCGGCTTGGCGAAATAGGCGTCCATCATCGGGTCGGGCAGCGGATCCTGCGGCGCGACCGGGAACACCGATACCGCGTCCTTTGTCATGCAGGAGGCGTACCATTTGTCGAGTTCGGCCTGCTTCACCTCCGGCACCGGCACCATGATGATGTTGAGCTTCGGCTGTTGGCCCTCCAGTACCCGCACCCCGACGCGGAACAGCGTCTGCGCGGTCCAGGACGGCATCAGCGCGCCGCCGGTGAACTTGAACTTGTCCGGGTTGTCCTTCCAGTAGCCCAGCGCGTCGCCGGAAATGCTGCCCGAGACCAGCGGCACCGGCCGCCCGGCCTGCTCGAATGCTTCGTCGACGATGCGCGCCTCGCTGCCCGAGGTCCAGACCGCGTCGATCGGCTGCGGATTGGTGGCGAGCACCTGCAGCACCACCGTTTTTGTGACGTTGGGCGACCAGTTGCCGTTGACGTCGCGCACCACCTTGACATCCGGGGCCTCGGCGAAGGCCTTGTCGGCGCCGGCGCGCTGCTGCGCCACCAGCGGGCTGCCGGCGATGCCCTCGACACGCAGCACGTTGCCCTTGCCGCCGAGCCCGTCGACGATGCCCTTGGCAAGGTCGTAGCCGAACTTCACGTAGTTGGAATCGACATTGACCGCATAGGGGCTGGTGACCGCGCCGGCACCGGTGACGAACGGTATTCCCGCCTTGTGGGCCGCCTCGATCGCCTCGTTCAGCGCCGTCGAAGAGCCGGCGAAGGAGGTGATGATGCTGCACTTCTTGTCGATGAAGGCGCGGACCTGCGCGATCTGCTGGCTGGTGTCGCCGTTGGAATCCGACATCTCGAAATCGGACACCCAGCCTTCCTTCTGGTAGAGGCCGACCAGGCGCTTCAGCTCGTTGGTGACCGAAACGCGCCAGGGATTGCCCTGGTACGATTCCGAATGGCACCATTTCCACGGTTTCGGCGGTGCCTTGAAGTCGTCGAAGGCGGCGGGCTGCACGGTGTCCTCGACGCCGGTATAGAGCGCCTTGATGTCGTCGGGCAGCGTGGCGAAGGAAGGCGGCAGTTCGGCCGCCCCGGCGCCGCTCGCCCCCGCCAGCATTCCGCCTGCCAATGCCATCGCGACCACGCCTGCGGCCGACCTTGCCTGCCTCTTCATTCCCTTTGCCTCCTCTTCCCGGGAAAGAATATGTGCCCGCTGCGGGCCGCTCATACCGGACATCTCGCTTCTTTTTCGTATTTGAGAAATCCTGTTCATATGAGATAGATTGCCTGCCGGACTGTCAACTGGAATATTGGAACGGTTCTGGCCGTTCCGGGAAACGTTTCGTGGGATTTCGTATGCTGCATGTGTTCGTCGGTTGCCTCAATCGGACCGCACCCTATTTCTCGCGGGCGCACGGCGTGGGGCTCGCCGTCTACGCCTTCGACGAAGACAGCCTGGCTTTCGAGAAGCGGGCGGAAACGGGCGATGTCGACAATCCGACCTTCCTCTCGGTCGATCCTGAGAAGCGCAGCGTTTATGCCACGTCCGAAGTGTACGAGTGGAAGGAGGGGACGGTCAGCGCCTACCGCTTCGATCCCGACGGCGGCGTCCTCACCTACCTGAACAAGCAGGTCACGCTCGGCAGCATCGCCGCGCACAGCAGCCTCTCCCGCGACGGCCGCTTCCTGATGGTCGCGAACTACTCCATGGGCGAGGGCGGACCCGACCGCTCGGTTTCGGTGTTCGGCCGCAATCCGGACGGAAGCCTGACGCCGGCGGTGTCCGGCGTGGTCCATAGCGGGTCCGGGCCGAACCGGGAGCGCCAGGAGCGCAGCCATGCGCATTGCGCGCTGCAGCTTGCCGATGACGGGCTGGTGCTGGTGGCCGACCTCGGCCTCGACCGCGTGTTCGGCTACCGCCTCGGCTCGGACGGGACGCTGGCGCGGCAGACGGAAGTCGCGGCTGCGTCCGGCGCCGGGCCGCGCCACATCGCGCTCCATCCCGACGGGCGCACCGTCTTCGTCTTCAACGAGCTGGATTCGACGGTCGCGTCCATGCGCCTGCAGGCGGACGGCTCGTTTGCGGTCCTCGACGTGGTCGCGGCGCTGCCCGCCGGGGTCTCGCATTCGCACGCCGCCGACATCCACATCTCGCCGGACGGGCGCTTCCTCTACGGCTCCAATCGCGGTCACGATTCCATCGCCGTCTTCGCGGTCGAGCAGGGCAGCGGCAAGCTCACGCCGCGCGGCCATGTCTCAAGCGGCGGCAGGACCCCGCGCAACTTCACCCTGACGCCTTCCGGCCGCCATCTGCTGGTGGCCAACCAGGACAGCGACGTAATCGTGCTTCTGGCGCGCGATGCCGAGACAGGCGATCTTACCGACACCGGCCGCCGGCTGGAGATCGGCACGCCGATGTGCGTGCGCGTCGCAGCCCTGTAGCGCTGTTCTGCCGCTTGCGCGCGTCTGCCGCGCGGGCGTCAGCGCCAGCCCAGACCCGGTGCGACGTGGGTCAGGATCGCCTCGATCACATGCGCGTTGTAGTCGACGCCGAGCTGGTTGGGCACGGTGAGCAGCAGCGTGTCGGCTTCAGCGATGGCCTCGTCGCCCTTCAGCTGGTCGATGAGGGCGTCCGGCTCGCCGGGATAGCTACGGCCGAACACCGCGCGCGTATCCGCCTCGATGTAGCCGAACTGATCCTTGTTGTCGCTTCCGCCGAAATAGGCGCGGTCGCGGTCGTCCACCAGCGCGAAGATGCTGCGGCTGACCGACACCCGTGCCTCGCGTTCGTGGCCGGCCGCCTTCCACGCCGTGCGAAACACCCGGATCTGCTCGGCCTGCTGGATGTGAAAGGGTTTTCCGCCCTCGTCGAACTTGAGCGTAGAGCTCTGCAGATTCATGCCCAGTTTCGCCGCCCATTCGGCGGTGGCGTTGGTGGCCGCGCCCCACCAGATGCGCTCGCGCAGGCCTTCCGAATGCGGCTCGACGCGCAGAAGACCGGGCGGATTGGGGAACATCGGCCGCGGGTTGGGCTGGGCGAACCCCTTGCCGCGCAGCACTTCGAGCAGCACTTCCGTATGCCGCCGTGCCATGTCGGCATCGGTCTGTCCGTCTTGGGGGACGTGGCCGAAGTAGCGCCAACCGTCGATCACCTGCTCCGGCGAGCCGCGGCTGATGCCGAGTTGCAGCCGCCCGCCGGCGATCAGGTCGGCGGCGCCCGCGTCCTCGGCCATGTAGAGCGGGTTCTCGTAGCGCATGTCGATCACCGCCGTGCCGATCTCGATGCGCTTCGTCTTGGCGCCGACCGCCGCCAGCAGCGGGAACGGCGATGCCAGTTGGCGGGCGAAGTGATGGACGCGGAAATACGCCCCGTCCGCCCCCAGCTCCTCGGCAGCGACGGCGAGGTCGATGGACTGCAGCAGCGCGTCGGCCGCCGTCCGCGTCTGCGATTGTGGCGAGGGCGACCAATGGCCGAACGACAGGAAGCCGATTTTTTTCATGCTGCTGTTTAGCGCGCCCGTCCATGGCGCGCCACGTTGAAATTCGGGCAAACGGCCATGGGCTCTCAGCCGTTCTCCAGGCGCTGCTTGAGCTCGACCGCGGGGCAGCCGAGCTTGACCCGGCCGCGCTCGACGACCACCGCGCGATCCACCGCCCCGGCCTTCGACCGAGCCGGTAGCGGATTGTCAGACCACGCCGGTCACGAGGCCGAGCCCGACGACCGCCACGACCGCGCCGGCCACGCGCACCAGCGTCTGCCCGATCTTGCCGGACTCGCTGCCGATCGCCACGCCGAGGCCGATGCCCGCCGCGTGCAGCAGCGCCGTGGCCGCCACGAAGCCGGCTCCATAGGCGAGGCCGCCCGCGTCTTCCGGCATCTCGGCGCCGTGCGCGTAGCCGTGGAATACAGCGAAGAAGCCGACCAGTGCCATCGCGATCGGCACCGCCGCCCGCAGGTGGAAGGCCACCGCGGCGCCGAGCACGACCACCGACAGGCCAATGCCGAGTTCGATGAAAGGCACGGCAACGCCGGCAAGCCCGAGCGCTCCGCCGAGCGCCATCACGGCGACGAAGCTGGCTGGCACCAGCCAGACGGCGCGCCCGCCGAGCTGGGCGGCGAACACGCCGACCATCACCATGGCGAGGATGTGGTCGAGCCCGCCGATCGGATGCATGAAGCCGTGGGCGAAGCCGCTGGTGTCGCCGACGCCGGTATGCGCCTGGGCCACGCCCGCGGTGAGCGCGAGAAGCGGTGCCGCGAGCAGCGCGGCCAACGGTCTGGTGGTCATGGTCTTTCCTTTCATCGATGGAACGGGCTCCGCGCGGCGTCGGATATGGAAGCCTCACTTGCGCCGAGGCGCCGGCGCGCTGCCGAAGGCCGCGCGCACGCTAATGGAGAACAGCAGTTCGGCGACACGGCGGGCGGCAACCGCATCGGCGGCGAGGCAGCGCACGCCCCAGCCGGCGCCGTTGGGCAGCGTGCTGACGCCCGCGACCGCGTGGCCGTCCGGCGCCAGGGCGGCCAGGTCTTCCCTGACCGGCAGACGCGCCGGGTCGCCGAGCAGCAGGAAACTGGAGACGACGCGCCAGCCGCCGACCGGCGAGGAGGGCCCGACCAGGGCCTCGCCGGTGACGCGAAAACAGTCGCGCAGCAGCAGGCGGCCGGCGGCGTCGCGAACGACGACCTCCGACGCGAGCCGGTCGAACGGCCGCGCCGCGCCCAGCGGATCGTGCAGGGCGAAGGCATCGGCGAGCAGCAGCACCGCCCCCGGCGCCATTTTCGCCTCCAGCCGGTTGACGCAGGAGGCGCCGGGAAACAGCACGAGCGGGTCGGGCGTCAGCGCCAGGAACGCGTCCTCCTCCAGCGCGATCTCGACCGTCTGGCGGGCCGGCTGGCCGTGGCAGTCGTGCACGACGGTCGCCGCCTGGGTAGTGACGTGCGCGGCCGCCCGCGCTCCGATATCGTAGCGGCAGGCGAGGCGTTCGGCGCGATACAGCCCGCCCGAAGAGGATTGCTGGTAGACGGTGAGCAGCGACGGGATGGCGGAATCCAGCGCGAACGGCCGGGTCAGGTGAAACGGGTAGGATACGAACTGGCGACCGACCGCGGTGCGGCCGCCGTGGCGCAGGAAGGCGAGCTCGAAGCGGCCGGCGGGCACGCCCGTAGTGGCCGCCGGCACGCTCGCTTCGCCCGGCGGCGGCGGCTGCCAGTGGCTGGTCATCGGAACAGCACGGCGGACAGGATCTTGTCGGCGATCGCCTCGATCCCCTCCGCCTTGCGGCAGTTGGTCAGCACGATCGGCCGCCCGCCGCGGGCCGCCGTCGCCTCCGCTTCCATGCGGGGCAGATCGACGCCGACATAAGGCGCCAGATCGGTCTTGTTGACGACCAGCAGGTCGCATTTCAGCACCCCCGGCCCGTTCTTGCGCGGGATGTCGTCGCCGCCGGCGACGTCGATGACGAACATCCACCAGTCGACGAGATCGAGCGAGAAGGTCGAGGCGAGATTGTCGCCGCCGCTCTCGATCAGGATCAGCTCGGCGTCTGGAAAGCGCGCCTCCAGCTCGTCGGCGGCGGCGATGTTGAGGGTCGGATCCTCGCGGATCACCGTGTGTGGGCACGCGCCGGCCTCGACCGCGGCGACACGCGCCGGATCGATCAGCCCGGAACGGCGGATGCGCTCGGCATCCTCGGCCGTCACCAGGTCGTTGGTGACGATCGCCAGCGACACGCCGCGCGCCGCGAACGCCGGGATCAGCCGCTCGATCAGCGCCGTCTTGCCGGAGCCGACCGGGCCGCCGATGCCGACGCGCGCCGCGCCGACGCGCGAGGCCGTTTTGCCGTGGGGGGAAAGCCGTGCGTCCATCGTCTCACCTCAGCATGTAGCGCTGCGCGAGCGGCAGCTCGTGCGCCGGCTCGCAGGTCGCCAGCTCGCCGTCGACGAACACGTCGAAGGTCTGCGGGTCGACGCGGATGTTGGGGCAGGCGTCGTTGTGCAGCATGTCCTTCTTCGACAGCGCCCGGCTGCCGCGCGACGGCAGCAGCGCCTTCTTCAGGTCGAGCGTGTCCGCTAGCCCGCGCTCGATCGCCAGCGGGTTGACGAAGCAGGCCGACAGCGCCTGCTTGGCCCGCCCGAACGCGCCCCATTGCGGCCGCAGCAGCAGCGGCTCGCAGGTCATCAGCGAGGCGGCGCTGTCGCCCATCGCGCCCCAGGCGATGAAGCCCCCCTTGATGATCAGCTCCGGTTTGATGCCGAAGAAGGCCGGCCGCCACACCACGATGTCGGCCAGCTTGCCGTCCTCCAGCGAGCCGATGTGCTCGGCGATGCCGAAGGTGCGGGCGGCGTTGATGGTGTATTTGGCGACGTAGCGCTTGATGCGCTCGTTGTCGCCGAAGCCGGTCCTCTCCTCGGGCAGGCGGCCGCGCTGCTTCTTCATCTTGTCGGCGAGCTGCCAGGTGCGGCAGATCACCTCGTTGATGCGGCCCATGCCCTGGCTGTCGGAGCCCAGCATCGAGATGGCGCCGATGTCGTGCAAAATGTCCTCGGCGGCGATCGTCTGGGCGCGGATGCGGCTTTCGGCGAAGGCCACGTCCTCGGGGATCGCTGGGTTGAGGTGGTGGCACACCATCGTCATGTCGAGGTGCTCGTCGAAGGTGTTGACCGTGTAGGGGTTGGTCGGGTTGGTCGACGAGGGCAGGCACCACGGCACGCCGGCGACGCGGATGATGTCCGGCGCGTGGCCGCCGCCGGCGCCCTCGGTGTGGTACATGTGGATGGTGCGGCCCTTGATGGCGGCCAGCGTGTCCTCGAGGAAACCCGACTCGTTCAGCGTGTCGGTGTGGATCTGCACCGGGAAATCGAGCTGGTCGGCCACCGTCAGGCAGGTGTCGATCGAGGCCGGCATGGTGCCCCAGTCCTCGTGCAGCTTGAGCCCGAGGCAGCCGGTCTCGATCTGCTCGACCAGCGAGGCCGGCCGGTGCGAGTTGCCGCGGCCGAGGAAGCCGAAATTGATCGGCCAGTGCTCGGCCGCCTGCAGCATTTTGCCGACGTTGAACGGCCCGCCGCAGTCGATGCCGACGGTGATCGGCCCGAGCGAGCCGCCGAGCATGGTGGTGATGCCGGAGGCGATGGCGTGCTCGCAGAGCTGGGCGCTGTCGAAATGCACATGCACGTCGATGGCTCCGGCGGTGGCGATCAGGCCCTCGCAGTCGCGCACCGTGGTGGCGGCCGAGACGATCAGGCGCGGGTCGACGCCGTCCATGACCGCCGGGTTGCCGGCTTTGCCGATGCCTACGATCTTGCCGTCCCTGACGCCGAGGTCGCCCTTGACGATGCCGACGACCGCGTCGATCACCGTGACGTTGCAGAGCAGGAAGTCGAGCGCACCCTCGGCGCTGGTGACGCCGGCGGCCAGCCCGGCGCCGTCGCGCAGGGTCTTGCCGCCGCCATGCAGGCACTCGTCGCCGTAGACGCCGAAATCCTTCTCGACGATGGCGACGAGTTCGGTGTCGCCGAGGCGAAAACCGTCGCCGGTGGTCGGGCCGTACATGGCGGCATAGTCGCGGCGGGACAGGGTTGCCATGGAAACTTCTCCTCTCAGGCGCCGCGGAAGCCGCCGGCGCGGGCGCGTTCCAGCGCCGCCGCCTTGGCCGCGGGGTCGTCGGCGTTGCCGTCGGACAGGCCGTTCAGGCCGGAAAGCCGCTGCTCGCCGCCGAAGGTGGTGAGCGTCACCTCCTTCTCCTGTCCCGGCTCGAAGCGCACGGCCGTGCCGGCGGCGATGTCGAGGCGCATGCCGTAGGCGGCGGCGCGGTCGAAATCGAGCGCCCGGTTGACCTCGAAGAAATGGTAGTGCGAGCCGATCTGCACCGGCCGGTCGCCGCTGTTGACGACACGCAGCGTCAGCTTGCGGCGGCCGGCATTGAGCTCGATGTCGCCGTCGCCGGTGACCAGCCCGCCCGGTTCGACCGTGTCCACCTCGGCACCCGCCACCGGGCGCAGTGGCTCGTGCACGGTCACCAGCTTGGTGCCGTCGCGAAACGTCGCCTCTACCTGCAGCATCGGCAGCATCGCCGCAACGCCGGGCATCACCTCGGCCTGAGTCAGGATCCGCGAGCCCGCCGACATCATCTCGGCGACCGAGCGGCCCTCGCGCGCGCCTTCGAGAATCTCGTCGGAGATGATGGCGACCGCCTCGGGATAGTTGAGCAGCAGCCCCTTGGCGCGGCGTTTGCGGGCAAGTTCCGCCGCCGTGTAGATGGTGAGGCGTTCGAGCTCGGTCGGCGTCAGAAGCATCGGGGCCTCCTCAGTTGGAAAACAGCCGTTGGCCGGCGGCGCCGTGCAGGGCAACCGCGATCTCGGCCAGCGGAATGAAGGAACGGATCGGCTCGTCGTCGGCGACGGGTGCCGCGCTGCCGGTCTCGATCAGCGGCAGCATACGGGCGAGTTCGGCCTGCGCCTCGATGGCGCCCACCAGGCCGAGCCGCACCGCCGCGGTGGCGAGCGAGGCGGCCGCCTGGTAGCCGGAGATCGCCACCGCGGTCGCCTCGTCGAGGCCGAGCGCCTGCCACAGCAGCCCCTGCACCACCGCGAGATGGCCGGGGGCGGCGCCGTCGCGCAGCATGGCGCGGTAGGCGGCGGCCCCCGGCGTGCCGATGCGGGCGTGGGTGGTCAGCAGCGCAGCGCCGTTGCGCCGCGAGCCGGCGCGCAGACCTTCGACGAGGGTGGAGGCCTCGACCTCGCGGTCGAGCGCCGCCAGCCTGGCGAGGTCTCCGCGCAGCCGGTGCGCGCGCACCAGGGCGACGCGGTCGGCCTCCGCCCAGCGATGCCTGATCTGCGCCCGCATGAAGCCGGCGAAGTCGAAGGCGCCGAGCCGCTCCGCCAGTTGCGACGACGCCTCCAGTCCCTGCGAGAAGGCGAAGCCGCCGGACGGAAACTGGCTGTCGCCGTGTTGCAGCGCCACCAGCAGGCCGAGGCCGCCGGCCGCGCTCATTCGCTCTCCTCGGAGACGGTGACCCGCCCGCCTTCGATCATCGGCTCGATGCGCGCCGCATAGGTCGCGGCAGGCCCGTCGAGCGACACCAGCAGGTCGTCGCCGTCGAAGCGCACCCGCCAGTGCAGATTGCCGGCATGGTAGCCGAGCTCCAGCGCGTCGCTCGCCGAATGAGGCGACAGTCTGAGCCAGCGCTGCTCGCCGGCGCGCACGACGATGGCGCGCTTGTCGTCGAGCAGCAGCACCGCGCCGTCGAACAGCTTCTGGTCGCGCGGCAGCGTGATCGCCACCTCCTCGCCCTTCTCGGTGCGTGCCAGCAGGCGGCGGCGGTCGAGATCGGCCACGGCGATCTTGACCACTTCGACGGCTCCGTGATGCTCCAGATGGTGCAGCCGGTCGTGCAGGCTGTGATCGGTGCTGGCTCCGAGGAGGCTGTCGACGCGAAGCATTTTCTCCACCCTTTCTGCGGTCTGCGGCGCCGTTGCTTCGACGCCGGTCGTTGCGGCGCTACAGGCCCATGTGCCTGTGGATGAGGTCGTTGCTCAGATCGGCCGCGGTGCCGGAAGCGGCGACCCGACCCTTCTCCAGGATGGCGAAGCGGTGGGCGGCGGTGCGCGCGAAGCGGATTTTCTGCTCGACCAGGATGATGGTCAGGCCGTGGTCGCGGTTGAGCGAGACGATCGCCTTCTCGATGTCCTCGACGATATTGGGCTGGATGCCTTCCGTCGGCTCGTCGAGCACGAGGACGGACGGGTCGGTCGCCAGCGCGCGGGCGATGGCGAGCTGCTGCTGCTGGCCGCCCGACAGATTGGTGCCGCGCCGCCCGAGATGGTCCTTCAGGAACGGGAACAGCGACCAGACGAGCTGCGGCACCGTCATCTGCCCGTCGGTGCGCGCGTTGCAGCCGAGCAGGATGTTGTCGAGCACGCTGAGGCCGGGAACGATCTCGCGTCCCTGCGGCACATAGCCGACGCCGCGTCGCGCCCGCTCGTGCGTCGGCGTCGCGCTGATGTCGGCGCCGTCGAACTCGATGGTGCCGGTGGTGCGCACGTCGATGCCGAGCAGGCTGCGCAGCAGCGTCGTCTTGCCGACGCCGTTGCGGCCGAGCAGGCAGAAGGTCTCGCCCTTGCGGATGTCGAGATCGAGATCGTGGATGATGTGGCTGGTTCCGTAGAACGCGTTGAGCTTCCTGAATTTAAGCATGGCTGAGACCCGCCGATCCGAGGTAGGCCTCGATCACCGCCGGATTGTGCTCGATCTCGGCGGCAGTGCCCTCGGCCAGCACCGCGCCCTGGTGCATGACGGTGATGGTGCGGCAGATCAGCCGCACGAACGCCATGTCGTGCTCGATGACCAGGACCGTGTGGCTGCCGGCGAGGTCGAGCAGCAGTTCGGCCGTCTTGTCGGTCTCGGCGGCCGTCATGCCGGCGGCCGGCTCGTCGAGCAGGACGATCTTCGGATCCTGGCTGAGCACCATGGCGAGTTCCAGCCACTGCAACTGCCCATGCGACAGCTCGGAGGCCCTGCGGTTGATGGCACCGAGCAGGCCGGTGCGCTCCGCCACCGCCGCTTCCTTGTCGCTGGGGCGCGACGGCAGCCAGTCGAACAGGTTTTCGAACACGCGCACGCGCCGGTTGCTGGCGACCTGCAGGTTCTCCAGCACCGTCATCTCCTTGAACACGGTCGGCGTCTGGAATTTCCGGCCGAGGCCGCTGCGTGCGATCGCCGCCTCGCCGATGCCGGTGATGTTGCGTTCGCGCAGCCAGATTTCGCCTTCCGACGGCAGGATCTTGCCGCACAGGAGGTCGAGCAGCGTCGACTTGCCGGCGCCGTTCGCCCCGATGATGACGCGCAGCTCACCGTCGGCGATGGCGAGATCGACGTCGCGAACCGCCGGGAAGCCGTCGAAGCGTACGGTCAGCTTCTTCGCCTGCAGGATGGGCATCGCCGCCATCGGCACGGCTGCCGGGCGGCTGACGTTCGCGACGGCGTTCAAGGGTATACCTCCTGTCCGACCGCGCGGGCCTTGCCGGAGCGCCCGATCAGGTCCTTGACGATGCCGGCGATACCGTTCGGCATGACCAGCACGACGAACACGAACAGGCCGCCGAGAACGATCGGCCAGACCGGCTGGAAGGCGGGGCTCTCGCTGGCGACCGAGCCGACGAAATTGACGAGCAGCGCGCCTATGCAGGCACCCAGCAGCGACGCCCGCCCGCCGGTCGCGGCCCAGATCACCATCGAGATGCTGAAGGAGGTCGCCATCAGCGACGGCGAGGCGAACTCGGCGGTGAGCGTGAACAGCATGCCGGCCAGCCCGGCGATGCCGGCCGAGAAGCAGAAGATGAAGAGCTTGTAGTTCTCGACGTCGTAGCCGAGGTAACGCGCCCGTGCCTCGTCCTCGCGGACGGCCTTCAGCACCTGGCCGATGCGCGCCGACAGCATGGCGCGAGACACCAGCACGACCGCCAGCAGCGTGCCGGCGACGAGATAGTAGATGCTCGGCCCGTAGGGATCGAACTCGAAGCCGCCGATCTCGAGCCAGGCGAGATTGGCCAGCCCGTTGAAGCCGCCGGTGAGCGGCTGGTTGTTTATGATCAGCAGCTGGCCGATCAGCGCGAAGGCGAGCGTGATGATGCTGACGTAGACGCCGGTGGTGCGCCGCTTGAACATGACGTAGCCGAGACCGGCGGCAAGTACGCACGGCACCACGATGGCCGCGATCATGCCGAACGCTACCGAGCGAAACGGAATCCACAGGAACGAGCCCGGCGTCACGCAGCACAGGTCGCGCACCGCGTCCGGCTGCATGTTGAGCAGCATCAGCTCCGGCACCGGGTTGTTCTCCGGCACGGCGAGCGTCAGTGACATCGCCAGCATGTAGGCGCCGATGCCGAAGAACAGACCCTGGCCGAGGCTGAGGATGCCGGCATAGCCCCACGACAGGCTGATGCCGACTGCGCAGATCGAATAGACGAGGTAGGTCGCGACGCGGTTGGTCCAGAAGCTGTTGAGAAAGAAGGGGAGGGCGAAGATCACGGCGAAGAACAGCAGGTAGGCGGCGATCGTGGCGGTGCGGTGTTTCATGCGCTCGTCCATGGTCAGCGGCTCCTGCTCACGAACAGGCCCTGCGGCTTGAAGAGGAGGATGAGGATGACCACGGCGAACAGCACGGTGCGGCCGTAGACGTCGTTCAGCCACATGGCGACGAAGCTCTGCACCTCGCCGAGGATGCCGGCGGAGAGGAAGGTGCCGGCGAGGTGGCCGACGCCGCCGGCCACCACCACCAGGAAGGCGTCGACGACATAGGGCGTGCCCATGTCCGGCGAGACGGTCTTGAAGCCGGAGACGAGCACGCCGGCGATGCCGGCGAGGCCCGAGCCGTAGGCGAAGGCGAGCATGTTGACGCGCTTGTCGTTGACGCCGCAGGCCGCCGCCGTGTTGCGCGCCACCGAGACGGCGCGAAGCTGGCTGCCGAAGCGCGTCCTGTAGATCAGCCACCAGGTGACGGCGCCGAGCAGCAGGGCGACGACGAAGATGAAGGCCCGGTAGACGGGGATGTTGGCGCCGAGGAAATGCAGGGTCTGCTGGAGTTCCCCCGGCACCGGCACGTTCTGCAGGTCGGAGCCGAGGCCGTCGATATGGATGCCGAACAGCCCGAGCCCGAAATGGATGCGGATGAGCTGCTGCAGGATCAGCGCGATGCCCCAGGTGGCCAGCAGCGTGTCGAGCAGCCGCCCGTAGAGCCGGCGCACCACGGTGCGCTCGATCACCAGGCCGAAGCCGGCAGTGACCAGGAACGCCAGCGGCAGGCAGAGATAAAGGTTGAAGCCGAGATGCTTAGTCGCCAGCACGGTGACGTAGGCGCCGATCATCACCATCTCGCCATGGGCGAGATTGATGACCTTCATCGTCCCGTAGATGATCGCCAGGCCCAGCGCGACCATGAACAGGATCGAGGCGATGCTCAGTCCGATGACGAATGTTTCCATGCCGCTTCCAACCTGACCCGAAATTCGGGCCGCCGCGGTCGACCGCGCCGGCCCGGTGTCCTGCCGAAAGGCGTTACAGCACGGCGCCGCCGGCGGTGCAGATGCGCTTTTCAGCGGTCTCGCCGACGCTCGAATAGGGCAGGGGCAGCAGCGGCTCCGGATACTGGTCGACGATGTCGAGCAGGCCGTCGGCACGGGTCTTGCCGATGCGCGGGGTCAGGTAGCTGTGCAGGTTCTCGGGGTCGATCGTCACCTTGCCCTGCGGCGCGTCGAACGACAGGCCGCCGGCATTCGCCACCACCGCCTCGGGCGACACGTCGCCGGCCTTTTCGGCGGCCATCGCCCACATGTTGACGCCGATATAGACGGCTTCCATGGCGGCGTGGGTGACGGCATCGGTGCCGGCATAGGCCTTGAACGCCTCGACGAACACCTTGTTCTGCGGCGTGTCGACGGTCTGGAAATAGGGCAGCGAGACGTAGCTGCCCTGGGCGTATTCAGGACCCATCGCCTTGATCTCGACCTCGGTGGTGGTCGAGGAGCAGAGCGGCAGCTTCTCGAAGTCGTAGCCCTGGTTGCGCAGCTCGCGATAGAAGGCCACGATCGAATCGCCGACGACGTTGGAGAAGATCACGTCGGCGCCGCTGGAGCCGATCTTTGACACCATCGAGGCCCATTCGGTATGGCCGAGCGGCAGGTATTCGTCGCCCACCACCTCCATGCCGATACCCTGGCAGATCGTCTTCGAGGTCTTGGCCATGCCGCGCGGGAAGGCGTAGTCGGAGCCGACGATGAACAGCTTGCTCTTGCCGAGGTTCTTCTTCAGCCAGGGCAGCGAATTCTCGAGCTGCTGGTTGGGCACCGCCGAGCCGGCGTAGAGCACGTTCTTCGAGCACTCCTCGCCCTCGTACCAGGTCGGCCAAACCAGCAGGCCCTTGCGCCGCTCGACCACCGGCAGCACCGCCTTGCGGCTGGCGGTGGTGTAGCAGCCGAAGATCACCGGCACCTGGTCCTCGATGGCGAGCTTGCGGGCCTTCTCGCTGTAGATGCGCGGCTCCGACGCCGGGTCCTCGATGATGGGCTTCAACTGCTTGCCCAGCACGCCGCCTTTGGCGTTGATCTCGGCGATCGCCATCTGCGCGCACTGGTTCATCGACTTCTCGACGATGGCGGTGGTTCCCGTCAGGGAATACATGATTCCCACCGGTATCTCGTCCGCCGCCCAGGCCCTGCCGTCGAGGCGCAGGATCGCCGGCGCCGCCAGGCCCATTGCCGCCAGTCCGCTCGCCTTGATGAATGTCCGTCTGTTCTGCATCGTAGTACCCCTCGTTTTGCGCCGTCTTTGACGCTTCGTTCTTGTGGATTGTCCGGTCGCGGTTTGCTGGCGAGGCGACCGGCTCAGGAAACCTTCCGGCTCTTCGCGCGTCCGTGCTCCTAAAAAAACCGCCGAATTCGGCTGCTTTCCCGCGAAAATCGCCTGCTTTTTCTCCGAAAAACCTCCTGGAATTTTTCCAAAACGCCCCGGAATTCTCCCAAAAACCCCGGATATTTCGGCGCTCGGCCATCCGCGCACTCGTCCGAAGGCGCATTTGCGCAGCCCCTGCGCAGGCAAGCACAAGGTCATGCGCGACCGGCCAGCGGACGCGGTTCGGCAGATCGATTCAGCATGACGGCCGCCAACGACACTGTCGGACAGGCCGAAAAACAAAAAGCCCGCCAACTCCTGTCCGGAGCTTGCGGGCTACCCAGCCTCACGGTGCCGACGACGCTGTCGGGCACCACAATCGAAGTTCAAACTTCACTGAACGTCAATTATTTTTCACTGTAGGCACGGTGTCCCTGAACGTCAAGAGTTCATGTGCATTTATGATGGCGCTCGCCAGATCGTCCATCGGGACGCGCTTGGCCATGGCCTGCCTGCGGATGCTCTCATAGGCGGCCTGCTCGCTCAGCCCCTGCGTCTCCATCAGGATGCTCTTCGCCTTGAGGATGCGGTTGTTGCCGGCGAGCTTGCGCTCGAGCTTGCGGATGCGCTTGGCTGCGCCCTGCCGTTCCAGCCACAGCGCGCGGGCGATCGTCAAATTGGTCAGCAGCCCGAACGGGCGGATCGGCCGCTCGATCACCGCCAGCGCGCCGCATTCCAGCACGACTTGCAGCGTGCCTGGATCCTCGAACGACACGACCGCCAGCAGCGCCGGGTCCGACGGCTCGATCGGGCGGAACAGCTTGAGGATTTTTTCGCGGTTCTCCTGCTCGATGGCGACGAGCACCACGGCGGCGGCCGGGCTGATGGCGTCCGGCAGCGGCCAGGTGGTCTCGCAAGTGCAGCCGATGCGTCGGAGATGTTCGACCAGCGCCACGCCTTCCGGGTCTGGCGGGTGGATGACCTGGACCCGCAGCCCCTTCAGATCGCGAAGAATGTTCACCGCCACCGGAGCAATCCGTCACGCCATGCTTCTGGATTGCACGGCGCCCATCCAGTCGTCGTAGGACGCCGTGACGAAATACGGGTCCGGCTTCACCCTGGCCTCGGACTGCCAGAGTATGTCGAACTTGCCTTCCGCGTTGATGCGACCGATGCGCGACCAAAGCTCGGTATGGTGGTTGTCTGGGTCGATGCGGACCCGTCCCTGTGGCGCGTCGAATTCCAGCCCGGCAAGGTGGCGCGCGACGGCCTCTGGCTCGTTGCCGCCGGCCATCTCCAGCGCCTTCGCATAGAGATGCACCTGGAAATAGGCGGCCTCGGCGCTCGCCGTGACCGGCGCGGCCTCGCCGAAGCGGCGCTTGAAGGCGGAAACGAAGCGCCGCGCCTCCGGCGTGTCGAGCGTCTCGAAGAACGAGGCGGCGGTGAGATGCCCGGCGGCGATCTCCGGATGCATCTCCGCCACCTCGGCCTCGGTGGTCGACAGGCTGGCGATCGGCATCGTCCGGGGATCGAAGCCGGCTTCCCGGTAGGCCTCGTAGAGCAGCGCCGCGCCGGTGCCGACGACGTTGGAGACGACGACGTCCGGCTTCAGCTTACGGATCTGCCGGACGACCTTCTCGAAATCCCTGCGGGTGGCTTCGACCGGAACGTAGATCTCGTCGGCCACGCTGCCGCGCGCCCGCGTCACCAGGTCGGTGACCACCCGGTTGTATTCGTAGGGGAATACGTAGTTCGACCCGACCAGCAGGAAGCGTTTGCCGAAGGTCTCGATCAGATAGCGCGCCAGCTGCACGGCGTTCTGGTTGGAGGACGAGCCGGTGTAGAAGCAGCGGGTCGAGTATTCGAAACCTTCGTAGAAGGTCGGGTAGAACAGCAGCCCGCGATAGGCCTCGATTTCCGGCAGCACGGCCTTGCGCGCCGTCGACATGTAGCAGCCGAAGATGAATTTTATGCCGTCCTCGGTGAGCAGGCGCACCGCCAGCTCGCGATATTTCTTCGGCGAGCATTGCGGATCGTAGAAGACCGGCTGGATGGCCCGGCCGAGCACGCCGCCGGCGGCGTTGATCTCCTCGGTCGCCAGCAGCGTCGCGTTCGCCTCGGCGATCTCAGCGGCGGCGGTCACGCCGCTGCGCGAGAACAGAACGCCAATTCGCCAGTCACCATTCGTCACGGTCTGCTCACCTGCCCAAAACGCGAGTCAACGATAGGCGCCCGTCAGCAGCGTTGCCGGAAGAGTCTGAGCGGGCGGGGAGAAAGGGAAACGGCACTGTTTCCTGAGGCGAGCGTATAGCGGCGGCATCGAAAACGCAACGCGGTGTCGAGGCTGGTAATGTCTCAATTTGGAGGTCGGTTATGTGGTTTTCTTAGGCCGATAATCGCGCGCGTCCTGGCAACTATCGTAGGTAGCCCGGTCAATCTGAACCCAATCGGTCTTGTCGATGCCACGTACCTTATGCGCTGGGCTGTAAGGGTAAGCAGAAGCCATCTTGATCCAGCGATTGGTCGCCTTTGAGATCGCGCGCAATTCTTCCGCCACCTCTGATAAATCCTGGTCTCTGCAAAATAGGAGTGCGACGTCATAAGTGTCTTCGTGCGCAAGGCGAATAACGTCCAGAGCGATCCGCACGTCGATACCCTTCTCGTCTCCATCCAAGAATGAAAAGTCAGATCCGTCCGGTAGCTTCACCGTTTTGTTTCTGTAGCGCAGCGGGCGAGTGTAGACGTGCACGCCATCACGACCCATCTGAGCACCTTTGGCAACCCAGAAATGGTTCCAAAACGCATTGTCGCCAGCGTCGGGAACGCCAGTGTAAAAGCGAACGCCGCTGCACACCCAACCTTTTGCGGCGCAAACAGTCTCGGCTAGAAGCTTTGGATCATAGCTGGGGAACTTGTATCCAAACGCCTTTTTAGCGCAATGGAACAGGTTTTGTCCGTCAAAAAACGCTACTGCACGGATTGGATCGGGAAGCTTCATGCTGTGCTCCCCAGAAACAATAACCCCGCCAGAGGCCTTTCAGCGTGTCCGACGGGGGAGAAGTTGATACTCGTCAATATGGGCATGTAGGCCTTCACGTCAAGTTAATTTTCGAACCCTTCCTGCACGGAAACCTGGCCCGACTTCAGTGCAGCAGGGTCCTCCGCCATTTCGCGAAGATCGTCCATCGACGAAGCATACCGACGACGCGCCAACACCATTCCGAACGCCGTTTTCAGCGTCTTCTGAACGCGGATGAAGTTGTACCAGAAAGTGCACAACGCAACCATGTGAATGTGGTTCTCAACTCCTTGGGAACGCATAGCCGCCAAGCCCATTGCTTGCACGCGACGTACCTTCAAGCTGCTACAGCATCGAATAGGGCAGCGACGTCCGCACATTGTGGTCGATGCTCAGCCGCCGCTTGAGCGGCGGGACGGCGCGCTGCGGGCAGTTCTGGCGCTCGCAGATGCGGCAGGAGATGCCGATCGGGTCGAAGGCGGCGCGGCTGTCCTTGTCCAGTCCGTCGGCATAGACGAAATCGCCGGCATAGGAGATCTCGCAGCCCAGCGCGATCACATAGGACCGGTGGAGTGCGCGGTAGCCGCCGCCGCTCTTGGTTATTTCGGTGGCGACGCTGAGATAGCGTACGCCGTCCGGCGTCTCGGCGAGCTGCCGCACGATGCGGCCGGGCGCCTCGAAGGCCTGGTGGGCGTTCCACAGCGGGCAGGCGGCGCCGAAGCGGGCGAACTGCAGCTTCGCCGCGCTGTGCCGCTTGGTGATGTTGCCGGCGCGGTCGATGGTGGCGAAGAAGACCGGCACGCCTTTCAGGCCCGGGCGCTGCAAGGTCGACAGCCGGTGCGCGATCTGCTCGAGGCTGGCGCCGAAGCGGGCGGCGAGCAGTTCGAGATCGTGACGCAGCTCCCTGGCCGCGCTCATGAAGGACTGGTAGGGCAGCACCAGGGCGCCGGCGAAATAGTTCTTGAGGCCGATCTTGCAGACCTCCGCCGCCTCGGCCGAGCGGAAGCCGGCCTTTCCCACGATCCCGGCGATCGGCGGCTCCATCTCCAGCGCCGCGATCTGGAACGCCGTCTGGAAGGTGCGCGTCGCTGCAGGCGAATAGGGGTTGAGGAACAGGGTCCGCGACGCCGGGTCGTAGCGGCGCAAAAAATCCTCGCCCGGACCGGAGCGGACAACGCGCACGCCATGCCGCTTCTCCAGGTGGTCGGCAAGCGCGGCGCCGGCCTCGCGATCGGGCAGGCCGACGTCCGTGGCGAGCTTTTCGGCGGCAACGTCGAGGTCGTGCACGTAGTTGTCGACGAAGTGGAAGAAGTCGCGCACCTCCTCATACGGCGTCGGCTCGGCCGCCGAAACGCCGCGGCCGAGCGTGTCGTCGAGGCTGACCAGCTGCTCGCTGGCGCGGCGATAGGCCTGGTGGCTTGAGATCAGCGCGCGCGCCAGGGACGGCGCGTTCTGCGTGATCAGCTTCAGTTCCTGCAAGGTCGGCCTGTGGCTGTCGAACAGCGGGTCGGAGAGCGCCTCCGACAAGGCCGACAGCATGCGGTCGCTGTCGGTCTGCGCAATGTCGGACAGGTCGATCTGGAACTTTTCCGCAAGCTCCAGCAGCACCGCGGCCGAGACCGGCCGCTGATTGTTCTCGATCTGATTGAGATAGCTCGTCGAAATGCCGAGACGCTCGGCGAACTGCACCTGGGTGAGGCCGGCGGCCTGGCGCAGCTCGCGGATCTTGCGGCCGATATAGAGTTTCGGAGGCGCCATGTCGCAAATTCGCAAAGTGAAGTTTGCAACTTTATACACCACGCTTTTGCACCTGTTCAAGCGTTCTGATGCGAGCGGTTTGGCGTTAGGGGCAACCGTGACCGGGAGTTACGGAGGGCCGCCAGTGAGCTTGTATGACGCATTCGCCATCGGGGGTGTGGCGGTGCCGCTCGCAGTGGTCGTTCCGACGGCCGGGCAGGCGCCCGGGCCGAGGGCCGGCCGCTGATGCGCGCCGTCATCGAGCAGCTCGAGCAGCGGCGGGCCGAGGCCCGCCTCGGCGGCGGGCAGAAGCGCATCGACGCCCAGCACGCCAAGGGCAAGCTGACCGCCCGCGAACGTATCGACGTGCTGCTCGACGAGGGCTCGTTCGAGGAATACGACATGTACGTCACGCACCGGGCGACCGAGTTCGGCATGGCCGGGCAGAAGATTGCCGGCGACGGCGTGGTGACCGGCTGGGGCACCATCAACGGCCGCCTTGTCTACGTGTTCTCGCAGGATTTCACCGTGCTCGGCGGCTCGCTGTCGGAGACGCACGCCAGGAAGATCTGCAAGATCATGGACATGGCCGTGCGCAACGGGGCGCCTGTCATCGGCCTCAACGATTCCGGCGGAGCGCGCATCCAGGAGGGCGTGGATTCGCTGGCCGGCTACGCAGAGGTGTTCAGGCGCAACGTCGACGCCTCTGGCGTCGTCCCGCAGATCTCGGTGATCATGGGGCCCTGCGCCGGCGGCGCCGTCTATTCGCCGGCCATGACCGACTTCATCTTCATGGTGCGCGACTCCTCCTACATGTTCGTCACCGGTCCCGACGTGGTGAAGACCGTCACCAACGAGATCGTCACGGCGGAGGAACTCGGCGGCGCGCGCACGCACACGCAGAAATCCTCGGTCGCCGACGGCGCCTTCGAGAACGACGTCGAGACACTGGAGGCGATCCGCAAGCTGTTCGACTTCCTGCCGCTGAACAACCGCGAGAAGCCGCCCGTCCGGCCGTTCTTCGACGATCCGTCGCGGCTGGAGATGCGGCTGGACACGCTGGTCCCCGACAGCGCCAACAAGCCCTACGACATGAAGGAACTGATCCTGGCGATCGCCGACGAGGGCGACTTCTTCGAGATCCAGGAAGCCTATGCCAAAAACATCGTCACCGGCTTCCTGCGCATCGAGGGCCAGACCGTCGGTGTCGTCGCCAACCAGCCGATGGTGCTGGCCGGCTGCCTCGACATCGATTCCTCGCGCAAGGCGGCGCGCTTCGTGCGCTTCTGCGACGCCTTCTCGATCCCGATCCTGACGCTGGTCGACGTGCCCGGCTTCCTGCCCGGCACTGCCCAGGAATATGGCGGCGTCATCAAGCACGGCGCGAAGCTCCTGTTCGCCTACAGCCAGGCGACCGTGCCGATGGTGACGCTGATCACGCGGAAAGCCTATGGCGGCGCCTATGACGTGATGGCGTCGAAACACATCGGCGCCGACGTCAACTATGCCTGGCCCAGCGCCGAGATCGCCGTGATGGGCGCCAAGGGCGCGACCGAGATCCTCTACCGCTCGGAACTCGGTGATGCGGAGAAGATCGCGCGGCGCACGCAGGACTACGAGGAGCGTTTCGCCAATCCGTTCGTGGCGGCCGAGCGCGGCTTCATCGACGAGGTGATCATGCCGCATTCCTCGCGCCGGCGCATCGCCCGGGCCTTCGCAGCGCTGCGCGGCAAGACGGCCGAGCAGCGCTGGAAGAAGCACGACACCATGCCGCTATGAGGGCCTGACATGTTCAAGAAGATCCTCATCGCCAATCGCGGCGAGATCGCCTGCCGGGTCATCAGGACGGCACGAAAGCTCGGCATCGCCACCGTCGCCGTCCATTCCGACGCCGACCGCGAGGCGCTGCACGTGAAGATGGCTGATGAAGCCGTGCATATCGGCCCGTCCCCGTCCTCAAAATCCTACATCGCCATCGGCAGGGTCCTCGACGCCGTCCGCAGGAGCGGCGCCGACGCGGTGCATCCGGGCTACGGCTTCCTGTCGGAGAACCCGCATTTCGCCGACGCGCTGAAGGAGGCTGAGGTGACCTTCATCGGTCCGCCGGTCGGCGCCATCGAGGCGATGGGCGACAAGATCACCTCCAAGCGGATAGCCGCCGGCGCCGGCGTCAGCACCGTGCCCGGCCATATGGGGCTGATCGACAGTGCCGAGGAGGCGGCGCGCATCGCCCGCGACATCGGCTATCCCGTGATGATCAAGGCGTCGGCCGGCGGCGGCGGCAAGGGCATGCGCATCGCCTGGAACGACGCCGAAGCGCGCGAGGGCTTTCAGTCGTCGCGCAACGAGGCGAAGTCTTCCTTCGGCGACGACCGCATCTTCATCGAGAAATTCGTGACCGATCCGCGCCACATCGAGATCCAGGTGCTCGGCGACCGGCACGGCAACCTGATCTATCTCGGCGAGCGCGAATGCTCGATCCAGCGGCGCAACCAGAAGGTCATCGAGGAGGCGCCTTCGCCTTTCCTGGACGCGGCTACTCGAAAGGCGATGGGCGAGCAGGCGGTGGCGCTCGCCAAGGCCGTCGGCTATTTTTCAGCCGGCACGGTCGAGTTCATCGTCGACGGCGCCCGCAATTTCTACTTTCTCGAGATGAACACCCGCCTGCAGGTCGAGCATCCGGTGACGGAGCTGGTCACCGGCCTCGACCTGGTCGAGCAGATGATCCGGGTTGCGGCCGGCGAAAGGCTGGCCATCCGCCAGGAGGACGTGGCGCTGTCGGGCTGGGCGATCGAGAGCCGCCTTTATGCCGAAGACCCTTACCGCAACTTCCTGCCCTCCATCGGCCGGCTGACGCGCTATCGCCCGCCTGCCGAAGGACGGCGCGACGACGGCATGGTCGTGCGCAACGACACCGGTGTGTTCGAGGGCGGCGAGATCTCGATGTATTACGACCCGATGATCGCAAAGCTGTGCACCTGGGCCCCCGACCGGCTGGCGGCGATCGAGGCGATGGGCGCCGCGCTCGACGACTTCGAGGTGGAAGGCATCGGCCACAATCTTCCTTTCCTGTCGGCGGTGATGCAGCAGGAGCGTTTCCGTGAGGGGCGGCTCACCACCGCCTACATCGCCGAGGAGTTTCCCGACGGGTTCGGCGGCGTGACGCCGGAGGACGAGGAGGCGCGCAAGCTGGCGGCGGTGGCGGCGGTCGTCCACGTGCGCGCCGAGCGGCGCGCCGTGCAGATATCCGGCGCGCTGGCCAACCATCGCCGCACCGTGGCCGGGGACTGGTCTGTGACGATTGCCGGCCGCGCCTTCGACGTCGCCGTGCATGACGACGATGCAGGCATGCTTGTGTCGGTCGGCGACGGCGCCCCGCTTGCGGTGGCGAGCGACTGGCTGCCCGGCCGCAGCCACGCCCGCTTCGTCGTCGGCGGCGAGCCGATGGGCGTCAAGGTCGCAGCCGCCGGCAGCGGCTGGCGGCTGCGCTGGCGCGGCATCGACGCGGTCGCCCGCGTGCGCTCGCCGCGCGTGGCAGCACTCGCCGGACTGATGCCCGACAAGGCGCCGCCGGACACGTCCAAAATGCTGCTCTGCCCGATGCCGGGCGTCGTCACCTCGATCATGGTCGCCGAAGGCGACGTGGTGGAGGCCGGCCAGGCGCTCGCCACGGTCGAGGCCATGAAGATGGAGAACGTGCTGCGCGCCGAGCGCCGCGGCATCGTCAAGCGCATCGCCGCCGCGACCGGCGCCAGCCTGGCCGTCGACGAGCTGATCATGGAGTTCGCGTGATGGCCGCAGCGATTGGCGTTCCCTCCCCCTCGAGGGGAGGGTGGCCGGACGAAGTCCGGCCGGGTGGGGTCCTCTCCTCCCGCTCGGCGTCACTGAACGAATTGGGTCGAGCACTGCCGAAGCGACCCCACCCGGCTCGCTGCGCGAGCCACCCTCCCCTCAAGGGGGAGGGATCGGCGCCCGGCCGGAGGCGCTCCGCATGACCGATCTCGAAAGGTGGCGCGCCCTCGCCGAGAAGGAGATCAGGGCAGACCCGCAAAAGCTCGTCTGGCAGACGCCGGAGGGCATCGCCGTCAAGCCGCTCTACACCGCCGAGGATCTTGCCGGCGTCGACCATCTCGGCAGCATGCCGGGCGAAAAACCCTTCGTGCGCGGGCCGCGCGCAACCATGTATGCCGGCCGGCCGTGGACGATCCGCCAATATGCCGGGTTCTCGACGGCGGAGGCCTCCAACGCCTTCTACCGCAAGGCGCTCGCCGCCGGGCAGCAGGGCGTGTCGGTTGCCTTCGACCTCGCCACTCACCGCGGCTACGACAGCGATCATCCGCGCGTCGAGGGCGACGTCGGCAAGGCCGGCGTGGCGATCGATTCGGTCGAGGACATGAAGATCCTGTTCGACGGCATCCCGCTCGACCAGGTGTCGGTGTCGATGACCATGAATGGCGCGGTGATCCCGATCCTGGCGAATTTCATCGTCGCCGGCGAGGAGCAGGGCGTCTCGCGCGAAAAGCTTTCCGGGACCATCCAGAACGACGTGCTCAAGGAGTTCATGGTCCGCAACACCTACATCTACCCGCCGGAACCGTCGATGCGCATCGTCGCCGACATCATCGCCTATACGGCGAAGGAGATGCCGAAGTTCAACTCCATCTCGATCTCCGGCTATCACATGCAGGAGGCCGGGGCGACGCTGGTGCAGGAGCTGGCCTTCACGCTGGCCGACGGGCGCGAATATGTGCGGGCGGCGCTGAAAAAGGGCCTCGATGTCGACGATTTCGCCGGGCGCCTGTCGTTTTTCTTCGCCGTCGGCATGAATTTCTTCATGGAGGCGGCGAAACTGCGCGCGGCGCGGCTGTTGTGGACGCGCATCATGGAGGAGTTTTCGCCGAAGAAGGCGTCGTCGCTGATGCTGCGCACGCACTGCCAGACTTCTGGCGTGTCCTTGCAGGAGCAGGATCCTTACAACAACATCGTGCGCACCGCCTTCGAGGCGATGAGCGCCGCACTCGGCGGCACGCAGAGCCTGCACACCAATTCCTTCGACGAGGCGATCGCGCTGCCGACGGAATTTTCGGCGCGCATCGCCCGCAACACGCAGCTCATCCTGCAGCACGAGACCGGCGTGACCCGGGTGGTCGACCCGCTCGCCGGTTCCTACTACGTCGAGAGCCTGACCGGCGAGCTCGCCGAAAAGGCGTGGGCGCTGATCGAGGAGATCGAGGCGATGGGCGGCATGACCAAGGCCGTCAACGACGGCCTGCCGAAGCGCCTGATCGAGGAGGCGGCGACCCGCCGCCAGGCGGCCGTCGATCGCGGCGACGAGGTCATCGTCGGCGTCAACAAGTACCGGCTCGAACAGGAAGACCGGATCGACATCCTCGACATCGACAACAAGGCGGTGCGCGAGGCGCAGGTCGCCCGCATCGAGCAGACAAAGCGCCGGCGCGACCCCGCGCGGGTCGAGGCAGCCCTTGCCGCGCTCGCCGAGGTCGCGGCCGGCGGCGCGGGCAACCTGCTCGAGGCCGCGGTCGAGGCCGCCCGGGCGCGCGCCACGCTCGGCGAGATATCAGATGCCATGCGAACAGTCTTCGGCGATCATTCGGCCGTGCCGAAGGTGGTGCGCAAGGTCTACGGCCAGTCCTATGCCGGCGAGCCGGAATACGAGACGCTGGTGACGCGGCTGCGGCATGTCGCGTCCGTGCTCGGCGAGCCGCCGCGGCTGCTCGTCGCCAAGCTCGGCCAGGACGGCCACGACCGTGGCGCCAAGGTCATCGCGTCTGCCTTCGGCGACATCGGCTTCGAGGTGATCGCCGGCCCGCTTTTCCAGACGCCGCAGGAGGCGGCCGACCTGGCGATAGGCGCGGAGGTGCATGTGGTCGGCATGTCGTCGCTGGCGGCTGGCCACAAGACGCTGGCGCCGCAGCTTGTCGAGGCGCTGAAGGCGCACGGCGCGAAGGACGTCGTCGTGGTGGTCGGCGGCGTCGTCCCGCGGCAGGACTACCAATATCTGCTCGATCACGGCGTCGCCGCGGTGTTCGGACCGGGCACCAACGTGCTCGACGCGGCGCGCGGCGTGCTCGACCTTCTGGAGGGCAGGCGCCGCAACATGTGACGCGCGTCCGGAGCCGTTCCGGCGGCCAAGGCGAAGCAGGCGCGGGTCACTTCTGGGCCATGGATAATCCGAGGCGGAAACCTTCACATTCGCAAGCGCTTGTCTTATTTCGGGGCGATGTCAGGCGTTCGGACGGCTCTCCGCGGCCGTCCGGAATACAACCCAAGAGTAGCTCCCCATGTCCGTTTCCTCCTTCGATTGGCATTCCCCCGACGCTCCGGCGGAGCTTGCCGGACTGGCAAGGGCTGAGCAGGAGCGGGTAGGGCGGGTCACCAACATGAAGGGTGTGCTGCTGCATTCGGCGCCGGCGTTTCGCCTGTTCGGCGCGGTGCTGCCGCTCAAGGAGAGCCTGCGCTCGCGCCTCGGCGCGCGCGCCGTCGACGTGTTCTCGCTGGCGATCTCGGAGGATTCGCACTGCCTGCTGTGCTCGCTCTATTTCCGCCGCGCGCTCAAGGCGCACGGCGTAGATCCCGACGGCTACGTGCCGACCGACGACGAGGCGGCGCTGATCGAGATCGCCCATCGCATCGCAGGCGAGCCGGTCGCGCACAAGGCCACGCCGCCGGCCGCGCTGAAGTTGCTGGAAGCCAGATACGGTGCGGAAACCGTCGTGGAGGTCGTCGCCTACGGCTCGGCGATGCTTGCGACCAACCGGCTGAACACCACGCTCGGCATTCCGATCGACGACGACCTGCTGCCGGCGGCCGATATTGCCGGCGCCAAGGCGAACGCTGCCTGATGGTGGCGAAGCGCCGAGCAGGTCTAGCTTCGGTACGGCAGACGAGGCGAGCCTTTCAACTCAAGCTCTGACGAGTGAAGCGCCCCCCTCTCCGTCTCGCCCTTCGGGCTCGACACCTCTCCCCCACATTCGTGGGGGCGAGGAACCGCTACCGCGATGCCGGCGCCTCTCCAGCCTGGGTTCCTCGCCCCCACGAATGTGGGGAGAGGTGTCGAGCCCGAAGGGCGAGACGGAGAGGGGGGCTCGCGAGAAACTTCAAAGGTCGGAGTTCAGGGCTTTCGAGCTAGCTTTCCGGCAGGTTCCACACACCCGGCAGCGATAGCGCCGCCCGGTCGAAGCGGAAGGCGGAGATGTCGGCGGGGGTCTGCCCGTCGATCAAAAGCTCCGACAGGGTGCGGCCGATGACGGACGCAAACTTGAAGGCGTGCGTGGCGCCGACGGCGCAGACGCAGTTCGGATGGCCGGGGATGCGGTCGAGCACGAAGTCCGCGTCCGGCGTGTGGGTGAGCAGGCAGGTCTTGGTGTAGAGCACCGGGCCGGCCGCCCTCGGTATGTGGTCTTCGAGGAAGCGCAGCACGTCCCGCTCGTTACCGGCGTCCGGATCGAAGCCGCGGCTGTCCGTATCGGTGGGGGAAAAGCGGTCCTTCGCGATCTTGACCCCCGCGGCGCCATAGACTGGAAAGCCGTAATAATTGTCGTGGATCATCCATATCCATACCGGGAAACGGTCGGGCGAAAATTCCTGCAGATGCGGGCTGTCGACATAGGTCACCTGCTCGTGCGTGACCTTCAGCGGCAGTTCCAGGCCGAAATGGGCGAGCAGCCGGTTCGTCCACGGGCCGCCGGCGACGACGATCTTCTCCGCCGAAAAAATCCGTCCGCCCGCCGATATCTCGTAGCCGCCGTTGACCGGGCGGATCTGCTTCACCGGCATGTTGTCGAGAAGGGTGGCGCCGTTGCGCAGCGCGAGGCGGCGATGCGCCTCGTTCGCCTTGATGGCGCCGACGAGCCCGCCGTCGGGCTGGTAGACGGCATGGATGTCGCCGTCGAAGCGGAATTGCGGAAAGCGTCGCCGCAGCTCCGCCGCGTCGAGGATGTCATAGGGCACGCCGCATGCCGCCATGCTCTCGTTGTAGGCGGCTTCGTCGAGCGTCGTCTTCGGCGGCCAGAAATTCAGCTCCCCGGTCTTCAGCACGAGCTGCTCGCCGCTGTCCTCCTCGACGGTTCCCCACGCCTCGTAGGCCTGCTCGGCGAACCGCACATAGGGGACGGTATGGTAGGTCTTGCGGATGATGCGCGAATGGTCCTGCGACTCGCCGCGCCCATGGCCGAGCTCGAACTGCTCGATGCCCAGCACGTCGGTGCCGGCGCGGCGCGACAGCCAGTAGCAGGCGGCGCTGCCAAGCCCGCCAAGCCCGAGGACCACATGGGTATAGCTGTCTTTCATGGTCTAGCTCCCGGATTCCGTCATAGCCGGCGTCGTCGATGCGTCGAAGTTCCAAATATCACAACAATGATCCGAAATACGATACAATTTGCCTTTCATTCTGCGCTCGCGCGGGTAAAGTCTGCTGCAACGAGGCGTGCCCGAGCTGGATACCGGCTGCCCTGTGGGCCGGGCCCCGCGGCGGCCGCGGCCCTTCCGCCGGCCGCGCGTTGCAGTTTGAAGGAGCGTTTCCGGCCATGAGCCAGAAGTCCATGCGTTACCGCCTCGGCGTAGACATCGGCGGCACGTTCACCGACGTGCTGCTGATGGAGGAGGATAGCGGCAGGCTCGTTGCCCTGAAGGTGCCTTCGAATCGCCAGAACCCGGAAGACGCGATCATCGCCGGGCTCGACCAGCTCGATGCCCGCCACGGCATTGCTGCGTCCGAAATCGCCTACTTCTCGCACGGTACGACGCTCGGCGTGAACACGCTCCTGGAGCGCGACGGCGCCGAGGTCGGGCTGCTGACCACCAGGGGCTTTCGCGACATCCTCGAGCTGCGGCGGCTGCGGCTTCCCAAGGCCAACGACCTGTTCTTCCCGCGTCCGCGCGCGCTGGCGCCGCGCCGCCGCGTCGCCGAAGTGGACGAGCGGCTGGCGCAGGACGGCGAGGTGGTCGTGCCGATCCGGCGCGACGACGTGCTCGCCGCCGCCCGTCACCTCGTCGCGCAGGGCGCCTCGAACATCGCCATCTGCTTCCTGCATTCCTACCGCTTTCCGGCACACGAGCAGCAGGCGAAAACCTGGATCCTGGAGGAGTTCCCCGACCTCTACGTCATCGCGTCGTCCGACCTCTGGCCGCAGCAGCGCGAATACGAGCGCTGCCTGGTCAGCGTCATCAACGGCTATATCGGCGCCCGCATGCGCACCTATTTCGACACGCTGGAGGACAAGACGAAGCGCGCCGGCCTGGCGACCCGCATCTTCTCGACCAAGTCGAACGGCGGGGTGATGAGCGTCGAGGCCGCCGGCGAGCGGCCGGTCGAGACGCTGCTGTCCGGTCCGGCCTCGGGCGTCATCGGCGCCGCCTTCATCGGCAGGATGATCGGCGATGAGCGCCTGATCACGCTGGACATGGGCGGCACCAGCGTCGACATCGCCGTCGTCGACGGCGAGATACCCTATTCCACCGAGAACACCATCGGCGACTTCCCGGTGCTGCTGCCGGCCGTCGACGTGTCGGCGATCGGCGCCGGCGGCGGCTCCGTCGCCTGGCTCGACGCGGAGGGCGTTCTGAAGGTCGGGCCGCGCAGCGCCGGCGCGCGGCCGGGGCCTGCCTGCTACGGGCGCGGCGGCACCGAGCCGACCGTCACCGATGCCTATGCGGTGCTCGGCATCATGGCGCCGGGCGGCCTGCTCGGCGGCGAGATGAAGCTCGACATCGACAAGGCGCGCGCCGCGTTGGCGACGCTGGGCGAGCGTCTCGGCAAGACTCCGGAGGAGACCGCCGACGCCATCCTGCAGGTGGCGACCGCCAACATCTATGCCGAGCTGGTGCCGCAGCTCGCCCGGCGCGGCGTCGACGCCGGCGACTTCTCGCTGCTCGCCTACGGCGCCGCCGGGCCGACGCATGTCTTCATGCTCGCCCGCGAGCTCAACATGCGGCGCGTGCTGGTGCCGCCGACGCCGGGCCTGCTCTGCGCGCTAGGCTGCCTGGTCGCCGATCTGCGCGCCGACTTCGTGCGCAGCCTGTGGCAGGACGCGCGCGACCTCGCCGACGAGACGCTGGCCGGCTGCTACGCGACGCTGGAGGGCGAGGCGCGCGACTGGCTGGACAAGCAGCAGGTCGACGTCACCGAGACCTACCTGATCCGCTCGGCCGACATCTGCTATGTCGGCCAGTCCTTCGAACTGAACGTCGTGTTCCCGGACGAGCCGTTGTCGGTGGAAGCGCTGCAGCGCTGGTTCCACGACCGCTACGAGCTGGTCTACGGCTTCGCCGACCGCAGCAACCCCATCCGTATCCTCGAGGCGCGGGTGCAGATCGTCGGTGTCACGCGAAAACCCAATTTCGATGACCTGCGCCCCTTCGCGACGGCCGGCGACAAGCCGGCCTCGTCGCGCCCGATCTACGAGCAGGGCAGGGCCGTCACCGGCGCCGTCCTGCAGCGCGCGGCGCTTCGCCCCGGCGACCGTTTCCGCGGGCCTGCCGTGGTCGAGCAGTACGACACGACGGTCTACGTGCCCGAAGGTTTCGAGGTGACGGTGGACGACTGGTTCAATCTCGTCGGGGAGCGGCTGAAATGATCGAGGACAAGATCGGTCTGGAGATCCTGAGCAACCGCTTCCAGGCGATCGTCGACGAGATGGCGCAGGCGCTGTTCCGCACCGCGCACACCGTCTTCATCAAGGAAACGCAGGACTATGGCGCGGTGCTGGTGAGCCCCGGCGGCGAGGTGTTCGCCGCGTCGCGCCGCTACGGCGTGCTGATGATGGTCGGCATGCCGATGGACGACGCCGTCAAGGCGATGGGCGACGACGTGCGCGAGGGCGACATCTTCATGACCAACGACCCCGAGGCGACCGGGGGAATGTGCACCCATCTCAACGACATCTTCCTGTGGAAGCCGATTTTCCACGACGGCAAGCTGATCTGCTACGCCTGGACCTTCGTCCACATGTCGGATGTCGGCGGCCGCGTACCGGGCAGCATCGCGCCGTCGAGCCACGAGATCTACCAGGAAGGCATCCGCGTTCCGCCGCAAAAACTGTTCCACCAGGGCAGGCTCGACGAGACCTTCCTGAAGATGTTCCTGGTCAACACCCGGACCGCCGACCAGAACTGGGGCGACATGAAGGCCTGCATCGCCGGGCTGTCGACGGCGGAGCGGCGGGTCAAGGAATTGCTGGGGCGCTTCGGGCCGGAGAAGATCAGTCAGGGCATCGTCGACGTGATGGACTACGCCGAGACGCAGGCCCGGCGGGTCATTTCGACCGTGCCCGACGGCGTCTACCGCTTCAGCGATTTCATCGAGGCCGACATGGTCGGGCAGGGGCTGCTGCGCGTCAACCTGAAGCTGACCATCGGCGGCGGCGAGATGCATATGGACTTCACCGGGACGGCGCCGCAGGTGCGCGCCGCGCTCAACCTGCCGAGCTTCAGCAAGGACGGCCACTGGATGCTGATCACCGGCGTGGTCAACTGGCTGTGCACGCGCGAGCCCGGCATCGCCTACAATGCCGGGCTGGTGCGGCCGATGAAGGTCCACATCCCCAGGGGCACCATCATCAATCCTGAGGCCGGCGCCGCCTATGGCGGGCGCTATTCGACCTCGCACAAGGTCTGCGACGTCATCATCGGCGCGCTGTCGCAGGCGGTGCCCGACCAGCTTCCGGCAACCGACTCGGGCCAGGGCTCGATCCTGCTGGTATCGGTGCCGGACATGGCGACCGGCGAGACGAGGGTCAGCGTCGTCCAGCCGCTGGTCGGCGGCTCCGGCGGCCGGCCGGTCGACGACGGCGTCGACGGCACCATGGTCATCCTCAACTTCCTCAAGAACGTGCCGACCGAGCTGCTCGAGCACGAGATGCCGAACCTCCTGATCCGCCGCTATTCGCTGCGCGACGATTCCGGCGGCGCCGGCCGCTATCGCGGCGGCACAGGCTCGATCGTCGAGTTCGAGACCAACGTGCCGTTCACCACCATCACGGCGCGCAACATGGAGCGCTATTTGTTCCCGCCGGCCGGCCGCAAGGGCGGCACGCCGGGCACGACCGGCTACACCCTCCTCAACCCGGACGGCGACGACCCGCGCGACATCGGCAAGATCGACATTCTGGAGATGGATGCCGGTGATGTGCTGCGCCTCGGCACGCAGGGCGGCGGCGGTTATGGCGATCCGCTCGAGCGGCCGGCGGCGACGGTGTGGGAGGATGTGCTCGACGAATATGTGTCGCTCGATACCGCCCGTGAAAAATACGGCGTAGTCGGCACGCTGAAGGACGGGCTCGATCGCGCGGCGACGGAGGCGCTGCGCGGGAAGATGCGCGCCGCCCGCGACGGCGCGCCGCTCAAGGAGTTCGACTTCGGCCCGGCGCGCGACGCCTATCACGCACGCTGGCCTGCCGCGCTTCATGACGCGGTCAGCGAGATCACCCAGGACATGCCGCGCGTGCAGCGGCAGACTTCCTACCGCGCGCTCTACGCCGAGATCGACCGCAGGCTCGATGCCGGCGAGACCGTGAGCGCGGCCGACGTGCCCGGCCTGCTGGCGGCGCTGCGGTCCCCCGGCCGGCGCGGGGCTTCGGCGCGGCGCTGAGGCTGTGGGCCGGACGGCTCCGTTTTTCCGTCCCTTGCTGGAGAACGACGATGAGCGAATGGCTTGTGACCACCGACTGGCTCTCGGAACATCTGGGCGAGCCGGGGCTCGTCGTGCTCGACTGCTCCTGGTACCTGCCGGAGGCCGGCAAGCATGCCGTCGACGATTTCCGCCGCGGCCACATCCCTGGCGCCCGCTTCATCGACCTCGGCGCGGTGTCGGATCCGGACTCGCCCTACGTCAACATGCTGCCCTCGGCGGAACTCTGGGCGAGGGAGGTCGGCGCCCTCGGCATCGGCAACGACACCACCGTGGTCGTCTACGATTCCGGCTACGTGTCGGCGCGGCTGTGGTGGATGTTCCGCGTCTTCGGCCACGACAGGGTGCGCATCCTCGATGGCGGCTTCCGCAAATGGCTGGCTGAAGGCAGGCCGGTCGAGGCAGGCGACGCGCCTGACGTCGCTCCGGTGGTGTTCGAGGCGAAGCTCAGGCCGGGCCATGTCGCCGACACCGACGATGTGCGGGCCGCGCTCGACGGCGGCACGACAGTGGTCGATGCGCGCACCGCGGCCCGCTTCGACGGCACGGAAGGCTCCGGCTATCCCGGCGTGGCCAGCGGCCACATGCCCAACGCCATCAACACGCCCTGGCAGAAATTCTTCGATCCGGCGAACAATTTTGCCTTCGTCGATGCGCAAACCGCTGCGAAAATCTTCGCCGATGCCGACGCCGATGTCGGCGGCCCGGTGATCACCACCTGCGGCTCCGGCGTGACCGCCGCCATCCTCGGCTTCATGATCGAGCGTGCCGGCAACAAGGACTGGAAGCTCTACGACGGCTCGTGGCATGAATGGGGGCAGCGCGACGATACCCCGAAGCTGACCGCCGGCGCGGCGAAAAAGGCCTGACGCGGGCCGGCATGGGCGACCTCGACGCCTCACGCTACGCCCTGCAGTTGCGCCAGGTCGCACCGGACGCCGCCCTGCCGAAGTCAGCCGACGTCGTCATCATCGGCGGCGGCATCGTCGGCGTGTCGGCGGCGTGGCATCTGGCGCGGCGCGGGCTGTCGGTAGCGCTCTGCGAGAAGGGCGCCATCGCCGGCGAGCAGTCGGGGCGCAACTGGGGCTGGTGCCGCAACACGCTGCGCCATCCCGCCGAAATCCCGCTGATGCGGCAGAGCATGCGCGACTGGCGCGACCCGGCCGTGTTCGGGGCGCTCGACACCGGCTTCCGCACCACCGGCATCCTCTATCTCGGCGGCCGCAGCCGCAACGACGAGGCGGGCTATGAGGCATGGCTCGCTTCGGTCCGGCCGCATGCGCTGGACAGCAGGATGGTCACCGCCGCGGAAGCCGCGCAACTGGTGCCGGGCGGCGCGCAGCCGGGGCGGGGCGGTCTCTACACCGCGTCCGACGGCGGGGCCGAGCCGGACAGAGCGACGGCTGCGATCGGCGAGGCGGCGAGGGTTTTCGGCGCGACCATCCACTCCGGATGCGCGGTCAGGAGCATCGAAACGCAGGGCGGACGGCTTTCCGGGGTCGTGACCGAAAGAGGGCCGATCGCTTGCGGCGCCGTGCTTCTGGCCGCCGGCATCTGGTCGCGCCTGTTCGCCGGCAATCTCGGCATCGACCTGCCGCAGCTCAAGGTGATGGGCTCGGTGATGCGCACGCATCCCCTGCCGGGCGGGCCGGAAGTCTCGGTCGCCGGCCGGCGCTTCGGCTGGCGCAAGCGGCGCGACGGCGGCTACATCGTCTCGCAGGCCGACGCGACGATCTTCGACATCGTTCCCGACAGTTTCCGCCTGCTCTCCGACTTCCGCCCGGCCTTCGCAGCCGGCCTGCGCAGCCTGCGGCTGCGCATCGGCCGCCGCTTCGTCGAGGAGGCGCGCCTTGCCCGGCATTGGCAGCCGGACGAGATCACGCCGTTCGAGCAGGTTCGCATCGCCGATCCCGAGCCGGCCGGCTGGGTGCTGAGGGAGGCGGCGCAAAAAATCGCCGAGGCCTATCCGCTGTTCGCCGGCATGCGCATTGCCGGCCGGTGGGGCGGCCTGATCGACGTCATGCCGGACGCGCTGCCGGTGATCGGTCCGGTCACCGCCGTCTCCGGCCTGTTCATGGCGACCGGCTTTTCCGGCCACGGCTTCGGCATCGGACCGGGGGCGGGAAGGCTTGCGGCCGAGATGATCTGCGGCGAGCCGCCCTGCGTCGACCCGGCGGCGTTTCACCTCGACCGATTTTCGCGCACCGCGAGCATGTCCCGACAGCCGAAGGAGGAGGAAAAATGATCCTGGCTTCGATCATGCCACCGGTCGCCGACCCTGGAGACGGCGGCTGAGCGCTTCGTGTCGATGGGTTCACCGTCACCGGCCGCGACGCCCTTGCCGTCGCCGGCGATTGGCTGACGGCCGTTCCGGTTCAGAGCGCGTTCAGCGCCTGGTCGAGATCGTCGAGGATGTCGTCGACGTTTTCCAGCCCAACGGAAAGCCGCAGCAGGCCGTCGCCAATGCCGTGCCTGGCGCGCTCCTCGGTGCCGTAGGTCGCGTGGGTCATCGAGGCGGGATGCTGGATGAGCGTTTCCGTGTCGCCGAGGCTGACCGCCCGGGTGACGAGGGACAGCTTGTTCATGAACGCCATGCCCATGTCCATGCCGCCGTCGAGCTCGAAGGCGATCAGCCCGCCCGGCGCCGACATCTGGCGCCTGGCGAGGTCGAACTGCGGGAAGGATTCCAGCCCCGGATAGGAAATGCTGGCGACCTTGCCATGGTCTTCCAGCAGCCGGGCGACCGCCATGGCCGAGGCCGAATGCCGTTCCAGACGAAGCTCCAGGGTCTTCAGCCCGCGCAGCAGCAGGAAGCAGTTGAAGGGCGACAGCGTCGCGCCCGTCATCCAGCGCAGGCCGGTGGTCCGCACCTGCTTGATCATGTCGGCCGTGCCGACCACGATGCCGCCGAGCAGGTCTCCATGGCCGCCCAGATATTTCGTGGCCGAATGCACGACGACGTCTGCGCCGAATTCCAGCGGCCGCTGCAGCGCCGGCGTCGCGAAGGTGTTGTCGACGATCACGACCGCGCCGGCGCGGCCGGCGATGCGCGCGATCTCTGCGATGTCGATGACGCGCAGGTTCGGGTTGGCGGGCGTCTCGAAGAAGACCGCCCTGGTGTTCTCGCCGACGAGTTCCGCCACCGTCTCGGGCCGGGTGAAGTCGGCGAGATGGACGATCACTCCGAAGCGGGTGAGCGCCTGGGTGAAATAGGCGAAGGTGTTGCCGTAGATCGTGTGGTCGACAATCACCTCGTCGCCCGGATTGAGGATGGTGAGCATGACGCTCGATATGGCGGCCATGCCGGAGCCCGCCGTCATCGCCGCTTCGCCGCCCTCCAGGCTCGCCATGCGCTCTTCAAGGATGGTCTGGGTGGGGTTGCGGGTGCGCCCGTAGATGTAACCGGCGCGCTCGCCGCGGAACATTTCCGACCCTGCCTCGGCCGTCTCGAAGGCGAAGGTCGAGGTCATGTAGATGGGTGGCGTCAGCGCCCCGTCATGCTCCGCGGGATCGTAGCCGAGATGGATCGCCCGGGTGGAGAAGCCCTGCGGCCGGTTGCGTCTCGCAGTCATGGCGATGTCCTTCCTTCGGCCGACGGCGGCAGCGTTGCAAGTCCCGTGGCGCGTCGCCATCCGCGGATGGGTCGCCCGCCGCATGCCGGGTTCAAGTGCTCACGGAAGACGCCGAAGACAAGGGCGCCACGGGAGAAAGAGCTAGCACCTGGTCGCCAAAAATGTCAACATACACGACAGTATATCATTATTCGGAACAAATCCCATCCGTTGAAGTGATCCCCGGCATGGGACTTCACCGCGGCGCGATGTTGTGACCGTCACGCCGGATCAGCCGCGAGCGAGAGCAAGAAACCAGCATGAAGCATGACGTCGTCATCGTGGGGGCCGGACATAACGGCCTCGTCTGCGGCGCCTATCTGGCCAAGGCCGGACTGAAGGTCTGCGTGGTCGAAAAGCGCGGGCTGCTCGGCGGCGCCTGCGTGACGGAGGAGGTCTGGCCGGGCTACAAGGTCAGCACCGCCGCGCATATGCTGGGATTGCTGCAGCCGCGGGTGATCCTCGACCTCGAATTGCAGAAGTTCGGCTACGAGGTTTTGGCGACGCCGCCGATCGTCCAGCCGATTGAGGGCGCCGGTCCGATAGTGCTCTGGCGCGAGACCGACCGCCTGGCCAAGCAGTTCGCGCGGTTCTCTGGCAAGGACGCATCGGCCTATCCGGACTATCTCGACCATCTGGCGCGGCTCGGGCCGATCTTCCGGCAACTCATGTGGGAGATCCCGTTCGATCCGAGCGTGCTCGGGCCGCGCAATCTGCGCGACATGGCCATGTTCGCGTGGCGCAACCGCGGCATGGTCGGCCGCTTCCACGACGTGGCCGACCTGTTGACCATGAGTGCCTACGACTATCTCGGCCGCTGGTTCGAGTCCGATGCGGTCAAGGCGATCCTCGGCTACTACCCCGCCGGCGGCTCGGGCCAGAGCGTCGGCTTCCATACCGAGGGCACCGCCTATTTCCTGCTGCGCGGCTATCTGCGCGACAACACCACGCCCGCCGGCGGCACCGGGCTGGTGCGCGGCGGCATGGGAGCCGTCAGCGAGGCGATCGCCCGCGCCGGCGCGCGCTTCGGCATGGAGACGCGGGTCGATGCGGAGGTGGCCCGCATCATCGTCGCCGACGGCAGGGCCGAGGGCGTGGTGCTGGCGAACGGCGACGAGGTCCGTGCCAAGCTCGTCGTCTCGAACGCTTCGGCCAGGCACACTTTCCTGAACCTCGTCGACGAGAAGGCGCTGCCCACGGAATTCCTGCGCGGCATCCGCGGCTTCGGCGGCCAGGCGACGGCCTTCAAGGTGCATCTCGCCGTGGAGGAGTTGCCGAAATGGGAAGGCATCGAGGCCTCCGGATACGGCCAGGGCGATCCGTCCCAGGTGACGATCGCGCCGAGCGTCGCCTATCTCGAACAGGCCTTTGCCGATCTTCAGGCGGGGCAGCCGTCCCGGCGGCCCTATCTCACCGTCCAGGCACCGTCCGTCGTCGATCCATCGCTCGCCCCGAAAGGTCATCACCTGCTCAGCATCTATGGCGGCCACATCCCCTCAGGTCCGGGCGCCGACCACGGCGAGGCGACGAAGCAGGCGGTCGTGGGGCGCGTGCTGGAGACGATCGCGGCGTTCGCGCCGACTTGGCCGGCCACCTACCTGCACAAGCACGTCATGCTCGCCGCCGACTACGAGGAGCAGTTCGGCCTGCCCGGCGGCAATCCGCACCATGCCGACCTGACGCTCAGCCAGCTCTTCTTCCGCCGCCCCGTACCACGCTTCGCCGATCACTCCACCCCGGTGCGAAACCTCTTCCTGTGCAGCGCCTCCAACCATCCGGGCGGCGGCGTCACTGGCGTGCCCGGCTACAATGCGGCGCGGGTCGTCCTTGGAAGGCTCGGGCGAAGGGGCAGGTGAAGGGGCCGGCGAGACGCCGCGAACTGGTCTGCCGCGTCGATTCGCTGCGTGCGGAAACTGAAGGTTCGTTTCAAATATTGGAATTTTTCGCGGGCCGCGCTACAGCCTTTCGACAGGAAGCGGATGAGCGGCCGTGCCGGTTGAAGAACCGGGCACGGTTTGCCGAAGCCGAGGTCGGGAGAACGGGATGGAAACCACGGTCGTCAAAGGCCTCAAGGTGCTCGAGGCGCTGGCGCGCAGCCCGGGGAGCCGCACGCTGACCGATCTTGCCGCCGAATGCGGAATGAGCAAGAGCAACGTCCACCGGCTGCTGCGCACCCTCGAGGAATGCGGCTACGTGGCGCGCGACGCGGATGCGCGCACCTACAAGGCGACGCTGCGGCTGTGGGAGCTCGGCGTGCGCGTCTATTCCCGGCTCGATCTCAGGGCCTATGCCGCCCGTCACCTGCGCGAGCTGGCCGAAGTCACCGAGGAGACCACGCATCTCTCGGTGTTCGACGGGGAGGGGGTTCTTTACCTCGACAAGGCCGACGGCATCCATGCCGTGCGCACCTATGTGAATGTCGGCGACCGTGCCCCCGCCTATTGCTCCTCGACCGGCAAGGCCATGCTCGCCTACCTGCCGGAGGAGACGATCCGCCGCGTCAGCGGCAATCTCAAGCGCTTCACCGAGAACACCGTGCGCACCCCGGCTGAGCTTCGCGCCGACCTCGAGCTGATCCGCCAGCGCGGCTACTCCGAGACGTGCGGCGAGTACCGTGCCGGCGTGCTCGGCTTCTCCACGGCGATCCGCAGCCCGTCGGGCGAGGTCATCGGCGCCATCGGCGTCGCCGGCCCGGAGGAGCGCATGCGCCAGCGCGACATCGACGCCACCATCCGCGCCGTCCTCACCGCAGGTCGGCGGATCGAGGCCGATCTCGGCTTCGGCGTGGTGGAGCCGACGGCCGTCGCTGCGACGGTCGCGCCGAGGAAGACGGCCGCCCGGGCACGCAAGGCGGCCACCGTCGAATAGCCCGGATGCCGGCTTTGCCTCGCTCTGACACGAAGAGCCCGCCTCCAGCGCCCTCGTTCCCGCATCACACCTTGGAAAGCCTGCGCTCCGGGTCGAAGAACGGCATCGGCACGACCGTCGCGGCGAGCTTGCGATCACCCGCCACTACCCGCAGGGCGGTGCCGTGGCCGGTGGCCGGCGTCTCCAGGAAGGCGATGGCGATGGGATGGCCGAGTTGCGGCGACAGCGTCGCCGAGGTGACGAAGCCGACGTCGCGGCCGTCCAGCGTCACGCGGTCGCCGTCGATCGGGACCTCCGGGCCGGCGAGGCTGAGGCCCGCGAGCTGCGTCGCCGGCCCTTCCTGCTTGACTCTGACCAGCAGGTCCCTGGCGCGGTAGCCGCCCTTGCTCTCGTTGATCATCCAGCCGAGCCCCACCTGGGTCGGATTGTGCTGCCAGTCGAAGTCGTGGCCGAAATTGAGGATCGACGCCTCCATGCGCCGCAGGTTGAGCGCGCGGCTCCCGGCCAGCTTGACACCGGCGGGACGGCAATGGTCCCACAGCTCGGCGAACATTTTTGCGCCGTGCCCGACCGGCACGTAGATGTCGTAGCCGAGCTCCGCCGTGTAGCCGGTGCGCGAGATGACGACCGGTGCGCCGCAGACCTCGGTCTCCACCGACCAGTAGAACGGCACGCGCGACAGGTCGGCAGCGCAGACCTTCTGCAGGATGTCGCGCGATTGCGGGCCCTGGATGCTGGCGACATGGATGGTGTCGAGGTGGCTTGTCACCGTCACGCGCTTGCCCTGCGCGTGGGCGTAGATCCACAGCTCGGAGTTCCCCGGTCCGCCGATCCACCAGAATTTTTCGGCGGAGAAGCGCACCAGCACGGCGTCCTCGACGATGCCGCCGAAGTCGTAGCACATGATGGCATAGTAGCACTGCCCGTCCTTCATGCGCGTCAGGTCGCGCGGAACCAGGCTGTCCAGCAGCGGCAGAGCGTCGGGGCCGGCGATCTCGATGATCTCCTCGCCGGTGACGTCCCACAGGCCGGCGACCTTGCGGCAGGCCCAGTATTCCTCGACCGCGTCGGTGAACTGGTCGGGCTTGAGATAGGTGTTGTGCAGCTTGAAGTCGGTCGCGATGGCGCCGATCGTCGGATAGAAGGCCGTGCGCTTCAGGCCGGCGCGCGAGCGCATGCCGGTGCGTGCATAGGGCGGCACGCCGGTCAGGCTGGCGAATTCGGTGCGGGCGTAGGGCACGCTTCTCTTGGCTTCCATCAGGGTCTCCGTTCGGGCTCGGACGCCGCTGCTGCCGGGCTTGCGCCGATCCGCGGCACGGCGTCGAGCAATTGCATGGTGTAGGGGCTGGAGGGCGCGCTCAGCGTAGTCTCGGTGTCGCCGATCTCGCAGAAGGCGCCCCGGCTGAGCACGCCGATCTGCTGCGCGAACCAGCGCACGACAGCCAGGTCGTGCGAGATGAACAGGTAGGTCAGGCCGCGCTCGCGCTGCAGCGTCTCGAGCAGTTGCAGGATGCTCGCCTGCACCGACACGTCGAGCGCCGAAAGAATCTCGTCGCAGATGATCAGCTCGGGATCGGCGGCGAGCGCCCGGGCAATCGCCACGCGCTGCCGTTCGCCTCCCGAGAGCTGGTGCGGGCGGCGGTCCGCATAGGCCGGGTCGAGGCGCACCGCCTGCAAGAGTTCGGCGACCCTCGCCTCGCGCCCGGCGGCGTCCAGCCGGCCGAACATGCCGAGCGGCCGCGACAGGATGCTGCGCACCGTCTTGCGCGGGTTGAGCGAACTGTCCGGGTTCTGGAAGATGATCTGGATCTTCTGACGCAGATGCAGAGGCCGCTGCCGCGCCAGCGCCGCCAGCGGCGTGCCGGCGAAGCGGATGGTGCCGAGGCGCGGCCGCGCCAGGCCGGCCACGGCGCGGGCGATGCTCGACTTGCCGCTGCCGCTCTCGCCGATCAGCGCGAACGTCTGGCCGCGCTGGACGCTGAAGCTGACGCCCTTCACCGTGTCGGCGCCGGCGGGCAACTTGCCGAAGCCGAGCAGGCCGCGGCGGGCATAGCTGACGCGAAGATTTTCGATCTCGAGCAGGTTCGGCGCCTCGTCCTCACCGGCCGGGGTCGCGCCAGGGTGGCCGGCGGGCGGCCGGTCGATGCGCGGGATCGCGGCGATCAGCTTGCGCGTGTAGTCGTGCTGGGGCCGCTCGAACAGGCTTGCCGTGTCGGCCGCCTCGACCAGCCTGCCTTTCTGCATGACAGCGACCCGCTCGCACAGTTGCGCGAGCGAGGCGAGGTCGTGGCTGACATAGAGCATCGACACGCCGGTCTCGCGCTTGAGCTCGGCGAGCAGCTGCAGGATGCGCTTCTGCGTCGTCACGTCGAGGCCGGTCGTCGGCTCGTCGAGGACGACGAGGTCGGGGCGGCAGGCGAGCGCCATGGCGATGGCGACGCGCTGCTGCTGGCCGCCCGACAGCTCGTGCGGGTAGCGCCGCGCCGCCTTGGCCGGCTGTGGGATGCCGACGGAGTCGAGCAGCTCGGCGACGCGGGCTTGCGTTCCCTGCGGCACAGGCACCGAATGGAACGTCAGCATCTCGCCGATCTGGTGCCCGACCTTCATCGACGGCGTCAGGCTGGCCATCGGGTTCTGCGGCACGAAGCCGATCGAGCGGCCGCGGATCGTGGTCAGCTCGCGCTCCGGCATCGCGAAGATGTCGCGGCCGCGGAACAGCACCTGCCCGCCGCCGACGCTGCTCGCGCCGCGCCGCTCGCCCATCAGGCTGTAGGCGACCGTGGTCTTGCCACTGCCCGACTCGCCGGCGAGCCCGAGTGCCTCGCCGTTGGCGATCTCGAAGGAGACGCCGTCGACGGCGCGCGACCATCCGCGGTCGCCGTGATAGTCGACCGACAGGTTTTTCACTTGCGCGACGAATTGCTGCGAGGCTGTCACTTCGCCTCCGCGCTGCGCTGGCCGGGACGGTCGATCAGCCGGGAGAGGCCATCGGCGAACAGGTTGATGCCGATCACCAGCACCGCCATGGCGGTGGCGGGCGCAAGCACCGGCCACAGCGAGTTGGTGGCGTTGGCCCGCGCCTCGTTGATCATCAGGCCCCATTCGGGCGTCGGCGGCGGCGCGCCGAAGCCGAGGAAGCCGAGCGAGCCGATGAAGATGATGGCGAAGGCGCAGCGGATGGCGAACTCGACCAGCATGACGCCGGTGATGTTGGGCAGGATCTCGCGCAGGCAGATGCTGAGCGTGGATTCGCCGCGCGCCAGCGCCGCCGCGACATAGTCGTTGGTGACGACGGTGAGCGTCGCCGCCCGCGCCACGCGCGCCACGCGCGGGGCGAACAGGAACGCGACGGTGAGCACCACCAGCCAGAGGCTGTTGCCGACCGCGCTGATGATCAGCAGCGCCAGCACCAGGGTCGGAATGCTGATCAGGATGTCGATGATGCGCATGCCGATCTCGTCGACCCAGTTGCGCAGGTAGCCGAACACGATGCCGATCAGGCCGCCGACCGCCACCGCGAGCAAGGTCGCGGCGAAGGTCATGGTCAGAACGGAGCGGGTGCCGAGCACGACGCGGCTGAACACGTCTCGGCCGAGATTGTCCGTGCCGAAGGGATGCTGCAGCGAGGCGCCCTCGAACGGGCTGCCCGTCAGGATCGCGGTCGCGCCATAGGGCGCCCAGGCAGCCCCGGTCAGCGCCACCACGACATAGACGAGGATGATGGCGGCGCCGACCCAGCCGCTTGCCGACAGGCCGGGACGGGCCAGCCTCAAGCTCGCCCGCGGCGCCCCGGCATCCTGTTGCTGCACGCTCATCCTAGCGGAGCTTCGGATTGAGCAGGATGACGAGCACATCGGCGATCAGGTTGGTCGCGATGTAGGCGCCGGTCATCACCATGCTGATGGCGAGGATGACGGGCACGTCCTTGTGGCTGATCGAATCCACCATCAGCCGGCCGATGCCGGGGAATTCGAACACCGCCTCGACGACCACCACGCCGCCGATCATCCAGGCGACGTTGAGGGCGGTGATGTTGATCGCCGGCCCGAGCGCGTTGGGCAGGGCGTGGAACAGGAGCACGCGCCAGGTGGGCAGCCCCTTCAGCCGCGCCATCAGCACGTAGCTGGAGTCCAGCACCTCGATCAGGCTCTCGCGCATCATGCGCACCGCATAGGCAGACATGGCCGCCACGATGGTGATGGTCGGCAGGGCGATCAGCCGCAGCAGGTCGCCGAAGCCGTTCGCTTGGCCGATCAGGGCGAGCGGCGGCAGCCAGGCCAGCTTGATCGCGAAGATCGAGATCAGCAGGATGCCGATGACGAATTCCGGCAGGCACATGAAGATGAGCACGACGACCGAGATCGCATGGTCGGCCATCCTGCCGCGGTTGATGGCGGTGATCACGCCGAGCGCGATCGAGATCGGGATGTAGAGGATGAGCGCGAAGCCCGACAGCAGCGCGGTGTTGGCGATGCGCGAGGCGATGTAGTCCAGCACCGGCCGGTCGGCGACCAGCGAGGTGCCGAAATCGCCCGACAGCAGGTTCGACAGCCATGTCAGGTATCGCTCGGGCGCGGACAGGTGCAGGTTCAGCGTCTCGCGCAGCAGCGCGAGCGACTCGGGCGTGGCGTTGCGGCCGAGGATGCGCTCGGCGGCATCGCCCGGCAGCAGCTCGACGCACCAGAAGATGATCGCCGACACGGCGAGAAGGCTGATCAAAGCCATCCCGATCCGTGTCAGCACCAGTCTCGACATGGGCGACGGTCAGCCGATCTCGACTTCGGAAAAATCCTTGGTCGACTGCTGCGGATGCAGCTTCCAGCCGGAGATGTTGGCGCGGGTCGCCGACAGCGCGTCCGGGAAGATCGAGATGATGGCGCCGCCGTCCTCGCGCAGCAGGCGCTGGGCGTTCTGGTAGAGCTCGGTGCGCTTGGCGACGTCCGTCGAGGCACGCGCCTCGTTGATGAAGGCGTCGAACTCGGGGCGCTTCCAGTGCGTCTCGTTCCAGTCCGACGTCGACAGATAGGGCGCGGCGAGCGCGTCGTCGGCGCCGCGGCCCGACCAGGACGAGCAGACGAAGGGCTGCTTCAGCCACACCGCGCTCCAGTAGTCGTTGGCGGGGGCCTTGTTGAGCGTGACGCGGATGCCGGCTTCCGAAGCCATGGCCTGGTAGAGCGTCGCCATCTCGATGAAGCCGGGCGTCGTCTCGGAGGTGAAGAGCTCGATGTCGATGCCGTCGGGATGGCCGGCCTCGGCCAGCAGCGCCTTTGCCTTCTCGATGTCGCGCGCCCGCGTCTCGGCCTGCAGCGCGTACTCGATCCACGGCGCCACCGGATTGTCGTCGCCGATGTTGCCGTAGCCGCGCAGCACCAGCTGCAGCATCTGCTCGCGGTCGACGACGTATTTCATCGCCTGGCGCACGCGGACGTCGTCGAAGGGCGGCGTGTCGGCCCAGCAGCTCAGCGTCAGCACGAAGGGCGAGCGCGTGGTCACCACCTTGATGTCGGGGTTCTTCTGCAGGCCGGCGACGCCGGCGCGGCCGAGATCCCAGACGAGGTCGATCTGCCCGGATTCGATCGCCGCGATACGCGCCGATTCCTCCGGAATGGCGCGCAGCTCGACAGCGTCCACCTTGGGCAGGCCCGGACGCCAGTAATTCTCGTTCTTGACGAACGTGCTGACGTCCTCGCCCGGCACGAACTGCTTGACCTTGAACGGCCCGGTGCCGATGCCCGCCGTCCGCAACTCCGACTCGGGCTGGCCCTCGCGCAGGATGTAGGTGAAGCGGTTGGCGATCAGCGCCGGGAACTCGACGGTGGCTGTCTTCAGCTTGAAGCGGACCGTGTGGTCGTCGAGCGCCGCGATGGCGTCGGGATCGATCGCCGCCATCGAGGAGGCGCCGGGCGACGCCGTCTTCGGATCGAGCAGCCGCTTGTAGGTGTGGACGACGTGCTTGGCCGTGAACGCCTCGCCGTCGTGGAATTTCACGCCTTCCTGCAGCTTGAACGTCCACTCGTCGCCGGTGGCGTTGGATTCCCACGACTTTGCAAGCTGCGGCGCGGCCGCGAACGCGTCGTCGAGCACGGTCAGGCGCTCGAACACAAGGTTGATGCGGGCGGCATCCGGATCGGCCGTGCTCTGCGCCGGATCCATGGTGCCGGTGGCGCCGTCGGCCTCTCCCGCCGCGATCCGCAGCGTCTTGGCCTGCGCCCAGCTCTTCGGCACATGCAGGGCCACCGAAAGCGGGCCGGCCGCCAGAGCCGCCCCCGTGCAAGCCAGAACCTTGCGGCGCGACAGCCGAAGAATGTCTTTCCCGTACATGCAACCCCCTTGAGCTCGGCGGCTCCGCGCCGCGCGACTTGCGTGATCTCTCAGTGCTCCATTCGAGGCGTGATCACCTGCGCCGACGATGGCGGCTGCGTCTGTTCCCTGGCTGGGGACGCTAGCCCAGAATCTCAGTATTTGGAATACGGTTTTTTATTTTGATACAATTGCAAGCCCTCGACTGTTAAGCCAAACCGTCCTCAACGGCATGCCATGCCACAATGGAATTGCTCTTGTTGGCGGCAAACATGGCAAAACCGACCAAATGCGGTTTCGACGGAAGGATTACAGTCGCGACGGCGGGCCGCCCGGCTGAGACGCCGGACGTGCGGAGAGGTGAGGGAGACGAGAGCATGACGGTCGAACCATTCGCGGATCTGCTTGGCGCCTCCCCCTCCGGCAACGGCCGGCTGGCCGTCCCCTTCGACGGCAACTCCCTCGACGTCGAGATCGAGCCCGATCCGCTGACCGGCGCGTATCAGTGGTTTCATTTCCGCGTCCGCGCCGACGGTGCTGTGCCCATCCGCATCGTCAATACGGGCGCGTCGAGCTATCCGCGTGGCTGGGAGGACTGCATCGTCTGGGTCCAGCCCGCCGGCGGACGGTGGAGGCCGCTTCGTGCCGCTCATGCGGACGGCATCGTCACCTTTTCGCATGCCGTTCCAGGTTCGGTCGTGTCCTATGCCCTGTTTCCGCCCTATCGGCAGGCGCGGCTTGCCAGGCTTGCGCAGCGGGTCGCCGCCAGTCCCGCCGGCCAGGTCGTGCCGGGGGACACGAAGGCGGGGCGCGCGGCGAGGTTCGCTCTCGGTGGCGACGCATCGGCACGGCAGATATGGATCGTTTGCGGCCAGCACGGCAGCGAGCACCCGGCGCTCTGGTTCGCCGACGGGCTTGTCGAAGCGCTGCTGCAGGACGAGACGCTGCTGGCCGGGAAACGATTTCACGTCGTCCCCATCGCCAATCCGGGCGGCATGCGCCGCGGATTTCTCCGCACCAACCCGCTGGGCCAGGACCCCAACCGCCATTGGGGCGAAGGTCGTGCCGCGTGCCCGGAGGTCGCGACTTTGCTCGACGCGATGGAGGGCAGGGGCGTCGACGTGCTGCTCGACGTCCATACCGATTTCGAGATGGGCACTGTCTATCTCGACGTGCTCGACGAATGGATGGAAACGCCCGAGCGGCTCTCCCGCCTGCGCGAAGACTTCGAGCATGGCTTGGCCGAGTTCTCCTCCGACGTGGCTTTCGGCCGGCGCTATCCCTGGAGCGAGCCGCCGTCGCCCGACCTGCTTGCGGGCATGTGCGCGCCGGCGGTGGAGCGCCGCTTCGGCGCCGCCGCCATCACGCTGGAACTGCCGATCGGCCGCTACCGCGACGCGCTGGGCGCGCCGGGCATATGGTACCCTCGGCATTCGCTCGCCCTCGGACGGGCGGCCGCCGCCGTCCTGCTCGGCCGAGCGTGACGGCGGGAACGGGAACTGCCGGGCGACTGCCTTCATGGCGCGGGGGCGGACCAGCGTAGCATTCCCTGGAAGCCTGTTGCGATATTCGGAATTATCTGCATTGCTCGCATGAGCCGTCCGGCGGTTCCGGACAAACGAATCCGGCGCTTCATGGCGCGTTTCACAGAGAGGAGCGGGACCATGGCTCGGTTCCAGGACAAGGTCGCGATCGTTTCGGGCGGCGCCGATGGCATGGGCGCCGCCTGCGTGCGCCAGCTCGCGGCGGAAGGCGCGGCCGTCTTCGCGCTGGACGTCAAGGCGGATGTGGCACAGGCGCTGACCGAGGAGCTGTCGGGCTCCGGCGCGAAAGTGACCGCGCTCGAGGCCGACGTGCTGGACGAGGAGAAGTTCCGCGCCGCCCTCCAGACCGCGTTGGCGGCGGCCGGCCGCGTCGACGTGCTGATCAACATCGCCGGCGGCAGCGCGCCAGGCCTCGTCGCCGACATCGATCTGTCCGTATGGGACAGGCTCTACCGGCTGAACGTGCGCAGCACGCTGGTCGCCTGCCAGGAGGTGCTGCCGATGATGCGCCGGCAGGGCAGGGGCAGCATCGTCACCATGGCCTCCATCTCGGGCCTGCGCGGCGATCCCGGCTGGGCCGCCTACAACTCGGCCAAGGCCGGCATCATCTCGCTGACGCAGTCGCTGGCATGGGAGGAGGGGCTGAACGGCATCCGCGTCAATGCCATCTGTCCCGGCCCTGTCGCCTCCGAGCGCATGCTGGCGACGCTGCCGCCGGAAGCCTTCGAGCAATACGACCAGGCCAGCGCGCTCGGCCGTATGGGCCGGGCGGAGGAGCTTGCCGAGGCTATCCTGTTCCTGGCCTCCGACCAGGCCTCCTTCGTCACCGGCGCGGCACTGGTCGCCGACGGCGGGCTGACGGCCCGCACCGGCCAGCCGACGGATTTCGACCGGGTGCGCAGCGAAGAGTTCGCGCGCCGGCGCGGCGGAAAATAGGCTGGTGCAGGCGGCAAGATCGGCGATGGACAGCCTGGAATTCGACTATGTCGTGGTTGGCGGTGGCGGCGCCGGCGCGGTGCTCGCCAGGACGCTGGCCGAGAGGACGAGCGCCAGCGTGGCGCTGCTGGAGATCGGTCCGAGCGATGCGGACAAGGACGAGGTGCTGGATTTCCGGCGCTACCGCGAGGTTCCCGCAGGCCCGCTCGGAACGCGCATCGCGATCGTGCCGCCGACACGGGGAAACGGGCGCTTCAGCTATCCGGTGAGCCGCGTGCTCGGCGGCTCGACCTCGCAGAACACCTGCATCTGGTTCCGGCCGCCGGCCAGCGATTTCGACGACTGGGCCGCCGCCGGCGCGCTGGGATGGGGACCCGACGCGATCCTTCCGCATTTCGAGGCGCTCGAGGCGAGCGTCAAGGTCGAGACCCAGGCGGCCGACCTCGATTCGCACCGCGTGCTGTTCGACGCGGCGCGTCAGTCCGGCTTCGAACGCATCGACTTCAGCACCCCCTTCGATATCGGCATGGGCGACTACCGGATGAGCAAGTCCGGAGCGTACCGCCAGTCGACGTCGGTCGTCTTCCTGCGGCCGCCGTCCTCCCTTCCGGCGAATCTCGCCGTGCTGACGGAGACCGCGGTGGAGCGGCTGCTGTTCGGGCCCGGCAACGAAGTGACCGGCGTCGAGACCAGCCGCGGACCGATCCGCGCCCGCCGCGAGGTCGTGCTGTCAGCCGGCGCGCTGGAGACGCCGAAGTTGCTGATGCTGTCGGGCATCGGCCCGGCCGATCATCTGCGCGAGTTCGGACTTGAGGTGCGCAGGGACCTTCCCGGCGTCGGGCGCCATCTGCTCGACCACCCCGCCGCCTGCGTGAATATTGCGGCGACGCGGCCTTTGGCGCGCGACGAGGTCTGGAACTATGCGGGCGTCCTGTTCGAGCGCGTCGAGCCGGATGCGCCCTGGCCGGACATCGAGATCCAGCTCGGACCGGAGCTGTTCGAGCAGCAGACGGCACCGGCCGGCTATCCATCCGCCCCTTTCGGTTTCGCCGCCTATTTCACGGTCAACCGGGCGAGAAGCGAGGGGAGCGTGTGCCTCTCGTCGCCCGGCCCGCACGATCATCCCGCCGTCGATCCGGCCTATTTCAGCGATCCCGACGGTTACGACATGCGCATCATGGTCGGCGGCGTCAAAGCCGCGCGCCGGCTGTTCGCGGCGCCGGCGATGCAGGGCTGGGCCGGCGCCGAGCTTGCTCCCGGCGCGGACTGCCGGGACGACGAGGAAATCGCCGATTTCGTGCGCGAAACGGTGACGACCGGCTATCACCCCGCCGGTACCTGCCGGATGGGCGATCCGGCCGACCCGCGGGCTGTGGTCGATCCCGAGCTGCGCGTCATCGGCGTGCCGGGCCTGCGCGTCGCCGACGCCTCGATCATGCCGACCATGGTCAGCGTCAACATCGCCCCGACCTGCATGATGATCGGCCGCCGCGCCGCCGAGCTGATCGCCCGCTCGCCGGCTTGAGCCGGCGAGCGTGCATACAAACTTACCCCCACCCCTCAAGGGGGATCTTGCCGCGGTTCCGCCAAACGTGAATCGGTTGCGATTTCGCTCGGCATGGCGACCACAAAATCCCCCTCCCCCTTGAGGGGAGGGGTTAGGGGTGGGGGCGCGAGCCGCTCGCCATATGCGATTGCCATCGGAAGGATCGATCGCGGCGGCCGACGGGATATGCGATCACCGTTCGTAGAACTTGTTCAGCCGGGCGCTGATCACGATCTCGTTGAGGCAGACCGAGGCGGGCCGCGTGGCGAGGAACAGCACGAGCTCGGCCAGATCCTCCGGCTGCAGCATCTCGGCCCGCTCCTGCGCGCTCGGCGGCTGCGGGCGCTTGTCGAGGATCGGCGTCGCCACCTCGGCCGGCAGGATGGCGGTCGAGCGGATGCCGCTGCGGTATTCCTCCATGTTGATGCTCTGGCTCATCGCCACGACGGCGTGCTTGGCCGCCGTATAGACGGGCCCGCTCACCGGGTGGATGAATTTTCCCGCCCACGAAGCGGTATGGATCAGCAGCCCTTGCTTGGCTCGGCGCATGGGGTGCATCGCGGCCGCCGCGCAGTAGAAGGCTGCCGACAGGTTGCCGTTGATCAGCGAATCGATGCTGTCCGTCGTCAGGTCCCGCCACGCCCTTTCGGCGATGTTGCCGCCGGCATTGTTGACGAGGATGTCGAGGCGCCCGAACCGCTCCTCGATCTCGCCCACGATCGCGCCCGCCGTGTCCGGCTGCGTCAGGTCGCCGGCCCGCGCAACGGCCGTTCCGCCGCTGGCGGCGATTTTCTCCGCTGTCTGCTCCAGCGCCTCCTGGCGCCGACCCGTCAGCACCGCGACGCAGCCGGCGCCCGCCAGCGCGGTGGCGACCGCCTGTCCGATGCCGCTGCCCGCTCCGGTGACCCAGGCGACTTTTCCAACCAGACTGTCCATGCCGCTTCGCCCTTCTTGATCTGCGACGCTGATAGCGAACGCGGATGCGCAAGCACAAGAGGGCAGCCGTCCGGCGGTGACGTGACAGACGACGACGGCACGCCGCCGGCCGGCGCCCGTCAGGCGCGATGGTCGAGCCTGGCGACGAGCCGGTCGCCGGCATACTGGATGAGGCATACCAGCACGATCAGCACGGCGACCACGGCGATCATCACCATCGTTTCGAAGCGCTGGTAGCCGTAGCGGATGGCCAGATCCCCGAGGCCGCCCGCGCCGATCGCGCCGGCCATGGCCGACGCGCCGACGAGCGTCACCAGCGTCACGGTGAAGCCGGCGACGAGGCCGGGCAGCGCTTCCGGGACCAGCACCTCGCGGATGATCGTCCAGCGGTTGCCGCCCATGGCGCGGGCCGCCTCGACCAGCCCGTGATCCACCTCGCGCAGCGAAACCTCCGCGATGCGCGCATAGTAGGGCGTGGCGGCGATCGACAGCGGCACGATCGCCGCCCAGGTGCCGATCGACGTGCCGACGATCAACCGCGTCAGCGGGATCAAGGCAACGAGCAGGATGATGAACGGCACCGAGCGGAAACCGTTGATGACGGCGCCGAGGATACGATTGAACCACAGGTTCTCGGCGATGCCGCCGCGATCGGTGGCGACCAGCGCCAGGCCGAGCGGCAGGCCCGCGACCAGCGAGATCAGGCCGGAGGCGGCCGTCATCAGGATGGTTTCCCAGGTCGAGCGGACAAGCAGTTCAAGCATCACCGGCGACATGGCCGAGCACCTCGGTTCGCGCGCCGCGCGCTTGAAGAAATTGGCTGACCCTGGCCACGTCTTCGCCGCCGCCCGGGATCATCAGGAACAGCGTGCCGACCGGCTCGCCCTGGATCGTCTCGATGCCGCCGTGGATCAGCCGGAAGGACACCTTCAGCGTGCCGGCAAGGTCGGAGAGCAGCGCCTGGCGCGCCGCGTCGCCGAAGATGTCGATCCTGAGCACGGCCTCCCCGACGGGTTCGGGCGAAAGCCTGCCCGCGATCTCCGGCGGCAACTGCGGACGCATGCCGGCAAGCAGCCGTTGCGTGACCTCCGACTTCGGTTCGGCAAAGACCGACCAGACCGGTCCTTCCTCGACGATGCGTCCCTGGTCTATGACCGCAACACGATCGGCGATCGACCGGATCACCTCCATCTCGTGGGTGATGAGCAGGATGGTGAGTCCGAACCGGCGGTTGATGTCCTTCAGCAGCGCCAGGATCGAGCGCGTCGTCTCAGGATCGAGCGCCGACGTCGCCTCGTCCGAAAGCAGCAGGGCCGGATTGGCGGCCAGCGCGCGGGCTATGCCGACACGCTGCTTCTGGCCGCCGGAAAGCTGCGCCGGATAGCTTCCGGCCTTCTCGGGCAGCCCGACGAGATCCAGAAGCTCGGCGGCCCGGCGGACGCGCTCCGCCTTGCCGATTCCCGCGATCTTCAACGGCAGGGCGACGTTCTGCACCACGGTCTTGGCTGACAGCAGGTTGAAATGCTGGAAGATCATACCGATGCGCCGGCGCAGCGGCTGCAGGTCGCGCTCGCCGAGCCGGCTGATCTCCCGGCCCTCGATGAACACCTCGCCGGAATCGGGTCGCTCCAGGCCGTTGAGGCAGCGGATCAGCGTCGATTTGCCCGCGCCGCTGCGACCGATGATGCCGAGAATCTCGCCCTTGTGGACGGTCAGCGAGACGCCGTCGAGTGCCGCCGTCCGCCCGAACCGGCGGCGCAGGTCGGTCAGGCGGACGACATCATGGTGCAGCCCGGCGCGCTCCACCGGCACTCCTGCTGAAAAGTGTACGTTCATTATACGTCCAGGTCCGAGTAAAAACAGGTCGGCGGCCCGCGTGGAACGCAGGCCGCCGCAGCCGGTGCGATATCGGCGCTCAGTAGGCGCTGATGCCCGTTCCCTTGTACACCCGATCGAACTCGGCCTTCACCGTTTCGTTCTGGTAGGATTCGACCAGGGTCTTCACCCAAGACTCGTTCTCGGCGCCGGCTTTCACGGCGATGAAGTTGCGGTACGGATTGTCGGCCACCGGCTCCTGGGCGATGCGCTCGTCAGGGGTCAGGCCGCTCTTCAGCGCCCAGTCGGTGTTCACCACCGCCGCGTCGAGATCGTCGACCGAGCGTCCGACGATGCCGGCGTCGAGTTCCTTGATGTCGAGCTTCCTCGGATTTTCGGCGATGTCGGTCACGGTGGCGAGGATGCCGGTGCCGTCCTTCAGCTTGATCAGCCCTTCGTTCTGCAGCACGCGCAGCGCGCGGCCCTCGTTCGACGGATCGTTGGGCACGCCGACCACGGCGCCTTCCGGCAACTCGGCGACTGTCTTGTGCTTCTTCGAATAGAGGCCGATCGGCCACACGGCGGTATAGCCGGCCGGCACGATGTGGTAGCCCTGCGTCTTGATCTGGTTGTCGAGATAGGGCTGGTGCTGGAAGGCGTTGGCATCTATCTCGCCGCGTTCCAGCGCCTCGTTCGGCTGGGTGTAGTCGTTGAAGACCACGGTCTCGATGGTGAGGCCGCGCCTGGCGCCTTCCTCGACGACGACGCGCCACACGTCCTCGTCCTCGCCGCTGATGATGCCGACCTTGATCTCCTTCTTGTCCTGGGCGAGGACCGGCGCGGCGAATGCGAAGCTGCCGAGCGCCACGGCGGAGGCGACCAGCATGCCGAGGCCGGTCCGGCGGGGAACGGCGCTGGCGAGCGGATATGTATTTTTCGGGTCGGACATGATCGTTCCTGGCAGGTTGCTGTTGAGGCTGGATCATCGGCGATGCCGCCATTTTGCGCAAAGGAACGCTTTTCCTGCCTAATCGCCGGGCAGGAATACTGTCTCAAATAATGGCTCGAAATGAGAGCCGGAACCTCCGTCTTCGCAGGTGCGAAAAGTGAGGGGAAATGAGCGGTGCGTGCCGCAGGCCTTGCGGCATGCTGCTCTCCCCGGTCGCACGAGTGGCCGCAAGCCCTGGCCCGCCGGTCTATGCCGGCCTGCGGGCATCCTGCTCGAGGTGCCGGCGGCGCCATGCGGACGGCGCCTCGCCCGTGTGCCGGCGGAAGAAGCGCGAGAAATAGGCGGGATCGCCGAACCCCACCTCGCGGCCGATGTCCTCGACCGGGCGTATGGTGAACATCAGCAGCCGCTTCGCCTCGAGCAGCCGCCGCTTCTGCAGCATGTCCTTGACGGTCGAGCCGAAGACCTCGTGGGCGGCCTTGTCGAGCAGATGCGGCGTGGTCGCCAGCAGTTCGACATAGGCGCCGACCGGCAAATCCTTGCGGAAATGCCGATCGACCGCCCGCCGCAGCGCTGCCGCGAGCGCTACGGTCGGCGACGCCGAGAGACCGGTCGAGCCTTCTCCCAGACGGGCGATCAGCGACAGAACGACGCCGATCAGCCCCGTCAGCACCTTGTCGGCGGCGGGGCCATGCGTCCGATACTCGGCCGCGATCATGTCGACGAGAGCGCCGATCCCCGCCCAGCCGGCATCGTCACGGCCGCCGGTGATGAAGACCGGCGCATCGAGGCCGAGATCGACGCGCGGCGCCAGCGTCTTCAGCATGCCGTCCGAAATGGATATCACGAAGGCGTCGGACTCCACGTCGACGTCGAAGCCATGGATGACGTTGCTCGGCACGAAGCTCACCGTCGGTGCCGAAAAGTTCCAAGTCTCGTCTTCGATGCGATAGGTCCCGCTCCCCCGGAACCAGTATGTGATCTGCCCCATCGATGGATGCTGGTGCGGAGCGACATGGCCGAAGTGCAGGGATTTGCGTTCCATGACGGTTTCGACATGGAGGAAGCCGACTTCGAGTGGGCGGCTCGGCTCGCCATAGACGAAGAATTCGGGGACATCGCGGCGCGCGGACATGCCGGAAAAAGTACCAGCGAATTTGCGTCTTTGTCCATGGTCGCGCTCGCCGGCCGGGACTAGCATCCGCACGGTCCAGAGGAGGAGACAACGATGCGCGCCGAAGACCATCGCAGCGACAAGGCCCGGCCCTTCACAGGCCAGGAATATCTCGCGAGCCTCCGGGACGGGCGCGAGGTCTATATCAATGGCGAACGCGTCGCCGACGTCACCGCCCATCCCTCGATGCGCAACGCTGCCCGCTCGCTGGCGCGGCTCTACGATTCCCTGCACGCTCCAGACGCGCGGGACAGGCTGACATCGCCCACCGACACCGGCTCCGGCGGCTACACGCACAAGTACTTCCGCGTGGCGCGTTCGTCGGAGGAACTCGTCGCCCAGCAGGGGGCAATCGCCGAGTGGGCGCGCATGTCCTACGGCTGGATGGGCCGCACCGCCGACTACAAGGCGGCGCTGATGAACACGCTCGGCGCCAATGCCGACTGGTACGGCCCGTTCAGGGACAATGCGCTCGCCTGGCACAAGCGCGCCCAGGAGTCGGTGCTGTTCATGAACCACGCCATCGTCAATCCGCCGATCGATCGCCACAAGCCGGCGGATGCCGTGAAGGACGTGTTCGTCCACATCACCAGGGAAACCGACGCCGGCATCCACGTCTCGGGCGCCAAGGTGGTGGCCACCTCGTCGGCGCTCACCCACTACAACTTCCTGGCCCAGGGCTCGGCGACGGTGACCGAGGATCCGTCGCTGTCGGTCATGTTCATCGTCCCGATGAACGCGCCGGGCGTCAAGATGTTCTGCCGGGTCTCATACGAGCAGACGGCGAACACGGTCGGCCATCCGTTCGACTATCCGCTGTCCTCGCGCTTCGACGAGAACGACGCGATCCTCGTGCTCGACGACGTCTTCATCCCCTGGGAGGACGTGCTGGTGCTGCGCGACGCGCAGAAAATCCTGTCGTTCCATCCGGCGTCGGGTTTCATGCACGGCTACTGTTTTCAGGGCTGCACGCGCTTCGCGGTAAAACTCGACTTCCTCGCAGGGCTGCTCGCCAAGGCGCTGCGCGCCACCGGCGGCGACGCCTTCCGGGGCAACCAGGCGGCGCTCGGCGAAGTGATCGCGCTCCGGCACATGTTCTGGAGCTTTTCGCACGCCATGGCGCGCAATCCGCAACCCTGGGCCAACGGCGCGGTGCTGCCGAACATGGAGGCCGCGCTTTCCTATCGCACCTTCATGTCGGAAGCCTATCCGCGCGTCGTCGACACGGTCCGCCGGGTGATCGCCTCGGGTCTCATCTACCTGCCGTCCTCGGCGCGCGATTTCGACAATCCCGAGATCGACCGCTATCTCGCGCAATATGTGCGCGGCTCCAACGACATGGGCCATGTCGAGCGCATCAAGATCATGAAGCTGCTGTGGGATGCGACCGGCACGGAGTTCGGCGGGCGCCATGCCCTCTACGAGCTCAACTATGCCGGCGCGCCGGAGGAAGTCCGTCTGCAGGTGCTGAAGGGCGCGGAGCGCGGCGGCCGGCTGAAGGAGATGGAGGCGCTGGTCGACCGGTGCATGGCCGACTACGACGAGAAGGGCTGGACCGGCGACACCTGGCTGCCGCCGCTCGGCGACGCATCGCCCGTCCGCGACGCCGCCGAATGAGGCGGCGGCCATGGACACCGCCACCAGGGCCGAATTCCGCAACGCCATGGCGCGGGTCTGCGCGCCCGTCAACGTCGTCACCACCAACGGGGCGGCCGGCCGGGGCGGCTTCACGGCGACCGCCATGTGCAGCGTCACCGACGAGCCGCCGACCCTGCTGGTCTGCATGAACATGCGCTCGGCGCAAGGCAGTCTGTTCGTCGAGAACCGCCGCTTCTGTGTCAACGTGCTGACGCAGGAGCACAAGGAACTCGCCGGCTATTTCGCCGGCCAGCGGTCAGACATGGAGGCCCGCTACGCGGCCGCCGAGTGGATCGACCTTCCCTCGGGCAATCAGGCCCTTGCCGATGCGATCGTCTCCTTCGACTGCCGGCTTGCCGAAGCCCGGCCGGTCGGCACGCACAACATCTTCATCGGCGAAGTGGTCGGCATCCGCTCGCGCCGGGACGGCCATGCGCTGCTCTATTTCGACCGCAACTACGTGCATGTTCCGACCCAGGCCGGAAGTTTTGGCGGCTGACCTTCCCGGTCGGGCGCTCCGCGCGAGAAATCGCTTGACAACCCGTCATCTATTTAACACGTTAAGTATAAAGCCGCACGGGAGGAACCTTGCCGCATCTGATCGTGGAGTACTCGGCCAATCTCGACGGCCGCGCCGACATCGCCGGCCTGTGTGACCGGCTGCTGGCGACCGTGCTGGCGTCCGGCCTGTTCGAGGTTGGCGCGGTGCGTGTCCGTGCCCTGCGTGCGGACCACTATGCGATCGCCGACCGCCTGCCGGAGAACGCCTTCGTGGATCTCAACTTCCGCATCGGCAAGGGCCGAACGATCGAGGAATGCAGGCAGGTGGGCGAGGCGATTTTCCGGACGGCGCAGGATGTGCTGGAGTCGCTCTTCGCCAGCCCGCACTTCGCGCTCTCGCTGGAGATCCGGGAGATTGATTCCGATCTGAGCTGGAAGCGCAACGCCATCCATCAGCGCCTGCGCGGCAGGTAGGTTCCGTCGCCGGGGCCAGTCAGGAAACAGACGATGTCCAAGCTGCAAGAGAACCTCTCCAGGGCGGAAAACTATCTCGCCGGCTTCCGGGAGCGCGGCGTGCTCAACCGCATCGGCGGCGAGGATGTGCCCGCTGAGGACGGCTCCGTTTTCGAGACCATATCGCCGATCGACCTGAAACCGCTGGCGGCGGTCGCGCGCGGCAAGGCCGCCGACGTCGACCGGGCGGCAAAGGCCGCGAAGGCGGCGTTCGCGGAATGGACGGCGATGCCCGGCGAGAAGCGCAAGGCGGTGCTGCACGCGATCGCCGACGCCATCGTGGCGCGTGCGGAGGAAATTGCCTTCGTCGAATGCATGGACACCGGCCAGGCGCTGAAGTTCATGTCCAAGGCGGCGCTGCGCGGCGCCGAGAATTTCCGCTTCTTCGCCGACAAGGCGCCGGAGGCGCGCGACGGCAGGGCCTTGCGCGCCGAGGGCCAGGTCAACATGACGACCCGTGTCCCGATCGGCCCGGTAGGCATCATCACGCCGTGGAACACGCCCTTCATGCTGTCGACCTGGAAGATCGCTCCGGCGCTCGCCGCCGGCTGCACCATCGTCCACAAGCCTGCCGAGCTTTCGCCGCTGACGGCCAGGCTGCTGGTCGAGATCGCGGAGGGGGCGGGGCTGCCCAAGGGCGTCTGGAATCTCGTCAACGGTTTCGGCGAGGAGGCCGGCCGCGCGCTCACCGAGCATCCGCTGATCAAGGCGATCGGCTTCGTCGGCGAGAGCCGCACCGGCTCGCTGATCATGAAGCAGGGCGCTGATACGCTGAAGCGCGTGCATTTCGAGCTCGGCGGCAAGAATCCCGTCGTCGTCTTCGCCGATGCCGATCTCGAACGCGCCGCCGACGCCGCCGTCTTCATGATCTATTCGCTGAACGGCGAGCGCTGTACGTCGTCGTCGAGGCTGCTCGTCGAAGCGGGCGTCCACGACCGGTTCACCGCGCTGGTCGCTGAAAAGGCCAAGCGCATCAGGATAGGCCATCCGCTCGACCCGGAAACGGTGATCGGCCCGCTCATCCATCCGGTGCACGAGAGGAAGGTGCTCGACTACATCGAGGTCGGCCGGTCGGAAGGCGCGACGGTGATGGCCGGCGGCGGCAAGGCCGAGGGCCCGGGGGGAGGCTGTTATGTGCAGCCGACACTGTTCGCCGGCGCGAACAACGGCATGCGCGTCGCCCAGGAAGAGATATTCGGCCCGGTGCTGACGGCGATCCCCTTCGAGGGCGAGACCGAGGCGCTGGCGCTTGCCAACGACGTCCGCTACGGCCTCGCGGCCTATCTGTGGACGTCGGACGTCACCCGCGCCTTCCGGTTCTCGGACGCGCTCGAGGCCGGCATGATCTGGGTGAACTCGGAAAACGTGCGCCATCTGCCGACGCCGTTCGGCGGCGTCAAGAATTCGGGCATCGGCCGCGATGGCGGCGACTGGTCCTTCGACTTCTACATGGAGACGAAGAACGTCGCCTTCGCGACGAAGGCCCATGCCATCCAGAAGCTGGGCGGCTGATCGCGGGCATCAGCCGGGACAGGCCCGCCGCCGCGTCCGGCGGGCAGGAGGAGACATCGATGCCGATCCCCAAGCCGAACCTCTATCCGCCGTTCAACATCGTGCGGCTCAGCCATGTCGAGTTCGGCGTAACCGACCTTGCCCGGTCGCGCGCCTTCTACGTCGACACGCTGGGGCTCCAGGTCACCGACGAGACCGCCGACGCCATCTACCTGCGCGCCATGGAGGAGCGGGGCCATCACTGCATCGTGCTCAGGAGGTGCGACAGAGCGGAAGCCCGCGATCTCGGCTTCAAGGTGTTCGCCGAGGACGACCTCGACAAGGCCGCCGGCTTCTTCGAAGGCAGAGGCCTGCCGGTCGAGTGGGTCGAGCGGCCCTACCAGTCCCGCACCTTCCGGACCCGCGACCCGCACGGCATTCCCCTCGAATTCTACTCGAAGATGGACCGTCTGCCGCCGATCCACCAGAAATACGCGCTCTACAGGGGCGTGAAGCCGCTGCGCATCGATCATTTCAACTGCTTTTCGCCGAATGTCGACGAATCGGTCGCGTTCTTCAACGAAATCGGCTTCCGGGTGACCGAATACACCGAGGACGAGGACACGAAGCGCTTGTGGGCGGCCTGGACGCATCGCAAGGGCGGCGTTCACGACATCGCCTTCACCAATGGCCGCGGGCCGCGTCTCCATCACACCGCCTTCTGGGTGCCGACGCCGCTCAACATCATCGACCTGCTCGACCTGATGTCGACCACGGGCTGGCTCGCCAATATCGAGCGCGGTCCTGGCCGGCACGGCATATCCAACGCGTTCTTCCTCTACGTGCTCGACCCCGACGGTCACCGGATCGAGATCTACTGCTCCGACTACCAGACCGTCGATCCCGACCTCGAGCCGATCCGATGGGACCTCAAGGATCCGCAGCGCCAGACCCTGTGGGGGGCGGCGGCGCCGAAATCCTGGTTCGAGCACGGCAGCCTGTTCGCCGGCACGGATGTCGTCGACGCGCAACTGAACGCGCAGCCGATCATCGCCCCCTGACCGAAAGGATGGCCGACGACATGCGTCCAAGATTCCTGAGCTTCAGCCGGCAGGGCCGGCACGGCTATGGCCTCGCCGTCGCCGGCGGCGTGATCGATCTCTCCGCGCGTCACGCGGCGCGCTGGCCGAGCTTGCGCGCGGTCGTAGAGGACGGCGCGCTGGTCGCCCTGGCCGAGGACAATGCGGGGCGCGCGCCGGACCTGCCGCTGGACGATATCCGCTTCGAGATACCGGTTCCGTCGCCGGAGAAGATCATCTGCGTCGGGGTCAACTTCCCCGACCGCAATGAAGAGTACAAGGACGGCCAGGCGGCACCCTCCAACCCTTCCCTGTTCATCCGCTTCCCGCGATCCTTCACCGGTCACGGGCAGCCGCTGATCCGTCCTCCCGAAAGCCCCCAGCTCGACTACGAGGGCGAGGTCGTCATCTTCATCGGCAAGGGCGGCCGGCGCATTCCGGAGGCAGACGCGCTCGACCACATCGCGGCCGTTTCGCTCTGCAACGAAGGCACCATCCGCGACTGGGTGCGGCATGCGAAATTCAACGTCACCCAGGGCAAGAATTTCGATCGCAGCGGCGCCATGGGCCCGTGGCTGATTCCCTACACGGACGAAAGCCAGCTCGCCGACATCCGGCTCGAGACCCGCGTCAACGGCGAGGTGCGTCAGAGCGACCGCACCGGCCGGATGATCTTTTCCTTCCGCCGGATCATCGGCTATGTCTCGACCTTCACGACGCTGGTTCCGGGCGACGTGATCGTCACCGGCACGCCGACCGGCGCCGGCGCGCGTTTCGATCCGCCGGTCTGGCTGAAGCCTGGCGACGTCGTCGAGGTCGAGGCCGAGGGGATCGGCGTCCTGCGGAACACCATCGCCGACGAGGCCGCGTCATGATGAAACCGGATGAGATCGAAGCGGCGGCGCAAAACCTCGACGAGGCGGAACGGACGCGCCGGCAGATCGGCCTGCTGTCGCTCGCGCATCCGGCGATCGACATGGACGACGCCTACGCGATCCAGGCGGCCTGGATGAAACGGAAGCTGGCGGCGGGGCGCAAGCCGATCGGCTGGAAGATCGGCCTGACCTCGAAGGCCATGCAGTATGCCCTCAACATCGATATTCCGGATTCCGGCGTTCTGCTCGACGACATGGTGTTCGAGGACGGCGCGACGGTTCCTGCCGACCGCTTCATTCAGCCGCGCATCGAGGCCGAGATCGCCTTCATCATGAAGGCGCCGCTGAAGGGTCCTGGAGTCACCGTCTTCGACGTGCTCAATGCGGCGGACTACGTCACGCCGGCGCTGGAAATCCTCGATACCCGCATCGTGCGCGTCGACCCGGCGTCGAAGAAGGCGCGCACCATCTTCGACACCATTTCCGACAATGCCGCCAATGCCGGCGTCGTCACCGGCGGCCGCGCTGTGCGGCCGGACCAGGTAGACATGCGCTGGATGGGCGCGATCGTCACCCGCAACGGCGAGGTGGAGGAGACGGGCCTCGGCGCCGGCGTCCTCAACCAGCCGGCCCGCGGCGTCGCCTGGCTGGCGAACCGGCTCGCGCGCTACGGCGAGGGCATCGACGCCGGCCAGATCGTGCTGGCCGGATCGTTCATCCGTCCGATCGAAGCGCGCCACGGCGACACCATCCTTGCCGACTTCGGGCCGTATGGATCGGTCGGCCTGTTCTTCGCCTGATCCGCTCCGCCAATTGCCGGCGTTGCTGATTGGCGGTCGGGGCGAGGACGAGCCTGCTGGCCTGAAGGCCGACAGCTCCTATTCCGACGCCGGCCGGTCGGCCTTCAGGGCGGCCAGCTCGCCGAGCAGTTCCAGCAACCGTTCGCGCCGCTCGGCGCCGAAGCGCGCGTCGATCTCGGCATAGGCGCGCAGGCTGTGCGGCATGACCGCGTCGATGACGGCCTGGCCGGACGGCGCGAGCCTGAGCAGCACGCGGCGCCCGTCGGCCTCGTCCTTCTGCCTGGTGATGAAGCCGCGTTCCTCGAGCGAGCGGATCATGCGCGTCAGGCTCGGCGGCAGGATGAAGGCCTTTTCCGCCACCTCGGTGGCGTCGAGGGTTCCCTCCTCGGACAGCACGCGGATCACTCGCCACTGCTGCTCGCTCACGTCGTGCGCGGCCAGTATCGGCCGGAAATGGCTCATGACCGCCTCTCTCGCACGCAGCAGCTCGATGGCCAGCGAGCGGCGGGCCGGTCGCGGCGTGGAAGCCGTTTCTCCGGTTCGCGGCTTGGCGGTTTCGGACCGTCGGTTCTTCATGCGGCCTTGTCCTGCAGGCGGGTCTATACGATCGCGCCATCTGACACGCGATACGGGGCCGGAGCAAATCCAGCGGCACGCGGCCTCCACTATGGAGGCGTGCCGTGCCGGACTGCTTTGGGCGTTTGGAAAGGGAGCAGGCCCGCGTCAAACGGCGCGATTGTGCGTCGGCGACCGTCCGCCGCCGTCGGCGATCAGCACGGCGCCGGTGACGAAGGAGGCCTCGTCCGAAGCGAGGAACAGGCAGCATGAGGCGATCTCGGCCGGTTCCGCCACGCGGCGCAGCGCGATGCGCTGCGTGAGTGCCGTGAACTCGGCTTCGGCGGAGGTGCCGTTCTGGCGTGCGGCTACCTCCATCTCGTATTCGCTCATCGGCGTGCGCACCCAGCCGGGGGCGACCGCATTGGCGCGCACGCCGTCGGCGCCATGCGCGTAGGCGAGCGTGCGGGTGAAGGACACCAGCGCCGCCTTGCTCGCCGAATAGGCGGCGTTGACCGGGCCGCCGTTGAACGCGCCGACGGAGGCGATGTTGACGATCGCGGCGCCGGGCCGGCCCTTGAGCAGCGGCATCGCGGCGCGGCAGACCTTCATCGCGCCGGTGAGGTTGACCGAAAGGCTAGCCTCCCACGCCTCGTCGGTGAGCGTTTCCGGCGTGTCGGGCAGCATGATCCCCGCGGCGTTGACGACGATGTGCAGACTGCCGCCGCACGCCTCGACAGCGCGCGCGACGTCGGCGTTGTCGGCGACGCTGCCATGCACGGCGCGACCGCCCGTCGCGCGCGCGGCCTCGTCCAGCATTTCTCCGCCGAGCCCGAACAGCACCACCGATGCGCCCTCGCGGGCGAAAAGCGCGGCGGTGGCGCGGCCCATGCCCGTCGCCGCTCCGGTGATCAGCGCGACGCGCCCCGCGAGCCGGTCCGTCATTCGAGGCCCCATTTGTCTTCGACCGCATAGCCGGTTTCCGGCAGCGTGGCGCCGCCGTCGACCACGATGGTCTGGCCGGTCGTGTATCTGGCCTCGGGCGAGGCGAGGTAAAGCATGGCGTGCGCCACGTCGTCGGCCTCGCCCATGCGGCCCACGGGGATGTGGCGGCCGATGGCTGCCTGCTTTTGCGGCGTCGACAGCGTGCCGCGGCCCGGCTTGGCGATGAAGCCCGGCTCGACGCCGTTGACGGTGATGCCGTCGCGTGCGAGCTCGAAGGCGGCGCCGCGAACGAAGGCGTTCACGCCCGCCTTGGCGGCCGAATAATGGGCGCCGCCGCCCATGGCGACCCGCGCCGAGACGGAGGACGTGACCAGCAGCCGCCCGAAGCCGTTCGCCCGCATGTGCGGCGCAGCCGCCTGCACCAGCCAGACGAAGGCGTCGAGATTGATGTCCAGCGCCGCGGAGAGCTTGTCCTCGTCAAGGTCCTCGATGGAGGCCCAGGGGCAGCCGCCGGCATTGTGGATCACGATATCGAGCCGGCCCTCGGCGTGGGCCAGCCGGTCGACCATGCCGCGGATCGCCGCCCGGCCCGTACCCGGCCAGGCGACCGTGCAGGCGGCAAGGCCTCGCGACCCCAGTTGCGTGACCAGTGCCTCCGCCGGCTCCGGCGTGCGGTTGCAGATTGCGACCCGCGCGCCGGCCTCGGCGAGGCGGGTGACGATCGCTGCGCCGATGCCGCGCCCGCCGCCAGTCACCAGCGCCACCCGCCCGGAGAGGTCGAAGGCCATGGCTCAGGCCACGCCCTGCGCGCGCGCCATCGCCGCGAAGCGCTCGAAAACCCCGGCATGGCGGGCGACATCCGCGGGCGTCGTCGCCGGGCACATCAGGAACATGGTGTGGAACGGCGTTACCAGTATGCCCTCGTTCATGTAGAAGGCGTGGAGCAGCGTCTCGAGATCACCGCGCCGCGTCGCCGCCACCTCGGCGGCATTGCGCGGCGGCACCGGCGTGAACATGATCTCGGCCCGCGCGCCGATCTGGGTGACGTGCCAGGGCAGCGCATGGCGCGCGATAACGGCACGGGCCGCGTCCGCCAGCTCGCCGGCGCGGGCGATCATGTTCTCGTAGTTCCGCGGCGTCAGGATCTCCTCCAGTACCGCGCGCATCGTGGCGATGGTCAAGGCGTTGCCGGCGAGCGTGCCGCCGATGCCGAAATGCGAGGACTGGCGCTGCCGCGGGTTGACGTGCGGCACCACGTCCCAGAGCCGCGCCGCGATGGCTTCGTCGAGGCCGAAGATGCCGGCCGGTATGCCGCCGGCGATCGCCTTGCCGGCAACGAAGATGTCCGGCTCCAGCCCGTGCAGCCGGGTATATCCGCCGGGACCGCAGGAAATCGTGTGCGTCTCGTCGATGACGAGCAGGGTGCCGGTCCGGCGTGTGGCGGCGCGGACGGCCTGGTGAAAACCGTCGGCGACCGGGATCATGCCGAAATTCGTCATCAGCGGCTCCATGAGCACGCAGGCGACGTCGCCCGGCGCCAGCGCCGCCTCGAGCGCGGCGACGTCGTTGAACTGCACCACCGTCGACACGCGCGCATGATCCACGCCGTTCGGGTGAATCATGTTGCGCATGCGCATGCGGCCCTCGTGCAGCTCGACATGCGCCTCGTCGATGCCGCCATGATAGCAGCCGGAAAAGACGAGCACCTTGTCGCGGCCGGTGATCATGCGGGCGATGCGGATCGCGCCGCGATTGGCGTCCGTGGCCGAGGTGGTCAGCGTCCAGTAAGGCAGGCCGAAGCGGCGCGCGAGTTCCTCGCCGACCCAAAGACTGTCCTCGGTCGGCATCATGTGCGTGGTGCCGCGGCGGAGCTGCTCGGTGGCGGCGCGCGTCACTGCTTCCGGCGCATGGCCGCACATGCCGCCGGTGTCGCCCAGGCAGAAATCGACATAGTCATGCCCGTCGATGTCGCGGACGTGGCAGCCCTCAGCCTTCTCGACATAAACCGGAAAGCCGCCGGCCCAGCGGCGCATCCAGTGCGAAGGCCCGCCGTAGAGGAAGTGCTGGCGGCCGCGCGCCCACGCTTCCGCCGAGCGCGGATGCGTGGCAGCGAAGCGCGCCTGCTCGGCGTCGATCAGCCGGTCGACCGCGGCGGCGGGCCCGGCGGCCTTGTCGTTATTCAGAGCGAAATCCATGCGGTCTTCAGATCCGTGTATTTGTCCAGTGCGTGCAGCGACTTGTCGTGGCCGTTGCCCGATTGCCTGACGCCCCCGAGCGGCACCGTGATGTCGGCTCCTCCATAGGTGTTGACGTGCACCACGCCCGCCTTGATCGCGCGCACCATCCGATGGGCGCGCGACAGGCTGGAGGTCCAGACCGCCGCGGCGAGGCCGTATGACGTGGCGTTGGCGATGCGCACCGCGTCGGCCTCGTCGTCGAAGGGAATGGCCGCAAGCACCGGGCCGAACACCTCCTCGCGGGCAAGCGCCATGTCGGGATGCACCGCGTCGAACAGGGTCGGCTGCATGTAGTAGCCGCCCGTCTCCTCGAGGATGCGCCGGCCGCCGGTGACCAGCACGGCGCCCTCGGCGGCCGCGCGCTCGACATGGGCGAGGTTGCGCTCAAGCTGCGCGGCGCTGTTGACCGCGCCTGCCTCTGTGGCGAGGTCGAGCGGGTCGCCCACCGTCATGCGCGCCGCGATCGCCGCCACTTTCGCCACGAACGCCTCGCGGATGGAGCGTTCCACCAGCAGGCGGGAGCCCGCTACGCAGACCTGCCCGGAATTGCGGTAGATGCCCTGCGCGGAGATTTTCGCGGCGAGATCGAGATCCGGCGCGTCGGCGAACACGATGTTGGGCGACTTGCCGCCGAGCTCGAGATAGACGCGCTTGAGGTTGGACCGGGCGGAATATTCGAGCAGGCGGCGACCGGTGACGCCGGACCCGGTGAAAGCCAGCACGTCGACGTCCATGTGCAGGCCGAGCGCCTCGCCGGCGACCGCGCCGCGCCCGGTTACGACGTTGAGTACGCCTTCAGGCAGGCCCGCCTCGGCGCAGAGCTCCGCCAGCCTGAGGAGCGAAAGCGACGCCGTCTCCGCCGGCTTCAGCACCACGCAGTTGCCGGCGGCCAGCGCCGGCGCGATCTTCCAAGCGCCGATCATCAGCGGGAAGTTCCAGGGTACGATGGCCGCCACGACGCCGACCGGCTCGCGGTGGACGAGGCCGAGCACGTTGTCGGCCGTCGGCGCGATCTCGCCATGCACCTTGTCGACCGCTTCGGCATAGTAGCGGAAGGTGCCGGCCGCGCTGCCGGGCTCGGCCTTGTAGGCCATGGCGATCTCGGTGCCGTTGTCGCGCACGCCGAGCACGGCGAGTTCCAGCGCGTGCTTCTCGATCAGGTCGGCGATTCTGTGCAGCACCTTCTTGCGCTCAGCGGGCGCGGCGCGCGGCCAGGAGCCGGTGTCGAACGCCTTGCGCGCCGCGATGATCGCGCGTTCGACGTCGGCCGCGCCGGCATCGGCCAGCGTGGTCAGCCTGCTGCCGTCGAGCGGCGAGACTACGTCCAGCGTCGTCCCGGCACTCGCCGGCTCGTGCCTGCCGGCGATGAACAGCTGCTGCGGGGCGATGCTCAGGTTGCGCAGCGCGTCGATCTGATCCTGTCGCATGGTCTACCTGCTTTCCGGCGCGAGTTCGGCGCGCGCGCGCCGGCCGCGCAGTTGCGCGACGATGAAGAGTGCTATGGCGACGATGGCGAAGCCGAGCAGCGTTGCGGCGATCGGGCGCGTGAGGAAAATGCTCGGATCGCCGTTCGACAGGCTCAGCGACTGCTTCAGGCGCACCTCCAGCATGGGGCCGAGCACCAGGCCTATGACCAGCGGGAACGCCGGTATGCCGTTGCGCAGCATGAAGCGGCCGATCACGGCGAAGATCACCGCGATCAGCGCGTCGGAGAGGCGATAGTTCTGCGTGTACGAGCCGATGAGCGCCAGCACCAGTATGGTCGCGCCGATGATCTTCGGGTTGAGGCTGGAAAGTCGCACGATGTGCTTCGTGGCGAAGAGCAGGAACGTCAGCACGATCACGTTGAGCAGGAACAGCGAGATGTAGAGCCCCGAGATGAAGTCGGGATGCTCGGCGAAGAGCTGCGGGCCGGGGATGATGTTATGGATCATGAACACGGCGAGCAGCATCGCCATCAGCGGATCGGCGGGAATGCCCAGCGACAGCAGGGGCACGAGCACCGTCGAGGTGCAGGCGCTGATCGAGGTTTCGGAGGCGACGAGGCCTTCCGGCGAGCCCTTGCCGAACTCCTCGGGCTTCTTCGAGAAGCGGCGGGCGAGCGAATAGGACAGGAACTGCGCGCCGAATTCGCCGACGCCCGGCAGCAGGCCCATGACGACGCCGAGGCCGGAGGAGCGGGCGAGCGTGCGCGGATAGCGGAACACCTCCATCAGGCCGCGGAAGCGGCTGTGGCCTTCCAGGCCGGTGGGTCGCTGGCGGACACGGTCGGTGCCCAGGAGGACGAAGGCCTGCGACATGGCGAAGAGGCCGATGACCACCGGCACCATCGGCACGCCCCCGAGCAGCCATTGCTGGCCGAAGGTGTAGCGCTGCGTGTTGAACGGGGACTCGAAGCCGACCGAGCCGAGGAACATGCCGAGGCCGAGCGAAAGCAGGGCGGCGACGACGTGTTTCTGGTGGGCGAGCAGCACCGACACCAGCGCCACCACGCAGACCATCGCGTATTCCGGCGCGCCGAACCGTTCGGCCACCCGGGCGAGGTACGGCGCCAGCAGCACCAGCGCCAGCACCGAGATCGTGCCGCCGACGAAGGACGAGGAGTAGGCGAGGGAGAGCGCGCGGTGCGCCTCGCCGCGGCGCGCCATCGGATATCCGTCATAGGTGGTCAGCACGTTGACCGGGGTGCCGGGCACGCGGATCAGGATCGCCGGGATGGCGCCGCCATACCAGGCGCCGCCATAGGCGCCGAGCAGGAGGGTCACGCCGGGCAGCGGCTCGAGCTGCAGGCTGAAGGGCAGCAGGATGGCCATGGCGCCGGCAGGCTCGAGACCCGGCACGGCGCCCACGAGGATGCCGAGCAGCGCGCCCAGCACCAGCGCCATGATGACCTGCCACGTCGCGATGTGCTCCAGGCCGAGCAGGAAAGCGTCGATCACAGGACGGCTCCGAACGTGTTGCCGACCCATGCGGGCAGCATCTGGACCATGGGGGGCAGCGGAAACCACAGGCCGATGCCGAGGCGGAAGATGAGGATGATGGCGACGGCGACGGTCAACGCCCATCTTCGCCCCCTGAGCCCGGCGCGCCAGACGACGAACTGCAGGAATGCGATCGTGGCGATCGCGAAGCCGAGATAGCTGACGCCGAGCAGGTAGAGGCAGAACCAGAGGCCGTATTCCAGCGCCTGCCCGATCCCGCCGAACGCCCACATCGCCTGGCCGCGGAAGGCAGCAGGATCCGTTGCCGTGCGCCAGCCGGTCCACAGGCGGCGGCCGAGCACGATGCCGGCGACAGCGGCCATGCCGAGGCACAGCGCCGGCCAGGTGACCGGGGCGAGGTACCAGCCCTTGCCGGCCGGCGGCAGGCGTGTCGCCACGGGCGCCAGCAGCAGCAGGACCAGCGCGACGAGGGTCAGCACCAGGGCCGCCAGCCCCTCGGCCGGAGGCGGCACCTCGGCGTCGAAATCGTCCTCGACGATGTCGAACTCGCTGCTTGGCGTGCCATGTGCACTCATCAAACGCTCCGGCCGGGATCGAGAGACGCGCCGTCGGCCGGCGCGCCTCCGGCGCTCAGTTGCCCTTGGCGGCTTTCACCAGCGCCTCGGCGGCCGCGTAGTCGGCATCGATGCGGGCCGCGGCATCGCTGGCGTTCTGCCAGTAGACGCCCGCTCCAGTGGCCTTGGCGATGTCCTGCGCCTTGCTCGTCTGCATCGCCCTTTCGGCGATGGCCGCGATCCGTTCCTTGATCTCCGGCGGCGTGCCCTTCGGCACGAACAGGCCGTTCCACAGGGTGATCTTCAGGTCCGGGACCTGAGCCGACAGCAGCGGCGCGTCGGGCATGATGGAAAGCGGCTGGTCGGTATAGGCGGCTAGGACCTTCACGTCGCCGAGGCAGCCGAGCACGGTCGCCATCGTGGTGTTCATCACGTCGACGTCTCCGGTGGAAAGCGTCGAGCAGTCGAGGGAATCGAAGGCGGCGTCGCTGGAAAAGGAGAAGCCCAGCGCCTTGGCCGCGGCGAAGGTCTCCATCGTCGGCACGAGGTCGTAACCGAAATGGCCGAGCTTCACCGGGCTCGCCTTGGCGTGCTCCGCCAGTTCGGCGAGGTTCGAATAGGGCGCGTCCTTCTTGGCGACCAGCGCGAAGGGATAGGTCAGGAAGATACCGACGGGCTCGAAGGTCTCGCGGTCGTAGCCCGCGTTGCCCTGGATGATGTGCATCGTCGGCACGTCGATGACGAACGAGCCGATCGTGTAGCCGTCGGCTTGCGACTGGGAAACCGCCGTGGCGCCTTCGACGCCGCCGCCGCCGGGCCGGTTGATTACCTTGGCGGGAACGCCGGTCTCCCGGGTCATCTCGTCGGCGATGATGCGCGTGAGCTGGTCCTCGAGGTCGCCGGGAGGCCAGGGCACGATGAAGGTCACCGGGCGCTCCGGATAGTCGGCGAGGGCCATGCCCGCGCCTGAAAGCGCCAGCATCGCGCCGGCAAGAAGAATCCCTGTCAGTCTACGCATTTGCGGTCTCCCATTGGCTGTGTTCGAGCTTCTTTTTTTGGCTCATTATTTGAACCATCATTTCAAATATAGACTTGCAAATCACCCGGCTTGCTGTCAACCTGATTTGTGTCGGAGGTTGCCGGGAGGCTTGGGGAAGGAATCTGGTGAGCACGGTCGGCAAGGCAATCTCGCTTCTGGAATTGTTCAGCATCGACACGCCCGAGCTCGGGCTGACCGACATCGCGCGGCGTTCCGGCTACGACAAGGCCACGACGCGGCGCCTGCTCGTCTCGCTCGCCGATCACGGTTTCATCGAGCAGGACCCGGTGGCGCGCCTCTACCGGCTGGGTCCTGGCCTGACACGCCTGGCGCGCATCCGCGAGGCGCGGTTCCCGTTCCTGCAGACCTCGCTGCCCTATATCCGCGAGCTCGCGGTCTCGACGGCGGAAACGGTCCATCTGTCGGAGGCAAGCAACGGCTCGCTGCTGACGGTCTATGTCGAACATCCGGCGCGCGCCAACCGCGTGAACGTGAACCTCGGCGAACTCCTGCCGCTTCACTCGACCGCGTCGGGCATCGCCTTCCTGGCGCATGCACGCGAGCTGGTGCGGCGCTCGGCGCTGGCGCAGCCGCTCGCCGCCTTCACGGCGCATACGGTGACCGACCCGGCGCTGCTGCAAGCCCAGGTCGAGGCCGCTTCCGGACGTGGATATTCGGTCAGCGACCAAGGCTACGAGGACGGCGTGGCGAGCGTCGCCGCGGCGATCCTGGGTGCCGACGGACATGCCATCGGCACGCTGGCGGTCGCCGCGCCGCTGGTCCGCACGGACAGCGCGACGTCCGCCGAGCGGGGCGAGGCGGTCGCGGCCGCGGCGCGCGAGATCACGGAAAAACTTACCGGCGAGCGCTACGAGACGGTCCGCCACCGGTCTTCGACATGAGGAGATATGCCAGCGGCATGCAGCAGACCCCTCGAATCCTGATCATAGGCACCGGAGATACCAAGGCCGACGAGCTGGACTTCATGCGCGCCAAGGTCCGCGAGGCCGGCGGCGTGCCCATCATGCTCGATGTGAGCATCCTCGGCGATCCTCCATACGTGCCGGAACACGACAAGCACGCGGTCGCCGAGGCCGCCGGGTCGAGCATCGCCGACATCGTCGCGCTCGGCGACGAGAACGGCGCGATGACCGTGATGGCGGCCGGCGCCGCCGCGCTGACGAAGCGGCTTCACGACGAAGGCGCAATCGACGGCTTCGTCGCGCTCGGCGGCACCATGGGCACCGACCTCGCGCTGGACGTCGCGCTGGCGCTGCCGCTCGGCGTGCCGAAATTCGTGGTCTCCACCATCGCCTACTCGCATCTGGTGCCGCCCGAGCGCATCGCCACAGACCTGATGATGATCCTGTGGGCGGGTGGCCTCTACGGACTGAACTCGACCTGCTGTGCGGTGCTGTCGCAGGCCTGCGGGGCGGTGGTCGGCGCGGCGCGCGCCGCCGAGCGGCCGGGCCGCGAGCGGCCCGTGGTTGCCATCAGTTCGCTCGGCAAAAGCTGCCTGACCTACATGGTGACGCTGAAGCCGGAGCTGGAGAAGCGCGGCTACGAGGTGGTGGTCTTCCATACGACCGGCATGGGTGGACGGGCGCTGGAGGCGATCGCCGCGCAGCGCGGCTTCGCCGCCGTGCTCGACTTCAGCCTGCAGGAATTGGCCAATCACCTGTCGGGCTCCGTCGTCAGTTCCGGCGCCGACAGGCTGGAGAATGCGGGCCTCTGCGGCGTGCCTCAGATCGTCGCGCCGGGCGCCATCGACATGGTCGATTTCCCGACCTGGCAGCCGGTGCCGGAGCGCTTCGCGGACCGTCCCTACCATGCGCACAACCGGCTGCTCGCCTCGGTGACCAGCGACGGCGAGGCGCGCCGGGAGATCGCGCGGGCGATCGGCCGCAAGCTGGGCGCCGCCGGCGCGCCGACCGCCTTCATCCTGCCGGCCGGCGGCATTCAGCAATGGGACCGGGAAGGCGAGCCGCTGCATGAACCCGAGGCGCTGGCCGCCTTCGTCGACGAGATGCGCCGCGGCGTGCCGGAGGGAGTGCTGTTCCGCGAGATCGCCGAGCACATCAACAGCCGCGCTTTCGTCGACACTGCGCTGGCGATCTTCGACGCCTGGGTGGCGGACGGCGTGATCGCGCCCGGCGCCGTGGAGCCCGCGTCGGTATGAGCGCGCCGAAAGCCCTCGTCCTCGATTTCGGCGGCGTCGTCACGCGCACGCTGTTCGAGACCCACGACCTGACGGAACGGGCGCTCGGCCTGCCCACAGGCACGCTGCAATGGCGCGGTCCGTTCGAGCCGGGCTCGGATCCCTTGTGGCGCGCCATGCAGGCCGGCGAGATCAGCGAGCGCGACTACTGGCTGACGCGCACCCGCGAGGTCGGGCGGCTCGTCGGCGAGGAATGGCAGCGCATGGAGACATTCGTGCGGCGTGCCCGCGGCGCCGATCCCGAAGCGGTCGTGCGTCCCGAGGCTGCCGCCGCCATCCGCATCGCGCACGATGCCGGTATCCGCCTCGCCATCCTTTCCAACGAGCTCGACCTCTTCTACGGCTCGGATTTTCGCGCCAGGCTGCCGTTGCTGTCGCTGTTCGAGGCGATCGTCGACGCGACCTATACGCAGGTGCTCAAGCCCGATGCGCGTGCCTATGCCGCCGTGGCCGAGGCGCTCGGCCTGCCGGCTGAAGACTGCGTGTTCGTCGACGACCAGCATCGCAACAGCGCCGGCGCAGACGCCGCCGGCATGCGCGCCGTGCTGTTCGACGTGCGCGATCCGTTCCGATCCTTCGATGAGGCGCTGGGCCATTTCGGACTCGCCCTCGCCATGCCCGAGAGGTCCATCCATGCGTGACGCGAATTTTCTCGCCGAGAACAATGCCCGGCACATCTGGCACCCGATGGCGCATCCCGCCGAGATGCAGGCCAGCCCGCCGCGCGTCATCATGAAGGGCGAAGGCGTCCACGTCACCGACGTCGACGGGCGCACGGTGCTGGATGCGGTCGGCGGGCTGTGGAACGTCAATCTCGGCTACAGTTGCGACCCGATCAAGCAGGCGATCGCCAGGCAGCTCGACGCGCTGCCCTACTACTCCGGCTTCCGCGGAACCTCGACCGGCCCGTCGATCGAGCTCGCCTGGGAACTCGCGCAGTGGTTCGAGCCGGAAGGCATGACACGCGCCTTCTTCACCTCCGGCGGCTCGGATTCGGTGGAAACCGCCCTCCGGCTCGCGCGCCAGTACTGGAAGATCAGGGGGCAGGGCGACCGGGTGAAATTCCTGGCGCTGAAGAAGGGCTATCACGGCACGCATTTCGGCGGCGCGTCGGTCAACGGCAACGCCAATTTCCGCCGCAACTACGAGCCACTGATGCCCGGTGTGTTCCACATCCCCGCGCCCTACGCCTACCGCAATCCCTTCGACGAAACCGACCCCGAGCGGCTGGCGCGGCTCTGCGCGAGGGCTCTGGAGGACGAGATCGCCTTCCAGGGCGCCGATACCGTCGCTGCCTTCATCATGGAGCCGGTGCTCGGCGCCGGCGGCGTGGTCGTGCCGCATCCGTCCTTCATGACCCTGGTGCGCGAAATCTGCGACCGCCACGACATCCTGCTGATCGCCGACGAGGTGGTGACCGGTTTCGGCCGCGCCGGCGAATGGGCGGGTTCGCGCATCGCCAAGGTGAAGCCCGACATGATGACGATCGCCAAGGCGATCACGTCGGGCTATTTCCCGCTTGGCGCGACGCTCATCGGCGGGCGTGTCGCCGAAGTGTTCGAGGCCGACAGGACGAGCTTCGGCGCCATCGGTCACGGCTACACCTATTCCGGCCACCCGGTCGGATGTGCCGCCGGCCTTGCCGCGCTGGCCGAAACCAGGCGTCTCGATCTGGCGAGAAACGCGGCCGCGCGCGGCGAGGAGCTGGCCTCGGTTCTGGAGGCGCTGAAGGTCAAGCACGCTCTCGTCGGCGACGTTCGCTACAAGGGCCTGATGGCGGCCCTGGAACTGGTTTCCGACCGGACGACCAGGAAGGCGGCCGGCAAGGCCGTGATGACGGCCGTTGCCGATGCGGCCTACGAAGCGGGCGTGATGCTGCGCGTCTCGGGATCGAACATCATCCTCTCGCCGCCGCTGGTGCTGACGCCGAAGGACGTGCGCACCATCGGCGAGGCGCTCGACGCCGGCCTCGCCGCGGCCTGATCGTCGGCGCGCCGGGGGGTTTCTCCGCCCTTGCCGAAACGGGCGGCAGGGGGATTTTTCGCCGTCGTGCCTGTCAGCAGTCGCCAACCCCGCTGGCGATCGACGCCACTTGTCTGCCCCGGCGGGCGTGTCCGCCGTCTCTGCCCGAGCGAGCCGCCCCGCGCCTGCGGGTTCGCGCAATCGGAAGCCACCTGGCGCGTCGAAGCGCCGGTGGTTAGGCAGCCGGCATGCCTTTGGTTAAATATTCCAAAATCCATTCTTGTATACCAGAATGATACCTCATATACCTAGAGCAGAGGGTAAAACACATGTTGGGCGAGCGACTCAAGAACGGCATTGCCGATCTCATCCTGGCCGGCTCCCTGAGGCCGGGAGACAGGCTCGACGAGCAGGAGCTGGCCGAGCGCTTCGGTGTGTCGCGCACGCCCGTGCGCGAGGCGCTCCACCAGCTCGCGGTCGCCGGCCTCGTCGAGATGCGGCCGCGTCGGCCGACGCTGGTGCGCAGGCTGAGCAACGCGGATCTGGCCGATTCCTTCGAGGCTCTCGGCGAGATCGAAGGTCTTTGCGCGCGCTACGCCGCGGAAAGGATGACCCACGCCGAAAGGCTGCAGCTTCGCGAGATCATGCAAAGGGCCGCGGCCGCCGTGGCCGGCGACGACGCGGCGACGTATCGCGAGCTGGACGCGGAGTTTCATTCGCTCATCCACGCCGGCGCCCACAATGTCAGTCTTCGCCGCATCGCGGAGCAGGTGCGCATGCAGACCGCGCCCTATAGCTCGGCGCCATACACTATGCAGGGCTATACGCCCCAGATCTCGGTGCCGCACGGCCAGCACGAAGCCGTCGTCGCGGCTGTTCTCGATCGCGATCCGGCGCGGGCGCAGGCGGCCATGATCGATCACATCAGCCTTTCGAGCATCACGATCCAGGGCATCCTGAACGATCGCGCCGCCGGCGACCTTGCCGGGGCGGCGGCGGTACGTGTTGGGGCGGGCAAGCAATGAGCGTCCCTGCCGGCGCGCCCGGCCCGGCCGCGACGCGTGCTGCCGCTTCGGCCGTGGCGGACATCCCGGCGAACGAAGCCGTAGCAGGTCGGGGCGGCGAGCCGGCACTGCTGCTCAGAGGGGCCACCAAGCGATACCCGGTTGTGTCGGGGGCGCTGACCGCTTTCGAGGACATTTCGGTCGCGGTCGAGCGCGGCGAGTTCGTCGCCGTCGTGGGTCCGTCGGGGTGCGGGAAGTCGTCGCTGCTGAGGGTCGTGGCGGGTTTGGCCGGCCTGTCGGACGGAACCTGCGCCGTGGGCGGCGAGCCGATGTCGGGGCCCCGTCGCGACGTGGGCATCGTCTTCCAGTCGCCGCTTCTGTTTCCGTGGCGCACCGTCATCGAGAACGTGATGCTGCCCGTTGACGTCCAGAAGTTGGATCGCGCCCGCTATCTGGAGGTCGCGCGTCAGCTCCTCGGGCTCGTCGGCCTCTCGGATTTCGAGCGCGCCTACCCGCGCGAGCTCTCCGGCGGCATGCAGCAGCGGGTCGGCATAGCACGGGCGCTGGTGAACGACCCGACCATCCTGCTGATGGACGAGCCCTTCGGCGCGCTCGACGCCATGACCCGCGAGCACATGAACGTCGAGCTTCAGCGCCTGTGGCTGGAGCGCCGCAACACCATCCTGTTCATCACCCATTCGATTCCGGAGGCGGTGTTTCTTGCCGACCGCGTCATGGTGATGACGCCGCGGCCGGGACGCGTCGCCGAGATATGCGACATCGACCTGCCGCGCCCGCGCCCGCTCGACATCATGACCGATCCGGCCTTCGGCGAATATGTGCGGCACATAAGGTCCTATTTCGGCGCGCACGGAGGGATGGACTGATGGAGCGGCGCTGGGAACGCGGACCTGTCGGCATCGTCCTGTCCGTCCTGCTCCTCGTCGTGCTGCTGGCGGCGTGGGAGCTGTCCGTCCACTGGTTCGAGGTGCCGGCCTATCTCGTGCCGACGCCGAGCGCGGTGGTGGTCGGGCTGTGGCGGGGCTTCGCATCCGGCATCTATCTCTTCCACCTGAAGGTAACGCTGGTCGAGATCGTGCTCGGCTTTCTCGCCGGCTCCGCGCTTGGCTTTCTCCTCGGTGCGCTGATCGCCCTCAACCGCACCGTCGCTTACTTCCTTCAGCCCTACGTGCTGGTCTTCCAGACCATACCCAAGGTGGCGCTGGCGCCGCTGATCGTGCTGTGGTTCGGCCTGGGCATCACCTCGAAGGTCGTGTCGGCCGCCATCATCTGCTTCTTCCCGGTGATGGTGAACACGATCACCGGCCTCAACGCAGCCGATCGCGAGCGCACCGATCTGCTTCGGGCGATGGGCGCGTCGCGTTTCCAGATATTCCGCATGCTGCGGCTGCCGGCCGCCGGCGCCTTCATCTTCGCCGGGCTGGAGATCGCCGTGACCTTCGCGCTCATCGGCGCGATCGTCACCGAATTCCTCGGCGCCGAGGCCGGCCTGGGCATGCTCATGCAGAGCATGAACTTCACAATGGACGTGGCCGGATCGTTTTCGGTGATCGTCGTGCTTTCGGCGGTCGGGGTGGTGCTGACCTTCGCGATCACCCTGCTGCGCCGGCGGGTCATATTCTGGGAGGACGGAACGACCGACAAAGCCAAGTAGACCGTCGATCCAACCAAAAGAACAACCTTCGACAGAGGCAGGAACAAGATCATGGGCAAGTATCTGATATCGCTTTTAGTCGCCGCGGTCGCTTCGCTCGCCGGCCATGCCGCCCTGGCCGACGAAACGGAGGTCAGGCTCGGCTGGTGCAATCCGGCGATCGACATCTCGGCCGGAGCGCCGCTGGCGTCGGCGATGGAGTTCGGCTGGTTCGCCGAAAAGGGCGTCAAGCTGACCATCGTGCCGCTGGCCGGCTCCACCGACTGCGTGCTCAACGTCACGACCGGCCAGGTCAAGACCGCCTTCGCCGCGCCGGAGGCCGTCGCCATCATGGCGTCCAAGGGCGGGGCGGTGCAGTATTTCTACACCGGCTTCAACCGCAACATGTTCGGCGTCGCGGTGCCGGAGGGCAGCGACGTCAAGTCGATGGCCGACCTCAAGGGCAAGCGGATCGGCGTCTTCACCATGGCGTCGGTCGGGGTGGTGATCGCCCGCTCGATGGCCAAGGCGGCCGGTCTCGATCCGGACTCCGACATCAGCATCGTCGTCTCGGGCTCGCCGAGCCAGTCGCAGGCGCTTCTCGAAAGCGGCGAGATCGCGGCGATCAGCCATTGGGACATGATCTACGAGACCATCGCCTCGTCAGGCCTGAAGATGCGCAAGCTGGCCGACCCCGCTATGGAGAACTTTCCGTCAAACGGCTTCGTCGCCCTCAAATCCACCATCGAGAAAGAACCCGATGTCCTGGCGGCGGTGGCGCGCGGATACGCGATGGGCGGCATCTTCAGCCGCGACAACCCTGAAGAGGCTGCGCGGTTGTATTTCAAGCATTTCCCCCAGGCGCGCTCGACCGGCCTCTCGCTCGAGGAAGACATCAGGCGCAACATGCCGACGCTCACTGCCGTGGTCCGCTTGTGGGCTCTGCCGGCGGGCCAGGAAAAGTGGGGGTACAGCGCCGCCTCGCAATACCAGGCCTACATCGACTGGCTGAAGGGCCGTGGGGTGCTGGAAGGCGAGATCGCCGGCGAGCGGATCGCCAACAACGCGCTCATCGACGCCATCAACGATTTCGACGAAGGCAAGGCCTCCAGGCCGGATTGATCCGGCGGACGTTGCGCGCAGCGCGATGTCCGTTAAAACCTGCGAATGCCCCTCGATCGGGCGCGTATCCGCGCGTCCGCCACGATACCGCGAGGCGGGAAGGAAAGCTGAACGCGATGCATGCATACAACGGTCCCGGACGCGCCCCGGCTTTCGCCGCCGAGGCGATGTGCGCCACGTCCCACCCCCTTGCCGCCAGGACCGCGCTGGACATCATCGCGGCGGGTGGAAATGCCGTCGATGCCGCGGTCGCCGGCGCGCTCGTGCTCGGCCTGTGCGAGCCGATGATGTGCGGCCTGGGCGGCGACGCCTTCGCCATGATCCGCGTCCCGGGACGCGACGGCCTGGTCGGCCTCAACGGATCGGGCCGCGCTCCCGCCGCGCTCGACGCGGTGCGCCTGCGCGGCGAAGGGCACACGTCGGTTCCGCTGGAGTCGGCCCATTCCATCACCTTGCCGGGAGCCGTCGATACCTTCGACCGGCTGGTCCGCGACTGGGGGAGGCTGGAGCTCGCAGCCGTGCTCGAGCCGGCGATCCGCTACGCCGAACGCGGCGTTCCCGTCTGCCACCGCTCGGCGATCGACTGGGCGAAATACGGTGAGCGACTCCACGGCCCCGGCCGTATCCACTATCTCGACGATGGCAGGCCTTTCGGCCCGGGGCGCATGTTCGCGTCGCCGTCGCAGGCCGAGGCGCTGCGGCTCATCGCCAGGGAGGGCCGCGACGCCTTCTACAAAGGCGCCATCATGGAGGACATGCTGGCGACCCTGAAGGCCGCCGGCGGGCTGCACGAGGCGGCCGACTTCGCCGCCGTCGCGGCCGACTATGTCGAGCCGATCGGCACCGCCTATCGCGGCCATGTCCTGACCGAACTGCCGCCCAACGGCCAGGGGGTCACGGCGCTGCTGATCGCCAACATCCTCTCGCGCTTCGATCTCGGCGGCCTCGACCCGAACGGCAGCCGGCGCGTTCATCTCGAGGCCGAGGCCACCAGGCTCGCCTACGGCGCGCGCGACCGGTTCGTCGGCGATCCGCGTCACGCGGAGCTGCGCCTGGAGCACATGCTGAGCGACGCGACGGCGGACGCGCTGGCGTCGCTGATCGACCCCCGGCGGGCGACGCCGCATATCGACCGGCGGGCGGAAGCCGTTCACCGCGACACCGTCTACATCTGCGTGGTCGACGGCGACCGGATGGCCGTCTCGCTGATCTATTCGACCTTCTGGCCGTTCGGCTCCGGCCTCGCCTCGGAGCGGTACGGCATCAGCTTCCAGAACCGCGGCGCCGGCTTCAGCCTGAGCGAAGGCCACGTCAACGAGCTGAAAGGCTCGCGCCGACCGCTTCACACGCTGATCCCCGGCTTCATGGAGAAGCCCGGCGCCTTCATCATGCCTTTCGGGGTCATGGGCGGGCCCTATCAGGCCACCGGCCATGCCCATGTGCTGAGCAACATCGCCGACTTCGGCATGGACGTGCAGGACGCCATCGACAGCCCGCGCAGCTTCGCCGATGCGGAGGAGGGCAGGCTGGTGCTCGAGGCCGGGTTCAGCGACGCGGTCGCGGCCGAACTGGCGGCCATGGGACATGGCGTCACGCGGGCGCCGATCGGAATGGGCGGCGCGCAGGGCATCCAGATCGACCTCGATCGCGGCATCCTGGTGGGTGGGTCGGATCCGCGCAAGGACGGCGTCGCCCTCGGCTTCTGACGGCTGCCGGTGGTCCCGCCTGTCCGCCGCAACCTGGCGGCGGCGCAACCCGCCGCCCGTCGCGGCAGGTCCTAAAGCACCCGCGACAGGAATTCGCGCGTACGCGGCGACTGCGGATTGGCGATCATCTCGCGCGGGTTGCCGCGCTCGACGATCGCGCCGCCGTCCATGAAGATCAGCTGGTCGCCGATCTCGCGTGCGAAGCCGATCTCGTGCGTGACCACCACCATCGTCATGCCGCTCCCTGCCAGGTCGCGCATCACCTGCAGCACCTCGCCGACCAGCTCGGGGTCGAGCGCCGACGTCGGCTCGTCGAACAAAAGCACCTTCGGCTTCATCGCCATGGCGCGGGCGATCGCCACGCGCTGCTGCTGGCCGCCGGACAGCTCGCGCGGATAGCGGTCGATCTTGTCGGACAGGCCGACGCGGGCGAGCAGCACCTCGGCCTCCGCCTTCGCCCGGTCGACCGGCACGCGGCGCACCTGCGTCGGCGCCTCGATCACGTTCTCCATCACCGTCATGTGCGAGAACAGGTTGAAGGACTGGAACAGCATGCCGATCTCGGCGCGCCGCTGGCAGAGCTCGTCGTCCTTGACCTCGTAGAGCCTGTCGCCGCGCAGGTCGTAACCGACGAATTCGCCGTCGACCAGCAGGATGCCGCCGGTGAGCTTCTCCAAATGATTGATGCAGCGCAGGAACGTGCTCTTGCCCGATCCGGACGGCCCGATGATGCAGGCGACCGAGCCGGCCGGGACGTCGATGTCGACGCCTTTCAGCACTTCGAGCTGGCCGTAGGACTTGCGCACGCCGCGCGCGAACACCATCGCGTCGGCGGGAACGCCGAAGCGCACCCGGTTCTCGGCCTTCACGTTGCTCATCGCGTCGCCCCCGCCGGCCGCGGCCTGAAGGCATTGCGCAGGATGCGCATCGACATCGGCTCGCTGCGGGTCTCGCTGCGGCCGAAATGCCGTTCGAGGAAGTGCTGTCCGACCGACATGATGCTGACCACCGCGAGATACCAGAACGCCACCACGATCAGGAGCGGGATGGTCTCGAAGGTGCGCGCATAGATCGACTGCGCCGAATAGAAGAGGTCGTCGACGGCGATGAAGGTCACCAGCGAGGTCATCTTCAACAGGTTGATCGCCTCGTTGCCGGTCGGCGGCACGACGAAGCGCATGGCCTGCGGCAGCACGATGCGCTTCAGGATGGTGCGGTAGGGCATGCCGAGCGCGCTCGCCGCCTCCGCCTGGCCGCTCGGCACCGACTTGATGCCGGCGCGGATGATTTCGGCCATGTAGCCGGCCTCGCACAGAGACAGGGCGACTACGGCCGACAGGAAGGGCGTCATGAAATCGTTGGTGCGCACCGAAAAGACGGTGCCGACGACCGGCAGCGTCAGCGAGAATTCGCGCACCAGCAGGGCCAGGTTGAACCAGAAGATCAGCTGGATCAGCGCCGGCACGCCGCGGAAGAACCAGACATAGGCGCCGGCGAAGGCGCGCAGCACCGGGCTAGGCGACACCCGCATGATGGCGATGACGGTGCCGATGACGATCGCGGCGGCCATGATGATGACGGTCAGGATCAGCGTGTTGCCGAGCCCGCGCATGATCGACGGATGGAACAGGTAGTTCGCCGCCGTGCCCCAGGCGAAGGCGGGGTTGCTGGCGAAGGCGCGGACGACGAAGAAGGCGACCAGCAGGGCAAGGGCCGTCCCGATCCAGATGCCGTAGTGCCGCCGCGGCACCACCACCAGCCTGTCGGCCGGTGCAACGGCCGGCCGGGCACTGAGGTCGCTTCCTTCGGCCGTGCTCATCGTCTCCCCGCGGTCCAGTCCGGATAGGTCGGCGCCGGGACGGGCCCGGCGCCGGAATGGTCATTCGGCACGCAGCGCGTCCATGCTGCCGACGAAATACGGCTCCTTGATCGCATAGGCGCCCATCCCGTACTTGTCGAGGATCGCCTGGTAGGTGCCGTTCCTGAACAGTTCGCCGAGTGCCGCGACCATCATGTCGGCGGTTCCCTTGTCGTCCTTGGCGATCGCCAGGCCGAGCGGGGCGATGTCGTAGAGCGTCGGCAGCACGACCAGTTGGCCCTTGCTGGTGACCTCGAAGTAGCTCGACGAGGTGGCGTCGTCCAGGCGCGCGTCGATGCGGTCCGACAGCACCGCCTGGATGATGTCGGTGGACGAATTGAACACCGACTTCTCGATCGCCTTCTGGCCCTTGTCGGTGCAGTCCTTGCTGAGCTTGTCGGCCAGGAAGTCGGAGGCGCTGCCCGCCGATACGCCGATGCGCTTGCCGCACAGCCCGGTATCGCCGGCGAAGCCGTCCTTCTTGTCCGGCGAGGTCGAGGCGGCGATGCCCGCCTTGATGAACATCACGAAATCGACCTGCGCCAGGCGCTCGGGATTGGCGGAAAAAGTCTCCCAGGCGATCTTGAAGCGACCGGCGGCCAGACCTGGGATCATGGTGGGGAAGGGCGTGCGCTGGACGTCCAGCTTGGCGTCGACCAGCTTTGCCACTTCGCCGGCGAGCTCGATGATGATGCCGGTCTGCTTGCCGTCGGCGTCGAGATATTCGAACGGCGCGAAATCGAGCGTGTTGGCGATCGTCAGCGTCCCCGTCTGCTCGACATCAGGCGATTTCGGCACGTCGGCGGCGATCGCCGCCGCGCTCCATGCCGCGATGGTTGCGGCGAGGCCGAGCCCCGCCAGGCGAAAGAGATGTTTTTTCGTCATTCCCACTCTCCTCTGGATTTTTTAGTGCCTTGTCCGTCCCTGTCCCGTCGGAGGCAGGGCTATCGCATATGAAATTACCCCCATCCCTAACCCCTCCCCACAAGGGGGAGGGGATCGGTTTGCAGCTCCGCTTGGTGCCAATCGTCTACGGTTTCGTTCGGCATGGCGGCAGCAAAGTCCCCCTCCCCCTTGAGGGGAGGGGTTAGGGGTGGGGGTACAAAGCGGCGAAAGTCCTCGTCGTCTGTCATGCGCAATTTCCCTGCGTCGGAAGGGGACGGCCAGGCATGGCACCAGGCCGTATTCCCATCTGCCGCTCAGGCGTCCCCGGCCTCGGCCGCCAGCTTCTTGCGGTAGTGGTAGTTCTTGTCGATGCGCTCCATCAGGTAGTCGCCATATTCGACCGGCCCGTATTTCGGCGCCGTGCCCTGCGGCACGCAGACGGGCAGCGCCTCGATCGTAGCCTCCATCGACGGATCGAAGAAGAACGGCTGCGAATAGCGCTCGCGCCCCGAGCGGTTGATCACCCGGTGCGGCGTCGACACGAACTGGTCGTTCGACCAGCGGGCAAGGATGTCGCCGACATTCATCACGAAGGAGTCCGGCACCGGCGGGGCAGGGACCCAGTCGCCGGCCTTGTTCTTGACCTCCAGGCCGCCGACGTCGTCCTGCGCCAGCAGCGTGATGAATCCGTAGTCGGTGTGCGGGGCGGAGCCGAACAGACCCTCCTCCTTCGGCTGGGTCGGGTAGTGCAGCAGCCGCAGGAAGGTGGTCGGGTCGTCGAAATGGCGGTCGAGGCTGTCGGCCGGCAGGCCGAGCGAGATCGAGATCGCGCCGACCATTTTGCGCGCCAGCGTGCTCATCGCGTCGACATAGCGCTGGATGGTCGCGTGGAAGCCTGGCAGCACCGCCTCGTCCGGCCATTGGTTGGGGCCCTGCAGCGGCTTGCCGGCCAGCGCGCGCGGATCGTCGGCCTCGACCTCGTGCATGAAGAAGATCGATTCGCTCTGGTTCGGCTTGCTGACGGTTGCGACCGAGGAGGTGACGATGGTCGAGCCGGCGAAGGGCAGGTAGCCGCGGAAGTTCTTGTCGATCTTGAGTGCGAGCTTCTGCTCCTCCGGCAGCGCGAAGAAGCGTTTGCTCGCCTCGCGCACGGCTTCCACGTCGGCGCGCGGGATCGAATGGCCGACGACATAGAGGAACCCGATGTTTTCCAGGTAGCCCCGCAGCGTCGATGCGATCTCGCGGATCGCCGCTTCGTCGCCGCCGTAGAGGCCCGAGACGTCCAGCATGGGAATCTCGGAAAAATCGCCGCGCTCGCTTGCAGCCATGGTTGCCGTCCTGCCTTGAACATAAGATACAGTACTGTATCTCTACACATCGGCGTGCTATCGGCAAGCCCCATCGAATGCAAGCAGGATCGGACGAAAATGGCGCCGCGAAAAATCATCATCGACACCGATCCAGGCCAGGACGACGCCTTCGCCATCCTGTTCGCGCTGGGCTCGCCGGCGGAGCTCGAGGTGGTCGGCATAACCACGGTCGGCGGCAACGTGCCGCTCGCACTGACCTCGAAGAATGCGCTGAAGGTGGTCGAGCTGGCCGGCCGTCCGGACGTCCCGGTCTATGCCGGCTGCCCGGCGCCGATGGTGCGCAAGCTGATCACGGCCGAGTATGTCCACGGCGAGACCGGCCTCGACGGCGCCGAGCTGCCCGAGCCGGTGACGCCGCTTCAGTCGGAGCATGCCGTCAACTACCTGACACGCGCCATCATGGACGCGCCGGAAGGCGAAATCACCGTCTGCACGCTCGGGCCGATGACCAACCTTGCGATGGCAATGACGATGGAGCCGCGCATCATCCCGCGCATCCGCGAGGTGGTGCTGATGGGCGGCGGCTTCTTCGAGGGCGGCAACGCCACGCCGGCGGCCGAGTTCAACATCTTCGTCGACCCGCACGCCGCCCACAAGGTCTTCCACTCCGGCGTGCCGGTGACCATGGCGGCGATCGACTGCACCTACAGCGCGCAGATGACGCCGGAATGGCTGGACCGGCTGCGCGCCACCGGCAGCCGCGCCGCGGTCGAGGCGGCGAACATGGCGGACTTTTTCCGCCAGTACGGCAGCCACAAATTCCCGACGGCCGCCCGGCCCATCCACGACGCCTGCGTCACCGGCTATCTCCTAGCGCCGCAGGTCTACGAGCAGCGCCAGTGCCATGTGACCGTCGACATCGTTTCGCCGGAGACGATCGGCATGACCGTGGTCGACTGGTGGCACGTCACCGGCCGCCCGAAAAACTGCAACGTGCTGCGGCGCATCGATCCGGCGCCCTTCTTCGAGCTGATGCTGGAGCGCATCGGCGCGCTGCCGTGATCAACGAGCGGTGGACGGCCGATTTGGCGCCTTTCGCCGGCGGCCGCCATCAGATGTATTGGCCGGGAAGATCGGCCGGACCGCGAGCGTCCGGCGGTTTTTCGCAGTTCATGGAGCGATGAAGCCTGGTGAAGCCAAAACGGCCGTCCGCTAGTTCCCCAGATAAGCCGCCTCGCTCGGCCGCGCCGCGCCAGACGCTCAGCCGCGAGGCCTGGGTCGCGGCGGCGCGCAAGGTGCTGGAGAAGCGTGGCATCGCCGAGGTGAAGATCGACCGGCTGGCCCGGCGCTTCAGGGTGACGCGCGGCAGCTTCTACTTTCACTTCTCCAGTCTGAAGGACCTTCACGACGAGCTTCTGCAGGAATGGCGCCGCGCCAACTGCGCGCCCTTCCGGGCGCTGCGCGCGACGGCCGAGATAGACGGCTACACGCTCTTCTCCACCATCGTCCATGTCTGGGTCGACGAGGATCCGTTCAGCCCGCAGCTCGACCTCGCCGTGCGCGACTGGGCGCGCACCTCGCGCGCCCTCGACAAGGAAGTGGCGGAGATCGACGATCTGCGCATCTCGCTGCTGGAGCGCGCCTTCCGGGCGATGGGCTATTCAGCGGACGAGAGCATCGTGCGCGCCCGTATCACCTATTTCCACCAGATCGGCCAATACGCCATCTCCTTCAAGGAAGACCCGGCGCAACGCAAGCGCTACCAGCCGCTGTTCGGCCAGGTCCTGCTCGGCCCGCTGGTCGAGGAGCCGGGCGCGCGAAAGGAGCCGGCGGCATCCGATGCCGGTTCTTGACCGCTGAAGCCCCCTCTCCGTCTCGCCCTTCGGGCTCGCCACCTCTCCCCACTTTCGTGGGGGCGAGGAACCGCTGCCGCGATGCCGGCGCCTCTCCAGCCTGGGTTCCTCGCCCCCACGCAGTGGGGGAGAGGTGGCGAGCCCGAAGGGTGAGACGGAGAGGGGGCTTGGCGAGAAGCTCAAAGGTCGGAGTCCACGGCCTTCGGTATTAGCTCGACCGGGAGAACGATCGCGATCCGCATCAACCCTTGCGCGTCAGCAGGTAGCTGCCGCTTTCATGCAGCGCCGCCGTCCAGTCCGGCTCCACCACGATCGTCGTGGTCACCTCCTCGATGATCGCGGGACCCGCGATCGTCGCGCCGACGCCCAGCTTCGAACCGTCGTAGACCGGCGTGGAGGTCGCGCTGCCGGAGGTGTCGAAGATCGCCTCGCGGCGGCCCTTCAGCGCGAGTTCGGCCGAGCCTTGGCCGGTCAGCCGCGGCGGCGCCGGCTTGTCGATGCGGCCGTAGATGGTCGATTCGATATTGACCACCTCGACCGCGCTGTGGCGCTCGCAATAGGTGTAGAGCTCCTCGTGCCGGGCATGGAAGGCGTCCTTGACGCGCCCGATGGTCTCGTCGGTGATCCGGAAGGTCCCGATATCCACCGTGCATTCGTGCACCTGCCCGACATAGCGCATGTCGAGGCTGCGGCCGATGTCGATCCTGGTGCCGGGGAAGCCGTCGGCCTTGAGATGTGCGACGCCGCGCTCCTCGATCTCCTCGAACAGCCGGTCGATGCGTTCGCTTGCGCCGGGCGTGTCGAGGCGCAGCGGGGCGGTCGCCATGTAGTTGTATTTCACGTCGGAGATGACCTGCCCGAAGGCGCACAGCCCGGAGGCGAGCTTTGGCAGGATGATGGTGTCGATCCCCATCTCGCGCGCCAGCGCGGTGATGTGCGCGGCGGTCGCCCCGCCCGCCCCCACAAGCACGAAGTCGCGCGGATCGTAGCCGCGCTCCACCGAGACGCGCCGGATGCCGTTGACCATGTTCGAGTTGACGATGGTGAACATGCCGTAGGCGGCCTGTTCGACGCTGATGCCGAGCGGCTCCGCCAGTTTCGCCACCGCCTGCCGCGCCTTGGCCTTGTCGAGCGGCAGCTTGCCGCCCAGCAGGCCCTCGGGATTGAGATAGCCGAGCACCAGGTTGGCGTCGGTTGTGGTCGGCTCGCTGCCGCCATTGCCGTAGCAGGCCGGCCCCGGCTCGGAGCCGGCCGACTGCGGCCCGACCTGCAGCAGGCCGAGGCTGTCGATCCAGCCGATCGAGCCGCCGCCGGCGCCGAGCGTCTCCACCTGGATCATCGGCACGCCGATGCGGTAGCGCAGGAAGTCGATGTTCTTGTTGAGGTTGGTCTGGCCGTTGCGCGTCAGCGTGATGTCGAAGGACGTGCCGCCCATGTCGACGGTGATGACGTTGTCCCTGCCGAACGGCTTGCCGACATAGAGGCCAGCCTGCGGCGCCGAGGCCGGTCCGGAGTTGATGGCGTAGACCGACCGGTCGGTCATCGCCTGGCCGATCGCCAGCCCGCCGTTCGACTGGAAGTAGCGCACCGGCTGTTTTGCGCCGAGCTCGCGGAAATAGCTGTCCACCGCGCCGACATAGCGCCGCATCACCGGCGCCAGATAGGCGTTGGTCACCGCCGTCGAGGTGCGTGTGTATTCGCGGATCTGCGGGTACAGCTCGCTGCCGACGGTGAGGATCGCGTCCGGCATCATCTCGCGCACGATTTCGGCGGCACGGCGCTCGTGTTCGGTGTTGAGCACCGACCAGACGAAGGAGATGGCGACGGTCTCCACTCCCTCCCTGAGGAACAGCCGGCAGGCGTCGCGCACGTCCTCCTCGTTCATCGGCACGCGGATGGAGCCGTCGGAGATGACGCGCTCGCGCACGCCTTTGCGCAGATAGCGCGGCACCAGCATGGTGGCGGCCGGATATTCTGGATCGTAGCGGTAGCCGTCCTCCTTGTGGCCGTTGCGGATCTCGATCGAATCCTCGTGGCCGGCGGTGCAGATCAGCCCGGTCCGGCCGCCGCGATGGGTGATCAGCGCGTTGAGGCCGACGGTGGTGCCGTTGATGCAGAGGTCGCAGTCGGCGACCAGCTCCGCCGGGGTGATGCCGAAATCGTCGGCGATCAGCTTCAGGCCGTCCCGGATGGCCTTGGTCGGATCAGAAGGAGTGGAGAGCGCCTTGAACAGCTTGACGTCGCCGCTCTTGCGGGAGGCGACGACGAAGTCGGTGAAGGTGCCGCCGGCATCGATGCCGAGACGATAAGCATGTTCCATTGCCGCTGCCCTCACGCTGCCCGGAGCCGCCGGGTCTCGGCCAGGTCGACTTCCAAAGTTTCGGGATCCTTGATGGCCACGCCGTAGTCGGCGCGCGCGCCTTCGATGGAGACCAGGCCGTTGCGAACGTCCCACACCACCTTGTCGACCGGCCGTTCGAACGGATTGCCGTAGCCGCCGCCGCCCGGGTTCAGGTTGGTGATGGTCTCGCCCGATTTGATCGTCTGGATGATGTTCTTGCGCTCGACGTCGACCTTGCCGCCGCGCCTGAGCTCGACCCGGCCGACCTTCCTGTCGACCAGCGCCGATTTGGCGCCGGCCGCGCCCATCGCCGGGATGCGGCGGCCCTCGCCGAAGCCGATGCACAGCATCTCGCCGTCAAGCGGCTCGACCTCCCAGGCCGTGCCCGAGCCGCCGCGGAACTTTCCGGCGCCGCCGGAATCCGTCATCAGCGAGTAGCGGTGGATGATGATCGGATAGGAATATTCCAGCAGCTCGACATCGCCGGAGGTGAGCGCACCGAAGCAGCATTCCGGGCCGACCGCGTGCCAGCCGTCCTGCTGCGGCGTGGCGCCGCCGCCGGAGATGATGGTGGCGAGCACCATGGTCACGAACTCCTCGCCGGTGCGGCTGTCCTTGCCGGCGATGTTGAGGCCGTTGGCGTGGCCCCACGACGCGGCGACCTTGGACGGCATCGCCTTCTCGAAGGCCAGCCGCACCGCGTCGGTCAGCGTCTCCATCGGCGTCGTCGTGCAGTTCATGTGCGGCGCCGGCTCCTGCGCGTTGCACAGCGTGCCCTTGGGGCCGAAGTCGATGCTGACGCAGCGGTAAAGGCCCTCGTTGTAGGGCGGCGGCAACGCCGCGAACATCATCAGCCCGAGATAGACGCCGGAATGCGAGTTGCCTTCGTAGGAATTGATGAAATAGGGGATCTGCGGCGGGCTGCTGATGGCGATGTGGCAGCTGTCGCCGGTGATCGTCACCGTCGCCCCGATCTCGAAATCGCCGAAACCGTGGCCGGCGTCCTCGAGGATCGCCTTGCCTTCATAGGTGCCGTCCGGCACTGTCGCGATCAGCGAGCGCATGTGCCGGTCGGCCATGTCGAGCAGCGTGTCGACGCAGGCGTCGACTGTCTCCTTGCCGTATTTGTCGAGCAGCGCGATCAAATTGCGCTCGCCGACCTGGCAGGCGCCGATGAGCGCGCGGAAATCGCCCTCCTGGTCGCGACGCGCCCGCATGTTGGTCAGGATCATGTTGAGGACGTCGTTGCGCGGCTTTCCCCGGTCCCAGATCTTGACCGGCGGGATGCGCAGGCATTCGGCGTAGATCTCGGTGGCGTTCGGGTTGTAGCCGGCCGGCACCGGGCCGCCGATGTCGGTGAGATGACCCTTGCACACCGTCCAGTAAACCAGCTCGCCGCGATAGAAGACCGGCTTGTACATGCAGGTGTCGATGGCGTGGCTGCCGCCGAAGGCCGGGTCGTTGTGCAGGAACAGGTCGCCCTCGTGGATGTCGTCGCCGAAGAATTTTGCCACCGCCTTCATCGCCGGGATGAGCGAACCGAGATGAATCGGGATGTCCTGCCCCTGCAGGATCATCTCGGGCCGGGCGTTGAACAGCGCCGTCGAATAGTCGTGCGCCAGGTTGAACACCGACGAGCGCGCCGTCTTCTCCAGCGCCAGCGTCATCTCGCGCTGCGTCGTTTCGAGTACGCCCCGCACCACCGACAGGGTGATCGGGTCGACGTTTGCCGCTGTCGCCGTCATTCGTTCCTCCAGTGCCGCGGCGATGCGGCAAGCGGCCCGCGAGGCCGTCTGCCGACAGAGTGTTCCCGAAAAGATCGCCGGCGGCTTCCGCGCCGTTTGCCTGCGCAAGCCAAGCAGCTTTGCCGGCTCCCGTCTTTGCGCTGAGGGAAGGACGCGTTGACGCCGGGCGCACTTTCGCGGCCGCCGCGTTGCGTTCGCGCCCCGCCGCGCATACTCTTGCCGCTGCTCTCGCGGACGGACGATGAAGGTTTCGGTAAGCACCACCGCCACGCATTCCGCCGACCGAAGCCGGCACTGGCATCGGGCGATCGCCAGCGCCTATTTCCCGCTCGACCTCACCTTCCGCAATCCCGACCGCTTCTTCGGCGACCTGACGATCTGGCAGTTCGGCGAGGTCTCGGTGTCGCGCCTCACCTCGGACGGCCTGCAATATCTCAGGCAGCCGCGCCACCTCGGAGCCGGGCGGAGCGAGGAATTCCTGGTCACCGTGCCGGCGCGCTCGGAGGTCTACTTCTCGCAATGCGGAAGCGACATCCGCTGCGCGCCCGGCGGCTTCTTCCTGGAGCGCAGCCACGAGCCCTACACCTTCAGCCACGGCGAGCCGGCCGATCTCTGGGTGCTGAAGGTGACGTCGCAGGCGCTGGCCGAGCGCATCCGCGGCCCCGACCGGCTGTGCTCGCTGCGGTTCGACGCCGCCAACGGGGCAGGGGGGCTGTTCACCGACATGCTGCACCTGCTGCCGGCCCGCTTCGACACGCTGACGCCGGAATCGCGCACCGCCGTCGGACGGCAGTTGGTCGATCTGCTGGTGCTGGCGATCAAGGCCGACGAGCGCATCCTGGCGTCGCGGCAGTCCTCGGTCCGCAACGCGCATCTGGCGCGCATCGAGGCCTTCATCCGCGCGCATCTGCAGGACCCGCGGCTCGACCCGGACATGGTGGCGCGCGCCTGCGGCCTGTCCACCCGCTACCTTCACACCTTGTTCAGAGACACCGATCAGACGGTGGCGACCTGGATCCGCGAGCAGCGTCTCGCGGCATGCCGGGCCGCGCTCGACGAGCCCGACAACTGCCAGACGGTCGCCGAGATCGCCTATCGCTGGGGTTTTGGCGACCAGACGCAGTTTTCGCGGGCCTTCAAGAGCCAGTACGGCCTGCCGCCCGGCGAATATCGCGACCAGTCAAGGCGCCGGCGGGCCGAGGCGCGTGGCTCGGACTGAGCTGTACCCGTTTAAGCCGATGCGGCGAATGGGTGGCATAATCGCCGCATATTGTGCGGTGATTATTGCCTTTGCGACGAGTACGTTCGAAGCGGAACCACCGGGGACAGTTTACTTTCTTTCGGCAGAAAGCCGCAGCAAGCCAGACGTCGCGCGGGCCGAAAAAAGTAAACTGTCCCCGGCGCTTACGCCCCGCATCGCACTCCGTCCAGCACCCCTCATCTGGCCGAGCGAAGCGAGGTCGGATGAGGGGTGCTGGACGGAGTGCGACTCAGCCGCCGCCCACCTCACGCCACCCGGCTGACCGGGATATGAAAGGCCTGCTGGAAATAGGAGCGCACCGCCAGCATCGCCGGGGTGAATTCCACCGTTCGCCGCCAGGCGAGGCCGACATCCATCGCCGGCACAGGATCGCGCATGGTGATCGTCTCAATGCGCCGGCCCTCCAGCGACCACGGCCGATGCACCATGTCGGACAGGATCGCCACGCCCTGGCCGTTGCCGACCATCGAGCGGACGGCCTCCACCGAGGAGGTGCGCAAAATGGTCTTCGGCTGGTAGAGCGAGGCGCTCCAGTATTTCATCGCCGTATGCGCCGCCTCGTCGACGGTCAGCATGATGTACGGCTCCTTCGAAACCTCCTCCAGGCCGACGCTCGGCAATTGCAGGAGCGGGTGCTGCGTCGGCACCCACAGCCGGCGGGTCGAACTCAGCAGCTTCTCCGTGGTGAGCTGCGGGTTGAGGATGTTGGAGGTGAGCAGCACCGCGATGTCGTAGCGGTTGGTGAGCAGCCCCTCCTCGATCGATTCCCGGTTGAGTTCGAACAGCTGGATGTCGAGTCGCGGGAACAGCCGCTGCAGCCGCTCGATGTGATAGGGCAGGAAGTAGCCGATGACCGTATAGGTCGCTGCCATGGTCAGCGAACCCTCCACCGTGTTGCTGACGGCGTTCAGGTGGGTCGCGTCGTCGACCTTCTTCAGGATGTCGTAGGCATGTGAGAGCAGCTCTCGGCCGGCCGGCGTCAGGTCCATGCCATGCGCCGTGCGCACGAACAGCTCGGCCCCGACATGGCGCTCGAGCTCCTTGACGGCGGTGGTGATCGCCGATTGCGAGATGGAAAGGTTGACCGCCGCCTGCGAGATCTGTCCGACCTCGGCGGTGGCGACGAAATAGCGGAGCTGCTTGAGGCTGAGCGACATCCAAAGCTTTCCGAAAAACTGAACAGCATCTTCGAAATATCAGAATTGGTGATCGCCGTGGACAGGGTCCTATGCCTGCGACCTGGGCAGTTCTCGCCTAAGCGCCTGACTTCGAACTGCCTATATCGGCGGCGGCCTGCCCGCGCCCGTTCTGAATTTTTTATACCATGGGGCAAAAGATAGAATTTTTCAAACCACTCTCGATCTCCTAGCCTGCCTCTCCGATGCAGCGCCGGCTGCCGGCCGTGTCGCAAGCAGCAGAGGTGGTCAGTGCGTTCCGTCGACATCAACTGCGACATGGGGGAGGCTTTCGGCCGCTGGCGCATCGGCGATACCGACGACGCCTCGTTGATGCCCTTGATCAGCTCCGCCAACATCGCCGCTGGCTTCCATGCCGGCGATCCCAATTTGATGGACGAGACGGTGCGGCTGGCCGTCAGCCACGGTGTCGGCGTCGGCGCGCATCCCGGCTATCCCGACCTACAGGGGTTCGGGCGGCGCAGGATCGCCGGCACCGGCAAGGAGCTGGTCAACGACATCGTCTACCAGGTCGGCGCGCTGAAGGAATTCGCGCGGCGGCATGGCGCGCAGTTGCAGCATGTGAAGCCGCACGGCGCGCTCTACATGGAGATGGCAGTCAATGCCGAGCTGTCGCGCATCTTCGTCGAATACATGCGTACCGTGCAGCCCAACACGTTCATCTTCTGCATGGGCGGCTCGGCCACCTGGCAGGCGGCGCGCGATGTCGGCCAGCCGGTCATCCGCGAGTTCTACGCCGACCGCGATTACGACGATTCCGGCTCGATCGTGTTCACCCGCGATGCCGGGCGCCCCGACCCGAAGCAGATCGCACAGAAGGTCGTGCGCGCCTGCACCGAGGGCAAGGTCCGCACCGTGACCGGCAACGACATCGACATCGCCTTCGAATCCGTCTGCTTCCATTCCGACACGCTGGGCGCCTTCGACATCGCCAGCCGCATGCGCGAGGCGCTGAAGGCAGCGGGAATCCGCATCGCGCCCGTTTCCACGATCGCTACCTGAGGATTCTTGTAGATGAGCAAGCACGAGATCAGAGCGCCCATGCCCGGCACGTTCTACCGGTCGCCGTCGCCCGACGCGCCGGCCTTCAAGGTCGACGGCGATGCGGTGGCGAGCGGCGACACCATCGGCCTGATCGAGGTCATGAAGACCTTTCACGAGGTTTCGGCCGGCGTCGACGGCAAGGCGATCCGCTTCCTGCTCGACAATGAGGAGCCGATCATGGCCGGCCAGGTCATCGCCGAGGTCGAGGCATGACCATCCGCTCGCTTCTCGTTGCCAACCGCGGCGAGATCGCGGTGCGCATCGTCAAGGCGGCCAAGGCGCTCGGCATCCGCACCGTGCAGGTCCACAGCGCCGCCGATGCAGACATGCTGGCGGTGCGGCTGGCCGACGAGGCGGTCGACATCGGCCCGCCGGCGGCAAAAAAATCCTATCTCAACATCGAGGCCGTCATCGCTGCCGCCAGGGCGGCGGGCGTCGACGCCGTCCATCCCGGCTACGGCTTCCTGTCCGAGAACGCGGATTTCGCCGATGCCGTCGAGGCGGCGGGGCTGATCTTCATCGGCCCGAAGGGCGACGCCATCCGCCTCCTCGGCGACAAGGTCGCCGCCCGCGAGGTCGCGGCGCGCGCCGGCGTGCCCACCGTGCCGGGCAGCGCCGGCCGGGTTTCCAGCATCGACGAGGCCCGCGACGGGGTCGCGCAAGCCGGCTTTCCGATCATGATCAAGGCCGCCGCCGGCGGCGGCGGGCGCGGCATCCGCATCGCCGCCGACATGGCCGACCTGGACCGGCATTTTCCGCAGGCCTCGTCCGAGGCGCTGGCCGCCTTCGGCGACGGCGGCCTTTATCTGGAGAAGGTGATAGGCAAGGCCCGCCACGTCGAGGTGCAGATTCTCGGCGACGGCAAAAACTTCATCCACTGTTTCGAGCGCGAATGCTCGCTGCAGCGCCGGCGCCAGAAGGTGTGGGAGGAGGCCCCGTCCTTCCTGCTGCCGGCCGACGTGCGCGAAAAGCTGTGCGCGAGCGCCGTGGCGCTGGCGCGTGAGGTGAAGTACAGCGGCGCCGGCACCGTCGAATATCTCTACGACGAGGACAGCCGCGAATTCTATTTCATCGAGGTCAACACGCGCATCCAGGTCGAGCATCCGGTGACGGAGATGGTCACCGGCATCGACCTCGTCCAGGAGATGATCCGCGTCGCCGGCGGCGCGCCGCTGTCGGTCCGGCAGGAGGACGTCGCGCTGCGCGGCCACGCCATCGAATGCCGCATCAACGCCGAGGACCCGGCGCGCGGCTTCATGCCGGCGCCCGGCACGGTGCGGCGGCTGGTCGTGCCGGAAGGCGAGGGCATCCGCTTCGACACCATGCTCTACGAGGGCTACACGATCCCGCCCTTCTACGATTCGCTGCTCGGCAAGCTGGTCGTCTGGGCCGAGACGCGCGACGCCTGCCTCGACCGGCTGAGATCGGCGCTGAGGGGCCTCGTCATCGACGGGGTCGCGACCACCGTGCCGCTGCATCTGGCGCTCGCCGCTGACGACAGCGTGCGGCGCGGCGACTTTCACACGAGATTTCTGGAAGGCTGGCTGGACGAGGTGTTCGCCCGCCAGGCGCAGCCGAAGGCGGAGGTGGCTTGATGGGCGTTCGTTATTCCTTCGGCGGCGACGAGCACCTGTTCGTCGAATGCAGCGAGGAGATGTCGCTGGACGCCTTCTTCAAGAGCCTGTCCATGTCCGGCGGGGTTCGCGACAGCGGCATCAGGGGCGTCACGGAGATCTGCCCGGCCAACGCCTCGCTCCAGGTTAAGTTCGACCCGGACGTGATCAGCCCGGACGACATCCTCAAGGAAGTCAAGGCGATCGAGCAGGCGGCCGAGAAGGCCGAGCCGGTCATCCATACGCGCATCGTCGAGATCCCGGTCTTCTACAACGATCCGTGGACGCATGAGACGCTGATGCGCTTTCGCGAGCGGCACCAGGATCCGTCGGGCACCGACCTCGACTACGCCGCGCGCATCAACGACTACGGCTCGGTCGACGACTTCGTCGCCGCCCATTCCGGCTCGCCCTGGTTTGTCTCCATGGTCGGCTTCGTCGCCGGCCTGCCGTTCATGTACCAGATGGTCGAGCGGCAGCGGCAGATCCAGGTGCCGAAATACCTGCGCCCGCGCACCGACACGCCGAAGCTGACGGTCGGGCATGGCGGCTGCTTCGGCTGCATCTATTCGGTACGCGGCGCCGGCGGCTACCAGATGTTCGGCATCACGCCGATGCCGATCTTCGACCCGACGCAGACCACCAGCTACCTCCGCGACTTCATGGTGTTCTTCCGCCCGGGCGACATCGTCAAGTTCAAGGCGATCGGCCGCGACGCTTACGACCAGGCCGTCGAGGACGTCGCCGGCGGACGCTTTGCGCCGCCGATCCGCGAGGTCAGCTTCGACCTGCGCGAATTCCGCCGTGACATCGACGGCTACAATGCCAAGCTCGAGGGCGTGCTCAATGGCAATTAAGGTTGTGCATCACGGTCTGGCGACCACCGTCCAGGATCTCGGCCGGCCCGGCTATTTCCATCTCGGCATCCCGGTCGGCGGCGCCATGGATCGCTACGCGTTGCGCGCCGCCAACCTGCTCGTCGGCAATGACGAGGGCGCGGCCGGCCTGGAAGCCGTCTTCATCGGCCCGAAACTCGAATTCACCGAGGACGGGTTGGTCGCCGTGACCGGCGCCGACATGCCGGCCAAAGTCGACGGTGTGGCGCAGCCTGGCTGGACGGCGTTCAAGGTCAAGGCCGGCCAGACGCTCACCTTCGACTTCCTGAAGTCGGGCGCCCGCATCTACATCGCCGTCTCCGGCGGCATCGACGTGCCGGTGGCGCTCGGCAGCCGCTCCACCTATCCGATCGGCGCGCTCGGCGGCTACAAGGGCCGGCCGCTGGCGGCGGGCGACGAACTGCCGGTCGGCAAGGGCAGCCTCGCCGCGGAGGGGCGCTCGCTCCGCGAAAAATTCCGCCGCGCGCCGAGCATGCCGGTCGAGCTGCGCGTGCTGCCCGGCCTGTACTGGCACCGCGTCACCGAGGAATCGCAGAAAAACTTCTTCGCCGACGAGTGGAAGGTCGCCAATGAGGCCGACCGCATGGGCTACCGCTTCAAGGGCGGCAGAAAACTCGACTTCGTCGAGCGCGAGCAGCCTTTCGGCGCCGGCTCCGACCCCTCCAACATCGTCGACAGCTGCTATCCCTACGGCTCCATCCAGGTGCCGGGCGGCACCGAGCCGATCATCCTGCACCGCGACGCCGTCTCCGGCGGCGGCTACTTCATGGTCGGCACGGTGATCTCGGCCGACATGGACCTGATCGGGCAACTGCAGCCGCACACGCCGACACGCTTCGTCGAGGTGACGATGGAAGAGGCGCTGGCGGCGCGAAAGGCCCGCCGCGCCGCGCTCGACGCGCTCCACGTGGCGCTGGCGTGAGCGGGAGAGGGCGATGCGACACGCTCCGCTTCGCCCGCTGCCTTTCGCGCCTGTCTGCGCGCTGCGGACCCTAGTCCAGCACCGGCGTGAGATAGGCGGCCGTCGCGCCCGGCCGCGGGATGATCGCGACGATCTTCATCTGCGCGATGGTCCGGTTGAGCGACGCTTCGAGATGCGTGTCCATCATCGAGACCGCCGCGTCCGTCGCGCCGCGCTGCAGCAGTTCGACGATCAGCCTGAGCTCCGTGATGATCGCCGGGTCGCCCGGCAGGCCGAGCCGGCGCAGCAGCCGCTCGGTGGCCGTCACCGGCAAAAGGTTGTTGCGCACCAGGTCGCGCAGCCGCTCGTTGGGGGCAGCAAGCACGCAGCATTCGATGAAGTCGGCCTGCACCGCCTCGACCTCGCGCAGGAAATCGCCGCCGCTGCCGCCCTCGGCCTGGCGCAGCCGCGCCAGCAGCGCCTCCAGCCGCGCCTGGTCGATGGCGCCGGCGCCGAGGCGGATCGCCGGCGGCTCCAGCATCCTGCGCAGCGCGAAATGGTCCTTGACCGTCTGCGCCGTCAGCGGGCCGGCGATCCAGTGCGAGCTCTGGTTCTTGCGCACCAGCCCGCGCTCGCGCAGCCGCGTCAGCACGTCCCGCACCACGGTGCGGCTGACGTTGAAATGATTGGCGAGCTCCATCTCGATGATGCGGTACTGGCCGAAGATCACGCATCCGGCGACGTCCGCCTCGACCGTGTTGTAGATCCGCTCCCACGAGGAGCGGCTCTGCAGTGCCTCGTCGGCATGGCGCGGCACGATCAGGCCGAGCGACTTGATCTCCGTCCTGTTCGGCTCGATGGCGCTGCCCGGCGCGCCGACCAGGAAGCCGCGTCCGGCGAAGCGGTGGATCAGCCCCTCCGCTTCGAGGGCCTGCAGCGCCCGCTGCACCGGTGCGCGCGATATCTGCAGGATCTCGGCGATCGGGCCTTCGAGAAGCACCAGCCCGGGCGGCAGGATGCCGGCCTCGATATTGCCGCGCAGCACGTCTTCGGCGATCTCGTAGCGCCTCTGCGTGCCGGCGGTTGTGCGGTCGTCGTCCATGGTTCCCGTCATGCGTCCGCATCGTTCGATCGCGCGCACACTGGCGTATTCTCCTTGCAAAGGAAAGGATGCCATAAAATGACTATTGAATACAAAAGGAAAACGCGCACGAGTTAGTCCCGTGGCATGAAGCCGCCTGGACTGGCTGCCTAAGGATTACGACTTTTCTGCCGAATGCTGCCCGGAATCGCGGCAAACGGCACAGATGCGCTGTGCTTGGCGCGATTTTCGTCGCGGCGTCGGCCTGCGCATGACGAGACGGTAGCTTACGAAAACGGCTCCGCATTTTCTGCCCTGCGCTACAAAAAAGTCTATTGAATACAAAAATCATTCGTGAGATAGTTTTTCTGCCAAGGCGCCCGGAGAGGCGCTGCAGGTGGAACGAAGCGAGGAGCCAAGGAACATCGCTGTCATGCGCGTCCGATGATGCGCGAAGGCTGGCCGCTTTGCCTGGGCGCCGATGCGCCCGGCGGCGGAGCATTGCCGCGATGCGCCTGGCCTCGGACTGGATAGGAGCGGACGTGTCGGCTGTCCTGCAATTGAAGAACGTCCACAGATCCTACGCGGGCGTCCCCGCGCTTGCGGGAATCGACGCCACCCTGCCGAACGACGCCTATGTGTCGCTGCTCGGGCCGAGCGGATCGGGAAAGACGACGCTCCTGCGCGTGATCGCCGGCTTCGAGCCTGCGGACGGCGGCCAGATCCTGTTCGCCGGCCGCCGCATCGACGGCGTGCCACCGCACCAGCGCGGCATCGGCTTCGTCTTCCAGAATTTCGCGCTGTTCCCGCATCTGAGCGTCAGGCAGAACATCGCCTTCGGCCTTGAGAGCCGCGTCGTCGATCCGGTGACGGATGTGAAGATCGTCGCCGGCCGCGTGCGCGACATGATCGCGCTGGTCGGGCTTGCCGGGCTCGAGGACCGGGCGATCACCCAGATCTCCGGCGGCCAGAAGCAGCGCGTGGCGCTCGCCCGCACGCTGGTGACCGAGCCCAGCATGGTGCTGCTCGACGAGCCGCTCGGCGCGCTCGACGCCAATCTGCGCACCCGCATGCGCGGCGAGTTGCGGAAAATCCGCGAGCGCTGCGGCGTCACCTTCCTGCATGTCACCGGCAGCGAGACCGAGGCGCTCGCCATGGGCGACACGGTTCTCGTGCTCGACCGCGGCAGGATCGCCCAGTCGGCCGATGCCGGCACGCTCTACAGCCGTCCCGCCTCGCCGGACGTGGCAAGATTCCTCAACTGCTTCAACATCTTCTCCGGCGAATTGGCGGACGACGCGTTCGTCAGCCCGGTCGGGCGGCTGGCGCTCGGCGACGCCCGTCAGCCCTCCGCCAAGCCCGCCTACGCCATCCGCTACGACCGCGTGTCGATCCGGCCGAAGGATGCGGCACCCGCCGGCGACGAGGTCCGCATCGAGGGCAGCTTCGTCGCCAGCGAGTATTCGGGTGCGGCGATCAACTCCTTCTTCGCCCTCGACGACGGCCGCGTCTTCGAAGTGGAGACCCATCTGAGCCACGCCGCCCCGGAAAACTACGAGGAACGCGGCCGCTATGCGCTCGTCTGGAAGAAGGAGGACTCCCTTGTCTTCGCGTGATGTCCGCGCGGCGTGCGGTGCCGGCCTCCCATTGGAGAACGAGAAATGACGATGGCTGCCACGAGCCAAGATAGACCGGCCGAAGCAGCGGCCAGCCAGGACGGGAAGCGGTCGGACCGGACGTTCTGGCTGCTCGCTCCAGGCGTCATCTGGATGCTGCTCTTCCTGGTGCTGCCGATCGCCATGATGGTCTATGTCTCGTTCTGGACGCAGACGACCTTCAAGATCGAGCCGACGCTGACGCTGAAGAGCTGGATCACCTTCTTCAGCAGCGACACCTATATCGGCGCGCTGTGGACGACGGTCCGTATCTGGCTGATCGTGCTCGTCGCCACGCTCGTCGTCGGCTATCCCGCCGCCCTGTTCGTCGGCCTGTTCGTGAGGAACAAGACGCTCTCCACCGCGCTGCTCGTGCTCTGCGTCATCCCGTTCTGGACCTCCTTCCTCATCCGCGTGCTGGCCTGGCGGCCGATGCTCGGCAAGGAGGGGGCGATCAACATGATCCTGATGAATCTCGGCATCGTCGACCAGCCGATCGAGGTGCTGCTGTTCTCCGAACTGTCGGTGATCATCGGCATGACGCAGATCTACTGCGTCTTCATGGTCGGGCCGATCGCCTTCATGCTCGGCCGCATCGACCCGTCGGTGCTGGAGGCCGCTCAGGACCTCGGCGCCGGCTTCTGGCGCATCTTCCGCACCATCATCCTGCCGCTGTCCATGCCCGGCGTGGTCGTCGGTGCGATCTTCGTCTCGGTCATGGTGCTGGGCGAGTTCGCCACGGCCGCGGCGCTCTCCGGCCGCAAGGTCAACCTGCTCGGCAACATCATCGTGACCCAGGTCGGATCGCTCAAATGGGCCTTCGCCGCCGTCGCCGGCGTCGTCCTCACCGTCCTGATGGGCATCGTCGTCGCGGCGCTGCTGCGGGTGGTCGATCTGAGGAAGGAGCTCTGACCATGAACGCCACCGGCATCAAGTTCGGGCTCGGCCTCTACACGGCGCTGTTCATCGTCTTCCTCTACGGGCCGCTGGTCGTGCTCGGCATCCTGTCCTTCCAGACGGGGCCGGAGGGCGGGCCGCAGTTCCCGATCATCGAGTGGTCGACCTACTGGTACCGCCACCTGTTCGGCCTGACGCCGCCCTCGCGCATCGCGCCGCTGCCGATCGAGCAGGCGCTGGTCCGCTCGCTGACGCTTGCCGTGATGACGATGGTCGTCTCCACCGTGCTCGGCGTCACCGCGGCGCAGGCCTTCCGCCGCAAGTTCCGCGGCTCGGGCGTCGTCTTCTACCTGATCGTGCTCGGCATGATGGTTCCGGGCGTGCTGGTCGGCCTCGGCATGGCGCTGGTCGCCAACGCCTTCGGCATCGACCGCCACTGGTGGGGCACGGCCTTCGTTCTGCACGTCGTCTACACCTTCCCCTTCGCCTTCCTGGTGATGCTGGCGATCTTCAACCGCTTCGACCCGAGCGTGGAGGAGGCATCGTGGTCGCTCGGCGTCAGCCCGGCCCGCACCTTCCGCAAGATCACCTTCCCGCTGATCTTCCCGGGCGTGCTCTCGGCCATGCTGTTCGCCTTCACGCTGTCCTATGACGAGTTCTCGCGCACGCTGTTCGCCTCCGGCCGCGACCTGACGCTGCCGCTCGCCATCTACGGCACCTTCTCGGTGGAGGTGCATCCGAACGTCTTTGCCTTCGGCGTGCTCACCACGCTGTTCTCCTTCGCGCTGCTCGGCACCTACGCCATCCTGATGGCGATGTCGGTGCGCAGGGCCAGGCGCGTCGCCATCCAGGAGGAAGCGTGATGGCCGCCGTCTCCGCCATCGTCACCGGCGCCGGCTCCGGCATCGGCAAGGCCATAGCCGAGCGGCTCGCCGCCGACGGTTATGCCGTCCTCGTCAACGATCTCTCCCCGGAGCGCGCCGAAGCGGTGGCGTCGGCCATCCGCGCAAAGGGCGGCGTCGCGGCGGCCAGGGCTGGCGACGTCTCCAGGGAGACGGATGTAGCGGCGATCCACGAGGCCGCGCTCGACGCCCATGGCGAGGTCGGGCTGCTGGTCAATAATGCCGGCATCGCGCACCAGGCGCTGTTCGAGAACCTGAAGGTCGAGGATTTCGACCGCATGTTCGCCGTGCATGTGCGCGGCACCTTCCTGGTGACCAGGGCGGTGCTGCCGGCGATGCTCGCGGCGGGCAAGGGCGTGATCGTCAACATCGCCTCGCAGCTCGGCCAGATCGGCGGGGTCGAGCTCGTCCACTATTCCGGCGCCAAGGCGGCGATCATCGGCATGACCAAGGCGCTGGCGCGGGAGGTGTCGGCCCGCGGCGTGCGCGTCAACGCCGTCGCCCCCGGTCCCATCAACACGCCGCTGGTCATGGAGCTTTCCGAGGACTGGCGCGCCACCAAGCGGGCGCAGCTGCCGCTCGGCCGCTTCGGCGAGCCGGAGGAGGTGGCCGAGACGGTCGCCTTCCTCGCTTCGCCTGCCGCCAGCCTGTTCGTCGGGCAGACGCTCGGGCCGAACTCCGGCGACGTGATGCTTTGAGAGCGAGATCGACATGAGCGAAGACAAGAAGAACCGCATCGTCATCATCACCGGCGCCGGCATCGGCATCGGCCATGCGACCGCCAAGGCTTTTGGCGCGCTCGGCGACCATGTCGTGGTGACCGACATCCTCGAGAAGGAAGGCCGCGAGACGGCGCAGGCCATCGCGGCGGCCGGCGGCTCGGCCGAGTTCCGTCGCTACGACGTGCGCTCCAGGGAGGCCGCCGACGCGCTGGTTGCCGATGTCGAGGCGCGCCACGGGCGGATCGACGTCATCGTCGCCAATGCTGGCATCGCCCACCGCACGCCGCTGGCCGAGCTCACCGACGAGAAGTGGGACCTAACCTTCGACATCGACCTCAAGGGCATCTTCCGGCTGGTGCGGGCCGCCGCGCCCGGCATGCGCGCCCGCCGCTCGGGCAGCGTCGTCGCGCTCTCCTCGATCATGGGCGTCGCCTATGGCTGGGACGAGCACGTCCATTATTCGGCGGCGAAATCCGGCGTGGTCGGCCTGGTCAGGGCGCTCGCCGTGGAGCTGGCCAGGGACGGCGTGCGGGTGAACGGCGTGGCGCCGGGCTATATCCGCACCGCCCAGCTCCTGTCCGAGGAGAATTCGCTGGGTCCCGTGGCCGCGGAGAAGGCGGCGGAATTCATTCCGATGGGGCGGCTCGGAACGCCGGAGGACATCGCCGATGTCATCGCGTTCCTGGCCTCGAAGGAAGCGAGATACATGACCGGCCAGGTGCTGGTCGTGGATGGCGGCCTGCTCGTGGGCCGGTACTGAACCGCCGCGCCGGCGGGCGATCCGCCGCCGCGGCATGAAAGAAGGGGCCGCATCGCTGCGGTTCCGGGGAACACAACAAGCTGGAGAAGAGCCATGTCCACAATGGAAATCAATCGCCGCTCCCTTCTGAAGCGGTCCGCAGGCGCGATCGCGCTCGCCATGGGAGGCGGCACGTCCTTGCTGTCGTCGCGCGCCGCCTGGGCGCAGGCCGCCGATCTCGCCGGCCAGCAGCTCCGCACCATCGGCCTTTCGGTCACGGTGCAGGAGCGCATCCTCGAGGAGTTCAAGAAGGCCTCCGGCGTCGGCACCACCTCCGGCACGGCCGCGACCTTCCCCGACGCGCAGACCAAGATCCTTTCCGGTTCGAAGGACTACGACTGCTGGGAGACCATCGGCGAGCGCCTGCCGTCGATCGTCATGACCGACAATGTCGAGCCGATCCCCGCGGCCTCGCTCAAGAACTGGGCGAACATCCGTGACACCTTCACCAAGCCGAGCGACAAATGGGAGCGCCGCGCGCAGATCGTCGGCCAGATATGGGCCGATGAGGGCCAGACCACGCTCAACATGGTGCCGGTCGTCTACAACTACGACTCGATCGGCTACAACCCGGACGTGGTGACCGCCGAGGAAGCCAATACCTGGGCCTGCATCTTCGACCCGAAATGGAAGGGCAAGTCCGGCCTCAACACCGATCCGCTGATCGCCTTCGGCCAGGCCGTCATGGCCATGAACACGCTGGGCCTCTCCGACGTGAAGAACCCCGGCAATCCCAACACGGCCGAGATCGACGAGGCCGCGAAATTCCTGATCGCCAAGAAGAAGGAAGGCCAGTTCCGCGCCCTGTGGGGCGACTTCGGCGAGCTGGTCAACCTGATGGCCTCGGGCGAGATGGTGGTCTCCGACGCCTGGCAGCCGGCCGTCATGGCGGTGAAGGCGCAGGGCAAGCCCGCGAAGTACGCCGTGCCGAAGGAGGGCTATCGCGGCTGGGCGATCGGCCCTTCGATGCTCGCCGGCACGCCGAACCGCGAAGCCGTCATCGCCTATTGCGATTTCTGGCTGTCGGGCGAACCGGGCATCACCGTCTCCGAGCAGGGCTACTATTCGCCGTCGACCAACATCAAGAACGTCATGGCGCCGGAGAAATACGCCTTCTGGTACGAGGGCAAGCCCTGGGTCGGCGCCGAGGAGCGCGGCATCAAGGAAGGCGATCTGCGCGACGGCGGCTCGCTGGAGGAGCGTGCGGCCAACGTCGCCTACTGGCACCAGTGGCCGGACGAGTACGACCACCTCATCCAGAAGTGGGACGAGTTCCTGAGCGCCTGATCCACGACTTTGGAACCGGGGCGTTGCCGCCCCGGTTCCCGCTATCTGCCTTCGGGAGAGACCGATGATCTTCGACCTGGAACTCAAAAATGCCGGCAAGGTCTACGACAACGGCACGCCGGCGGTGATCGACTTCGACCTGTCGGTCGCCAAAGGTGAGTTCATCGCCTTTCTCGGCCCGTCGGGCTGCGGCAAGACCACGACGCTGCGCATGATCGCCGGCTTCGAGAGCATCTCGTCGGGCGACATGCTGATCCGCGGCGAGCGCATGAACGACGTGCCGCCGCAGCGCCGTCCGACCTCGATGATCTTCCAGAATTATGCGCTGTTCCCGCACATGACGGTGCGCCGCAACGTCGGCTACGGGTTGGAGGTCAAGGGCCTGCCCAGGGCCGAGCGCGACGCCAAGGTTGACCATATCCTCGCCACGCTCGATCTCGAGGACATCGCCGACCGCAAGCCGGACCGGCTGTCGGGCGGGCAGCGCCAGCGCATCGCGCTGGCGCGCGGCCTCGCCGTCGAGCCGGACATCCTGCTTCTTGACGAGCCGCTCGGCGCGCTCGACGCCAATCTGCGAAAAGCCATCCAGAACGAGCTGAAGCTCCTGCAGAAGCGGCTCGGCGTCACCTTCATCTTCGTCACCCACGCCCAGTCGGAGGCGCTGGCGCTGTCCGACCGCATCGTCGTCATGAACCAGGGCCGCGTCGAGCAGGTCAGCCCGCCGCACCAGCTCTACACCCGGCCCAACACGCCTTTCGTCGCCCAGTTCATCGGCCGCAACACCGTCCTGCAGGGCGAGGTCGCCGGCACTCAGGGCGAGGACATCGTCGTGTCGACCGGCGTCGGTGTGCTCAGCGGCCGCGCCAACGGCAGGACGGCCGACAAGGGCCGCGTCAACCTCGTGGTGCCGGCCGAGGCGATTGAGGTACACGCCGCCGCCACCCGCGAACGCCTGACGCGCGGCGGCACGACCAATCTCGTCGACGCCCACATCGAAAGCTTCGACGTCGTCGGCCACATCTCGCATCTCACAGCACGGCTCCTGGACGGCCGCACCGTTTCGCTGGAGGCCCACGTGGACAAGTACCAGCCGGGCGCCTTCCCGGTCGGCAGCGGCGTGCTGCTGAGCTGGAAGGCCGCCGAGGCGACGGTCATCCCCGCGCACTGACGATTCATCGAAATTCAGGGAAACCAAAAGGAGACACCCCTATGGCCAAGGAGATCTTTTGCAGCTTCGGTATCGACGTCGATGCCGTAGCCGGCTGGCTCGGATCCTACGGCGGCGAGGATTCGCCCGACGACATCTCGCGCGGCCTGTTTTCCGGCGAGGTCGGCAGCCCGCGGCTGCTAAAACTGTTCGACCGTTTCGGCATCAAGACGACCTGGTTCATCCCCGGCCACTCGATCGAGACTTTTCCGGAGCAGATGCAGGCGGTCGCCGATGCCGGCCACGAGATCGGCATCCACGGCTACACCCACGAGAACCCGATCGCCATGACGCGCGAGCAGGAGACCGAGGTCCTCGACAAGTGCATCGATCTCGTGACGAAGCTCGCCGGCAAGCGCCCGACCGGCTACGTGGCGCCGTGGTGGGAGTTCTCCAACGTCACCAACGAGCTGCTGCTGGAGCGCGGCATCAAGTACGACCACTCGCTGATGCACAACGACTTCACGCCTTATTACGTGCGGGTCGGCGACAGCTGGACCAAGATCGACTATTCGAAGAAACCGTCCGACTGGATGGTGCCGCTGAAGCGCGGCAAGGAAACCGACCTCATCGAGATCCCGGCCTCCTGGTATCTCGACGACCTGCCGCCGATGATGTTCATCAAGAAGTCGCCGAACAGCCACGGCTTCGTCAATCCGCACGACATCGAGCAGATGTGGCGCGACCAGTTCGACTGGGTCTATCGCGAGATGGACTATGCGGTGTTCCCGCTCACCATCCACCCGGACGTCGCCGGCCGCCCGCAGGTGCTGATGATGCTCGAACGCCTCTATGCCCATATGATCAAGCATCCGGGCGTAAAATTCGTCACCATGAACGAGATCGCCGACGATTTTGCCAAGCGCTTCCCGCGCAAGAAGTGATGCATACGGGGGAGCGGCTCAGCCGCTCCCCCAACAATGGAAAGGACGTGAGGCGCCATGTGTTCGCTTTGCGGCGTCCTGGGTGGAAACGAGCACTGGACCGACGCGGTGGCGCGGCCCGGCGTCTACACGCGCAACGTCGAGCGCATCGACCGGCGGCGCGAGCGGGCGCGCCGCGTGGCGGCGGCTAACCGCATCCTGTCGGCCTTCGGCATGAGCCTTTCCGACTGGCAGGGCTCGTCCTTCGTCATCGCCACCCGCACCGGCAAGAGCGAGATCATCGAGGATCTCGGCCATCTCTGGCCGGCGGCCGAGCGGCTGTCCGGACGGCCGTGCGATCCGCTCGATCCCGCGCTGATCGCCCGCATGGAAGCCGCCGATGGCTGATGTGCCGGCCTTCACCCCCGTCTACCTGCTGACCGGCTTTCTCGGCTCGGGCAAGACGACGCTGCTGCGCCGGCTGCTCGCCGATCCGGCGCTCGCCGACACGGCCGTGCTCATCAACGAGTTCGGCGAGATCGGCCTCGATCATCACCTGGTCGAGCGCATCGACGAGAACATGGTGCTGCTACAGTCCGGCTGCGTCTGCTGCACGGTGCGCGGCGAGCTGGCCGATGCGCTGCGCGACCTGCATTCGAAACGCGAACGCGGCCTGGTGCCGGCTTTCTCCCGCGTCGTCGTCGAGAGCACCGGCCTTGCCGATCCCTTTCCGGTCCTGTCGACGCTGAAATCCGACCCGGTGCTGCGCCACCACTTCCGCCCGGGTAGCGTCGTCACCACGGTCGACGCCGTCAACGGCCTGGCGCAGCTCGACACCTACATCGAATCGAACCGGCAGGCGGCGATCGCCGACCGGCTGGTGATCACCAAGGCCGACCTCGCCGACGGCCCGTCGATGGACGCGCTGAAGGAGCGTCTCGCCCGCATCAACCCCGATGCCGGCTGCTTCGTCGCGGCCGCCGACGGCCCCGGCGCGGACGTGCTGCTCGGCGACGGCGAGGCGGGCAGGGCGGCGAGCCTGCAGTCGGCCAGCGGCTTCTATTGCGACGCCCCGTCCATGCTGGTGACGGCGGAAGGGGCCGCACACCAGGCGGCCATCTCCTCCTTCGTGGTCAGCGTCGACGAACCTCTGGACTGGACCGGCTTCGGCGTCTGGCTGACCATGCTGCTCAACCGCCACGGCGACCGCGTGCTCAGGGTGAAGGGCATCCTCGATCTTGCCGGCGAGGAGCGGCCCGTCGCCATCCACGGCGTTCAGCATCTCGTCCACCCGCCCGTGCACATGCAGGCCTGGCCATCGGCGGACAGAACCTCGCGCATCGTCTTTATTGTTGACGGTCTCGACGTCGGCTTGTTGAAACGCTCGCTCCATGCCTTCACGCGCAGCCGCTCGGCCGGCGTATCAGCAACCCCGCCTGCCGCGGCCCGGAGCGCGCCGAACTCTCGATGAACAAGCATACGCCCGCCCCGCAGCCCGCCGCACCTGCAATCCATACGGCGGGGAAGCCGAAGCTGCGCGTGCTCGGCACCGCCATCTCGCTGCTGGAGGAGCTGCGGGTGAAGGCCGAGCAGGATCTCGGCATCGAGGTCAGCTTCGACAACAACGACTTCATCGTCACCCAGCACAAGGCCGCGCAGGAGCCGGAAGGCTACGACATCTACGACCAGTGCTTTCACAACCTCGATATCGTCTGGTACTGGCGGGCCATCCAGCCGATCGAGATTTCGCGCATCCCGCTCTGGGACGAGATCAACGACCTGACCAAGACCGGCCAGATCGGGCCGAGCGCCCGCACCGGGCAGGGCGACGTGCCGGCCCGCAAGCTCTATGTGCAGCCGAGCTTCGCGCTCGGCGATACGCCGACCGGCCGCATCTCCATGCTGCCGACGACGCATAATTTCGACAGCTTCGCCTATCGCACCGATGCGGTCGACCATGCACCGGCGATGAACAGCTGGGCGGCGCTGCTCGACCAGCGCTGGAGCGGCCGCGCTGCGCTGGTCGACGAGCCGGCGATCGGCATCTTCGACGCCGCGCTTGCCGCCCAGGCGGCCGGGCTGATGAGCTTCGGCAACATCGGCAACATGACCGTTTCCGAGATCGACCAGCTCGTCGACATCCTCGAAGAGCGGCGCAGGGCCGGCTTCTTCCGCGGCTTCTGGCGCACCGCCGAGGACGCCGCGCGGCTGATGATCGACGGCGAGACCGACATCCAGAGCATGTGGTCGACGGGGCTGGGCATCCTCAACGGCTCGGGCTTTCCCATCGAGCAGGCCACCCCCGCCGAAGGGTATCGCGCCTGGCACGGCGGGCTCTGCCTGTCGCGGCGCCTGCACGGACGTAACCTCGACGTCGCCTACGACTATCTCAACTGGTGGATCTCCGGCTGGCCGGGCGCGGTTGTGGCGCGGCAGGGTTATTACATATCCACGCCGGAGCGCTCCCGCTGCTATATGACGCCCGCCGAATGGGACTACTGGTACGAGGGCTTGCCGGCGCGCGAGGATCTGCCGGGCCCCGACGGCTCGATCCGCGTCAAGCGCGGCTCGGTGCGCAGCGGCGGCTCCTACTGGCAGCGCGCCAACAGCATCGCGGTGTGGAACACCACGATGGATGAGCACAACTATCTTGTCCGCCGCTGGGTGCAGCTGGTCGGGCGGGCGGAGAAGGACATCTGACGATGGAACCGCGGTCGATCGCCCAGCTTTCGGTGCTGCTGCAGTCCGGCGCCCTCGATCCGGTCGACCTTGCGCAGCAGACGTTCGAGGCGATCCGCAGCCATCCCGACACCGCGATCTTCATCACACTGCTGGAGGAGCGCGCGCTGTCGGAAGCGCAAGCCGCGCGCCGGCGTTTTCGCGACGGCCGCTCGCTGGGTGTGCTCGACGGCGTGCCGGTCGCCTGGAAGGATCTGTTCGACATAAGCGGCCTGCCGACCACGGCCGGTTCGCGCGTGCTGGCCGTGGCCGAACCGGCGAAGGCCGATGCCGCCGTCGTGCAGGCGCTCGCCGGCGCCGGCATGGTCAGCGTCGGGCGCGTCAACATGAGCGAGTTCGCGTTCTCGGGCCTCGGCATCAACCCGCATTACGGTACGCCGCGCAACCCGGCGTCGCCTCAGGGCGAGCACCGCATACCCGGCGGCTCCTCCTCCGGCTCCGGCGTCGCCGTCGCGGCGGGCCTGGTTCCGGTCTCGATCGGCACGGACACCGGCGGTTCGGTGCGCATCCCCGCCGCCTTCAACGGCATCGTCGGCTACAAGGCGACGCGCGGCCGCTATTCCATGGACGGCGTCTTTCCGCTGGCGAAAAGCCTGGATTCGCTGGGGCCGCTCTGCCGCACGGTACAGGACGCCGTCTGGGTCGACGCCGCCATGCGCGGCCTGCCGGTGTCGGGCGGGCAGGCGCGTCCACTGCCGGCCGAGCTCGCCTTCGTCATCCCGCAGACGGTCTTCTTCGACGAGGCGGAGGAGGGCGTGGTCGCCGCTTTCGAAACGGCGGTCGAGCGGCTGGCCGCTGCCGGCGCGCACATCCGCCGCGAACCCTTTCCGGAATTCGCCGAGCTTTTCGCGCTGATGGCCCGCCACGGCGCGCTGGTGACGGCGGAGGCCTTCGTTGTCCATCGCGACCGCATTTTTGGACCCGAGGCGGCCCGGATGGACCAGCGCGTGGTCAAGCGCACGACGCTGGGCGAAAAGATCTCGCTCGCCGACTATGTGGAAACGCTGAACGCGCGCGAGCGGCTGATCCGTTCCTTCGAGGCGCGCATCGGACCCGGCGACATCCTGCTCAGCCCGACGCTTCCGCATGTCGCGCCGCCGGTCGGGCCGCTGCTGGAAGACGAGGACCTGTTCTTCCGCATCAACGCAAAAACGCTGCGCAACACGCTGGTCGGCAATTTCCTCGACTGCTGCGGCGTATCGCTTCCGTGCGGCACGGGCGCCGACGCCATGCCAGTCGGCCTCCTGCTCTCCGGCCCGCGCGGAAGCGACGACCGTTTGCTGGCTGGGGCCGCGACAGTCGAGCGGCTGCTGGAAGGCTGACGTTTTCGGCTTGGGCGATGGGTTTGCGGATAGCCACGGACGTGGCGATTGGCTGAGATGCCAGTCCCTTCGTCATTCTATGGCGGAGCAGGCCGAAGGCCGTCGCGATATCTTCACCGCCGGAGCGTTTCGCCACCGGTACGGCCTGGATCCCAGGGTCTGCGCCTCCGCTTCGCTCCGGCTCCGCCCTGGGATGACGAAGGCAACAGGGTTCCCGGTAGTCACCGACGTCGGCGATTGGCGGAGACGCCAGTCTCTTCGTCATCCTATGGCGAAGCAGGCCGAAGGCCGTCGCGGAGACCATAGGATCCATGCCGGAGCGGTGGCGAAGCGCTCCGGCGGTGTGGAATGCCTGGAACCAAGCGCCCTCGTGGTTCGACAAGCTCACCATGAGGGCTACTAGAAGGTTGCGCCACGCGCCACCCCTGATCCGCCGCAGTGACAGCGACGATAAGCGGAAGCCTCTCAGTAGCCCTCATGGTGAGCTTGTCGCACCACGAGGGCGCTTGGCAGAGCGCAGCCAGCAAGGGGGATAAAAAATCGCGCCGCCGGGAATATTTTCCTGCCGTTCCAGTCCCTTGTCACGCGCACGTCCGAGAATCCCGTCGTCCTTATCCCCTCCCTTTCCGTCTCTCTCATAATCCCCAGCAGTTCCTCCCGCGGGAACGCCGGTCGCGACGGTGGTTTGGTGGGGAGGGACCGGCGCCTCCGGTGCGGGAAGACGTAGCCCGCGCCCGGGGAGGCCCGTCCGAAGGTTCCTCCTCCGCAACTATGTGCGGGGCGCACTGGACGAGT
>NZ_PXYK01000001.1 GCF_003012745.1 Kumtagia ephedrae | reverse complement strand
GCTGCGCTTCGTCGAGAAGCCTGACCTGGCGCGCGCCGAGAGCTATGTCGCCGCCGGCAGCTTCTACTGGAACGCCGGCATGTTCTGCTTTGCCGCGGGCACCATGCTCGGCCTGCTCGAATCCTTGGCCCCCGACATTTTGCGCGACTGCCGGGCGGCGCTGAAGGCGGCCCGCCGCGTCAAGGGCGACCGCGTCGCCCAGATCGAGCTCGACAAGGCCCGCTTTGCCGCGGTGCGAAAAGAATCGATCGATTACGCGGTGCTGGAGAAGGCGGAAAACGTGTCGGTCGTGCCCTGCGACATCGGCTGGAGCGACATCGGCTCGTGGACGGCCTTCGCCGACCTGCTTGCGGCCGACGAGGCCGGCAACCGGCTGGCCGGCGAGGTGGCGCTGGTCGACACGCGCAACACCGTCATTGCCGGCGGCGGCCGGCTGATCGGCGCGGTCGGGGTGGAGGACCTGATCATCGTCGACACCGCCGACGCGCTGCTGGTCGCCGGCAAGGACAGCGCCCAGGAGGTGAAGACGCTGTTCAACCGGCTGAAGGCGGATGGCCACGAGGCCGCCCGCCTGCACCGCACCGTGCACCGTCCCTGGGGCACCTACACCGTGCTGGAGGAGGGCGAGCGCTTCAAGATCAAGCGCATCGAGGTAAAACCCGGCGGCCGCCTCAGCCTGCAGATGCATCATCACCGCTCGGAGCACTGGGTGGTCGTCTCCGGCACCGCCCGCATCGTCAACGGCGACACCGAGATGCTGCTGGCCACCAACCAGTCGACCTACATCCCCGCCGGCACCAACCATCGGCTGGAAAATCCCGGCATCCTGCGCCTGGTGATGATCGAGGTGCAGACCGGCGACTATCTCGGCGAGGACGACATCGTCCGCCTCGACGACGTCTATGGCCGAAGCTGAGCCGACGCGACCGGAAGTGGAGGGGATCATGGGCGGGACCTATGCCTGGATCAACGAGCCGGCCTCGTGGTCAGGCGACGCGCCCGCGCTCGTCGTCGCCACCGACAAGGCGACGGATTTCTGGCGCGAAACGTTTTACGGTTTCGTGCGCGACAGCGGCCACGCTTTCCTGACGCCGGTTTCGGGCGACTTCACGATTTCGGCGACCGTCGTCGGCGATTACGAACAGCTTTACGACCAGGCCGGGCTGATGCTCAGGCTGGACGAGCGCAACTGGATCAAGACCGGTATCGAATACACCGACGGCATGATGCATTTTTCCGTCGTCGTGACGCGCGAAGTGTCGGACTGGTCGGTCATACCGCTGCCCGATGCACGGCCCGACGACGCGGTCGAGATGCGGCTGACACGCCATGGCGATGCCGTGCGCATCCAGTATCGGCTCGGCGGCACATCCTGGCAGATGGCGCGGCTGGCACCGTTCCCGGCGGCGGACGCCTCGGCCGGCGTCATGGCCTGCTCGCCGGAGCGCGGCGGATTTCGTGCCCGCTTCCGCGACATTGCGGTCGGGCCGGCGATCGCGCGAAAACTGCACGCCGACTGAGCAGGCGGGGGGAGGGGCTCCGCGAGGCTCCTTGCAGTGCCTTTGTTGAACGGTATACCAGTGGTCACAAGCTTTGGCCGAGGGCGCACACCTCACCGCCTCGCTTCGCACGCCCCTTTCCGGTGGGAGGAATCGGTTGTGGCGGTACAGGCGCTCGCCAGCCTGGTTTGAGGTGGGGAGTGGCGAGCGAGCGAGCCGGTGAGGGGACTTGAGCACCTGAGGTCACAGCATCTGCCGGCACGGAAGCCGGCGAAAGATGGGCAAACGGAGCCAGGGTGACGAGCGGCAGGACGAACGGGCTGCGCGGAAAGGCGAGGTGGCGGACGGTCCTGCTGCCGGCCGCGCTGGCCGCCGCCCTCATCGTCCCAGCTCTCAACCGGCATCCGGTACCTGAGCCGGCCCCGCCGCCGGCTGCCATTGTCGAGGCGAAGAAAATCGAGCCGCCGCGTCGGCGTCCCGGCTTCCTGTCGACGGTCGCCGGCAGTCCCTACCCGTTCCGGTCGGCGATCGGCGTCAATCCGGAACAGGTCTGCGACCGCCTCGACGAAGCGGGTTTCGCCAATTCCGGCTGGCGCGGCGCCGAGATCGCCGGTGTCTGGGAATGCATGGCGCTGGTCCAGGCCCCCGCCGACGGCGGGGCCGGAGAGGTTTTGGAAGCGCCGCAAAACAGCGTGTTCTATCTGCTGCGCGGCCGCGCCAGCCGCCGCATCAACTACGCCCGCATGAAGATCAATCTGCTCGACCCGGCTGGCGAGGCCAAAACGCTCGCCGACGCGGTGCGCTTCATGGACCTGTTCGCGGCGGCGGCCGGCTTCGACCTGCCTGCCGACCTGCGCGACGCGATCCTCGAGAAGACGCCGGCGACGGTCGTCACCCGCGACGTCAATTTCAAGCTGAAGCCGGAATTCGACGACCCGGCCCGCTTCAACCTGTCGATCGAGTTCGGCCCGACGCTTTATTCCTTCTACCGGACGCCTGCGCCCGAACCGCGGCCCGCCGCTTCGCGCGCCGTACCGGAGGCGGACGGCAAGGGCGGGCGCCTGCGCAAGGCGGAATGAAGGTTCTGCGCGCCGGTCTGTAGCCGGTCGCGGCTTCACCGTCCGATGACAGGGGCGGGGGAACCATCTCGCGTTTCACGCACTTGACTCTTGCGCTGTCGCGGATACAAGGCAGCGCATCCGCTTCGGCGGACCGGTCGCGGCGCTCTCCGCCGCGCTGCTGGGGAATAGGTTAACGGTAGACCAGCGGACTCTGACTCCGTTAGTCCTGGTTCGAATCCAGGTTCCCCAGCCAAACATATTTTCGTCAATTATATCAATACGATAGTCAAAGCTTGAATATCGCAACCGCAGCCGCCGGCGATGAGGATTCCCAACGAGCTGTGGAGGTCGATGCCTGCTTGCAGAGCGCCGAAGGCATCGAAGTTGTTGTTAGTCCCGACGGTGACGGAGTCCGTTGAGGTAGAGATAATCGCAACTCCAAAGATCGGCCTCGACGCCGCGCCGGCGGGCAATCACTTGGGCGCGGTCGCGTCAGCACCGCAAGCAGCCGTAAGCGGCAGCCGCGAAGGTGAAGGTCCAACACAAAAAATCCGACGCGCCGATCGGATGGCTTGGAAGATGAAGGGACGTTGTCTTGCTCCGGCTGAACGGCGAAGCCTCGACCTCCCCGATCGAGACGCGGAACGCTTCAGGTGCGGCTATCAGCTCGGCACGAGTTTGCGTTCCTCGAACGAAAGACCAGGTTAACCGGGATCGCGTGGTATGCGGCGCCTCGAGGTCGTGGGCGGAGAAGGGGCGGGCGGCGAACGTGCGGCTTGGGTTGGCGCGGCTCCGATTTTCCACCAACTCCCGCGCCAACTATCCGGTTCTCGTTCCTAGGCACACACTTTCGGTTCTCGACGCGCACTCCCCCGGTCTCCCGTCCCTCTTAGTGTCCGCTCCAAAAAGAAGTGAGTGATTTCAGCGGGTTGTGTCGGCTTGCTGAGATTCGACGGAGACCATGATGCCCTGGACCGAAACCACTCGCCCCCACTATGAACGGCGCTGCCCGTGCTACGCAAGCGACTGACGGACGCGGAGTTGGGGCTGATCGAGCCGTTGATGCCAGCGCCGAACCGCATCGGGCGGGCCCGCAAGACGGACCTGCGCGAGGTGGTGAACGCGTTGCTTTACATGGCCTCGTCGGGCGGAGCATGGCGCGCCTGTTGCCGAAGGACTTCCCGCCGTTCTCGACTGTGCAGAAATACTTCTGGCGCTGGCGTGACGAAGGATTGCTGCGTGCCCTCAACAATGAACTCGTCATGGCGGCGCGCGAACGGGAAGGCCGGGAGGCGAGCCCGACGGCCGGCGTCATCGACAGCCAGAGCGTGAAAACCACCGAAAGCGGCGGCGTTCGTGGCTTCGACGCCGGCAAGAAGGTCAAGGGCCGCAAGCGCCACATCGTCGTCGACACGCTGGGCCTGCTGGTCGGCGTAGTCGTTCACGCCGCCGACGTCCAGGGCCGCGACGGTGCGCCCGCCGTCCTGAAATCCATACTCACGCGCTGGCCGTGGCTGCGCCACGTCTTCGTCGATGGCGGCTATGCAGGGCCGAAACTGCGGGGCGCCCTGCAAAAGATCGGAAAGTTCACGATGGAGATCGTCAAGCGGTCGGACACCGCCAAGGGCTTCGAAGTCCTGCCGCGCCGATGGGTTGTCGAGCGAACCTTCGCATGGCTGGGCAGATGCCGGAGACTGGCCAAGGACTTCGAGCGGTCCATCGAATCCGCACAGGCTTGGGTCTTCATCGCAAACATCCGAATGCTCACCCGACGGCTCGCAAGGGTCTGAAACAACGCCGCTCGTTCCGATTCAGACACTTATATCACTTCGGTCTGCTGCCGGGTCGATACTGCTCTCGTGCTTCGAGGCGGTCACTCTCGAGTGCTATTTGTTCCGGGCAGTGCTGGTGAGGGGCGACCTTGCCATGCCGCCGCCGAGCGCCGGATCGGCGTTTCGATCCACGCCCCGAGGGGCGATCCAGATAGAGCTCCGCCCCGCCGAATTCGGCAAGGTTTCGACCCACGCCCCCGCACGAGGGGCGACATCTCGACGACTACGAGATCGCCGAGATCGTCCGCAAGTTTCGACCAGGCCCCCGCGCGAGGGGCGACAGTAGCTCCTCGGGGACATCCTGCCCGTTCGCCAGTTTCGATCCACGCCCCCGCGCGAGGGGCGACTGCTTTCGAGGTCCACCGCCTCGACGACCTTCCAGTTTCGATCCACGCCCCCGCGCGAGGGGCGACGCAGCCCCCACCACACCGGCATCTCGACGGTTTGGTTTCGATCCACGCCCCCGCGCGAGGGGCGACGCCCGCGTGCGCCGCCAGCCTGCGCCGCCGCCGAAGTTTCGATCCACGCCCCCGCGCGAGGGGCGACAGTAGCTCCTCGGGGACATCCTGCCCGTTCGCCAGTTTCGATCCACGCCCCCGCGCGAGGGGCGACGCCGCGATCACGTCTTCTTCCCCTTCGACGCCTACGGTTTCGATCCACGCCCCCGCGCGAGGGGCGACTGAGATGCTCCCAGGCGTCCGGCGCCTTGCCGTAGTTTCGATCCACGCCCCCGCGCGAGGGGCGACCCTGCTCGGCGGCGATGGTGATGTTGTCCCGCGAGTTTCGATCCACGCCTCCGCGCGAGGGGCGACCCCGCGTGCGCCGCCAGCCTGCGCCGCCGCCGAAGTTTCGATCCACGCCCCGCGCGAGGGGCGACACTCGGCCTCGCCGACGCGAAGGCGATCGCCAAGGTTTCGATCCACGCCCCCGCGCGAGGGCGACCCTAGCGCGGTGACCCTCCATGTTCCCTCGTAGAGGTTTCGATCCACGCCCCCGCGCGAGGGGCGACCATGCGCGCCTGCGCCGCGGCGGCACACGAAGTGTTTCGATCCACGCCCCCGCGCGAGGGGCGACCCGCAGCCAGTCCCGGCTTGTGCAGATTGGCGTAGTTTCGATCCACGCCCCCGCGCGAGGGGCGACGATGGATCGGCCTTGGGAATTCCCGGTGCTGCGCCGGTTTCGATCCACGCCCCCGCGCGAGGGGCGACTGTGGGCCATGTAACCCATTCCCAAGCCTCGACAAAAGGGGTTGATACCGCGAAGCGACCGTCAATGCGGACGCGATCGTCGTTCGATCGGTCGCCACCCAAAATTTTCCTCACGATTTCAAGGACCAGGCGCGGGCGCGAACCGCCCGGACCTCGCCGGCACGCTGCGGGTTCGCGCCGGTTCGGCCGAGGGCCGTGCTTGCCCGCGCCGCAGGCTCACACGATCAGCGTGCCGCCGAGATCGGCGGCGGGCTTGGCGCCGACGTGCTCCACCTTGCGCTGCCAGTTCGAGCCCAGATGGTAGTAGCGCAGGCTGTCGAACTCCGGATCGATGATGGCTTCCAGACGGGCCTTGAGCCGGGTCCACTGGGCAGGGTCGACCTCGATCTCGAAAACCGAATACTGCACGCGCTGGCCGAAGTCGCGGCAGGCCTTGGCCACCGCGCGCAGCCGGGCGGTGCCCTTCTTCTCGGTGGTGGCGACATCGTAGGTGACGAGCACGAGCATGGCGGACTATTTCCAGAACCATGGCGGATAGGTATCGAGATCGCCGCGCAGGTGCCGGGCCAGCATCTGCGCCTGCAGATAGGGCACGAGGCCCAGCGGCGCCTTCTCTTCCAGAAAGGCATGCTGCCGCTCCTCCTTCTTGCGCTCCTGCCAGGCGCCGAGCACGGTTTTGCGCGCCTCGTCGGTGAGCAGCACGGCGCCGCCTTCGCGGGTCTCGAAATCGCCGGCGCGCAACTGGCGCCGGTTGATCAGCGACAGCGCCAGCCGGTCCGCCAGCGCCGGCCGCAGCTCTTCCATCAGGTCGAGGGTCAGGCTCGGCCGGCCTGGGCGGTCCCGGTGCAGGAATCCGACCGCCGGGTCGAGGCCGACGCTCTCGCAGGCGCTGCGGCAGTCATGCGTCAGCAGAGTGTAGAGGAAGGACAAGAGCGCGTTGACCGGATCGAGCGGCGGCCGGCGCGAGCGCCCGGTCCAGCGCATCCCGGCCTCCGGCGCCCGGATGAGGTGGTCGAACACCGAGAAGTACAGGTTGGCGGCCTCGCCCTCGGAGCCGCGCAACCGGTCCAGCCCGTCGTCGGCGAGCTCGACGCGGCGCAGGATATATGCCAGCCGCTCCACGACCGCCGATACGGCCCCACGCCCGGCGGCGTCGAAATCGTCGCCATGGTCGCGGAGTGCCCTCATCAACACCGAGCGCTGGTTGGCGACCTTGCCGACAACGATCGAGCGGACGATACCCTCCGGCGTGTCGGAGGCGCGGTATTGCGCGCGCCTCAAAAGGACGTTGCCGGTCACGGGCCCCTCGACCCGCGCCTGGAAGCGGCCGTTGCGGTCGAGCAGCGCGATCGAGATGCCTGCCGTCGCGCAGGCCCCTATGAGGGCGGGCGACAGGAGGATGGGGCCGAAGGCGACGACGGAGGCGAGCATGTGCAAGGGCACGCGCGCCCGCTCCGCGCCCTCGATCTCGGCGACGAGGTTCTCGCCGTCCTTGCGCAGCGAAGCACCTTCGGTGGTGACGTAGACCGTGTTGAGCAGTTTTCTCACAGCGCGGGCGTTTCTGCGAGAAGGCGCGAGACCATGCGCGCGCGCCATGCCTTCACTGGCCGCGCCACCGCGTCGGGCCGGCAGATCTCCTTGAGCGAGCAGGCCCGGCACCGCTCCCGGCGCGTGGTCGGCGGCGGCGTGACGCCGGAGGCAAGGACCTCGGCGAGGGCCATCGCCGTCTCTTCCGTCAGGCGGCGCAGTCCGGCGTCGAAGGGGAGGGCGAGCCGGCGCTTGGTCTCGGCGTAGAACAGCGCCCCTTCAGGCACGGCGGCGCCCGTCATTTCCTCCAGGCACAGCGCCTGGGCGCAGAGCTGCACTTCGTCGGCGCGGTGCTGCTTCGGCTTGCCGCGCTTGTATTCGACCGGATACGGCACCTCCGTGCCGTCGGCGCCCGCGTGGAACTCGACCAGGTCGGCCGTGCCGGCGATGCCGAGCCGCTTCGAGGCGACCGGCAGCGCCATGACGCGGCGCACGCCGCGCGCCAGCCGCCGCCCGCCCCTGTCGGCGACGGCGTGCAGGACGTGGCCCTCGGCGGTGAAGCGGTTGTCCGCCCAGGCGCGCTCGACATGGATCAGCGCCGCCTGGCGCAGGCAATAGACGGCGTGCTGCAGGGCGGACAGCGGGGTGGGGTCGTCAGCCAGTTCCATGGCCGTGGCCTGAGCAAGGCTCTATGATCTCGATCCCGGAGGGCAGGTTCTCGCGATCGATAGTCACGTTGTAGTCCGAGAAGGCGCGGGGCAGCACTACGCCATCCTTCTTACTGATCCCAACGCGCGCGAAGAGGTCCTGCGTGCGTGCATTGCCCAATGGCAGGGCATGCTTGAAAACGATCAGCTTGCAGGCATTCATTTCGCCGCGCGCGGCTGATCGGTCATGGTCGAACATGTTGCAGAGAGCCTCAAAGAAAAGATCGAGGTCTTCTTCGGAAAAGCCGGTGCCCTTCGTTTCGTCCCCCGCCAGACTGGCCGAAATAAAGCCATGGCTTCGATAGAGCGCATAAGGCAGGATGTGTTTCCTCCCCATGGTCCGCTCCTTCTCGGCGTCGCGTTCGTTCGTGACAGATGAGCGTGTAATCGAAACTTCCTGCGGAACGATCGTGTCGATCGACTCGGCGAAGGTCATCTGGATCGGTCCGCGCACCTGGCCGGCATTTACCTCCGTTGTCATGACCGCTCCGAAGGCGCGGATGTCGAAGAAGTTTGTGCACATCCAGCGGGTCAGCTCGCGCGCCTTGCCGTTGTCCTTAGGCAATTTCTTTGTTTCGGGTGGGATGCCTAAAGCATCGTATGCCTTCTTGTGCTGGTTGTTGAGTACCGCCCGCTCCTGCATGTAGATCGCATGGGGAGGCTGGCCGCCCTTCACCAGTTCGACATAGTTGCGGACCTTGCGCTTGAGGCTGACATCGGTGACCAGGCCTTTTTGCGACTGGGGTTCGATGCGCGGCATATTGCCGTTGTCCGGATCGCCATTCGGATTGCCGTTCTTGACATCGAACAGGTACACGAAGTCGTAGCGGTTCTTGATCGCGACCATTGGTTATTCCTCCCCGTCATTGGTCTGGTCGTCATCGGCCGGATCGCCGCCATCGTCGGCCTTCCGGCTGCCGAAGCGCTCTTGGTAGTAGCCAATCAGAAAAAAGCCCTGCTCTTCGTCCGAATGCTGCTTTGGAAAGCTGTCGGCAAACGTCGCGGCCAGTCGTCCAGTATCCCTGCTGATTGCGGCGCCCACCCGGCGTGCGTGGTCGGCATCCTTGATCCATTCTGCGTCGGAATGGCCGTTCCGCAGCCGTTTCAGATGATGCTCTTCTGCGTTCCGGATAAGCTTGCTGAATATCTGGGCGGGCGTTACCGCGCAGGTGCCGAGATACTTGTCCTTTACGGTGGCATTGATCTTGTCACCAAGCGCGGCGAGTTGCGCACGCTCTAGCAGTGCGAACAGCTTGCCAAGACGGCGGGCCGGATTGGGATCGTCAGGATCAGAACGCACGAGATAGTCCTCCCTTGGCAGGCGGCCTTCCTTGCGCATGTCACGCACAATGACCGCCTTGATCATCGAAATTCGCAGGCTGTCCAGAAGATGGTCGGTGCGCACGCGCATGAGAATTTGCGCGAGCAAGGCACGCGGGAAGCGATCGCCAGTCAGGATCGACCGGAACAGTTCGCCCGCCAATAATGGTGAAATCTGTTCGCCGTCGAACTTGATCTGGTTGTTTTGATCACCGCGGACGGGCGCAGTGCGAAGAACGAGATTGTAAATCGTGATGCGCCGATCTGCGGCACGTGGTTCAAAGCGCAAGTCCGCCACGTAGTCCTGATAGTTCTTCACCAATTCGTGGAAATCATCGTCGAAATAGAACCGGATAGAGATTCGGGCCGCGTTCGGAGCGAGGCCGAGCACGTGAAAGCGCACGCCTTTTGTCAGTTCTGGATCGAGCTTGTCGAGCGGCTCGCCTTTTTTCAGCCTTTCCAGCAGGATGCTGATTTTCTTGACTTCCGCTTCTTCGGTTTCAGCCGGCCCCGCGTTACCGAACACACCGAAGAACAGGCCCTCCGCCTCCTCCGCCACTTCGATCCGCGACGCATCGCCCAGAACACCGTCGAGGCATCGCCGATCTGGATGCGGTGCCTGCTGCCGCGTTCGAGGAAGCGGTTGAGCGCGGTCGTGTAGGCGAAGGCCGCGGCCTCCGAGATTGGCGCGTTGTCGCCCTGCTCGTGGCCGTAGGAGGTGAAGGCGTCGAGGTTGAAGGAGACGATCGATCCGCCCGACGACTGGCCTCCCCAGACGCCCTTGATGGCCGGGTGCAGTCGCGCCACGGGTCCTGGTTCTCCCGTGACCAGGCAGACCTGCGCATCGGCCGCCGCGCCGCCGGCCACCCGTGTCCACAAGGCCTTGGCCGCCGGACGGCCGTGGAGCCAGACCTTGTCCAGCCGGTCGCTCTCCAACGCGAAAACCACGTTCTGGTCGCGCATCTCGTCGGTCCAGTCCGGCGCGACGAACCGGTCCGGCGTCCACGCCCGCAGAAACAGCAGCAGTGCCTTCAAGCCGGGATCGTCCGTGCCCTCAAGAACCTTCTCGTGCCGATCCTTGAAGGCGGCATGCTCTTCGGCCGTGCGCTTGTCCACGCCAGCGGTCACCCCGAGCACGTATGACGTCTTGTCCCATAAAAAGTTCGGCGCGATGCCGGCCGTGCGCTTCACCGGCTGCGGCACCAGCATCGGCCGCGGCTTGCGTTTCTTGCCCTCGCCGTCCTGCCAGCGCGTGACGCTCGCCACCGAGCCGTCGTCCTTCAGGCCGACGATGACCCCGACGTTCTGGCTGGAATAGCCGAACGGCGGCGCATCGGGCAGCCGGTCGTAGGCGCGCGCCAGCGAGGCCAGGATGCTCATCCGCGCACCTCCGGCGAACCCGGCCGCGGCACCTGCACCACGCCGTCGGCGAGCGTCGCCCGGAAGAACAGCGACGGCTTGCCGCTGGCCTGGTCTATGTCCCACAGCATGAAGCCGAGGTCGCGCGGCGTGCCGAAGCCGAGTTGCGATGTCCGGTCGGCCGGCGCGGGCCCGGGCGTCGGCTCGCCGGGCTCCACCAGTTCGAAGCTGGCGGCGAATTCGCGCGTGCCGAGGCAGGGCTGGTGAAAGCATTGGCCACGCCGGGCGCGGCGGTTGAAGACGTCGAGGTGCTTGCCCTCGGTGTCGTCGCCGTCCGCCTTGTCCGTCAGCGCGAAATGCGCGGCGATCACATAGGCGGGCTTGACCAGCACCGTCGAGGCGCGCTGCTGGCGGTCCTCGTCGACGAGGATCTGCAATCCTTCGAGATCGCCCCGCTTCATCGCGCTCCTGATCTTGCCGGCCGGCGCCTTGCCGCCTACCTCGTTGCGGCGGATCGACTGGAAACGCGGGACGTTCAGCACATGGATGGCGTCAATCACCCAGCGGATCGCCGGCTTCCAGTGGATCGCCTCGAGGATGCCGCGGGCAGCCGAGGGCGTCATGACGTCGTAGGAGACGCGCTCCACCTTCATTTCCGGCCGCGTGAAACACGCATGGTCGCCCCACACCTTGAGGCGGACACCGTAAGCCATCTTTTCCCCACCCCCATGCCGTCGAATACGCCCGTACCCGCCGACACGTTTCTCGCTCGAAGCGGGCTCCGCCTCAAGCCGTCATATGATCATGTCCTCCGCCGCCAGATAGTCCGGCGTATCCCAGAGCAAACCTACCTCTTTGCGGTACAGGCTGTCCTTCTTCAGTACGGCGAACTGCATTTCCCGCAGGCCAGGTTGCTCGAAAAGTACATGTCCGTTCCTGATGAGCATTTCTCGTGCTCTCGGCGGAGTCTGCACAATGTATGATTGCAATTCTCGCGCCAGATTTCCAGATGAAATCTTCTCGATCGCCAGTTTTTTCACCGCATCCCTCGACGTGTCGTCGATCGCGACGATCACCGGCTCCATCTTGCTTTCGATCATGCGGAATTTTTCGGCGGCGGCACGAAAGGCGAAGCTGCTGCCATCGAGGCTGAGGATGAAATCGTCAAAGATGTACTTGCTGTCCAGTCCCATGTCCCCCAGCCGCCAGTAAACCTCTTCGAAGAAGCTGCGAATGGCTTCGAGCGACTGAGCATCGCCGGAATGGCGATCCAGGGCACGGACGGTATCCTTGACCAGTGCCTTGATTTCCGGCGGGGGGTCGTATCCGACCGGCGCGAACACGCTGACGACGCTCTCGTCGCGCTCCCTTCGCCCTTCGCGGTTGCAGCGCCCGGCTGCCTGCATCACCTGGTCCCAGCCCGCCTGAGCCCGCCACACCCTGGGAAAATCCACGTCGACGCCCGCCTCGATCAGGCTGGTGGCGATCACCCGGCAAGGGTGTTTCGCCTTCGGGTCGAGCCGGGTGCGCACATCGGCGAGAATCTGCCGCCGGTGCGCCGCGCATTGTCGCGTCGTCAGGTGCACCAGCCCGTCGAGACCCGCCTGCTTCGCCTCCTGGTAGAGTTCCAGCGCGTGCTTGCGGCTGTTGACGATCACCAGCGCCTGGTCTTGGCTGCGCAGCGCCTCGACCAATGCCATGTTGTCCATGTCGCCGACGCGTTCGATCCTGGTCCGGCGCAGCTTGCGGGAAAGCTCCTCCGGGTCGGGCGCCAACTCGCGGCCTGCCAGATCCAGCCCGTCGGGAAAGCCCGGGCGGCCATCCGGCCTTTCCCTGCCCAGCGCAGGCTGCGTCGCCGTGCACAGGACGATGGTGCAGCCGAACAGCCGCGCCATGGTGTCCAGCATACGCATGCAGGGCTTCAGCAAATGGCGGGGCATGGTCTGCGCCTCGTCCAAAATGATGATCGAGCCGGCAATGTTGTGCAGCTTGCGGGCGCGCGATGTTCGCGCCGCGAACAGGCTCTCGAACAGTTGCACATTGGTGGTGACGACGACCGGCGCAGCCCAGTCCTGCATGGCGAGCTTCAGCCGGTCGCGGCTGGTGGGCGGCCGTTCGCCCTTCCGCCTGGGCCGGTCCTCCTCGTCGTCGATCGCGGAATGGTGCTCGAGGATGTGCTCGCCACCCAGCACCTTGCGAAAAATGTCCGCCGTCTGGTCGACGATCGATGTGAACGGGATCGCATATATGATCCGCCGGTGGCCGTGCGCCCCGGCGTGGTCGAGCGCGAAGCCGAGCGAGGCCAGCGTCTTGCCGCCGCCGGTCGGCACGGTGAGCGTGAACAAGCCGGGCGCCATCCTCGCCCTGCCGCGCACATGGGCGAGAATGTCGCGGCGCAGCCGATTGACCGTGCCGTCCGCCGGCATGGCGGCCATGTGGGCATCGAAGCGGGCGATGAAGTCCGGCAGCGACCTGTCGAGCGCGGGCCAATCCCGGTCGACCTGGCGGTTCTCGCGCTCGGCGTAGAATTTTTCGGTGTCCTTGAAATCGGCATCGACCAGGCAGGAGAACAGGAACCGCGTCAGCACGGAAAGATCGAAAGCGGCGGTCGCTTTCGCCACCCTCGCCGAGACGAACGCCGGCATCAGCCCGGACAGGCCGAAGCCGAGTTGCGTTTTCCACGCCGGGTCGAGCCGGTCCCGGTATTCCCGCACGCGCCGCTTGAAGCAGTGGCCGAATTCGTTGTGCTTGTCCGGCAGCCCGGCATGATGGCCGAGCACCGCGTAGGCGAGCAGCTCGGCCGTGCCCCGGTCCTGGCCCTTGGCCAGTTCCAGCAGCTTCGCGGCGCCGGCGGTCGAATGGTCGACGCGGATGTCCGCTCCTTCAAGCCGCCGCTGGAATTGCGGGTCGTATTTGCCGAGGTCATGGAACAGGCCGAGGACGCGGACCGCCTTCTCCATGCCGAATGGTCTTGCATTGGCGGCCGCCAGCTCGGCGACTCCCTTCAGATGCTCCGGCAGAGGCTGCCAGTCGCTTTTGTCGCCAGGTGTTCCTGAGTGAGCATAGAAGGTCATTTGTTCGGTACGGGAATGTATGCCGGGAAGCGATCATGAACATCGACGCATGGTTCCAGAGGACTGCTCCGTGAGGCAGCTGAACCCGGATCCGCTATATAGACAAGGCTATTCTCGTTGCGCATTCTCGAAATGCTCGTACGCCCTTGCTTGCAGCTCGCACCAACGTTCGGACAAAGCATTCGAATCCGCGATAAGTTCATCGGCCTTTATCCCAAGCTCCGCGCGCCAACGTCGCGCCGGCTCGGCAGCCGGGAAGTCGTGGCTTGGCCCACGCTACGAAAGGAAGAAATCCTTCGCCGGCAGCATCGGCGGCGCCGGCTCGCCCAGCGCTTCCAGGACCGAGATCTCGCAGACGCGGCAGAGCCCGTCCAGCGCGAGGTCGTTGGCTTCGGTGCCGAACGGGTCTTCCAGCTCCTCCGACAGGGCGTCGAGGCCGAAGAAGGTGTAGGCGATCAGCGCGGTGAACAGCGGCGTCGCCCAGCCGGTGGAAGCGACGAGGCCGAAGGGCAGCAGCAGGCAGACGATATGCGCCGTGCGCTGCAAGAGCAGCGTATAGGCGAAGGGCAGCGGCGTGCCGGCGATGCGTTCGCAGCCGGCCTGCAGGGCGGCGAGCGAGGCGAGCCTTTCGTCGAGGATGCGGTAGCCGATCGCGTCGATCTCGCCGGCCTTGCGCGCCGCGCCCACCTGCCTGCCCATCCGCCGCACCATCTCGTCCGGACGGTTGGCGTGGCCGGCAAGGCCGTCGGCCTCGGCGCCGATGAAGGTTTTGGCCTCGGCCGTCGCATCGACCCGGCGCAATTGCCCGCGCAGGAGATGGCAGAAAGCGAGCGCGTTCATCAGCAGCGCGCGATGCCGGTCGCGCTCCTCGATCAGCGCGGTGGCCGCACGGGCCAGGTTACGGATGTCGAAGACCAGCTGGCCCCACAGTTTTCGCGCCTCCCACCAGCGGTCATAGGCGGCGTTGTTGCGGAAGCCGAGATAGATCGACAGCGTGATGGCGATCAGCCCGAACGGCGCGATGCTGAAATCGCTCATGTCGAAGGCGAAATGGCGCACGACGGCGACCACCAGCGCGGCATAGGCGGCGAAACCGAGCATGTGCGGCAGGATGCGCGGAACGATCGAGCCGCGCATGACGAAGAACAGCTGGAAGATGTTGGGCCTGGGACGGACGATCATGGTGTTTTGGTGCGTCCTTCGAGGCTCGCCGCTCCAGTTTGCCCGCAAATTCGACTTGAGGTGAGGAAAGCCGTTTGCGGCGAGCCTCGATGGGTGCGCCGCAAGCGGGGCATCTCAGATGTCCAGTTCGTCGGCCTCGGCGAACTCGGCGCGTTCCTGGATGAAGCGGAAGCGCGCCTCGGCCTTGGTGCCCATCAGCGAATCGACGGCCGTCCTGGTGGCCTCCTCGTCGTCCAGCACCTCGACCCGCAGCAGCGTGCGCTTCTTCGGATCCATGGTTGTCTCCTTGAGCTGGGCGGCCATCATCTCGCCGAGACCCTTGAAGCGGCCGAGCTCGACCTTGCCGCGGCCGGTGAACTCGGTCTTCAACAGCTCGTCCTTGTGCGCGTCGTCGCGCGCATACATCACCTTGCCGCCCTGGCTGATGCGGTAGAGCGGCGGCACGGCCAGGTAGAGATGGCCGCCACGGACGAGCCGCGGCATCTCCTGGTAGAAGAAGGTGATGAGCAGCGAGGCGATGTGGGCACCGTCGACGTCGGCGTCGGTCATGATGATCACGCGGTCGTAGCGCAGGTCCTCCTCGCGGTAGCGCGAGCGCGTGCCGCAGCCCAGCGCCTGGATCAGGTCGGCGATGAGCTGGTTGGAAGCGAGCTTGTCGCTGCCGGCGCTGGCGACGTTGAGGATTTTTCCGCGCAGCGGCAGCACCGCCTGCATGGCGCGGTCGCGCGCTTGTTTTGCCGAGCCGCCGGCCGAGTCGCCCTCGACGATGAAGATTTCCGCGCCGGCGGCCGCCGTCTGCGTGCAGTCGGCGAGCTTTCCGGGCAAGCGCAGCTTGCGCACCGCGCTCTTGCGGCTGACCTCCTTCTCCTGGCGGCGGCGCACGCGCTCGTCGGCGCGCGCGATCACCCAGTCGAGCAGTTTTGTCGCTTCCTGCGGATTGTCGGCCAGCCAATGGTCGAAGGCGTCGCGCACCGCATTCTCGACGATGCGGATCGCCTCGACGGTGGCCAGCCGGTCCTTGGTCTGGCCGACGAATTCCGGCTCGCGGATGAACACCGACAGCATGCCGGCGGCCGAGATCATCACGTCTTCCGGCGTCACCACGGCGGCGCGTTTGTTGCCGACGAGGTCGGCATAGGCCTTCAGCCCGCGCGTCAGCACCGAGCGGAAGCCGGCCTCGTGCGTGCCGCCGTCGGACGTGGGAATGGTGTTGCAGTAGGAATTCAGAAAACCGTCGCCGCCGTACCAGGTGACGGCCCATTCGATCGAGCCGTGGCCGCCCTGCTTGTCGCTCTTGCCGGCGAACACCTCGCGGGTGACCTGGAACTCGTCGCCGAGTGTCGCGACCAGATAATCCTTCAGGCCGCCGGGGAAGTGGAAGACCGCCTTGTCCGGCGTCTTGTCCTTGTCGGCGATGAGTTCCGGCGCGCAGGACCATCGGATTTCGACGCCGCCAAACAGATAGGCCTTCGAGCGCGCCATGCGGTAGAGCCGCGCCGGCTCGAATTTCGCGCCCTTGCCGAAGATGTCGGCGTCGGGATGGAAGCGGATCTTCGTGCCGCGCCGGTTCTGCACATCCCCCAGCGGCTCCAGCCCGCCCTGCGGCACACCGCGGGAAAAGCGCTGGCGATAGAGTTTTCGCCCGCGCGCCACCTCCACCTCGAGAAGGTCCGACAGGGCGTTCACCACCGATACGCCGACGCCGTGCAGACCGCCGGAGGTCTCGTAGACTTTCGAATCGAACTTGCCGCCGGCGTGCAGCGTGCACATGATCACTTCCAGCGCCGACTTGGTCGGGAATTTCGGATGCGGGTCGACCGGGATGCCGCGGCCGTTGTCGGTGACGGTGAGAAATCCGTCGGCGGAAAGCTCGACCTCGATGAAGGTGGCGTGCCCCGCCACCGCCTCGTCCATCGAATTGTCGATGACCTCGGCGAACAGATGGTGCAGCGCCTTCTCGTCGGTGCCGCCGATATACATGCCCGGCCGCCGGCGCACCGGCTCCAGCCCTTCCAGCACCTCGATATGGCTGGCGTCGTAGCCTTCACTGCCGTCCTTGGTCACGACGGTCTTGCGTGCCGCCTGCACGATCGGGTCGATCGGGCGCGGAGCGCGGGCGGGTTGCGCCCCGAGATTGGCAAAAAGGTCGTTGCTGTCGTCCATCAGATTGTCGGTCAAGTGATTCGAGCCCAGTCCGATCCTTGCACGAAAAACCGGCGCCGCGACACTGGTTCGCGATTCGTTCGCGTTGCTGTGCGTGTCGATTGTGGCGCCGTCATGGTTACTCGACGGTTGACGCCACGGCGGCCGGTGTGCGGCGCTCTATAAGCACCGACAGGACGGCAACGGCAAGTCCCGCGGGGCAGAAGCTATTTTCCGACGCATGCCATCGAACAGGTTTCAAGACTGTCTCCTGCAGCCAAGCTTCATCCTCGCCACGCCCTGCATCGCAGTCTGGCCATTGAGAGAAAAGTGCGGGAAGCGGGGCGCGGGGCCGAGCCTCTCTAAGTAAAGTACGTGGCGCGGTGACCCGCGCCCCGCCGGCGTTCTTGCCCGTCCGCTAACCCGCATTCGCGCGACCTTCGCGGCTGGGGCCCGGGTCTCCAGCTCACGCCAGCCGCGCTACCGATTGCGCGACCGACCCGGCGCCGACGCTCCCTCCTGATACCCGGTGCGCACCAGATTCCCGCAGGGAGCGGCTTTCACGACCAAGTATGCGCGAAGTTGAAACGGAGGGGATAAAATTTTGCCCCTGAGCGACGCCCGTTGTTTCTTCAGCTTGGCGCGAGCCGGGCAAGTTCCGGGTAAGTGCCGGGGACAGTTTACTTTTTTCGGCCCGCGCGACTTCCGAACCGCTGCGGCTTTCTGCCGAAAGAAAGTAAACTGTCCCCTGCGGTTCCGCCTTGAGCATCGATCTCGCGGGGCGAATTTTCGACCTGCCGGCGGGCGTTAAATTTACCCCCGCTCTGCTCCGCTGCTATTCCGCCGCGCCGAGATAAGCCTCCACCGGCGGGCAGGAGCAGACGAGGTTGCGGTCGCCGGCGACGTTGTCGATGCGCGACACCGGCGGCCAATACTTCGCCGTCGTGTCCGGATCGCCGGCGGGGTAGGCGGCCTCCATCCGCGAATAGGGATGGCGCCAGTCGCTGGCCAGCGTCTCGGTTGCGGTGTGCGGCGCGTTGGCGAGCGGGTTGTCGTCCTTCGGCCATTCGCCCGACGTCACCTTCGCGGCTTCCCTGGCAATGGAGATCATCGCCGCGCAGAAGCGGTCGAGCTCGCGCTTGGGCTCGGACTCGGTCGGCTCGACCATCAGCGTCCCCGCAACCGGCCAGGACATAGTCGGTGCGTGAAAACCGTAGTCGATCAGCCGCTTGGCGACGTCTTCCACGGTGACGCCGGCGCTCTCCTTGAGCACGCGCGTGTCGAGGATGCACTCGTGCGCCACGCGGTCGCCGCGACCCTTGTAGAGCACCGGATAGTGGTCCTTCAGGCGGGTGGCTACGTAGTTGGCGGCGAGAATCGCCTGTTCGGTCGCCTGCTTCAGGCCGGCCGCGCCCATCATGCGGATATACATCCAGGTGATCGGCAGGATCGAGGCGCTGCCGAAGGGCGCGGCCGAGACCGGATGGCTGGAGCCCTCGTGGACGTGACCGGGCAGGAACGGCGCCAGGTGCTCCGCCACGCCGATCGGGCCGACGCCGGGCCCGCCGCCGCCATGCGGGATGCAGAAGGTCTTGTGCAGGTTCATGTGGCAGACGTCGCCGCCGATGTCGCCGGGCCGCGCCAGCCCGACCAGCGCGTTGAGGTTGGCGCCGTCGAGATAGACCTGCCCGCCATGGTCATGGATGAGCTGGCAGAGATCCTTGACGCCCTCCTCGAAGACGCCGTGCGTCGACGGATAGGTGATCATCAGCGCGGCGAGGTTGTCGGCATGCTGGGCGACCTTGGCGTGCATGTCGTCCATGTCGATGTCGCCGCTGTCGGTGCAGCGCACCACTACCACGTCCATGCCGGCCATCGCCGCGCTGGCCGGATTGGTGCCGTGGGCGGAGGAGGGGATCAGGCAGACGGTGCGGTGCGGCTCGCCGCGCGCCGCATGGTAGCGGCGGATGGCGAGCAGCCCGGCATATTCGCCCTGGCTGCCGGCATTGGGCTGCAGCGACACCGCGGCGAAGCCGGTGATCTCGGCCAGCCAGCGCTCGAGATCGTCGGTCATCGACCTGTAGCCCTTGGCGTGCTCCTTCGGCGCGAACGGGTGGAGATTGGCCACGCTCGGCCAGCTCACCGGGATCATCTCGGCGGCGGCATTGAGCTTCATGGTGCAGGAGCCGAGTGGGATCATGGTGCGGTCGAGCGCCAGATCCTTGTCGGCGAGCTTGCGCAGGAACCGCATCATCTCGGTTTCCGAGCGGTTCTCGTGGAACACCGGCTGCGACAGGAAGCCGTTGATCTCGCGGGCCTTGCCCGGCAGCAGGCGCCCGGCCTTCTCCGGAACGTCCGCGCCGAACAGGGCGGCAATCGCCTGGAGGTCGGCCTCGGTCGAGGTCTCGTCGAAGCTGATGCCGAGCCGGTCGCCGTCGATGGCCCTGAGCAGGCGTCCGTCCTTCTCGGCTTCCTTCGCAATGGCATTGGCCCGGCCGGGCACCTCGACGGTGACGGCGTCGAAACGCCTGTCGCCAAGCACGGTCACGCCCTTGGCCTTCAGGCCGGCGGCGAGCCGCGCCGCGAGGTCGTGCGCATGCGCGGCGATCGCCTGCAAGCCGTCCGGGCCGTGCCAGATGGCGTAGGCGGTCGCCATGTTGGCGAGCAGGGCCTGGGCCGTGCAGATGTTGGAGGTCGCCTTGTCGCGGCGGATGTGCTGCTCGCGCGTCTGCAGCGCCAGCCGGTAGCCGGGCCGGCCTTTCGTGTCGACGGACTGGCCGACCAGGCGGCCGGGCATCAGACGGGTCAGCCTGTCGGAGACGGCGCAATAGGCGGCATGCGGGCCGCCGAAGCCGATCGGCACGCCGAAGCGCTGCATGGAGCCGACGGCGATGTCGGCGCCGAGGCTGGCCGGCGTCTGCATGACGGTGAGCGCCAGCGGGTCGGCGACGAAGATGACGATCGTGCCGGCGGCCTTGGCCTCGGCGATCTTGGCGGCATGGTCGCCAAAGACGCCGAACGTATCCGGCCAGGCGACGACCAACGCCGCGGTGTTTTCGTCGACCACGTCGCCGTCGACCTCGATGCCGAGCGGCTCGGCACGCGTCTCGACCACCGCCCGCGTCTGCGGGTGCGGCTCGCCGGCGAAGGCGATGCGGCCGCGCTTCTCCTTGTGATGGCGGAAGGCGATGCCTACGGCTTCGGCCAGCGCGGTCGCCTCGTCGAGCAGCGAGGCGGAGGCGACCGGCAGGCCGGTCAGCTCCGCCACCAGCGTCTGGAAATTGAACAGCATCTCCAGCCGGCCCTGGCTGATCTCGGCCTGGTAGGGGGTGTAGGCCGTGTACCAGGCGGGATTTTCGAACAGGTTGCGCAGGATCACCGGCGGCACATGCGTGCCGTGATAGCCGAGGCCGACAAAGCTCTTCAGCACGACATTGGCCGACATTTTTTGCGCAAGCTCGGCCAGCGCCTCGGCCTCGCTGGCCGGTGCCGGCAGGTCGAGCGGACGCTCCAGCCGGATCCGCTTAGGGACGGCCTGCGAGATCAGGGTTTCGAGCGACGGCACACTGGTCGCGGCAAGCATGGCGCGGGTGTCGGCGACGCCGGGGCCGATATGGCGGGGGGCGAAGGCATTCTTCATGGTCATGGCGGCCATCCTGCGTTCAGCCGGTGTGTTTTTCGTAGGCGGCAAGGTCCATCAGGCCGTCCAGCTGGCTCTTGTCGGAAAGCTTCATCTTCCACAGCCAGCCATCGCCCGTGGCCGAGGAGTTGACCAGCGCCGGCTCGGACGAGAGCGATGCATTGGCCTCCAGAATCTCGCCGTCGGCCGGCGCGTAGACGTCGGACGCTGCCTTGACCGATTCGACCACCACCGCCGTGTCGCCCTTCTTCAAGGCGCGGCCGACTTCCGGCAGCTCGACGAAGACCAGGTCGCCGAGCTGTTCCTGCGCGTAGTCGGTGATGCCGACGGTCGCCGTGTCGCCCTCGACGCGGATCCATTCGTGGTCTTCCGTGTAGTAGATCTGCGGCATGGGCTCATCCTTTGCGGTAACGATGGGGCGTGAAGGGAAGGGGATGGACGTCGACGGGGATCTTGGTGCCGCGCACCTCGGCGAAGACGCGCGTGCCCGGCGCGGCAAGCGGCGCCGCCACGTAGCCGATGGCGACGGGATGGCCGGCCGACGGGCCGAAGCCGCCGGAGGTGACGCGGCCGACCGCCTGGCCGGTCTCGTCGGTCAGTTCGGCGCCGGCGCGCACCGGCTGGCGGCCGTCCGGCTTCAGGCCGACGCGCTTTTCCGCCGCGCCCAGCGCGATCGTCTTGTGCAGCGCGTCGGCGCCGACGAAGGTGCCCTGCGTGCGCAGCGGCTTGGGGATCGCCCACAGCAGCCCGGCCGCCACCGGATCGGTGTCTTCGGAAATGTCCTGGCCGTGCAGGCAGAGCCCGGCCTCGAGCCGCAGGCTGTCGCGGGCGGCGAGGCCGATCCACATGACGCGTCCGTCGGCGAGCAACTTTGCGGCCAGCGCCCGCGCGTCGGCCTCGGCCAGGCCGATCTCGAACCCGTCCTCGCCCGTATAACCCGACCGGCTCATGAACCAGCCCGGCTTCGGCTCGCGGCCGGTCATGAAGGTGAGCAAGCCGGTATCGATGCCGGCCCCGGTCAAAGCGGCCTCGGCCTCCGGTCCCTGGATCGCCAGGAAGACGCGCTCCAGCGGTTCCACCGTGCAGTCGAGCCCGGCGGCGAGCGCCTCGAGATGCGCGCCGTCCTTCTCCGCATTGCCGGCATTGGCGACGACCATGAAGCGGGTGGGGCCGAGCCGGGTGACGATCAGGTCGTCGATGATGCCGGCGGTCTCGGTGAGCAGGAAGGTGTATTTCGACTGCCCCTCGCTCAGCGCCTCCGCGTCGAGGGGGCAGGCCTTCGACAGCAGGGTCGCCGCGCCGGGGCCGGAGACCGCGATCAGCTTCATGTGCGAGATGTCGAACAGCCCGGCATGTTCGCGCGTGTGAAGATGCTCCTTCATCACGCCGGGCGGATAGGTCAGCGGCATCGACCAGCCGGCAAAGGCGCCGAAGCGCGCGCCGGCTGCCTGATGGAGGTCTTCGAGCGGAAGTTTCTTCTGGCCGACGTCAGTCATTGCTTCTCCAGAGCGCACGCGTCCGACCGTCGAAACGGTCCTATCGTGCCCCTCTGTCTGAAGCCTGAGAGACTCGCGCAGCCGGAACTCTGTCGGCGACGCTTACACCTTCGGCGCGGGGTTTTCGGCCCCGACTTTCCAGAGTGTCTACCCGGCGGCGGTTCTTTTGCCTGAGAGATTTCGGGCGGATTTCCCCTTCGGCGGCAGCGTCGCTGCTCTCTCCCGCAAACCGGTGAAGCTCCTTTCGGAACCTCGGACGACTCGTGTGTAGCCCAGCCCAGCGCTTTTGTCACGTCGCTATTGCACTGCAATATGTCGCGATGGGAACGCGGATGTCGCCCTCGGGATGACGGCGAGGCCCGGAAGGCCGACGCCGCCGTCCGAATGGATCAGTCGAATGCGGGTTGCCGCAACCGGGCGAGGTCGCCTTCGAGCCGCGTGATCAGGTGTCCGGTTTCCACATGCAGCAGCTTCAGTCGGTCGAGTTGCGCGCTCACGGCAACGGCGAGTTCGGAGGGATCGGGTTCGTCGGGCGAGGTTCCGATGCCGTGCAGTACCCATGACAGGCTTACGTTGAGCAGGCCGGAGAGCATGGTCAGCCGCCTGGCGTCGGGTTGCGAGCGGTCGCTCTCCCAGGCTTTCACGGTGGCCATCTTCACGCCGAGCCGCCAGGCCAGTTCCTTGACGCTGAGGCCGGTCGTTTCGCGGGCCCGCGAGAGCCGCCCGCCAATGGTGTCGAAGTCGGGAGTTTCGTCGAAAATGCTCGTGCTGTCCGGCACCCGGTGCACCTCCTTGCTGATCGTGGGGAGTGTCGTGCGAAGCGACGACGGTGTGCTTCAAACATGTCGGACCATGCCGGCATGCACAACCGCTTGATCGGGAATTTCGCGTAACCTGCTGTAAACAGGCCCGAAAAAGTGTCTCAGATGCCGCCGAACCAGTCGTAGCCGCGGTCCTCCCAATAGCCGCCCTTGCCGAAACCGATCGCGGCGAAGCTGTCGACCAGCTCGATGCGATGGATGTATTTCGGCATCTTGTAGCCGAGCTGGCGCTCGACCCGCACGCGCAGGGGCGCGCCGTTCTCCACCGGCAACGGCCGGCCGTTCAGCCCGTAGGCGAGGATGGTCTGCGGGTGGTAGGCGTCGACGAGGTCGATCGAGCCGTAATATCTGATCTCGCCCGACAGGCCGCGCTCGATCGTGTCCAGGCAGTAAAACACGGCGAAGCGCGCCGTCGGCCGCACCCGCGCCTCGTCGAGCACGAGCGACAGCGGCACGCCCGTCCATTTGGCGATGCAGCTCCAGCCCTCGACGCAGTCGTGCCGGGTGATCTGCGTGCGCGACGGCATGGCCAGCAACTGTTCGCGCGTCAGCGACAGCGGCTTTTCGACCGCGCCGGCGATGTCGAGCCGCCAGTCGGCGAAGTCGCGCGACAGCAGCTCCTTGTAGACGGCATCGTCGGGCGCGCTCACGCCGTTCGGCTTCTGCGGCTGGCGGATGTCGGCCTCGGAAAACTCCTGCGCCAGCGTGCGGCCGCCGCCGAGCAGCCTTTGGACGCGGTAGGTGAGGGCGTTGGCGCCCGCCATCACTTCGCGGAGTCGGCTATCGGGCGCGTCGAATACGTCGCAGCCCGGAAGCAGCAGGCTCGACGCGGCAAGGCCGGAACCGGTCAGGAATTTTCGCCGGCCGATGCTGAAGCGCGTCATCGTCGTCACCTCGGCTCTGTCGGCGATGCGGTCCGGGCAGGTGGATCGGCACGGTACCAGCCGGTGACGATCGAGCGCAGCTCGTTGAGGGGGCCGGCGGCCAGAATCATGGCCATGTGGATCATGAAGAAGCCGACCAGCAGCACCATCGCCAGGAAATGGATGGTGCGGGCCGTCTGCCTGCCGCCGAGCAGGTCTGGCAGCCACGGCATCAGCGCGTTGGCGGATGGCGACATGGCGAGCCCGGTGGCGATCATCAGCGGCAGCAGCACGAGCAGAACGCCGGCATAGGCGAGCTTTTGCAGCGGGTTGTAGGCGCGGCCGTGGTGGAAGCGCAGACGGATATGGTTCGCGACATCGCGCGGAAGCCCCGCCAGATCGGCCCGACGCGGCAGCAGGTCGCGGACGAGATGGCCGTTGAGCAGGCTGCCGATCAGCCACAGGAGCAAGCTGGCGACGAGAACCCACGCGAAGAAGAAATGCACCACGCGTCCGGTCGCCAGATCCTGCCCGGACGGGATGGTCGCCCAGGCCGGGAAGGCGCGTGCGGCGTCGCGTCCGTCGCGTTGCGAAAGCCCGAGCAGGCCGGTGGTGTCGAATCGCGCGCCAAGAATTTCGGTCACGCCGCGCCGGCCGGCGCCGGTGTCCTCGTCGAGGATCGCCAGAACCCGGTTGTCGAAGGCGAAGCCCGACTGATCGCCGACATAGAGTACCGGATGGGCGTTGAAGATCTGCAGGCCCGATAGCAGCAGGAAGAACAGGCTGATCGCCCAGGCCCAGTGCGTCAGCCGTGTCGACAGGGCCTGGCGATAGACGAGCGGTCCTTTGATGCCCCTCGCCGGGCGTCCTTCGGCGGTATCCGATTTCATGCGACCGGCCCCTGCGGGCGCGCCGTGGGCGCCCTTCATTCGGAGATACGAAGGGGTGATTGCTTCGGTTTCAACGAACGCCGCTCGCATCCCGCGCGATGCGTTCGACATTAGCTATGGGCTGGGCGCGAGCGACACGGCGAGGTTCACGGCGGCCGCCACCAGCACGGTGTTGAAGAAGAACGAGACGATGGCGTGCAGGATGTTGATGCGCCGCATCGCCGAAGTGGTGACGGCGACGTCGGAGGTCTGAGCCGTCATGCCGATCACGTAGGCGAAGTAGACGAAATCGCTGCCGCCAGGCTCCTTCGTGCCGGGAAAGTCGAGGCCGCGCCTGGCTCGCGGCCCGGTGGCGTCGTCTTCCCCGTCGGGCTGCCAGTAGAGATGCGCGTAGTGGACGGCCGCCATCATGTGGATGGCCAGCCAGCCCAGCGGCACCGCCGAAAGCGACAGCGCATAGAGCAGCGGGTCCGGCGCGCCGCGGGCATTGATGGTGAGGAACAGCGACGCAACCGCGACCGCAACCGCGCCCAGCGTGATGAGGAAGATGATCGAGACCGGAATGTCGTCGCTGGCGGCGTGGCGGCGCAGGTAGCTCGGGGTGAGGCGCGGCAGGCCGGCGAGCGTTGCCGCCAGGTAGGTGAGGAAGAACGCATTGGCGGCGATCGTCACGGCAAGCATCGGCGCGAACCGGAGCGCGATCCCGCCGGCGGCGACGGCTGCGGCCGCCGCCAGATAGAACCCCATGTGTTTCTTCAGCAGGAATGTCATGTCTGCGCCGCGGCGACGGCCCGGCGGCATTGCTCGTCCAGGGCGCTGAGGAAGCGCGAACGGTCCTGCCGGGAGAAGCCGGCGTTGAAACCCTTGCTCTCTCCGGTCTCGCGCAGATGCTGCTTCAGGTCGCGCATGGCGACCGCCATGCCGATGTTGTCGGGGGTGAACGGCTTTCCGGTCGGCCCGAGCACATGCGCGCTGCCGGCAACGGCGCGTGCCGCGAGCGGGATGTCGGCGGTCACCACGATGTCGTTGGCCTTGGCGTTGTCGACGATCCAGTCGTCCGCCGCATCCGCCGATTTCGACACGACCACATTGCGTATCATGGGATCGCGCGACGGGCGCAGGCCGCCGTTGGAGACGAAGGTGACGACGAGGCCGAAGCGCTCCGCCACCTTCACCACTTCCTCCTTCACCGGGCAGGCGTCGGCGTCGACATAGATCTGCGGCGCCTGCATGGGTTGGACCTCAGTAGACGACCACGCTGCGGATGCTCTCGCCGGCATGCATGAGATCGAAACCCTTGTTGATCTCGTCAAGCGCCAGCGCGTGGGTGATCATCGGGTCGATCTCGATCTTGCCGGCCATGTACCAGTCGACGATCTTCGGCACGTCGGTGCGGCCGCGCGCGCCGCCGAAGGCCGTACCCTTCCAGACGCGCCCGGTGACGAGCTGGAACGGCCGCGTCGAAATCTCCTGGCCGGCGCCGGCCACGCCGATGACGATCGACTGGCCCCAGCCGCGATGCGCCGCTTCAAGCGCCTGGCGCATCACCTTGACATTGCCGGTGCAGTCGAAGGTGTAGTCGGCGCCGCCGATCTGGTCGGCGCCGCGCTTGGTCAGGTTGACCAGGTAGGGAACGATGTCACCGTCGACCTCCTTCGGGTTGACGAAATGGGTCATGCCGAAGCGCTCGCCCCAGGCCTTCTTGTCGTTGTTCAGGTCGACGCCGATGATCATGTCGGCGCCGGCCAGCCTCAAGCCCTGGATGACGTTGAGGCCGATGCCGCCGAGCCCGAAGACGATCGCCGTGGCGCCGGCCTCCACCTGGGCGGTGTTGATGACGGCGCCGATGCCGGTGGTCACGCCGCAGCCGATGTAGCAGATCTTGTCGAAGGGGGCGTCCGGATTGACCTTGGCCAGCGCGATCTCCGGCAGCACGGTGAAATTGGAGAAGGTCGAGCAGCCCATGTAGTGGAAAACCTTCTCGCCGTTCAGCGAGAAACGCGAGCTGCCGTCCGGCATCAGGCCCTGGCCCTGGGTGGCGCGGATGGCCGTGCACAGATTGGTCTTGCGCGACAGGCAGGACGGGCACTGGCGGCATTCCGGCGTGTAGAGCGGGATGACGTGATCGCCCTTCCTGAGGCTGGTCACGCCCTTGCCGACATCGACCACGACGCCGGCGCCTTCATGGCCGAGAATCGCCGGGAAGATGCCTTCCGGATCGGCGCCCGACAGCGTGAACTCGTCGGTGTGACAGATGCCGGTCGCCTTCACCTCGACCAGCACCTCGCCCTCGCGTGGCCCTTCGAGGTCCACCTCCATGATCTCCAGGGGCTTTCCGGCGGCAACGGCGACGGCGGCGCGGGTTTTCATGGCGGAACCTCCGATTTCGATTTCGGCCCTTGGTGTCAGGATTTCGCGGACTGTTCAAGCGTCGACGGCGGTCCATGTCGCGCAGCAGCGCGAATCCGGGGTCCCGACCGCTCGCCGACAGCCCCATTGCGGGATGGGCCTCGCTCGATCGACCCGATCCGTCCGGGCCGCGAACGCCGTACAGCGGCTTGGTCAGGCGCTTGGCACGATTTGCAGGAGTTCCGGCCAAGACGTTGGCATATATGCCTTTTTTTTACCCGGCAAACGGCCCGGCTAACGGAGTGTTGCAATCCTGCCGCACGGGCTCGTCGGCTGTGCGGCTGCGGTCGGATTTCAGCAATCTGTCACATCGGCGCAGTCGGTCGCGGCTAGCGTCGCCGGCGAAAAGGGGTGGGGTCTACCGCATCATTTTTCAGTCACGGGACCGGCAGGGGGCGCCATCCCGCGGGCTTCACGTCCGGCCCTTTCATTAACGATATCCACTGGAGAAACGAAATGAACATCAAGAGCCTGCTTATCGGCTCTGTCGCGGCGCTTGCCGTGACCTCGGGGGCGCGCGCCGCCGACGCGGTCGTCGTCGCCGAGCCCGAGCCCATGGAATATGTGCGCATCTGCGACGTGTACGGCTCCGGCTTCTTCTACATGCCCGGCACCGAGACCTGCCTGAAGATCAGCGGTTATCTCCGCGTCGATATTCGCGGCGGCGACTATTTTGCCCGCGTCAGCAATGCCGGCGAGGAAACCTACCGCAATCGCGTCCGCTTCCAGCTGCGTACCGATGCTCGCACCGAGACCGAGCTCGGCACGCTGCGCTCCTATGCGGCGATCAACTTCCAGTACCAGGCCAGCGGTTCGGCCAGGTTCGATGGTGACGGCCGTCGGCTCTCGGATTACGACAACGAAGACTACCTCGACATCGAGCACGCCTATATCGAGCTGGGCGGCTTCCGCATTGGCAAGACGGACTCCTACTTCTCGACCTTCACCGACTATTCGTCGGGCGTGATGAACGACGGCATCGTGCCCTACGGTCCGTTCGATACGTTGCAGATGGCTTACACCTACACCGGCGCGAACGGGTTCTCCGCCGGTATCGCTCTCGAGCAGGGGGACGAGGACGAGGCCGTCAACTACACGCTGCCTGGCTTTCCGGTAGCGCCGGGCGTTGGCGCTGGCATCACCGAAGACTACGCGCCGTATGTGGTCGGCGGCGTCTCGCTGAAGCAGGGCTGGGGCAAGATCGGCGTGGTCGCCGGCTATGATAGCTGGGAAGACGAAGTCGCCGTCAAGGGCCGCCTGGATGTCAACATCACCGAGACCGCATCGGTCTTCGTGATGGGCGCATGGGATTCCGCTGGCGACGAGATATCCGTCAACGGCGCTGGCGTCATCGTTGACAATGGAAGCAACTTCTACGCTCCTTGGGGTGGCGACTGGGCCATCTGGGGCGGCACGCAGGTCAAGTTCAACGAAAAGACGACCTTCAACGCCGAAGTCGGCTATGACGACTTCGAGAACTTCTCGGTCGCGGCCAACGTCCGCTACGAACTGGTGCCGGGCTTCCAGATCACGCCGGAAATCGTCTACGTGGACAATTTCCGTGACGACGCTCCCGAAGATTCCGACAAGTGGGGCGTAAACGTCCGCTTCCAGCGCACGTTCTGATCCATCCACGACTTCTTGAGGTTGTATGAGGGAGCCCGGCGAGTGATCGCCGGGCTCCCTTTTTTGCGTTGGCTGCCTCGGGACGGGCCTCGCCATACCGCGACGGTGCCGGCGTCGCCTTGCTGGGGTCCCCCCTTGCGGGGGCTTATCACCGCACCCCGGCTGGTCTTCTTCATTATCAATCATGCTGCTCCGCGCGGCTTGGCGCTTGAACGGGAGGGCGGGCGCATGCTGGGGGCGGGGCACATTATTGACCTGCCCATATAACTTATGTAGATGAAGGTAAGCTTTATTACTTTTAGCTTACTTAAGAATCGGGCATGGCGAGGAGAGGGCCATAGCACTGTCCGATATTTGATGCCGCGACAGAGGTGGCCTCAGGGAGGAGGCGGAGGGGGAAATCATTCCGGCTTGAACGGCGGAACGGCGCGGGGCGGCGCTGTCCCGCGTCGATATTGCTCGCCCTGATTTTACTTGTTTTTCAATGGAGATGGGAATGAATGCTAAGAGTCTACTCTTGGGCTCGGCCGCGGCCCTTGTCGCGGTCTCTGGTGCCCGCGCGGCCGATGCCGTGGTCGTCGCCGAGCCGGAGCCGATGGAATATGTGCGCGTCTGCGACGTGTACGGCACCGGCTTCTTCTACATGCCCGGCACCGAGACCTGCCTGAAGGTCAGCGGCTATATTCGTGTCGACATCCGCGGCGGCGACGCGTTCGAATTCATCTCGAATGCCGGCGAGGAGACCTACAACAACCGCGCCCGCTTCCAGCTGCGCATCGATGCCCGGACGGAAACCGAGCTCGGCACGCTGCGGTCCTACGCGCAGATCAACTTCAACTATCAGGCGCTCTACACGACCACCGTCGTCGGCTTCGATCCCGACACCGGCGAGGCGATCACCAGCACCTCCTACGACAACAACGACTTCTTTGCCATCGAGCATGCCTATATCGAGCTCGGCGGCTTCCGCGTCGGCAAGACGGACTCCTACTTCTCGACGTTCACGGACTACGCGTCGGGCGTGCTGAACGACGGCCTGGTCCCCTATGGTCCGTTGCAGACGTTGCAGATCGCCTACACCTACACGGGTGCCAATGGCTTCTCGGCCGGCATCGCCCTCGAGCAGGGCGACGAAGGCGGAGTCGGCGGCGGCATCACGGAAGACTACGCACCCTATGTCGTCGGCGGCGTGTCGCTGAAGCAGGGCTGGGGCAAGATCGGCGTCGTCGCCGGCTACGACAGCTGGGAGGACGCGGTGGCGGTCAAGGGCCGCCTCGACCTCACCATCACCGAGACCGCCTCGGTCTTCGTGATGGGCGCGTGGGATTCGGCCGACGAGGGCGGCCGCAATTTCTACGCCCCCTGGGGCGGCAAATGGGCCATCTGGGGCGGCACGGCGGTCAAGTTCACCGACAAGGCGACCTTCAACGCCGAAGTCGGCTATGACGACTTCGAGAACCTCTCGGTGGCGGCGAACGTCCGCTACGAACTGGTCCCCGGTTTGGCCGTGACGCCCGAGATCATCTACAGGGACAATTTCGACCTGGACGACGCCGACGCGTGGGGCGCGCACCTGCGCTTCCAGCGCAACTTCTGATCTCCCGGCGGCGGCTGCACGAAACGACCCGGCGAGAAATCGCCGGGTCACTGTCGCCTGGTGTGTGCCGGACCGCGGGCAAGAGGGCGCAAAAAACAAGGCGCTTGAGCCGGTTGCGCCATACCCATAAGAAGGATGGAAAGCCGCCGGGGAGAAGCCGCCTTTGTTCAAGAAGATCCTGATCGCCAACCGCGGCGAGATCGCCTGCCGGGTTATCAGGACGGCGAAAAGGATGGGCATCGCCACGGTCGCCGTCTATTCGGATGCCGATCGCGACGCGCTGCATGTCGAGATGGCCGACGAGGCCGTGCACATCGGCCCGGCGCCGGCGGCGCAGAGCTATCTGCTCGCTGGCAATATCGTTGAAGGATGCAAGGCCACGGGCGCCGAGGCCGTGCATCCCGGCTACGGCTTCCTGTCGGAACGCGCCTCCTTCTGCGCCGCGCTCGAGACGCAGGGCATCGTCTTCATAGGTCCGAAGCCAAAAGCCATCGAGGCGATGGGCGACAAGATCGAATCGAAGAAATTCGCCAACGCGGCGAAGGTCTCCACCGTACCCGGCTTCCTCGGCATCATCGAGGATGCCGACCACGCCGAAAAGATCGCCGGCGAGATCGGCTATCCCGTGATGATCAAGGCGTCGGCCGGCGGCGGCGGCAAGGGCATGCGCATCGCCTGGTCGAAGGACGAGGTGCGCGACGGTTTCGAGCGCGCCCGCTCGGAGGCGAAGAGCTCCTTCGGCGACGACCGGGTCTTCATCGAGAAATTCGTCGTCGAGCCGCGGCATATCGAGATCCAGGTGCTGGCAGACGGCCATGGCAACGCGATCTATCTCGGTGAGCGCGAATGCTCGATCCAGCGCCGCAACCAGAAGGTCGTGGAGGAGGCGCCGTCGCCCTTCCTCGACGAGAAAACGCGCAAGGCGATGGGCGAGCAGGCGGTGGCGCTTGCGAAAGCCGTCGAATACCAGAGCGCCGGCACGGTCGAGTTCATCGTCGACCGCGACAGGAAGTTCTTCTTCCTCGAGATGAACACGCGCCTGCAGGTCGAGCATCCGGTGACGGAGCTCGTCACCGGCATCGACCTGGTCGAGCAGATGATCCGCGTCGCCGCCGGAGAGAAGCTTTCGATCCGCCAGCAGGACGTGAAGCTGAGGGGCTGGGCGGTGGAGAGCAGGCTCTATGCCGAGGACCCCTATCGCAATTTTCTTCCCTCGGTCGGTCGGCTTACGCGCTACCGGCCGCCGGCGGAAGGCCGGACCGGCGACATCGTCGTGCGCAACGACACCGGCGTCACGGAAGGCTCCGAGATCTCGATGTTCTACGATCCGATGATCGCAAAACTGTGCACCTGGGCGCCGGATCGCTTGGCCGCGATCGATGCCATGTCGGCGGCGCTGGACGAGTTCGTCGTCGACGGCATCGAGCACAACATCCCGTTCCTGGCCGCGCTGATGCGCCATCCGCGCTGGCGGGAAGGGCGGCTGTCCACCGGCTTCATCGCGGAGGAATATCCGGACGGCTTTGCTCCGGTGTCGCCGAGCGCGGAGGAGAAGGCGGTGCTCGCAGCGATCGCGACCGCAGTGGAACTGCTGCGCCGCGACCGCCTAGACAGGCTTGGCGGCCGGCTCGCGCCGCATTCCGGTGCGCTGAAGCCGGACTGGGTGGTGAAGCTGGGCGCCGACTATCTGCCGGTGCATCTGGGCGAAGGCATGGTGTCCGTGCCGATGGAGCTCGACGTGGCGGTCGCGGAGGGCAAGCCGATGACGGTGGCGTCGGACTGGCGGCCCGGCGAGCCGGTCTGGCGCGGCACTGTCGGCGGCCGCGCGGTTGCCGCGCAGCTCCGCCCGGTCGACAACGGCGTGCGCATCGCCTGGCAGGGCATGTCGGTCGCCGCAAGGGTGATGCTGCCGCGCACGGCCGAGCTCGAGCGGCTGATGCCGGTGAAACTGCCGCCGGACACCTCGAAATTCCTGCTTTGCCCGATGCCCGGGCTGGTCGTGTCGCTCGCCGTCGGCGAGGGCCAGGAGGTCAAGGCCGGCGAGACGCTGGCCGTGGTCGAGGCGATGAAGATGGAGAACGTGCTGCGCGCCGAGCGCGATGTTACCGTCTCGAAGATCAACGCCAGGCCGGGCGACAGCCTTGCCGTCGACGCGGTGATCATGGAGTTCGCGTGAGCGGCATCGGCAGGCTCGCGCCGCGGCCAACTGCGGTCTAGAATAGCCGGCATCATTCCTGTATAGAGCCGCCTTCCCGACAAGGCGGGAGCGCCGGGCATTCCCGCCCTGTGCGCGACGATTGGGTGCGACGATGACGAAATGGTCCCCGAACTCCTGGCGCGGCAAGCCCATCAGCCAAGTGCCGGCCTTTCCGGACGCCGCGGCGCTCGCCGAGACCGAGGCCCGTCTCGCCACCTTTCCGCCGCTGGTTTTTGCAGGTGAGGCGCGCAAGCTGAAGAAGCAGCTTGCGACCGTCGCTGCCGGTGACGCATTCCTCCTCCAGGGCGGCGACTGCGCCGAAAGCTTCGCCGAGCATGGCGCCGACAATATTCGCGACTTCTTCCGCGTGTTCCTGCAGATGGCGGTGGTGCTCACCTTCGCCGGCGCCCAGCCGGTGGTGAAGATCGGCCGCATCGCCGGCCAGTTCGCCAAGCCGCGCTCCTCCGACAACGAGACGATCGGCGGCGTGACGCTGCCCAGCTATCGCGGCGACATCATCAACGGCACCGGCTTCGACGAGAAGTCGCGCCTGCCCGATCCGGCGCGCCAGGAGATGGCTTACCGCCAGTCGGCGGCGACGCTGAACCTGCTGCGCGCCTTCGCCCAGGGCGGCTATGCCAGCCTGGAGAATGTACACCGCTGGATGCTCGGCTTCGTCTCCGACAGCCCGCAGGGCGAGCGCTACGAGGCGCTGGCCAACCGCATCACCGAGACCATGGATTTCATGCGGGCGGTCGGCATCACCTCGGAGACGAATTTCGCGCTGCGCGAGACCGACTTCTACACCAGCCACGAGGCGCTGCTGCTCGGCTACGAGGAGGCGCTGACCCGCGTCGATTCGACCTCCGGCGACTGGTACGCCACCTCCGGCCACATGATCTGGATCGGCGACCGCACCCGCCAGCCGGATCATGCCCATATCGAGTACTGCCGCGGCGTGAAGAACCCGCTCGGGCTGAAATGCGGCCCGTCTTTGACTCCGGACGGGCTGCTGCAGCTCATCGACCTGCTCAACCCGGAGAACGAGCCGGGCCGGCTGACGCTGATCGCCCGCTTCGGCGCCGACAAGGTGGGCGAGCACCTGCCGAAGCTGCTGCGCGCCGTGAAGCGGGAAGGGCGCAGCGTGGTGTGGTCGTCCGACCCCATGCACGGCAACACCATCACCGCCGCCGGCTACAAGACACGGCCGTTCGACCGCATCCTGAAGGAGGTGCAGACCTTCTTCGACGTGCACCGCGCCGAGGGCACGCATCCCGGCGGCATCCATGTCGAGATGACCGGCAAGAACGTCACCGAATGCACCGGCGGCGCCCGCGCCATCACCGCCGAGGACCTGCAGGACCGCTACCACACGCATTGCGATCCGCGCCTCAACGCCGACCAGGCGATCGAACTGGCCTTCCTCGTCTCCGAACTGCTCAAGAAGAGCGCCGGCGAGACCGAGCGAAAGGTCGTCAACGGCTGACGGAGCCAGGAACGGGCTGCACGCCGCCCGTTCCAATCCCTCCACGTCTTCGGCATGGAACCGATCGTCGGCTTGTTCTACAAGAACGGGAGACGATTGACGGCGGTTCGCGCCGCGATTGGCCGGCAGCGGCCGTTCGTTGCGTTGCTGGCGTGCCGGCGCGGACGAAGTCGCCGGCGGCCCTGGAGCGTGGAACGGGTGAGAGGCACCGGAAAATCGCTGGAGGAAGCACGCGGCTTCTACGCCAAGCAGATGGCGGCCGCCAGCCGTTCCGCCGATCCGCGGCTGGAGCGCGTGTTCGCCATGGTGCCGCGCGAGGCCTTTCTGCCGCCGCCGCCCTGGCACGTCCTGATCAACGACCACATCGTCGAGACCCCCGGCTCCGATCCGTCCTATCTCTACCAGAATTCGCTGATCGTGCTCGACGCCCGAAAAGGCATCAACAATGGCGAGCCGTTCCTGCACGCCGGATGGATCGGTGCGGTGGCGCCGCAGCCGGGCGAGCATGTCGTCCATATCGGCACTGGCATGGGGTATTACACTGCGATCCTGTCGATGCTGGTCCTCGATGGCGGCTCCGTTACGGCTTATGAGATCGATGTGTGGCTGGCCGCTGCCGCGGCCCGCAATCTTGAGCCTTTCGACAATGTGACGGTGGTGAATGCCGACGCGGTCGCGGCCAGGCTCCCGGCCGCCGACGTCATCTATGTGAATGCCGGCGTGGTGGCGCCGCCGGCCTCCTGGCTGCAGGCGCTGAAACCCGGCGGACGCCTCGTCTTTCCTTGGCGCCCCGCCCGCGACATCGGCATCGCCATGCTGGTTACCCGCCTGGCGGCGGGTTTTTCCGCGCAGCCGCTGTCGCGCGCCTGGTTCATTCCCTGCGTCGGCGCCTCGGAGGATGCCCGCACCATCCGCCGGCCCGGCTACAGGTCGGCCTGGAAGACGCGGGCGATCGTGCTGGACGTGGAGCGTGAGCCGGACGACAGCGCCGTCGCCGTCTATTCCGGCCTATGGTTTTCCTCGCAGCCTCCCGCCTGATCGCAGCGCCATGACCCCGAGCCTTGTTCCCCTGGACATTCTCCTTGTCGCGATCGGCGGCGCCATCGGCGCCTCGGCGCGGCATGTCGTCAACATCGTTTCCGCAAGGCTGTTCGGCATCGGCTTTCCTTGGGGCACGCTTGCGGTCAATGTGGTCGGCTGCTTCGCCATGGGCGTGCTCATCGAGGTGCTGGCGCGCCGCTTCAACGCCTCTAACGAGCTGCGCCTGTTCATCGCCACCGGCATCCTCGGCGGCTTCACCACCTTCTCCGCCTTCTCGCTGGATTTCGCCGTGCTGTGGGAGCGCGGTGCGGCCGCGGCCGCGGTCGGCTACGTGCTGGCGAGCGTCATCGGGTCGCTGGCCAGCGTGTTTCTCGGCCTGTGGCTCGCAAGAAGCATCGCATGATGCTATGGCGCCCGTTCGCAAGGAACGGTGGCCGGCATGGCAGGCGTGGAACAGATCAAGGTCGAGGCGGGCGAGGCGGGCATGCGGCTCGACCGCTGGTTCAAGGCGCATTTTCCCGGGCTCGGTTTCGGCCACCTGCAGAAACTGCTGCGCTCGGGCCAGGTGCGCGTCGACGGGGCCCGCGCCAAGTCTGACACCCGCGTCGAGCCCGGCCAGACGGTGCGCGTGCCGCCGCTCGCCGTCGACCGTAAGGGCGGCGCGCCGCTGACGCAGCGCGGCCTGCGCGGCATCGACGACGCCGAGGCGCTCGCCCGCATGACCCTCTACGAGGACGAGAAAGTGTTCGTCTTCGACAAGCCGTCCGGACTTGCCGTGCAGGGCGGCTCGGGCGTCACCCGCAGCGTCGATTCCATGCTCGAGGCCTTGCGCAACAAGAAGGGCGAGAAGCCGCGGCTGGTGCACAGGCTCGACCGCGACACGTCGGGCGCGCTGGTCGTCGCCCGCACCAGGCTGGCGGCCATGAAGCTGGCGGAAGCGTTTCGCGGCCGCGACGCCCAGAAGACCTACTGGGCGCTGGTGAAGGGTGTGCCGAAGAATCGCGAGGACAAGATCTCGACCTGGATCGTCAGGGAGCAGACGCCGGACGGCGACCGCATGCGCGTGGCGCGGCACGGCGAGGACGGCGCCGACCACGCGGTCTCCTACTACCGCGTCGTCGAGCAGGCCGGCCAGACCCTGGCCTGGCTGGAGATGGAGCCGCATACCGGGCGCACGCACCAGCTGCGCGTGCACACCGCCCATATCGGCCATCCGATCATCGGCGATCCCAAATATTTCGAGGCCGACACCAACTGGGACTTTCCGGGCGGCATCCAGAACCGCCTGCATCTGCACGCCCGCCGCATCGTCATCCCGCATCCGGGCGGGGGAAAGATCGACGTGACGGCGCCGCTGCCGCCGCACATGCGGCAGAGCTGGGGCCTGCTCGGCTTCGACGAGGCGAGCGCCGGGGAGGAGTGACCAAGATGGCTTCGATTATCAGTGTATTTCTTGGCTGGCTGCCGCTGATCGTCATACTCCTCATTATCTTCATCGTCTTGCGCCGCTATGCCGCGCGGGCCGACGAGATGGCGGAAGTCTGCCGAAAAAATACCGAGGCGATAAAGGCCAACACCGAAGTGCTGAAAGCAGTCCTCGCAAACCTCGAAAAACGACCAAAGTGACTTATGTTGCCACAACACTAAACCGCCGCGAAGCGATAGACACGGCGGCCGTGGTCATCATGATCGGCCTGACCTTTTCCTGGGGGCTGAACAGCGTCGCCGCGAAACTGGCCAATGTCGGCTACAACCCCGTGCTGGTCACGGTGCTGCGCTCGGCGATCGCCGGCGTGCTGGTGTTCGGCTGGTGCCGCTGGCGCGGCATTGCACTCTTCCAGCGCGACGGCACGCTGCTGCCGGGCATCGTTGCCGGCATGCTGTTCGGCGGCGAATTCCTGCTGATCTTCCACAGCCTGGATTTCACCAGCGTCGCGCGCAACACGCTGATGGTCAACACCATGCCGTTCTGGGTGCTGCTCGGCGCGCACTTCCTGCTCGGCGAGCACATGTCGGTGCGGAAATGGCTCGGCCTGCTGCTTGCCTTTGCCGGCGTCGCGCTGGTGTTTTCCGACAAGCTCAGCCTGACCGGGCCGCATGCGCTGTGGGGCGACGTCATGGGCCTGGGCGCCGGGATCCTGTGGGCCGCCACGACCCTCGTCATCAAGTCGACCAGGCTCGCGCATGCCGGCGCCGAAAAGCTGCTGCTCTACCAGCTGGCCGTTTCGGCCGTGCTCATCGCACCCCTGTTGGTCTTGGCCGGGCCATTGACGCGCGACCTTTCCGCGCTCGCCACCGGCGCGCTGCTGTTCCAGGCGATCTTCGTCGTCGCCTTCACCTATGTTGTCTGGTTCTGGGTGATGCGGCGCTATCCGGCCGCCGGCCTTTCCAGCTTCGCCTTCCTGACGCCGGTATTCGCCGTGCTGCTCGGTGGCATGCTTTTGGGCGAGCCGCTGTCGATCCGCATCTTCCTGGCGCTCGGGCTGATCGCCGCCGGCCTCGTCCTCGTCAACCGGTCGGCGCGGGGCCGGCAATGACCAGGCTCGTGCTCTTCGATTGCGACGGCACGCTCGTCGACAGCGCGGCAATCATCCATGGCTGCATGGAGCGCACCTTTGTCGAAGCCGGCCTTGCGCTGCCCGAGCTCGCCTCGACCAAGAGCGTGATCGGCCTCAGCCTGCATCTGGCGATCGCCCGCATGATCGGCCGCGAACCCGATCCGGCGACCGACGTGCTCGTCGAGCGCTACAAGCATCATTTTTCCGCCATGCGCGGCGAGCCCGGATTCCTCGAGCCGCTTTATCCCGGCGTCGCGGCGCTGCTTGCCGACCTCGCCGGCCGCGACGACGTGCTGGTCGGCATGGTGACCGGCAAGTCGCGGCGCGGCGTGCAGGCGGTATTCGCCACCCACGGCTTCGCCGAAACCTTCCTGGTGGTGCGCACCGCCGACGACTGCCCCTCGAAACCGCATCCGGCGATGGTGCTGGAGTGCTGCGCCTTCGCCGGCGTCGATCCGGACTCGACCTTCGTGGTCGGCGACGCCATCTATGACATGCAGATGGCCCGCGCGGCGGGCGCCCGCGCGATCGGCGTGGCCTGGGGCTACCATGACGCGCCGGCGCTCTTCGCGGCCGGCGCCGAATGCGTGCTGGCAAGCCCGGCCGGGCTGATGCCGCTGCTTGCCTGAACAGGATTTGTCTCATGCGCGATCTTCTGAACGACCTCGATGCCGGCCGGTATCTCTCCGATCCCGACCCCGTCCGCCGGGCGCAAATCCAGATGAGGACGCCGCTGCCGAAGCGCTTCTACAAGGCGGTTTCCGTGGAACCCGGCGAGAGGGGGCATGTGGTCAGGCTCGACGGCAAGCCGGCGCGCACGCCGGCCCGCACCCGGCTCGAACTGCCGAGCGAACGGGCCGCACGACTGGTCGCAGACGAGTTCGATGCGCAGAGCGATACCATCGACCCGGTGACCATGCCGGTGATGCGGCTTGCCAACACGGCCATCGACGGCGTAGCGCACGAAGCCGATGCCGTGCTGGAGGACATCTTGCGTTTCGCCTCCTCCGACCTGCTGTGCTACCGCGCCGATGCTCCGGAAGCATTGGTGACGCGGCAGAACGAGGCATGGGACGGCGTGCTCGACTGGGCGCGCGACGCGCTCGGCGCGCGCCTGAACCTGGCGGAAGGGGTCATGCATATCGAGCAGCCGCGCGAGGCGATTGCCGCGCTGGCGATCCATCTGAGGCAGCGGGCGGAGCCGTTCCGGCTGGCGGCGCTGCACCTGATGACGTCGCTGACCGGGTCGGCGCTGCTGGCGCTCGCCGTCGAGGCGGGCGAGCGCGATGTCGAGACGGCCTGGACGGCCGCCCATGTCGATGAGGACTGGCAGGCGGAGCACTGGGGCCAGGACGCGGAGGCCATGGCCCGGCGGGCGCACCGCAAGCGCGACATGCTGGCGGCGGCGACGCTGATCGCGGCGCTGGACGGCTGATCAAAGCCTGAGCATCCGGAACATAAATCTCGAGAAGTCGCAGACTTTTCGGATGGAGATCTGCTTCAAAGCAGGGAGATAGAGCGGAATTTCGATCGCATTCCGCTCTGGAGCCGGAGTTCAGTGCCTGCGGTCGTGGGCCGCTTCGTCTATGGCCGCGTCGTGATACCAGGCGGTTTCGCCGGCGACGTCGAGCGTGCGCAGGGAGGCAAGCTCTGCCGCAAATTTGTCCTTGTTGCTCAAAATTGCAGCAGATGCGCGTCCACGCATCGGAAACGGCAAGATCTTGGCTGTCTGTCGTTCAGGGCTCGCATTCATGGCCGGGGTTCCCTTTCCTGTGGACCGGTAAGGAGTCGCCTGTCCAGCAATGTAGGTTCTGCGAGTCGTTTAGGCAATATGCCTAAATCATTATCATATTTGACTATTTTTTAGGCTTGCTATGGCCTTTGCTCGATCGTCCGGCATTGCTGTGCTGCGGCAATTCGGCCTTGCCCGGGTTTGCAAAGCGATCGCGCCGGACGTGGCACGCGCCTTGCTTTCTGTCTTCCGGCAGATCGGCCGCTGGTGGTCGAGAACGCATCGGGAGCGCCTTGCGTTCCGCTAAACTAGAGAGGTTAGAATGACGAAGTACAAGCTCGAGTACATCTGGCTGGACGGCTACACCCCTGTTCCCAATCTGCGTGGCAAGACCCAGATCAAGGAGTTCGCGGAGTTCCCGACGCTCGAGCAGCTGCCGCTGTGGGGCTTCGACGGAAGCTCGACCATGCAGGCGGAAGGCCACAGCTCCGACTGCGTGCTGAAGCCTGTCGCGCTCTATCCCGATCCGGCCCGCACCAACGGCGTGCTGGTCATGTGCGAGGTCATGATGCCGGACGGCGTCACCCCGCACGCTTCCAACAGCCGGGCCACCATCCTCGACGACGAGGACGCATGGTTCGGCTTCGAGCAGGAGTACTTCTTCTACAAGGACGGCCGTCCGCTCGGCTTCCCCGAGCAGGGCTATCCCGCCCCGCAGGGGCCGTATTACACCGGCGTCGGCTACAAGAACGTCGGCGACGTCGCCCGCCAGCTCGTCGAGGAGCATCTCGACCTCTGCCTCGCCGCCGGCATCAACCACGAGGGCATCAACGCCGAGGTCGCCAAGGGCCAGTGGGAGTTCCAGATTTTCGGAAAGGGCTCGAAGAGGGCCGCCGACCAGATCTGGATGGCGCGCTACCTGCTGCTGCGCCTGTGCGAGAAGCACGGCATCGACATCGAGTTCCACTGCAAGCCGCTCGGCGACACCGACTGGAACGGCTCGGGCATGCACTGCAACTTCTCGACCGCCTATATGCGCGAAGTCGGCGGCAAGGCCTATTTCGAGGCGCTCATGGCCGCCTTCGACAAGAACCTGCTGGATCACATCGCCGTCTACGGCCCGGACAACGACAAGCGCCTGACCGGCAAGCACGAGACCGCCCCGTGGAACAAGTTCTCCTACGGCGTGGCCGACCGCGGCGCCTCGATCCGCGTCCCGCACTCCTTCGTCAAGAACGACTACAAGGGTTACCTCGAGGATCGCCGCCCGAACTCGCAGGGCGACCCCTACCAGATCGCCAGCCAGGTGCTGAAGACGATCGCCGAGGTTCCGACCGACGCCGCCAAGAAGGCAGCGGCGTAAACCATCGTCCTTCAGGACACCCAAAAGCCCCGGCGGGAAACCGCCGGGGCTTTTTGCCGTCCGGTCGGCAATGTCCCGGCGCGTCGCGGCGATTGCGATGAGGAAAGCGTCAGTTCACCGCCTGAAAGCGGAACTCGCCATCGTTCAGGAAGCAGCCCTTGTCGAACAGTTTCAGGTCCAGCGGGTTCGGCAGCCGGACATCCCGAAGATCCGGCAACGGCCTGCTGGCCGGGTCGTACGACCGGTCGATCTGCGAGATGAAGACGATGATCAGTCCCTTGTCCCGGGCAAAGGCCTTGAGCGCGCGAACCTGAACGGCCAGGTCCGGGTTTTCGCGCCTCTGGTCGAGCAGTTGCAGGTAGTCCACGACCGCCAGCGTGCCGCGCGGCGCCGTTCCGAGCCTTTCGATCATATGGTCCGCGCTGATGGCGTCGGAGCCGTCGAAAGTGAACAGGCCGTCGAACCGTGGCCATTCAACCCCGATCGCGCGGAAGCAGTCCTGGACGTCCTTCTCGGTGTATTCGAGGCTGAAGAACACGCTTCGATGGCCCGATCTCATGGCTTCCACAGCCAATTCCAGGCCCATCAGGGTCTTGCCGTGTCCCGGCCGCGCTGCGAGCAGCACGAGATCGCCCGGCGCCAGGCCGCCGAAAAGTTTCCCCGCCGGCGAAGCCGCGGCCATTTTCGCCACGAGCAGGCTCCACGCGTCGAAACCTTCGGCCCTGGCGGTGCGGTCGAGAGCCTGGTGGAGCGGAATGTTTTCGTCGCGGGCCAGACGCTTCGATTTTCGCTTGAGCTGGTGGACGGGCGCGGAAAGCTTCATCGAAAAAGAACCTCCTATTGCGGGCAAATTTTCGCAATCCCTCCTTATGCGGCTGCCCGAACAGTCGGTTCGGCGACGGAAATGGCCCCGCATTAACTGTGCTTTCCCGGCGGAGGGGGGAGGCGTGGGCTGCGCCAGAACCGGATCATAGCGCGATTCGGCAGGCCGGACACTGCCGGTCGTTCGGGCGCCCCGTCCCGTTCAGGATCCGGCGCCGAAGGTCTGGTAGAGCCATATGGCGATGTCGCTTTCGAGCGGAAAGGACAGCATGCCCATGACCGAATAGCCGAGCAGCCATGGCATGAGGTAGAAGCGTATCATGAAGAAGAACCAGGCCACGTAGAGCGGCACCAGCGGCTCGACCAGGAAGCTTGGCGTGATCGGCCGGAAGGCTGCCAGCAGCGGGTTGGTTGCCTGGACGAAGAAGCGCATGAAGAAGAAGCTGGAATTCTCCGGCAGGAACAGGCCCATCGCCGTGCGGCCGATCAGCGTCCACATGGCCAGGCCCAGCACGTAGTCGACGACGATCACCCACAGCGGGTGCATGAAGATGAGATGTTCCGAACCTTGCACGCCTTTGCCCCCCAAGGAAAAGGGGCAGGAGAGCATCCTGCCCCTTCGCCGTCCTTCTAGAACATGATCCCGGGAAGCGGAAAGCCCGCTTCCCGGTGATGCCTTTGCAATCAGTGCCCCGCGGCGAGAATGGTCCTTCCGCTCGGCACGCGGACCTCGTCCACCATCTCCTGGATCTCCTTGCTCGGCTCGCGCGTCGCCAGGCTGACGACGACCATGCAGATCAGGCTGACCGGCATGCCGATGATACCGAAGCGGATGTCGTCGATGCCCATCCAGGGATCGATGATCTTGTTGAAGACCAGGTAGAGATAGAGCGACCCGGCGACGAAGCCGCCGATCATGCCGGCGATCGCTCCAGGGGCATTCGCGCGCTTCCACCAGACGCCCAGCACCAGCGGGAAGAACAGGCCGGAACAGGCGAAGTCGAAGGCCCAGGCCACCGCCCCCAGGATTCCGGTCAGTTGCAGCGAGGCGATGAGTGCCGCCGCCACCCCGATGAAGAGCAGCAGGATACGGGCGACGGTGAGGCGCCGCCGCGTGTCGGCCTGCGGGTCGATCATCTTGTAGTAGAGGTCATGGCTGAGCGCGTTGGCGATGGCCAGCAGCAGGCCGTCCGCCGTCGACATGGCGGCCGCCAGGCCGCCGGCGGCGACGAGACCGGAGATGACGTAGGGCAGGCCGGCGATTTCCGGCGTAGCCAGCACGACGATGTCCGGCCGCATGAAGAACTCGTTCAGCTGGACGATGCCGTCGCCGTTCTGATCCTGCACGGCCAGCATGCCGACCGAACTCCAATGCTTCACCCATTCCAGGTTCGACACGTCGGCGAACGCCTTGCCGATGACCGAGGTCGCCAGAGTGGGATCGAGCAGTTGCAGCTTCGTCAGCGTGGCAAGCGCCGGCGCCGAGAAGTAGAGCAGGAAGATGAAGAACAGCGACCAGGCGACCGAGCGGCGGGCCGAACGGACCGACGGGGTGGTGAAGTACCGCATCAGGATGTGGGGAAGAGAGGCCGTGCCGGCCATCATGCAGATGGCGAGCGAGACCATGGCCCAGCCCTTGCCTTCCGGGGCATTCATCGGGGTGGTGAGAACCGAGACGCCCGGGATCGGCTGGGCGGCGGGATTGAGGCCGTATTGCGCCTCGAGTTCGGCGATGCGGTTGAGGGCTTCGCCGTAGGAGAAATGCGGGATGATGCCGAAATCCTGGCGGTTCGACATCCAGATGATCGGCACCAGATAGGCGATGATGAGCACGATGTACTGCGCCACCTGGGTCCAGGTGACGCCCCGCATGCCCCCCAGCATCGAGCAGATGAAGATGCCGATGAGCCCGAGCCAGACGCCGACCTCGAAGGGCACGCCGAGCGTCTGGGCGGCGATCGTTCCGGTGGCGTTGATCTGCGCCGTCACGTAGGTGAAGGACGCCACCACCAAAATGATCACGGCGCAGAGCCGGGCGGTGTTGCCGCCGTAGCGGGTGCCGACGAAGTCCGGCACGGTGTAGCAGCCGAACTTGCGGAGGTAGGGCGCCAGCAGCGAATTGACGAGCACATAGCCGCCCGTCCAGCCGATGATGTAGCCCAGATAGGGATAGCCGCCGAAATAGACGCCGCCGGCCATCGCCACGAAGGACGCGCCGGACATCCAGTCCGCTGCCGTGGCCATGCCGTTGTAGAGCGCCGGAACCTCGCGGCCGGCGACGTAATAGGCGTCGACCTCCGCCGTTCGCGACAGCCAGCCGATCACCGCGTAGATGGCGATGGTGAAGAGCAGAAAGCCGATGCCGATCACCTGGGCGCTGGCGCCCATGCTCTCGAGAAGAGCCATAAGGAAGAAGAAAACCACAAAGCCCAGCGTATAGAGCGCGTAGACCTTGCCCAGATTGTCGAGGAAGCGCCCTCTGCGCCCCTCCTGAGTTGTCGTCGTCATTGTCTCCCCCCTAGTCGCCGAGGCCAAATTCGTCGTCGATCTGATCCTGCCTCCAGTTCTGGCCCCAGATCAGCACGAGAAACGCAATGAGAGACCCTTGGACGCACATGTAAAAGCCCAGCGGAAAGCCCAGGAATGTGAACGCGTTGAGTGCACTTGCGAAATACGGGATGATGATCGCGAAAATCGCCCACAGGATCAGAACGATCGTGTTGAGATTGCGCGTCTTCTCCCAATGCCGTTGCCTGGCATCGGAGTCGTTGCTGGCCATTTCTTCCTCCCCTCGTCTCGTCGACGGACGGATTCGTCCGTCGGCAACGAGCGCTCCAAGACGGAATCGCCCACTTGCATGATTGCAGACCGGCGCCTATCGCGAAATAATCCGATCGTAGTATGCCCGGAGGCGGCGGTGCGGGGCGGCGGGAAGTGATGAAACGCGTTATCGAGCGGTTCTCGGAAGCATCGGGCTGGCTGGTCGAGACGGCATCAAGGCTGTCGGTCCGGCGTGATTCGGCGCCTGTCGACAGTGTCGAGCGCCTGTTCGACTTCGTTGCCACCCGTTCGGCCCTGATCACCCAGAAGAAGCTCTACGGCTATCTCAAGGAGCGCATCGGTATCCGCTACCCCGAGATGTTCGAGGACGAAGTCTTCGCGCGATCGATCGACATCGCGCGGATGCAGGTGTTCGCCGCTTCGCTAGCGGACCTGACCGTTCATGCCGTCGCGCAGGTCGCGGCAGGTGGCCGACTGCCGGCCGACGGCCGCAGTGAGCTGGCGATCGCGTGCTACGACCATGGGGTGGCGGTCAACGAGGGTCAGGCACCCGACCCGGGAGCGCCCGAGGCGTGGCGTGCGGCCTTCGCCGAGCGGCTGTCGCGGACAGCCTGGGAAAACATCGCAGCAGGTGCCAGCGCATTCACCGAAAGCCCGAAGGCGCTGATCCGCTGGGCGCCGATCGCCGACGAGCACAAGCGCTTCGACCGCGAGGTCGTCGAGAATTCCATCCGCTTCGCCTGGAACGAGGTGATCCAGGATTTTCGCAACCGGCTGGATGCGGCAGGTGTCGCGGCTTCGTGGCGGGCGCGAAACAACCGGTCGTCGAGCCAGGCCTGACCGCCTTTTCGGCGCGTGCTGCCCGCCAGCTCGATCTCGATGCGGCACGGTGCCCGTCGTCCAAGCCGCGGCGGTCGCCTGCGCCATCGCAAGCATCCTTCCCGCCTCAAAAGGAAAAACCCCGGCGTCACCGCCGGGGTTTTTCGTCCAAGCCCATCGCCCCGAAAGGGCTCAGACCGAATAATACATGTCGAACTCGACCGGGTGCGGGGTCATCTCGAAGCGCATGACCTCGGCCATCTTCAATTCGATGTAGGCGTCGATCTGGTCGTCGTCGAAGACGCCGCCGGCCTTGAGGAAGCCGCGGTCCTTGTCGAGGTTCTGCAGCGCCTCGCGCAGGCTGCCGCAGACGGTCGGGATCTTCTTCAGCTCCTTCGGCGGCAGGTCGTAGAGATCCTTGTCCATCGGCTGGCCGGGATGGATCTTGTTCTTGATGCCGTCGATGCCGGCCATCAGCAGCGCCGCGAAGCCGAGATAGGGGTTGGCGCCCGGATCGGGGAAGCGGATCTCGACGCGCTTCGCCTTCGGCGACGAGCCGAACGGGATGCGGCAGGAGGCCGAGCGGTTGCGCGCCGAATAGGCGAGCAGCACCGGCGCCTCATAGCCCGGCACCAGCCGCTTGTAGGAATTGGTCAGCGGGTTGGTGAAGGCGTTGATGGCCTTGGCGTGCTTGATGATGCCGCCGATATAGTAGAGGCAGGTTTCGGACAGGCCCGCATATTCGTTGCCGGCGAAGGTCGGCTTGCCTTCCTTCCAGATCGACATGTGGACGTGCATGCCCGAGCCGTTGTCGCCGAACACCGGCTTCGGCATGAAGGTCGCCGTCTTGCCATAGGCGTTGGCGACCTGGTGCACGACATATTTGTAGAGCAGCATCTTGTCGGCGTTGCGCACCAGCGCGTCGAACTTGACGCCGAGTTCGTGCTGGGCGGCGGCGACCTCGTGGTGATGCTTCTCGACGCGCACGCCCATCTGGGCGAGCACCGTCAGCATCTCGGAGCGCATGTCCTGGCAGGAATCGATCGGCGGCACGGGGAAATAGCCGCCCTTGACGCGCGGCCGGTGGCCTAGGTTGCCGGTCTCGTAGTCGGTGTCGTCATTCGACGGTAGCTCGGAGGAGTCCAGCTTGAAGCCGGTGTTGTACGGGTCGGCCTTGTACTTGACGTCGTCGAAGACGAAGAACTCGGCCTCGGGACCGACATAGATGGTGTCGCCGATGCCTTCGGCCTTCATGTAGGCCTCCGCCTTCTTGGCGGTGCCGCGCGGGTCGCGGTTGTAGGCCTCGCCGGAGACCGGATCGAGGATGTCGCACAGCACGACCATCGTCGACTGGGCGAAGAACGGGTCCATGTGGACGGTGTCGGTGTCGGGCATCAGCACCATGTCGGACTCGTTGATGGCCTTCCAGCCGGCGATCGAGGAGCCGTCGAACATCACGCCGTCGGCGAACATGTCCTCGTCGACCTCCGCGACATCCATGGTCACGTGCTGAAGCTTGCCCTTCGGATCGGTGAAGCGCAGGTCGACGAATTTCACGTCGTTGTCCTTGATCTGCTTCATGATGTCTTTGGCTGTCGTCATGTGGCGTTTTCCCTGATTGACGTTTTTGTAAAGAGATTCGATTTCGAAAAGTCCGCCGGCCTGCTCAGATCGCGTCCAGGCCGGTCTCGCCAGTGCGGATGCGTACCACTTCCTCGATGTTGGAGACGAAAATCTTGCCGTCGCCGATGCGCCCGGTCTGCGCCGCCTTGCGGATCGCCTCGATGGCGCCCTCGACCGATTCGTCGCCCAGCACCACCTCGATCTTCACCTTGGGCAGGAAGTCGACGACATATTCGGCGCCACGATAGAGCTCGGTATGGCCCTTCTGCCGGCCGAAGCCTTTTGCCTCCGTCACCGTGATGCCCTGCAGCCCCGCCTCCTGCAGCGCTTCCTTCACCTCGTCGAGCTTGAACGGCTTGATGATCGCTTCGATCTTCTTCATTTCCGGCACGGCCTCCAATCAAAGGACGGCGGGCTCGCCGGCCCGCCTTGTTGTGCCTGAACCAAAGCATGATCCGTGCCAGTTGTCAGCCACAACCCGGCCCGGTCGCAAGTCCCGTCCGTTCCCGGCCGTCGACGGTGCAACCGTGGGCCGCGACGCCTGCCGGCAGGTGGCGTGCCGGCAGGCGGGCAGAGGGTCGGGGCTGTCTGTTTTTTAATCAGCCTATTTTGTGGGCGTTTTGACGAAATAATAGGCAACATGTGGTTCGTTTCGTGCGGTTCCCTGCCGTGCTATGCCAGACGAACGCTCAACCTTTCGACAGGTTCTGGCCGTATGCCGTTCGAACTGCTCCTGCCGGACGAAATGGCCGCCTGCGACCGGCGCGCCATCGCGACCGGCCCCTTCGACGGCTACCAGTTCATGCAGCGGGCCGGTGCCGCTGTCGCCGCCATCGTGCTCGAGCGCTTTCCGGCGGCCTCCAGGGTCGACGTGCTGTGCGGGCCGGGCAACAATGGCGGCGACGGTTATGTCGTGGCCGAACTGCTGCGACGGTCGGGCGTGGACGTGGCGGTCTACGCAGAGGGTCCGCCGCGTGATGGCAGCGACGCCGCGCTGGCGGCCGCCGATTGCAAGGTGTGGCCGCAGCCGCTCGCCGCCTTCGCGCCTTCGGCCGGTGGCCTGGTGGTCGACGCCGTCTATGGCGCCGGGCTGGCGCGCCCTGTCGGCGGCGCCGCGCGCCGTGCCATGGAAAGCGTCAGGACGGCCGGCGTTCCGGTGGTCGCCGTCGATCTTCCCTCCGGTGTTTCGGGTGCGACGGGCGAAATTCTCGGCGAAACCTTTCAGGCGGCCGTCACCGTCACCTTCGTGCGCAAGAAACCCGGACACCTTCTCCAGCCCGGCCGCACCGCCTGCGGCGAGGTCGTTGTGGCCGATATCGGCATCGGCGAGGACATCGTGGCGGCTGCCGGCGCCACCTGCTTCGAGAACGGCCCGGAGCTCTGGAAATCCAGATTTCCGCGGCCCGCCGTCGACTCCCACAAATATTCGCGCGGCCATGTCGCCGTATTTTCAGGCGCGGCGAGCGCCACCGGCGCGGCGCGCCTGTCGGCGCTGGCGGCGGCGCGCGCCGGGGCAGGGGCGGTGACGCTGCTGTCGCCGTCGGAGGCGCTCGCCGCCAATGCCGCGCATCTCACGTCGATCATGCTGCGCAAGGCCGACACGCGGGAGGAGGCGCTGGCCTTCTTCGCGGACCGGCGGCCGGCGGCCTTCGTCTACGGGCCGGGACTGGACGCCTCGGCCGAGACCGGGCGCCTGCTGTTCGAGCTGATCGACCGCCTGCCGCGCCCGCTGCCGGCGGTGGTCGACGCCAGCGCACTGACCTCGCTCGCCGCGGAGCCCGGCCTGCTCGCCGGACCTTTCGGCGGGCGCGCCGCCGACCTGGTGATCACGCCGCACGAGGGCGAGTTCGGCCGGCTCTTCCCCGACCTGCGAAAAATTCCGTCGAAGCTCGAGCGTGCGCGCCGGGCGGCCGACCGCGTCGAGGCGACCGTCGTCTACAAGGGGCCCGATACGGTGATCGCAGCACCCGACGGACGTGCCGCCATCAACGCCAACGGCACGCCATGGCTGGCCACCGCCGGTTCCGGTGACGTGCTCTCCGGCATCGTCGCCGGCTTTTTGGCCCAGGGCATGCCGGGTTTCGAGGCGGCCTGTGCCGGGGTCTGGATCCATGCCGAGGCGGCAAGGCGCTTCGGGCCGGGGCTGATCGCCGAGGACATTCCGGGCGAGTTGCCGGCGGTGCTGCGCGACCTGCTGGATTGAGGGGACAGGCCCGGTCAGCTAACCAAGCGCAGGGTGCGCGTGACGGTGCGGTTGCGGCCGCCGCGCTTGGCCGCGTAGAGCGCCTTGTCGGCCTGGCGTAGCACCGTCTCGAAGCCCGGCGCGTCCTCGGAGCCGAAGGCGATGCCGGCGCTGACCGTGCAGGTGAGGGAGGCGCCGTCGGTGGGGATGGCGCGGGCGGCGAAGGCGGCACGGATGCGCTCCGCGATCTGTTCGGCCTGCTCCGGCAGGCAGCGCGGCAGCACCAGGGCGAACTCCTCGCCGCCGAGGCGGGCCGCCGACATGCGCCGCTGCGTCGATGCCGCCAGCTCTTCGGCGAAGGCGCGGATCACCCGGTCGCCGGCCGCGTGGCCGTGGTCGTCGTTGATCGACTTGAAGCCGTCGAGGTCGAAGACGATGACGGCGGCGAACGGGCCGAACCGCATCGAACCGTGACGGTCGAACAGGGCACGCCGGTTGAGCAGACCGGTGAGCGCGTCGGTCATCGCCTCCTGGCGGTGCTTGCCGGCCATGCGCCAGTGGTTGAGCGCCAGCGACAGCGCGCCGATGCCGGTCATGCCGGCGATGCTGATCGCCAGCGACACGTCCTCGGCCCAGTTCTGCGGTGCCTGCCCGAGCACCAGGCGACCGTCGCCGATCAGCACGCAGGCGCAAAGCACGAAGCCGAAGGCGGTCACCGCATAGAGCACCGTCAGTCCGACGATCGGCCCCGGCGCCTCGGCGCGGCCGGTCCAGTATTCGCCGGCCGTGGCCGAAAGCAGCAGGGCAGCGGCGACGTTGAGCGCGATGAAGCCGAGCCCGTCGAAGCCGAGCAGCATGGCGGCGGCCGGGACGATCGGGGAAAGTGCGGCAGCCGACAGCGTCGGGCGCAGCGAGCTTTGGCCGGTGCGGAACTGCCGCGCCGCGCCGACGAGGGCCGAGAGCCCCGCCAGCAGCAGCACGAAGGAGATCGCGCCGAGGAGCGGATCGGGATAGTCGACATAGAATCCGTAGAGGACGACGTAGACGACGATCAGCGCGACGCCGGCGGCCCAGGTCAGCAGGAAGGCCTGCGCGCGGGCGACCGACCAGCTCATCAGCAGCGTGACGGCGAGACATCCGCCGGAGATGCCCAGCGCCGTCAAGAGGGAGTTGTAGTCGAGCGTCATGACCCCCGCCATGCCCGAAGGCGTTCGCCAGCAGCCACCGACTACATGAAGGAGGTGTGCAGATGGTTACGACGGAGCGTCAAATGCCGATTGGACGCCCGGTTTGTCTGAGGCGGATGCAATCAGCTTTCCGGCCGACCGCACAACCGGAACGATCAGCCTTCGCCGACGCGTTTCATCAGCGCCATGGCGCCGAACGGCGCGCGCACCTTGCCCTCGGTGATGAAGTAGACGAACACGTCGCGTGGCTGCACCGGCGCCGTGGTTTTCGGATCGGCCTTGGGCAGATCGTCCGGCTCCTTGCCGGCCGCCCAGGTCTTTACCCGCTCGGCCCACTCGTCGAGCCGTTTTGGCTCGTAGCAGTCCGGGTTGTCGTCGCTGCCGGTCTGCAGCCTGACATAGACGAAATCGCCGGTGACGTCGGCGATCGCCGGATAGGTGGCGTGGTCGGCATGGACGATCGCGACACCGTGCTTGCGTGCCAGCGCCACGAATTCCGGCACCGCGAAGGAGGCGTTGCGCACCTCGACGGTGTGGCGCAGTTCTATCCCGTCCTGCTTTTCCGGCAGCAGTTTCAGGAAGGCGCCGAAATCGTCCTCGTCGAATTTCTTGGTCGGCGCGAACTGCCAGAGAATCGGCCCGAGCTTTTCGCCGAGCGCGGCGATGCCCTGGGTGACGAAACGCTCGACCGATTCGCCCGCCTCGGCGAGCACGCGGCGGTTGGTGACGAAGCGGTTGCCCTTCAGCGAGAACACGAAACCGTCCGGCGCCTCGCTGGCCCATTTGACGAAAGTCGGCTCCTTGAAGCCGGAATAATAGGTGCCGTTGACCTCGATGGTCGGCACCTGGCGCGAGGCGTATTGGAGCTGCTTCGCCTTGGCGAGCTTGTCGGGATAGAAGGACGTGTCCCACGGCTCAAAGGTCCAGCCGCCCATGCCGGCGCGGATTTTTCCGGGTTGCATCCTCGTCTCCGTTCGCTGCGGCCCGTCGATATCCGGGCCGGAGCGGCCCTGGGTCGTGCGGCGAAAAATGCGTTCGTGTCGCCCGCTTGTCCACCCGGCGTTTTCAGGCTCCTGACAGCAGGCGCCGTCGCCACGCCCGGATCTTGTCCCGTCTGGCTGTCAAAATGCTTCGCTTTTTCAGAACCGCGCGTCGCGAAGGCGCACGTCATGACGTGTCGGGATAGTCCAGGGCGTAGACGGCCAGCGCATGGGCATGCGCCAGGATCTCGTCGACCTCGCGGATCTTTCGGGAATGGGTGGCGGACGGATCGAAGCGCGACAGCCTGCCGCCGGGCGGACGCCCGGTCCGGAGCGGCGACATGCGCCTGAACCGGCCGGAGCCGGTTTTGTCCCGCGCGACGGTCTTGCGATTTCTGCTTTGCGCGTCTGCGGCGTCGCGGGCGGCGCGCCAGCGGGCAAACCGCCTGGCCTGGCCCGGCAGGTCGTCGAGCGCGGCGGCAAGTGCTGCGAGGCGCGAGCGCGGTGTCGGCCTGCGAGATGTCCTACAAGCATCATCGCGGGCGCTGGCCGGAGGTGGGGCCGCTGGTCGGCGCATTCGACGCTGTCGTGGCGGCGGAGGGATTCGACCTGCTGCCGCTGTCCGCCATGCATGCCGTACGGGCAGGTGCCTACGGCCCCGAGCATCGCGATCCGTTCGACCGGATGCTCGGGGCCCAGGCGGTGGTCGAGGGATTGACGCTGCTGTCGAAGGACAGGTGGCTGAAGGAGTTGGGCGCGGGGACGATGTGGGAGTAGCTGCGTGTGCGGCGGCGGCCGGTCGTCATTGCAACGGCAGGCCGAGCCGCGCCGCCTCCGCGCGCGGGATCGGATCGCCGACGCGGAAGGCGAACGACACCACGCCGGTCGCGTCCGCGTCGACCTGGCATTCGAAGCTCAGATCGTGCCAGACGCCGCCGGCGCGGCGGTATGCCGAGCGCTGGATCGCCAGAACCGTGCCCTCTTCCAGCCTGTAGGACGGCAGCAGGTCCGGAAAGTGGCCGCCGTTGAGCAGTTGCAGACCCAGCTCCGTCTCGCAGAGCCGGCCGATGCGGACGCCGCGCGGGATGTTGGCCATCGCCGTCGTCGCCGCCGGGCCGCCGGTCGCGGAGCGCGAGAACAAGGTCCGCGCCTCGTGCAGCTTTGGCTCCGACGCGGCCTTCGCCTGCCTGGGCGGTGGACCGGACGGCAGCGGTGCCTTGTCCGGAGTCGCCGCCGTGGTCGTCAGCTGCTGCTCCGCGGCGTTGCCGGTTCTGTCGTCGGCCTTGCCGGGCTCCTTGGCTTCGTCGTTTTCAGCGGCCGGCTGCGTTTCATCCTGCTCCGGGTTTTCGGGCGCGGCTTCGTCCGCGGCTTTCCGTTCGTCCGCGACGGGAGGCTGGGGCGCCGGATTGTCCTCGGCGCCCGCGCCGGCGAACGATCGGCGCGGCCCGGCATCCTTCTCGCCGAATTTCACCACGGGATTGAGCGGCGGGATCGGGGAGGCGGCCGCCTGTTCCGGCGCCGGCTCTGGCGGCTTGGCCGGCTCGGGTGGCGGTGGCGGCGGCTCGGCCTTGGCCGGTTCGGGCGGTTTCGGCGGCGGCTCGAGCGTGACCGATACGACCTCTTCTTCCTGCGGCTGCGACAGGGTTTTGGGGAGCCCGAAGATGACCAGCGCGGCGACCAGCGCATGCACCGCGATGGAGGCGGGCAGGCCCCAGCCCCGACGCTCGATGTTCGCCTCGCCAGTCATGGGTGGATAATTGGGATATCGGGATGGCGGGCGCAAGCGGTGCGTCCGTTGGCGGGGCGTCTAATTGTCGACGCCGGGCAGATAAGCAAGGAAGCTCTATGCTTGGATTTGCCGCTGCTCCCGCATGATGTCGAAAGCCTAGCCGGATTACCGTTCGGCTGGCTCACAATGGAAGCGGCTCGCGTGATCACATTGCGCCGTGACGCTAGGCCTAAGCGCAATGAAGACAGCAATTCCGGCGGCGCGGTTTTTCGCTTTCCTTCAAGGAACTAGACATTGGGCTCGCCGTAGTCCAATTGGATTGGACTACGACTCCGCCGCCTCGCGCCTCCCCGCCTTCGCTCCAGCAGGTCCTTCAAGAATTGCCCGGTGTAGCTGCGCGGTTCGGTCACGACCTCCTCCGGCGTACCGGAGGCCACCAGCCGCCACTATGCGGAGATAGGCAGGAGTTCGTAAATCTTCGCGTCTTTCGCGGCTGCAGCCAGATCGCCGTGACGAAGCGCGAAACGAACGCGATCCAGCTTTTCGACATCTTCCCGATCGATCGTCGGGTCCCAGTCGGAACCATCGTAGTGAAGCGTGATCCGCACGTCGGCTGCGTATTTGCCTTCGTGGATGTGCTTGATTGTCTTTTCGGTTCGTGTCTCGGTCATGGTCGCAACCTCTTGAGATAGTCGGGCGTCCACAGTTTCGGGTTCGGCCTGTAAACTGTTATCAGGATCGCCCTGTCCGCGTTGGACGCATGGACGCCCCAAACGGCATGCAGCGGATCTCCATTTTCTCCACGCCAGAATACCAGAACTGACGGACCGCGTTTGGCGTCTGGATAGTCCTCGACCACAATTGCCGCTGGCAAGCCGGCAAGGATTTCACGAGGCAATATACCGTCCGCGGCCAATTCTTCATAGGCATGGTTGGAAAATGCATAACATCCCGATGCCACGAGATCGCGGATGCGTTCCAGCGTCTCGCTCACTCCGCCGCCTCCCGCTTCCCCTGCTTCGGCCTGCGCTCCAGCAGCTCCTTCAAAAACTGTCCGGTATAGCTCCTCGGCTCCGCCACCACCTCCTCCGGCGTGCCCTGCGCCACCAGCTCGCCGCCGCCGTCGCCGCCTTCGGGGCCGAGGTCGAGGATCCAGTCGGCGGTTTTTATCACCTCCAGATTGTGCTCGATGACCACCACCGTGTTGCCCTGGTCGACCAGCTCGTGCAGCACTTCCAGGAGTTTTGCGACGTCGTGGAAATGCAGGCCGGTGGTCGGCTCGTCGAGGATGTAGAGCGTCTTGCCGGTCGCCTTGCGCGACAGTTCCTTGGCGAGCTTTATGCGCTGCGCCTCGCCGCCCGACAGCGTCGTCGCCTGCTGGCCGACATGGATGTAGCCCAGCCCGACCTTTGCCAGCGTCTGCAGCTTGTCGCGCACGGAGGGGACGGCGGCGAAGAATTCGGCGCCTTCCTCCACCGTCATGTCGAGCACGTCGGCGATCGACTTGCCCTTGAATGTGACCTCCAGCGTCTCGCGGTTGTAGCGCTTGCCGTGGCAGACGTCGCAGGTGACGTAGACGTCGGGCAAAAAGTGCATCTCGATCTTGATGACGCCGTCGCCCTGGCAGGCCTCGCAGCGGCCGCCCTTGACGTTGAAGGAGAAGCGGCCGGGCTGGTAGCCGCGCGCCTTGGCCTCCGGCAGGCCGGCGAACCAGTCGCGGATCGGCGTGAAGGCGCCGGTGTAGGTGGCGGGGTTCGAGCGCGGCGTGCGGCCGATGGGCGACTGGTCGATGTCGATGACCTTGTCCAAAAATTCGAGGCCCTCGATGCGGTCGTGCTCGGCCGGATGCTCGCGCGACCCCATGATGCGGCGCGAGGCTGCCTTGAACAGGGTCTCGATCAGGAAGGTGGATTTGCCGCCGCCCGACACGCCGGTGACGGCGGTGAAGGTGCCGAGCGGGATTTCCGCGGTGACGTCCTTCAGGTTGTTGCCGCGCGCGCCGACCACTTTTATGCGCCGGCCCTTCTTCAGCCGGCGGCGCTCGTCGGGCAGGGCGATCTCCAGCTCGCCGGTCAGATATTTGCCCGTGATCGAGGCGGGGTTGGCCATGATTTCGGCCGGCGAGCCCTGGGCGATGATGCGGCCGCCATGGATGCCGGCGGCCGGGCCGATGTCGACGACGTAGTCGGCGGTGAGGATGGCGTCCTCGTCGTGCTCGACCACGATCACCGTGTTGCCGAGGTCGCGCAGGTGCTTCAGCGTGTCGAGCAGGCGGGCATTGTCGCGCTGGTGCAGGCCGATCGACGGCTCGTCGAGCACGTAGAGCACGCCGGTGAGGCCGGAGCCGATCTGCGACGCCAGCCGGATGCGCTGGCTCTCGCCGCCCGACAGCGTGCCGGAATTGCGCGCCATGGTGAGGTAGTCGAGGCCGACGTCGTTCAAGAAGCGCAGGCGCTCGCGGATCTCCTTGAGGATGCGGACCGCGATCTCGTTCTGCTTGGCGTTGAGCTTTGCGGGCAGCTCGGTGAACCAGGCATCGGCCTTGCGGATCGACATGTTGGACACCTCGCCGATATGCAGGCCGGCGATCTTCACCGCCAGCGATTCCGGCTTGAGGCGAAAGCCGTTGCAGGCGGGGCAGGGGGTGGCCGACATGAAGCGCTCGATCTCCTCGCGCATCCACGCCGATTCCGTCTCCTTCCAGCGCCGCTCCAGATTGGGGATGACACCCTCGAAGGTTTTGGTCGTCTTGTAGGAGCGCAGGCCGTCGTCGTAGTGGAAGGTGATCTCGCGTTCGCCGGTGCCGCGCAGGATGGCCTGCTTCGCCTCCTCCGACAGGCTGGAAAATTTGTCGCCGAGCTTGAAGCCGAAAGCCTTGCCGAGCGCGTCCAGCGTCTGCGCGTAGTAGGGCGAGGTCGACTTCGCCCACGGGCTGACGGCGCCGTCGCGCAGCGTGACGTTTTCGTCGGGCACGACGAGGTTCTCGTCGATGGCGCGCTGGCTGCCCAGGCCGTCGCAGGCCGGGCAGGCGCCGAACGGGTTGTTGAAGGAGAACAGGCGCGGCTCGATCTCCGGAATGGTGAAGCCGGAGACCGGGCAGGCGAATTTTTCGGAGAACAGGATGCGCTCGTGGGTTTCGTTCGCGGATTTGTTGACCGCGTCGTCGCCGGTCTGGCTGGCGTCCAGCGGCTTGTCGGCGAATTCGGCGACGGCGAGCCCGTCCGCCAGCTTCAGCGCCGTCTCGATCGAATCCGCCAGCCGCGCCGAAAGATCGCCGCGCACCACGATGCGGTCGACCACCACGTCGATGTCGTGCTTGTATTTCTTGTCCAGCGCCGGCGCCTCGGCGATCTCGTAGAACTGGCCGTCGATCTTGACGCGCTGAAACCCCTTCTTCTGCAGCTCAAGCAGTTCCTTCCTGTACTCGCCCTTGCGGCCCCTGACGATCGGCGCCAGCAGGTAGAGGCGGGTGCCTTCCTCCAGCGCCAGCACGCGGTCGACCATCTGGCTGACCGTCTGGCTCTCGATCGGCAAGCCGGTCGCCGGCGAATAGGGCACGCCGACGCGGGCGTAGAGCAGGCGCATATAGTCGTGGATCTCGGTGACGGTGCCGACGGTCGAGCGCGGGTTGCGGCTGGTCGTCTTCTGCTCGATGGAGATGGCGGGCGACAGGCCGTCGATCTGGTCGACGTCCGGCTTCTGCATCATCTCCAGGAACTGGCGGGCATAGGCCGACAGGCTCTCGACATAACGCCGCTGGCCCTCGGCATAGATGGTGTCGAAGGCGAGCGAGGATTTTCCCGAGCCCGACAGGCCGGTCATGACGACAAGGCTGTCGCGCGGCAGGTCGAGGTCGACATTCTTCAGATTGTGCTCGCGCGCGCCGCGCACCGAAATGTACTTGTGGTCGGCCATGCCGCTCCGCCGTCTCGTCAGAATGGATTTCAGGGCCGGTCCGCGTGGTGCCGGCACCGCCTATGTAGGCATGCGCGCCGCCTTTGCGAGCGCGCGCCGCCGCCGGCGGATTTAGGCCGGTTTGACGGGTTTGGGCAAGCGAAAAGAACAAAGGTCGAACGAGTCTCCTGACACAAGCCCCGCGGCCTGTTTGCCGGGCAAGGTTTGTGCGGCGGCGATCACTTTTTTCGGCGGCCGGCCTTCTTCGGTTGACGGGGGCGGGCAGGCTTGGCACACTCCGACCGTCGCCACGGTGACCCCGACCGGAAAGGCCGGTCGGCAGGGCAGGGCGCCGGTCTGCGAGACGCCGCAGGCAGTCACTTGGCAGGCATTGGTCGAACATACGCGGGAGTGAGGCATGACTCCACCGGACAGTCCCGAAAGGCTCCGCGCCTGACGCGGAGCGGCGGCGAGGATCGGCCGGGATGAAGTCCGGCGCGAGACCGCCGTTTTCCCCCGACAATCAGAGACCATAGTCGAGTCGTCGGCGTGAAGCCGCGAGGCACTCGAAGAAAAAGCCGGTAAAACGCTCCCGGCAATCGGGTAAAATCCGAAAAGAAGCCCTGCATGCCGATGAACCGGCGGCAGGGCTTCATCTTTGTGGAAATCCCGCTTTCTTGCGCCGTCCGGGTCGCGCTGCTACGTCCCGGACGTTAGATTGAGATGCTTCGCGTCGATCCGCGCCAGAAAGGCTTTGCCGATGCCGAAAGGCCATGAACTCTCCGGCCTTGTGAAATGGTCCGACCGGGACGACTGGCGGGATCTTCTCGACGAGGTGTTCGACCATCACTTCGGCCCGTCCTTCGACGCCTACGGGATCGATTTCGACAAGCTCGAGGAACTCATCGGCGAGACCGACATGAACAGCCTGTGGAGCTGTGCCTTCGAGGATTTCCTGACGCGCCCGCTGTCGGACGAGGACGAGCGCACCGTGATCGACGACTATCTGAAGCGCCGCGGCTGGAAGGAGACGCCGTCCACCCGGCGCTACATGGAGGCCCTGCGTGACTCCGTTTTCAGCCTCCACGAGGTGAGCGGGATCGTTGCGGGCCAGTCGATGCTGGCACGCGACCTGCTGCTCGGCGGCGATCCGGTAGAGGTGACCGAGCATGCGGCGACGCGGATGCTGAAGGACGGCGATCGCATCGGCGGCCGGATCGTCGAAGTGTCGGGCAGGCATCGCCTCGCCGGCGGTGTGGTCGTCTTCGGCCCGGCCGCTGCCGACGAGGTGCTCGGGACCATCGGCGCCGAGATGAAGCGGCTCGGCGACGAAATCTCCGGCCAGGCGGTTTCGTCAGGCGAGGATCTTGGCGGCATGGATCCGCGGCAGATCGGCGAGACGATCTATCTGATGGACGCGGCGCCCGAATTCACCGCCATCTGGCTCGATCACAGGCTGAAGGGCAGGCTGGAGAAGGTGCCGCCGCCGCGCTTCAACAGCGACGGCGAGGAGCTGCTTTTCCACACCATGTCGTATCCGCTCACCGCCGGGGTTTCCGAGGATGCGATCCGCGGCCGCCTCGATGCGCTTCCCGACCTGCGCGGCGAAGACGAGTTCGTCTGGAACTGGATCGACGGGGAGGACGAGGGCAGGGACCTTGCGTCTGGCAAGCTGCCGCAGGTGCGCGACGGTCGCCTGCATATGGAGCTCGAGGACGGGACGCCGGTGCTGGCGTCGATCGAGCTGACGCCGGGCGTCCTGCTGCTTTCGGCCAATTCGAAGCTGAGGGCCGACCGCGCCAAGATCATGCTGAAATCGGCCCTGAAGGGCATGATCGGGCAGCCGCTCGTCCAGATCCATACCTACGAGGAACTGGTCCGCCCGTAGGCGGGCGCGTCAGCGCGGCAAGGTCTTGAGGGTGCCGGCGGTGATGTCGACGGCCACCGAGCCGGAGATGCGCACGTCCCAGTCGCCCATGCGCACGAAGCCGTCGGCGTCAGGGCGCGGCGGTTCGATCGGCTCTTCCAGCGGCTTGACGATCGGGTCCGGCCGGACCACGCCGGGAAGCGGCTGCCGGGCCTCGTCGGCCCGAACGGGCGCGGGCGCCATGAGCAGCAGGATTGGCAGCATGAAGCTGCCGAGACGGCGGACGACGGCGATCATTCCGCCAATGTAGGACGAGACCGGCCGATGCGAAACGCATGAACGCCAATTCCTGACATTTTTTGCTGGCGCATGCCGAACAAAACGGGTACAAAACACCTGTGGACAGGTGGATGGAAATTGCGCCGGTCGCCGCGCAGCCGGCGACGATCGGATAAGATGCCGCCAGTGTCCAAGGACGGCTGAATTTAGGACAAGCGTGGAGAAAGCGTGATGGCGGGCAGTGTCAACAAGGTCATTCTGGTCGGCAATCTGGGTGCCGACCCCGAAATCCGCCGGTTGAACTCGGGCGACCCGGTCGTCAACCTGCGCATCGCCACCTCCGAGTCCTGGCGCGACAAGAATTCCGGCGACCGCAAGGAAAAGACCGAGTGGCACAATGTCGTGATCTTCAACGACAACCTCGCCAAGGTGGCCGAGCAGTACCTGAAGAAGGGCATGAAGGTCTATGTCGAGGGTCAGTTGCAGACCCGCAAATGGCAGGACCAGAGCGGCCAGGACCGCTACACGACCGAAGTGGTGCTGCAGAAATTCCGTGGTGAATTGCAGATGCTCGACGCACGCGGGCAGGGCGGCGACGCACAGGTCGGCTATTCCGGCGGATCGGCCCGCGCCGGCTCGGATTTCGGCTATTCGGGCGCCGGGGACGATCGCGGCCAGCGCGCCGGCGGCGCGCGCGGCGGCGGTGGCGGTTCGCTCGACGACGAAATTCCGTTCTGACCGAGGGCTCGATGCGTGCTTGCCGGTCCGGCGCGGCCGGCTCTGAGGTGAACCGTGCTGTTGGGGACGAGATCGATCACTATGGCTGCGCTCGAACGCGTTGTTGCGGTTCTTCTCCTTGCCCTGGTCGCGATTGCTCCCGCGGGCCAGGCGGCGGAACTGCTGGACGACAAGCCGCGGATCGCCGTGGTGTCGGCGTTCCAGCCTGAATGGCTGGCCCTCAGGGCTGATCTTGCCGAGGGCAGGGAGCACACGATCAACGGGCGGACCTTCGTCACCGGCACGCTCGCCGGCAAGGACGTCGTACTGTTCCTGAGCGGCGTCAGCATGGTCAACGCGGCCATGACCACGCAATCAGCGCTCGACCGCTTCAGCGTGACCTCGGTCGTCTTTTCCGGCATCGCCGGCGGCGTCGACCCGGCACTCAACATCGGCGACGTCGTGGTGGCCGACCAGTGGGGGCAGTATCTGGAGGCGGTGTTCGCGCGCGAGACGGCGGACGGCTTCGCCATCCCGCCCTTCATGGAGGAGGGCGAGTTCGACGGCTTCGGCATGATCGTGCCGCGTCCGGTCGGCGTCGCCCGCGACGGGGCTTCGGGCGAGGAGGCGCGCTTCTGGTTCCCGAGCGATCCGGGCCTGCTGGAGATCGCCCGCAAGGTCGCCGGCGAACTCGACCTCGCCGCCTGCGCGGCGGAGAACAAATGCCTGAGCGAGAAGCCAAAAATCGTCGTCGGCGGCAATGGCGTGTCGGGCCAGGCCTTCGTCGACAACGCCGCGTTCCGCGAATACGTGCATGCGACGTTCGCGGCAAAGGTGCTGGACATGGAGAGCGCGGCGGTCGCGCATGTCGCCTATGCCAACGGCGTGCCGTTTGTCGCCGTGCGCAGCCTTTCCGATCTCGCCGGCGGCGGCGAGGGGGCCAACGAGATGGCAACCTTCATGGCGCTCGCCTCGACCAATTCCGCCAACGTGGTCAAGGCGCTGCTGGAGAAGATGCCATGACGGAATGGTCGTGCGGTGCCCTGCCCGGCAAGGGGCGGGCAAATGCAGGCCGGGACCGTAACGACCGTCCGGAACGTCCTTAGCCGGCGTTGGAGCATGATCCCGGAGGATCGCGGATCTTTCGGACTAGGATCATGCGACAAGACAAGGAATGGGAGCGGAATGCCGGTTCATCCTGATCGCATTCCGCTCTGATTCAGCGCAAAAGCGACGAGGGAGGATCGACCATGTCGCTGGAGCCTCTTCTGGCCGAGTCGGCGCCGATTCCCGGGCATGCACTGGCGGCGCTGGCGGCCCTGGTGCTCGGCGCCGCGCAGTTCGCGCTGCCGAAGGGCACCGTGCGCCATCGCATGGTGGGCTTCATTTGGGCCGGCCTCATGCTTTTCGTCGCTGCGAGCGGGTTCTGGATTCACGAGATCCGGCTCATCGGGCCGTGGAGCCCGATCCATCTTCTGTCTGTGCTCGTGCTGATGACCGTGCCGCTCGCCGTCTGGCATGCGCATCGGCACCGCGTCGACCGGCACCGGAAGGCGATGATCTCGCTTTATCTGCTTGCCCTCGTCGGCGCGGGACTTTTCACCCTGCTGCCAGGCAGGGTGATGCATCAGGTGGTGTTCGGCGGATAAGGATCGGCCGCGGCTCATGCGGCGGAGGGGCCGGGATCGTCGGAATTGGTCGGGGGCCGCGCGGCCTTTCCCGGTGAAAGGGGTCCGGCGTCGTGGACAAGGCGCAGGCGCGGCGCTGCATAGGCGCCGGACAGCTTGCTCCGCGCATGGCGGGCCGCCTCCGGCTGGTAGATCACCTCCAGCACCGTCATCACCGTCGCCTGCCTGTTCTGCGTGACGGCGAAAGACTGGCCTTCGGCCAGGCCGAGCAGCGCCAGGCCGCGCGGCTGCCGGATCGGCAGGATCGAGCCGACCAGACCATGCATCTCGTCATGGCTGATGACGCGGGTCTGCGCCGGTCCGTCGCCGGCCCGGTAGCGGACGCGACTGTTCAGCGTGACCACACCGGCCGGAATATCCTCGTGAAGGACGACCCGGGCGGCGGCGAGTTTTGCCGCGATGATCGGGCGAAGCGGGTCGTCACGCCCCAAGCAGCGCCCGAGCATGACCTCGAGGATGGCGAAATCCTTGGTCGTGAGCAGGCAGGGCTGATCAGGGCGCATCGCGGGCCTCCCGCCGCGCCGCGGCATCAGGGGCGGTCGGGAATTCACGACGGCGCGTCCTCCCGGGCAGCCGCCGATCCGATCCGGCGGCGCAGGATGGCGATCCCGGCCGGAGCCCGCTGCTGGGTCCGGCCGGACCCGCGCCTCGAGGGATTGCGCTCATCGGGCGGCGGCGCTCCGATCCCCGGGCCGGGCAGAGTCTTCGCTCCCGACCCGAACAACCGTCAGATCGTGGCGACGGCCGTTGCGGTCCGTCCAGTCGATCGACTGGCCCGGGGAAAGGCCGAGCAGGGCGGCACCGACCGGCGTCAGCACCGAGACCCTGCCGAGCGCGATGTCGGCTTCCGCCGGATAGACGAGGGTGACCGTCCTGATCTCGTCGCCAGCCTGATACCGCACGGTCGATCCCATCCGCACCACCGATCCGGCGAGCCGGTGATCGTCGACGATGCGGGCACGCTCCAATTCGCCGAGCAGCGTCTCCGCCAGATCCGGGTCGCGGCTTTCGAGCGCGGTGGCGAAGGAGAGCAGGCGCTGGTGCTCCGATCTGGCGATGGTGATGGCGGGCTTGCGCCGGGCCTCGGGCAGGGTGGTCATGACATGGTCCCATGTGGCCGCATGGCGGCATTGCGCCCGCTGGGGCGATTGAACGGAAGTGAGGTGATTGCGCGCGCCAGGCCGGGCCTGTCAGGCCCTCAGCTTATGCTTTACCACTGGCATGACCGCCCCACGGCTCGGGGCGCAGGGCCGAGCCGGGGGTTACCGTCCCGCGATGGGACAGACCCGGAAGGGAAAATCGCCTGCGATTTTCTGTGAGCCGAACATGCGCCGGATTGTTCCCGAGCCGTGTCGGGAAGTCAAGGCAAGGCGTTTTGCCGGTTTTCGCCGGCGGGGCTGCAGCCGGCCGGGCTATGCCGCCATCAGCGCCCTGACGCCGTCGGCGACGAACTGCACCGCCAGCGCGGCGAGCAGCACGCCGAGCAGCCGGGTCAGGATCGAGCGGCCGGTCTGGCCGAGGAAGCGGTCGATGCGCTCGGCGAGCACGAAGACGAGATAGGTCAATGCCAGGCAGACCAGGATGATGCCGACCAGCGCGCTCTTGGCGGCGATGCCCTGGAAGGTTCCGGACAGAAGCACGGTCGCCGAGATGGCGCCGGGACCGGCGATCAGCGGGATCGCCAGAGGGAAGGCGGCGATGTCCTGGATGTGGTCCTTGCTGACGGCGACGTCGGCGCTCTTTTCCTTGCGGTCCTGGCGACGCTCGAACACCATCTCGAAGGCGATGTAGAACAGCAGCAGCCCGCCGGCGACGCGGAATGCCGGCAGCGTGATGCCGAGCACGCTCAGGATCACCGCGCCGGCGACGGCGAACAGCACCATGATCGCCGAGGCGATCAGGGTGGCCCGCACGGATACCTGGCGCCGCTCCTCGCGGTTCATGCCGCGCGTCAGCGCCAGGAACAGCGGCGCCAGCCCGGGCGGATCGATGGTGACCAGGATCGTCAGGAAGGCACTGAACAGGCTGTCGACACTCGGCATGGCCGCTCCCCACGCTGCGAGCCTAGCCGAAGGCAGGAGCCGCCGCCAGCCGCGGATGGCCCGACGCTCCCGACGGCCGGGCGCGGCTGTCCGCGCTTGCGCCGCAATTCGGCCGCATGGTCGCCGGCATCCGCCTGCGACATTTCGCGACCCAACCTAAAGGTGTGTTTTATTTCAGGAAATTCCCGCGGGGAAAGCCCGGCGGGATTGGCCAATTCCCGCCGCTTCCTATATAAGACGACATCGATTCCCAATTCTTCGTGAAGCAATTTGACCGACCAGAACATTCCGCGCGGGCCCGACGGCCCATCCGATATCGAGCCAATCTCGATCATCGAGGAAATGCAGCGCTCCTACCTCGACTACGCCATGAGCGTGATCGTCAGCCGCGCGCTGCCCGACGTGCGCGACGGCCTGAAGCCGGTGCACCGGCGCATCCTCTATGCCTCGCATGAGAGCGGCTATCACTGGAACCGCAAATATGTGAAGTCGGCCCGCCCGGTCGCCGACGTGATGGGTAAATACCATCCGCACGGCGACGCCTCGATCTACGACGCGCTGGTCCGCATGGCGCAGGACTGGTCGATGCGCGTGCCGCTGATCGACGGGCAGGGCAATTTCGGCTCCATCGACGGCGATCCGCCGGCGGCGATGCGCTACACGGAATCGCGGCTGACCAAGGTCGCGCACGAGCTGCTGGAGGACATCGACAAGGACACCGTCGACTTCCAGGAGACCTACGACGCCTCCGGCCGGGAGCCGCGCGTCCTGCCGGCGCGCTTCCCCAGCCTGCTGGTCAACGGCTCCGGCGGCATCGCCGTCGGCATGGCCACTAACATCCCGCCGCACAATCTGACGGAAGTCGTCAACGCCTGCATCGCGCTGATCGACAACCCGGCGATCGACCTGACGGATCTGATGGAGATCATCCCCGGCCCGGATTTCCCGACCGGCGGCATCATCCTCGGCCGCTCCGGCATCTACAGCGCCTATTCCACCGGCCGCGGCTCGATCATCATGCGCGGCCGCGTCCACACCGAGGAGATCCGCGGCGAGCGCGAGGCCATCATCATCACCGAGGTTCCCTATCAGGTGAACAAGGCGACGATGATCGAGAAGATGGCCGAGCTGGTGCGCGACAAGCGCATCGAGGGCATCTCCGACATCCGCGACGAGAGCGACCGCCAGGGTTACCGCGTCGTCATCGAACTGAAGCGCGACGCCAATTCCGAGGTGATCCTCAACCAGCTCTACCGCTTCACGCCGCTGCAGACCTCGTTCGGCGCCAATGTGGTGGCGCTGAACGGCGGCAAGCCGGAGGTGCTGACGCTGCTCGACGTGCTGCGCGCCTTCGTCTCCTTCCGCGAGGAGGTGATCAGCCGCCGCACGAAATACCTGCTGCGCAAGGCGCGCGACCGCGCCCACGTGCTGGTCGGCCTGGCGATCGCCGTCGCCAACATCGACGAGGTGATCAAGCTGATCCGCCATGCGCCCGATCCGCAGACGGCGCGCGAGCAGCTGATGACCCGGCGCTGGCCGTCGGCCGACGTCGAGGCGCTGATCCGCCTGATCGACGATCCGCGCCATCGCATCAACGACGACGGCACCTACAATTTGTCGGAAGAGCAGGCGCGTGCCATCCTCGCGTTGCAACTGTCGCGCCTGACCGGGCTCGGCCGCGACGAGATCGCCGACGAGCTGAACGAGATCGGCGCCGAGATTTCGGAATTCCTCGACATCCTGTCGTCGCGCGTGCGCATCCAGCAGATCGTCAAGGACGAGCTCGCGGCCGTGCGCGACGAGTTCGGCACGCCGCGCCGCACCGAGCTCGCCGACGGCGGCGCCGACATGGACGACGAGGACCTCATCCAGCGCGAGGACATGGTCGTCACGGTGACGCATGCGGGCTACATCAAGCGCGTGCCGCTTTCGATCTACCGGGCGCAGAACCGCGGCGGCAAGGGCCGCTCCGGCATGTCGACGAAGGACGAGGATTTCGTCACCCGGCTGTTCGTGGCCAATACCCACACGCCGGTGCTGTTCTTCTCCTCGCGCGGCATCGTCTACAAGGAGAAGGTCTGGCGCCTGCCGATCGGCAACCCGCAGTCGCGCGGCAAGGCGCTGATCAACCTTCTGCCGATCGAGAGCGGCGACCGCATCACCGCCATCCTGCCGCTGCCGGAGGACGAGGACAGCTGGGCCGATCTCGACGTGATGTTCGCCACCACGCGCGGCACCGTGCGGCGAAACAAGCTGTCGGACTTCGTGCAGGTCAACCGCAACGGCAAGATCGCCATGAAGCTCGAGGAGGAGGGCGACGAGATTCTCGGCGTCGAGACCTGCACCGAGCATGACGACGTGCTGCTCACCGCCGGCTCGGGCCAGTGCATCCGCTTCGCCGTCGGCGACGTGCGCGTCTTCCAGAGCCGCAACTCCGTCGGCGTGCGCGGCATCTCGCTGGGCGACGGCGACCGGGTGATCTCGATGGCCATCCTCGAGCATGTCGACGCCACGCCGGCCGAGCGCTCCGCCTATCTGAAGCGCTCCGTCGCCGAGCGCCGGCTGCTCTCCGGCGGCGGCGAGGAGGACGAGATCGCGCTGACCAACGAGGAGGTCGGCGAGGACGCGCAGCTTTCCGACGAACTCTACGAAACCTTGAGGCAGCACGAGCAGTTCGTGCTGACGGTGACCGCCTACGGTTACGGCAAGCGCTCCTCCTCTTACGATTTCCGCGTCACCGGGCGCGGCGGCAAGGGCATCCGCGCCACCGACGTCTCCAAGGTCGGCGACCCCGCCAATCCGAAGGACGGCGACATCGGCCGCCTGGTCGCCGCCTTCCCGGTCGGGCATGACGACCAGATCATGCTGGTCTCCGACGGCGGCCAGGTGATCCGCGTGCCGGTCGAGGGCATCCGCTTCGCCAGCCGCGCCACCAAGGGCGTTACCATCTTCCGGACCGCCGAGGGCGAGAAGGTGGTGTCGGTCGAGCGCATCTCCGAGCCGCAGGGCGAGGGCGACGTGGCGCAGCCGGACGAGCCGCCGGCCGAAGGCTGAGGCGTCGCGGCCCGGCGCGACCCCCACCCCTAACCCCTCCCCACAAGGGGGAAGGGAACCGCCTCGCATGACAGCGGCCGCGCGCCGCCGCTGCTCCACGGCCCGTTACGCAAGCCGCCCGGCACGCACTTTGCCTGTTACATTCGACCGCCACGCTGCGGCATCCCTCTTGGCGGCGCGGGGTCGTTTGCGCGCGCCGATTTCCGATAGACAGCGGAGCGGGCCATGCAGGACGTCAAGCCGCCCGAAATCGACGAGGATGGCAACGCGCTGCTCAGCGTCGACGAAGCGATCGCCATGGCGCGCGAGCTGGTGCGCAAGAAGCAGCTCAAGGCGGCGGCCGGGCTCCTTGAGAACGTCATCGAAATCGCCCCGGACAATGCCGATGCGCTGAGCTGCCTCGGGGTGGTGCGCTTTCATCTGCACGGTGCGGAAAGCAGCGTCGAGACGCTGAAGCGCGCGGCGAAGGTGGCGCCGCGCCATGCCGGCATCCGCAACAACCTCGGCAACGCCTATGTCGAGCTCGGCGATATCGACGCGGCCGTCAACGCTTACGACAAGGCGATCGAACTCGACCCCGATCTCGCCGATCCCTACTGCAATCTCGCCTCGATCGTGAAACACGCCGGCAATGTCGGCTTTGCCGAAAAGCTGCTGCGCAAGGCGGTGGAGGTCAATCCGGAGTTCGGCGTCGCCCACCAGAACCTCGCCGCCATCCTGCTCGACAGCGGCCGCGCCAGGGAGGCGATCGACCATTTCTGGAAGGCGATCGTGCATTGGCCCGACAAGGCCGTGCCGGCGCATTTCCTGGCGCTTGCCTACTGGTTCGCCGGGCTGAAGGACGTCGCCATCGACTTCGTGAAGAAGTGGGCCGATGCCAATCCCCACGACCCGCAGGCGCAGCACATGCGCGCCTCGATGACCGGCGAGAACGTGCCGGAACGGGCGCCCGACGTCTATGTCAGCAAGCTGTTCGACACGTTCGCGGGCTCGTTCGACGCCAAGCTGGAGAGCCTCGACTATCGTGCGCCGGAGATCGTCGGCGCCGCGGTGCGGGACGCGGTCGGCGCCGATGCGAGCGGACTTGCCGTGCTCGACGCCGGCTGCGGCACCGGCAAATGCGCGAAGCATCTCAAGCCGCATGCCGGGCGACTGGACGGTGTGGACCTGTCGGAGGGCATGCTCGCCAAGGCGGCGAAGCTCGGTGCCTACGACCGGCTGGACCGCGCTGAGCTGACCGCCTGCCTGCGGGCCCGGCCGGACGGCTACGACGTGATCGCCTCCGCCGACACGCTCTGCTATTTCGGCCGCCTCGAGGAATTCGCTGAAGGGGCGGCGAAGGCGCTCAGGCCCGGCGGCGTGCTGGTGTTCACCGTCGAGGCGATGGACGACGCGGACGGCTCGTTCCGGCTCGCCGTCAACGGCCGCTACACGCATTGCGAAGCCTATGTGCGGCGCTGCCTGGCGGCGGCGGGGTTTTCGGTGAGCTCTTGCGGGCGCGAGGCGCTGAGAAGCGAGAATGCCGAGCCAGTGATCGGGCTGGTCGTGACCGCGCGCAAGGCGGCGTGAGGTTTGGGATTCCGGTCGGGAAAACGCCTGTCGACCGCCACGCGGGCTCGTTTCGCCCGTTATCCCGTCGGAGATATCGGATTCTCATATCTCGGATCGGCCCGGTCGCATCGTCCAGGATCGTGTTCCGAGAGGTAGCGTAGCCGGCCGGCGGTTGCCGTCGGACCCGGCGTGCCGGGATGCCCTGCGTTTCCCGGATGACCGCGGCCGGCGTCTTCCCCGCCCACGCGCCGCCACTCCAGGACCGGCGTATCATGGACAAAGGTCGCCGGGAGTCCCTCAGGCGACCGCTCCGCCGCGGGCGATTGCTGAAAACGCCGGAGGCGTTTAATTCTGACAAGTCGGATTTGACATGAGGGAGCCACCGAAATGAAAAATACATCGAAATTCTGTCGAATTGCATCGATCGCCGGCGCGGTGATCGCGCTTTCACTGTCGTTCGGCGGCCCGGCCTGGTCCAATACGCAGATCGGCCTGCTCAAATGCGACACGTCGATAGGCATCGGCCAGATTCTCGTGCGCAAGCAGACGATGGCCTGCACGTTCACGCATACCAACGGCCAGGTCGAGAAGTACACCGGCACGATCCATCAATACGGCATCGAGCTCGGCGAGGTGGAGGAAGGGCATCTCGTCTGGGGCGTGTTCGCGGCCTCGCCCGCTCCGGGAAGCGGCCTGCTCGCCGGAAAATACGGCGGCGTCGCCGCTTCCGTCGCGGCTGGCATCGGGCTCGGCGTCGACGTTTTGGTCGGCGGCATCGGCAAGTCTTTCTCGCTGCAGCCGCTGGCGGTCGAGGGCGAGCCCGGCGTCGGCATCGCGGCCGGCGTCGAGGAGGTGGAGCTGGTCGCAGCGAAGTGAGGGGGGAGCGTTGCTCCAGGCGCTCGATATGCGGCGCGCCCGGCTCAGGGTGCGACGATCAGCGCACTCGCTTCTTATTACTTCGCAGAATTGCTTCCGTTATGCAGCGCTCCCCATACCGATCGAAGTGGCGATCGGAGGCTTGGCGATACGTTCTCGCACAGGTTTGGCGCGCGGCATTTGATGATGGGCAGCACCGTCGGGTTTGATGCGTGCGGCATTCCGACCGCCTTGAAGTCCGATGACGTGGACTTGTAGTCTCGCGACCGGCTATCGTTCACCCTCCCCTTGAGCACTCGCACTCAGGACAAGGAAGGAACAAGCTCGCCGACGTGAGCAGTGGGCTTAGGCGGGCGGGGCGCGGGACTCTTGACAGTCGATTTCCGCCCATAGACCTTGCTGCTGTGCAACATCTTTTGGGGAGGTATATCCCCGGCAGGAAACCTACACCCCCGTGACCGAAAAAAGGCCAATTGATAAACTGAGAGAGTCCGCCGGCGGCATGAACGTGGGTGATGTCTCCGACGGCGAAATCACCGGTATGATGACGATCGCTACGAGGCTCTACATCATCAAGGAGAAGGCCATCTACTTGATAGCTATGGCCGACGATATAGACCCACAGCGGACACGTGCGGATATACCAAACACACAGCAACTTGTCATCAATAGCGGGTCAGATTCTGAAATAGTTCGCCGAATTCTACTAACGGCACGAGAGTTGTTTAGAGAAAACCGACTGATCGAAGAGATTGAATGGAATTCTGTCCTTTTGAAGACTCTGGAAATTTCGAAGGATGCGATAGCTGCACAGGAAATTTTAGATGAATATATGAAGCTGAAGATAGTCGCCGATGCTTCGACCACCCCTCCGCAAGGGAGGGGATTTCGGATGCCCGCGATCCCCGGATTAGAGGCTCGGGTGAAGAGCTTTGTTCAGAAGATTGAGCACGTGGTTCAGGGTATCTATAAGACCTGCATGCTATTTTATCCGGACGAAATGCGGAAAGCCGGTAAGTTTCTAGAAGGTTTTGCGACGGTGGTCGAGGCTCGCTACAGCGAGCAGGACCAATTTACTCTGTTTGCCAAGAATCTTGCGAATTTCGGAAAGCTCATTCGGAACGTCCGCCATTGCATCGAGCATCCAAATATAACGCAACGGCTCGAACTACGAGACTATCAATTGACGGCTGATCGCATCCTTGAGGAGCCGATGATCCGGGTTATTCATGATGAGACGCCGATTGAGCGCGTGCCCGTCGGCGAATTCATGCAGGAAATAATGGCCCAGTTGCTCAACGGAACGGAACTTCTGTTGGCGTATCTCGCTGCAAGACACACGGCAACAACGAGCCATTTTTTCGTCGTAGTAGGGGAGATACCAGAGGATCAGCGAGGAAGTGACGGGGTCCGTTTTGGATACCTGATCAATATTGGAGGGGTGCTGCAACGGCTCGGATAGTTGCCGTTTGCTGGAATGCCCACCGGGCAGCGAGCTTTGGGCGGCAGGCAAGCATCGGGCGGCCGGGTAAAGTAGGATGACACTTCGTCGTCTAAATCGAAGCCGACGCTATCGTCGACGACATACGGGCCGCCTTTCATCATCCAGGGCACCACGACAGCGGGAACATCGCCGCCGTCTGAAGGATAGTGACGCCCCGGTTGCAGCCCACGCAAAAATATGCGTTTATACCCTGAGAAAAGCTTTTCCCAACACGCCGGCGCTTCCTGATCCGGCTTGTTGCGGGAGGATTGAGAAAAGCTTTTCCCAAGAAGAACGATGCGAGCTGGCCAAAGGGAGGAACCTATGAGCTTGCGTTTATGGAAGGCCGCGCTGGCGGGCCTGCTGGCGGCGGTCGCGCTGCCGGCGCTGGCCGAGGACCTGCAGATGTGGGAGCGCAGCGGCGGCAATGCCGGCATGGTCGACGCGCTGGTCGCGGCCTGGAACGAGAAGAACCCCGACCGCAAGATCAACCTGACCTACATCCCGCATACCGACATGGTGCCGAAGATCGCCCAGGCGATCGCCTCGGGCGAGGTGCCCGACCTGATGGGCATGGACCTGATCTACGGGCCGCAGTTCGAGGCGGCGGGGCAGCTCGTCGACATCACCGACAAGGTCAAGGACTGGCCCGAGCTGAAAACCGCCGTTCAAGGCCACATGGCGGTGTCGACCTATGAGGGCCGGATCTACGGCGTGCCGCTCTATGCCGACGTGTCGGCGCTGTTCTACAACAAGGACCTGTTCAGGAAGGCCGGGCTCGACCCGGAGAAGCCGCCGACGAATCTGGCCGAGATCCGCGAGTATGCCGACAAGATCACCGCGCTCGGCGGCGACGTAAAGGGCTATTTCCTGGCCGGCTCCTGCGCCGGCTGCAACATCTTCACCGTAGCCCCGCTGATGTGGGCAGCCGGCGCCACCGTCGAGCCGGAAGCCGCCAATGGCGAGCCGCTCGACGGCGACGGCGTCAAGGAAGTGCTGCAATGGGCCCGCGACATGGTCAAGGCGGGCAACGTGCACGAGGACGCGCGCGCCGAGACGGGCGAGACGTTCCACCTGCGCTTCGGCTCCGGCAAGATCGGCATGATGGGCACCGGCAACTTCAACATCACGCTGGCCAAGGAGCAGAATCCGTCGATGGATTTCGGCATCGCGCTGCTGCCGGGCGTGACCAGCGGCCAGGTCTCGTCGTTTGCCGGCGGCGACATCGTCACCATCCCCAAGGGCAGCAAGCGCGTCGACGACGCGGTCGACTTCATGAAGTTCCTGCTGTCAGACGAGACCCAGGTCGAGGTCTACGCAAAAATGCTGAACATGACGACGCGCGGCGACATGACCGAGAACAAGTATTTCGCCGCCGAGCCCAAGGTGCAGCAGGTGGCCAAGGCGATCGCGGTCGCCAAGACCCCCTACACGCTGAAGTTCTTCGAGCTGATCAACTCGCCGCAGGGACCGTGGCTGCAGATGCTGCAGCGCGCCTATTACGAGGACACCGACCTCGACACGATCATTGCCGATGCCAAGGCGCAGATGAAGGCGATCGCCGCCGAATAAAGGCGTGCTTCGCCGAGGGCCGCGGCGGCGCCTGGGGCCGGCGCCGCGGCCCGTTTCGAGCAATCCTGTCCGGCTCGCCCGGACGCGCAGCCGAGCAGGTCCATGCAGAGCGGTAAAAGCAGATATGTCGGGCTTCTCTACGTCGCGCCGGCGCTCGCCTTCGTGCTGGTCTTCACCCTCTATCCGCTCGCCCAGATGGCGTGGATGTCGCTGCACAATTGGTCGCTGATCGCCGACAAGAAGTTCATCGGCTTCGGCAATTTCGTGCGGGCGTGGAACGATCCGCAGTTCTGGACCTCGCTCGGCTTCACGCTGAAATACACGCTGCTGATCACGCCGATCCTGATGATCGCCGGCTACCTCATCGCGCTGCTGACGGCCGAGAACCGGCCGCTCCGGCAATTCACCCGCAGCGTTGTGTTCGCGCCGGTGGTGATCGGGCTCGGCGCCTCCAGCCTGCTCTGGTACTGGCTGTTCAGCTATGATTTCGGGCTGATCAACCGGGCGCTGATCGATCTCGGCGTGATCGCCAGGCCCGTCGTCTGGTTCGGCGCCGACGCCGACATCTCGATGTGGGCGGTGATCGCCTCGATCGTCTGGAAGGTGGTCGGCTTCGGCACCATCCTGTTCGTCGCCGCCATCCACGCCATTCCGCAGGACATCGGCGAGGCGGCCATGGTCGACGGCGCCAGCTACTGGCAGCGCGTGCGCATGATCGTCCTGCCGCTCACCGCCCGGACCATCCTGCTGGTCACGCTGGTCAGCGTCATCGGCTCGCTGCTCGCCTTCGACCAGTTCTACATCATGACGGCCGGCCAGCCGCGTAACCTGACGGCGACGTCGGTGTTCCTGATCTACCTGAACTCCTTCCCCTATCTGAAGCTCGGCTACGGCGCGGCGCTGTCGCTGATCCTCGCCGGCATCATCCTGGTCTGCACGGTTTTGCAGATGCTGCTCAGCCGCAGGAGCCACGCATGAGCGCCTTCGACGACGCCGCGATGCGCGACCTGGCGCGGTCCCCAGCCCACCGCGGGGCAAGGGCGGGGCTGGTGGCCGGCTTCGTCGAGGGCAGGCAGAAATACCTCGTCGCCGCGCTCTGCGTGGCGCTGTGCACGGTCATGCTGCTGCCGCTGGTCGCCTCGGTGCTCGCCTCGCTGAAGTCGACGCAGGAGGCGGCCGCGGTGCCGCCGGCCTATTTTCCGCATGCCCTCAGCCTCGACAGCTACGAGCGCCTGTGGAACTACCAGGCCGGCCTGCCGACCTATTTCGCCAACAGCCTGGGTGCGGCGCTGCTCACCATCGTCTTCTGCCTGGCGCTGACTGTGCCCGCCGGCTACGGGCTGGCGAAATTCCGCATTCCCGGCAAGGAGGCGCTGTTCGTCATCCTCCTGCTCGGCCTGATCGTGCCCTATCAGGCGCTGCTGACGCCGCTGTTCTTCCTGTTCGTCGAGCTAAAACTGCACAACTCCCTGGTCGGGCTGGCCATCGTGCATACCGCCATCCAGCTGCCGTTCAGCATCTATGTCATGCGCAACGCCTTCGAGGCGGTGCCGCGCGAGCTGGAGGAAGCCGCCATCATGGACGGCTGCAACAGTTTTCAGGTGCTGACGCGCATCTGCCTGCCGGCGGTGGTGCCGGCGATGATCACGGTGTCGCTGTTCGCCTTCATCACCTCGTGGAACGAGTTGTTGGCGGCGCTGGTGATCATGAACAAGGATTCCTCCTTCACCCTGCCGCTGATCCTCGCGGCGGCCCGGCAGCAGACCAGCATCGGCGGCACCGACTGGGGCATGCTGCAGGCCGGCATCACCATCTCGATCATCCCCTGCATGGCCTTCTACCTGCTCTTGCAGAAATACTACATGGCCGGCTTCCTCAACGGCGCGGTCAAGTAGCATGCAGGATTCCGACCCGCCGGTTGTGGAAACGCGTGTGCCGGGCGCCGCCTTCGGCGGGGCACCGACCATCCGCGATGTCGCGCGCATCGCCAACGTGTCGATCGGCACGGCGTCGAAGGCGCTGAACGCCGGCGGGCGCCTCAGCCAGGAAACCCGCGAAAAGGTGCTGCGCGTCGCCCGCGAGATCGGCTATCGGCCGAACGACCTGGCGCAGAGCCTGCACCGGGCGAAGTCGCGCACCATCGGCATCATCTCCAACGACAGTTTCGGCCGCTTCACCTTCCCGATCGTCGAGGCGCTGGAGAACCGGCTGGCCGAGGAGGGGATCGCGGTGTTCATGTGCAACGCCACCGACGACCCGGCGCGCGAGCGCCAGCATCTCGACCAGTTGCTGGGCAAGCGCATCGACGGGCTGGTGGTGACGGCGCGGCGTGCCGACAAGCGTCCGCCGATCGGGCCGCTGGCGCACGGGCTGCCCGTCGTCTACGTGTTCTCGCAGGCCGACGATCCCGCCGCGCTGTCGCTGCTTCCCGACGACGTGGGCGGGGCGGTGCTGGCGGTCGGCCATCTCTCCGCGCTCGGGCGAAAACGCATCGCCCACATCACCGGGCCGGAGCATTTCGAGGCGGTGCGGCTGCGGCGACAAGGCTATCGCTCCGCCCTGTCCCGGGCGGGGCTTGCCGAGGTCGACGGCTTCTACCGCCCGGGCGTCTGGTCGGAAGCCTGGGGCAGGGAGGTGGCCGCGGAGCTTTTCGCGCGGCGGGAAAAGCCCGACGCCATCTTCTGCGGCAACGACCAGATCGCCCGCGGCGCCGCCGACGCCTTGCGCGAGATGGGGGTCGCGGTGCCCGGCGACGTCGCCATCGTCGGCTTCGACAATTGGGACGTGATGGCGCTGGCGACGCGGCCGCCGCTCACCAGCATCGACATGAACCTGAAGGCGCTGGGCCGCGAGGCCGGCGACAGCCTGCTCGAGATGATCGCAGGCCGAAAACTGAGCGGCGTCGAGCGCCGGCCGTGCTCGCTGGTGGTGCGCGCGTCGTCTGTAGGGGGAGGCGGGGGGTGAGCCGAGCGCGTCTTTCAGCCCCACACCTAACTCCTCCCTATAAGGCAGGGCAATCGCATGTGGCAAACGGCGAAGAATGCGGTGGTGGCTTACCCCACCCCTAACCCCTCCCCACAAGGGGGAGGGGACTTTGCTGCCGGAATGCCATGCGAAACCGTTGACGATTGTCGCCTGGCGGAGAGGCCAGCCAGTCCCCCTCCCCCTTGTGGGGAGGGGTTAGGGGTGGGGGTGAGCTCATACGCGATTGCCCTGCCCACAAGGACGAGGGGCTAGAGGTGGCTTCGAAAGGAGAGACATGATGGGCACGTTCAGGCCGGTTCGTTTCGTCGACGTGGCGCTGGAGGGGCAGTTCTGGCGCGAGCGGCTGGAGACGGTGCTGACGAAGACCATCCCGAGCCAGCACGTCCAGCTCGGCAGGCACGGCATCCTGGAGGCGCTGACCCTGCCGAACCCGCCGCCGCCGCTGCGTTTCCCCCGCAACGAGCACAATTTCACCGTGCAGGTGTTTTGGGATTCCGACGTCGGAAAATGGATCGAGGCGGCGTCCTATGCGCTGTCGCACCGCCGCGACGCCGCCATCGAGGCCAAGATCGAAGCGATCACCGACGATCTCGAGATCGCGCAGGCGGCGGACGGCTATCTCAACTGCTGGTACCTGCAGCGCGAGCCGGACAAACGCTGGACCAATTTGCGTGACAATCACGAGCTCTACAATCTCGGCCACCTGCTGGAGGGCGGCATCGCCTATTTCCTGGCGACTGGCCGACGCCGGCTGCTCGGCATTCTTGAGCGTTATGTCGAGCATGTGCGGAAAACCTTCGGGCCGGAGCCGGGCCAGAAGCGCGGCTATGACGGCCACCAGGAGATCGAGCTGGCGCTGGTCAAGCTCTATCGCCTCACCGGCGAGCGCAGACATCTCGATCTTGCCGCCTATTTTATCGACGAACGCGGCCGAAAACCGCATTATTTCGACCAGGAAGCGGTCGATCGCGGCGAAAAACCGACGGACTTCTGGGCAAAAAGCTACGAGTACAACCAATCGCACAAGCCGGTGCGCGAGCAGACCAAGGTGGTCGGCCACGCGGTCCGGGCGATGTACATGTTCTCCGCCATGGCCGATCTCGCCGCCGAGTTGAACGACGAAAGTCTGAAACGCGCCTGCGAGGTGCTGTGGGCCGACGTCATGGCCTCCAAGATCTATATCACCTCCGGCCTCGGCCCGGCCGCCGCGAACGAGGGTTTCACCGAGGACTACGACCTGCCCAACGACACGGCCTATGCCGAGACCTGCGCATCGGTGGCGCTGATCTTCTGGGCGCAGCGCATGCTGCATCTCGACCTCGACGGAAATTATGCCGACATGCTGGAGCAGGCCCTGTTCAACAATGCGCTGGGTGGCCTGTCGCGCGACGGCGAGCATTATTTCTACTCCAACCCGCTGGACAGCGACGGCCGCCACAGCCGCTGGGCCTGGCACACCTGCCCGTGCTGCACGATGAACGCCTCGCGCCTGATCGCCTCGGTCGGCGGCTATTTCGTCTCGGCGAGCGACGATGCCGTCGCCTTCCATCTCTATGGCGGCATTTCGACGGAGGTCGACCTGGCCGGTGGCAAGGTTCTCCTGCGCGAGACCAGCGCCTATCCGTGGTCAGGCTCGATCCGCATCGAGGTGACCCCGCAGGCGCCTTTTGACTTCACGGTGAAGCTGCGCATCCCCGGCTGGGCCGGTGGCGCCGAGGTTTCGGTCAATGGCGAACCGGTCGAGGTCGCCGTCTCGGTGGAGAACGGCTACCTGTCGGTCTCGCGCCTCTGGCAAGCCGGCGACAGGATCGCGCTGGAGCTGCCGATGCCGGCCGAGCGCATCTACGCCCATCCGCTGGTGAAGGAGAATGTCGGCCGGGTGGCGCTGAAGCGCGGGCCGCTCGTCTACTGCGTCGAGGAGACCGACAATCCCGGCGGGCGCGTCCAGCAGCTGCAGCTGCCGCAGGACGCCAGTATCGATGTCGAGGAACGCCGCGACCTGTTCGACGGCATCGTCGTTCTCGCGGCGGATGCCCGGCGACTGACGGACGCCGGCTGGGATCAGTCGCTCTACCGCACCCGGCCTCCCGAAGCGCAGCCGGCTCGGCTGACGGCGGTACCCTACTATCTCTGGAACAACCGGGAGAAGGGGTCGATGCAGGTCTGGATTTCGGAGGGTTGAAGCGGCGGCTTCCGATCCGGGAGCCGTTCAGGCCTGCGAGCGCGTCATAGTGAAATCGGCTGCGTCCGGACGGGCGGCAAACCATGGCTGAATTAGAGAGCAAGACGTCGAGCCTGCCTCAAATGGGCGATGCGGGACAGGCCGCTAGACGATTCCATGCTTTCTCAGAAGCGCCTGCTCGTCGCCCGACACCCAGCCGAAAACCTTCGGCCCGCCGTCCAGCGTCTGAACGAGATAGTGGACGTCGAAATCGATCGCTGTGTCCGGCTGGTCCTTGCGGGCATAGGTTGCGGTCCAGGCGACATGCGCCACGCAATGAAGTTCGTCTATTTCGGAGAGGCGGATTTGGCGTATCCGCATCTCCTTGGTGCCTATCGCCCGATAGTGCGCATAGCCTTGCGCCATGACCTGCTTGAGCCGGTCGTCGTTCTTTCCCGTCATGACCCCGGCGGGCGAGGCCGCGATGAAGTCGGAGGCATACAGCGATGCGATCTCATCCGTGTCCATGTCGCCGCCGAGGGACCGATTGAAAAAACGCTCGTATCGCTCGAACAGCTTCCTTACGGCACTCTCCATCGGCCTGGTCTCCGATTGCGGTCTGGCAGTATGGCTGCAATGACTGCGCCCACCAATAGGGGCTCCTGCCGCAATGAGGGCATCGGAAATACCCCCACCCCTACCTCTCCCCTCAAGGGGGAGGGGCTGGCTGGCTTGTCCTCTTGACGCCAATCGTCGACGATTTTGCGCGGCAGGGCGTTCGCCAAGTACCCCTCCCCTTGAGGGGGAGGGGTAGGGGTGGGGGTGTCGTGCGGCGGACGGTTCCCGAATTTTTCGTATGCGACTATCTTCACAGCGCAATGAGGGCAATCGCACTTACCCCCGCAGCCGCTTGCCTTCCGGATCGAAAAGCGGCCGCTCCAGCAGCACCGCGTCGTGCGGCCGGCCGAGGATGGCGACGTGCAGCGCGTCGCCGGGTTTCGCCGAGCCGGCCTTGATGTAGCCAAGCGCGAGCGATTTTCCGACGAAATAGCCATAGGCGCCCGACGTCACCTGGCCGACCGGCGTGCCGTCGGGCAAAAAGATAGGCTCGCCGCCGGTGGCGTCCGCATCCCTCGCCTCGATGGCGATCGTGACCAGCGTGTCGCGGGCGGGGCGATCGGCCAGCGCGGCATAGGCGTCGCGGTTGAGGAAGTCGCCCTTGTCCAGCTTGATCAGGCGGTCGAAGCCGGTCTCCTGTGGCCAGTATTCCGGCGAATATTCGCGGCCCCAGCTGCCATACCCCTTCTCCACCCGCAGCGACATCAGCGCCCGCGAGCCGACCGGTCCGGCGCCGAGCTCGCGCCCGGCTTCGAGCAGCGCGCCATAGAGCGCGACCTGGTCGTCGGCCGCGCAATGCAGCTCCCAGCCGAGGTCACCGGTGAAGGAGACGCGCAGCGCCACCGCGTCGATGCCGGCGACCGTGATGCGGCGCGAGCGCATGAACGGGAAGGCGACGCTGGACAGATCGTCGTTGGTGAGGCGCGAAAGCAGCTCGCGCGATTTCGGCCCGGCGACGTTGAAGCCGCACAGCGCCTCGGTGCGCGAGCGGAATGTTGTGCCTTCGGGCAGCGGCACCGCCTGGAAAAAGCGCTGATGATAGCGCTCGGCCATGCCGGAGCCGATCACCATGAATTCGTCGGCACCGAGCCGCGTCACCGTGAAATCGCCGGCGATGCCGCCGCGCCTGCCGATCAGCGGCGTCAGGCAGGAGCGGCCGATCCCGGTCGGCATGTGGTTGGCGAACAGCGCGTTCAGCCAGGCCTCGGCGCCCGGGCCGCGAACCTCGTATTTGGCGAAGTTGGAGATGTCGATGATGCCGGCGTTCTCGCGCAGCATGCGCGCCTCGCGCCCGACCGGTTCCCACCAGTTCTGCCTGGAAAAACCGACCGTCTCCTCGCGCGGCTCGCCCTCGGCGGAAAACCACAAGGGATGCTCCCAGCCGAAATTCAGGCCGAAGACCGCGCCCATGTCCTTCTGCATCGCATAGGCGGGCCGCGTGCGCACCGGCCGGCCGGCGGCGCGCTCCTCGTTGGGGAAGTGGATCTTGAAGCGGTGGCTGTACTGGTCCTGCACCCGTGCTTTGGTAAAAGCCTTGCCGGCCCAGCCGCCGAAGCGGGCGAGATCCCAGCCGAACATGTCGAGCGACGGCTCGCCCTCGATCATCCACTCGGCGGCGAGCCGTCCCAGCCCGCCCGATTGCGAGAAGCCGGGGATGATACCGTTGCAGCAGAAATAGTTGGAGAGTTCCGGAACCGGGCCGAACAGGGCGGCGCTGTCGGGCGACCAGATCATCGGACCGTTGATCACCCGCTTCACCCCCGCCGTGCCGGCCGCCGGCACGCGGGCGATGGCGCGCATCATGTTCTCCTCGATGCGCCCGAGGTCGTCGGGGAAGAGTTCGTGGCCGAAGTCTTGCGGCGTGCCGTCTTCGGCCCAGAATTTCATGTCGCGCTCATAGGCGCCGATCAGCAGCCCGAGCCCTTCCTGGCGCAGGTAATATTCGCCGTCGCGGTCGGCGACCGAGGGCAGGCGCCGGCCGAGCGCTGCGATCTCGGGAATGGTCTCGGTGACGAAATACTGGTGCTCGGTCGGAATCAGCGGCAGCTCGATCCCCGCCATCGCCGCCACCTCGCGCCCCCACAGGCCGGCGGCATTGACAACCCAGTCGGTGCGGATGTCGCCCTTCGGCGTGCGCACGATCCACGAGCCGTCCGGCTGGGACTCCGTGCCAATGACGGGGGTGAAGCGGTGGATTTCGGCGCCGCGCTGGCGGGCGCCGGCGGCATAGGCCATGGTCACGCCGGACGGGTCGACATTGCCGCCTTCCGGCTCGTACATGATGCAGCGGACGCCGTCGAAATCGACCAGCGGGTGCAGCCGCTCGGCCTCGTCGCGGCCTATCCCGAAAAAGTTCATCCCGTAGCGGCGCGCCTTGGCTTCCTGCAGGCGCAGCTGGTGCTCGCGCGCCTCGGTCTGGGCGAGGTAGAGCGAGCCCGGCTGGAAGATGCCGCAGCCCTGGCCGGTCTCCGCCTCCAGCTCCTTGTAGAGCGCCATGGTGTAGTGCTGCAGCCGGCTGATGTTGGTGGAATCGTGCAGCCCGTGGATGTTGGCGGCGGCATGCCAGGTGGAGCCGGACGTCAGCTCGTCGCGCTCGAGAAGCACGACGTCGCTCCAGCCGAGCTTGGCGAGGTGGTAGAGGATGGAGCAGCCGACCAGCCCGCCGCCGATGACGACTGCCTGTGCATGAGTGCGCATTCCCGAATCCTCCTGCGCCGCCGTCGCGGCGGGGCGCGGGCGGACAAGGAAGGAGTGGGCGCCCGCCTGGATGCCCCTGAATTGCTGATGGTTGCTATGTAGAGAACGCAGCGAAGTGCTGTAAAGTCGAGCTGCTGGCAGGATCGCTTGGGAATGGCCAATAAAAACGGGGTCATAGAGCCTCGGAAAATGGCCCGTGACGTTACTCGTTCTCCGCCTGCGCCCGCGCCAGGATCCACTCCTTCACTGTCTTCACGACATTGCCTTTCGACAGCCGGCTCTCCGACAGGTAGTACGTCCACGGGCTGGGCGGCCGCACCGGGAACGGTTCGACGAGCAGGCCACGCTCCAGATAGCGCCGGGCGAGCGACAGCTGGGTGGCGACGCAGCCGGCGCCGTTCGCCGCGAGCTCCAGCGCGATGTTGGAGGAGTTGGTGGCAAATCCCTTGTCGCGCTCCGAAATGTCGATGCCCAGCGCCTCACCCATGCACTGCCAGTATTCCTGCCGGCCGTGGACGGAGATCCGGTCGAGCTTCAGGATGTCGGGAGGCGCCTGCAGGATGCCGGCAAAGGTGGGCGCGCACAGCAGCACCAGCCGGTCGTCCCACAGGACGACGCTGTCGGGCGGGCGGTCGTCGAAGCGCCGCGTCGAGACGACGAGATCGGCCAGCGGCTCGGTGAGGTCGTCCCAGATGGTCCCGTGCAGCACCACCTCGATGGCCGGATGCTCGCGGCGGAAGGCGGCCATGCAGCCCGCCAGCCAGTTTTCCGCAAGGCTGGTCGGGCAGGAGACGACGACGGTCCTCTTGCGCGCCGAAGCGACCACCGCCTCGGTCGCCTGGTCGATCTGGTCGAGCGCTTGCCGCAAAGTGGGCAGGAAGGCTTCGCCCATCTCGGTGAGCTTCAGGCTGCGCGGATAGCGGATGAAGAGCTGCCGGCCGATATGCTGCTCGAGCGAGCGGATATGGGCGCTGATCGCCGCCTGCGTGTAGCCAAGTTCCTTCGCTGCCGTGGTGAAGCTCAGATGCCTGGCCGCGCATTCGAACGAGCGGATGTAGGTGAGCGGGGGCGGCGGCTTCATAGCGAACCTGACGGGCTGGCCGGTCGTGCGGTCAACTTCGCCCGAACTGCGCGCGCTCGAAGAAGAGCACGATCACCAGGGCGAAGGCCAGCGGGACGATGAGATAGAAGAGGCGGAAGACCAATAGCGCCGCCAGCACCGCGACCGGGTCCATCTGCGACAGACCGGCCAGGAAAACGATCTCCAGCACGCCCAGTCCACCCGGCGCGTGCGAGATCAGCGCCGCCGAGAAGGAGACGACGAAGACGCCGAGCACCACCAGGAAGCCCGGATTGCCGACTTCCGGCAGCGCAAAATAGATGATGCCGGCCGCGCCGATCAGCTCCACCGGCGCGATCAGCAGCTGGCGCGCCACGATCGGCAGGCGGGGATAATGGATGGCGAACTTGCCGAGCTTGAGCGGGCGGAGCCGCAGCCAGCTGCCGAAGACGTAGAGCGCGACCAGCAGCAGGATGACGAAGCCGGAGAGGCGTGTCGCCGAGACCGGCAGGAAGTCGAGGAAGTTGTCGAAGACCTGCGGCTCGATGATCAGCAGGAAGGCGGTGAGCATCACGGCGCCGAGGGCGAAGGTGAAGGAGCAGAGCGCGACGAGCACGCCCACTTCCTGCGCCGACAGGCCCTGCGAGGCATAGGCGCGATAGCGGATCACCGCGCCGGACAGCACCGATCCGCCGATGTTGTGCGACAGCGCGTAGGTTGTAAACGAGCACAGCGTGATGAAGCCGAACGGCACCCTGCGGCCGAGATGGGTGAGCGCGATGTGGTCGTAGCCGGCGAGCGCCGCATAGGCCAGCGCCGAACTGGCGGCGGCCAGCAGCCAGCGATGCGCCGGGATGGCCGCGAGGCTGTCGCCAAGATCCTCGAGCGATATGCCCCTCAGCTCGTTGTAGAGCAGCCATATCGAGAAAGCGACGGCGCACAGGCCGACCATCGGCCAGAAATAGGTCTTCAGTTTGGTCACGTGGCGATCACCGGATCGTTCATCCGCCTCCGTTCGTCTGCTCATGCCGGGATCGCCGAACGATAGGACGGCCGGACAGGCGCCCGCAAGTTGCGGCGACAATCGGATCGGGCCCCCTTGGTGATCCCCATGGGCGCTGGTATGGTCATTGCAACGCAAAGTATAGGGCCCGCAGCGACATCCTTCAGCGCGGCGCCGGAAGGAAAACTAGGTGGAAGACCCTGAAGCCGGCGCCGCGGCGCGCGGAGGCGGGGTGTCCGAAAGCCGATGGGCGCGAAACGGCGCCCGTGGTGGAAAGTCGCGGCGACGCCCGAAAGGCGCGGTCTCCCGGCCCGATACCGCCCTGTCGGGGCAGGCGAACGGCGCTCCCGAAATTGCCGGGAAAGGCAAGAAGAAGCGCAAGCGCCGGCGCGGGCGCAAGGTCTTTGCCGCCGATGCCGCGCGCATTCAAAATGTCGTGTCCGTGCCCGGCCAGGCGATGCCGGTCGTCCCCGAGGTGCCGCGGACGGCGCCGCTGCCTGCGCCTGCGCCGCTTCGCAACGGCTGGGACAAGGGCGCGGCCGCTGATCCGATTCGCGACGAGACGCTGTTTGCCGCGCTCGACCTCGGCACCAACAATTGCCGTCTGCTGGTGGCGGTGCCGACCCGGCCCGGCCAGTTCCGCGTGGTCGACGCCTATTCCCGCATCGTCAGGCTGGGCGAGGGTCTTTCGACGACCGGCCGTCTCGGCGAAGCGGCGATGGATCGCGCCATCGAGGCGCTGAAGGTCTGCGGCGACAAGCTCAGGGCCCGCTCGCCGCTGCGTACCAGGCTGGTCGCGACCGAGGCCTGCCGGTCGGCGGGGAACGGGCGCGAGTTCCTCGAGCGCGTCCGCCGCGAGGCGGGTATCGAGCTGGAGATCATCGACCGCAGGACCGAGGCCCGGCTCGCCGTCTCCGGCTGCGGGTCGCTGGTCGAGCGCGACACCGACGCCGTGGTGCTGTTCGATATCGGCGGCGGCTCCTCCGAGATCGCGCTGATCGACGTGTCGCGCCACCGCACGCCGCGGCTTGCCAACCATATCGTGTCATGGACGTCGCTGCCGGTCGGCGTGGTCTCGCTGGCCGAGCGTTATGGCGGGCGCGACGTGTCGCAGGCCGTCTTCGCCGCGATGGTGGCGCATGTCACGGGGCTGATCGAGGCTTTCGAGGGCCGCCACAAGATCGCCCACCTCGCCAAGGGTTCGCGCTTCCATCTGCTCGGCACGTCGGGAACGGTGACGACGCTGGCGGGTGTCCATCTCGGCCTCGAGCGCTACGACCGCCGCCGCGTCGACGGCCTTTGGCTCGACAACGACAATGTCGAGCGCATGGTCGCGACGCTGCTCGGCTGGGATTTCGACCAGCGCGTCGCCAATCCGTGCATCGGCGCCGATCGTGCCGACCTGGTGCTGGCCGGCTGCGCCATCCTGGAGGCGATCCGCGCGCATTGGCCGTCGGAGCGGCTTCGGGTCGCCGACCGCGGTCTGCGCGAGGGCATATTGAGCGAGCTGATGGCCGACGAAGGCGTCTGGCGCCGGCGGTCGGGGAGCATCAGGCCATGAAGGACAAGGCGGGAAAGCCCGGTGCCGGGCGTGTGCTCAGGACGCGGATCAAGAAGAAGAGCGGGCTGAAGGAATCGTCGCGCCGCTGGCTCGAGCGCCACATGAACGATCCCTATGTGCAGCGCTCCAAGGCCGAGGGTTTTCGCTCGCGCGCCGCCTACAAGCTGATCGAGATCGACGACCGGCACAAGCTGCTGAAGCCGGGCCAGCGGGTGATCGACCTCGGCGCGGCGCCCGGCGGCTGGTGCCAGGTGGCGGCGACGCGCACGCGCTCGACCGACGAGCGGCCGCTGGTGGTCGGCATCGATTATCTCGAGATGGACCCGATCCCGGCCGTCGTGCTGCTCAAGATGGATTTCCTCGAAGACGAGGCGCCGGCGCGGCTGGTCGAGGCGCTCGGCGGCGATCCGGACGTCGTGCTCTCCGACATGGCCGCGCCGACCACCGGCCACCGCCGCACCGACCATCTGCGCACCATGCATCTGTGCGAGGTGGCGGCCGATTTCGCCATCTCCGTGCTGAAGCCCGGCGGGCATTTTCTGGCGAAAACCTTCCAGGGCGGCACGGAGACCGAGCTGCTTACCCGGCTGAAGCAGCATTTCCGCTCCGTCAGCCACGTCAAGCCGCCGGCCTCGCGCGACGAATCGGTGGAGCTCTATCTGCTCGCCCGCGACTTCAAGGGGCGCTGAGCGGCAGCCTACCGCGACGCCGGCGTGTCCTCGCCTGTGTCGCGCAGCCGGTGACCGGACACGGTCTGCCCGGCGTCGGACGGGAGCCTCAGATAGGACAGCGCCGAAAGCGCGGTGATCGCCGCGACGATCAGAAAGGCGATCGAGAAGGCGGACGGCCCGAGCGGCTCGCCGGTCGCGTGGGTGTAGACCTCGAGGATGCCGCCGCCGACGGCGACGCCCAGCGCGGCGGTGATCTGCTGGAACACCGAGGCGATCGCGGTCGCCTGGCTCGCCTGCTTGTCGTCTATGTCGGCGAACACCAGCGCGTTCGAGGCGGTGAAGAACAGCGAGCGCAGGAAGCCGGCGCCGATCAGCACGACGATGATCACGGCTGCCGGCGTCTGCGCCGAAAACAGGGCGTTGAAGCCGATGAACAGCGCCGACAGCAGCGCCGCCGCGATCAGCACCGTGCGGAAGCCGCCCAGCCGGAGCGCGGTCGTCGCCAGGAATTTCATGCCGATGGCGCCGAAGGCCGAGGCGAAGGTGAGCATGCCGGACTGGAACGGCGTCATGCCGAAGCCGAGCTGGAACATCAGCGGCAGCAGGAACGGCACGGCGCCGTTGCCGATGCGGAAGATCGAGCCGCCGGCGACCGCCGCGCGGAAGCCGCTGTTGGCAAACAGCCTGAGGTCGAGGATCGGAAACGGCGCGCGGCGGGCATGGCGCAGGTAGAGCAGCGTGGCGGCGACGCCCACCACGAGCGTGACGGCACCGACGATCGGCGGCAGCGCCGGCAGGCTGACCACCGACAGGCCGAAGACCACGCCGGAGGCGGCGAGGCCCGACAGCACGAAGCCGGTCACGTCGAGGGGAGGGGTGCCGGCAAGCTCGACGTCCGGCAGGAACCTGCCGGCGAGCCAGATGCCGGTGAGCCCGATCGGCACGTTGATCAGGAAGATCCAGTGCCAGGAGAGATAGGTGGTGATGAAGCCGCCCACCGGCGGGCCGACCAGCGGCCCGACCAGACCCGGCACGGTGAGCCAGGCCATGGCGCCGACCAGGTCGCGGCGCGGCGTTGCCCTGACCAGCACCAGCCGGGCAAGCGGCGTCATCATCGCCCCGCCCAGCCCCTGCAGCGAGCGGGCGGCGACGAAGGCGAGCAGCGATCCCGACACCGCACAGGCGATCGAGCCGACCACGAACACGCCGATGGCGATGCGGAAGACGCGCTTGGCGCCGAAACGGTCGCCCATCCAGCCGCTGATCGGGATGAAGACGGCGAGCGACACGAGATAGGCGGTGAGCGCCAGCTTCAGCGCGATCGGGCTGGTGCCGATGTCGGCGGCGATCGCCGGCAGCGACGTCGCGATCACCGTGGAATCCATGTTCTCCATGAACAGGGCGACCGCGAGGATCAGCGGAACGGTGCGTTGCAACTTCGTGGTCCGGTCGGTTGCGGGAGTCCGGGTGATCGGAAATCGATGGCAGGCGCAATCGCATTTAGCGCGCCGACGGGCAAGCACAACCGGGCCAGCGCCAGCCAATCCGCCGCGCCAGCGCTCACAGGGTTGTGACTCGGGTGTCGGGAAGCCGTCGCATACAAATGTCGTTGTCGCCGGACGGGAGGCAGAAGGAGAGAGCGATGCATATCGACCGCAGGACAGCCCTCGGGCTCGGTGCGGCGGGGGCGGCCGTCTTGGCATTCCCGCAGATCATGGTGCGCGCCGCGCAGGCCGACGTCCCCAAGCCCGATGTCGGCAATCCCGGCTTCAACCGCTTCACGCTGGGCGAGTTCGAGGTGACGACCATCCTCGACGGGCTGCGGCCGGGCGAGGGGCCGCATCCGGTGTTCGGCCAGAACCAGCCGGCCGAGACCGTCGCGGCGCTGATGCAGGCCAATCTGCTGCCGGCCGACCGCATGGTGAACGGCTTCACCCCGACCCTGGTCAACACGGGTGCGGAACTGATCCTGTTCGACACCGGCCTCGGCGCCGGCGGGCGCGAGAACGGGCTGGGGCAGCTCGCGGCGCGCCTGGCCGCTTCCGGCTACAAGCCCGAGGATGTCTCCATCGTTGTCGTCACCCACATGCATGGCGACCATATCGGCGGGCTGATGGAGAACGGCGCCCCGGCCTTCGCCAATGCGCGCTACGTCATGGGCCAGGCCGAGTTCGATTTCTGGACCGCGCCTGAGCGCATGTCCGGCCCGACCGAGGGCAACGCCAAGGCGGTCGCGGCCAATGTGAAGCCGCTGGCGGAGAAGGCCACCTTCGTCGGCGACGGCGGCGAGGTCGTGCCCGGCATACGGGCGGTCGCCGCGTTCGGCCACACGCCGGGCCATCTGATCTTTAGGCTGGACTCGTCGGGCAAGTCGCTGGTGCTGACCGCCGACACGGCCAACCACTATGTCGCCTCGCTGCAGCAGCCGGACTGGCACGTGCGTTTCGACGCCGACAAGGACATGGCCGCGGCGACGCGCCGAAAGGTCTTCGACATGATCGCGACCGACCGGCTGCCCTTCATCGGCTACCACATGCCGTTCCCGGCGGTCGGTTATGTCGAGAAGATCGATACGGGCTATCGATACGTGCCGGAGACCTATCAGCTGGAGCTGTAGGACCGGCCCCGCGCAACGGTTCAGCCTGCGTTTGCAGCAGGCTGGACCGACAGGACTACGCCGCCGCCTGGATCGTCACCGGCACGCCCCTGCGCAGGGAATGGGCGACCGTGCAGACCTCCTTCGCCCGGTCGACGACCTGCTGCGGATCGGAGCCGTCGCGCGTCTCGCAGGAGACGGTCATCGTCGCCGACGTCGCGATGAGCGGACTTCCCTGCATCTCGACGGTGACGCTGACGGCGATGCCGCCGAGCTCGACGCCCATCTCGGCCGAGACGTAGCGCAGGTCGTTGCAGAAGCAGCCGCCGATGGCCAGCGCCAGGAGTTGCGCCCCGTTAAAGCCCAGCCCCATTCCGCCGGCCTTTCCTTCCGGCCGGTCGACGACGATCGTATGGCCGCCGGCCCAGCCCATGGCCGCCTGCGTGCCCTCGACATTGCGCAGTTCCACCGTCGCCGAGACCATGTTTGTTGCCCTCCGACTCCGGACCGTCCGGCGCCCGCCGGCGGCGGGTCGCTCGAATACCGTCAGCGCCGCCACGACCCGTGTGGCAGCTCGACCGCGCGTTCGGCCCTGGACAGTGCATCGCGCAGCCCGGCCTTGTCGAGCGGTATGCAGTAGGCGGGCTTGGCGCGCTCGAAGCGCCAGCTTTCGGCAAGCGTGCCGGCGTCGACCGTGTCGAAGCCGAACTGCTCGTGCAGCCGCGCGACGACCTGTTTGGATGCGCCGTCGTCCCCCGCGATCGGCAGGGATCCCCGGCGCGTTGAAGGCCTTGACCACTTTCGCCCGCGGAAAATGAGCGGCGACCATGGAACTGGTGGTCGTGCGGAATTCGTCCAGGGCGGCGATCCGGCCATCGCGGTCGGGGTAGTAGTTGTTGGTGTCGATCACCACATGGCCCGTCAGCAGGGCTGGGTCGAGGTCGAAGACGTTCTTGAACGGGATGGTGAGCACGGTCACGTCGCCGAACGTCGCTGCTTCCATGGCCGTACCGGCCTCGCAGCCGATCGAGCCGACGACTTCCGCCAGCGTTTCCGGACCGCGCGAGTTGCTCAGCATGACCTCGTGTCCGGAGGCAACCGCAAGCCTGGCCAGGGCCCTGCCGATATTGCCGGCTCCGATGATCCCGATCCTCATGGCTTCCTCCGTCCTTGCGGTTGGCGGCGGCAACCGCCACCCACGCGACCTGCCGGCGCATCAGGCCGGATCCGGCGGCCGCTCGTTCACCTGTTCCTTCGAGAACCCTGCCATCGAAGCGTAGCCCCGCACGACCGCCTCGCGCTCCTGCCGCGTGGCCACCGCCTCGATGTCGTCGAACCCGTCCGGCGCGCGCGCCTCGATCAGGTCGATCACGCGTTCCGGCCCGCCTTTGCGATTGGCAAGGACGATCTCGGCGGTCGGCGGGCGGCGCTCGGCGTCGTAGGCTGCGAGTGCGTCCTCGATCCGGGCTCCCGCGCCCAGATGCATCGCAAGGCTTTTCGCGTCGAGGATGGCCTGGCTGGCGCCGTTGGAGCCGACGGGATACATCGGATGGGCGGCATCGCCCAGCAGGGTGACATGTCCGAACGACCAGCGGGCCAGCGGTTCGCGATCGCAGCAGGGATATTCGTAGACGGCATCCGTCGCCCGGATCAGTTCGGCCGGCTCGACGAAGTCGAGCCGAAACCGGTCGGCGACCAGCGCAAGCACTTCCTCGACGACAGCCCTGCGGCTCCAATCCTCGCGCCGGGAAGGTGAGGCATGGTTTTCCCCCGTCCTGGCCATGACCGCCCAGTTGGTGAGCCGCATGTCCGGACGAGCGGGGTCCGATTTGATGGGGTAATAGACGAACTTGGCGTGGTTGCCGCCGGCGATCACCATCGTGCGCCCGTCGCGCCAGGTCGGCCACTCCGTGGCGCCTCGCCACAACATGATGCCGTTCCAGATCGGCGGCCCTTCGTCCGGCTGTAGCGCCGAGCGGACGGCCGAATGTATTCCGTCGGCGCCGATCAGCAGATCGCCGTCGGCCCGTCCTTGCGTTCCGTCGGCCCGCTCGAACCGGACGGAGACACCGTCCCGCCGCTGTTCGAAACCGGTGATCCGGCATCCCATGTGAATGGCGCCGATCCCCAGCCGACCGACGGCGGCGCGATGGATCAGGCCGAGCAGCATGCCGCGGTGGATGCTGATCTGGGGCACATCGTATCCGGCGTCGAGGCCGCGCAGTTCCTGCCACACAATCTGGCCGAGCCTGTTGGCGTAGATGAGCTCGCGCGTTCTCACTCCCTGCGCGTCGAGGTCGGGCATCAATCCCAGCTCGGCCAGCTCCTTGACGGCGTGCGGCAGCATGTTGATGCCGACACCCAACTCGCGTACGGCGTCGGCGCGCTCGAAGATTTCGACGTCGATTCCTGCCCTGTGCAGGAAGAGTGCGGCAGTGAGACCGCCAATACCGGCGCCTGCGATCAGCGCTTTCATGACTACCGTCCATCCCTCTCGGTCCGCCGGCAGGCGGTGATCCGCGGCCTTGCCTTGCCCCCGGAGGCGTGTGCCAACTCGCACAACGTAGCGTGTTCAGGCGCCATGACAACCGGAAGCAGGCGCTCGGGGGGAAATCCGGTGTCGCCGCGCCTTCCATCCGCGCGATCTCTCACCGGGCGCGAAAAGAAAAACGCCGGCCGCCTTGGGGCAAGCGGCCGGCGTGTCGCGCAGATCGATCAGCCTCGTCGGTCAGAAATTGTACCAGGCGTGAGTGATCTGCTCGAGAAAAGGTTGGAAAAGGAGGGCGAGCGGCGCTCGGCTTCAGGGGCAGCGGAGGGCTCGATCGTCGTGCCCGGCGGCTGGGCCTTCAGCGTCGCCGGCAGGTGCCGCCGGAGCAGGCGGGTCCTCTCCGGCATTCCGCCGGGGCTTTTGTGTGGAACCACGCCATTCGCACCCCCCTTTTCAACATCTCGGGTCGAGGCGAAGCCGGGCAATCCGCAGGCGCCCACATGCGTGACGCGACTTACCTCGAAGCACAAATCGCGCGCTTGGCAGCGCGCTGCTTTGGGCTTGAAACCGATCTTTCCGAGACCTATCGAAACGCGGTGCGGCCGTCTGCGTCCATTTTTGACAGGCCCGGTCCGGCCAGGGCTGTCGCGCGGCGGGCATGATCGGGCCGATCGCGGCCGCTCAGATATCCCCTGCGCCGGCAGGATTTTCGCCGATGGATGCCGGGCTGGTGGCGGCTCCGGCAAAGGCGGCGTCGAGGATGACGAGCTTGCGCGCATGCACGCGGGCATATTCCTGGTAAAGGACGCGCGAGATCCAGATCGGCGAGCGGCCCCGCCGTCCCGTCCAGCCGATTCCGCCGATCGATTCCGCCGCCGCGAGGATGCGGCTGGCATGGGCACGGGACAGGCCGAAGGACTGCGCCAGATGGGAGATCGCGCTCACATCCGTCACGAACCTGTCCCGTGCCGGCCTGGCGTCCGGATCGATCCCGATGATCAGCCGGTCCATCAGCAGGCCTCCCGCATCGGCCCAGGCGAAGATCCTGTAGCGAGGTCCCGGAAGGCGCACGTCGGGGCTCGAGAGCAAGGCCTCCGCCATGACGGGCTGGACGAGCGCGACCATGCTTTCCGGGTCGGCGAGGAAGCGCTCGGTCCTGTTTCCGCCATGGATCAGGTCGATCGCCCGGAAATGCATGACATACCAATGGATCAGCAGCGACAGGGTCGCGGGCGTGGGCACGACCCGCTCCGCGCGGCCGTCGGCATCGTCTGCCGGCCGGACGACCTCGTATTTCAGCGCTTCGTCGAAGAAGGCATGCGCCGTGTTGCGGCTGGCGATGCCGTGTCGAAGCGCCAGATTGCCGAAGGCCCGCCGCGTCAGGCCGGGCTCTCCGGAGTGCGCCGCCGGGAAATGGAGGGCCAGCGCCGCATGGCACAGGAGCCAGCGCTGCCGTGTCGCGAACAGCGCGGCGGCCCGGGGGGACGCTTCGTGAACCTTGATGAAGCTGCCCGCCAGGAGCCGCAGCGCGTGCGGGAATGACTTCATCCGGAGCAAGGTGTCCGCGGGATCGTCCGGCGATGTGAAGGCCCCATCGGAGACAGGCTGCGGGGGTTTTGACAAATCGACGGGTTTTTCCAACGACGAGCGCCCTCGAAATCGCCTCCAACGTCTCCTTACGCAACGTCACGGCCTGACCGTTTCGCCCTTACAGGAACCGGAAACGCTTGTCTTCTCCTCTTCGATCAATCCTGCGTGGCCTTGTCTTCCCAAGGTCGCCGGTTCGTGGTACCAGCCAGCGCCAATCCTGAAAGGGAAGTCGAGAGTCGGCGCCGGCCAGAAGGCCTCAGCGCCCGCTCCACGTTTTGAGGTGAGGCAATGGCGCAGATCATCGAAACCGCAACCGGGGCACTCGCCCTGACGTTCGACGACGTGCTGCTGCAGCCCGGCCATTCGGAAGTGCTGCCGGGCGAGACCGACATCCGCACCCGAATCGCCGGCGACATCGACTTGAACATCCCGATCCTGTCGGCGGCGATGGACACCGTGACCGAGGCGCGGCTGGCGATCGCCATGGCGCAGGCCGGCGGCATCGGCGTCATCCACCGCAATTTTTCGTCGGCCGAGCAGGCCGAGCAGGTGCGGCAGGTGAAAAAATTCGAATCCGGCATGGTGGTCAACCCGGTTACCATCGGGCCGGACGCGACGCTGGCGGACGCGCAGGCGCTGATGCGCGCCCACGGCATCTCCGGCATCCCGGTCGTCGAGGGCGGCGGCACGGGTGGGCACAAGGTCGGCCGGCTGGTCGGCATCCTCACCAACCGCGACGTGCGCTTCGCCACCGATCCGGCCCAGAAGGTTTTTGAGCTGATGACCCGCGACAGGCTGATCACGGTGAAGGAGACCGTCGATCAGACCGAGGCCAAGCGGCTGCTGCACCACCACCGGATCGAGAAGCTGCTGGTCGTCGACGGCGCCGGCAACTGCGTCGGCCTGATCACCGTCAAGGACATCGAGAAGTCGCAGCTCAATCCCAACGCGACCAAGGACGCGCAGGGCCGGCTGCGCGCCGCCGCGGCGACGAGCGTCGGGGAAGACGGCTTCGAGCGCGCCGAGCGGCTGATCGACGCCGGTGTCGATCTGCTGGTCATCGATACCGCGCACGGCCATTCGCAGCGCGTGCTCGACGCGGTGACGCGGGCCAAGAAGATCTCCAACTCGGTGCGCATCATGGCCGGCAACGTCGCCACCGCCGCCGGCGCGCAGGCGTTGATCGACGCCGGCGCCGACGCGGTCAAGGTCGGCATCGGCCCGGGCTCGATCTGCACCACCCGCATCGTGGCGGGCGTCGGCGTGCCGCAATTGTCGGCGATCATGTCGGCGGTGGAGACGGCGCAGAAATCGGGCGTGACGGTGGTCGCCGACGGCGGCATCAAATATTCCGGCGATCTCGCCAAGGCGCTGGCCGCAGGCGCCGGGGCCGCCATGATCGGCTCGCTGCTTGCCGGCACTGACGAGAGCCCGGGCGAGGTCTATCTCTATCAGGGCCGCTCCTTCAAGGCCTATCGCGGCATGGGTTCTGTCGGCGCCATGGCGCGCGGCTCGGCCGACCGCTACTTCCAGGCGGAGGTGCGCGACACGCTCAAGCTCGTGCCGGAAGGCATCGAGGGGCAGGTGCCCTACAAGGGCCCGGCGTCGGGCGTGCTCCACCAGCTCGCCGGCGGCCTGAGGGCGGCGATGGGCTATGTCGGCGCGCGCACGCTGGCCGAGCTGCAGACGCGCGCCACCTTCGTGCGCATCACCAATGCCGGCCTGCGCGAAAGCCACGCCCACGACGTGACGATCACGCGCGAGAGCCCGAATTATTCGGGCGGGATGTGAGGGCGGGGCAGGCCGTCATATCTTCGCCTGCTTCAGGACCTCGTTGATCCGGTTCTGCCAGCCTTTTCCGGTGGCTTTGAACTTCTCGATGACGTCGGGGTCGAGGCGGATGGAAATCTGCCGTCGGGGCTGGCGACAGGTGGCCGGCCCCGCGCCCGCTTTATGCTCTCGGAGAGGTCGGGGTGGACTTCCGCGAAGGGTTTGAACCTGCTGAGTTCCTCGTCTGTGCGCGGGCGTTCCAGTTCCGGGTCGGGACCGATGAGTTCGGCCGTCTTGTCATCGACCCACCAGCCATCGGCATCCTGATGAATTCCGCCGGCCGCGATCAGCGCTTTCATCCGCTCGTCATATACCTTCCATCGCCGAAGCATCTCGGCGTCGTCCTCGGCGGAATCTCCAAGGTCCCCGGTCACAAAGCTGGGCCACTGCTTAGTCATTGGATCGGCTTCTTTCCCTATAGCCCGCCCGCCGCATCGAGATCACGGAAATGGCTTCCGTTCCGAGCGGACGAAAGACTACGGCGATCACGACCGAACCGTCTATTCGTCCGATGGCGAGCTGGCGATCGTGCTGCGTCCGCGTCACGCGGGCCGACAGGAAGAACTCAATCGAAAGATCGGCAAAGTCAAAGCCATGCTTGGCGAGATTGACCTACCTCTTTGGTTCGTCCCAATGATCCGCACGATTTAATGTATCACTTTTAAAGTGTGATTTTCAACAGATGCGGCGGCGGCAGCGTTGGCCGGCAGCCCAAGCGCGGCGGAACTATTCCGCCAGCTCGAACACCGTGACCCTGCGCCGGTCGAATTTCAGCCCGATCTCGCCGCGCACCAGCTTCGCCGCGACCTCGCCGAACACGGCGCGCCGCCAGCCGTGCATGGCCGGAACGTCGGCTTCCTCGCCTTCGGCGGCGATGCGGTCGATGTCGTCGCTGGAGGCGAGCACTTTCGCGGCGACGCCTTCCTTTTCCGCCACCTGGCGCAGCAGCACCTTGAGAAGCTCGGCCGCGGCGCTGGAGCCTTCCGGCGCCTGCACGGATCTGGGCAGCCGCGGCATCTCCTCCTTGGGGATCGCCAGCGCGGTATTGACCACCTGCAGGAGGGCGGTCGCGGTCGCCGAGCGCTCCCAGCCCTTGGGGATGGTGCGCAGGCGCGACAGCCCCGCCGCGTCGCGCGGCTGCTGCTGGGCGACCTCGTAGATGGCGTCGTCCTTGATGACGCGGCCGCGCGGCACGTTCTTGTCGCGGGCCTCGCGCTCGCGCCAGGCGGCGACGGCCTGCAGCACGGCGAGTTCCTGCGGCTTGCGCACCCGCATCTTCAGCCGCTTCCAGGCGTCCTCCGGATCTGGATCGTAGGTCTCGCGCGAGGTCAGCACGTCCATCTCCTCGGTCACCCAGTGGGCGCGCCTCTCGCGCTCCAGCTCGGCGGCGAGGTGGCGGTAGACCTCGATGAGATGGGTGACGTCGGCAAGCGCGTAGGCGAGCTGCTTGTCGGAGAGCGGGCGATGGCGCCAGTCGGTGAAGCGCGAGGACTTGTCGATCTGCTCGCCGGTGATCCTCTGCACGAGCTGGTCGTAGGACACGCTGTCGCCGAAGCCGCACACCATCGCCGCCACCTGCGTGTCGAAGATCGGGTGCGGGATCAGGTCGCCGAGATGATGAATAATCTCGATATCCTGGCGCGCGGCGTGGAAGACCTTGGTGACCGCCTCGTTGGCCATCAGGGCGAAGAAGGAGGCGAGGTCGATGCCCGGCGCCAGCGGATCGACCAGCGCCTCAACGCCCGGCGCTGCCATCTGGATCAGGCAGAGTTCCGGCCAGTAGGTCGTCTCGCGGATGAATTCGGTGTCGATGGTGATGAAGTCCGACTTCGCCAGCGCGGCGACGACGGAATCGAGCTCGGAAGTTGTCGTAATGACGTGCATCAAAAAATGTCTTTGGTGATCGCAGTATTCCGGCTTCTTCCCAGCCGGAGCGGATTTCGTCAAGGGCGGCTTTGTGCCGATGGCTATTTGCCGCCCTTCTTGCGCCCGTTATTGCCGGCCTGGCGCGTCAGGCGGGCGAAGATGGTCGAGGTGCGCAGCAGCGCGGTGAAGCGGCCGCGCCGCTCGGCAGGCACGCCCGATCGCGCGCCCATGCGGTAGAGGATGAGGACGAGGAATATGGCGTAGACCGCGGCGATGAAGCCGAACAGCGCTCCGGGACCGAAGCGCTCCATGGCGAAGGAGGCGGAGAAGGGCCCGCCTATGGCGCCGAAGGAGTAGAACAGCATCAGCGCCGCGTTGACCAGCACGAACTCGCCCGGCCCGGCGCGGTCGTTGGCATGCGCCGCCGACAGCGAATAGAGCGGCATGGCGAAGGAGCCGAAGACGAAGACCAGCATGAAGTTCGCCGCAGTGCCGGCGCCCGACAGCAGGGCGAGCGCGATCGCGGTGACCAGCGCCCCCGCCGTCGTCACCAGCAGCACCATGCGCCGGTCCCAGCGGTCCGACAGGTAGCCGAGCGGATACTGGATGACGGCGCCGCCGATGATGCCGACGCTGACGAAGGTGACGACGTCGGCAACCGACATGCCGATCTCTTCCGCATACACCGGCGACAGGGTGCGGAACGCGCTGTTGGTGACGCCGACGGCGATACAACCGATGCAGCCGAGCGGCGAGATGCGGAAGACGCGGCCGAGGTCGAGCTTGACGTCCTCCGGCGCCGTCGGGTTGGAGCGGTCGCCGAGCGACACCGGCACCAGCGACAGCGTGATCATGATCGACATGACCGCGAAGATGGTGAAGCCGCCGGCGCCGAATATCGGGATCAGGAACTGCGCGCCGGTCACCGAGGCGATGTCGACGATGCGGTAGAGCGCCAGCACCCGGGCGCGGTGCTCGTTGGGCGCGCCGGAGTTGAGCCAGCTTTCCATGATGGTGAACAGCCCGGCGAAGCAGAAGCCGGTGGCGAAGCGGATTGCCGACCACATCAGCGGGTCGATGACCAGCACCAGCATCAACGTGCCGGCCGAGGCGATCGCCGCCAGCGCGGAGAAGGAGCGGACGTGGCCGACCGCCTTCATGATCCGGCCGATCGCCAGGCAGCCGAGCAGGAAGCCGCCGAAATAGGCGGTGCCCATCAAGCCGATCAGCGGCGGCGTAAAACCTTCCTGGGCGCCGCGCAGCGCGATCAGCGTGCCCTGCAGCCCGTTGCCGCCGAGCAGGATGCCCGCGGCGATCAGGAGGGGGATGAGCGGGCGGATTGCGGACATGCAGCGCGGCCGTTGCCGGAGTTTTTTCCTCTATAGGGACGGTCGCCGGCGAAGACCATGCGCCAGGGCCAGACAGGGGTGGGCCAATTTGCGTTTCCGCGTCAACTATCTACTATCTGTCACGAATAAGCGTTCCGAAGGATATCGAAATGACGACCGTAAGCGTCGCACTTCCCGGCAAGATGAAAGAATATGTCGACGCCCAGGTCGAAGGCGGCGATTTCGTGGACGCCGGCGACTATCTGCGCGATCTCGTCCGGCGCGAACAGGAGCGGCGGCTGGAGGAGTTGCGCCGAGTCGTGGCGGAGGCCAGGGCCGGCGGCGTAAGTTCGAGAACCACGGACCAGATTTTTGCCGAGGCCGTGGAAATAGCCAAGGCGCGCGGTATCTATCGTGAGTAGGTATCGGCTTTCCGAGCGAGCTGATATCGATCTCCTGAACATATTTATCTACGGCGTTGAGAATTTCGGAGAGCGGCAGGCGAAGAGATACAAAGGCGGGCTGGAAGGCTGCTTCGAATTGCTCGCCACGCAGCCTCGGATGGGCCGGTTGGCCGGACAGTTTGGCACGGCGACGCGGCGCCATGCCCATGGCAGTCATGTCATCTTCTATGAGATCGAGGGCGATTCGATACTGATTCTCACGGTGATCGACGGAAGAGCCCTGCACGGCCTCGACCTTTGAGCCGCGCCTTCTCACCTTGACAAACCACACCTCCCATGCGCTTTTCCGCGCGAAATTCGGGCCGCATGCGTCGGTCCGGTCAGCAAATCATCGCCGGAAAAGCAGATCATGCACCGCTACCGCAGCCATACCTGCGCACAATTGAGGAAGTCGGAAGTCGGGCAGGCGGTGCGCCTGTCCGGCTGGGTCCATCGCGTCCGCGACCATGGCGGGCTGCTGTTCATCGACCTGCGCGACCATTACGGCATCACCCAGATCGTCGCCGACCCGGATTCGCCGGCTTTCAAGGTGGCCGAGACGGTGCGCGGCGAATGGGTGATCCGCGTCGACGGCGAGGTCAAGGCGCGCACCGCCGAGACCGTCAACAAGACCATGCCGACCGGCGAGATCGAGCTCTATGCCGGCGAGATCGAAGTGCTGTCGGCGGCCAGGGAGCTGCCGCTGCCGGTTTTCGGCGAGCCGGACTATCCGGAAGACATTCGCCTGAAATACCGCTTCCTCGACCTGCGCCGCGAGACGCTGCACAGGAACATCGTGGCGCGCACGAAGATCATCGCCGAGATGCGCAAGCGCATGGGGGAGGAGGGTTTCACGGAATTCTCGACGCCCATCCTGACGGCCTCCTCGCCGGAGGGCGCGCGCGACTTCCTTGTGCCGAGCCGCATCCATCCCGGCAATTTCTACGCCCTGCCGCAGGCGCCGCAGCAATACAAGCAGCTGATCATGGTGTCGGGCTTCGACCGCTACTTCCAGATCGCGCCCTGCTTCCGCGACGAGGACCCGCGCGCCGACCGGCTGCCGGGCGAGTTCTACCAGCTCGACCTGGAGATGAGCTTCGTCGAGCAGGACGACGTGCTCGGCACCATGGAGCCGGTGCTGCGCGGCGTCTTCGAGGCGTTTGCCGAGGGCAAGCCGGTCACCCAAAAGTTCCCGCGCATCGCCTATGACGTCGCCATGCGCAGATACGGCTCCGACAAACCGGACCTGCGCAACCCGATCGTCATGGAAGAGGTCTCCGAGCATTTCCGCGGCTCCGGCTTCAAGGTGTTCGCCGGCATCCTGGCCAACGATCCCAAGGCCGAGGTGTGGGCGATCCCGGCCAAGACCGGCGGCTCCCGCGCCTTCTGCGACCGCATGAACTCCTGGGCGCAGGGCGAGGGCCAGCCGGGTCTGGGCTACATCTTCTGGCGCAAGGAGGGCGACAAGCTCGAGGGCGCCGGCCCGATCGCCAAGAACATCGGCGAGGAGCGCGCGGAAGCGATTCGCCAGCAGCTCGGCCTCGGCGAGGGCGACGCCGCCTTCTTCGTCGCCGGCGACCCGAAGAAATTCGTCTCCTTCGCCGGTGCCGCGCGCACCCGTGCCGGCGAGGAGTTGAACCTCGTCGACCGCGACCGCTTCGAACTGTGCTGGATCGTCGACTTCCCCTTTTACGAGTGGAACGAGGAGGAGAAGCGCGTCGACTTCGGCCACAACCCGTTCTCCATGCCGCAGGGCGGCATCGACGCGCTGTCGGGCCAGGACCCGCTGTCGATCAAGGCGTTCCAGTACGACATGGTCTGCAACGGCTTCGAGATCGCGAGCGGCGGCATCCGCAACCACCTGCCGGAAACGATGGTGAAGGCTTTCGAAATCGTCGGGCTCGACCGCGCGACGGTGGAGGAGCGGTTCGGCGGCCTCTACCGCGCCTTCCAGTACGGCGCGCCGCCGCATGGCGGCATGGCGGCCGGCATCGACCGCATCGTCATGCTGCTGGTCGGCGCCAAGAATCTGCGCGAGGTCACCATGTTCCCGATGAACCAGCAGGCCTACGACCTGCTGATGAGCGCCCCGTCGCCGGCGACCACCACGCAGTTGCGCGAGCTGTCGCTGCGCGTCGTGGCGGACAAGAAGCCGGGGTGATTTCGATGCGCGCGGGAGGTCGAAAGAACCTGCCGCGCGTCCTCGTGACTGGCTTCGAGGCTTTCCCGGACCAGCCGGTCAATCCGACCGAGGCGCTCGTTGGGCGGCTTGGGCAACAGCCGCCCGTGCTAGACGGCATGGCGGCGTTCCGGGCCGAGCTGCTGCCGGTCGACTATGCGGCGATCGGTCCGCGCCTGTCCGGGATCGGACGGGATTTCCGGCCCGACATCGCCATCCATTTCGGCCTTGCGGCAGGATGCGGCGGATTTCGTCTGGAACGGCAGGCGCGCAACCTGTTTGCCCGCGCGCGGCCGGACAATCGGGACTTTGCGCCGCCCGACGGGCCGATCTGCGCCGGGCCAGCCGTGCTGCCCTCGACCCTGCCGCTGGACGCCATCCATGACGCCCTGGTGTCCGCCGGTCTTCCGGTCGAATGGTCCGACGATGCCGGGGGCTATCTCTGCAACGTCACGCTGACCTTGTCGCTGGCGGCGGCCTGTACGGATTTTTCGCCGCGCGCCAGCGGCTTCGTGCATGTGCCGCTTGTCGGCGAGGGGTGTGCGCTGACCGAGCGGCAGCTGGAGCGGGGGCTTGCGATCATGCTGGCGGCAGTGCTGCGGCATTGGCCGCTCGCGGATTGAGCCTGCTCAGCGCTTCGGCAGGACCAATGCCGCCGACTGCAGCAGGAAATCCATAGCCGCCCCGGCTGTCCGGTCGACGCCGGCGGTGAGCATCTCATAGCCGTCGGCCGTGCGGCGGAACACCAGGCTGCCGCCGTCGAGAACGCCGGCATAGAAGCCGGCTTTTCCATCCGTCGCTTCCGCTGCGCTTTGCAGCGCCGCCGCTTGCGGAATCGCGGGAGCCGGCGCCGAGGCAGTCACGGTCTGGGCGGGCGGGTTCGGGATGGTCCGGCAGATGCCTGAGATCAGCGGGTAGCTGAAATTGTCCTGGCGCAGGATCTGCGACGTCATCTCCGCCTCGCATTCGGCCACCGTCGCCCATTGCGCCGGCGTCTCGGAGATGAACTCGCACAGGTTCGCGTCGCAGTCGCAGCCGACCACCGTCATGGCCACCAGCGCGGTCTTGATCATATCGATCGTCCCCTTGATCGACCCGGAATGTCGCGCCGGATCGCGGCCGCATTTGGACGGCATTTTGGATTAAGCTTGGCGTTGCGGTGGCGCAGCCAAATCGGCGCTCGACTTGCGACCGGCCACATCTCGCCCGAGAAGGCAGGGCTATCGCATATGAGTTGTATCGGAGCGGCAGACAGCCCTGCGTCGTCATTCCGGGGCCGCGTAGCGGAACCCGGAATCCAGAGTGCCGATGCTGCTCGAATTCCTGGATATTTGCGAGGTTTCGCTTTTCCTTTGACGCCAACGCTCTGGATTCCGGGTGCCGCTGCGCGGCCCCGGAACGACGATCATCATCGGCATATGCGATCGCCCTGCCCGAGAAGGGGAGAGTCGGCCCGAAGGCCGGTGACGGGGTATTGTCAGTCAGCGCCGCAAATTCGACGCAGCCTCAGTCGTTCGCCGTCACCGATACGGAGAGGGTCTTGGTCAGCTCCGTCGGGTTGGCCGCGCCGGCCGCCATGATCTGCGCGAAGGGCACGGGGGCGTCGGGCTCGGCCGTCACTTCGAGGCTCTTCGGATCGTCGAGATATTTCGTCACCGCCGCGGTGATGGCCGAGGAAAGCTCGGGGTTGTTGAGCTGCGCGGCCAGGAACGGCGCGATCGCCTTGGCCTGGTTCTTGATGTCCTCCGGCTTCATGTTCTGCTGCTTGGCGATGTAGTCGATCGCCTTGCCGGTCAGCGAATCGTCGTCCCAGCGCAGGCTCGCCGAATGGAAGGTGAGCTGCTGCATCAGCCCCAGCATGGCCAGGCCCTGGGCCGAATTGTCGGCTCCCTCGGGCTGCGCCGCCATCTTCTTCTGCAACTCCTGCAGCGTCTTGATGAAGTCCAGCGTGTAGCCGCCGAAGTCGAAGGTCATGCCGACGGTGCCGGCCTCGTTTACCGTGACGTCATACTGGCTGAAGCCCATGCGCCCGTCGACGGGGTTCCACGAACCCTCGATCTCCATGTCGCCGGAGATGGTCTGGTAGCCCATTGCCTCGATCGCCGCCTTGGACCGCGGGTCCTCGATGAGCGTCAGGTCGGCGGTGAATTTTTCCGCCGCGCCGGCGAATCCCATCGGCTTGCCTTCGGCGGGCTCGCTGATCTCGGCGGTGACGTTCTGCAGCGAGAAGGCCGTCTTGTCGCCTGCCTTGACGTCGAGGCTGGCAAGCTCGGCGCCCTCGTAGAAGAGCAGATCGGCGAGGGGGCCGGTCGTGCCGGGAGCGGGAAGCCTCACGCCGGTCATCTTGAACGGGCTGGAGGTGATCGTCAGGCCGTCACGCGTGCCGCTGAATGGTTCGGTGCTCACCGTTCCGACGCGGTAGCCGCCATTGTCGTCCGAGACGCCCTCGAAGCTGATCTTGCCGAGCTCGAACGGCTTCGGATTGCCGGCTACGACCAGCCTGGTTCCTTCGAGAGAGAAGGCCGAGGCGTCGCCGCTCACGGCGGACCAGGTGATGTCCATGCCCTGCACCGCCATGAGCTGCTTGAAGCGCTCGGCGATCGGCGCGGCGTCCTGCGCGCGCACGGACGCCGCGGCCGCGGCCAGGATGCAGGCGGAAAGGGCAAGCTTGCTGAAGAAATGGCGATGGATCGACATGGGCGTTCCCTGAGAGCGGCCGCGACGGCCTGATGATATTTTGCCCCGGTCCTGTCCGCGAAGAACTGGTCGGCAAAAAGGCATTGATGGCAGAATGGCCGGAAAGCGCTGAAAAACGCAAGAAGTTGCCATGGCCCCGCTGCAAAGACAGCATCCGGACTTGCCGCGAATCACCCTGTTGGGATAACCGGACCGCATGGGCAAGGAGCTTCCGCCGGCCGGATCCGGCGGCGATTCGATAGAACCGGTCGACCTGAAGAAGGCGCTCGAGGAGCGCTACCTCGCCTATGCGCTGTCGACCATCATGCACCGGGCGCTGCCGGACGTGCGCGACGGGCTGAAGCCGGTGCACCGGCGCATCGTCCATGCCATGCGGCTGCTCAGGCTCAACCCCGACCAGGGTTTCGCCAAATGCGCGCGCATCGTCGGCGAGGTGATGGGAAAATTCCATCCGCATGGCGACCAGTCGATCTACGACGCGCTGGTGCGGCTCGCCCAGGACTTTTCCATGCGCTACCCGCTGGTCGACGGGCAGGGCAATTTCGGCAACATCGACGGCGATAACGCCGCCGCCATGCGCTATACCGAGGCGCGCATGACCGAGGTCACCTCGGCGCTGCTGGAAGGCATCACCGAGGACGCCGTCGACTTTCGTCCGACCTACAACGAGGAGGACGAGGAGCCGGTGGTGCTGCCCGGCGCCTTCCCGAACCTGCTCGCCAACGGCTCCTCCGGCATCGCCGTCGGCATGGCGACCTCGATCCCGCCGCACAACGCCGCCGAGCTGTGCGACGCGGCGCTGCATCTGATCGAGAAGCCGCAGGCGTCCGTGGCCGACCTGCTGCACTTCGTACAGGGGCCGGATTTCCCGACCGGCGGCATCGTCGTCGATGGCCGCGACGCCATTTTGGAAGCCTACGAGACCGGCCGCGGCTCCTTCCGGGTGCGTGCCCGCTACGCCACCGAGGACCAGGGCAGGGGCACCTGGCAGATCGTGGTGACCGAGATCCCCTACCAGGTGCAGAAGGCGAAGCTGATCGAGAAGATCGCCGAGCTGCTGGTGGCGCGAAAGCTGCCGCTGCTCGATGACGTGCGCGACGAGAGCGCCGAGGACATCCGCGTCGTGCTGGTGCCGAAGAGCCGCACCGTCGATCCCAGCCTGCTGATGGAATCGCTGTTCAAGCTCACCGACCTGGAGAGCCGCTTCCCGCTCAACATGAACGTGCTGTCGCGCGGCAAGGTGCCGAACGTGCTGTCGCTGAAGTCGGTGCTGCAGGAATGGCTCGACCACCGCAAGGAAGTGCTGGTACGCCGCTCGCGGCACCGGCTGGGCGAGATCGAAAAGCGGCTGGAGATTCTTGCCGGCTACCTGATCGCCTACCTCAACATCGACGAGGTGATCAAAATCATCCGCGAGGAGGACGAGCCGAAAAAGGTGATGATGGCGCGGTGGGAGCTCACCGACAATCAGGCCGAGGCCATCCTCAACATGCGCCTCAGGGCGCTGCGCAAGCTTGAAGAGTTCGAGATCCGCAAGGAGTTCGACGGCCTCACCGCCGAGAAGGGTCAGATCGAATCGCTGCTCGCCTCCGACGCCAAGCAGTGGCAGATGGTCGCCTGGCAGATCCAGAAGGCGCGCCGCGACTTCGGGCCCGAGGAGAATCCCGAGCTCGGCCGGCGCCGCACCGCCTTCGCCGAGGCGCCGGAGCACGACGACGCCGACATCCACCACGCCATGATCGAGAAGGAGCCGGTGACGGTCGTGGTCTCGGCCAAGGGCTGGCTGCGCGCGATGAAGGGCCATCTGAGCGACCTGTCGACGCTCACCTTCAAGGAAGGCGACAGCCTGAAGCTGGCTTTCCCGGCACAGACCACGGACAAGATCCTGGTCCTCACCACCGGCGGCAAATTCTACACCATCGGCGCCGACCGCCTGCCCGGCGGCCGCGGCCATGGCGAGCCGATCCGCATCATCGTCGACATGGATAACGACCAGGACATCGTGACCGCCTTCGTCCACGACCCGGCGCGAAAGCTGCTGCTGGTGTCGCGCGCCGGCAACGGCTTCGTCGTGCCGGAGGCGGAGGTGGTCGCCAACACCCGCAAGGGCAAGCAGGTGATGAACGTGAAATCGCCCGACGAGGCGCAGCGCTGCGCGCCGGTCGGCGGCGACCATGTCGCCATCGTCGGCGAGAACCGCAAGATGCTGGTGTTCCCGCTCGCCCAGGTGCCGGAAATGGCGCGCGGCAAGGGCGTGCGCCTGCAGCGCTACAAGGACGGCGGCGTGCTCGACGCAAAGCTGTTCGCCATCGACGACGGCCTGACCTGGCAGGATTCCTCCGGCCGCACCTTTACGCGCACCAGGGCGGAGCTCGCCGAATGGCTGGGCGACCGCGCCGGCGCCGGCCGCATGGTGCCGAAGGGTTTTCCGCGGACCGGCAAGTTCGGGTGATCCCGGGAATTTCGCGCTAGATTGCGAGCATGGCCCGCCGTGCTGAGGCGGCGAGCAATGGTCCGCCGTGCGATCGGCGCTGCTGTCAAATCTCGTCCAGCGCCTCGGCACAACGTTTCGCTCAGTATCTCCGACAGCGTCCTGCTCGCCGGCAGGGGGGCGGCACACAGGCTCGGGTTCGGCGCTATCGCCGGAATCCGATCTTGCCATCCATCACGAATTGCTGGCACTGTTCGACAAGAGTGTACGCGTACGGCCCATTTGTCGCAGCGCGGCACATTGACCGAGAATGATCATTCGCATAAAGAGAGAACGATCATTCGCATCGGTGCGCTGCATGGAAGACTTTTCGCAATTGAGCTTTGAGGCCATCGACGCCGCGGAGGGGCCGTTGCTCAGCCGTGCCGAGCGGCGCGACCAGCAGGTCCAGCGCATTCTCGAAGCCGCCAAGGCCTGCTTCATCCGTTCCGGCTTCCAGGGCGCCTCCATGCAGCAGATTTGCACCGAGGCCGGCATGAGCCCGGGGGCGCTCTACCGCTATTTCCCCTCCAAGGAGGCCATCGTCGAGGCGATCTGCGAGGCCGACCGTCGCGAGGACGCCGAACTGTTCGCCCAGGTGCTGAAAGAGCCCGATGTCGTCGAGGGCCTGGTGATGGGCGCGCTCGCCCACATCAGGCACATGCACGAGGACAGTGCCGCCGTGCTGTTCGCCGAGATCTGCGCGGAGGCCATGCGCAATCCGGCGATCGAGCAGACCTGCATGAAGAACATGCTGCAAGTGCAGGAAATGTTCATGAATTATCTCGGCGCCGCCAAGGCAAGGGGCGAGATCGATCCGCCGGTCGAGCTCGAGGTCCTGCTGCCGACGCTGATGTCGATCGCCCACGGAATGGCGCTGAACGACCTGCCCGGCATGGGCGTTCCGTTCGACAAGCTCGAGATCATCATCCGGGCGATGGTGGTCGGCATGCTGCGGCCGACCGCTTCCGGACCGCTTTCCCAAGATTGACCGTAGACTTTCTCCTGTCGCGAGACACACGATGATCCGCCTCAAGCTGCCTTCGTCCCGCTTTGCCGCAGCCCTGCTGGCGGCCGCCGCGCTTCCGCTCGCGGCCGGCCAGGGCTTTGCCGCGGACACCAAGCCGAGCCCCGTGGCCGCGAGCCCGCTGCCGGCCATCCGCGTCGTCGCCGCCGAGCGCCGCGAACTGGTCGAGACGCTCGCCGTCAATGGGACCGTCGTGGCCCGCGACGAGGCGGCGGCGGGCACCGACCTCAACGGCATGATCGTCACGGCGCTCAATTTCGATATCGGCGACATGGTCAGGAAGGGCGACGTGCTGGCCGTGCTCGACCGCTCCATGCTCGACACCCAGCTCGCGCAGATGCGGGCGACACGCGCCCAGGCCGAGGCGAGCGTCGCGCAGATGGACGCCCAGATCGCCGATGCGAAGGTGAACGTGAAGCAGGCGGACGAGGAACTGGAGCGCGCGGTCGCCCTGCAGAAGAAGGCGGTGGCGAGCAAGGCGCAGCTCGACAATGCCCAGAACGCCGCCGCCGGTGCACGGGCCAAGCTCGATACGGCGGTGAAGGCGCTCGCCGCCAGCCAGGCGCAGATCGCCGTCATCGACGCGCAGATCAGCGGCGTCGAGGTGCAGATCGACAAGACCGAACTGCGCGCCCCGGCCGACGGCCTCGTGCTGGCGCGTGCCGCCACCGTCGGCGGCGTCGTCTCGCCGAGCAGCGGCCCGCTGTTCCGCATCGCCATCGATGCAAAGTTCGAGCTTGAGGCGAGCGTCGCCGAGACGGCGCTGCCGCGGCTTGCCGTCGGCATGGAGAGCGCCGTGGCGCTGCCCGGCGTGGCGGAGCGGATCGACGGCAAGGTCCGCCGCATCGCGCCGGAAGTCGACCAGGGCTCGCGCCTCGGCCTGATCCGCATCGCCCTGCCCAAGGAGGCGCCGGCGCGCGCCGGTTCCTTCGCCCGCGCCGAGATCGAGCTTTCCCGCCGCGAGGGCGTCGCCGTGCCGGTCTCGGCCGTGCTCTACCAGGGCGAGACGCCGCTGCTGCAGGTGGTCCAGGAGGGCCGCGTCGCTACCACCCCTGTGACGCTCGGCGCCCGCGCCGCCGGCAATGTCGAGGTGCTGTCCGGCGTGGCCGAGGGCGAGGAGGTGGTGGCCCGCGCCGGCACCTTCGTCGCCGACGGCGATCAGGTGACCCCGGTGCGCGATGTCGACACGACGGGGGCGGTCAAGCCATGAACTGGAACTTTTCCGCCTGGGCGATCCGCAACCCGGTTCCGCCGATCCTGCTGTTCATCGTGCTGACCATTCTGGGGCTGATGAGCTTCGAAAAGCTGCCGGTCACCCGCTTTCCCAACATCGACGTGCCGATCGTCAACGTCACGGTCACCGACCCTGGCGTGGCGCCGAGCGAGCTTGAAACTCAGGTGACCAAGCGCGTCGAGGACGCCGTCTCCAACATCTCCGGCGTCAAGAACGTCACCTCGACCATCACCGAGGGCAATTCGCAGACGCTGGTGGAATTTCGCCTGGAGGTCGATACCCAGACGGCCGTCAACGACGTCAAGGACGCCGTCGAGCGCATCCGCAGCGACCTGCCGGCCACCGCCGACACGCCGATCGTCAGCCGCGTCGACGTCGAGGGCCAGGCGATCCTGACCTATGCGGTGTCGGCGCCCGCCATGACCATCGAGGAACTGTCCTGGTTCGTCGACGACACCGTCATCCGCAAGCTGCAGGGCCTGAAGGGCGTCGCCCGCGTCGACCGCTATGGCGGCGTGACGCGCGAGATCAAGGTCGAGCTCGACCCCGACCGCCTCAACGCGCTCGGTGTCACCGCCGCCAACGTCAACCGCGCGCTGTGGTCGGCCAATGTCGATTTGACCGGCGGCAGCGGAAAGTTCGCGGCCCGCGACCAGGCGATCCGCGCGCTCGGCGGCGCCAAGACGGTAGCCGACCTGGAGGCGCTGGAGATCCCGCTGTCGGGCGGGCGCATGGTAAGACTCTCCGACATCGCCACCGTCACCGATGCCTGGGCCGAGCCCAAGAGCTTTGCCCGGGTGAACAACCAGACCGTCGTCTCCTTCGGCATCTTCCGCGCCAAGGGCGCCAGCGACGTCGAAGTGTCGGAGCGCGCCACTGCCGCGATCGCCGCGCTCGAGCAGGCCCATCCCGGCGTGAAGATCAACAAGGTCGACGATTCCGTCACCTATACGGAGGGCAATTACGACTCGGCGATGGAGATGCTGTTCGAGGGCGCGGCGCTCTCGGTCATCGTCGTGCTCTTGTTCCTGCGCAACATCCGCGCCACGATCGTTGCCGCGACGGCGCTGCCGCTCTCCATCATCCCAACCTTCTGGGCGCTCGACATGATGGGCTTTTCGCTCAATCTCGTCAGCCTGCTCGGCATCACCCTGGTGGTCGGCATCCTGGTCGACGACGCCATCGTCGAGATCGAGAACATCGTGCGCCACGTCAAGATGGGCAAGTCGCCCTACCGCGCCTCGCTGGAGGCGGCCGACGAGATCGGGTTGGCCGTCATCGCCATCTCGGCCACCATCATCGCCGTGTTCGCGCCGGTCTCGTTCATGGGCGGCATCGCGGGCCAGTATTTCAAGCAGTTCGGCCTGACGGTGGCGGTCGCCGTGTTCTTCTCGCTGCTGGTGGCGCGGCTCCTCACACCGATGATGGCGGCCTATTTCCTGCGCGGCGGCGGCCATGAGGAGCCGAAGCCCGGCGCCTTCCTGCGCGGCTATCTCGCCCTGCTGCGCGGCACGCTGCGCTTCCGCTGGCTGACGCTGCTCGCCGGCATCGCCTTCTTCGCCGGCTCGATCTACGCCACCGGTTTCCTGCCGTCCGGCTTCATCCCGCGCGAGGACGCCAGCCGCATCGTCTTCTCGCTGGAGCTGCCGCCCGGCAGCCTGCTCGACGACACGCGCGACACGACGGACGAGGTGACGCGGCTCATGCGCGAGAACCCGGAGGTGGAGAACGTCTACGTGATCGGCGGGGCCAGCCCGACCGGCACGCTGGAGACGCGCCGCGCCACGGTGATCGCCGACTTGAAGCACAAGTCTGAGCGCGACGTGCCGCAATACGTCATCGAGGAGGAGCTGCTGCAAACGCTGTCGGCGCTGCCGGACCTGCGCGTCTACTTCGTCAACGACCGCGGCGAGCGCGCACTGGCCTTCGGCGTGATGGGCAGTGACGGCGCCGTGCTCGACGAGCAGGCGCGGAAAATCCAGAGCGCCATGACCGAGACCGGCAAGTTCCGCGCCGTCAGCTCCAACGCCGCGCTCGACCGGCCCGAGGTCATCGTCGCGCCGGACCTCGTCCGCATGGCCGAGCTCGGCATCTCGACGGCGGCGCTGTCGGAGACCTTGCGGGTGGCCACCATCGGCGACATCGACGAGAATCTTGCGAAATTCACCGTCGGCGACCGCCAGATCCCGATCCGCGTCCAGCTCAACGAGAAGGCCAAGGACGACCTGTCGGTGGTCAGCACCCTGCCGGTGCCGACCGCCAATGGCGGCACCGTGCCGCTGTCATCGGTCGCCGACATCCGCTTCGGCCAGGGCCCGTCCTCGATCAACCGCTTCAACCGCGAGCGGCGCGTCGTCATCGGCGCCGACATGGCTGAGGGCGCCGAGCTCAGCGAGGGGCTCGGCATCGTCTGGTCGCTGCCGGAGGTGAAGAATATGCCGGCCGGCACGCGCATCCAGGAGACCGGCGACGCCGAGATCATGGGCGAGGTGTTCGAGGGTTTCGCCACCGCCATGAGCACCGGCCTGATGCTGGTCCTGGTGGTGCTGATCCTCCTGTTCGGCTCGGTCTTCCACTCCTTCACCATCCTCGGCTCGCTGCCGCTGGCGATCGGCGGCGTGGTGGCGGCGCTGTGGCTGACCAATTCGGCCGTCTCCATGCCGGTCGTCATCGGCATTCTGATGCTGATGGGCATCGTCACCAAGAACGCCATCATGCTGGTCGACTTCGCGGTCGAGGAGGTGAAGCAGGGCGTGCCGCGCGCCGAGGCGATCATCGATGCCGGCCGCAAGCGGGCGCGGCCGATCGTCATGACCACCATCGCCATGTCGGCGGGCATGATCCCGGCCTCGCTCGGCATCGGCGACGGCGGCGAGTTCCGCGCGCCGATGGCGATCGCGGTGATCGGCGGCCTCCTGGTCTCGACGCTGCTGTCGCTGGTGTTCGTGCCGTCCTTCTACACCATCATGGACGACGCGGCGCTTCTGACCGCGAAGCTGTTCCGCTGGCTGGTCCGGCCGAACCGGGCCGATGAGCCGGATGTTTTGGAAGAGAAGGGACACGGGCTGCATATCGTACCACGCCCGACACTGCCTGTGGCGGCGGAATAGGGCGCCATCCCTCCCCCTTGAGGGGAGGGTGGCCGCGAAGCGGCCGGGTGGGCTCGCCGCGGCCAAACGCGGCGCTTTCTTACGCCCCGCGCTGCCTCGGCCGACCCACCCGCCTCGCTTCGCTCGGCACCCTCCCCTCAAGGGGGAGGGAATGTGCCGCGCCCAATAAATTTGCGGTTCGGTCGTAAATCTGCGCTATAGGATGGACAAGCGCCGCCGGGAGGGCGGGCGCATTCCAAATCCGGAGACCCGTGCGCTTGACCCGGCACGAATCGCGAAAGATGCCGACCGAACCGCGCCTGATGGGCCCGGCGGCGCCGATGCGCTTCGCCCTGGTGCCGCCCCTGTCGGCGGCGCGCTGGCTGCTGCTCTTGATCATCGCCGCGGGCATCTATTTCTTCCACGGCTTCCTCGTGCCGGTGCTGGCCGCGCTGGTGATCGCCTTCGCCTCCTGGCCGCTCTACCGGCGGCTGCTGGTCGTGGTGGACGGCAGCCGCACGGTCGCCGCGGCGGTCGCCATCCTCGCCATCCTGATCTTCCTCGTCGTCCCCATCGCGATCGCCGGCAGCTATGCCACGCACGAGGTGCGCGAATGGATCGGCTGGGCCTTCGAGACCAACCGCAACGGCGCCGCGACGCCGGACTGGATCACCGCGCTGCCGATGGTGGGCGAGTGGCTAGACCAGCAGTGGACGCGCCATATCGGCCATCCCGGCGCCATCGGCGAGCTGATCCAGATCGTCAGCGGCGCCAATATCGGCAACATCTACCGGGCGGTGCTGCAGGTCGGCACCGGCGCCTTCAGCCTGCTGCTGACGCTGCTGTTCATGATGATCGCGCTGTTCTTCGTCTATCGCGACGGCGAACGGTTCGCCGGGCAGCTCGACACGGTCGGCGAGCGCATCCTGCCGATGCGCTGGGGCCGCATCTCGCGCGTGGTGCCGGCGACGATCAGCTCGACGGTGACCGGCATGACCCTGATCGCCATCGGCGAGGGCGTGGTGCTGGGCGTCGCCTACTGGATCGCCGGCGTGCCGTCGCCGGTGACCCTCGGCGTCATCACCGGCATCATGGCGCTGATCCCGGGCGGCGCGCCGCTCTCCTTCACGCTGGTGTCGATCTATCTGGTCTCCAGCGGCTCTCCGGTCGCTGGCCTGGCGCTGTTCATCTGGGGCTCGGTCGAGCTGTTCATCGTCGACAAGACGCTCAGGCCCAAGCTCGTCGGCGGCCCTATAAAGCTGCCCTTCCTGCCGACCTTCTTCGGCTTGATCGGCGGCGTGAAGACCATGGGTTTTCTCGGTCTGTTCATCGGTCCCGTGCTGATGGCGCTGCTGGTCGCCATCTGGCGCGAATGGCTGCGCGAGGTGGAACTGACCGACGAGGCGGTAAGCGCGCTGCCGACGGCGGAGCCGGTCGCGCTGCCGCTGGAGGATGAGGAACGCAAGCGCCAGGCAGGGTAGCGCGGCGCTCACGCCAGCCTCAAATCGGCAGCACGGCGCTGCGCTTGTGCTGGCGCAAGGCCAGATTGGACGAGGCGGTCGCCACGCCGGGCTGCGACAGCACTTGCTTCATCAGAAAAGTCTCGAACTCCTCGACCGTGCGGGTGCGCACGATCAGCGTGTAGTCGTGCGCGCCGGTGACAGAATAGCAGTCGACGATCTCCGGCGCGCTCTGGGCGAAAGCCTCGAAGCGGCTGCGCACCTCGGTGCTGTGCGCCGTCATGTTGACGTTGACGAAGACGCAGACGCTCAAGCCCACCGCCAGCGGGTCGACCAGCGTCGCCCGCCCGAGGATGACGCCGTCCTTCTCCATCTCCTGGATGCGTCGCCAGATGGTCGACTGCGACATGGCGAGGCGTTCCGACAATTGCTTGAGCGTCAGCGTGGCGTCGCGCTGCAGCTCGCGCAGGATTCGGCGGTCGCTTTCTTCGGTCTTCATGGCGGCAACTTCTTTCAGGATCGGCCGTGGTTTGAAAAATGTAGCCACATACCATCCTTGAGTTCGGAAGATTGGCAAGATTTTTCAGCGGATTCGCGGGATAATTCCTTCATGGATGCGGCAGCCGCCGCGAGGCCGGCGCCGCCAAAACGGATGGAGGAAGACATGGCGACGCAGAATTCCGCCAGGGCCGAAACGCCCAAGCCCAAGAACCGCTACAAGGATGCCAGGCGCAACGCCGACTGGACGATCGACCAGGACTGGCAGTCCTATTCCGCCGACGAGCATGATCGCTGGGACCGCCTGTTTGCGCGCACGCTGAAGGTGCTGCAGGGCCGCGCCTGCCGGGAGTATCTCGACGCGGTGAAGACACTGCGGCTTTCCGAGAGCGGCGTGCCCAACATGGAACGCCTCAGCGACCGGCTGGAGAAGATCACCGGCTGGCGCATCGCGCCGGTTACCGACCTGGTGCCGGACGACATCTTCTTCGACCACCTCGCCAACCGGCGCTTTCCCGCCGGCGCCTTCATCCGTTCCGAAAAGGAGATGGAGTATCTGGAGGAGCCGGACATCTTTCACGACATCTTCGGCCATGTGCCGCTGCTGGCCAATCCGCTCTATGCCGATTTCATCCAGGCCTACGGCAAGGGCGGCCAGCGCGCGCTGAAGCTCGGCCGGCTGAAGAATCTGGCGCGGCTCTACTGGTATACGGTGGAGTTCGGCCTCGTGCGCGAGGCGGGCGGGCTGAAGATTTTTGGCGCCGGCATCATGTCGTCCACCGCCGAGAGCGTGTTCTCGCTCGACGATCCGTCGCCGCACCGCATCGGCTTCGACCTCGAGCGGGTGATGCGCACCAACTACATCATCGATGATTTTCAGAAAGTCTATTTCGTCATCGACAGCTTCGAGCAGCTTGTGAGGGACTGCACCGAGGATTTCGGCCCGCTTTACGAGCGGCTGGGCAGCGGACCGACCTACGAGCCGGACGAACTCGCCGCGGGCGACCGCGTGATCCACCACGGCACGCTCGACTATTTCCGCGGCAGGCAGGCCAAGGCGACCGCCAATGGCTGAGCGCGTGGTGCTGATCACCGGCGCGACCGGCAATCTCGGCCGCGCCGTCGCAGCCGCCTTCGAGGCGGAGGGGGCGCGGCTGGCGCTGGTCGGCTCGCGGAGCGAAAGCCTCGACGAGGCCTTTCCGAAACGCGATCCGCGCCACCTGAAGCTCGCTGCCGATCTCGTCGACGCCGGCGCGGCCGCCGGCGCGGTTGCCGAGGCGGAACGGCAGTTCGGCCGCATCGACGCGCTCTGCGCGCTGGCCGGAGGCTTCCACATGGGCGAGCCCGTGCACGACATGCCGCCGGACGCCTGGAAGCGGATGATGGAGCTGAATGTCGCCACCGTGATGAACGTGGCGAAGGCGGCGGTTCCAGGCATGATCGCACGCAAATCCGGGCGGATCGTCACCGTGGGCTCGATGGCGGCGTTGAAGGGCGGCGCCGAAATGAGCGCCTATGCGTCTTCGAAGAGCACGGTGATGCGGCTGACGGAATCGATGGCGGCCGAATTGCGCGGCCACGGCATCAACGTCAATTGCGTGCTGCCCTCGACCATCGACACGCCGGAGAACCGAGCGGCGATGCCGAAGGCCGATCCGGAGAAGTGGGTGAGGCCGGCTGACCTCGCCGCCGTCATCGCCTTCCTGTGCTCGGACGGCGCGCGGGCGATGCATGGCGCGCTGGTGCCGGTGGTCGGTCTGGTGTGAGCCATCGGCGCCGCCCTGCCTCCGCGAGGCAGGACGGCGGATCAGGACCGCTCCGCCGGCGCAAACACCGGGCAGGGGACGGCGATGCCGCGCAGCGCGTGTTCGCCGAGCGGAATGAGCGCTTGCGTCGTCTCCGCCGCGAACGCGCCCGATACGAGCACGGTGCGGCCGAGCGGCCGGCAAAGCCCTTCCAGCCGGCTGACCAGATTGACGGCCGGGCCGATCGCGGTGAAATCCAGCCGGTCGGCGGTGCCGATATTGCCCCACAGCATCTCGCCGACATGCAGCGCCGTGCCGAAGGGCAGCGGCGGCAGGTTCTGCGCGGCGCGGCCGCGGTCGAGATGGTCCATGCCGGCGCGTGCCGCTGCGACCGCGCGCAGTGCCGCGTCGCAGGCGGCCGCGGGGCCGCGCTCGCCGATCGGGAAGATCGCCAGCACGCCGTCGCCGATGAATTTCAGCACCTCGCCACCGAAAGCGTGGACCGCGCCGGCAATGCGGTCGAACCAGGCGTCGAGCGCCGCCACCACCTGCTGCGGCGCGGTGTTTTCCGACAGTTCGGTGAAGCCGCGCAGGTCGGCATAGAGCAGGGCGGCACGGATGGTCTCGCCGGGCTCGCGCCGCAGTCGGCCGGACAGAACCTGCGCGGCGCTGCGCCGGCCGAGATAGGTTTCGAGCAGCGCCGCCAGCGTCGATCGCGCGCCGAGCGCCGCCAGCGGCGCGGCGGCAAAGCGGGCCACGTCGCGCAGCAAATCCAGCTCGAAGCCATTGAACGGCCGGGTGCTCGCCCAACCGAGCAATGCGCCGTCGGAAACGCTGCCGACCGGCCTCTCATGCACGGCCCCCAGCGCCGCCAGCCAGTCGCGCCCGACATCGCCTTGCGCGGCGCCGGCGGTCGCGGCGAAGCCGAGCGACTCGACGATCCGTCCGCTGTCGGCACGCCACAGCCATGTCCGCCGCGCGATGATCGGGTGCGGCGCCGCCTGGGTGAGCGCGCCGCCGGCGAGCGGCAGGCCCCCGGCGACGAGCCGGGTGCCCAGCGCGCCGAGCAGCGCGTCGGCGCCGGACAGGCCGGCCGCCTCGTCGACGAGGAAGGAGAGTATCGACGCCAGTTTCATGGCGGCGATCATGCAATGCTGTCAGGCTCCTGTCATGAGGACTTGGCAGCTTTCTTGTCTCCGGCTCGCGCTGGACTACATTGTGGCGGTACCGGGCGCCGTTGCGCGCCGGGACGGGGAGATGGCCGATGACGGAGACGCTGCGCACCGAAATCCAGATCGCGGCCCCGCAGGCGACGGTTTTCGCCTTCCTGACCGATCCCGACAAGATCATGCGCTGGATCGGCCCCGCCACGACGGAGCCGCATCCCGGCGGCATCTATCTCGTCGATGTCGGCGGCAAGCATGTCGCCCGCGGCGAGTTTACCGAAGTGATCCCCGTCCATCGCCTCGCCTACAGCTTCGGCTGGGAAGAGCGCGACAACATGCCCCCCGGATCGAGCCTGGTCGAGATCGACCTCGTCGAGAAGGACGGCGGCACGCTGGTGCGCTTCACCCACAGCGGGCTGCCGGACGAGAACGAGCGCGCCAGCCACCAGAAGGGCTGGAACCACTATCTCGCCAGGCTGAAGATCGCGGCATCCGGGGGCGATCCAGGACCGGATGGGCCGGTCGAGGGATAGGGGGGCATTTTCCCGGATTTCAAGCGGCCGCCGCAGTCGAGATCCGAGCCCCGCTACGCGGCGGGCGTTATCGCAAGGGAGTGGTCCGGTCGTGCCGGCCGACGGCGCGTTTCCCGCACCGGCAGGCCGGTCAGGTACTCCTGCCGTTGGAGGCGACCATGGTCGCCCGGCCGCCGCTGGGCACCACGACGAGCTGCCTGACCTTGCCCTGCTTGAAGGCGTTGAGGAAGCGGTTGTAGTCCTTGAAGGCGACGCAGCCGTGCGATTCCGCCCGTCCGCCGCGCAGCAGGTAGCTGTGGGTGAGAAAACCGTCGCGGCCGTGCTTGTTCTTGCCGTCGACCGGCAGCATGCGGATCGCCTCGACGCCGTGGAAGCGCTTTTCCCGCATCCTGAGATTGTAGGTGTGCGGCGGCGTCGGGCCGTTCATCTTGACATGCACATAGCGCGGATTGTCGGCCATCTTGCCGATGCCGGAATGGGCCTCCAGAACGCTGCCGTCAGGCATGTAGACCTTCGCGGCGCTGATGTCGTAGACGGCCACGCCGTTGCCCGCCCGGGTCCCGCCGCCGAACAGGTTGCGCAGCGTCTGGCCGAACGTGCCGTTGGACTTCTTCTCAGTCGGATTGCTCGGCCGCGCATAAGCGAGCTTTTGCGGCTTTGCCGTCTCGCGTTCATTGGCCTTCCGCGGCTCGCCGGTCCTGGGTGCCGCCGCCTCTTCGCCGCGACGGCCCTCGGGCTGCTCCGTCTCCACGACGGGCTTGCGCTCGCCGCGCGGACGAAGCTGCGGCAGCGGACCGTCGGGCGGCGTGTTCTCGTAGTCCGGCAGGATGACCATGTCGTCCGTGTCGAGGTCCGGATCCTGCGATGCGAGGTCCTCGCCGGCAGGCGGTGTCAGCAGGGCCGACAAGGCGGCACCCGCTCCGGTCGGCGACGGGTCGGCATAGGCCAGCAGCGTTGGCGGCCGATCGGCCGCGACGGTCGGCGGCGCCGCGAACCGCTCGGGCGCGGGCCCGCCGGCTTTCGCCGATGGCCGGCTCGACTTGGTTGAGCCGGAACGGGGGAAAAGGCTGGCGAGTTTTTCGGAGGTCAGGCCCGCTTGCTTCACGGCGGCGTCGAAGCGGGCCGCACTGTCGCTCGCATCGGCACCCTCGAGCGCCAGGCGGGCGGACTTCCCGCCGGCGGAATAGCTCGCGGCCACGACCGGCGGCGCCTTGGCCGCCGCGAGCCGCGCCGCGGTGCCGGGTCTCGCCTGCTCACCCGGCAGCCGCGCCTGTCTCATGTCGAGGCCATGCGGCCTGGGCAGGAACTGGCTCGAACCCAGCGCGAACGGGCCGCTCATCGCGACCATGCCGGCCGCCGACCACACCGTCGCCCCGGCAAGGACAGCGCCGAAGGACGTGATCAGGAGCGGGCGCAACAAGCGGCGCAAAGACTGTGTACGAACGACTTTACTCACAAACGCGTAGCAATCCGGCAATCCCACAAATGTCCTCGGGTCGGCGCGCGACCGCGGCTGCGTGACTTCCGGATTGTCCCCATCTTGAACGAGCGATCGAGAAAGGATGGACAAATATGGTTAAATTTTGCTTTGCGGCCGTCGATCGCCCGGGCGGTTGGTTTGCGGGCCGAAAAACGGAAGGGGATGGCCGGCCGGACGTCGAGGGCGGGCGGCGTTTCCGCAGCGATCCAGCCGGTCCTTACTGCACCTCTCGCGGCCGTATGCGCAGCATCTTCCTTTCCAGGACAACGTCGAAGCGCGACAGAAAGCTCATGCCGATCAGGCCATCCACTCCGTCGCCGAAATCGTCCTCGCCGTCGGACTGGATCACCACCTGCACTCTGCGCGATTCCAGCGAACGCAGCTTCACTGTCTTGGCCCGGGTCAGATAGCCGTCGACGGCACCGTTTGCCGTATTGAGCCGTATCTTCTGTCCTTCCGAAATCTTGAGGTCCGCTCTTTCGGCAAAAGACTTCTTGATCGTGACGAAGGATGCGCCGGTATCGACTATGAACGTGCCCCGAACGCCGTTGACCTGGCCCTCGACCGTGATGACGTCGGAACCCTTGCGGCGGATCTTCTCTTCCTTGACCCCCGTGCTTGCCTGCGCGCACTTACCTTTGTTGCTCAGCCGCCGCAGAATTGCTCGCGTTTGGTCGTTGTCGTGCTGCTCCGGATCGATGGCGACCCAGTTCTCGATGGGCAGCATGGCGTCGCAATATTGGCCGAGCTGCTCATAGCAGCGCGACATGCTCTCATAGCCGACGCTGGAAATTTTCTCCTTGTCGCCGAACAGCTCCACGGCGGACGAGTAGTCGGCGATGGCCTGTTCGCATCGGTTGTTGCGGTCGTAAGCCAGGGCGCGCAGATAATAGCCGTTGTCGCCGTTCGGCTCCATGTCGATCAGCTCGGTGGCAAGCTCGACCGCCCGCTGATAGTCGGAGAGGTCCAGCAACAAGTTGATTGCCCGCCGCAGCGCCTCGCCGTATCCGCCGCAATTCGTCGAGAAGGCCACCAGGCTTTCGGCCGCTTCACGCCGATAGCTCTCGTCCTCGAGTTCCTTGGAAAGTCTGTAGATCGCCTGGCGGTCGCATTTTTCGCGCGAAAGCGCCCGAAGTTCGCGTGAAACCGCCGGCCTGCGGGCGATTTCCGGCGGCAGGGTTATCCCAAGCTCCGGGTTTGCGACCGGCTCGGTAGCACCTTGAGCCCGGGCGGATAACGCGCCCAGGCCCATCAACTGCAGAAAAACTGCAAAGCAGACAAACCAGCGGCTCAATCTACGCTCCCCCCAAAGCATCGAGCCCAATTCTTTTGCAAAAACACGAGCGCTTTGAAAGCCCTCGGAAACAATAATCATCACATCCTGAACACGCCGAACTTCGTGTCCTCCACGGGCGCGTTGAGCGCCGCGGAAAGGCTGAGCGCCAGCACCTCGCGGCTTTTCGCCGGGTCGATGATGCCGTCGTCCCACAGCCGCGCCGAGGAATAGAGCGGGTGGCCCTCGCGCTCGTATTTTTCGAGGATAGGCGCGCGGAAGGCGGCTTCCTCCTCGGCGCTCCAGGCGCCGCCCTTGCGCTCGATGCCCTCGCGCTTGACCAGCGCCAGGACGGTTGCCGCCTGCTCGCCGCCCATCACCGAGATGCGGGCGTTCGGCCACATCCACAGGAAGCGGGGCGAATAGGCGCGGCCGCACATGCCGTAATTGCCGGCGCCGAAGGAGCCGCCGATGATCATGGTGAGCTTCGGCACCCGCGCCGTCGCCACCGCCGTCACCAGCTTCGCGCCGTCCTTGGCGATGCCGCCGGCCTCGTATTTGCGCCCCACCATGAAGCCGGTGATGTTTTGCAGGAAGATCAGCGGAATCTTGCGCTGGCAGCACAGCTCGATGAAATGCGCGCCCTTGAGCGCGCTCTCGGAAAACAGCACGCCATTGTTGGCGATGATGCCGACCGGCATGCCGTGCAGATGGGCGAAGCCGGTGACCAGCGTCGTGCCGTAGGTCTGCTTGAACTCGTCTAGCTCGGAGCCGTCGACGATGCGGGCGATCACCTCGCGCACGTCATAGGGCTTTCGCGTGTCGTCGGGGATGATGCCGTAGAGCTCTTCGGGATCGTGCAGCGGCGGCCTCGGCTCCCGCAGGGCGAGGCCCGCGCTCTTCGTCCGGTTGAGGTTTCTGACGATGCGCCGGGCGATCGCCAGCGCGTGCCCGTCGTCGAGCGCGTAATGGTCGGCCACGCCCGAGAGCTTCGCATGGACCTCGGCGCCGCCGAGGTCCTCGGCGGACACGTCCTCGCCGGTCGCCGCCTTGACCAGCGGCGGGCCGCCCAGGAAGATCGTGCCCTGGTTCCTGACGATGATCGCCTCGTCCGACATCGCCGGCACATAGGCGCCGCCCGCCGTGCACGAGCCCATGACGCAGGCGATCTGCGGGATGCCCGCCGCGCTCATCGTCGCCTGGTTGTAGAAGATGCGGCCGAAATGCTCGCGGTCAGGAAAGACCTCGTCCTGGTTGGGCAGGTTGGCGCCGCCGGAATCGACGAGATAGACGCAGGGCAGCCCGTTCTCGCGGGCTATCTCTTGGGCGCGCAGGTGCTTCTTCACCGTGAGCGGATAGTAGGTGCCGCCCTTCACGGTGGCGTCGTTGACCACGACCATGACCTCCGTGCCTTCGACGCGGCCGATCCCGGCGATCAGGCCGGCCGAGGCGATGTCGCCGCCATAGAGATCCCAGGCGGCGAACTGGCCGATCTCCAGGAAAGGCGAGCCGGGGTCGAGCAGTTGCGCCAGCCGCTCGCGCGGCAGCAGCTTTCCGCGGCCGACATGGCGCTGGCGCGCTTCCTCGGAGCCGCCGCGCTGCACCGTCGCGGCTTTCTCTGAAACATCGGCGACCAGCGCCTGCATGCGGGCCGCATTGGCACGGAAAGCCTCGGAACCGGGAGAGATTTGCGATCTTATGACGGGCATGGCGGCTCTCTGAAGTCGGGGCCTCAGATGCTTACACGGCGGGGGAGGGGCTGGGCAACAGCGGCGTCCCGCTGCCGCGGTCGGCCGGAATGCAGAAGCTTGAGAGCCGGTTCGGCAGGTGCAGGTTGTAATTATTACACGTTGTACGAGCATATAATGTAATAATTCATAGTTATTGCAACTTTTGCGATTTCATGTGATCTTCATGTGAAGATGACAAGATAAGAATCGGCAAAGGGGAGGTGGCAATGCAGAGAAAGTTTCGTTTTTCGCGTTCGCGCGCCGATGAGGCCGCAAAGCACTGGCAGGAAAGCGCGGGCGAGCGGGACAAGCGGGCACGCGCGAGGGCTGAGGGCCGGCTGAACGAGATCGATACGCCCGAGCGCATCGTCAAGCGCGCCAACAGGCTGCGCGAGCAGGTCCGCACTTACCGCCCGCTCTTGCGGGAAATCGCTCCCGAGCGCCAGGCCGCACCGGCGCGGGCGCATGAGCTGGCTATCGGAAAGCCGATTGTGAAGGCCACTGCGCGTCTGGTCGAGCGCGTCATAGGCCCGACCAAGGATTTTCTGGCGGCGGCATTCTTTGATCTCGGGTCGGCGGCAATCCGCTCGGTGGCCCGGATCTCCACGAACACCGACGGCAACGCGTATTACGGCACCGGCTTCATGGTGACGCCGTCACTGATGCTCACCAACGAACACGTGCTTGAGGAACCCGCCTGGGCGGCGGCGAGCGTGGCCGAGTTCGACTTTCAGCACGACCTCAATGGTCACCAGAAGCAGGTACAGACTTTCCGGCTGGATCCGGATACTTTCTTTCTCAACGACAAACGCTTGGACTACGCGCTGGTGGCCGTCAGCCCCGCACCGTCGGTCGGCGCCGCCAGGCTGGCCGATTTCGGCTTCTGTCCGTTGATTGCCGCCGAGGGCAAGATCCTCGTCACGGAGCCGGTCAATATCATCCAGCATCCCCTCGGTGACCCGAAGCAGGTGGTCATCCGCGAAAACCAGCTCAGCGCCCTTCCCGCCGACGAACTTGACCACGTCGCCCACTATCTGGCCGACACCGAGCCCGGTTCTTCAGGCTCGCCGGTTTTCAATGACCTCTGGGAGGTAATCGCGCTGCACCATCAGGGCGTGCCGGCGACGGACGCCAACGGCAATTACCTGACCAAGGATGGCGGCGTCTGGGACGATTCCATGCCGCTCGACGCGATCAAATGGGTCGGCAACGAAGGGATTCGTATCTCCCGCATCATCCGTCACCTGAAGGGTCGCAAGGACGTGCCTGCCCATATGGCCGGACTGCTGAAGGAACTGCTCGACCGGTCGGACACGGTTCGGATGGGGCCTGTGGGGCCGGAAGGCGGGCGCAGACCTCTGCCGCCGAACGACGGTCAGCCCGACGACAGCCAACCCGATAACGGTCCAAAAGGACCGGCAAACCAGGTCGGATTGCTCTCCGGCGAGGCGACGATCACCGTGCCTGTCACCATCACCGTGCGGGTCGGCGACGGCCGCGCCGTCAGTGCGAGCCTGGCCGGCACGGAGGTCGAGCGGGTGCGGCCCGAGCGCGACTATGCCGGCCGGCCGGGCTTCCATCGCGATTTCCTCGGCGTGTCCGTTCCGATGCCCGACGTCGTTGACAGCCGCCACGGCAGGCCGGCGGTCCTGGCCGACGGCTCGCTCGAGCTGAAATATCACCACTTCAGCGTCATCATGAATGCCGAGCGCCGCCTGGCCTACGTCTCGGCGGTCAACTACGATGCGGCGGCGCCCTACACGGAGGAGCGCGGCGACGACGAATGGTTCATCGATCCGCGCATCGACGCCGCCTTCCAGGCCGACAACCGCTTCTACAAGAACAATCCGCTCGACCGCGGCCACCTCACCCGCCGCTACGACGCCGGTTGGGGCGTGACGCCGGACGAGGCCAAGCGCGCCAACGACGACACCTTCCATTGGACCAACTGCTCGCCGCAACACGAGGTCTTCAACCAGAGCAAGCTGTCGCAGCCGCAGGACCTCCGGCTGTGGGGCGAGCTGGAGAACCACGTCACCGACCAGGCCAAGCGCGACCTGCAGCGCCTGTCGATCTTCAACGGCCCGGTGTTCGGCAAGGACGACCGCACGCATCGCGGCCTTTTGATCCCCAGCGCCTTCTGGAAGGTGATCGCCTACCGGACACGGGAGGACGGGCTGGGCGCCGTCGGCTTCGTACTGCACCAGGCCGACCTCATCTCCAACCTCGCCGTCGAGCGTTTCGACCCCGGCCGCTTCGACCTGAGGCAGGTGCGCATCAGCCGCATCGAGGAACTGACCGGCCTCGACTTCAAGGGGCTGCGCAATGTCGACCCGATGGCCGCCAGCGGCGTGCGCGAGGTGTTCGAGGGTGCGGTGGCGACGGAACGGAAGCTGGGATCGGCCGCGGATATCAGGTTCTGAGACTGAGGCTGGTAGATTTCGCCGATCCCTCCTGCTGGGTGCTGGCGCACTGGGCCAAGGTGCGCGGGGTCGTCCTCGTACGACGAAGTGTCCGCGCGCCAAGACGTCGGCGCGCGGACACCCGGCCGCGCTTCACCCTCGACTGCCGGTAGACGGCGAAGCTATAGCTGGCTCGCCAAGAACCGCCGAGGCGAGAGGGGGATTCGATTTGTCTGACCACACCATCCTGGCCGAAGGGCTGCACTTTCCGGAAGGTCCCGTCGCCTGTTCCGACGGCTCGGTGCTGCTGGTGGAAATCCAGCGCAGGACGATCACCAAAGTGGCTGCGGGTGGAGCAGTCTCGATCGTGGCGGAGCTCGACGGCGGCCCGAACGGCCTGGCGGTCGGTCCGGACGACTGCCTCTACATCTGCAACAACGGCGGCTTCCTGTTCCAGGAGATCGAGGGGTTGAACCGTGTGAAACCCGGCGTGCCGGAAGGTTATGCCGGCGGCTGGATCGAGCGGTTGGACCCGACGACGGGCGAGCGAAAAGTCCTCTACACGCATTGCGGCGAGCACCGGCTGGTCGGGCCGAACGACCTCGTCTTCGACCGGCTCGGCGGTTTCTATTTCACCGATTTCGGCAAACTTTATCCGCGCCACCGCATGAATGGCGGGCTCTATTACGCGCTGGCGGACGGCTCGCGCATCGTCGAGGTCGCCTATCCCCTGCTGATGCCGAACGGCGTCGGCCTGTCGCCGGACGGCGGCACGGTCTATGTGGCCGAGACGGAGGGCGGCCGGCTCTGGGCCTTCGACCTGAGGGAGCCCGGCTTGGCGCCGCGCCATTCCAACCTGGCGCCGCATGGCGGGCGGCTGGTCTGCGGCCTGCCCGGCCACCAGCGGCTCGACAGCCTGGCCGTCGACGCGGCCGGCAACATTCATGTGGCGACGCTCTCCACCGGCTGCATCACGGTGATCAGCCCGGCCGGCGCCATGCTGGAACAGATCATGACGGGCGATCCGATGACGACCAATGTCTGCTTCGGCGGGCCGGACCGCCGGACCGCCTATGCGACGCTGTCGGGCCGGGGGCAGTTGATCGCGATGGCATCGAACTACACTGGCCTCGCGCTCGCCTGGGAGGTTTAGCGGATCAGCTCGACAGGGCAGGGGAGATCGAGCTGCGCCCATATGCGGTCTGCCGTGACGGCGGCGGCGCCGGCCCGGATCGCCGTGACGAGGCAGGCGCGATCGCCGAGTGACAGGACGCCTTTGGGCGTGCGGGCGCTCAGTTGCCCGGCCAGCCTGGCATCGTCGAAGTCGAAGCCGACCACGATTATGTTGCTGTTCTTCATGTAATCGAGAGCGGCCTGTTCAGATTCGGCCTTCTCCAGGCATTTGGTCACGATCTCCCCGACGTTGACGCTGCTGATCAGCGCACCTCTCGACAGCCGGACGGCCTCTTCGCGTCCCCGCTCTCCGAAGACGATTGCGAGAATGACCGAGGAATCGAGGACCCGGACCGTCATTCGAGGGGCGGCAAACCGCGCGTGGCACGCCAGGCGTTGGCTTCCTCGAGATCCTTGCGTGCCTCTTCTCGCCGCTCCGCGATCAATTCGTCGACCACACTTATACCCGGATGATCCGCCTTGAACTTGTTGGCGAACGCCTGCGCGCGCCGGACGGCCACATCCGGCGACACGATGCGGAATTCACCTTCCACGACTTCCGCCGTCACGGTATCCCCGGGCTTCACCATCATTGCTGCGCGCATTTCGGCGGGGATGACGATGCGGCCCGCACTGTCGATCTTCAGCCGCGCGTACGACACGGATTGCAGCGCGCCGGCGCCTTCATACGGTTGCTGATCCTCGGAAAAACCCTTCGGCCCGGGCATCGCGGCCTCCTGTCATAAGGAGGGAAGAATGCCATATCTGCGCCGATCTGCCAAATCATGGCAGAAATGGTACCCCCCTTTCAGCTCCCTTCGGCCATGATCTCGCGGCCGATCAGCCAGCGCCGGATCTCGCTGGTGCCGGCGCCGATCTCGTAGAGTTTCGCGTCGCGCAAAAGCCGGCCGGTGGGGAATTCGTTCATGTAGCCGTTGCCGCCGAGAAGCTGGATGGCGTCGAGCGCCATCAGCGTGGCGCGCTCGGCGGCAAACAGGATGCAGCCGGCGGCGTCCTTGCGGGTGGTCTCGCCGCGGTCGCAGGCGGCGGCGATCGCATAGACATAGGCGCGCGCCGCGTTCATCGTCACATACATGTCGGCGAGCTTGCCCTGGACGAGCTGGAAGTCGCCGATCGCCTGGCCGAACTGGCGGCGCTCGCGCACATAGGGCACCGCCACGTCGAGGCAGGCCGCCATGATGCCGAGCGGCCCGCCGGCCAGCACCACGCGCTCGTAGTCGAGGCCGGACATCAGCACCTCGACGCCCTTGCCTTCCTGGTGGAGCACGTTCTCGTAGGGCACCTCGACGTCCGCGAACACCAGCTCGCCGGTGTTGGAGCCGCGCATGCCGAGCTTGTCGAGCTTCTGCGCGACGGAAAAACCCTTCATGCTGCGCTCGATGATGAAGGCGGTGATGCCGCGCGAGCCCATGGTCGGCTCGGTCTTGGCATAGACCAGCAGCGTGCCCGCGTCCGGCCCGTTGGTGATCCACATCTTCGAGCCGTTGAGCACGTAGCGGTCGTTGCGCTTCTCGGCGGCGAGCTTCATCGATACGACGTCGGAGCCGGCGCCGGTCTCCGACATGGCGAGCGCGCCGACCGTGGTACCGGCGCACAGGTCCGGCAGGTATTTCGCCTTCTGCTCCGCCGTGCCCCAGCGGTTGAGCTGGTTGACGCAGAGATTGGAATGCGCGCCGTAGGAGAGGCCGACCGAAGCGGAGGCGCGGGAAATCTCCTCCATGGCGACGACGTGGGCGAGATAGCTCATGCCCGAGCCGCCATGGTCCGGATCGGCGGTGACGCCGAGCAGGCCGAGCCCGCCGAGTTCCTGCCACAGATGCATCGGGAACTGATTGGAGCGGTCGATCTCGGCCGCGAGCGGCGCGATCCTGTCCTGGGCGAAGCGCCGCACCATGTCGCGCAGCGCATCGATCTCCTCACCCTGCCCGAAATTCAGCACGGTCTCGTACATGGCGCTCCTCCTGCTTCGCGTTGGCGCCGACCAGGCGCATCGTCATGGTAAGATAGTTTCTGGTCACTTCTTCGACGGACAGCCGCTCGTCCGGCCGGAACCAGACGATGACGCCGGTGATCATCTGGATGATCGCCATGGCCGTCAGCGCCACGTCGTCGATGCGGAAGGCACCGTCCTCGACGCCGTCGCGCAGGATGCGGCGCAGCTCCTTCTCGTAGGCCGTCCGCAGTTTGAGGACCTGGCTCAGCCGCTCGCGCGACAGGCTGCGCAGCTCCATGTTGGAGACGTGGGTGGAGTGCCGCCGCGCCACATGGAATGCAATGTGGTTGGCGACGAAATGCTCCAGCCGCGCGGCCGGGCCGAGGGCGGCCGGGCGGGCGGCTTTCCAGCTTTCGATCAGCCCGTCCATATGATCGCGCATCAGCGAATAAAGCAGGTCCTGCTTGGTCGGGAAATAACGGTAGAGCGCCGCCGCCTGCACCCCGACTTCCGCCGCCAGCTGGCGCATCGACATCGCCTCGTAGCCGTGGCGCGCAATCAGCGCCGCCGCCGCGTCGCGCGTCGCCGCCTGCGTCCTCTCGCCATCCGATCCGACGGTGCGGGCCAAGTGCTCCTCCGCTGTCGATAAATAATAAAACAAACGTTCAATTCATTCAAGATAAGCGCGAAACCTCCTTAGGCGGAGTGTCCGCAAACGAGTGTATGGCCGTCGGCTGTCGCCGACGACCATGATAGCTTCTCTAATAGCGCGGCCGGAGGGCCGACCGCCCGTTCAGGCGACCCGGTCCACCTGCCGGCCTTCGTGCATCTCGGCGACCAGCGCGAGAATGGCGGCGCGGACCGCCTCGCGGGTTTCCGGCAGCGCCTCGGTCAGGGGCAGGCGGAGATCCGCCTTCAGTCCCAGCATCAGCTGCAGGGCGTATTTCACCGGGATCGGGTTGGTCTCCATTTCCAGCGCGGCGATCATCGGCCGCAGGCTGTGGTGGATCATCCTGGCGCGGTGGTGATCCCCGTTGCGGCAGGCTTCGTGCATGTCGGCGCAGAGCCGAGGGGCGACGTTCGCCACCACCGATATGGTACCGCTACCGCCCATCGTGTTGAAGTCGAACGCGGTCGCGTCGTGTCCGGAAAACAGCAGGAACCTGTCGCGCAGGGTTGCCGGGAATCTCTGCGGCCGGCTCAGATCGCCCGTCGCGTCCTTGAGACCGACGATCCCGGGAACATCAGCCAGGCGTTCGACGGTCGCCGGCAGGAGATCGACGCCGGTGCGCGAGGGGACGTTGTACGCGATGATCGGAATGCTGACCGCGCGCGCGACCGCCTCGAAGTGGCGGAAAAGCCCTTCTTGGGTGGGCTTGTTGTAATAGGGCGTGACCACGAGCGCCGCGTCCGCCCCGGCCGCCTCCGCCGCCGCGGTGGCCGCGATGGTCGCATCGGTGCCGTTCGACCCGGTCCCGGCGACGACCGGCACCTTGCCGCCGGCGGCGTCGACGCAGGTGCGGATGACCGCCAGCCGCTCTTCCGAAGACAGGGTAGGGGCCTCGCCGGTGGTACCGCAGGCAACCAGCCCGTCGATGCCGCCGTCGATCTGCCAGCGCACGAGCCTCGCCAGGCCGTCCAGGTCGACCTCGCTTTTGCTGAAGGGCGTGACGAGGGCCGTCATGGCGCCCTTCAGCCGGCTTTTGATGTGTTCGGGTTCCATGGGAAATTCTCCGAGCTCTGTTTCGATGGCGGCGCCCGGCTGCATTTTCGATCGCGCGGCGACGCAGTGAGACGGCTTCGGGAGTGTCAGTTGAAAAGGCTGAGCGCGGGAACGAGCCTTATGGCGCCCGGCCGGTGGTTGCTTTCGGCAAGAGCGAAATGGATGGCGGCCGCTCTGTCGACGAAGACGCCGCCGATGTGGCCCTGCTCGTCGCGGGCGACCCAGCGGCCGTCGAAATCCCGGCCGACCAGAAAACCCTGAGCGGCGGCTTCAAACTGCAGAGAAGAGTTTCGCATGGTGTCTCGACCGATGCACCGACGGCGCAGGCCAGCATCACCCAGCAAGAGCAGGGGAGATGGTGCGCGCGGCGTCGCGGTGACTGTGGTTCCTTCCGTGGGGCGACGCCTGGTTGACAGTTCCGTCGCTGTGCAGGCTGGAAGGTAGCCACCGCGAAATTTGTATTCGAGATGCCGGGCGCTGCTAAGACATTAAATTCTCATAGGAATTTTACCTGAGACCGTCAGTCGGCCATCCCGCGCCTGCCGTTACCCCCACCCCTAACCCCTCCCCACAAGGGGGAGGGGGACTGGCTTGCGCTTCCGCTAGGCGCCAATGGTCGGCGGTTTTGCGCTGCGTAGCGGCCGCAAAGTCCCCCTCCCCCTTGTGGGGGTGGGGGTACGGAGCCATCCAAATTCCGCGCCACTTGCCATAGGCGACAAGTCCCCTGGGCATGCTGCCGATATGCTTCAGCGCACCGCCGACGGCGAGTAGCGGCTGCCCAGCGAGCAGCGGCTGCCGGCGTAGACCAGCCGGTTGACCGTGGCGATCGTCTTGCCCGACCAGGTGCGGCGATGCAGCAGCAGGCAGGGGTCGCCCGGTTCGAGAGCCAGCAGCCGCGCCGTCTCCTCGTCGGCGGGAATGGCGGAGATGACGTGCTCCACCTCGGTCAGCGGCGTGCTTTGCTGCAGATAGTCGTAGGTGGTGACCGCCTCGAAATCCTGCTTGTCGTAGTCCGGCACGAGCGCCAGGTTGACGAACCGCTCCTCGAGCTGGACGGGCGCATCGTTCTCGTAGTGGACGATGACCGAGTGGCCGACCGGCGCGCTTCTCGCGAATTCGAACGCGGCGACGAGGTCGGCCGACGGCGCGATCGTCTCCAGCACGATGACGCTCGCCCGGTGGCGGGCGTTGCGCGCGCGGATCTCGTTGGCGATGTTGTTGATCTCGACCAGCGCCGAGCGCGGCTTTGGCGGGGCGACGAAGGTGCCGACGCCCTGCACGCGCAGCAGGTAGCCTTCCGAGGTGAGTTCCCTGAGCGCCCGGTGCACGGTCATGCGCGAGACGCCGAGCGAGGCGACGAGCTCGTTCTCCGACGGCAGCTTGTGGTCCCGGCCCCACTTGCCGCTGCCGATATTGGCCAGCACATAGGCCTTGACCTGCTCGTAGAGCGGGCTGGCGCTGGCGGGCAGCGCCGTCCCCGCCGGGCTGCCGCCCGGTCCGTCGCCGTCCTTCATGCTACGCCTCCCGGCATCCTCAGGATCGTCTTCAGCCCGTGGCTTTCACCGGCGAGCAGCCGCGCATAGGCGGCGGGGACGTCATCGATGCCGATCTCCCGGTCGAGGAGGCGGGCGAGCGACGGCGCGAGGTCTGGAAGCATCGCCACGGCCTCCGGCAGTTCGCCGGCGAAGGCGTGGCAGCCGATCAGCGCGGTCTCGCGCTCGACCAGCAGGTTGGGGTCGAGCGGGATCGTGCCGTGGCTGATCCCGACCAGCGCCAGCGAGCCGCCGCCGGAAAGCAGGTCGAGCAAAGTTTCGAGCACGCCGACATTGCCGGTCGCGTCCAGCGCGTGGCGCAGGACCTTGTCGCCGAGCGCGGAGCGGATCGCCGCGCCGTCGAGGCCGACGACCGCCGCGCCGGTGACCGCGGCGACCAGCTCCGCCCGCTCCACATTACGGTCGGCAACCAGAACCGGCCCGTCGTGCAGCCGTGACAGGATCAGCGCCGCGAACCCGCCGATCGGCCCGCAGCCGGCGACCAGAACCGGCTCGCCCGCCGGCACCCTCTGCCGGCGCACCGCATGCAGCGCCACCGCCAGCGGCTCGGCCATCGCCGCGATGGCCGGGTCGAGTTTCGGATCGTGCCTGACCAGCAGCCGCGCCGGCAGCGACACCTCCTCGGCGAAACCGCCGTCGCAGACCTCGCCGACGAAGCCGAGTTTTGTGCAGACATTGCGCCGGCCGGAGCGGCAAGCCGGGCAGTCGCCGCACCAGAAGCGGCTGTCCGCCACGACGCGATCCCCGAGGGCGAAATCCCGGACGCCGTCGCCCAGCGCCGTTACCGTGCCGGCGAATTCGTGCCCGGCGACCGACGGCGAGCGGCTGATCCACTGCCCGGTGCGGAAATTGTGCAGGTCGGAGCCGCAGATGCCGGCGGCCGTCACCCTCAGGCGCACCCATCCCGGCTGCGGCGCGCCCGGCGGGTCGATGTCCTCGATCCTGAGATCGCCCGCCGCGTAGAGCCTGGCAGCCTTCATGAGCAAAATCCCTCAGAGATAGGCCTTGCGCACGTCGGAGACGGCGTGCTCGTGCGATGAAAAGCCCTCGTAGCGCGCCAGCGTCCACGCGTTTTTCGCGAACTCCGGATAGGCCGACGCCGTGACGTAGCCGATCGACGAACGCTTGACGAAGTCCATGACCGACAGCGGCCCGACGCTGCGCGCCCAGCGGCTCGTCGGCAGCACGGCGTTGGGGCCGAGGCCGAAATTGGCGATCGACACAGGCGTGTGCGGGCCGAGCAGCACCTCCGCCGCCTCGGTGATGTGGCCGAGATGCGCGAAGGGGTCGGTGGACAGGATCTCCAGATGCTCCGGCGCATAGTCGTTGACGAAGCGGTAGCTCTCCTCGACCGATTGCGTCAGCACGATGCCGCCATAGCTGCCGGTCAGCACGGTTTTCGAGAAATCGACGCGCTGCGCGGTCATGCGCGCCCAATGCTCGGGCAGGGAGGCCAGCGCCTCTTCCGCCACGCGCCGGCTGTGGGTGACGAGATAGGCTGACGAATCGGGCCCGTGCTCGGCCTCGATGAGCAGGTCGAGCGCCGCCAGCCCGCCCTTCACCGTGTCGTCGGCGAAGATGACGGCCTCGGAGGGGCCGGCCGGCAGGCCGGGATCGATCGTCCCGGCAAGCAGCCGCTTGGCCGCGACCACCCAGGGGCTGCCGGGCCCGACGATCTTCAGCGCCGGTCTCACAGTCTCGGTGCCGTAGGCGACGGCCGCCACGGCTTGCGCGCCGCCCACCTTGTAGACCGTCTCGACGCCGGCGAGGCGGGCGGCGACCAGCGTCGCGGCATCGACCGAGCCGTCCGGCGCCGGCGGCGTGACGATGGCGATGTCCGGCACGCCGGCCACCACGGCCGGCACCGCCGTCATCATGGTCACCGACGGGAAGGCGCCCTTGCCGCGCGGCACGTAGAGCGCCACCGACTTGATCGGCGTGAAGCGGTCGCCGGCATAGGCGCCCGGCCGCATCTCCTTCAGCCACATCGGCTCCGGCTTCTGCTCCTCGTGGAAGCGGCGGATGTTGTCGATGCCGAAGCGGATGGCCCCGATGACCTCGGCGTCGACCTTGCCGAAGGCCTCGTCGAACTCGGTCTCGCTGGCCTTCAGCCGACCGGCGTCGAGCTCGGCCTTGTCGAGCTCGCGGGCAAAGCGCACCAGCGCGGCGTCGCCCTGCGTCCGCACCGCCTCGATGATCGGCTTCACCTTGTCGATGAAGCCGGAGAGATCGGTCTCGGAGCGGCGCAGCAGGGCGGCGCGGCCGACCTCGTCGAGCTTTGCGAGTTCGTGGAAGGAGACGTCGGCCATTGTTCTATCCCGTTCGACCGGACCAGCCGGCCGTCATTTCGATTTGAGGAAGATATCGAGCCCGACCAGCCGGTCGAGCAGGAACACCGCGGCGCCCGCGCAGGCGATGAAGACCACCGAGATCGCCGCGAGGTCGGGCGTGATGATCGAGCGGATGGAGTTGTAGATCTGCACCGGCAGGGTGACGATGCGCGCGTCGACCAGCAGCAGGCTCACCAGGAACTCGTTGAGCGCCAGGATGAACATCAGCAGCGCGCCCGAGATGACGCCCGGCATGACGGCGGGCAGCGTCACATGGAAGAAGGTGGAGAGCGGCGGCGCTCCGCAATTGGCCGCGGCAAGCTCGAGGTCGGGGTCGAGCCGGGCCGCGCTCGCCATTACCGCCCAGATCATGAAGGGCAGGTTGATGACGCAGCAGGCGACGCCGACCGGCCAGAGCTGGCCGAGCAGCCGCGCCTCGCCGAACACCAGCATCAGCCCGATGCCGGAGCCGATCAGCGGAATGGTGAAGGGCAGCAGCAGGTAGATCTGGATCGTCTTCTCGAAACGCACCGCGTATTTCGACAGCGCGATGCCGGCCAGCGTGCCGACGGGAATGGCGACCAGCGTGCAGATCGTTGCCACGTAGAGCGAGCGCAGGAAGGCGTCCCGCAGGTCGGTCGCGCCGGCGATCCGGGCATACCATCTGAGCGACAGGCCTTCCGGCGGGAAGGTGATGATGTTGCCGGCGGTGAAGGAGGCGCCGAGCACCACGACGGTCGGCGCCGACAGCATCACCAATACGGCGACGACGAAGGTCCAGAGAAAAACCTGCTTGCCGGCCGCGCCCGTCATCGCCGCGTCCTTCCCATGGCCAGCGTGCCGGCGCCGAACAGCGTGAAGACGACGCCGACGAGCAGTGACCCGATGGCCACCAGCAGCAGCGCCAGCGTCGAGCCGAGACCCTGGTCGGAGGTGCGGAAGAACTGGTCGTAGATGGCGTTGGCGATGAAATCCTGGCTGCCGCCGCCGAGGATCGCCGGCATGGCGAAATCGGTGAGCGACAGCGTCAGCACCACGATGCCGGCGCCGATCAGGCCGGGGCGGGCGAGGGGCAGCACGATATAGAGGAAGGTGCGCACCCATCCCGCGCCGAGCGAGCCGGCGGCAAGTTCGAGCTCCTCGGAGATGGCGGTGAGCGCCGGCGCCAGCATCAGCACGGCGAAGGGCAGCATGTACTGCACCAGGCCGAACAGCACGGCGGGATAGTTGTAGAGCAGCCGGATCGGCGCGACGCCGACCAGCCCCAGCGCCTCGTTCACCATGCCCTGGTTGCCGAGGATGATCAGCCAGCCATAGGCGCGCACCACCTGGCCGATGAAGAAGGGCAGGAACAGCGCGATCAGCAGCAGCTTTCTCAGCAGCGCCGAGGGCGTGCGCACCATCACATAGGCATAGGGGAAGGCGAAGACGAGCGTCACCACCGTGACGATGAGCGAGCCGGCGAGGCTGCGGGTGGCAACAGTGGCGAACAGCGATTCTGTCACCGCCCGCCGGTAGTTGGCGAGCGTATAATGCTCCGACAGGAGGAAGGTGGTGGTGTCCAGCGTACGCAGGCTGGTGTCGCCGATCTGGATCAGGCCCAGCACGAGCAGTCCCACCAGCAGCAGCGCCGGCGCCAGCATGAGCCACGGCAAGGCGCGGTCGAGGCGCGCCGGCCACAGGGTAGCGGCGGCGGCCTCCAGCGCGTCCATGACGCGCCATGTCAGCGGATAGGCGGTTCGCGCCGCTCGCATTCAAATATCCCCGGGTTGCACGGCGCCGCCGCGAGGGGCGCCGCCGCCACGCCCGACAGCCGGACGCGGCGAAAGGCCCTTGGTGGTTCGCTTTGGCTCGTCGTCTGGCCACCCCACCCGCCTCGCTTCGCTCGGCATCGGGGGGAGGGAGAGGCGCCAGATTCTCCATCCTCCTCCCCTTCGATGCAGGGCAATCGCATATGAACCTACCCCCACCCCTAGCCCCTTCCCACAAGGGGGAGGGGGACAAGCTGGCATCTCCGCCAGTCGCCAATCGTCAACGGTTTCGCGCGGCATGGCGGCCGCAAAGTCCCACTCCCCCTTGTGGGGAGGGGTTAGGGGTGGGGGTGTGAGGCCACCGAATTCCTTGCCGGTTGCCATATGCAATTACCCTCCCCCTCGATGGGGGAGGTGGCCCGAAGGGCCGGAGGGGGTGAAGTGCTCCATCATGACGGCCGTCGGGGTATCAGCCCTGCATGATCGCCTTGAACTTGCCGAACCAGTCGCTCTCGTTCTCGACCTGGATCTTGGACGAGATGCGGATGAGCTTGTCGAAGTCCGCCGCCTTGGTCGGGTAGGACGGATCGTCGACCAGGTCGGCCGGCGGCTTGAGCCCGGGCACGACACCCGGCAGGCCGAGGCCGTCGAGCCAGACCTGCTGCGCTTCCGGCGTCAGCGCATGGTCGATGTACTGCTTGGCCCAGTAGAGCTCGTTCTCCGGCAGGCCCTTCGGGATCCACAGCCCGTCGGTGTCGAACTTGGCGCCTTCCTCGGGCACCACCCAGGCGACGTCGATGCCGTTCTTCTTGGCCTCGCGCGCATTGGTCGAGATGGTGCAGGCCGCGTCGATCTCGCCCTTCTGGAACCAGGTGGTGAAGTCCGGGTCCTCACCCAGCAGCGGCTGCTGCTTCTTCACCTCGGCGATGAAGTCCCAGGCCGGCTGCATGTTGCCGGGAATGTCCTCCAGCTTGCCACCGCCGGCCACCTGCGCCGGGAAGTGGAAGCCGATGCCGTCATTGTAGAGTGCGATGCGGCCCTTGAATTTTGGCTCCAGCAGCGCCTTCCAGGACTTCGGCGGGCCGTCCGGGAAAGCCTCCGGCCGGTAGGCCAGCACGTAGACGTAGCCATAGGTGTTGACGATCGGGTAGCCGTCGAGCCCGACCGGCTTCGCCAGTTCCGTGGTGTTCTTGAGGTTGGGCAGGTCGGACAGGTCTTCCGTCACGCCGCGCAGGGCGGATTTGGTGGCGTTGGTCGTGGTGTCCCAGTTGATGTGGATCGGCGGCACGCGCCCCTGGGCGACGGCGGCCCAGACCTTGGGCTGGATCTCGTTGTCCTCGGTCAGGTCGTGGCGCACAGCGATGCCGGTCTTGGCGGTAAAGCTGTCGGAGACGCCGGCCTTCAGGCTGTCGACCCAGCTGCCGCCCCAGGCGCGCACGATGATCTCCTTGGGCTTTTCCGGTTCCTGCGCGAAGGCGCGGCTGAGCGGCAGCGACGACAGCCCCGCGGCGGCGCCGGCGGCTGCGGCGCTTTGCAGAAGCCACCTGCGATTGAGTTCGAAAGTAAGCAGTTTTCCTGTCATGTCCGTTCTCTCCTCTGGTTCGCCGGTTGTGCCGGCTTTGCATGTCTCGGAATCCGGCGGTGCCGGTCCGGTTGAAGTCTCGGGTGGTCCTAGTCGTTGAACACGAGGACATCCCGTCTATTCCAGCCGAGATGCACTGTGGCACCCGGCTCGAATTCCGTATGGCCGGCCGGGTCATGGTCGAAGACGCGGATGACGGCGTCGCCGAGCGCCGCCACCCGCGCCTCGTAGACCACCCGCTCGCCTTCGAATATGGCATCGGCGACGATCGCCTCCACGACCGTGTCGAGCTCCGACAGGCTCTTGCTGTCGGCCGAGAGGCGGATCTGCTCGGCGCGGATGGCGCCGGAGGCGGTATCGCCCGCCTTGGGCTGCCGGCGTTGGTCGGCGAGCACGCCGGAAACGGCGAGGCCGCCTTGCTCCAGCATCACCTCGTGGCCGGCGACCAGGCGGACCTTGCCGCGAATGAAGTTGGTGACGCCGATGAAGTTGGCGACGAAGGCGTTGGATGGCTGCCGATAGGTTTCCGCCGGCCGCGCCTTCTGCTGGATCCTGCCGCCCTCCATGACGATGATCTCGTCGGAGACCACCAGCGCCTCGCGCTGGTCGTGGGTGACGTTGATCGTGGTCACGCCGAGCTCACGCTGGATGCGCCGGAATTCGAGCTGCATCTCCTCCCGCAGCTTGCGGTCGAGAGCGGCGAGCGGCTCGTCGAGCAGCAGCAGGTCGGGCTCGAACACCAGCGCCCGCGCAATCGCCACCCGCTGCTGCTGGCCGCCGGACAGCTCATGCACCCGACGCGCCCCCAGCCCGTGGAGCTTCACCAGCTCGAGATAGCGCTCCACCTTCTCCGGTATGCCGCGTGCATCATGGCGCCGCATCTTCAGCGGAAAGGCGACGTTTTCCGCCGCCGTCATATGCGGGAAAAGCGCCAGTCGTTGGAACACCATGCCGATCGAGCGCCTGTGCGGCGGCACGGCGCTGACCTTCTCGCCATTGATGACGATCTCGCCGCTCGTCGGCCGCTGGAAGCCGGCGATCAGCCGCAGCAGCGTCGTCTTGCCGGAGCCGGAGGGGCCGAGAATGGTGAGGAACTTGCCTTTGGGCAGGTCGAAGGAGGCGTCGTCGACGGCGAGAAAACCGTCATAGTTCATGCTCACGTTCTGGACGGACACCGCGACCGCCGCTTCGGCGGCCGTCCCTGCAGCCACGGCTTCCCCGCCAACATGTCGCATTCCGTTCCCCTTGGGCCGCGTCGTTCACGAGGCCTTCAGTGGTATAGACAACCATATACAAATCGGCAGGGCAAGCGGCTTTCGCCCGGCTGGCTTTCACAAGGAAGCGACATTTTCGCCGCGTCAGATCGAAGCCAGGAAGCCGCCGTCGACCGGGATGCAGTGGCCGGTCACATAGGCCGACGCGTCGCTCGCCAGGAACAGCACGGAGCCGGCCACGTCCTCCATCTTTCCGAAGCGCTGCTGCGGAATCCTGGCCAGCATGCGTTCCTGCCAGGCCTCGTCCTCGTAGAACACATCCGTCATGGCGGTGCGGAAATAACCCGGCGCGATGGCATTGACGCGGATGCCGAGCGGCGCCCATTCGACGGCGAGCGCGCGGGTCATCCCCAGCAGGCCGGTCTTCGACGAGCCGTATGGCACGGCCGTCGGCACGCCGACATAGGAGGTGAGCGAGCAGAGATTGACGATGGCGCCGCGCTTGTGCTGCGCCATTCTGCGCGCCGCCGCCTGCGCGCAGAAGAAGGCGCCCTTCAGATTGGTGGAGACGATCCGCTCCCACAACGCCTCGTCGACCTCCAGCGACGGGCGGATTTCCTCGTAGCCGGCATTGTTGATGAGGATGTCCAGCCCGCCGAGCGCATCCGCTGCCGCCGCGATCGCCTCGCCGCAGGCCATCGCATCGCGCACGTCGAGCGCAAATCCTTCGGCCTTGCCGCCCGCCGCCTCGATGCGGCCGCGGGTCTCCTCGAGCGAGGCGACGTCGCGCGCGCTGATCGCGATCTCGGCGCCGGCCGACGCCAGCGCCTCCGCTATCGCCTGTCCCAGCCCGCGGCTGGCGCCGGTGACGATGGCCTTGCGGCCGCTGAGATCGAAGAGGTGCGATGTGCCCATGGGAATGTCCGCCGCCGCTGATGCCGTGCTGAACATCGTCTCTTAGCGACTGCCGGCCTCAAGGAAAGAGCAAACTTGCCTGTCGCTACCGTGCGCGCCGCCGCCACCACGCATGTCAGTCGGCGGCAGGAGGCAGGGCAACTGACGATTGCAGCGGGTGGCCGACCGTCCCAGACGATGCTAGACAGCCTGGCATGAGCGGATTCTCGGCTCTCAAGCGGCGCACCGTTTCGTGGATCGTCGCCGGACTGGGTGCGTCGGTCGCGGCAGGCCTCTCGCTGGGACTGGCGGTGATGGCGGCGTCGCAGCCGGCACCGCTGAAGATCGTCGGTGCGGGCGAGGAGGTCGATACCGGGCGCTGGCGCGTTGCGGCGACCGGCGCCGGCTTCAAGCCGGCCGACGCGAAAGCCGCCGGCTACCTCGACCGGCAGAACCTGCTCTTCGTGCGCCTGCGCTTCACCAACCTGTCGGCGGCGTCGAGCAACGCCTATGTGAGCGTCGCCTCGCTCGATCTTCCCGCGGACGGCCTGGAAGCTCCCACCTATCTGCTCGCGCGTGACGGCGCCATGGTCTTCGATCTGCATCCCGACATGCCGGAGGACGTGGTGGCGGCCTGGAAATGGCCCGAGGGCAGGGCGGTGCCGCAAACCCTGCGCGTGACCTTCGCCGGTCAGCTTTACAAGCGCCGCGACAACCTTTACGGCGCGCCCGGCTGGTTCCCGGCCGATCCGGCGGCGGCGGTCGACCTGCCGGTCAAGACGGTGGCGGCGCAATGAGCATCCTGAAGCCGGCCGCCGCCCTGGTGCTGGCGGTCCTTGCGCTTGCCGTGATGCAGCGCACCGCGCCCGGCTATGCCGACATCACGCGGCCCATCACGGTGTCCGGCAAGCTCGGCGAGCGCCTGACGGGACGGCAGTTCGACATCCGCGTCGAGTCGGTCCGCCTCGGCCGCGATCTCGTCTACGAGGCCTATGGGCGACGCCAGACGCTGACGACCAACGGCGTCTGGGCCCTGCTCGAGGTCTCGGCGGAGGCCACGACCGAGAGCGTCTCGATCATCGCCGCGAGCTGGCGGGCGCCGAACGGCGCACGCTATGTCGCCAGCAAGCGGCCCTCGACCTATCCCGGCATGCTGTCGCTGCAGCGCCTGGAGCCGGGCCTGCCGAAGCGCGGGTTCATCCTGTTCGAACTGCCGCGGGACCAGCTCGCGGGCGGCACCGTGCTGATCGCGCGCACCGAGTTCGCGCCGCTCGACACCGAATTCGCGTTTCACATGGACGGCATCGACACCCTCCCGCTGCAGGGCGAGCTCGTGCTGACGGCCGATGACTGAGCGCGCCGCCGCCCTTGCTCCAATCTCCGCCGGCGCGCGCCGCACCCGCCGCCTCAGCCTGCTGGCGCTGCCCTTCGTCGTCGCGCTGGCGCTGGTCGTGCATTCCTGGGAAACGGCGCTCGAATGGTGGCGGGTGAGCGATCTCGTCGAGCGGCGCGTGGAGGCCGGCCAGTCCGCCTCCTATGCGGGTGCCGACTGGCGCCTGCTCCGGTCGACCCGTGTCGTCGACAGGCCGGACGGCAGCGCCGTGGTGCTGGTCGAGTTCGAGGCGGTGATCCGCGATCCCGATGCGTTCGCGCGGCTTCCATGCACCATCGCCCTGGCCGACGCGGAAGGGCGCAGATGGCTGCCCTCCTTCATGCGGCCGCGGGAGCTGCGTGGCTTGCAGCGCAACGTCGCCATCCCCGAGACCTGCGGATCGGTAAGCTTGACACGCCCGCAGGCGGGAACGCGCGTCGAGATCGCGGAAAGTTTCGTTTTGCCGAAGGAAAGCCTGGCCGAGGCGCAGCCGATGGTCAGCCTCGCCGCCGGAAGGCCGTATTTTCTGAGATTTGAAGAGCTGGGAGTAGGGGAGTAAGGGGAAAATGCTTGCCCGCATGCGAACCCGGCAGCACCCTATCCCCTATCCCCTATCCCCTATCCCCTATTCCCTATTCCCTATTCCCTGCCACCGCCCGCTCCACCACGGCCGCCAGCAGACAGATGCGCAGCGGGTCGAGCAGGATGCCGCCGTCGAGATCGGCCAAGCTGCCGATCGCAAGGCCGATCGGCTCGGCGATCAGCTGCCAGTCGGCAAGCTCGTGCGCCCCGATCAGCCGCGTCGCCGCGACCCACAGCCATGCGCCGATCCAGCCGATCAGCCTGTAGCCGAGCACCAGCGCGATCAGTGGGCCCAGGCCGGCGCCGAGCGCCATGCGCACGCAACGCAGCACCGGCATGTAGCGGCTGCGGTAGTCGCCGAAGAAGTGGGCCAGGAAATCGCGGAGCCAGCCGAGCAGCGTGGCGTGCCTGGTGTCCGCCGGCGGTCTCTCCTGCTTCGGGGCGGCGGGCGCGGCGTCGTAGCCGTAGATGATCGCCGCCATGACCAGCCACACCAGCGGCAGCAGCGCGTAGAAGAACAGGCTTTGCGCACTGGTCCACAGGTCGGGCTCCCGCAGCTCGACCGGCACGAAGTCGGCTGCCGCCCAGGCCGGCGCAACCAGGCCGGCGCTGACGCCCTGGAGGCTGGGCAGCGCCTCGAACAGGCCGCCGGAGCCGATCCAGCGGAACAGCTCGTCCTTCCAGCCGCTCAGCGCGTAGAGGCCGATGAAGATCCAGGTCGCGTCGCAGGCGACGATCAGGAAGGACCAGAGTGGCGCGGGCGAGCGGCTGTTGATGCGCTTGACCGCCCAGCGCACGATCCAGCAGGCGCCGATCGAGGCAAGCAGGAACTGCGACGTCAGGAGGTCGAGAAAATTCGCGCTCTCGCCGAACGGCACCTTCGACAGCGCCAGCCGCGAATATTCGCGCACGGTGTCGCCGAGAAAGCCCCAGGCGGCGTAATAGGCGAAGAACGGCAGGATGGCGATCGCCACCGTCGCCATCGCCTGCTGGCGCGGCGTCCGGACGGCGGCGGCCTCGTCGTCGTCACCTGTCCTGCCGAGCCGGCGCACCGCCGGCAGGTCGGGCCGCAGGGCCTGGAACATCAGCACGGTGATCGCCAGTTTTGAAAGCACGACGAAGGACAGCACCACCATGCCGGCCATGGCGTTTCTCAGGCCGGCGAAGACGGCGGCGGAAAGCAGCAGGTCGCGCAGGATCAGCCCGAGCGCGGCGAGCAGGATCAATTGCGGCCAGTAGCGGGCGAACAGGCGCAGCGTCAGGATCAGCGGCGCGACAAAGTCCCGCGCGATCGGGGATTTCGGAAAGGCCTGGCTGATGCTCATGCGGGCGGCGGATCTTTTCATCCTTTCCCGCCCGGCCTCTGTTTAGGCGATTTGCGAACGACCCTGCAACCGCTGATCGGTCGAGCCTGTCAGGAGTGTTCCACGGGTAGCGTCTCTCCACAGAGCGCAGACTGTTCTCTGTTGGATCGCGCCGCGACCCGCATTATTTTCGCGATCCTGTCGGACTCGCCCGCGCCGGTGCGTCCTCGAAGCGAAGGAAGAAACCATGCTCTACGCCGTGCTCTGCTACAACGACGAAGCCGTGACCTCCGCCTGGTCGAAGCAGGAGGACGAGATGGTGATGGGGCGCCTGATGAAGGTGCAGGAGAAGGTCGCCCGCCAGGGTAGGCTCGGTCCGGTGGCCCGGCTGGTGCCGACCACGGCGGCCACGACGCTGCGCAAGACCAGGGACGAGCCGATCGTCATCGACGGCCCCTTCGCCGAGACCAAGGAGCAACTGCTCGGCTTCTACATGGTCGACATGCCGTCGCTCGACGCGGCGCTCGACTTCGCCCGCGAACTGGCCGCCGCCAATCCCGGCGTCGGCTCCTACGAGATCCGCCCGGTGGGCTACTTCGCCCAGAATGGAATTGACACATGACCGATCAGGTGTGGATCGAGGCCGCGCTTTCCTCCGCCCGTCCGCAGGCGGTCAGCGCGCTGCTGCGCTATTTCCGCGACCTCGACACCGCCGAGGAGGCCTATCAGGAGGCGTGCCTGCGTGCGTTGAAGAGCTGGCCGAAGAACGGCCCGCCGCGCGATCCCGCCGCCTGGCTGATCTTCGTCGGCCGCAACGCCGGCGTCGACGCGGTGCGGCGCAACAAGCGGCTGACGGCGCTGCCGGACGAGGAAAAACTGTCCGATCTCGACGACGCCGAGGCCTCGGTGGTCGAGCGGCTCGACGGCGCCGACTACCGCGACGACATTCTTCGGCTGTTGTTCATCTGCTGCCATCCCGACCTGCCGGCCACCCAGCAGATCGCTCTGGCGCTCCGAATCGTCTCCGGCCTGTCGGTCAGGCAGATCGCCCGCGCCTTCCTCGTCTCGGAAGCCGCCATGGAGCAGCGCATCACCCGCGCCAAGGGGCGTATCGGCGGCGCCGGCGTGCCGTTCGAGACGCCGGGCGCGGTGGAGCGCGCCGAGCGCCTGGCCGCAGTGGCTGCCATGGTCTACCTGGTCTTCAACGAAGGCTATTCGGCCGAAGCAGCCGAGGCGAGGGCGCGCGCGCCGCTCTGCGAGGAGGCGATCCGCCTCGGCAGGCTGCTGATACGGCTGTTTCCCACCGAACCGGAGATCATGGGGCTGCTGGCGCTGATGCTGATCCAGCATGCCCGCGCCGACGCCCGCTTCGGCGGCGACGGCAACGCCATCCTGCTGGAGGACCAGGACCGCAGCTTGTGGAAGGCGCCGCTCATCTCCGAAGGACTTGCGCTGATCGACAAGGCGATGCGCCACCGCCGCCCCGGCGCCTATCAGGTGCAGGCGGCGATCGCTGCTCTGCACGCCCGTGCCGCCCGGCCGGAAGACACCGACTGGCCGCAGATCGACCTGCTCTACCGGTCGCTGGAGGCGTTGCAGCCGTCGCCGGTGGTGACGCTCAACCGCGCCGTCGCCGTCTCCAAGATCGCCGGCCCGGCTGCCGCCCTCGACCTCATCGAGCCGCTCGCCGACCGGCTCTCCGGCTATTTCTATTTCTTCGGCGTGAAGGGCAATCTCTTGATGCAGCTCGGCCGCAACGCCGAGGCCAGGGTCGCCTTCGACCGCGCCATCGCGCTCGCCAACACGGCGGCCGAGGCCGCCCACATCCGCGGCCATCTCGACCGCCTGATGGCGGATGCCGGCAAGGCTTCCGTACAACGCGGCGCATCCTGACCTTTTTCCGCCGAGCTGTCGGAACGTTCCGCCTCCCTTCGTCCTTGGCGTGAGGAGCAAGGACAGGAGTGAACACGATGAGCACCCGGCTTTCCACCAATGGAGAAGAGGCGCAGGTTCGGGCCGTCATCGAGCAATGGGCCGACGCCATTCGCCGCAAGGACGCCGATGTGGCGTCGTCACATGTGGCGTCTGGCTACGTGCATTTCTCGCTTGCGCCGCCGCTCGTCGATGCCGGCTCGGGCGCTGCCGATCTCGATGCCTGGTTCCGGACTTGGGACGGGCCGCTCGAACTCGAGTTGCGTGACCTGACGGTGATGGCCGGCGACGACGTGGCCTTCAGCCACGGTCTGAACTGCCTGGCCGGCAACAAGCGCGACGAAGGGCGACAGGAGCTTTGGTTCCGCAGCACGCTCGGATTCCGCAAGATCGAAGGCGGCTGGAAGATCGTGCATGAGCACGAGTCGGTGCCGTTCTACATGGACGGCAGCATACGTGCCGCGGTCGACCTGAAACCCTGATTTTCCACCGCAAAGACAAGGAGGAACATCGTGCCCGAACATTCCGCAATGAAAATGGCAGGCGTCGTTCCTTATGTGCAGGTCGACAATGCCCATGAGGCCGGCGAGCTCTACAAGAAGGCTTTCGCCGCCATGGAAGTGGATCGCCGGACGGTCGAGGACGGCCGGCTGATCCATCTGCACCTGGAGATCAACGACGGAGCCTTGATGCTGAACGACCCGTTCCCCGAATACGGCTTCGGACCGAAGCCGGTGGAGAGCGTGACGCTGCACATCATCTCCAGCGCGCCGCGCCTGTGGTGGGACCGGGCGGTAGCTGCCGGACTCGAGGTGGTCATGCCCTTCGAGGTGGCCTTCTGGGGCGACCTCTACGGACAGCTGCGCGACCGCTTCGGCGTGAGATGGGGCATCGTCGGTCCGGCTGACGACGCCGGCAAGACAGGCTGAGCCTGCCGACGCAATCCTCGGTCAGCCGCGGGCGCCGGCGAGCGCGCGCGGCAGCTCTTCGGCGAAGATGTCGAGTTCGGGGTCGAGGCCGACGCTGACGCGGATGCAGCGGTCGAGCACCGGCACCATGGGCTTGCGGATGAACACGTCGCGGGCGAGCAGGTTCTGCATCACCCTGAGCGCGAAGGCGCCGTCGCCGCCGCAGTCGATGGTGACGAAATTGGTCGCCGACTCGATCGGCGAAAGTCCGTTGTCGCGGGCGATCGCCGCGATGCGCCGGCGGCCGGCGGCGACCTTGGCCTTGACCTCGGCGAGCCAGGCCTGGTCGGCGAGTGCGGCCTCGCCGGCGATCTGCGCCATGCGGCTGACGCCGTAGTGGTTGCGCACCTTCTCGAAGTCGGCGATCACCTGCGTCTCGCCGACTGCATAGCCGCAACGCAGCCCGGCCAGCCCGTAGGCCTTGGAAAAGGTCCGCATGCGGATGACGTTCGGCCGGTCGACGGAAATCGGCGGCAGCGCCGAATCCGGCCCGGTCTCGCCATAGGCCTCGTCGAGCACGAACAGGGTGGTCTCGGGCAGGGCGTCGGCGAAGCGGGAGACGTCGTCGGCCTCCCACCATGTCCCCATCGGATTGTCGGGATTGGACAGGTAGACCATCGCCGCGTTGTCGCGGCGCACGGCCGCGAGCAGCCCGTCCAGGCTCTCCCGGTCGTTCTCGTAGGCAACCTTGACCAGTCGCCCGCCGAACCCGTCGACATGGAAGTTGAAGGTCGGGTAGGCGCCGAGCGAGGTCACCACTGCTTGCCCGGGTGCCACGAAGATGCGCACGGCGAGATTGAGCAGCCCGTCTATGCCTTCGCCGACCACGACATTGTCGAAGCCGACCCCGAGATGCGCGGCGAGCGCCGCCTTGAGGTCGAAATTATCCGGGTCGCAGTACATCCACTGGTCGGCCGCGACTTCCTGCATCTTGCGGATCACCGACGGCGCCGGGCCGAAGCTGCTTTCGTTGGCGCCGATGCGGGCGCGAAAGGTCCGGCCGCTCGCCCGCTGCTGCGCTTCCGGTCCGACGAAGGGCACGGTGACGGGGAGGGCGGCGACGATCGGGGCCTGTTTCGGACGCAAGGTCATGATGCGGTTCTCTGCTGACGCGACTGACGGCCGGCGCGAACCAGCCGTCGCTGCCGATAGCAGAAAATCGGCAGGCGCGGCGAAAATTGTGGGCACGCGGCGGGGCCTTGCGGCAACCGGATCGGGGAGCCGGAAGCGTCGGCGCCGCCAGGAGCGGTGCGACCGACTGCACGCTGCAGCCGTGCCGTTCTACGCCGGATGCCGCAGCGCGCCGGCTGCCTTGCGCCTGCGCCCGTGGTTCAATTGCCACAGCGAATGCGCCACCAGGGCGACGATCAGGATGGCGCCGCCGGCCAGGGTGGGGCTGGCCGGCACCTCGGCGAAGATCATCCACACCCAGATCGGCGCCAGAACCGTCTCCAGCAGGTAGAACATCGCCACCTCCGGACCGGACAGGTATTTGGGTCCGGTGGCGAGGCAGAAGAAGGCGACGGGCATGACCACCGCGCCGTTGAGGATGATCCACCAGGGCGCCGCGACGCTGAGCCCGGTGGTCGCGACCATCGGGGCGGCGACGGCCAGCGGGATCAGCACCGCCACCAGCGCGGCAAAACCCATGTCCCTGCCGGTCGACCGGCTGATGGTGATCGCCGAGGCGATCAGCATCGCGGTCACGACGGCCATCAGGTCGCCGAACAGATGGCCGCTGCCCATCGAGGCGCTGACGATGATGAACACGCCGCCGGCCATGACGGCCATGGTGATCAGGGTCGAGACGGCGGGGCGCTCGCCGAGCAACAGCCATGACAGCAGGGCGGCGAACATCGAGTTGAACGCCAGGATGAAAACCACGTTGGCCGTCGAGGTATGATAGACGCTCGTCATGAAGGTGATGGACGACAGGCCATAGAGCGCGGCGACGATCAGGCCGGCTTTGCCGGGGATCAGCGACGGCGCATTGCCGCGCAGGCCGCGCCACGCCAGCCAGATCAGCAGGGTGGCGATCAAGGTCGTCGAGCTGCGCAGCAGCAGGATGGACCAGTGGTCGCCGTCGGCCAGGCGGATGAGCGGTACGTCGAATGTCAGGGTCAGGCCGCCGACGGCGGTCAAGGCGAGACCCTTCGCATGGTGCGGGGATGAGGCAGGCAAGAGGATTGCTCCCGGACGGAGGATGAGGAGGAAACGGTGGTCCGGAAGGATCGGTCAGACGGCTTCGTTCTTGTACCGCTCCCAGCCGCGCGGGCCGAGATGCTCCTGCGGCGTGAAGCGCACCTTATAGTTCATCTTGCGCGAGCCGTTGACCCAATAGCCGAGATAGACATGGGGCAGGCCCTCGGCCCTGGCGCGGGCGATGTGGTCGAGGATCATGTAGGTGCCCAGAGACCGGTCCTCGAGCTCGGGATTGTAGTAGGAGTAGACCATCGACAGGCCGTCCGCCATCTTGTCCGAGAGCGCCACCGCGATCAGCTCGCCTTCGCCGCGCCCGGTGATGAAGCTGTCGGGGCCGCGGCGGCGGTATTCGATGATCTTGGTCTGGACATGCGTGTCCTCGACCATCATGGCGTAGTCGAGCACCGTCATTTCCGACATGCCGCCCTTGCGGTGGCGGGCGTCGAGATAGCTGCGGAACAGCGAGTACTGCTCGGTCGAAGGCTCGGCGTCGCTGATCGCGCCGATCAGGTCGGCGTTGCGGGCGATCACCCGGCGCATGTTCTTCGACGGTGAAAACTCACCCGCCAGGATGCGCACCGACACGCAGGAGCGGCAGGATTCGCAGGCCGGCCGGTAGGCGATGTTCTGCGACCGGCGGAAGCCGCCCTGGGTGAGCAGGTCGTTCATCTCGCGGGCCTTGTCGCCGACGAGATGCGTGAACACCTTGCGCTCGAACTGGCCGTCGACATAGGGACAGGGAGAGGGGGCGGTCAGGAAGAACTGCGGCGACTGGGTCGGATGGTGGGTCATCAGGGTCCGAGGAGTCCACGAATCCCTCTACCTTGGCCCCAACGGCGAAAAATTCAACAGGAGAATTGACGCGGCGGTTTCACGAGACCGCGCGGTGGGGCGCAGTCAGCGGTCGGTGCGGGTCACCACCGTGCCGAGCAGCAGGTCGTGCAAGGTGCGCTTGCGGTCGGCAAACAGCGTCACTAGCAGCACCAGCGGCGTCAGGATGACGTTGCCCGCCCAGAACAGCACCGAATGGACGACGGCGAAGAGCCCGTCGACCGGCCGCCCGTCCAGGCGGTCGAGGCGGATGCCCATGGCGCGCATGCCGACGGTTGCCTGGCTGGCGCCGCCGAGCGTGTTCCAGACATAGACGATCGCCACCAGCGGCCCGAGCACGCCGAACAGGCCCCAGCCGATGCCGAAGGTGATCAGCCCGAGCAGGAGCACGACGAGGCCGAAGGGGATGAGCAGCAAAAGGACGATCAGATAGTCGATGAGGAAGGCGAAGATACGCCGCGAGCGGACGCCGTCATAGGCGCGCACGTCGTCGAGCCGCGACTGGATGATCTCGCCGTGAAGGACCTGATCGTTCATGGCCGTTCCTTGCTCAACCACGGCGGGATGCCGCGGTCTGCTTGAGAAATGGGAATCCTGTCCGCGTATTCAAGCCGTTTTTGACGCCGGCAGCCGCGCTTTCGACCTGAAAGACCCGGCTTTCGAGCCGAAAGGCACGAGTTTTCACCGCTGGCGGGCGCGAAAATGCTGCTTCAGCAACTCGATGTCCGCCGCCGACCGGTCCTGTACGTTGGTCACCTCGACCCATGCGTCGATGTAATGCGGCGCGGCATAGACGTGCCCGTGGCCGAGCGGCGTGGTCGTCGCCGTCGCCACGTCCAGCAGCAGCTGCAGGAAGGTCACGACCGGATACCAGCGCAGCGCCGGCGATACGTCGGGGCCGCGCGGCTCGGCCATCCAGTCGGGCTGGCGGTAGAGCGAGGCGTAGTCGAAGAAGGTGATCGGATCGCTGGCATATTGCAGGTAGACGACCCGCATCGGCCCCCAATGCGCGCCCGGAATGGCCAGCGCGTTCTCCTGGCTGGTGAAGCGCACATAGGAGCCGTCGCGGAAGCGCGGCAGCCAGGCCGGCGAACCGGGATCGCGGTCGCGCGTGACCGAGCGCCAGATGCGGCTGGGGAAGGGCGGGCCGCTCCATAGCGCGCCGTGATAGGGATCGCCGATCACCTCGAACAATTCGGTCGACTGCTCCGAGCTCAGGGCGCCGAGGCTGAGGCCGTGCAAATAGAGTTGCGGCCGCCGGTCCCTGGGCAGGGTGGTCCAGTAACCGTAGACCTCGGAGAACAGGGCGCGCGCCGTCTCCGCGCCGTAGCCGGGCTCGACCAGCAGCGACAGCCAGCTGGCGAGGTAGGAGTATTGCACCGCGACGCTGGCGATGTCGCCGTCATGCAGATATTCGGCGGGATCGATCGCCTCCGGATCGACCCAGCCGGTGCCCGTCGGCGTGATGACGACGAGCAGCGAGCGGTCGAAGGCGCCGGTCCGCTTCAGCTCCTCCAGCGCCAGCTTGGCGCGCTCCGCCGGCGTTTGCGCCGGCCGCAGGCCGACATAGACGCGGATAGGGTCCATCGCCGGCTTCTTGGCGAAAAGCTGCAGTTGCGCAGCCGTGGGGGCCGAGGCGATATAGTGCTGACCCTGCCGTCCGAGCTCGTCCCAGCGGATCAGCGAGGCGTCGCTGCCCGTCCTGTTCGGATCCGACGGGCGCTGCGTCTCGGGCTCCATCAGCGCATCGACGGCCTGGAAGGAGGCGTCGGCGGCCCGCAGCCCCAGCCTGAACAGCACGCCATCGGCGATCGACCAGAACAGGGTGACGGCGATCGCCGTGCCGATCACATAGGAGACGCGGCGGGGCACGAACCGCTGCAGCCAGCGCGAAATGAAGTCGAGCGTGAGCCGGAAGAGCCGCGCCAGGGCGAGCAGGATCACGAAGGTCAGCGCCGCGATCAGTCCGACCTCCAGCGGGCGCGCCGTCTCGACCGGCTCCACGCCCATCAGCGTGCGGATCGAGTTCTGCCAGGCGGAGGCCTGCCAGAGGAAGGCCACGGCAATCGCGCCGCAGGCGAAGGCGGCGGCGAGCTTGGTGACCAGCAGGACGCGGTTCTTCGGCGCGGGCAGCTCGAGATAGGCCCAGAGCCAGCCGCCGAACACGCCGATCCCGTAGCCGACCGCCGCCGCAAGGCCGGACAGCACGCCCTGCATCATGAAGGTGCGCGGGACGAGCATCGGGGTGAGGGACGCTGCGAAGAACAGCGTGCCGACGAGCAGGCCGATCAGCGAGAAGGAGTGCCAGAACCTGACAAGCCAGTTATGTCGCATCGCGGCTCCGCGCCTCCCCTCCGACGTTCCGACGGCAGCTAACAGCTTTCGGCCGCCAGGGGCAATTCGCAGGCGGTACCGGCAGACAACTTGTCCGGGAGGCTCGGCAGAAATCGCACTTCTGGCCGGTCGGTCAGTTCGGCCCGGCCGGGGGCGGCGCCGTGGAGCCGCGCACGACCAGTTCCACGTCGAACGTTTCGCGCCGGATGGTGCCGTCGAAGCCGAGGATCGTTTCCACCGCACGGCGGCCCATCTCGGCCATCGGCTGGGCGATCGTCGTCAGCGGCGGCTCGGAGAATTCGCCCTCCGGGACGCCGTCGAAGCCGATGATCGACACCTCGCCGGGCACGGCGATGCCGCGTGCGCGCAGCCAGTCCAGCGCGTGCAGCGCCACCTTGTCGGACATGGCGAGGATGGCGGTAGGTGGCTCGGGGAGGGAGAAGACATGTTCGAGCCCCGCCCAGGTGCTGGCCTCGTCATTGTCGGTCTCGTAGATCGGCACCCCCGACTCGTCGATCCCGGCTTGCGACAGCGCCTGGAAGTAGCCGCGGATGCGGGCCCGCGTGCCGCAGTAGAGCGCGTTCCGAGCCTCGCCGAACGAGGCCGGGCCGGTGCCGGTGTCGGCGAAGGACAGCGACAGAACGGCGAAGCGGCGGTGTCCTAGGCCGGTGAGATGGCTGGCGGCGAGCCGGGCACCGGCCACGTCGTCGACGCCGATCGCGGCGATCGTCTCGTCGTCGAAGCCGAAATCGAGCGCCACGAATGGCAGCTTGCGCTCGCGTGTCAACTCGACCAGGCGCGAGCCGTCCTCCAGGCAGAAGACGATGAATCCGTCGACGACGGCGCTCTGGATGTTCCAGGCGAGCTGCTCCTGGTTGGCGGCCGAGACCAGCGAGATGCCGGCGCCGGTCGCGTCGCAGGCCTGGGAGATGCCCGACATGACCACGCGGGCGAAAGGATCGGCGAAAAAATAGGAGAGCGGCTCGGCGGTGGCGACGCCGATGGCGTTGACCTTGCCGGCACGCAGCAGCCGGCCGCGCGGATCGGGACCGGCATAGTTGAGCTTCTGCGCGGCCTCGAAGATGCGTCTGCGCACCTCCTCGCGCACGATCCCGGGGCGGTTGAAGGCATTGGAGGCGGTTCCATGCGACACGCCGGCCGCCTTGGCCACATCAGCCAGCTTCACCGATGGTTTCGACACGCACGCTCCTGTCCTGACGTCGCGCTTTAGATAGCATGCGGCTTGGAACGATTCAAATATCGCTTGACATCTGCCGTGACCGGACTAAGATTGAATCGATCCAATATCTCTGCTCGTTACGGTTGGATCGATCCAAGTTGGAGCTGCGACATGCTCGCACAGATGGTCCCGTTCAAGACCGGGCTTGAGAATAGAAGATTCGAGTCGACCGCTTTGGCCGTCCAAACCGGGAGACGTCACGCCTGGGTAGCGGACGGCTCTTTGCAGCAAAGCACTTGAATCGATCCAAATTTCGGAGGAAGTCATGCACCCCGTCAAGTTTCTGTTTGAGGAAATCTACCGTGAGCACTGGGGCATTCCTGTTGGCGAACAGGGGCCGAACCGCAAGCGCCGCGAGGACAAGCCGATTCTCCCGCGTCTGAGGCTGTCGCGGCGCACAATAGGCGGTTGAAGCCGGCCGTCCGGCAGATCCCGCTGCGTTGCAGGGCAGGACCTACACCCGGACACCCATTGCGGCTCAAGGTTCCGCAGTCCGAGCGGTCTGCCTTTGCTTGGTCGAGCCCCGCCGCACCTCTGATGGATGCGACGAATATGATCTAGTGCCTGACCTCCGGGTCGGGCCACAGGCTGCGCACGTCCTCGGGCAGCGATTCGCGGACCTTCCGCACCTCGCCGGGCGTGATGTAGTGCGACAGCACGTTGAAGACCGAGCGCGCCGCATCCTTCGCATCCACCGGCCGGACGAACTGCAACTCCTCCTCGATGTGCTTCAGGAACTCGTCCAGCGTGCGGTATTGCATCGGTTGCTTTGATGGCTCGTAGCGGTCGTAATAGGCACCGCGCACCAGGAGCGGCAGCTGTGCGCTCAAATGGGCGGAAAGATCGGCCGGCAGCCTGTCGCGGATCGTGTGCAGCACTGCGCTCAGCACATGCCAGGCGACCTGCCGGTCCGGTCCATGGTCGGCCATGATGTCCTTCAGCCAGGTATTGGTGATCTGCAAGGTCTTGTCGAAAGCCTCGAGTCCGGTGGCGCTCATGTCATCCTCCTGTCTGGTCAGGGCGAAGCTCGCCGGATTGTCCTTTGCCTGCCCAACGGCCGCGCGTCGGCTTTGTTTCCTTTTTCGTCAAACGAAACGTCATCCTGAGGAATAGGGGAAGCCGGGCCGGACCGGCCGGTGCTGGCGGAAGGCCGCATTGGGGCTGCGGCATGCCCCGACGTGTCGAGAGAACTCAGGCGCGGCCGCGATACGGAATCGAGCGCTTGCGCCCGAACAGAACCAGCCCGCCAAGCGCCGCCAGGCACAGCGCCGTGACGGGGAAAACCACCCAGTTCAGCATTTCCCAGCCCCAGGCATTGTAGACGGCGCCCGACATCAGCGAGGCGAAGGCGACGGAGCCGAACAGGATGAAGTCGTGCATGCCCTGGATCTTGCCCTTCTCGGAGGGCCTGTAGGTCTGCGAGACCATGGCCGTGGCGCCGATGAAGCCGAAATTCCAGCCGAGGCCCAGCAGGATCAGCGCCGTCCAGAACTGCCAGAGCGCGATGCCCGACAGCGCCACCGCCGCGCAGCCGATCAGCAGGAGCAGGCCGAGGGCGACGATGCGCTCGACGCCGAAGCGGTGGATGAGATGGCCGGTGAAGAAGCTCGGCCCGAACATCGCCATCACATGCCACGAGATGCCGAGCGTCGCGTCGTCGGTCGAGAAGCCGCAGCCGACCATCGCCAGCGGAGCCCCGGTCATGACGAAGCTCATCAGCGCATAGGAACCGACGCCGCAGCCGAGTCCCACGATGAAACGCGGCTGGCTGACGATCTCGCCGAGCGGTCGCGCCGGCGTCTCCTGGCCTTCATGGTCCGCGGGGCCGTGCTCGCGGACCTTCAGGAAGGAGAGGAGGACGGCGCCGACCGCGGCCAGCGCCAGGATCGACGCGAAGGAACCGGCGAACATGACCGGCTCGAACAGGGTGCGCGTGTAGATGACGATCTGCGGGCCGAGGATGGCGGTGATGACGCCGCCGGCGAGCACGAAGGAGATGGCGCGGGCCTTGAACTCCGGCGGCGCGTCGTCGGCGGCGGCGAAGCGGAACTGCTGCACGAACGCGCCGCCGACGCCGATGACCAGCAGCCCGAGCGCGAACAGCCAGAACGATTCCTGGAACAGGGCGAGCGTGGCGACCACGCCGCCCAGCGCGGTGACGGCGGTGCCGGTCTGAAAACCGTTCTTCTGGCCGACGGCCTTGATCAGGGCGGCCGCCGGCAGGGCGCCCAGCGCCACGCCGATGTTGAAGCCGGTGACCGGCGCGGTCGCCAGCGACTTGTCGGTGTCGAGGAGGTAGGAGCCGGCGAGCGCACCAAGCGAGATGGCGATCGGGGCCGCCGAGCCGATGACCGCCTGTGCGGCGGCGAGAATCAGCGCCGTGCGCCGCGCCTCGCGCTGCCTGGCCGTATCGGTCAAGTCGCGTCCCGTCCGCGGCCCTCGCCGCGCACGCGCCGGGCGACGCGGTCGAGCACCGCATTCACCAGCTTGGGCTCGTCCTCCTCGTAGAAGGCCTTGGCGATGTCGACATATTCCGACACGATGACGGCGGTCGGCACGTCCTTGCGCTCCATCAGTTCGTAGACGCCGGCGCGTAGGATGGCGCGCAGGGTCGAATCGAGGCGCGACAGCGGCCAGTCCTCGGTGAGCGCCTGGCGGATCAGCGGGTCGACCGTGGTCTGGTTCTGCACGACGCCGGACAGGATGGCCCGGAACCACTGCGGATCGGCCTCGCGATAGGTGGCGCCGTCGACTTCCTTGCCGAGCCGGAACGCCTCGTATTCGGCCGTGATCTCCAGCAGCCCGGCGCCGGCGACGTCCATCTGGTAGAGTGCCTGCACGGCGGCCAGCCTGGCCGCACCCCGCTTGTTGGCCTGGCGGGGAGGCTGTTCGCCGTGGTCTGCGGGTTTCGACACGATCAGCGTGCTCCGAATCGATCCTTGAGGGCGATCATGGTGAGCGCCGCGCGTGCCGCGAAGCCGCCCTTGTCACCCTCGCTGCGGCGCGCCCGCAGCCAGGCCTGCTCTTCGTTTTCGGTGGTCAGGATGCCGTTGCCGACGGCAATCGCCTCCTCGACCGCGAGGTCCATCAGGCCGCGCGAGGATTCGTTCGCCACCACGTCGAAATGATAGGTGTCGCCGCGCATCACCACGCCGAGGGCGACGAAGCCGTCATAGTCCGTGCCGCCATCGTCGGCGCCGTCAAGGGCGAAGGCCACCACCGCCGGGATTTCAAGCGCGCCGGGTACCGTCACCACGTCGTATGTGGCTCCGGCCTCGTCGAGCGCGGCAGTGGCGCCGTCGAGCAGCGCGTCGGAGAGCGCGTCATGGTAGCGCGCCTCGATGACGAGAAGGTGGGCTTTCTCCGGGCGGATGAAAGCCTTGCCGTGTTGCGAAATGCCAGCCATGTCGGTCTCCGGAAGGTCGCCGGTGACTTAGGCCGAACGGGTCTCGACCGCAAGCGCTTCGTGGGCGCGTGTCACCGGGTCGCGGTTTCAGCGGTCTTCCCGAGTGTGCCAAAGCCGCAGCACGTAAATGACGGACCCGTTGATCTCGTAGCGCATCTCGTAGTGTCCGACCAGGAAGCGGCGCACGTCGCGTGGCGCGAACTCATCAAGCCTTTCGCCCAGACGCGGATGCCGGAGCAGCTTGTGGGGGCAAGCGTGAGGGATTGTACCGCGCGGGCGGCAGCACGCCGGTTGACGGGCGCGAGAAAATCATAAAGCCGAGCCAGGTCCGATACAGCCTTGCTCGTCCATTTGATCTCGTTCATTGCGGCGGCGAAAGAGGAGCGTCGCCATCGAGACTCTCGGCCCAGGCTTGGACGGCCTGATGATCGATCACGTGACCTGCGTCGACGTCGGCCAGCGCCTCGAGAGTCAGGCGCCGCCGTTCCTCTTCCATTTCGATCCAGGCAGACAGGGCCTGCTTGACGATCCAGCCTCGGGAACGATCGAGCCGCGTGGCAAGTTCATCGACCTTGTCTGCAAGGGGCAAGGGAACGTGCGTGGTGATCACTTTCGTGTCCATTGGTACCTCTCAATCAGAAGCAATCATACTGATTGACGATGATCACGTCGAGACGGTGGTCGTCGTGCCGCTCGGCGTCACAATCCTTCCCGCGCCGCCTCTGCCAGCCGCGCCGCATAACGCGCCATCGTGTCGACCTCCAGATTGACGCGGTCGCCGACCTGCCGCTCGCCCCAGGTGGTGACGGCGAGCGAATGGTGGATGAGCAGCACGTCGAAGCGCCTGCCGTCGACCTTGTTCACCGTCAGCGACGTGCCGTCGAGCGCCACCGAGCCTTTCGGCGCGATGAATTTCGCCAGCTCGGCCGGTGCCTCCAGAGTGAAGCGCACAGCCTCGCCCTCTTTCTCGCGCGCCACGACCTCGGCCGTCCCGTCGACATGGCCCGACACGATATGGCCGCCGAGCTCGTCGCCGATCTTCAGCGCCCGCTCCAGGTTGACGCGCGTGCCGTCCGTCCAGTCCGCTGCCGTGGTCAGCCTCGTTGCTTCCTCCCACGCCTCGACCTCGAACCAGCGCTGGTTGGAGCCCTGTTCGGGCAGTTCGACCACGGTGAGGCAGACGCCGCCGGTCGAGATCGAGGCGCCGATGGCGATCGTCGCCGGATCGTAGTTGGTGCGCACCCGCAGCCGCACCCCCTTGGGCAACGGGCGCAACGCCTCGATGGTGCCGATGTCGGTGACGATGCCCGTGAACATCAATCCATCCTTTCGTATTCGATCAGCCGATCCATGCCGAACCGGCTCTCCTCCGCGACCGTGAAGCCGGCAGGGACGGTCCTCTCGGTGACGGGGGAGGGGATCCCGTCGCCGCCGACCGTCGTCGACCCGACGAACAGCGCGATCCGGTCGACCATTCCTGCCGCCAGGAACTGGCGGGCCGTCTCGGCGCCGCCTTCCAGGAGAATGCTCTTCAGGCCCATCACGCCGAGCGAGCGCAGCACCTCGCGCGGGTCGAAGCGGCCGCGATAGTCGGAGGCGACGGCGCGGATGGCGGCGCGGCGGTCGCGCAGCGCGTCGACCTGCCGGCGCTGCGCCTTTTCGCTCACCAGCAGCAGCACGGAATGCCGGTCCGCCTCGTCGAACAGTTTTGCTTCCGGCGGCGTGCGCGCGAACGGATCGACGACGACCCTGACCGGCGAGCGCTTCTCGAGGCCCGCCAGCCGGACAGTCAGCAGCGGGTCGTCGGCGACGATCGTGCCGACGCCGACCATGATCGCCTCGTGCTCGACCCGCATCATCTGCACGGCGCGCCGCGCCGTCTCGCCGGTGATGGCGACCTGCCCGGCGCCCCGGCGGCCGATCATGCCGTCGGCGGAGACGGCGAGCTTCAGCGTCAGGAACGGCCGGCCGCGGCCTTTGAGCGACAGGAAGCCGGCCATTGCCTTGCGCGCTTCGCTCTCCAGGCAACCATGCGCCACTTCGATCCCGGCCTTGTCGAGGATGGAGACGCCGCGCCCGGCCACGCGCTTGTCGGGGTCGAGCACCGCGATGACGACGCGCGCCACGCCGGAGGCGACCAGCGCGTCGGCGCAGGGCGGCGACTTGCCGATATGCGAGCACGGTTCCAGCGTGACATAGGCGGTGGCGCCCTGCGCCGCCGGGCCGGCCTCGGCCAGCGCCTGCAGTTCCGCATGCGGCCGTCCGCCGAGCGCCGTGACGCCGCGGCCGGCGATGACCGGCGCGGCGCCGTCGGTGCGCACGATCAGCGCGCCCACCGACGGGTTTTCGCCGGTCAGCCCGCGGTGCCGGAGCGACAGCCGTATGGCGGCCGCCATGAAGCGGCGGTCGATGTCGGCCTGCGGCGGCACTGATGCACTCGCGCCCGGCATGGCTCAGCCGGCGTCCTCGTCGGCCTTGAGCTCGCCGAGCACGTCGTGGAAATCCTTGGCCTCGCGGAAATTGCGGTAGACCGAGGCGAAGCGCACATAGGCGACGTCGTCGAGCGCCTTCAGCGCCTCCATGACCAGCCGGCCGATCTCGCCCGACGGGATCTCGGTCTCGCCGCTGCTCTCGAGCTGGCGCACGATGCCGGTGACGGCCCGGTCGATGCGGTCGGGATCGACATTGCGCTTGCGCGTCGCGATCTCGACCGAGCGCAAGAGCTTGTCGCGGCTGAACGGAACTTTCCGGCCGGATTTCTTGATCACCACCAGGTCGCGCAGCTGCACCCGCTCGAAGGTGGTGAAGCGGCCGCCGCAATCCGGGCAGACGCGCCGCCGCCGGATTGCCGCGCCGTCCTCGGCTGGACGCGAATCCTTCACCTGCGTGTCTTCGGACTGGCAATAGGGGCAGCGCATGGATGGCTCAGTTCAATTGAGGCGCAATGAGGCGCAGGTCAGGGAAATAGGTGCGGTAGCGGCGTACATCGCGGGTCAGGATCGGAATATCAAGAGCGGACGCGTGTGCGCCGATGAAGAAATCGGACAGGACACCGGTCTTTGCTCCGCCCGATATGCGGTAGCGGCTGAAGGCCTTTGCTGCGAGGAACGCGGCCTTGCGCGGAATGTCGAGCAGCTGGACGCCAGCTATCTCGATGAAATCATCCACTTCCTTGATGTTCGAATAGCGGACGGACAGCTCCGCATAAATGACCGCGTTGATATGGAGCGGCCCGTCCACCGCCGCCGCCTGGATCGCGCTCAGCGACCAGGCCGACCACTGCGGGTCTCCTGTTGCCAAATCCAGAAGGACATTGGTGTCGACGAGGATCAATCGTCCTCGCCGCGCAGCATGGTCATGATCTCGTCCGTGGTGGGGCCGGGTCCCGCATGACCTAGAAGCTTTTCGAACCGGCTGGGCGGGCGTACGCCGTCGGCTCGCTCCAGAATGATTTCGCGGTTCGGGCCGTAACGGAACTTGACCTCGCTGCCCGGCTTCAGGTCGAGCAAGTCGCGAACGGCCTTCGGAATGGTGACTTGGCCTTTGGTCGTCACTTTGGTGCTCATCTCGGCCTCGGTAATACTTCGTGTTTGGAAGGTATTACCGAGGCTGAGCCAAATCAAGCACAGCGGCCTGAGGGGCGTTCACCCCAGATACGGATAAAGCGGGAAACGCTCCGTCAGCGCCACCACCTTCTGCTTCACCGCCGCCTCGACGCCGGCATTGCCCTCGTCGGAATTGGCGGCCTTCAGCCCGTCGAGCACCTCGACGATGAGGCTGCCGATCTCGCGGAATTCGGCGGGGCCGAAACCGCGCGTCGTGCCGGCCGGCGTACCGAGGCGCACGCCGGAGGTGACGAAGGGCTTTTCCGGGTCGAACGGGATGCCGTTCTTGTTGCAGGTGATGTTGGCGCGGCCGAGCGCGGCCTCCGCCCGCTTGCCGGTGGCGTTCTTGGGCCTTAGATCGACCAGCATCAGGTGGTTGTCGGTGCCGCCCGAGACGATGTCGAGGCCCGACGACTTCAGGCTCTCGGCGAGCGCGCGGGCGTTCGCCACCACGTCGTGGGCATAGGTCTTGAACTCCGGCTTCAGCGCCTCGCCGAAGGCCACCGCCTTGGCGGCGATCACATGCATCAGCGGTCCGCCCTGCAGGCCGGGGAACACCGCCGAGTTCATCTTCTTGGCGATCTCCTCGTCATTAGTGAGGATCATGCCGCCGCGCGGGCCGCGCAGGGACTTGTGGGTGGTGGTGGTCACCACATGCGCATGGGGCAGGGGGGAAGGATGCACGCCACCCGCCACCAGGCCGGCGATGTGGGCCATGTCGACCATCAGATAGGCGCCGACGGCGTCGGCGATCTCGCGGAACCGCTTCCAGTCCCAGACGCGCGAATAGGCGGTGCCGCCGGCCAGGATCAGCTTGGGCTTGGCCTCATGCGCCTGTCTCTCGATCTCGTCCATGTCGAGCAGGTGGTCGTCGCGGCGCACGCCGTAGGAAACTACCTTGAACCATTTTCCGCTCATGTTGACCGGCGAGCCGTGGGTGAGATGTCCGCCCGAATTGAGGTCGAGCCCCATGAAGGTGTCGCCCGGCTGCAGCAGCGCCAGGAACACGGCCTGGTTCATCTGGCTGCCGGAATTCGGCTGGACGTTGGCGAAGTTGCACGAAAACAGCTTCTTGGCGCGGTCTATGGCGAGCTGCTCGGCGATGTCGACGAACTGGCAGCCGCCATAGTAGCGCTTGCCGGGATAGCCCTCGGCATATTTGTTGGTCATGATCGAGCCCTGCGCCTCCAGCACGGCGCGCGACACGATGTTTTCGGAGGCGATCAGCTCTATCTCGTGGCGCTGGCGGCCCAGTTCGCTACGGATCGCGCCGAAGATTTCCGGATCGATCTCGGCAAGCGGTGCCGAGAAGAAGGAATCGGATTGGGACGTAGCGGCCGCTGCTGATGCCATGTCTGTCTACCTCGATGTCCGGAAGGTTGTCGGTTCGGCGGGCAATTAACATACTTGGTCGTGCCCCGCCATGTTGCAGCGCGAAATTTGATGGCTGCTTTGCGCCGCCAGCATTTGGCGCTGCCCGAAAAGCAAAGGGCCGCCCGAAGGCGGCCCCGATCCGAAGGCGATGTCGCTCAGAGCGACGAGGTGATCTGCAGCTCGTCGACGCCGTCGCGGGCATAGATGTCGTCGCGGAAATGCACGACGCCCTCGCCGGTCGACCAGGCGGAGATGTAGGTGAAATAGACCGGCACCGGGTCGCTGATGGCGACCGGCGTGCTGACGCCGCTCTTGATGGTCTGCTCGAAGGTCTGCCGGTCCCAGCCCGGCGTGTCGCGCAGCAGCCAGGTGACGAGATCGCGCACGTTCTGCACGCGCACGCAGCCCGACGAATCGAAGCGCATGAGCTTGTTGAACAGGCCCTGCGACGGCGTGTCGTGCATGTAGGTGGCGTGCGGGTTCGGGAAGTTGATCTTCACCGAGGCCATCGCGTTGATCTTGCCGGGATCCTGGCGGAAGCGGAATTTCGCCGCGTCCTCGGTGTTCCAGTCGATGGTGGTCGGGTCGATCTCGGTGCCGTCCGGGCCGAGGATGCGGATGCTGTTTTCCGCCAGATATTGCGGGTTCTTGCGCATCAGCGGGATGATGTCCTTGCGGACGATCGATTCCGGCGCGTTCCAGTAGGGATTGACGATGATCTCGTTGATCTTGGAGTTGAGGATCGGCGTCTGCCGGTCGATCTTGCCGACGATCGCGGTGTGGCGCGACACGACGCGGTCGTTCTCCACTGCCTCGATCTGGGCGGCCGGGATGTTCACCATCACGTAGCGCTGGCCGAGGAAGCCGCCCATGGAGCGCAGGCGCACCAGATTGGTCTCGAGCTGGCCGAGGCGCACCTGCGCCGAGACGTTCATGGCCTTGAAGCTGTATTGGCCCATGACGCCGTCGGCCGGCAGGCCGTGGCGCGCCTGGAAGCGCTTGACCGCGGCGTCGACATAAGTGTCGAAGGCCGGCGAGATGCCGGCATTGGGCGACAGGTCGCCCGAAACCATCAGCCGCTTGCGCAGCGCCTCCACGTCCGGATCGACCACGCCGAGCTTCAGCTTCTTGGTGGCGGGCACGACCGGCCAGCCGCCGGCTCCGACGATGTTCTGGTATTGGCCGATCGCCGCCTCGACATAGCTCACCGTCTGCGGGCTGAAGATGGGCAGGTGCGAGGCCACCTTGCCGTTCTGGCTGGCGCGGGCGTCGAACGTGTCGTCCCAGTTGCCGCGACGCGACGACTTCAGCACGTCGCCGACGACGTCGAGCGTATCCTGTGCGAACGCCCCGCCGCTGGCGAAAGTCGCGGCGACGGCTGCGGCTCCGGAGAGAAACGAACGGCGGCTGGCTTCGATCGGCATGCTGGATTGTCCCCGCTTTCCCACCACGGACCTTCTCGATCCGAGATTACGCCGGTCAATCTTAACAATTGACCAACCATGATGCTGCGCCGACACTTTCGCCGGTGCGGACTAGGCCGCAACTTCGACGCCGGGGCGCGCGTCCACAGGGTCCCGGATTTCATTGGATTATGGCGGCACCGTGACCGAGGCCGACAAGATGGCGTGAGCCGGCCCGACTGTTGCAGGCAAGCCATGGACCGGGCGCGCCCGGTCCATACGGTCGGCGCGATGGCGACGGCGGCCTACATGCGGTAGGCGATGGTGTCGTTCCAGAAGCGGTCGAGGCGCTGCAGGGCGCGGTTCATCTGCTTGAACTCCTCGGCGTTGATGCCGCCGACCTGCTCGATCGAGCCGATGTGGCGCTCGTAGAGCCCGCCGACGACCTCGGCGATCGCCGCGCCCTTCGGCGTCAGACTGACCCTGACCGAGCGGCGGTCGATGCGCGAGCGCTGGTGGTTGATGAAGCCGAGGTCGACCAGCTTCTTGAGGTTGTAGGACACGTTGGAGCCGAGATAGTAGCCGCGCGAGCGCAGCTCGCCCGCCGTCAGCTCCGAATTGCCGATGTTGAAGAGCAGCAGCGCCTGCACGGCATTGATGTCGTTGCTGCCGCTGCGGTCGAATTCGTCCTTGATCACGTCAAGCAAACGCCGGTGCAACCGCTCGACGAGCTGAAGTGATTCCATGTATAGGGAGCGGATCGCCTCGCGACGATCATCGGACACCGTAGCGGTCTTCGCCGCAGGACGGGAGTTGATCATGGTCTTCGCCTCTCGTTTGTCGCCGGGTGATGTTTTGTTTTCTCACCTTGGTCGCGACCCTATCGAATACCCATAAAATTCGACTTAAACGCCAGGCTTAACAAGCTGTTACGGGGGAGTGGTTGCGAAACAGGATTAACGATCGGTCACCCGAGGGCAAACAATTAACCTAAAAGCTTAGGCAATTGCCCCGAAGCGCCCGCGGTGCCGCGGTTCGAGCCGCGGCAAGGCGCAGGTGCCGGGTTTCTGGCGGCCGCCGGCCCGTAAAGGTCTATGCCCGTGAGCCTAGCGTTCCACCCGGCGTTTCTGCAGGCCGATGAAGACGCGGAAGGTGGTATAGAGGCAGGCGGCGAAGCCGTGCGAGGCGACGACCGCGTAGTGGCCGCCGAAGAGATCGGGAAAACCGACATACATCACCGTCTCGGTGGCGGCGCAGATGAACCAGATCACCGGCCCCCAGGACGCCTGCATCCACAACCCGGCGGCGGCGAAGGGGAAAAACACCGCCAGCGTCGTCGTCACCACCTGCCAGTAGACCGGCATCAGGTCGAAACGCCACAGCGGCCCGTCATAGTAGCCGATCAGCCGGATCCAGTAGAGCACGCCGAACATCAGGCAGTAGACGGCGATAATGCGCTGGAACCAGGCGAACAGCAGCTCGACCGTGCTCGGCGCGAACGTCTGCTGCCGTGCCGGAACGTCGCTCACAGCTCTAGCTCACCGCCCGGCAGCGGCGCGAAATAGGCCTCGACGGATGCGTCCGTCAGCTCGGCGAGGCTCGCCGGCCGCCATTTCGGCGCGCCGTCCTTGTCGATGACCGCGGCGCGGATGCCTTCCGGGAAGTCGTGGCTGGCGAGCATGCGGTTGAGGATGCGGAATTCCATGCGCATGCACTCGTCCATGTCGAGCATGGCGCCGGTGTTGATCTGCCGGAACGTCACGGCGACGCTGGTGGGGGATGCCTTGCCGATGGCCGCGAGCGCCGTCTCGGCAACCGCCTCGCCGGCTTCGCGCGCCTGTTCGAGGCCGACCAGAAGATCCGCCAGCTTTTCGCGCGAGAACAGCCGGGCAACCGACAGCAGCGTGCCTTCGTCCGTCTCGCAGTCGGGCGTCGCGGCGAAGGTCTTGAGCACCTGGTCCGGATCGTCGCCCTCGCACAGCCGGTCGACAATCTCGTCGAGGGAAGCGGACCCGACGGCATGCGTCGCGATGCCGCCCCGAAGGGCGTCGCCGGCGCGGATGCGTCCGCCGGTCAGGCCGAGATACATGCCGTAGCTGCCCTTGAGGCGCGACAGGAAGAAGCTGCCGCCGACGTCGGGGAAGAAGCCGATGCCGACTTCCGGCATGGCGAACAGCGCCTTTTCCGTCATCACCCGATGCGAGCCGTGGCAGGAAATGCCGACCCCGCCGCCCATCACGATGCCGTCGATCAGCGAGATGCAGGGTTTTGGAAAGCGCGCCAGCGCGGCGTTCAGCCGGTACTCGTCGGCGAAGAACCGGACCGGCGGGGTGCCGGCGCGCATGGCATGATAGACCTGTGCGATGTCGCCGCCGGCGCAGAAGGCCCGGCCTTCCGCCTTGATCACCACCCTCGAGAGCGAGTCGTCCTGCTCCCAGGCTGCAAACGCCTTGGACATGGCGACGACCATCCCGAGCGTCAGCGCGTTGAGAGCCTTCGGCCGCGTCAGCGTGACCACGCCGGCCGCGCCGCGGCGCTCGAAGCGGATTTCGTCTCCACCGCCAAAGTCCATGCGTCGCGACTCCCTGACCGGCCTTCCCGCGACAGTGCTAGAGGACCGTGGACCGGCCCGTCAACCTGCGTGCCCGGTTGCGAGGGCCTGCGGGACGATGCCACGTCGAACCGCCACACCGGGGCCTTGCGGGTGTTCTTTTTGCGTTGCCCGTGCCAAACAGGGACCGAATCGATGCGCCTTCTGAAGCAGATCATATCCGCTCGCCTTGCGAGCCGGTCCTGGCTTGGCCTTTTGATGGTCGGCATGGCCTGCTGCCTGGCCGCCGGTCCTGCTCGGGCTCTCAACCTGACCGCTCTCTACGAGACGCAGGCGGTAGTCACCGGGACTGGCGAGGCCAACCGGCAGCGTGGCTTCGAGGAGTGTTTCCGCGAGGTATTGGTGAAGGTGTCGGGCGACCGCCGCGTGCTGGATGCGGAGATGGTGGCGCAGGCGCTGCCCGAAGCCGGCAGTTTCGTGTCGGCGTTCCACTATCGCGACCGCATGGAAGGCATCCCCATCCACGACGAGCAGGGGACATACGACCGCCCGCACGACCTCACCTGCAGCTTCCACCGCGAGCGCGTCGATGCGTTCCTGGAAAAGCTCGGCCGAAAACCCTGGCTGGCGGAACGGCCGCGCCTCGTCGTGTTTCTCGCCGTGCGCCAGGGCGGCAAGGCCTTCGCGCTCGCCCGCAACGGCACGGGCGGCTTCTTCATGCGTGAATCGCTGGAGGCGGCCGCTGCGCCGCTGGCGTTGTCGGTGGAGCTTCCCGATTCCGCGACGCTCGCCAACACCGCGCTGACCGCCGACACCCTGCCCAAGGTCGAGATGGACGATCTCGCGGCGATCGCGGCGCGCTATGACGGCGCCCTGGCGCTGGCCGGCAGCCTGACCTGGAGCGACGAGGACCGCGGCTGGGTGGCCGACTGGCGGCTTTCCAGCGGCGAAACGGTCTTCGAGTGGCAGCGGCGCGGCATCAGCTTCGACGAGGCGTTCCGCGATGCCATGAGCGGCAGCCTGCAGATCCTGTCGGGCAACGGCCAGCCGCAATAGGACAGCGCGGGCAACGGTCGCATTGGTCCTCGCCATGCCGGCATGCTAGAGCATCGGATCGACAGGTGCCGAGCGGTCTTTTCAGCAAATCCGACCGCCAGGCCCGACCGGAGACACGCCCATGAACCGCATGTTCAAAGCCACGACCGCCGGCCGCAGCGTCGACGAGATCACCGAGGGCCGGCGCCTGCGCCGCATGCGCAAGGCCGACTGGTCGCGCCGACTGGTGCAGGAGAACCGGCTGACCGTCGACGACCTCATCTGGCCGATCTTCCTCATCGACGGCGAGAACCGCCGCGAGGAGATCGCCGCCATGCCCGGCGTGTTCCGCCTTTCGGTCGATCTCGCCGTCAGGGAGGCCGAGCGCGCGGCGAAACTGGGCATCCCGGCGCTCGCCACCTTTCCCAACGTCGAGCTTTCCCTGCGTGACCAGACCGGCTCGGCCATCCTCGATCCCGACAATCTGGTCAACCGCGCCAGCCGCGCCATCAAGGCGGCGGTGCCGGAGATCGGCGTCATCACCGATGCGGCGCTGGACCCGTTCACCAGCCACGGCCATGACGGCATTCTGCGCGACGGCATCATCGTCAACGACGAGACGGTGGCCCAGATCGCCACGGCCGCCGTGCTCCAGGCCGATGCCGGCGCCGACATCATCGCGCCCTCCGACATGATGGACGGCCGCATCGGCGCCATCCGCGACGCGCTCGACGCCGCCGGCTTCCAGGACGTCGCCATCATGTCCTATGCGACGAAGTTCGCCTCGGCCTTCTACGGGCCGTACCGCGAGGCGATCGGCACGAAAGGCCTGCTCAAGGGCGACAAGAAGACCTACTACATCGACCACGCCAATGCGGACGAGGCGGTGCGCGAGGCCGAGCAGGATCTGGCGGAAGGCGCCGACATGCTGATGGTGAAGCCGGGCCTTCCCTATCTCGACATCATCCGCCGGCTGAAGGACGAGTTCGCCATGCCGACCTTCGCCTACCAGGTGTCGGGCGAATATGCGATGATCAGGGCGGCCGCCGCCAATGGCTGGATCGACGGCGACAAGGCGATGCTGGAATCGCTGGTCGCCTTCAAGCGCGCCGGCTGCGACGGCATCCTGACCTATTTCGCGCCGCAGGTGGCGGAGATGCTGAGGGCTTAAAAACACCGTCGCCGGCGGGTCGGGAAGCACATGCGCAGGAACGAGATCATACATGCACTCCGCCGCAACGCCGATGCCGTGAAGCGCATGGGCGCCACGTCGCTGTTCCTGTTCGGCTCGGCGGCCCGCGACGAGGCGATCGAGACAAGCGATATCGATCTCTTCATAGACTACGACGAGGGAGGGCGTTTCTCATTGATCGATCTCGTCGGCATCAAGCAGTTGCTGGAGGAGCGGATGGCGATGGAGGTCGACATCACCACCCGCGACAGTCTGCATCCGATGCTGAAGAACGAGATAGAACGATCGGCCTATGGCGTGTTCTGATGGCAAGACGAAGCCTCGAGCCGGTCTTGGCCGAAATTATCGAGGCGTTGAACGGCATCGAGGCCGCTACGACCGGCAAGACGCTGGAGGGATTTCCGGGCGGATTGATTGCTTCGGCACGGCGTGGAACGCGGCCTGGAGATAATATCGGAAGCGGTCCGGCATCTGCCGGACGAGTTGCTGGAGTCGGCGCCCGACATACCGTGGAAACAGATACGCGGCATCGGCAACATTCTTCGGCACGAGTATCACAAGGCATCGGAAGTGATTGTGTGGGCCGTGGTCGCCGATCATCTGCCTCGGCTTCGGGTCGCCGTGGAGCGCATGATTGCGTTGGTTCGCACCGCGCCGGATCGCCAAGCCTGACTTTCGGCTTTGTCAGCGCTGCTTCTGACCGACGGGAAGCTGCGCGCGCGCCTTCGCGACCGGTCGCAGCAGCGGCTCCGGCTGCTCCAGGATGGTGGTGAGCTCGGCCGGCAGTCCGGGGCGCAGCGGCGTCTTGACGGCCATGCCGTCGGCGATGGCGAGCACGCTGTCGTAGAACTCGGCGCCGGTCGCCGAGCGCGGCGGCTCGGTCTCGTGCATGACGCTGATGACGGTGATGCCCGGGCAATTGTCCTTGATCGCCTGGTGGAAGGCCACCTTGGCCTGCACGTCGAGCGCGCCGGTCGCCTCATCGAGGAACAGCAGCCCCGGTCTGTGCAGCAGGATGCGTGCCAGCACCAGCTTCTGCTTCTGGCCGCCCGACAGGAGGTCTTCCCACGCCTTTCCGGCGCGGCCGGGCTCGGCCAGCGATTCGATGAACTCGCCGAGGCCGGCCCTGTGCAGGGCGGCGGCGACGCGCGTGTCGGTGTGCTCGGCCTCGGGCTGCGGCAGGCATACCAGTTGCTTCAGCGACACCGACGGCAGCCGGACTTCCTGCGCGGCATAGAATGTCGCGACGCCCTCGGGCAGGACGATCTCGCCGCCGCCATACGGCCACAAGCCGTTGACGGCCTTGATCAGGCTGGTCTTGCCGGTGCCCGACGCGCCCTTGATGAAGGTCCATTCGCCGCGGCGGAAGCGCAGCAGCGGCGCGCTGAGGAACGGCACGGTTTCCTCGCCGGCATGCATCAGTTCCAGGTCGCGCACGGTCAGCCCGAACACGCCGTGCTGACGGGCGAAGCGGAATTCGCTGCGGCCGGTCGAGCGATAGAAGTCGTCCGGGCTCTGCACGCGTTCGATCGCGTCGGCTAGCTCGATCACGCGGCGGGCGTTCGCCTTCAGCGAGGCGATGCTCGGCATGACATGGATGAACCACGAGCATTCCTGGATCAGCCGGTTGACCAGTTCGGCGCCCGTCACATAGTTCTTCAGGCTGATGTCGTTGTTGACGTAGGGCAGCAGCCCCGGCGCATAGGCCACGACCCGGAAACCGATGAAATCGTAGATCTTGTTGTAGGCCTTGTAGCCCGCGTCGAACCAGTTCAGGCGCGCCCATACACGGTCGATGCCGGTGTAGAGGCGGTCGTTGGTCTCCTGCTGCACGGACTCGCCGCGCGACGCCGCCATGTGGAAGCTGCGGCGCAGCAGCGTCGTCAACTCGGCGCGAAAACTTCCTTCCACCTTCTGGCTGGCGACGCTGAGCCGTTCCAGCGCGCCGCCGAGTTTCAGGGCGAACCAGGTGTTGAGCGGCACGTAGGCGGCGACCGCGGCGAAGGCGAGCACGGCGGCGCCATAGGTGCCGAACATTTCCAGTCCGGCGATCGGCGTGGACGTGCTGATCAGCACCTGGCCGAAGAAGAACAGCGAACTCACCACCTGCAGCACGCCCATGGCCAGCCCGATCGCGCCGCCGGTCATGTCCTTGATCGATTCATGGACGCGCTGGTCGATGTTGTCGGGCGCCGGCACCGCCGTGCCGTCCGCATCGCGACCACCGGCCTGGACGTGCAGATGAGTATGGTTGGCGTCGAGCAGCGCTGCGTTGAACCGGCCGGTCAGCCAGCCCCGCCACTTGCGGTGCAGCGTCGTAGAGAACAGGTGCCGCACGCCGAATATGCCGAGATCGTGGGCGATGACGAGGAACACCAGCCAGACCATGGCCATGACGATCGTCGCGAGCGGCGACTCGTTCTCCTGCCAATGGAACAGCGCGATGGCGCTGGTCAGTTCGCCGCCTGCCTGGGCGATCCACACGCCGACCTTGCTCGAAGCGGCCGTCAACAGGGCGATGACAGCCGTCAGCGCCCAGGCTTCATGCCACCGGTCCGAAAACCAATAGGCCCGCATCAGGCCCCAGAAGCCACGCATCGAGGAGACCGGCGTCAGCGGAGGAGACTGGTCCTTGCCGAGACGCCACCGGTTCAGGAAGCGTGGCGGGGGTCTCACGACCCTCGTCCGAATCACGCGTTTATACCCCTTGCCCTTTTTGGAAAAGGTAGCACGAATTGACTGTTTGCCTATGCCGAGAGCGGCAATAACGGCAAAGTCGGCTAACGGTAGAGTCGGCGGTCCAGGGGTCGCGGCGGCGGGATTTATCGGCGAATTCAATCGGTTTGCATAAAAAGCTGCAGCAAAATCCCGGCAACGAGATCACGAAACCTTGACGATGCCGACAGGCTTTCGCATACAGCGTACGGGTCTGGATTCTGCCTTGGCAGTCTCTGCCATTGCAGCCGCCGGTCTCGCCTCAACGGCCCGGGGAGGGGTTCTTTCGGGCTATCCATCAGGGAAAATTCGGCAATGACCATACTCTACGTCGTCATCGCCTGCGGCCTGCTTTCTGTCCTCTACGCCATCTGGGCGACTCGGTCGGTGCTCGCTTCCGACCAGGGCAATGCACGCATGCAGGAAATCGCAGGCGCCATCCGGGAGGGTGCGCAGGCTTATCTGGCCCGCCAATATACGACGATCGCGATCGTCGGTGTGGTGGTCTTCCTGCTCGCCTGGTGGCTGCTTTCGGGAACGGCGGCGATAGGCTTCTTGATCGGCGCGGTGCTCTCGGGCGCCGCCGGCTTCATCGGCATGCATGTCTCGGTCCGCGCCAACGTGCGCACCGCGCAGGCCGCTTCCAACAGCCTTGCAGCCGGCCTCGACATCGCCTTCAAGTCGGGCGCCATCACCGGCATGCTGGTCGCCGGCCTCGCGCTGCTCGGCGTGTCGGTCTACTACTGGATCTTGATCGGTCCCGCAGGCTACGCGCCCGCCGACCGCACGGTCATCGACTCGCTGGTGGCGCTCGGCTTCGGTGCTTCGCTTATCTCCATCTTCGCCCGTCTCGGCGGCGGCATCTTCACCAAGGGCGCCGATGTCGGCGGCGATCTGGTCGGCAAGGTCGAGGCCGGCATTCCGGAGGACGACCCGCGCAATCCGGCTACCATTGCCGACAATGTGGGCGACAATGTCGGCGACTGCGCCGGCATGGCGGCCGACCTGTTCGAGACCTATGCGGTGACGGTCGTCGCCACCATGGTGCTCGCCGCCATCTTCTTCGGCGGCTCGGCGGTGCTGGGCAGCGTCATGCTCTACCCGCTCGCCATCTGCGGCGCCTGCATCATCACCTCGATCGTCGGCACCTTCTTCGTCAAGCTCGGCGCCAACGGTTCCATCATGGGCGCGCTCTACAAGGGGCTGATCGTTACCGGGCTGCTCTCCATCCTCGGCCTCGGCGCGGCCACCTCGCTCACCATAGGCTGGGGCGAGATCGGCGTCGTCGGCGGGATTTCCGTGACCGGCACCGCCCTGTTCGTGTGCGGCCTGATCGGCCTCGCCGTCACCGCGCTGATCGTGGTGATCACCGAATACTATACCGGCACCGGCAAGCGCCCGGTCGTCTCCATCGCCCAGGCCTCCGTCACCGGCCACGGCACCAACGTCATCCAGGGTCTGGCGGTGTCGCTGGAATCGACGGCGTTGCCGGCGATCGTCATCGTCGCCGGCATCATCTCCACCTTCCAGTTCGCCGGCCTGTTCGGCACGGCGATCGCCGTCACCACCATGCTCGGCCTTGCCGGCATGATCGTGGCGCTCGACGCCTTCGGCCCGGTCACCGACAATGCCGGCGGCATCGCCGAGATGGCGGGCCTGCCCAAGGAGGTGCGCCAGTCGACCGACGCGCTCGACGCCGTCGGCAACACCACCAAGGCGGTCACCAAGGGCTACGCGATCGGCTCGGCCGGTCTCGGCGCGCTGGTGCTGTTCGCGGCCTACAGCTACGACCTGCAGTTTTTCGCCGCGAACGCCGCCCAGTTCCCGTATTTCGCCGATGTGGGAACGGTTTCGTTCGACCTCTCCAATCCCTATGTCGTCGCCGGCCTGATCTTCGGCGGCCTGATCCCCTATCTCTTCGGCGGTATTGCCATGACGGCCGTCGGCCGCGCCGCCGGCTCGATCGTCGAGGAGGTGCGCAAGCAGTTCCGCGAGGATCCCGGCATCATGAAGGGCACCTCAAAACCCAACTACGCGCGCGCCGTCGACCTGCTGACGAAGGCGGCGATCAAGGAGATGATCATTCCTTCGCTGCTGCCGGTGCTGGCGCCGCTGGTGGTCTATTTCGGCGTGCTGCTGATCTCCGGCTCCAAGGCGTCCGCCTTCGCCGCGCTCGGCGCCTCGCTGCTCGGCGTCATCGTCAACGGCCTGTTCGTGGCGATCTCCATGACCTCAGGCGGCGGCGCCTGGGACAACGCCAAGAAGAGCTTCGAGGACGGTTTTGTCGACAAGGACGGCACCAAGCACCTGAAGGGCTCGGAGGCGCACAAGGCCTCCGTCACCGGCGATACCGTCGGCGACCCCTACAAGGACACCGCCGGCCCGGCCGTCAACCCGGCGATCAAGATCACCAACATCGTGGCGCTGCTGCTGCTGGCCGTGCTGGCGCACAGCTGATCGCCACGAATCGAGCTCAGGCGACAGGCCCGCGGGAGCGATCCCGCGGGTCTTTCTTTTGCTGCGAAGCAAACTTCGTCCAGAAGAGGCAGGCCGTTCGCAAGTTTCTCCCTCGACAGGCGGGAGGCCGCGAAACTAAACTGCGGAGACCATATTCCAAGTCGACAAGACAGCCACCAGGGAGGTGCGCCATGAGCCTTCGTATCAACGATATTGCGCCCGATTTCACCGCGGAAACCACGCAGGGGCCGATCAGCTTTCACGAATGGATCGGCGACGGCTGGGCCGTGCTGTTCAGCCATCCCAAGAACTTCACGCCGGTCTGCACCACCGAGCTCGGCACCATGGCCGGGCTGGAAGGCGAATTCCGCAAACGCGGCGTCAAGATCATCGGCATTTCGGTCGATCCCGTCTCCAGCCACGAGAAGTGGCAAGACGACATCCGCACGGCGACCGGCTTTTCCGTCAACTACCCGCTGATCGGCGACAGGGATCTCAAGGTCGCCAAGCTCTACGGCATGCTGCCGGCCGAGTCCGGCGACACGTCGGAAGGGCGGACGCCGGCCGACAATGCAACCGTGCGCTCGGTCTTCGTCGTCGGGCCGGACAAGAAGATCAAGCTGATCCTCAGCTATCCGATGACCACCGGCCGCAACTTCGACGAGATCCTGCGGGCCATCGATTCCATCCAGCTCACCGCAAAGCACCTGGTGGCGACGCCGGCGAACTGGAAGCAGGGCGAGGACGTCATCATCACCGCCGCTGTTTCCAACGACGATGCGGTCAAGCGTTTCGGCTCGTTCGATACCGTGCTGCCCTATCTGCGCAAGACCAAGCAACCGACGGCGTGAGCGGCGCCCGGGAGCAGCCTGGCCGGAACCATTCCGGCCACGCTTCGACCGGCGAGCGGGAGAGGAACCCAGGCCTGGGAAGCGCGGCCGCAAAGTCCCCCTCCCCCTTGTGGGGAGGGGTTAGGGGTGGGGGTGCCTCACTGCCGGCGCTTTCAGAATTCCATGCGCGATTGCCCCGCCGGGCAGGGGGAGAGGTGGCCCGAAGGGGCCGGTGAGGGGGTGCCGACAGCCTGATCGTCGCCGTTCAGGACGATAACCAGCCGGCCGGTGTGTCCTGCGTCCCTGCGCCGCCCCTACTGGCCGGGCGTCTGCCCCGGCAGGCTGAGCGGCCGGCCGGTGGCGCCGGCGAGAATCTGGCCGATGAAGTTCTGGTCCTTGCCGCCGGTCGGCGTCGTGCGCGACACGAAGTCGAACACCTTGCCGTCCTGCATGCCGTAATTGGCGATGTTGGCGACGCGGCCGTCCTCGCCGAAATAGACGGCCAGCACGCGCTGGTCGACCAGCTTCGGCTTGGCGAAAGCGACCGGCCGGTAGCGCTTCTGCGAGATGTAGTAGAACACCTCGTTGTCGAAGGTCGCGGTGGTCGACGGACTGCCGAGCGCCAGCAGCACCTGCTCGCGGCTGGAGCCGACCGGGACGAGGTCGATCTGCTGCTGGTCGATCACGTAACCCTGCGTCAGCGTCTCGCCGGGCGACAGGTCGCCGAGGGCGCTCGACGAATTACAGGCCGGCAGGGCCGTCGCGGCCGCCAGCGCACCGGCGATTGCGAACCCCCGCGACATCAGCGCGCTCTTGATTTTCATCGACTTCAACGACAAGTCCCTCTCGCCTGCTTCGTCCCCGGGCGCGCTTGCGCGGCACCGCAAATCCGGTAAACCAGCTCGAGCGCCGATGCAACAACACCAGCCCGCCGAAGCAGCGCCGGGAGTAGCAAGCATGTTTCAACGTCTGTTCGGTCGCGAACGGTCCCGCAATCGTCAGATAATCGGGGCGCTCTATGCGGAAATCGTGGCGGCGGCGCGGCAGGAGGCATTTTTTTCCGACTGGGAAGTGCCGGATACGCCGCTCGGGCGCTTCGAGATGCTGTCCCTGCACATGTTCCTGGTCCAGCACCGTCTGCGCGGCGAGACCGGCCAGGCCCGCGACATCGCCCAGCAGCTCGTCGACGACTTCTTCACCGAGGTCGACCATTCGCTGCGCGAGCTCGGCATCGGCGATATGGGCGTGCCCAAGCGCATGAAGAAGCTGGCGCGCATGTTCTACGGGCGCACCGCCGCCTACGGTACCGCGCTCGACGCCGGCGACCGGCCGGAGCTCGCCGCGGCGCTGGCCCGCAATATCCGGCCGGACGCCGCCGACTGGCGCCACGCCGATGCGCTCGCCGGCTACGTCGTGACCGCCGCCGGCGGGCTCTCCAGCCAGCGGCTCGCGGACATCTGCGCCGGCAGCATCGTCTTTCCGCCGCCGCGGGCGGAGCCGGGGGAGGCCTGATCCCATGCAGCCAGCCGAAAAGAGCCCGATCAGCTTCGATGTCGACGTCGCCCGCCTGCCGAAGAAAGGCGTGTCGGTGGCGATCGAGGCGACGGAAGCCGAGCGCGCGGCGCTTGCCGACGTCCACGGCCTGCTCGCCGTCGACCGGTTGCGCGCGGATCTCGCCGTGTCGGCCTGGAAGCGCAACGGCGTCAGGATCGAAGGCCGGGTGGTAGCCGACATCGTCCAGTCCTGCGTGGTCACGCTAGAACCGGTGACGAACCACATCGACGAGGAAATTTCCGCCGTATTCCTGCCGGAGGATTCGAAGCTCGGCCGCGAATCATTCGACGTCGGCGGAGAGATCATGATCGATGTGGACGGTCCGGACAGTCCCGAGACGTTTTCCGGCGATCGCATCGACGTCGGCGCCCTGGTGGAAGAGTTTTTCGGTCTCGGCATCGATCCCTATCCGCGCAAGGCCGGTGCGGCGTTGCCGGAGGCTCCCTCCGCGTCGCCGCGGGAGGAGAACGAAATGCAGCGAAAACTTCGAAAACTCTTCCGCGATTCTTGAATTTACCCATCAAAGCGCCCCGAATTACGTTGTATGACGAGGCAAAATCGCTATTTTCCCCGGCACTCGGCCCGGGGCCATGACCACGAAAGCGAGACGAACCACGCGTGATTAGGATTTCCATCGATGCCATGGGCGGCGATCACGGGCCATCGGTGGTCATGCCTGCGCTGGCGAAGGTCGCCAGGCGGCGTCCCGACGTGAATTTCATCGTGTTCGGCCGCACCGACGCCGTGCGCCCCGAACTCGACAAGTTCCCGGCGCTCGCCGCCGTCACGCAGTTCGTGCATTGCGACATCGCGGTCCGCATGGACGACAAGCCGAGCCAGGCGCTGCGGCACGGCCGCTGGAAGTCGTCGATGTGGCGGGCGATCGAGGCGGTCAAGAGCGGCGATGCCGACGCCTGCGTGTCCGCCGGCAACACCGGCGCGCTGATGGCGATGTCGAAATTCTGCCTGCGCACCATGGCCAATATCGAGCGGCCGGCGATCGCCGCCATCTGGCCGACGGCGCGCGGCGAGAGCGTGGTGCTCGACGTCGGCGCCACCATCGGCGCCGATTCGCACCAGCTCGTCGATTTCAGCATTCTCGGCGCGGCGATGGCGCGCGCCGTCTTCGGCACGGAGCGGCCGAGCGTCGGCCTGCTCAATGTCGGGGTCGAGGAGATCAAGGGCCAGGAGGAGGTCAAGGACGCCGGCCGGCTGCTGCGCGAGGCCAATCTGGCGTCGATGCAGTATCACGGCTTCGTCGAGGGCGACGACATCGGCAAGGGCGTCGTCGACGTGGTGGTGACCGAAGGATTTGCCGGCAATATCGCGCTGAAGACGGCGGAAGGAACCGCCAGGCAGATCGCCGGTTATCTGCGTGAGGCGATGAGCCGGACGCTGATGGCCAGGATCGGTTATATGCTGGCCAAGGGCGCTTTCGACCGGCTGCGCGAGAAGATGGACGTGCGCAAGGCCAATGGCGGCGTGTTCCTCGGCCTGAACGGCATCGTGGTCAAGAGCCACGGCGGTACCGACGACGAGGGTTTTGCCGCCGCGATCGAACTGGCCTACGACATGATTCGCAACCGGCTGCTCGACCGGATTGAAGCGGATCTCGATCTCTTCCATGCGCGCCAACCCTATTCGGCACGCCCCGCGGCGCCGGAAAACGCCAAGCAGTAGGAACCAAAATGCTCAGATCCGTCGTGCGTGGGGTCGGCTCAGCGCTGCCGCGCCGCATCATGAAGAATACCGAGTTCGAAGGTCTCGTCGACACCTCGGACGAGTGGATCGTGCAGCGCACCGGCATCCGCCAGCGCTACATCGCCGGCGACGGCGAGACCACCGCTTCGCTGGGCGAGGCGGCGGCGCGGGCCGCGCTCGCCAATGGCGGGCTGGAGCCCCGGGACATCGACCTGATCGTGCTCGCCACCTCGACGCCGAACAACACCTTTCCGGCAACCGCCGTGGAAGTGCAGCAGCGTCTCGGCATCCGCCACGGCTTCGCCTTCGACATGCAGGCCGTGTGCAGCGGCTTCGTCTACGCGGTCGCCACCGCCGACGCGCACATCCGCGCCGGCCTGTGCAAGCGCGCGCTGGTCATCGGCTCCGAGACCTTCTCGCGCATCCTCGACTGGAGCGACCGCACCACCTGCGTGTTGTTCGGCGACGGCGCCGGCGCGCTGGTTCTGGAGGCGCATGAAGGCGAGGGCAGCGTCGCCGACCGCGGCGTGCTGGCGGCGAGCCTGCGCTCAGACGGCACCCACAAGGACAAGCTCTATGTCGACGGCGGCCCCTCGACCACCGGCACGGTCGGCCAGCTCCGCATGGAGGGCCGCGAGGTCTTCAAGCACGCTGCGGGCATGATCACCGACGTGGTCGAGGGCACGTTCGCGCAGGCGGGCATCACCGCCGACGACCTGTCCTGGTTCGTGCCGCACCAGGCCAACAAGCGCATCATCGACGCCTCGGCCAAAAAGCTCGGCATCGCCGAGGAGAAGGTGGTGGTGACCGTCGACCTGCACGGCAACACCTCGGCAGCGTCCGTGCCGCTGGCGCTGGACGTCGCGGTCAAGGACGGCCGCATCCGCAAGGGCGATCTGGTGATGCTGGAAGCGATGGGCGGCGGCTTTACCTGGGGGGCGGTGCTGATCCGCTGGTAGGCCCGGTCGGCTGACCGGGGTAAAGAGCGCATTCATGCGAACCGGTCGGTTCGGTTCTTGACCTCATCTGGGCAATTTCCTAACGTCCTGTAGCCCTATCGCGGCCATTGAGGAGGGTCAGAAAAGTCATGGCGGGAAAGACACTTACGCGCGCCGATCTCGCTGAGGCCGTCTACCGCAAGGTGGGCCTTTCCCGTACCGAATCCGCCCAGCTGGTCGAGTCCGTGCTCGACGAGATATGCGAGGCTATCGTTCGCGGCGAGACGGTGAAGCTGTCCTCCTTCGCCACCTTCCAGGTGCGCGGCAAGAACGAGCGCATCGGCCGCAACCCGAAGACGGGCGAGGAGGTGCCGATCCTGCCGCGCCGGGTCATGACGTTCAAGGCGTCGAACGTGCTGAAGAACCGCATCCTGCGGGCCCACCAGCAGCGGTCCAAGACGGCAAAATAGCCGGCTTCGCCCCAAAATGCCGGTTGATGACGGCTCCGCGCCTTGGCGCGGGCCTTGAAATCCGTGCCGCAAAGGTCTGAAATGAATCACGAATCGGCTCGGCTTTCGCATGCCGCCGAGGCGCTTCGGGCATCTCCCTTCCTGAGACCAGGTGGTGACCCATGGACAAGAGCCCAGACGCTTTCCGCACCATTTCCGAAGTCGCGGAGGATCTCGACCTGCCGCAGCATGTGCTGCGCTTCTGGGAGACGCGCTTCAACCAGATCAAGCCGATGAAGCGCGGCGGCGGCCGCCGCTATTACCGGCCGCAGGATGTCGACCTGATCAAGGGCATCAAGAACATGCTCTATGACCAGGGCTACACCATCAAGGGCGTGCAGAAGCTGCTGCGCGAAAGCGGCAACCAGTTCATCGTCGCCGTCGGCAATGGCGACGTCGCGGCGATCGAGGCGATCGCGCAGCGCAAGCAGGCCGCGGCCATCCCGCTGACGCCGGCCGCCCAGCCGCGCGGCGACGACGAGCTGCTGGTCGGCGAGCCGAAGGCAAAACCCAGCCGCCGCTTCTTCGGCCTCGGCAAGGCCGAGGAAGAAGGCCCGGTGCAGCCGGACGCCGCAAAGCTGTCGCGCGACAACCGCGCGCTGCTGCAGGAGGCGCTGTTCGATCTGCTCGAATGCAAGCGGCTGCTCGACCAGGTGCGCTGAGCCTCTCGCCTCCGTCGCCGATTGACCGCCGGCACGCCGGTCCTCATCCAGAGGCGCGAGCCCGCCACGCCTGAAAAATCAGCGGGAATTTTTGCGAGCTTCGATGACGCGCCGAACGCGGCTCGCAGCCTGTGGGTGTGGGCCTGACTATCGGTGCGGTGAAACGAGAATCCCGGCTTCCTCAGCCGCCTCGCGGAACCGGGTCTCGGCGTCGATCGTCGAACGGTGGCCATCTACCACCTTGAGGCAGGTATCGAGCGCGTCGCGGTGACGCGGGCCGCGCTGCTGCGGCCATGCTTCCGTCAGGATGTCGAGGGCCGGGACCACCCCGTCGACGCAGATGTCCTGCCCCTCGAGATGGATCGTGACCGGGTGTCGGAATCTCACGACCGGCCCTCGACCTCGGTGGCCGGCCGGTCGCCGCCAGGCGCCACCTCCTCGTGCCAGTTCCCTTCGGCGTCCTGGAATTCGATGCCTTCCGTGCTGCCGCCGACCTGCTGCTCGGAGGCGGCGGTGCGCGCCGCTGCCATGGCTTCGTCATAGGTAGGAAAGGTCTCGGAATAGACGTCGCCGACCTTGTAGGCCCAGCCGCCGTCATGCTCGACCACGCGATAGATGACCTTGGACATGCCACGTCTCCTTTGATTCAAGAGAACGTCGCGGCGCGGTTTTCAGTTCCGATGCAGGGGAGCGAGCGGTCACTCCGCCGCCGAAGCGGCTGCACGACAGCCTCATAAAAAATCGGAAAATGGTCGGAGTGGCGGGATTCGAACCCACGACCCCTTGACCCCCAGTCAAGTGCGCTACCGGGCTGCGCTACACTCCGGACCGGCTGCTGTCTACAGGTGAAAGTCGCGCGCGGTCAACCGAAATTCCGAGCCGGCGCTGTGGAACCTGGCGGATATCCAGCGCTCGCTGGTGGCGCGCCTCCAGCGCCATCATTCCCCAGATCAGGCCGAGCAGCAGGTAGAAGTGCCGCCAGTGGTCGGTGTCGATCACCGTGCCCAGCCCGACATGGCCGACCAGCGTGACGTAGGCGCACAGAAGATAGGGCTGCCACGGGCGGTCGCGGAACAGGATGCGCAAGCCGCCAGCGAGCGTCCACAGGATCAGCGTCAGATAGGCTGCGAAACCCAGCCAGCCGTAGTCGAGCAGCGCCTTCAGCCAGATGTTGTGGGTGTCTTCCCGGTAGATCAGGCCGAACACCAGCGGGCCGATGCCGAACGGGTGCTCCATCGCCATCTGGAAGCCGATGGCGTGGCGGGCGAAGCGGCCGAGCCGGGCCGAATCGTAATCCTGGGCGAGCTGCGCGCGCGTCGTGAACAGGTCCGCCACCGCTGGTATCTGCAGCAGCACCAGCAGCGCCAGCAGGAACAGCGCCACGACGCCGACGGTCATCACGACGATGCGCAGCCGGAACACGCCGTTGCCGCTCTGCATGAACAGCCCGGCGATGAGCAGCACGGCCGAGACGAAGAACAGCCCCCAGGCGCCGCGCGAGAACGAAAAGAAGATGCCGGCGACGATGATGAGAAGCGGGACGGCGTAGACCGGCATCCTGGCGACGCTGCCGGTCATCAGCCGGTGCAGCAGCCAGATGCCGGGCAGCGTCAGAAAAGGGCCGAACACGTTCGGGTCCTGGAACGCGCCGGCGGCGCGCTCGAACTTGGTGAAGATCTCGGCGCCGGGAAAGGCGTGGAAGTAGCCGAGCACGCCGAGCATCGAGGTGCCGACGGCGGCGACGACGTAGGCGGCGAAGATGGTGCGCAGCAGGCTTGGCCGCGCCTCGACGACGGCGGCGAAGAACACCGCCGTGAAGGCGAGGAACAGCGACACGGCGATGTAGAGCGGAGTCGACGCCAGATCGTCCATCTGCGTCATCGAGATCATGCCGCCGATATTGAAGACGACGAGCAGCACCAGCAGCGGCACGATGGTGCGCGAGATGCGCAGGCCGAACAGCGCCCACACCCCGACCAGGCCGGCCATGTAGAGTTCATACGGCGCCGGCTCGCGGATGACGAAGCCGGACAGCAGGATGCCGAGCGCGATGGCCGCGGTCGAGATGAGCTCGACCAGCTTGGCGTTGACGGCCCGCGGCGGAACGGGTGCGGCGACCGCGCTCAATAGGCGTTTTCCGTGTTGAGCAGGCGGATCGGCGTCAGCACCAGGATCTTGAGGTCCAGCCAGAGCGACCAGTTCTCGATGTAGTGGAGATCGTATTCGGTGCGCATCTTGATCTTCTCGTCGGTATCCATCTCGCCGCGCCAGCCATTGATCTGCGCCCAGCCGGTGACGCCGGGTTTGACGCGGTGGCGGGCGAAATAGCCGTCGACGACCTCGGTGTAGAGCAGGTTGTGCGATTGCGCCGCCACCGCATGCGGGCGCGGGCCGACCAGCGACAGCGAGCCGAACAGCGCGTTGAAGAACTGCGGCAGCTCGTCGATCGAGGTTTTCCGGATGAAGCGGCCGACGCGGGTGACGCGCGGATCGTTCCTGGTCACGCTCTTCTTGGCCGTGGGGTCCGACTGCTCGGCATACATGGAGCGGAACTTGAGGACCTCGATCTCCTCGTTGTTGAAGCCGTGGCGCTTCTGCTTGAACAGGACAGGTCCCTTGCTGTCGAGCTTGATGGCGATCGCGGTGGCCAGCATGACCGGCGAGAAGACGGCGATGCCGACGATCGAGAAGACGATGTCGAAGGCGCGCTTGGCGACCGAATCCCAGTCGTTGATGGGCTTGTCGAAGATGTCGAGCAGCGGCACCGAGCCGATAAAGGAATAGGAGCGCGGCCGGAACTGCAGCTGGTTGTTGTGCGCCGACAGGCGGATGTCGACCGGCAGCACCCAGAGCTTCTTCAGCAGCGACAGCACGCGCGTCTCGGCGGTGATCGGCAGCGACACGATCAGCATGTCGATGCGGGCGATGCGGGCGAACTCGATCAGCTCCGAGATGTTGCCGAGCTTGGGATAACCGGCGACGATCGGCGGCGAGCGCTTGTCGTCGCGGTCGTCGAAGATGCCGCAGATGCGGATGTCGTTGTAGGGCTGCTGCTCGATCGAGCGGATCAGCCCCTCGGCCGCCTTGCCGCCGCCGACGATGAGGGCGCGGCGCTCCATGCGGCCGTTGCGCGCCCAGCGGCGGATGACCCGCGCCATGACCAGCCGCAGCGCCAGCACCAGCACCAGGCCGGTCACGAACCACAGGCCGAACAGCAGCCGCGAGAAATCCTCGGAAATCTTCAGGAAGAAGCCGGCCACCGCCAGCACCGCGAAGGCGCCCGTCCAGATGAGCAGCATGCGGCCGAGATAGCGGCTCGGCCGCATCAGGGCGCCGACCTGGTAGCAGTCTCCGACTTCCAGGCCGATCACGGTGAGCAGCGACGCGGCGGCGATCACGATCGGGTAGTGCCAGTAGAGATGGGTCTCCAGGCCGACATGCCAGGCGAAGATGGCGATGCCGGAAACCAGCAGGATGGCGAACTCGGCGAGCCGCAGCACGCCGCCGACCATGATCGGCGACATCGTATCGCGCCGGTACTGCGAGGCCACCTGCTGCGCGACCTTGCCGAGCTTGGCGCTTGCCGGCTTCATAGCGTCGTCGGCCTCGAACTGGCGCACGGCGTCCACCGAGAAGCGCTGGGCAGGGTCGACCTGGTTCATTGCTGGTTTGTGTCCGCAGGAGTCCTGCCGCAACCTAGCAAGCCTCAGCTAACAATCCCTTGAAGTTGCCCGGACAGTTTGATCGAGTCTGCACGTAGGCCGCACCGGCTGCCGGTAGATTCTGTGGGACCTTCATCCGGTTCAGGTGTAGTCGCCATTGGGCCGCGAGGCGTTCGAAGCCGTGCTGCGTGGCAGCAAGAAGGTTCCGGACAGTCGGAGGAACAGGAAATTGCGCGACAAGGTCATTTTCGGAACCGCTTTCCACACGCCGGCGCGCGGGCGGCTGGAGGTCCTGCGGGACGCGCTGATCGTCGTTGCGGGCGATGGCCGCATAACCGAGGTGATCGCGCAAGGCAGCGGCGACCATGACGCGGCCAGGGCGCGCGCCGCCGAACAAGGCAGACTTGTCGAGCTGGGAGCCGGCGAGGTCCTGCTGCCGGGCCTGGTCGACCTGCACATCCATGCGCCGCAGTGGCCGCAGCTGGGAAAGGCGCTCGACGTGCCGCTCGAGGTATGGCTGCGGAAACATACGTTTCCGCTCGAGGCCCGCTATGCCGACGTCGCGTTCGCGCGGACGATCTATGACGATCTGGTCTCGGGCCTGGTCGCCAACGGCACCACGACGGCCGTGTACTTCGCCACGATCCATATGGAGGCGTCGCTGGCTCTCGCCGAAATCTGCCGGGCGAGGGGACAGCGGGCCTTCGTGGGCAAGGTGGCGATGGACGATCCGGATCAGTGCCCGCCCTTTTACCGGGATGAAAATGCCGCGACGGCGCTCGACGAGATGCGGCGTTTCATCGAGGCGGTGCGGGCGATCGCGCCGGGCGGCGACGCGCTGGTCCACCCGATCATCACGCCCCGCTTCATCCCGAGCTGCACCGACGAGCTGCTGGCGGCCCTGGGGCGGCTGGCCGCCGAAACCGGCTGCCTGGTGCAGACCCACTGCTCCGAAAGCGACTGGGAAAAAAGCTTCGTCGAGCAGCGCTTCGGGCGCTCGGATGCCGCCGTCCTGGCTGGGTTCGGCCTATTGCGGCAGCATACGGTCCTTGCCCATTCCAACTTCGTGTCGGACGACGATCTCGACCTGATCCGCGCGCGCGGCGCCGCGGTGGCACACTGCCCGCTGTCGAACGCCTATTTCGCCGAGGCGGTGTTCCCGCTGCGCGAGGCGCTCGACCGCAATGTGCGAGTCGGATTGGGGACCGACATCTCCGGCGGGCACAGCCCGTCGCTCCTCGACGGATGCCGGCACGCGCTGATGGCGGGGCGGATGCGCCAGGGTGGCGTCGACGCCGGCCTGCCGCGAGACCGGCGCGGCGTGGCGGACGCCCGCATCACCGTGGCCGAGGCGTTCTGGCTGGCGACCGCCGGTGGGGGAGAAGCGCTGGGGCTCGACGTCGGCAAGTTCGCGGCCGGCTGCAAGTTCGATGCATTGCGCATCGATGTCGAGGCAGACGGCTCGAATGTGCGGGTCTGGCCGGATCTGGACGAACCCGAGGACGTATTCCAGAAGATCGTGCTCAACGCCGGCAGGGCGAACATACGGCAGGTATGGGTCGACGGCGTCTGCGTCGGCGGCACCGCCGGAGACGCGGGTCAGCGCGCGAGCGTCTCCCGATAGGCCTGCTCGATGCGGGCGGCCATCACGTCGGCGCCGAAGCGGGCGCGCAGTTCCTCGGCCGACGGCATGAGGGCCACGAAACCCGGCGGGTCGAGCAGGGCGCGTGTCATCCTGTCGGCGAGCGCTCCGGAATCGGGGGTGGCCAGCACGGGCGATCCCTCTCCGAAAATCTCCGGTATGCCGCCGACCGCCGTCGCCACCATCGGCTTGCCTGCCGCCAGCGCCTCCAGAACGATATAGGGCATGGCCTCGGCGCGCGACGGCACTACGATGGTGCGACCAAGCCCGAAAGCCTCGCGGGCCGGCATCGGCGCATGGAAGCGGATGCGCTCGGCCAGTCCGAGCGTGGCTGCCTGCTGGCGGTATTTCGGCAAATCGTCGCCGTCGCCGACCATATCGGCCGTCACCGGCCGGCCGGCGCGGATCTCCACCTGGGCGAGCGCGTCGATGAAGAGGTCAGGCCCCTTCAGGTCGCGCATCATGCCGATATAGAGGAAATCGGCCGCGTCGGCCTTGAGGGGGACAGGCTCGAACTCAGCCGCGCGCAGGCCGTTGTAGACCAGCGCGTTGGGGATCGGCGGCTCGCCGACCTTCTTGCGGTAGGCGCGCCGCTCGTAGTCGGAGACGAACAAAAGGTGGTCGGTAAAGCCTCCCATCAGCCGCTCCAGCAGGAAGAAGACCTTTCCGGTCGCGGTGTTCTCGTCATAGTGGAGGCTGCCGCCATGCGGCGAATAGAGGCGGGCTACGCGAGACCTTGAAACCCGCAACAGTGAGCCGAACAGACGCGCATAGACGCCGCCCTTGGCGCCATGGCCATGCAGGACGTTCGGCTGCAATTCCTTGATGATCTTGAAGGTTCTCCATGCCGCGGCGACGTCGCCGGGGCCGATGTGGCGCTGCATCGGCGTGCGGTGGACGCCGAGCTCGAGCCGGTCGGACATGGCCGTGAACAGGCGTTCCTCGAAGGCACCGCCGGTGGTCGAATCGCAGACGATGCCGACCTTGTGTCCGGCGGCGACCTGCGCCTCGGTGAGGTCGCGCACATGGCGGAAAATGCCGCCGACCGGCGAGCGGAAGCAGTGGACGATCCGCAGGGGAGGGGTCACGGTCACCGCCGCCGCCCGGTCGCTCAGAACAGCCGTTCGCGCACGTAGATCGTGTCGCCCGGCATCAGCGGATCGGAGGTGACGACGCGGCCGGTCATGACTTTTCCGTTGATGTCGCGGGTGATGTCGACGCTGTTCTGGTTGGCGCGGGGGGTGAAGCCGCCGGCCATGGCGACCGCCTTCTGCACGGTGAGGCCCGGCACGTAGGAATACTGGCCGGCCGCCCCGACCTCGCCCATCACGAAGATCGGCCGGTACTGGTCGACCTCCACCGATACGTCGGGGTCGCGCAGGTAGCCTTCGCGCAATCGGGCGGCGATGTCGCCCTCCAGCTGCTGCACGGTGCGCCCGCGCGCCGGCACCGAGCCGACGAGCGGGAAGGCGACGTAGCCAGCGGAGTCGACGTTGTAGGTGTTGGTCAGGCTTTCCTGCTCGAACACGGTGACGCGGACGCGGTCGCCGGCGCCGAGCCGGTAGGGCTGGTTGAGGGCCGCGTGAAAGGCCTCCGGTGCCGGCCGGTAGCCCGAGCACCCGCCCAAGGCCGTCGCCAGCGCCAGTGCGGATAGGATGGAGGCCCAGGTCTTCATGCCGGCGGACTGCCCTTCATGAGCGCCGCATGATCCGGCGCGTTCAATGCCCGCCGTTATCGAATGATTAGGGTTAACACCGCGTAAAAGGCTTCGGCGATCTTGTTTCCCGGCGGGCCGCGGCCGAAGCCGGGTTAGTGCCGGGCAAGCCTTCTTAACGGCTGAGTTACCATAGTTGTTTACGGTCGGCGCGACGCAAAGCCGGAGTTGCGCGTATGTCAGCCATGAGTTCGACCGCAAGCGACGTCGACGTCGACCTCGGACGACTTTTCGCCAGCCTGTTGCGGGACTGGAAGCGCATCCTCGTGGTCGCCGTCGCCCTGTCGGCGCTTGCCTTCGCGCTCGCCTCGATCGCCACGCCCCACTACAAGGCCGAAACGCGTCTTCTCATCGAGGCGCGGGAATCGGTCTTCACCCGGCCGCAGGGCGAGAACGCCGACAGCCGGCCCATGCTCGACGAGGAGGGGGTCGCCAGCCAGGTCGAGATGATCACCTCCAACGACATCCTCAAGGACATCGCCCGGAAATTCGACCTCGCCAGCCTGCCGGAGTTCGAGAAGGCGATCAATCCGTCGCTGCTCGGGCGCCTCCTGATCATGGTCGGGCTGAAAAGCGACACGTCCGGCGTGCCGGCGGAGGAGCGGGTGCTGGAAGCCTTCCGCGAGAAGCTGTCGGTGTACCGGGTGGAGAAGTCGCGCGTCATCGCCATCGAGTTCTCGTCGGAGGACCCCAGGCTCGCCGCCGAGATCCCCAACGCCATCGCCGACGCCTATCTCGCCTTCAGCCGCGACGCCAAGCAGCAGTCCAACTCCGCCGCCACCGAGTGGCTGGAGCCGGAAATCCAGGCGCTGACGGCCCGCGTCAAGGAGGCGGAGGCGCGCGTTGCCGCGTTCCGCTCGCAGTCAGACCTGCTCGTCGGCCAGAACAATTCGGCGCTGGCCACCCAGCAGCTTTCCGAGCTGTCGACCGAGCTGTCGCGCACCCGCGCCAACCGGGCGGCCGCAGAGGCCAACGCCGAAAGCGTCCGCCTCGCCATCGAGAGTGGCGGATCGCTCGACGCCTTTCCCGACGTGCTGTCCTCCGACCTGATTCAGCGGCTGCGCGAGCGGGAGGTACAGCTCAGGGCCGACGTGGCCGACCTGTCGACGACCCTGCTCGACAACCATCCGCGCATCCGCGCCATGCGCGCCCAGCTCGCCGATCTCGACCGCCAGGTCACCGCCGAGGCCGGCAAGATCCTGCAAAGCCTACGCAAGACAGCGGATTCCGCCAAGCTGCGCGAGGATCAGCTGGTTGCCGATCTCAATCGCCTCAAGGCCGAATCCTCGCGGGTCGGCGAGAAGGAGGTGGAACTGCGCGCGCTGGAGCGCGAGGCCGCCGCCCAGCGCGACCTGCTGGAATCCTACCTCGCCCGCTATCGCGAGGCGGCGTCGCGCCGCGACGGCAACTATCTGCCGGTGGACGCGCGGGTTTTTTCCCCGGCCCTGGTTCCGCTCGAGCCCTATTTCCCCAAGGTGATCCCGATCGCCGGCGCCACCTTCGCCGCATCGCTGCTGCTCATGAGCATCGGCGTGCTGCTGCGCGAACTGTTCTCGGGTCGCGCCATGCGGCCGGCCGAGGGCAGGCTGGTGGAGCCGGTCGACGAAGTGCGCATGCCCGAGCCGCCGGTCGGGGAGGGGAGCATGGCGTTGTCCGGCACCGCCGAAGCGCCGGACGACGACGAGATGTCGGTCGCGGCGGCGGCCGAAAGGCTGGTCGCCGGCGGGGCGTCGCGGGCGCTGTTCATTTCGCCCGAAGGTGACGAGGCGGCAGCGAGCGCCGTCCTGGTGGCGCGCGCGGTGGCGGATGCCGGCCTGCGCGTGCTGCTCATCGACCTGACCCGTACCGGCGCCGCGTCCCGGCCGATGCTGGACGGCGAGGAATTGCCGGGTATCACCGACCTGCTCGCCGGCACGGCCGAATTCGTCGACGCCATCCACGCTGACCGCTATTCCGACTGCCACGTCATTCCGGTGGGCGAAGCCGACCAGCGCCAGGCCATGCGGGCGGTCGAGCGGCTTCCGGCCATCGTCGACACGCTGGGCGCCGCCTACGATGTAGTCATCATCGAGTGCGGACCGGCCGGGGCAGCCAGCATCCGCCGGCTGGTTTCGGAAGGCACGGAAATCCTGGTAAGTGCGCTCGAACCGGTCGAGGAGGTGCTGCGCGCCCGCGACGACCTCGCCTCAAGCTACGACGGCCTGACCCTGGTGACGCCCGGCGATCATCTTTTCCCGCTGCCGCCGGATCGCACGGTGGCCGCATAGCATCGCCATTGCGGCGCGCTACTCCTCGGCCGGGCCGGCATCGGCCTTGTTGCCGACTGCCCGCCGCCGCAATGCCTTGGTCAGCCGCCACACCGTCGGACTGTTCTTGACCCGCGCCTTCATGCCGGCGAACAGTCGCATCATGCCGGCGACCAGCCTGCCTTTCAGGGTCAGCGGCACCAGCACGTCGAGATGCTGGGTCTCGATATCGCACCACAGCCGCTTGTATTGCTCGTCGCCGACGCTGAAGTCGTAGACGGCGAGGCCTTCCTCGCAGGCCTCGCGAATGTTCTCGAAGAACAGGAACTCGCCGGGGCTGGCCTGCGCGACCTCGTCGTCGGCGATCGCTCCGAACTCGCAGATCAGCCGGTCGCCGCAGCGGCTCGACCCGGTGACCGCGCGGGGCACCCCACCCACCTCCAGCGCATGCAGCACAAAGGGCTTCGGCGAGAGCGGCAGCGCCTCGTGGAACAGTTTTCGGAAGAAGGCCTGGACGCTGGGATCGGCGAAGACGTCGACGATGCCGGCCTTGCGGAAGCGGCACGCCTTCATGGCGAAGAACGCTTGCAGCAGCCGGTCCACCTGCTCTTCCGTCTCCGCCTCGATGCGCCGGAAGCCGCCGGCGGCCTCGTATTTGCGCGCCTGCGAGCGGTGCTTCTTGCGCTTGTGCTTGCCGCTGCGCCCGGCGACCAGCCTGGCGAATCCGCCGTCCAGGCCAACGGCGAGCGACAGGTTGGCGCTTTTGAAATGCGGCAAGGCGAGCAGCGGGTTCCTCAGCCCGCCAAGCTCGGGCAGCAGCCGTTCCAGGGCAAGCAGGTCGATATCGGGGCGTGCGCTCCTGACGGCCGCCGCCAGGTCGCGGAACACCCGCGGCTGCGCCGTCGCGAGCCAACTTGCATCGGCGAGGGCGAAATTGCCGTTGGCATGCGTGCCGCCGGGAAAGCGGGCCACCCGGCACGGGCCCTTGCCCACGACTTCGAGCACCAGCGCGAATACCGGCCGGTCGCCTTCGGCCACGATGACGGCGAGCGTATCGGGAGCGACCGCCGCGATCCATGCGCCTGTCCAGGCAGGACTTTGCGGCGGCGCGAAGATACCCGTGTGGGCGAGCGCTGCAAGAGTGGCCATCGTCTCGGCGGAAACGGCCTCGGCGCTGATGCGGACAGCCGGGATCGTCGGCCGCGAGGCGGTCAGGGCGGCGCCGGCCGGTCCTGTCGCTCCGAGCGCGGCGTCAACCATCCTTCAATCCTTCGCGCGTAAGCAGGGCGAGAGGCTCCGCGTCGCAGCTTCCCTGGTGCAAAGGCTAGACGCAAAAGGTGAATGAATGCTCGACGCGGGAGAGGCGATCCGGAAGCTGGCGCTCAACCTCGCCAGATATTCCGGGCTCGCCCCGCTGGTGCGTCCGTTCGTCGGCGGTGTCGGCGCCATCCTGATGCTGCATCGCGTCACCGCCAGCCCGGCCCGGCCGCACGGGATGAACCGGCACCTCACCATCGCCCCGGACTTTCTCGACGAGCTGATCACCGGCATGAAGGCGGACGGCTACCGCTTCGTCACCCTGGACGACGCGCTCGGGCACATGGGTGCCGGCGGCGGCAATTTCGCCGTGATGACGGCGGACGACGGCTATCGCGACAATCTCGTTGAAGCCTTGCCGGTCCTGGAGCGCCATGGCGTGCCGATCGCCGTCTATGTCGCGCCGGCGCTGATCGACGGCACGGCCTTCCTGTGGTGGGACGTCGTCGAGGAGATCGTCGAGCGCAATGCGCAGGTGAGGGTGCCGACTGCCGCCGGAGAGGTTGTCCTGGATTGCTCGACACCGGCCAAACGCCTGGCGTCGAATGCATGGCTGCACGATCATCTCGGACGGCGGGTGGCGGAAAGGGAAACCCCCGCCTTTCTGAGTGCCCTCGCCGAGCGGCATGGCGTCGATCCGCTCGAGCCGGGCCGCAGATCGCTGATGGACTGGCACGAGATCGGCGAGATGGCCCGGCATCCGCTGGTCACGATCGGCGCGCACACGCTCAATCATCACAATCTGCGTCGCCTCGACGAGGACGAGGCACGCCGCCAGATCGCCGGCGCCGCCGACGTGATCGAGGAGAAGATCGGGCAGCGGCCGCGGCACATGGCCTATCCCTACGGCTACGCCAGCGCGGTGGGCTGCCGCGAGGTGAAACTCGCGCAAGAGGCCGGCTTCGCCTCGGCGGTGACCACCCGGCACGGCGTGCTGCAGGCCGAGCATGCGCGCCACCTGCTTGCGCTGCCGCGCATTTCCGTCAACGGCCGCTACCAGCGCGTAGCGCATATCCGCACCATGCTGTCCGGCGTGACCACGCCGCTCGCCAATGCCGGCAAGATGGTGGTGACGGTCTGACCCGGCTCAGGGTTTCGGCGGCAGCATCATCCATTTGATGATGCCCATGGCCGGCAGGATCCACACCAGCCCCCCCAACAGGAAGAAGGCGAAATGCGCCAGCGGTCCGGATTGCGACAGCTGCGCCACAGCCACGATCGTCGCCACGATCGCATAGACGATGACGAGGGTGACCAGGAGCACGGTCCCGATGAGTTTCTTCAGGCGGATCGGCATTTTCTCTCCTTGCCCGTTCCGATAGTCTGGTGCGGCGGGCAGCGCAACCAATAGCCGCCCGCGCGACGGCGTGTCGCGCGGCGCGGGCTTGCAAGGCATTGACTGCTGGTCCACCACTCGCGGGTTTCTGGAAGCCGGACGTCGACCCATGGCCGCAATAACCGACAGCCGCCCGCCGCTCGCCGAGCGCGACCGCCTGCTGCGCAACCGGGCGCTGGTGCGCGGCTGGCTCTATGTCGTGCTGGTCGTGCTGTTCGCGCTGGTGATGGTGGGCGGGGCCACCCGAATGACCGGCTCGGGCCTGTCGATCACCGAATGGAAGCCGATCCACGGCGTCATCCCGCCTCTCAACCACACCGAATGGCAGGAGGAGTTCCAGAAATACCGGCAGATCCCGCAATACGAGCAGATCAACAAGGGCATGACGCTCGACGAGTTCAAGGGCATCTTCTGGTGGGAGTGGGCGCATCGGCTGCTGGCGCGCGGCGTCGGTTTCCTCGTCGCCATCCCGCTCGTCCTGTTCTGGATCTCCGGGCGGCTGGAAAGCCGGCTGAAGCCGCGCCTGTTAGGGCTGCTGGCGCTCGGCGGGCTGCAGGGCTTCATCGGCTGGTGGATGGTCGCCTCCGGCCTGGTCGAGCGCGTGTCCGTCAGCCAGTACCGGCTGGCGACGCATCTGACGCTCGCCTGCATCATCATCATGGCGGTCACCTGGATCGCGCGCGGGCTGGCCGTGCACTCCGAGGCGCCAGCCGGCAGGGGCGTGCGGCGCCTCGCCGGCATCATGGTGCTGCTCGTGCTGGTGCAGATCTATCTCGGCGCGCTGGTCGCCGGCCTGCATGCCGGGCTCTCCTACAACACCTGGCCGCTGATGGACGGCGCCGTCGTTCCCGGCGACCTCTTCGTCATCGATCCGGCCTGGCGCAATTTCTTCGAGAATCCCAAGACCGTGCAGTTCGTGCACCGGATGTTCGCCTATGCCCTGCTGGCCGCCGCCCTCTGGCATGCCTTCGCCACGTCGAGGGCGCTGCCGGGGACGACGCATGCGCGGCGCGCCTGGGTTCTGGCCGCGCTCGTGCTCGGTCAGGCGGCGATCGGCGTCGGCACCTTGCTCGCCCAGGCGCACATGCATTGGGCGCTGCTGCACCAGGGCTTTGCCATGGTGGTGCTGATCTTCGCCACCGCGCACTGGCGCGGCTGCGCGGGCAGCTATCCTCTGCCGGGAGAGGCGAGGCTCACAGCCTGACGGCGACCTCGCGGATCGCCCGAGCGATCGCGAGCGTGCGCTGTTCCTCGACGGGTTGGCCGTCCTCCGCGTGCCAGGCGGCGGAGAGGCAACCATAGGCGAAGGCGTGGTCGAGGATTGCCGTCGGATGCTGCGTCAGCGTCCGGGCGAAGACGTTGGCCATGCGGGCGATGCGCTCCGGATCGAGGCAGAGATCGTCCCTGTCCAGCGGATTGTAGAAGACGTTGCCGGCGTCGAAGCCGGGATCGCCGAGCACGCCCTTCGGGTCGATCGCCAGCCAGCCGCGCAGCCCGAACAGGACGTTTTGATGGTGCAGGTCGCCATGCAGCGGCCGCACCTCCCGCGGATTGGACAAGAGCCGTTCGGCGATATTTGCCGCCTCGACATAGAGGCTCGGCTTGCCGGCGTCGCGATCGATCCTCGCATTCCTGAACAGGCTGCGGAAACGTTCCCTGAGCGGCTGCAGGTCGGCGGGATAGGGGATGTCCGACGGTGAGAGCAGCCGCTCCATCACGTCGGCAGCTACCTCGGTGGCGAAGACGTCGCCCTTTTCCGCGACATCCTGCGACAGCAGCCGGTCGCCGCCATGCTCGAGCAGCATGCGCTGGCCATCGCGCCCGAGCAGCCGGACCGCGCCTTCGCCGTCTCGCCATGACAGATAGTGAGCGCCGCGCAGCTCGTCCCACACGTCGTTGACCGGCTTCAGGTTCTTGACGATGGCCGGCGTGCCGTCTGCCAGCCGCACCGTCCAGATCCGGCTCGAAAACGTTTCGGTGAGGAGGACTGGCTCGCTGACGTTCCAGCGCAGTGGAAAGACGGGAGAATCCATTCGGTCGTCCATTCTGACAGACCGGCGCCTGCCCGCATCGCCTTGCACGGCGATTGGGGGGCAACGAGCCGGTCGGATCAGCGCGTGCTCCTGCGCGACGGGATAGCTCTAGCTTCTCAGCATCAGATCGAGATTCTGCACCGCCGCCCCCGATGCCCCCTTGCCGAGATTGTCGTAGACGGCGACCAGCACCGCCTGAGCCCTGGCATCGTTGGCGAAGACGTAGAGCTTCATCTTGTTGGTGTCGTTGTAGCGCTCCGGCTCGAGCTCCGGCAGGCGCTCCGTCGCCGCGAAGGGGGCGACCTCGACGTCGCCGTCGATCCCGGCATAGTGGTCGGCGAGCGCGGCATGCAGTTCCGCGCCCTTGGGAACGCGGTTCAGCGTGCCGAGCTGCAGCGGCACCATGGTGATCATGCCTTGCGCGAAATTGCCGACCACCGGCTGCATCAGCGGATCGCGGGAAAGGCCGGCATATGTCTTCAGTTCCGGCACGTGCTTGTGCTGGAAGGTGAGGCCGTAGGGGAAGAATTCGGGTGCGTCCTCGCCCTTGCCCTTATAATCCTCGATCATGGCGCGGCCGCCGCCGGAATAGCCGGAGATGCCGTTCATCGAGACCGGCAGGTCGGCCGGCAGCAGGCCGGCCTTGATCAGCGGCCTGAGCGTGGCGATCGGCCCTTGCGGCCAGCAGCCGGGGTTGGCGACGCGCTTCGCCGCGGCGATCGCCTTGCCCTGCTCCCTGTCCATCTCGGCAAAACCGTAGGTCCAGCCGTCGGCGACGCGGTGCGCGGTGGAGGCGTCGATCACCCGCGTCTTGTCGTTCTCGATCAGTGACACGCTTTCCTTCGCCGCGTCGTCGGGCAGGCAGAGAATGGCGACGTCGGCGGCGTTCAGCAACTCGGCGCGGGCCGACGCATCCTTGCGGCGCTCGAGCGGCACCGAAATGATCTCGAGATCGCCGCGTCCCGCCAGCCGCGCGCGGATCTGCAGTCCGGTGGTGCCGTGTTCGCCGTCGATGAAGATTTTGGGTTTCATGCCGCGTCCGTTCAAAATTGTCCGAGAAACCAAGACTATATGCCGGTTCCGTGATTCAGCCCGGCAGCGCCGTTGTTGTTCATGTCGGCGAGCCGGGCTTTCCGCTCCGCCAGCAGGCCGAGATAGTGCTGCGCCACCGTGGAGCCGGCGATCGCCGTTATATCGGCATGGTCGTAGGCCGGTGCAACCTCGACCACATCGGCGCCGACGATGTCGAGTTGGCCGAGCTGGCGCAGAACCGAGAAGATTTTGGCCGAGGACGGCCCGCCGGCCACCGGCGTGCCGGTCCCGGGCGCGAAGGCCGGGTCGAGGCAGTCGATGTCGAAGGTGACATAGGTCTTGTGCCCGCCGGTACGTTCCACGATCGCATAGGCGATGTCGGAGGCGCGCATCTCCTCGACCTCGTGACCGTAGAGGATCTTTATGCCGCAATCCGCCGGCGCGTGGGTGCGGATGCCGATCTGGATGGAGCGGCCGGGGTCGATGATGCCGGCGCGCACGGCGCGCGCCACGAAGGAGCCGTGGTCGATGCGCTTGTCCTCGTCGAACCAGGTGTCCTGGTGTGCGTCGAACTGCACCAGCGCCAGCGGCCCGTGCACCGCCGCATGGGCCTGCAGGAGCGGCCAGGTGACATAATGGTCTCCGCCGAGCGTCAGCAAGAACGCGCCGGACTTCAGGATCTTCGCCGCCTCCCGTTCGATCGTCGCCGGCGTCTTGTGGTGGTTGCCGTAGTCCAGCCGGCAGTCGCCGTAGTCGACCACGGCGAGCTTCTCGAACAGGTCGAGATGGAACGGATATTGCGGGTCGTTGTCGAAGATGGCCGAGGCGCGGCGGATGGCCTGCGGCCCGAAGCGCGCGCCGGGCCGGTTGCTCACGGCCGCGTCGAACGGAATGCCCCAGATCACGGCGTCAGCGCCCTTCAGCGTCTTGGTATAGCGACGGCGCATGAAGGACAGCGCCCCGGCATAGGTCGGGTCGCTCGCCCGCTCGGTGTCGGAGCGGGCGGTGAAGGCGTGATCGATCGCGTTTGAAGGCATGCTTTCCATTCTCCCTCATGTTTCGCGGCGCCAGCTATTGGCGGAATGCGACGCCTGCGCAACCGAAAAGATTGGCCGCCGGACAGGCGGTCGTGCGCCGGCTTCGTTCACGCGGCTGTCACGGCCCGCCGCTATCTGCCGGGCCGAAGAGGGTCCGGACCGGAGCGAATCGATGCGCCGATCGATCTTTGCCAGCCTGGCGCTCGTCCTGGCTGCCATGACCACCCCGGTTGCCGCCGAAGGCGGCCGGACGCGGGAAATCCTCGAAAGGCTGGAGAACGCCAACCGCTGGCGCGACCACGTGATGATCGTCGCGCATCGCGGCGGCTGGAAGGAGGACGGCGCCATCCGCTGGGCCGAGAATTCGCGCGCCGGCGTCCGCCATGCCATCGCGCTGGGCGTCGAGATGGTCGAGCTCGACGTCAGGGCCTCGAAGGACGGCGAATACGTGGTCATGCATGATGACGGCCTCGATCGCACCACGTCGTGCCGAGGCGAGGTCAAGCAACGCACGCTTGCCGAACTCAAGACCTGCCGGCTGGTGATCGAAGGCACCGGCCAGGCGACCGGCGAGGTCGTGCCGACGCTGGCCGAGATGCTGGCGCTGACCAGGGGCGATGTGCTCGTCAACATCGACAACAAGCTCGGCCCCGACCACATCGCCGGCATGATCGCGGTGGCGCGCGGCCTGGGCATGGCCGACGAGGTGATCGTCAAGGAGAACGTCTGGAGCGCCGAACGGCTCGCGGCGATCAGGGCGGCGGTCGGTGCTGCCGGGCCGGATACCCGCTTCATGCCGATCATCGCCGACGACGCGGTGGAGGATCCGCGCTTCATCGAGACCGCGACCGCGGCCTTCGCCGCCGACATCGTCGAAATGGTTGCCTGGCGCGGCGAGCGGCGCCAGCTGTCGGAGAATGCCGGCCCGCTGTTCGGCGCCCGAGCCCGCGCGGTCGCGGTGCGCGGCGACTGGCACTTGTGGGTCAACACCTATCCGATCGTCAATCTACCGAGCGGCTTCGTCGCCCGCGGCCGCGGTGACGAGCTGGCCGTGCAGGCCGGGTTTCCCGAGGAGGTCTACGGCTACTGGGCCGAGCGCGGCGCCACTGTCATCCAGACCGACGAGCCCAAAGCAGCGATCGAGTGGCTGGAGAGCAACGGCTACCGCATTCCCTATGGCCTGACCAACTGAAGGGCGGGGCAGGGTTTTCGTTGCCGATCGCCGCATGCCCGCCGGCTCGCCGCAAATAGTGCTCGTAACCACGATGCGAAATTGCCGAGGGGCATGCCCGCATGCGTGCCCTGCATGGCCCGAGCCTTGCTTGTCGTCTCGATGCCGGGCGGCGCGCACCGGCCCTTGTGCAGGTATGGCACGGCGGAAGCAGGGTCTTGAATGTCCATTTGAAGGCATGGCCGCGCGATGCGGTCGCGACCTCGCCGGCCGGTGCGGGAGCGGTCCGCTTCGAGGCGCTCGACAGCTGGCGGGGTATCGCCGCCCTGCTGGTCGTGCTGTTCCACGGGCAGATCGTCAGCCATATCCGCGACTTTCCGCTGGTGCGGTCGGGCGAGGCGATGGTCGATTTCTTCTTCGTGCTGTCCGGCTTCGTCATCGCCCACGCCTATTGCGGCCGCATCCGCGACGGCGGCGATTTCGGCAAGTTCGTCTTTCTTCGCCTCGGCCGCCTCTATCCTCTGCATCTGTTCATGTTCGGCCTGTTTCTCGCCTTCGAGGGGATGAAGGCTTTCGTTCCCGGCCTGGGCAATCCGGTCGATCCCGCCTTTTCGGAAGGCAACGCGCCGTCGACCATCCCCGCCAACCTGCTGCTCCTGCACGCCCTCAGGCCGGACGGCCTGCTCACCTGGAACACGCCGTCCTGGAGCATCTCGGCGGAGTTCATCGCCTATATCGCCTTCGGCACCGGCGTTCTGCTGCTGCGCCGGCGCGCCGGCTGGATATTCGCGGCGTTGCTCGTCGCCGCCCCGCTGCTGCTTGCCGCCTTCTCCGATCTCGGCATGGGGACGACGGCGCGGATGGGCGCGGTCCGGGCGCTCTACGGCTTTTCGGCCGGGGCAGTGCTCTACGTGCTGGCAGGGCAACGGATCCTCGCCTTGCGGGCTTCCGCCGGCGGCGCCTCGCATCCGGACCCGCGCTGGACCTTTGTCGAGCTGGCACTCGCCGTGGCCGCCCTGTGGATCGCGGTGACGGTGTGGACCACCCCGTTCGCCTACGCCATGCCCGCCGTCTATTGCGGCATCGTCGCCGTCTTCGCCGTCGAGCGCGGCCTCGTCAGCCGACTGCTGAGAATCCGGCCGCTGCTCTTCCTCGGCCTGATCTCCTATTCGCTCTACATGACGCACATGTTCGTGCAGTTGCGCTTCACCAACCTTGCCCGGCTGCTCGACATCGCGGCCGGCACGCATCTGATCACGCAGGTCGGCAAAACCGCGCGCTACGGTGCCGGCATAGACGCCGGCAATCCTTACCTCGGCGACCTGCTGATGCTGGCGATGGTCGCCGCGGTGATCGGCATGAGCTGGATGACCTACCGGCTGATCGAGATGCCGGGGCAAAGGCTGTTCCGCCACTACGCCCGCAAGCGGCGATCCGGGACGGCAGCCGCCTGAGCCGGTTCAAGGCGCGGCGGTTGCGCAGCGAACGGGATCACCCGTTCGGCCAGCGACGCCTGACGGCCTATAAGCATGGAAAAAAATCGGCGTCGATGTCACACTGCCGCTTCCCGTCTCGTCATGGTGTCGTAACCACGAAAGGAACCCACCATGACTGCCAAACTCGATCCTTTTGCCGTAGCCCCTTCGCTGATGAAGAGCTGGATGGGCACCTCGCTCGGCGTCGCCTCCAGCCTGGAGACGAGCCTCGTCCACCTGGTGGAAATCCGTGCCTCGCAGATCAACGGCTGCGCCAACTGCCTCAACATGCACACGGCCGCCGCGCGCGAGAAGGGCGAGACCGAGCAGCGCATCTACCTGCTGTCGGCCTGGCGCGACGCGCCCTGCTACACCGATCGCGAGCGCGCCGCGCTCGGCTGGACCGAGGCACTGACGCGGCTGTCGGAAGGCCACACGCATGAAGCCGCCTACGAAGCGCTGAAGGCGCAGTTTTCGGAGGAGGAGCAGGTGAAGCTGACGCTGATGATCAACATCATCAACGGCTGGAACCGGCTCGCCATCGGCTTTGGCCTGTTCGTCGACCCGAAGGCGGTCAAGGCAATCCAGGCCAGGGTGGCCGCCTGATGGCGGAGATTGGGCACGCGGACGCGGCGGCGAGCTTCGACCCGCTGCGTCCGAAGCTCATACGCGTCGCCTACCGCATGCTCGGCTCGGTGGCCGACGCCGAGGACGTCGTGCAGGAGGCCTTCATCCGCTGGATGGGGGCCGAGCGCGGCGCGGTGCGCGAGCCGGAGGCGTTCCTGCGCCGCACGGTCACGCGGCTCTGCCTCGACCAGCTCAAGTCGGCGCGCCGCAAGCGCGAGACCTATGTCGGCCCCTGGCTTCCCGATCCCGTCGTCGAGGAGGAGGAAGAGGAGGACGTCACCTTGCCGTTGATGTTGGCGCTGGAACGCCTGTCTCCGCTCGAGCGGGCGGCCTTCCTGCTGCACGATGTCTTCGGCCTGGAGTTCGAGGAGGTCGCCAAGACCATCCGGCGCGACCCGGCCGCCTGCCGGCAACTCGCGACCCGCGCCCGCACCCATGTGCGCCAGGCGCGGCCGCGCTACCAGGTGGACCGGCAGCACGGGATCGAGCTTGCCGAGGCCTTCTTCGCCGCCTCCCGCAGCGGCGACATGAAGGCGCTCGGCGCCATGCTGACGGCCGACGTCAGCGTCCATGCCGACGGCGGCGGCAAGCGCGCGGCGGCCACGGCGCCGATCTTCGGCTTCGACGCGGTGATGAAGGTGCACGAAGGCCTGGCGGCTCTGTTCCGCGACAACGGCTCGAAGCTCGTTCGTGCGGGCTTCATCAACGGTCTGCCCGGTTTCGTCACGCTGGAAGCCGATGGCGAGCTCCAGACGACGGCGCTCGAAATCGAGGACGGAAAGGTCGCCGCCATCTATGTGGTGCGCAACCCTGACAAGCTGAGGCACCTGCATTAGGCACTGCCAGCGGGAGTGTGCAGCGGCTTGCATCCAGACCGTCTCGGGCCCACAACGGGCGCGACGCAGCCGAAAAGCTTTCAGTCGCCCGCGGCTTAGCCCCGCCATTCCATCTCCAGATAGGTCACGGTCGTGTCGATCACCGCGAAGCCGAGCCGGAAATAGAGCCGCATGGACGGGTCGTTGTCGGAGGCGACCTTGAGGCGCACCGGAATGTCGTTGCGCCGGGCCTCCTCCATCAGCGCCGTCATGATGCCGGTGCCGATGCCGCGGCTGCGCAGTTCCGGCACGATCGCCTGGTCGACGATATGGATGACGTCGCCGGGCCGGTTGACGACGATGCGGCCGACCGGCGCCCTGTCGAGCTCGACGATGTCGAAGCGCGCGTTCGGAAACTGGGCGCGGTAGCTAACCGTCTGCGCGTGGAACTGATGGCGCATGATCTGCTGGAACAGGTTTGGATCGAGTGCGACCAGCCGCCATTCCGGCAGTCGCGAGTTGCAGAACAGGTCGAAGCGGAAGGCCTGATCGTCCTCCCGCTCGGGCCGCAATTGCAGTCTGCCCAGCGGGGAGGCGACATCGACGACGTCATGCATCGGAAAATTCCTCAACGAAACCGGCCGCGGGCAGGCGGTCGTTTACAAGCGATCACACCTCCGATCATACTGCCCCCAAGCCGGGAGGAGGAGAGAAACGCGTCATGACAGAGCCGCTATCGCCCGCGGACATCACCGCCGACCACTTCCGGCCGCATATCGACAAGGATTTCCGCATTCCGGGCTGGCCTCACCCGATGACGCTGACCGCCGTCGAAGCCCGCCGGCTTGAGGAATGGGAGCGCAACATCGGACTGCGCGAGCCGTTCAGCCTGGTGTTCCGGGGACCGCCGGGCACCGTCATCGGTGAGGGTTTCTACACGATCGGGCTGGAGGGCGGACCGTCGTTCAACCTTCATTTGATGCCGGTCCATACCGTCCAGTCCGGTCAGCAGAACTATCAGGCGGCTTTCAATTGACGGACGCAGCCAGCTGCCGACAGCCGCGCCAAGACGGCCCGCAAGCAATTCCGGTCCGCCCGTTCGATCTTCGTAGAGCCGCATCCGCACCGCATGTCGAAGACACCGGTCGTGCCGCTCCTCCTTCCGGCCCGGACGGTCTTGCCCGGCAAACTCAGTTGCGTGATGGAAAGATGCCCTGCAGCGCGATGACGAAGTTGAGCACGAGGTAGGGCATCATGTTGGTGTGCGCCTGGCTGCCGCCGGCATTGCTGACGGCTTGCGGCGCCATCGCATTGAGCGAGGCAGGCGGCCCATAGAGGCTGACTGCGGCGGTCTGGCCGCTCTGCAGCGAGGCGTTCCCCTGGGCCAGCACCTTCGTGCCGCCCGGCGTGGCGTTGGCCGTCGTGGCGGCAGGCAGCTCGTTGCGGCCCATGAACGCGTGCGTGTGCGCCGGCATTTGCTGCGGCGTCACCGTGACGCTCGTCGAGCCCGCCGCCTCGCCGAGCGTGTGTCCGTCGCCCATGTGGATCGGCGACCGGCCCCTGAGATTCGGCAAGGCGAAAGTGACGCGTCCGTCGCCCCCATAGGTGGTGCCGAGCAGGGAGAACAGGGCCTGGTTCTGGTTGATCGGCAAGAGCTGACCGTTGCAGAACGCCCATCCCTTCGGCGGGAAGTTGAAGGAGACGATCTTGATCTCGGAGAGGAAGGGCTCGGCCATGACGCCTGGTTCCTTGGGTTGCGAGGCGGCGCGGCGCCTCGGTGCGATGTCACTAGGGCATTTCCGTTTTTCCTCGAATCAACGGATTTGCTCTATCTCCTTGTTTTTCCGCAATTCCGGACGCAAAACCGCTGCACGCTTTTGCTGGAATTGCCTTAGGGCCGCTGCGGGAAGATGCCTTGCAGGGCGATGCAGTAGTTCAGCGTCAGATAGGGCTGCATGTTCGGGTGCGGCAGGTTGCCCCCCGCGATGCTGAGCGCCTGGAACGCGAAGGTCGTATCCGGCGGATTGGTCGTGTAGGTCGCGATCCGTCCGCTTTCGCTGCCCGAATCCCAGGCGCCCTTGGCGAATTGCTGGCCGGCCGGAGTGCCCGACGCGGCGTCGTTGTTGCTCGTCATGAAATTATGCGAATGCGCCGGCATCTCCGACGACAGCAGGGTGATCGACTGGGTCCCGCCCTCTTCTCCCAGGAAGCGTTCGCTCAGGCCTGATCCCTGGCCCGGCTGCATCGCCGCGCAACCTTCCAGGTTCGGAAGCGCGAAAGTCGACTTGCCGTCGCCGCCATAGGTGGTGCCCAGCAGCGCGAACAGCGCCGTATTCTGCGAGATGGGCATCAGCTGCCCGTTGCAAAAGGCCCAGCCTTTCGGCGGAAAATTGAACGGAAAGATGCGGATTTCGGCGACGAACTGGTCTGACATTGCGGTCTCCGGAGAGAACAGGGATCGGATACGCAGGCCGCGCCGGCCCGCTATGTCTGGCTCGGAAACACCCCGTACATCGAGATGATGTAGTTGATGCACAGGTACGGTTGCATGTTCTCGTGCGGCTGGCTGCCTCCCGTCGGGGCGATGCTCGCCGGGCTCAGCGGCACCTGCGGGGGGTCGGTGCCGAACAGCAGCGGATTGACCACGCTCGGTGGAGCGGCCGGCAGCGCGATGACCTGGCCGGCGGGCGAGGGCGAGGTGGCGCTGCTCGTGCTGGCGACGGGCGGATGGGAATGGATCGGGATCTGCTGGGTTGTCAGGGTGACGCTTTCCACGCCGTCCATCTCGCCGAGTTGATAGGTGGTGCCGTCGGGACCTGTCCCCATGTGGATGGGCACCCGGCTCGCTAGGTTGGGCAGGTCGAAGGTTTCCTGGCCGTCGCCACCATAGGTCGTGCCGATCAGCTGGAACAGCGCCTCGTATTCGCTGATCGACACGGTCTGGCCCTGGCAGAACAGCCATCCGGCTGGCGCGAAGTTGCCCGCGAAAATGCGGATTTCACCAACGTATGGTGCCATGACATCCCCCCACAGGCGTTGCCGGCCGCACAAGCGAAGCTGTCGTCAACGTATAACAAGGCTCTTGCAGTGGTCAATCCACTCATTTCAGCGAAAGAAACATGCCGATAGATATAACTGAGGAGACAGGCCGAAACTTATCGGGATAAACTCTCGGTTTAGCTCGGTTGTTGATTGTCATTCGCAGGACGGTTTATCAAGCCATGGAAATCTCTGCCGATCTTGTGCCGCGTAAAGACTCGAATGGATCAATCCAAAAAAAAGAACGGCCCCGAGTAGATCGAACGCGATGCAAAATTACTCGAGCGAAAGCATTTCAGTGGATGTTTTACTTAATTGGATGTAGGCGCCGCGGAGCTGGGGCGACAACTTTTCCTTGTACACTCCTCCGGATGTGAATAGGATCGCTGTCGAATTGGCCGCCGGCGTCGCGCCGACATTGCATCATGGCCGAGACGACGCGGCAGGGGTAAGGGCGCCGCGCGCTCCCGCCGGCCTTTCAGGGGGGATACTCAGATGCCTGCTGGCGATATCGCCGTCATTGCCTATAACACCGGGCAGAGCGACGGCACGGGAAACCCGCCGACGGCCGACGCGTTGCGCTTCGTCGCGATGACCGACCTGGCGGCCGGCACCGTCATCCACTTCTCCGACCGCGCCTGGAACGGCTCTGCCTTCGTCGCCGGCGGCGGCGACGGCGTCGCCACCTACACCGTGCCCGCCGGCGGACTGGCCGCCGGCACGACGGTCAATCTGACCGGCGCGGCGCTCGGCTCGCTCAATCCCGAGGAGGCCGGCGACACGATCTATGCCTATCAGGGCACCGCCGACGCGCCGACCAGCTTCCTCTTCGCCATCGAGATCGGCGACGGCAACACCACCTTCAACGGCAACCTGACCGGCACCGGCCTGACGACTGGCCTCAACGCCGTGGCGGTCGGCCTCGACAGCGCCTCCTATCACGGCCCGACCACCGAGCCCTTCGCGCATTTCTTCAACGGCAAGTCGCTGATCCAGAACGTCGCCGATTTCAGCAATTGGGAGGGCGACAACCGGGGCGGCCAGAACCCGCTCGACCAGGTCGACAACACGGGGCCCTATTTCAAGGCGTCCGATCTCAGCATCTGGGGCACGGCCACGGGCGGCGGCGACGCGATCTGGAGCGTCCAGGGGGACTCGACCGTCAATTCGGGCACGACCGGCTTCAATCTCAACTTCCTGATGACGCTCGACAACGAGGACCTTGCCGACACCGTGGTCGCGCCGAGGGACATCCAGTTCGACACCGCCCGCGGCCTGTTCTTCATCATCGATTCCAACGTCAGCGGCACCAACCGCATCCTCCAGGGTAATATTTCCGACCTGCTCGGCAATCCCGGCACCGCGCCGGCGATGACCACGCTCTACACCAGCAACCAGGCGCCCGGGACCGAAGCGTTCATACGCGACATGGAGATCGACCCCGACAGCGGCATCATCTATTTCACCCACGGCCAGCGCTTCGAAAAGATCGTCTACAACACCGCCGGCCAGACCTCGACCGTCCTGGCGCAGCTCGGCGGCACCGGCAGCGGCAATCCCAACGGCACGGCCAACAGCGGCTTCGTCGACGACTTCGCCATCAACTTCGCCACCGGCGACGTCTACATGACCGTGCACCGGGTGGTGGCCGCCCAGGACGGCGACTCCGTCACGCGCAACTTCATCTACAAGATCAGCGGGCTCGATCCGTCCGACGGCACCAAGGCTTTTTCGTGGGGCGGGGGCAATATCACCACCCTGAACTTCAGCCCGGATGACGACGACGTCGTTCATCCGACGGACATTTTCGGCGAGGCGTTTCCGCAGGAGAAGGGCACGGTGGAGGGCGTGGCGCTCAGCGCCGACGGCAACACGCTCTACTTCGCCACCGCCAGCATTCTGTGGGACCATGACGGCGACGGCGGCTTCGCCGGCGACGGCGATCCCGGCACCACCGATCCGCTGCTGCAGATGGGCGGCATCTACAGCTATGCGCTGACCGGCAACCCCACGGGTACCTATACCCTCATCTACCAGCAGGTCGCCGGCAGTGGCCCGCAGGGCCTGCTCGACGACCTGGAGGTCGATTCCGTCACCGGCCATCTCTACTTCACCGACTTCACCGGCAAGCAGATGGGCGCCACCAACCCGCCGGGCGACGAGGGCATCTGGCGGATCGCCACCAATGGAACGGGCCTGACCTTCTTCCAGGGCGTCAATAACGTGAATTCACTGGCGCCGGGCAATATCGTCCTCAACCGCGCGCCGATCGTCCTCAGTTCGAGCGAAGCGACGCCGACGGCGACCGAGGCCGCCGGCGCCGGCTCGGGGCTGTCCGCCACCGTGCAGCCCTTCCTCTCGCTCAACGTCAGCGACTTCGAGACCGCCGACCAGACCAACCAGCTGAACGGCGCGGTGATCCGCGTCTCCGGCAATTTCCTGGCAGGCGACCGGCTGTCGATCAACGGCTTGACCAGCGGCACGCTGGATTTCGGCGCCCAGGACATCACCTACAGCTACAACGCCGCGACCGGCGCCATGGTGCTTAGCGGCGCCAGCACCTTCGACAACTACGAAGCCGCGATCGCGCTCGTCCGCTATCAGGCCAGCGGCGACAACCCCACCGATTACGGCACCAAGGGATCGCGCACCATCGCCTGGTCGGTTAGCGACGGCCTCAACCAGAGCGAGGAGGTCGACACCACCGTCACCGTGGTAGGCGTCAACGACGCCCCGGTGAACACGCTGCCGGGCGTGGTCCCCGCGGCCGACGAGGACACAGGACTGTCTATCACCGGCATTTCGGTGGCGGATGTCGACGCCGATCCGGCCAGCCACAACGTCACCGTGACGCTCGACGTCGACAACGGCACGCTCGACATTCTGACCGACGTGGTCGGCGGCGTGACGGCCGGCCAGGTCAGCGGCGACAACAGTTCGACCATCACCATCACTGCCACCCAGAACCAGATCAACACCACGCTCGCCGCCCTCAATGGACTGGTTTACAAGGGCAACCTCAATTTCAACGGCGCCGACACGCTGACCGTCACCACCAACGACAACGGCAGCAGCGGCACCGATCCCGGCCTCACCGGGACCGGAACGTCGGAGCAGGACGGCGACCAGCGCGGCATCACCGTCAACGCCGTGAACGATGCGCCCGCGCTGACCGGGCTCGGCGGCACCGTCGCCACGGACGAGCAGACCGCCATGTCGCTCGACACGGACGCGCTCATTGCCGACGTCGATCTCGACCCGCTCAACGGCGGCAATGGCAGCTATGCCGGGGCAAGCCTGGTGCTGGCGCGCCAGGGCGGCGCCAGCGGCGAGGACGATTTCGGCTTCGACACCGGCGGCGCGCTGTTCACCGTCAGCGGCAGCGACCTGCAGGCCGGCGGTCAGACCTTCGCCACCTTCGCCGTCAGCGGCGGCACGCTGACCGTCACCTTCACCGGTTCCGGCACCGCCGCCACCGGCGCGCTGGTGGACGACGTGCTGCGCCATATCACCTACACCAACACCAGCGACACGCCGCCGGCCAGCGTGGTGATCGACTACACCTTCAACGACGGCAGCCCGGGCAACGGCCAGGGCAGCGGCGCCACGGCGACCGCCACCGGCAGCACCACTGTCGACATCACGGCGGTCGACGACATCGGCGTCGCCCAGGACGACAGCTTCGCGACCGACGAAGCGACAGCGATCACCACCGGCAACGTGTTTTCCAGCAACGGCTCCGGCGCCGACACCGATCCGGATTCGACACTTGCGGTGGCCAAGGTGAACGGCGTCGCCCTCGATGTCGGCACGCAGATCACGCTGGCGTCCGGCGCGCTGCTGACGCTGAACGCCGACGGCACCTTCATCTACAATCCCAACGGCGCCTTCGACGACCTGCCGGCTTCCGGCTCGGGCGCCTCCAACCTCCTGCGCGACGACAGTTTCACCTATGAGCTGGCCGACGGCGACACCGCGACCGTCACCGTCACCGTCAGCGGGCTCGACAGTTCCGACACGCTGCTCGGCACGGCCGGCGCCGACAGTCTGTCCGGCGGCATTCTCGACGACATCCTCGACGGCGGGACGGGAGACGACGTGATGGACGGCGGCACCGGCGACGACCTGTTCAAGGTCGACAGCGCCGCCGACCAGGTGATCGAGCTTTCGGGCGGCGGCACCGACACCGTGCAGAGCACGGTCAGCTACGCGCTGGCCGCCGGCGGCGAGGTCGAGTTGCTGCAGACAGCCGACGCCGCCGGCATAACCGCCATCAACCTGCGCGGCAACGCACTGCAGCAAACCATCATCGGCAACGACGGCGCCAACATCCTGCATGACGGCGGCACCGGGCCGCTCCCCAACGACGGCGTGCCCGACACGCTGATCGGCAATGGCGGCAACGACACCTACATCGTCTATGCCGCCGCCGCCCTCATCGTCGAGATCGCCGGCGAGGGCCACGACCGCCTCGCCGCCGGCGTCGATTTCGTGCTGGCCGTCGGCGTCAGCGTCGAATACCTCACCACCACCTCGCTCACAGCCACCTCCGCCATCGACTTGACCGGCAACGAAATCCGCCAGTGGGTGCGCGGCAACAATGGCGACAACGTGCTCGACGGCGGCGGCGGCATCGACACGCTGTTCGGCATGGGCGGCGCCGACGCCTTCCGCTTCTCCACCGCGCTGGGAGCCGGCAATGTCGACCGCATAGCCGACTTCAGCGTTGCCGACGATTCCATCCATCTCGACGACGCCATCTTCACGGCGCTGACCACGCCGGGTACGCTCGACGCCTCGGCCTTCAAGGACATCGCGCTCGCAGCCCGGGACGCCGACGACCGAATCCTCTACAACTCGACCACCGGCTCGCTGTTCTACGACGCCGATGGCTCGGCCAGCGCCTTCGCCCCCGTGAAGTTCGCCGCGCTGTCGCCCGGTCTTGCGCTCTCGGCGGCCGACTTCGTGGTGGTCTGACGCGCATACCCCCATGGATCGATCCGCCTCGACGGATCGACGGCGGCTGGTCGATGGAGAGATAAACGTAAGTGCCGGTTCTGGTGAAGATTTCGGCTGATCAGGTTAGCCCACCCGTTCCGACCGCTCGGCGCGCGCCAGCCCGTGAGCGACCAGCCGGTCGATGACCTCGCAATAGCCAATGCCGCTCGCCGCCATCGCCTTGGCATACATGCTGATGTCGGTGAAGCCGGGGATGGTGTTGAGTTCGTTGATGAGGAAGCGCATGTCGGGCGTCAGGAAGAAGTCGACGCGTGCCATGCCGTCGCAGCCGACCGCCCGGAATGCCTGTGCAGCGGTGGCGCGGATCTCGCTTTCGACGTCTTCCGGCAGTTCGGCCGGCACCTTGAGGGCCGCGCCGTTCTCGTCGATATATTTGGCGTCGTAGCTGTAGAAGCCGTGGCTTTCCGCCGGCACGATCTCGCCGGGACGCGAGACGAACAGGCCGCCTTGCGGATCCTCCAGCACGCTGCATTCGATCTCGCGGCCGCGGATGAACTCTTCGGCCAGAAGCTTGCGGTCGTGCCGAAAACCCTCGGCAAGTGCTGCCTCGTACTCCGCTTCGGTCGAGACCTTGCTGACGCCGACGGAAGAGCCCTGCCGCGCCGGCTTCACGAACAGCGGCAGCCCGAGCGCGCGCTCCAGCTCCGCGAAGGCCGGCGCGGCGCCCCGGCCGATGGTGACCGACCGTGCGGAGGGCAGGCCGGCCTCGTTCAGCAGCCGCTTGGCGATGTCCTTGTCGAGCGCTGTCGCCGAGCCGAGTATGCCGCAGCCGGCCAGGGGCACCATCGCCACCTCGGCCAGGCCCTGCACGGCGCCGTCCTCGCCATGCAGGCCGTGCAACACGGGGAACAGGATGTCGATCTCGGGCAATTCGTAAGGCGCTCCGTCGGCCGGGATCGCCAGCGCACGTCCGCGGCCGCCCGGCACCAGGCAGATATCGGTTCCGGTCGAAGGTTGCGCAAGCGAGCCGTCCTCGAGGCTGCTCAGCAGCCATCGCCCGTCGCGAGTGACGAAGATCGGCACCGGATCGTATTTTCCGGGATCCAGTGCGCCCATGACATTGGTTGCCGAAAGCACCGAGACGTCATGCTCGGCGGAACGGCCGCCGAACAGCACGGCGATGCGCAGTCTGGTCGCAGAAGTGGTCATCGGAGCTCCGTGAATCGGCGGCGAAAGCGGGAAATTGCCTTCCATTTACAGCAAATGTCGCCGTAATCGTGTCTTCCAGCACGCGTTTCCAACAAAAAGCCCCGGCGAACCGGGGCTTTTTGCGCAGCCGAAACGGCGTGCGTTTGTACGAAAAAATCAGCGCTTCGAGAACTGGAAGCTGCGGCGGGCCTTCGCCTTGCCGTACTTCTTGCGCTCGACCACGCGGCTGTCGCGGGTGAGGAAGCCGCCCTTCTTGAGCACGGGGCGCAGGCCCGGCTCGTAATAGGTCAGCGCCTTGGAGATGCCGTGGCGCACCGCGCCCGCCTGGCCCGACAGGCCGCCGCCGGAAACGGTGGCGATGACATCGAACTGGCCGGCACGATTGGTGGCGACGATCGGCTGCTGCAGGATCATCTGCAGCACGGGCCGCGCGAAATAGGCGCCGAATTCCTTGTCGTTGACGGTGATCTTGCCGGAGCCGGGCTTCACCCAGACGCGGGCGATCGCGTCCTTGCGCTTGCCGGTGGCATAGGCGCGGCCCTGCTTGTCCAGCTTCTGGACGTGCACCGGAGCGGCGGGCTGCGGCGTTGCTGCCACCGTGCCGAGGTCTGCGAGCGAGTTGAGCTCAGCCATGATCAGGAAACCTTCTTGTTCTTGCTGTTCAGCGCGCCGACGTCGAGCGTCTCGGGCTGCTGGGCTGCGTGCGGATGCTCGGCGCCACCATAGACGCGGAGGTTCTTCATCTGGCGACGGCCGAGCGGGCCGCGCGGGATCATGCGCTCGACGGCCTTTTCCAGCACGCGCTCGGGGAAGCGGCCTTCCAGGAGCTGGCGCGCGGTGCGCTCCTTGACGCCGCCGGGATGGCCGGTGTGCCAGTAATAGACCTTGTCGGTGTATTTCTTGCCGGTGAGCGCGACCTTGTCGGCATTGATGATGATGACGTTGTCGCCGTCATCGACATGCGGGGTGAAGGTCGGCTTGTGCTTGCCGCGCAGGCGGTTGGCGACGATGGAGGCGAGACGGCCGACGACGAGACCCTCGGCGTCGATCAGCACCCACTTCTTCACCACTTCCGCGGGCTTCTGCGAAAAGGTTTTCATTGTGTCTGCTTTCGTTGGGACCTTCCGGAGAAGGCGTTTCTTGTTGCTTGCTTTGGCGGCTTGCCGCCAAAAATGAAACGGCGGCCGCAAGGCCGCTGCTTTCGCCGTGGTCTATAGGCGAGGGACATCGCGCCGTCAAGCGATGCGATGCCGGCAATGGCGGGAAATAGCCAAGGAAATCAGAGCGATGGGCATATGGTATTATTTTACCGCGCCGCCTTCGGGTAAGCGGTTGCCGCTGGAAGCGCCGCCGCCAGGCTCGACCGCCTCGACGACATCCCTGGCGGCTTGCTCGCCGCTTGCCTCGATGGCTGCGACCAGTTCGGCGCTCTCCATCGGCTTCGGGTCGCTGGAGACGAGCCATTCGGCGAAGGACAAAGGCGACCAGCCGCCTGCCAGGACGGGGGGTGTCAGCGGCCGTGGCGGCGCCACCGGCTTCGGCGGCCGCACCGGGCTGACGGCACGCACAACGTTGACGGGCCGGAGCGGACGGCCGAACCCGCGCAGCGGCTCGGCCGGGTTCCAGGCGACGGGCCTGCCGTCGACGTCGAAGACATGCGCCCCGATCACCGGGCCGATCCAGCGGCCGGAGCGCGCCGACCAGGCATGGCCGCCGGCGATGAAGGCGGCATAGCTCATCTCGGCATCGAACAGGAATTTCCGCGGCTGCATCCAGCCGACGAGATCGCAGCCGGGGGAGAAGAGGGGCGTGAGCATGTCGGGTTTTCGCGATAGCGTCGGCCTGTCGTCCGGAACGGACCTTACCAGAAAAGTCACCGCTTCGGCGGAATCGAGTACGTTCCCGTCGCATGAGCCACCGTCTGGCCGCCGGCGACGATGTCGATGTCGAACACCATAAGGCTTTTTCCCAGCTTCAGGATGCGGCAGTGGCCGTCGACCGGACCGGCCGGCGCCTTGCGCATGAAGTTGATATTGAGGCTGGTCGTCACCGACAGGGCGTCCGGTCCGGCATGCGACAGCACGCAGACATAGCCGCCTATGTCGGCCAGCGTGAACAGCGACGGTCCCGACACCGTGTTGCCCGGCCGCAGATGCCGCTCGTCGGCATTGAGTCGGACCGTGCAGCCGCCCGGAAAGACCTCGACCGCCTCGTAGAAGCGGTAGTCCCGGTTGAGCTGCGGATAGGCCGAGGCGAGAAGGGCGTTCACGTCCTCCGTCGTCATCACCGGCTTGAGATCGTCCTGGGCCGGCATTTTTCCTCCCTCGTCCGACGTTTCCGCATCTGCCGTTTGGCCGCGGCGCCGCCAGAAAACACCGTCCACCCCTGTCATTCAACCCGCCACATGCTATCTGATGGCTGAGGCAGGTTGTTCGCCGAGGAGTGGAAAGCGCATGGCCGAGATCGTCGCCATCCGGCAGACCGTGGCAGAAGGCCCGGTGGCCGTGCATCTGGAGCAGGGCATCCTGCGGCTGACGCTTTCCAACCCGCCGGCCAACGCCCTGTCGATCGCCCTGATGGCGGCGCTGCAGGCCGGGATCGACCGGGTCCGCGACGACGCTTCGGTCCGCGTGGTGGTGATCGCGGCGGGCGGAAAGGTGTTTTGCGCCGGCCACGACCTCAAGGAGATGACGGCGCACCGCACCGATCCGGACCGGGGCAGGGCGTTCTTCGAAAAAACCATGGCCGCCTGCGCGACGCTGATGCAGTCGATCGTGCGCTGCCCCAAGCCGGTGATCGCCGAGGTCGACGGCGTCGCCACCGCCGCCGGCTGCCAGCTCGTCGCTTCCTGCGACCTGGCGATCGCCACCGACCATGCGACCTTCGCCACGCCGGGCGTCAACATCGGCCTGTTCTGCTCCACCCCCATGGTGGCGCTGTCGCGCAACGTGTCGCGCAAGCAGGCGATGGAGATGCTTCTGACCGGCGAGACGATCGATGCGGCGACCGCAAGGGAGTTCGGCCTGGTCAACCGGGTGGTGCCGCGTGAATACCTGACTCAGGTTGTGACCAAATACGCGCAAACCATTGCTTCCAAATCGCCTTTGACGCTGAAAATCGGCAAGGAGGCGTTTTACCAGCAGGCCGAGATGGGCCTGGCCGAAGCCTATGACCACACGGCCCGCGTCATGGTGGAGAACATGATGGCGCGCGACGCCGAGGAGGGCATCGGCGCCTTCATCGGCAAGCGCGAGCCGAAATGGACGGGGGAGTAGGATGGAACCCCGCATCTCGATCATCACCATCGCCGTCGAGGATCTCGACCGCGAGGCCGCCTTCTACGAGGCGATGGGGCTGACGCGGCATCGCATCCAGGACGGCGTCGCGTTCTTCCAGATGGGTGGAGCGATCCTCGGGCTGTTCCCACGGACCAGTGCCGAAGATGACGCGGGCATCCACTTCGGCAGCGGCGTCCCAAAAGTCTATCTCGCCTACAACACGCGCTCCGACGCGGAGGTGGATGCGGTGCTTGCCGAGGCCGAGAAGGCCGGCGGCAAAATCGTCAAGCCGGCCGGCCGCGCCTTCTGGGGCGGCTGGTACGGCTACTTCGCCGATCCGGAGGGCAATCTGTGGGAAGTCGCGCACAATCCCGACTTCCCGATCGACGCCGATGGGCGCATCTCGCTGCCGCAATAACGGAGCGCGCCGGTCGCATGGCCTACCGCAAGCAACTGACGCGGCTGAAGGCACCTTACCTCAAACGCATCCTGCTGGAGCCGGAGCGGATCGGCGACAGGGAACGCTACCCGTTCGACCTGCCGATCTTCCGCGACGGCTTCGAACTGGAGTTCACCACCCCCATCACTATCATCGTCGGCGAGAACGGCACCGGGAAATCGACGCTGCTCGAGGCGATCGGCGCGCTCGCCGGCTATGACGAGGCGGGTGGCGGCAAGGGTTACATGCCCGTCGATCATTCGCACGCCATCGACCGCAGCGGCACGGCGCTGGCGGATGCGCTGCGCGCCCATTGGCTGCCGAAGGTGACGGCCGGCTGGTTTTTTCGCGCCGAATCCTTCTACGCGGTGGCGCGCTACCTCGACCGGGTTGCGCAGGAGCCGTTGGGCGGCCCGCCGCCCGACTATCTGTCATGGTCGCATGGCGAGGGTTTCATGCGCTTCTTCGAGGAACGCCTGTCGCGCCAGGGTCTCTACATCCTCGACGAGCCGGAGAGCGCGCTGTCGCCGTCGCGCCAGATCGAGCTCTTGAAGCTGCTGCGAAGGATGGATGGGACCGGCTTCGCCCAGGTCGTCATGGCGACGCATTCGCCGCTGCTGATGGCCTGCCCCGGCGCGCGCCTGCTCAGGATCAACCGCTTCGGTCTCGACGAGGCCGATTTCCGCCAGACCGATCACTTCCGTATGATGCGCGAATTCTGCGGTGACCCGGATGCGTTTCTGGCCGAGGCGCTGTATGAGGACGATCGATGAACCACGATTCCTATTCCAACGACTACATCGCCGGCATCTTGAACGCGGTGAAGACGATCGCCATCGTCGGCGCATCCGCCAACGACGTACGGCCGAGCTTCTTCGTCACCAAATACCTGATCGACAAGGGTTATGCCGTCTTTCCGATCAATCCGGGCCATGCCGGCAAGGAGATCTGCGGCCGCATGACCTATGCGAAGCTGGCCGACGTGCCGGAGCCGATCGACATGGTCGACATTTTCCGCGCCTCCGCCGCCGTGCCGCCGATCGTCGACGAGGCGCTGGCGCTGAACCCGCTGCCCAAGGTGATCTGGATGCAGCTTACCGTGCGCAACGACGAGGCGGCCGCCAAGGCCGAGGCCGCCGGCATCCAGGTGGTCATGAACCGCTGCCCGAAGATCGAATACGGCCGGCTCTCCGGCGAGATCGGCTGGAACGGCGTCAACAGCCGGGTGCTGTCGTCGAAGCGGCCGCTGATGCGGCAGGGGTTTCAGAGCTTTGGCGTCAGGGCGAAGTAGTGAATGGTGAATAGTGAATGGTGAATAGAAGGATTTTCTAAGGCGGCGGTCGGGTCGGCATGGAAGCCGCTTGCAAAGCCGGCGGGACTGTCCAACTCTGCCATTCACCATTCACCATTCACCATTCACCACACGCCACACGCCACACGCCACCACGATAGACCAATGACCCGAGGGAGGTCTCGATGAACCAGCGCGCACCGGGCTTCAATACGCTTGCCGTCCATGCCGGCGCCAAGCCCGATCCGGCGACCGGCGCCCGCGCCACGCCCATCTATCAGACCACCTCCTACGTTTTCGACGATGCCGACCACGCCGCATCGCTGTTCGGGCTGAAGGCGTTCGGCAACATCTACACCCGCATCATGAACCCGACCCAGGCGGTGCTGGAGGAGCGCGTCGCCGCGCTGGAGGGCGGCACGGCGGGGCTCGCGGTGGCCTCCGGCCATGCCGCGCAGATGCTGGTCTTCCACACCATCATGCGCCCGGGCGACAATTTCGTTGCGGCGCGCCGGCTCTATGGCGGCTCGATCAACCAGTTCGGCCATGCCTTCCGCAATTTCGGCTGGGAGGTGCGCTGGGCCGACACCCGCGAGGTGCCGAGCTTCGAGACCCAGATCGACGGCAGGACCCGCGCCATCTTCGTGGAAAGCCTCGCCAATCCCAACGGCGAGTTCGTCGATCTCGAGGCGATCTCGGCGATCGCGCGCAAGCACGGCCTGCCGCTCATCGTTGACAACACGCTGGCGACCCCCTACCTGGTGCGGCCGATCGAGCACGGCGCCGACATCGTCGTGCATTCGCTGACCAAGTTCATCGGCGGCCACGGCAATTCGATCGGCGGCATGCTGGTCGACGGCGGCACCTTCGACTGGTCGAAGTCGGGCAACTATCCGATGCTGTCGGAGCCGCGCCCCGAATATGGCGGCATCATTCTGCACGAGACCTTCGGCAATTTCGCCTTCGCCATCGCCGCGCGCGTGCTCGGCCTGCGCGACTTCGGCCCGGCGATCTCGCCCTTCAACGCCTTCCTGATCCTCACCGGCCTGGAGACGCTGCCGCTCAGGATGCAGCGCCATTGCGACAACGCCCAGGCGGTCGCCGAATGGCTGTCGAGGCATCCCAAGATCGGCTGGGTATCCTATCCCGGCCTGCCGGACGACCCCAATGGGGCGTTGGCCAAACAATACTCGCCGAAGGGAGCGGGAGCGGTTTTCACCTTCGGCCTCAAGGGTGGCTACGACGCCGGCGTGAAGTTCGTGGAAGGGCTGGAACTGTTCTCGCACCTCGCCAATATCGGCGACACCAAGTCGCTGGTGATCCACCCCGCCTCCACGACCCATCGCCAGCTTACCGACGAGCAGAAGACGGCGGCCGGCGCCGGGCCGGACACGGTGCGCCTGTCGATCGGCATCGAGGACGTCGCCGACATCATCGCCGATCTGGAGCAGTCGCTGGCGAAGGTGTAGCCTGGCCGGCAGGAGAGGTCGCCGCGCAGGCGGCGGGTTGGAGCTACGGGCGATGCCTTCCAGATATGTCGAAATCTCGGTGAAGGGCGTTGCGGCCGAGGACGGCGCGCCGGCGCCGGACCGCATCATCTCGGGCGACCCGAAGTTCCGCACCTGGAACGTCGACGAGCAGCCGAACGGGCTCTATTCCGGCATCTGGGAATCGACGCCGGGAAAGTGGCGGATATTCTACGACGAATGGGAGTTCTGCCACATCCTGTCGGGCGTCTCGGTGATAACAGAGGACGGCGGGGCGAAGCGCACCGTCTCCGCCGGCGACAGCTTTGTCCTGCAGCCCGGCTTCAGCGGCACCTGGGAAGTGGTCGAGACCACGCGCAAGGCCTATGTGATCAGGGTTTGAGGCATGGGATGCTGGCGACCGAAGTACGTGTGACCGAGCACGCCCTGCACGTGATCCTTCAGGACGGCCGCGAAATATCGGCGCCGCTGGCCTGGTATCCTCGGCTGCGGGATGGGGCGGCGGCCGAACGCAAGAACTGGCGCCTCATCGGGCATGGCGAGGGAATTCACTGGCCGGACGTGGACGAGGACATTTCCGTGATCGGCCTTTTGTCCGGCCGCTAGTTGTTACGTGGCCGTCTGCAACGGCCCGCGTTCCCCGCCTCGCAAAATCCGCTCGACATCCGCATCGGCAAAGCCGTAGCGGCCCATCATCTCATGATGCCATGAAGTGCCAAGGACTTCGCCGAGGCAGGCATCGATGTCCCGGCGCGAGGCGGCATCGGATTTGGCCAGCGCGAACGCGCCGAAGGCCGGCCCTTTCTCCGCAGGCGGGACCTCGACGACCGCAAGGGCGGCGCCGGGATGCCGGGCGATGTAGCCGCGATGGGCCATGGCTACGCTCGCATAGGCGTGGACAGCACCGGCGAGGGCGGCGTCCGCCGCTTCGGCCTGGGTCGCGAATATTCTGATACGGTCCGACGGGACGCCGTTCTCCAGCGCCGTTCGGTGCTGGATCTGGTCGGTGATGACGCCGAGCAGGGCGTTCGGGTCCGTAGCGACAGAGCGATAGCCGGTAAGGCCACGCGGGTTACCCACGGCGACCAGCAGCCCGTCGCTCAACGACCAGATCGGCCGCGTGAAATCAACCAGTTTTCGCCGCTCGTCCGACACGAACAGCCCGGTAGTCATGCTCCACCGCCCTTCGGCCAGTCCTGGCAGCAGATCGGCGAACTCCGTCTCGATAGGATCGAACGGCCGGCCGAGCCGGTCGCATACCACGCGCGCAAGCTCGACGTCGCAGCCCTCGACCGCGCCGGCAGCGTTGGTGAAGCAGAAAGGCGGCTCCTGGAGGAAGGCGAACTTCATCGGGTTACGCTCCCCGGCCCGAACGCCACGTCCAGTCGCCGAAGCCCGTGGAAATGGTAGATGTCGCTGTAGGCGGGCGTCTCCGCGAGCCGCAGGTCGGGCAGGCGGTCGAACAGCGTTTTCAGCGCGATCTGCAGCTCCAGCCGCGCCAGCGGCGCGCCGATGCAGAAATGGATGCCGGCGCCGAAGGACACGTTCTTCTGGTCGGGGCGGCCGGGGCGGAACGCGTCCGGTTCGGCAAAAACGAGGGGATCGCGGTTGGCCGCGCCGAGCAGCAGCCCGACCTGCTCGCCGGGCCTCAGCACGACGCCTTCGGCGATCTCCGCCTCCTGATAGACGTAACGCGTGAACATGTGCAGCGGCGCGTCGAAACGCAGGCATTCCTCGACCGTCGCGGCGGTCGCCTCCGGCGTCTCGAAGAAGCGGCCGGGATCGCCGCCCTGCGCAAGAATCGTGCGCACGGCATTGCCGGTCTGGTGCACCGTCGCCTCGTGGCCGGCGTTGAGCAGCAGGATCGCCGAGGAGACGAGCTCGTCCTCGGTGAGCTTCTGGCCGTCCTCGGCTGCAGCCGTCAGCAGGCTGAGCAGGTCGTCGCCGGGGCTTTTGCGCTTCTCGGCGGCGTGACGGCGGATGAAGTCGGCGAAGGCACGGGCCGAGGCATTGGCCTGATGTTCCTCGGCCGGGCCGGGCTTGTGCATGTACATGCGCACCATGTCGTTCGACCAGGCGACGAGCTGCAGCCCGCTTGCCGTCGGCAGGCCCATCATCTCGGCGATGACGGCGGCAGGCAGCGGCGTGGCGAAGTCGCGGATCGCCTCGGCCCGGCCGGAATTCCCGAAGCCGTCGATCAGCCGGTGGGCCAGCGCCTCGACTTTCGGCCTGAGCCGTTCCACCTGGCGCGAGACGAAGGCGCGGTTGACCAGCGTGCGCAGCCGCGTGTGTGCGGGCGGCTCCAGCTCCAGCAGCGACCCCGCCTCGACCGCGTCGAAATCGGCGAGATGACGACGCTCGCCGGTGGCCGCGACCGCCGCGCGATAGCCGCCGGGCCGCTCGCGTCCGAACCGCTTGTCACGGAACAGCCGGTTGACGTCGTCATAGCCAGCCAGGCACCACAGCCCGAAGTCCTCCCAGAAGACGCAGCGCGCCTTTGCCTGCATCCAGCGATAGGCGGGGTAGGGGTCCTGCACGAACGCGGGCTCGTGCGGATCGAGACGGAGCCGCCGGGTAGCGGCATCGAAGGCGAGGTAGGCGGGCGGCGCGTCCATCGTGAACCAATAGACCGGCTTGCCCGCCGCTTGCCAGTCCCCGGTGTGCGCTCCTCGCCGCACGTGACGTATTTTGTCGGGAGTGGCGCGTGAGCGGCCGCCCTGTTAGTCAGGGCGGTCCCGCCTGGCCGGGCCTGAGGTCAATAAGCCGCGAGGTGCTGCTTTCCCGCCCGTCAGCAGTGCCGCCGGATCTTCACGCGCCGCCAGCCGGCCTCGCCTTCGCTGACCAGCACCTGGCGCGCCACCGTCTGGTAGCTCGCCGGCACGACGACGACGCGCCGCTGCTCCGGCTGGATGACGACCTGCTCGACCTCGTAGCCGTATTCGGCCGGAATGACGACGCGTCGTTTGTATTCCGGCTGCACCACCACGGTTTCCGCGATCTGCCCGTAGCGCGGCTTGTGCTTGACCTTGCACAGCACCTTGCGACCGTTGATCCAGCGCCATTCCCAGGAATAGCCGCCGTCCGAAACCTGCACGGTGCGGTATTGCGTCCGCACGACGGCCGGGATGATCTCGTAGCTCACCCGTTCCGGCGCAACCAGGACGGGCCGCTTGCGCGTGCCGTAGATCGGCGGGACGTATTCCACCCGCTCCGTCGCCGGGTGCACCATCACGTTTTCGTAGACGGTGTCGTAGATCGGCGCGGTCTGGTACCGCTCGTAGCATTCGACCGGCTTGCCGCCGGCTGTCGTCGGTGAAGCCGCGGCGAGCAGGAACGAAGACGCCACCGCGGCGCAGACTATTGGCTTCACGGCCATCACTTACCCCCGATACGCTGGACCGCACCCGATGCTACCATAGCGGGTGCCGCGGCCGGGGAAAGCGGAATCGTTAAGCTTCGTTAACGCCGGTCCTTGCTCAGGCCGGCCTTGCGCAAGGCGAAGCCGGCATCCTATTTACAGAGGCAACGAAGCAACGCACGATTCCGCCGTCGCAGGCGCCGGATCCCCAACCAAGGGACTGTCGATGAAGAACCCCGTCGAAACCTACATGAATCTCGTGCCGATGGTGGTCGAGCAGACCAACCGCGGCGAGCGGGCCTACGACATCTTCTCGCGGCTCCTCAAGGAACGCATCATCTTCATCACCGGGCCGGTCGAGGACGGCATGGCGACGCTGGTCTGCGCGCAGCTTCTGTTCCTCGAAGCCGAGAACCCGAAGAAGGAGATCTCGCTCTACATCAATTCGCCCGGCGGCGTCGTCACGTCCGGCATGGCGATCTACGACACCATGCAGTTCATCAAGCCGGCGGTGTCGACGCTGTGCGTCGGCCAGGCGGCCTCCATGGGCTCGCTGCTCTTGTGCGCCGGCCACAAGGACATGCGCTTCGCCACGCCCAACGCGCGCATCATGGTCCACCAGCCGTCCGGCGGCTTCCAGGGCCAGGCCTCCGACATCGAGCGTCACGCCCAGGACATCATCAAGCTGAAGCGCCGCCTCAACGAGGTCTATGTCAAGCACACCGGCAAGAGCTACGACGAGATCGAGCGCACGCTCGACCGCGACCACTTCATGACGTCGGACGAGGCCAGGGAGTTCGGCCTGATCGACAAGGTCATCTCGAGCCGCGAGGCGATCGAGGCAGCCGCGCAGCAGGGATGATGGCGGAGAATCCGAAGCTTGCCTTTGTTGACGCGTTTTTGACGTGGTCTGCGGCATTTCGGACACAATTTGCTGTTTCCTCGGCCGACCGGGCGACCTACGTTAAGCCTATCTTGATTTTCGACGGCTTAGCTTCGCAAGGGATCATCGGGATTGCAGCCGCGCTTTCTGGTCGTGTTATTGCGTGCGGAAAACGTCGTTGTGCCAAATCGCTGGCATCGCAGCGTGTCCGCGGCTAAATAGTGGGTGCCGACGTCTCGTCGCCGTGCCGGTGAGGCGCACTAAAAGGACTTGGATACTATGAGCAAGGTCAGTTCCGGCGGCGGCGACTCCAAGAACACGCTGTACTGCTCGTTCTGCGGCAAGAGCCAGCATGAAGTACGCAAGCTGATCGCCGGCCCGACGGTCTTCATCTGCGACGAGTGCGTCGAACTGTGCATGGACATCATCCGCGAGGAGAACAAGACCTCGATGGTGAAGTCGCGCGAGGGCGTGCCGACACCGCAGGAGATCCTGAAGGTTCTCGACGACTACGTGATCGGCCAGCCCTACGCCAAGCGCGTGCTGTCGGTCGCCGTCCACAACCACTACAAGCGGCTGGCCCACGCCACCAAGAACAACGACGTGGAGCTGTCCAAGTCGAACATCCTGCTGATCGGCCCGACCGGCTGCGGCAAGACGCTGCTCGCCCAGACGCTGGCGCGCATCATCGACGTGCCCTTCACCATGGCCGACGCGACCACCCTCACCGAGGCCGGCTATGTCGGCGAGGACGTCGAGAACATCATCCTCAAGCTCCTGCAGGCGGCCGACTACAATGTCGAGCGGGCGCAGCGCGGCATCGTCTACATCGACGAGATCGACAAGATCAGCCGCAAGTCCGACAATCCGTCGATCACCCGCGACGTGTCGGGCGAGGGCGTGCAGCAGGCGCTGCTGAAGATCATGGAAGGCACCGTCGCCTCGGTGCCGCCGCAGGGCGGCAGAAAGCATCCGCAGCAGGAGTTCCTGCAGGTCGACACCGCCAACATCCTGTTCATCTGCGGCGGCGCCTTCGCCGGGCTGGACAAGATCATCTCGGACCGCGGCCGCAAGACGTCGATCGGGTTCGGCGCCACGGTGGCCTCGCCGGAGGACCGCCGCACCGGCGACGTGTTCCGCCTGGTCGAGCCGGAGGATCTGCTGAAGTTCGGCCTGATCCCGGAGTTCGTCGGCCGTCTGCCGATCCTGGCGACGCTGGAGGATCTCGACGAAGCCGCGCTGATCCAGATTCTGACGGAGCCGAAGAACGCGCTGGTCAAGCAGTACCAGCGCCTGTTCGAGATGGAGAATGTGGAGCTCACCTTCCACGAGAACGCGCTGTCGGCCATCGCCAGGCGCGCCATCGAGCGCAAGACCGGCGCGCGCGGGCTGCGCTCCATCATGGAGGCGATCCTGCTCGACACCATGTTCGAGCTGCCGGCGCTGGAAGGCGTGCAGGAAGTCGTGATCTCGGAGGAAGTGGTCACCGGCAGCGCCCGGCCGCTCTACATCTACTCCGAGCAGAAGGAAAAGAAGGGTGTCAGCGCCTGAGGCGGCGCCGCTCTGACGATCGCAACGGCGCCCTCGTGGCGCCGTTTTGCTGTCTGGCCGTTGGCAGGCGCGAGCAGTCCAGGCTGCGGTGACGGTCACATGATGGCGTTGCGCCGCCATCGTCCCGAAACAATCGCCATCGAGACTTCCGGCATTCGATGACCGAGTTCCAGATCGTGGGGCCGGGCTCGCCGTCCGCCGCCACGACGATTGGAAGGTCTGAGCCGCGCTCCCCTGACCGCACTCACAAAGCCGGAGGAAAGCATGGCCGTCGTCGTTCAAGCAGCCGATTCCGACACCCTTGGCCTCGGCGGAAAACTCAGTTTCCAACTTACCCAGGCCGCTCAGATCGAGGAAAACAGCGAAATCCTGTTCAAGACCGCGACCGGCTTCGTCTGGGGCGTCGCCGACCCCGTGTCCGGGTCGCCGGGCGAATTCACGCTGCGCCCAGGCGCCATCGTCGTCACCGGAAACAACCTGACCTACGGGGCTGACGGCAAGCCCAATGGCGGGACCGTCACCGGCGTCCGCATCGCGCTGGAAGGAACCGTGGCCGAGCAGGGCGCCGGCTTCGATATCGACAGCACGCCGATGCTCGACATCACCGGCCTTGCCATAGGCGGCACCGCGTTCACCCAGGCCTTCATACTCGCCTTCGAAACCGGCAACTCGGTGCCGATCGAAAACATCTTCTTCGGTCTGCCGTGGAACTACAACGGCAGCGCTTTCAGCGATTTCTTCCATGGCTTTTCAAAGAACGACACGCTGTTCGGCAATGACGATCGCGACGAGCTTTTCGGCGGCGGCGGCGACAACAAGCTCTATGGCGGCGCCGGCGACGACTTTCTCCGGGGCGGCGGCCCGGGCAAGGACTATCTGAGCGGCGGCACGGGACGCGACGTCGCCGACTACTCGGACTCCGGAACCGGGCTGACCGTCAGCCTGAACAATCCGGCGCTCAATACAGGCAACGCCGCCGGCGACACCTACAATTCGATCGAGAACCTGCGCGGCTCCACGTTGAACGACACGGTGGAAGGCAACGCCGGCGCCAACGTCCTCGACGGCAATCTCGGCAACGACACGCTGCGCGGCCTCGCCGGCGGCGACCGGCTTGCCGGAAGCTCCGGCAACGACACTCTGATCGGCGGGACCGGCGGCGACGAGTTGCAAGGCTCGGCCGGCATCGACACCGCCTCCTACAAGGACGCGACCACCGGCGTGACGGCGAGCCTGGCAAATGCCTCCCTGAACAAGGGCGAGGCGGCGGGTGACAGCTATGCAGAGGTCGAGAACCTGATCGGCTCGGCGTTCGATGACCTGCTTTTTGCCGACAATGGCGTCAACGTGGTCAGCGCCGGCAACGGCGACGATCAGATCAGGGGCTATCGCGGCAACGACACCCTGGCCGGCGGCAGCGGCAAGGACACCTTCGTCTTCAACTCCAGCCTCAGCGCCGCCACCAATGTCGACACGATCGTCGACTATCTCGCGGCGGCCGACACGATCCACCTCGACAACGCCGTGTTCACCGCGCTGACGACAGTCGGGCCGCTCTCGGCGGCCGCTTTCCGGGCCAACACCACCGGCCTGGCCGGCGATGCCACGGACCGCATCATCTACGAGACGGACACGGGAAAGCTGTTCTACGACTTCAACGGCAACGCCGTCGGCGGCGGCGTCCATTTCGCGACGCTCTCCGGCGCGCCGACCATCACGGCCGCCGATTTCGTGGTGGTCTGAGGAGATGCCGCGGCTGCTCCCCCAGTCGAGAGCAGGGTAATCGGATAGGGGATTTCAGGACTGCCGGCCCTGTACCCCCGCCCCTGACCCTTCCCCACAAGGGGGAGGGGAACTTTGCGGCCGCTTTGCAACGCAAGACCGTCGACGATTAGTGCTCGGCCGAGACGCCACCCGGTCCCCCTCCCCCTTGTGGGAGGGGTTAGGGTGGGGGTGAACCCCCATATGCAATTGCCCCACGCAGCCGCAGGCTTCTGGCTGCGCGGCCAGCGCTTACTCGTGTGAGCGCGAGCCTATGCCGACGTGATGTGGCTGTGGCCGAAGAACAGGGGATAACGGCAGAGCTCGCGCACCAGCCGATGCGAGCCGCGCTCGAACACGAACATGTTCTCCCAGTAGCCGGTCACGGCATAGTGCCGGCCGTCCGGCAGCATCGCGATCCCGCAGGGATAGCGCAGCCCCTGCGAGCGCGTGTCGAGGCGCTTGACCATGCCGCCGCTCGCCCCGTCGAACACCATGAGCTGGTGCGAGCTCGGATAGCTGGCCAGCACCTGGTCGTGGCGCTCGTCGTAGCGGATCGACAGCCCGTGCTGCATCAGCCTGGTGGCCTGCCGATCGCCCATCCTCGACAGCTTCTTCCTGAGCGCGTCGTATTTCAGCGTCGCGGCGCCGAGATAGTTGTGGCCGGGCTCACTGCTCTGGTCGGAATCGTAAGCCACTCCGTCGGCGCTGCGCTGGCGGGCATCCTCGCTGGCGCTGCCGTAGGTCGACTGGATCGCGAAGATGCGGTCGAGGCTACCGGCGGCGAGATGGCGCAGCTCCGTGCGTCCGGCCCCGGTCTTCCTCTTGTCGACCAGCTTGCCGCTCGACACCTCGACCACGGTGATCGAAGCCTCCACCACCGTGCGCGGCACGGTATGTTCGCCGGTCTTCGGCGAAATGACCGACCCGTAATTGGCGGCCACGATGTATCGGTCGTTGTTGATCAGCCGGATGTCGTGCGGATCGACCCCGTAGGTGGAATAGCTCTCGCGGATCTTCAGCGTCTCGGGGTCGCGGATGGTGAGCCGGCCGTGGAGATGCTCCAGCCCGCCCCGTGCCTGCTGCTTGGGCGAACGCTCGGAGATGATGACGGTCTTGCCGCCGTCGAGGTAGACGGCGTGGCCGCCGCCGCGCCAGCCCTCGCGGAAGGAGGGCGCCATGCCAGTCATTTCCAGCGTCTCGGGGTCGAAGGAGCAGTGCTCGGCGCCCTCGAAGCCGCACAATACGCCGATGGACCGGTCCGGCGCGACCTCGACGTCATGGGCGTTGACCGGCAGCAGGGTCTGGCGGATCGAACCGTCCATGCCGACGCGGGTGATCATGCGCTTGATGCCGTCAGCCTGCCGGATCGAGCGGGTGAAGCGGCGGTTCTGGTCGACCGGCTTGCCGTTGGCGAAGGCGTATTCCGGCATGTAGCCCGGCACGTAGACGGCCGCTTTTTTAAGCGCCGCCGACGGCGTTCGCGGCGGCTGGGCGGCCGGCGCCGCCTCGGCCGGCACCGTCGCCGCGGCGAGGCCGAGCAGGGCGCCGCCGGTCAGCAGGTTACGGCGATCTATCTTCATGCTGGAACCGTTTCGGCGCGACGAAGGCTGCGCGCGGCACGGGAGAAGGACATGTCTTCGAACTCGAAGGTACTTTGTGGCTGCGCGGAGTGTCGCGGAAGTCGTCGCGTCGATCAAGCCGAATCGCCGCGAATTGTCGACGGCACGGGACAGCCGCCGTCGCTGCCCTTGACCTTTGGCCGGTGCGACGCCAACTAACAGCTTAGGTCAGGGGCTTCCTTCCGTGCTAACCAAGCCGCACCTTTCGGCAATAGGCGGAGAGGCTTGTGCCCGCTAAGATGAGATTCGCGGTTGGCTGAGGCGACTGCGGAAGAAAGGTACTGAAATGGCCAGACTCCCCCGTACATCCGGCAACGGCACCTACGCGGTCCTCCCGCTGCGTGACATCGTGGTGTTCCCCCACATGATCGTGCCGCTCTTCGTCGGCCGCGAGAAGTCGATCAAGGCGCTGGAAGACGTGATGGGTGCGGAAAAGCAGATCCTGCTCGCCACCCAGATGAATGCGGCCGACGACGATCCGGAGGCCGACGCGATCTACGACGTCGGCACGCTCGCCAACGTCCTGCAACTGCTGAAGCTGCCCGACGGCACCGTCAAGGTGCTGGTCGAAGGCACGGCGCGCGCCCGGATCGAGAGCTTCACCGATCGCGCCGACTTCCACGAGGCCAAGGCGGTCGTGCTAACCGAGCCGGCGGAAGAGGAGATCGAGATCGAGGCGCTGTCGCGCTCCGTCGTCTCCGACTTCGAGAACTATGTGAAGCTGAACAAGAAGATATCGCCCGAAGTGGTCGGCGCCGCCAGCCAGATCGACGATTTCTCCAAGCTCGCCGACACCGTCGCTTCGCATCTCGCCATCAAGATCCCCGAGAAGCAGGAAATGCTCGCCACGCTCTCCGTCAAGGAGCGGCTGGAGAAGGCGATGGGCTTCATGGAAGCCGAGATCTCGGTCCTCCAGGTCGAGAAGCGCATCCGCTCGCGCGTCAAGCGCCAGATGGAGAAGACGCAGCGCGAGTACTACCTCAACGAGCAGATGAAGGCGATCCAGAAGGAGCTCGGCGAGGGCGAGGACGGCCGCGACGAGGCCGCCGAGATCGAGGCGCGTATCAAGAAGACGAAGCTCTCCAAGGAGGCCCGCGAGAAGGCGGAAGCCGAATTGAAGAAGCTGCGCTCGATGTCGCCGATGTCGGCCGAATCGACGGTGGTTCGCAACTACCTCGACTGGCTGCTGTCGATCCCGTGGCAGAAGAACTCCAAGGTCAAGCAGGACCTGAACTTCGCCCAGGAGGTGCTCGACGCCGACCATTTCGGCCTGGACAAGGTCAAGGACCGCATCGTCGAGTACCTGGCCGTGCAGAGCCGCCAGAAGAAGCTGAAGGGGCCGATCCTGTGCCTCGTCGGCCCTCCCGGCGTCGGCAAGACCTCGCTCGGCAAGTCGATCGCCAAGGCGACCGGCCGCGAGTTCGTGCGCATGGCGCTGGGCGGCGTGCGTGACGAGGCCGAGATCCGCGGCCACCGCCGCACCTATATTGGCTCGATGCCTGGCAAGGTCATCCAGTCGATGAAGAAGGCAAAGAAGTCCAATCCGCTCTTCCTGCTCGATGAGATCGACAAGATGGGCCAGGATTTCCGCGGCGACCCCTCGTCGGCCCTGCTGGAGGTCTTGGATCCCGAGCAGAACGCGACGTTCATGGACCACTATCTGGAGGTCGAGTACGACCTGTCGAGCGTGATGTTCGTGACCACGGCCAATACGCTCAACATCCCTGCGCCCCTGATGGACCGCATGGAGATCATCCGTATCGCCGGCTACACCGAGGACGAGAAGGTCGAGATCGCCAAGCGGCACCTGATGCCGAAGGTGGTGCGCGACCACGCGCTCCAGCCGAAGGAGTTTTCGGTCGCCGACGAGGCCATCCGCGGCATCATCCAGACCTACACCCGGGAAGCCGGCGTGCGCAGCCTCGAGCGCGAGCTGATGAAGCTCGGCCGCAAGGCGGTGACCGAGATCATCAAGACCAAGAAGAAGTCTGTGAAGATCACGGCGAAGAACCTCGAGGACTATCTCGGCGTGCCGCGTTTCCGCTTCGGCTCGGCCGAGACGGACGATCAGGTCGGCGTCGTCACCGGCCTGGCCTGGACCGAGGTCGGCGGCGAGCTGCTGACGATCGAGGGTGTCATGATGCCCGGCAAGGGCAGGATGACCGTCACCGGCAACCTGAAGGACGTGATGAAGGAATCGATCTCCGCGGCGGCGTCCTACGTCCGCTCAAGGGCGCTCGATTTTGGCGTGGAGCCGCCGCTCTTCGACAAGCGCGACATCCACGTGCACGTGCCGGAAGGCGCCACGCCCAAGGACGGTCCGTCGGCCGGCGTGGCCATGGCCACCTCGATCGTCTCGATCCTCACCGGCATCCCGGTGCGGGCTGATGTCGCCATGACCGGCGAGATCACGCTGCGCGGCCGCGTGCTGCCGATCGGCGGGTTGAAGGAGAAGCTCCTGGCGGCGCTCAGGGGCGGCATCAAGAAGGTGCTGATCCCCGAGGAGAACGCCAAGGATCTGGCCGAGATCCCCGACAACGTGAAGAGCGGCATGGAGATCGTGCCGGTCTCGAGGGTGGGCGAAGTGCTGCGGCACGCGCTGGTGCGCATGCCCGAGCCGATCGAGTGGACGGAGCCGGCGCAGCCGGTTCCAGCCGCCGCCGACGCCGGCGACGAGGCCGGCAAGGGGCTTGCCCACTGATTTTGGGTGGAATGCGCCATTATCGACGAAGCCGGGCCTTGCGCCCGGCTTTTTCATGTGACAAACGGCGGAACTCCGGGATTTTTCGTCGCGTCTGCGTGACACCCCGGCAGGGAGAGTTGGAACTGTAGACTCCGAAAAAGTCCGTTATCCGGCGGTTGCGTCCCTGGTCCCGGATTTCTCAAGGAAGGAAATATTGATGAACAAGAATGAACTGGTTTCTGCGGTTGCAGATTCTGCCAAGCTCTCGAAGGCCGACGCCCAGTCCGCCGTCGAGGCGGTGTTCTCGGTGATCACCGGCGAGCTGAAGAAGGGCGGAGACGTTCGCCTGGTCGGCTTCGGCAATTTCAGCGTGTCGAAGCGCGCCGCCTCGACCGGCCGCAACCCGCAGACCGGCGCGGAAGTGAAGATCCCGGCCCGCACGGTGCCCAAGTTCAGCGCCGGCAAGGGCCTCAAGGACGCCGTGAACTGATTGTTCGATCGACGGAGCCGGCTCCCCCGCGCCGGCCCCGGACTTCCCGAACCCCGCCACTCGCTGGCGGGGTTTTTGTTTGCGCATATGTCCGCCGGCGGTCGGGCAGCACCGACGCCCTGACGCGTCGATCTTGACCAGGACGTCGCCCGACCCGTCAGATCCCACGGCAGTGCGGCTTGTGATGATTCCGCAACAGTTTCAGTAGAAGGATTGGGCTAGGAATGGGGGCGGCGGATTTGCCAACTTCCCGCCATAAACCCGGCGCACGCCGGATACGTCCAAGGCGGGACCAGAATACGATCGCTGCGGAACAACGCAGCAAGGAAGCGAATGCGCGGTTTTCTACCCTCTCGATCCGACCGGAACGGCGGTGCCGCGGCAGCGGCCCGCGGTCGTGCGACGCACCCGTCGGGGCCGCGGCCGCTTGCCGCCAAACGCCCCACTTTGGTCCAAATGGACCGGCATCATCAGCGGACAGGTCGGGTCGAGGCCCGTTTTTCATGCGCGACGGCTATCCGCGCGGGGCATTCGCCACAAGGCGGACGCGACTTTTCCGGGGACCATGGCATGCAGCCGAAGGCTGCCGGGCGTTCGATCGCTCGCGCGGGCGGCATCTCGTGGTCTCGTGAAATCGGCCCTGCGGCCGGGTTGAAGCAAGCGCAGGCGGCAGCCGGGCATCGGTTGGCGGCCGTAATGTGGAACAAAATGCCGGTGATGAACACTTTCTTCGTGAAAATCACGAATACTCTCGCCGGGAGTGCAGAAAAAGACTGCGATGCGTAGCGTTTCGTTTGTCAAGAAGTCGGGAGTTGCCTCGGCGTTGTTCGCCGCTTCGCTGGCTGTTGCCGGCCCGGCGCGCGCCTTCGATCAGCACATCTTCGACGACAAGGGCGAGGTCAAGGAGCAGTCCAATCCCTGGGCGGTGTTCCAGTTCGGCTTCAGCGCCTACAAGAGCGGCCACAAGGAGCAGGCGGTCGAGGCCTATCGCTACGCCGCCGAGAAGGGGCAGATCGGCGCGACCTGGAAGCTGGCGCGCATGTATGCCGAAGGCGACGGCGTCGACCGCAACGATTACGAGGCCTTCAAGTTCTTCAACGAGATCGCCGCGCAGGACGTGGAGCCGGGCAGTCCCGAGGAAAGCTACATGTCCGACGCGCTGGTGGCGCTCGGGACCTACCTGAAGACCGGCATCCCCGGCAGCCCGGTCCAGGCCAATCCGGCCGCGGCCCAGCAGTACTACATGCGCGCGGCCGCCAACTACCGCAATCCCAGCGCCCAGTTCGAGATGGGCAAGATGTTCCTCAACGGCGACGGCGTGAAGCGAAGCGTCCGCCAGGCCGGCCGCTGGCTGCAGCTTGCCGCCGAGAAGGGCCATGCCGGCGCGCAGGCGACGCTGGGCAACCTTCTGTTCGAGAGCGGCAAGGTCGTTCGCGGGCTGGCGATGATGACGGCCGCGCTGGAGCGCGCCGCGCCCGGCGACAAGAGCTGGATCCGCAGCATGCAGGAGGAGGCCTTCGCGCTCGCGCCCGAAGCCGACCGCCGCACCGCGATCGCGCTCGCCGAGGACTACCTGACCAAGGGCGCGCAGTAAGGATAGCCCGTTCGGGCTGTTGTCCGGGTGAGCCTCGAAGGACGCACCCCTGGATCCAAGCCCTACGCCGCCAGCTCGATCGCCACCGGCACATGGTCCGACGGCTTTTCCCACGCGCGTACATGTTTCTCGACCGACGCTGACGTGAGCAGGTTCGCCGCCTCCGGCGACAGCATCTGGAAATCGATGCGGATGCCATTGTTCTTCTGCCAGGCGCCCGCCTGGTAGTCCCAGAAGGTGAAGACGTCCTTTGCATCGGTCGAGGCGCGGGTGGCATCTGTGAAGCCGAGATTGACCAGCCGGCGCAGCGCCTGCCGGCTCTCCGGCTGGAACAGCGCGTCGTTCACCCAGACTTCCGGGTTCCTGGCGTCGCCGTTCTCCGGAATGACGTTGTAGTCGCCGCCCATCACCAGCGGCTCCTCCAGGGCCAGCCGCTCCGTCGCCCAGCGCTCCAGCCGCGCCATCCATCCGAGCTTGTACGAAAATTTCTCGGTGCCGATCGGATTGCCGTTGGGCAGGTAGAGTGAGACGACACGCAGCGCGCCGCGCGGCGTGGAGAACACCCCTTCGATGAAGCGGGCATGCTCGTCGGCGTCGTCGCCCGGCAGGCCCCTGTGGACCTCGTCGAACTTCAGTTTCGACAGGATGGCGACGCCGTTGAAGCCCTTCTGGCCGTTGGTCTCGACATGGTAGCCGAGCGCCTCGATCTCCAGCCGCGGAAACTGCTCGTTGGCCGACTTGATCTCCTGCAGGCAGACGATGTCGGGATCGCTCTCCTTCAGCCAGGCAATCAGGTTGCCGATGCGGGCGCGCACGCCGTTGATGTTCCAGGTAGCGATCTTCATGAAAATCACGCAAGAATTTCAAATTATTCTGCATGGCGCCGTGGACCATGCGAGTCGATCCTGCACCATCCTTCAGCGGAAGGAAACCGGTCCTCTTCGGCATTTCTCAGGACTGGTGACAACAGGGGAACGAATGCCATGTCTTCAACTCCGCATCCCGTGGACGAGGTGCTGCCGGCACCGCGTCTGTTCGCTCTCGGCATTCAGCATGTGCTGGTCATGTATGCCGGCGCCATCGCCGTCCCGCTCATCATCGGCCGGGCCCTGAAGCTCGATCCGGAGCAGGTCGCCTTCCTGATCTCGGCGGACCTGTTCGTCTGCGGCCTGGTCACGCTGATCCAGTCGCTCGGCGCGACCCAGTGGTTCGGCATCAAGCTGCCGGTGATGATGGGCGTCACCTTCGCCTCGGTCGGACCGATGGTGGCGATGGCCGCCGCCAATCCGGGGCCGGACGGCGCGCGCATGATCTTCGGCGCCATCATCGGCGCCGGCGTGATCGGCATCCTGATCGCGCCGCTGGTCAGCCGCATGCTGCGCTTCTTCCCGCCGGTGGTGACGGGCACCATCATCGTGGTGATAGGCGCCTCGCTGATGCGCATCGGCATCAACTGGATTTTCGGCAACCCGGTCGGGCCGACGGCGCCGCGGCTGGTCGCGCCCGAGCATGCCGACTGGCTGAAGTCGGTCGCCGACATCGCCGGCACGCCGGGTTCGCCGTTGCCGGCGGTGCCGGACAAGCTGGCGCTTGCCGCGACGATGCCCAATCCGGCCTATGCGCCGATCTCCGGCATCGTCGTCTCGGCGGTCGTGCTCGCCTCGATCCTGCTGATCGCCCGCTTCGGCAAGGGATTTTTGGCCAATATCGCCGTGCTGCTCGGCATCGTCGTCGGCGGCGTCCTGACTGCGTCGCTAGGCATGATGCATTTCGACAAGGTGGCCGACGCGCACTGGTTCGCGCTGATCACGCCGTTCCGCTTCGGCATGCCGATCTTCGATCCGGTGCTGATCCTCACCATGACGCTGGTGATGATCGTGGTGATGATCGAATCGACCGGCATGTTCCTGGCGCTGGGCGACATGACCGGCAGGAGGGTGAGCCAGCCCATGCTGTCGGCCGGCCTGCGCACCGACGGCCTCGGCACCGTCATCGGCGGCATCTTCAACACCTTTCCCTACACAAGCTTCTCGCAGAATGTCGGCCTGGTCGGCGTCACCGGCGTGAAGAGCCGCTTCGTGTGCGTGGCCGGCGGCGTGATGCTGATGGTGCTGGGGCTGGTGCCGAAGATGGGCGCGCTGGTCGAGGCGCTGCCGACCGTGGTGCTGGGCGGGGCCGGGCTGGTGATGTTCGGCATGGTCGCCGCCACCGGCATCCGCATCCTGTCGCAGGTCGATTTCAAGACCAACCGCAACAATTTGTTCGTGGTCGCCGTGTCGATCGGCTTCGGCATCATCCCGCTGGTGGCGCCGGATTTCAAGCTGTGGCTGCCGCACGGCATCCATCCGCTGATCGAGTCCGGCATCCTGCTCGCCTCGGTCTCGGCGGTCGTGCTCAACGCCTTCTTCAACGGCACCTCCGCGGCGACGGAGGACGAGGCCCGCGAAGCGGCGATGGCGGCGGAGGCGTGAACGATTGGGGGTGCCGCCATCCGGCGCGGCACCCATGCCGTCGCTGCGGCAAGGAAAAAGGGGCGGCGAGGGGCCAAACCCGCCGCCCTTTCCTGTGACCTCAGGCCGGCTTCGGCAGGGCCCCGCTGCGCGCCGTGCGCAGCCCGTAATAGATCACGCCGGCGATGGCGACACCGAAGAACCAGCCATAGACGCCCCACCAGGACGGCAGCAGGTTGGTGAAGTTGGGCAGGATCGACGAGAACAGGATGCCGATGCCGGCCGCGATCAGAGCATTGACGTGCCAGCCGTTCTGGAAGCGGTACTCGCCGTTCTCGTGGTAGAGCGCGTCGACGTTCAGCCAGCCTTTGCGGATCAGGTAGTAGTCGACCATCATCACGCCGAAGATCGGACCCATGGTGGCGCCGACCATGTTGACGAAATGCGCCGCCCCGCCTTCCCACGGCGCGAAGGGATAGAGCACCAGCGCGATCAGGGCCGCGATGTAGCCGCCCCGCTTGAAGGTGATGTGTTTCGGGAAGACGTTGGCGAAGTCGAAGGCGGGCGACACGAAGTTGGCGACCACGTTGATGCCGAGCGTCGCAACCGCGAAGGTCAAGGCCGCCAGCAGCGCCAGGAACCAGCTGTCGAACTTCGCCGAGATCTGGTCGGGGTGCAGCAGCACCTCGCCATAGACCTGGAAGGCGGCGATGGTGGTGATGCCGGCGACCAGCGAGAACAGGATGAGGTTGACCGGCAGGCCCCAGATATTTCCGATCCGCAGCGACCGCTCGTCCGGCGAATAGCGCGAGAAATCGCAGAAGTTGAGGTAGAGCGCGGCGAAATAGGTCACCCAGATCGCGGCGACCGCCATCAGCGCCTCGAACGAGCCGGGCACGCCCGGAACGCCGGCGTCCTTGGTCTTTTCGAGCAGCACGTCCATCGGGATGTCGCCGGTAAGCGATATGCCACCGGCCTTGACGACCAGGTAGATCGCCAGGATCAGCATCATCACCCACACCGCGGGCCCGGCCCAGTCCTGAAATTTCCGCACCGTCTCCATGCCGCGCTGGATGATCAGCAGTTGCAGCGCCCAGATGACGACGTAGCAGATCACCTCCAGCGTCGAATGGCCGAGCATGTGGCTCGACTGGTGGAAGGCGAGCATGCCCTCGTCGCGGATGAGCAGCGCGACGATGGCGCCGGAAGCGGCCGCCGTCTGCGCGCCGTACCAGAAGCAGGCGACGATCGCCCGCACGATGGCCGGGAAGTTGGCGCCCCAGATGCCGAAGGAGGCGCGGGCCAGCACAGGGAAGGGCACGCCGGTGCGCACGCCGGCGATGCCGACCATGTTCATCAGGACGTAGATGATCAGCGAGCCGATGCCGATGGCGATCAGGAAATTGACGAAGCTGCCGCAGAACAGGAACAGGCTGGCGGCGAGATAGTAGCCCCACAGGCTGTGGACGTCGGAGGTCCACACGTTGAAGATCGAGAACGGGCCCCAGTTGCGTTCTTTGGCTGGAGCGAGATCCTCGTTGTAGAGCAAGGGCGATGCGTTGGGTGGCAGGTTCATGTCGTAGTTCCCCATGACGGCGTGCGAGAGTCCCTCCCGGTTTACGCAGCGTGAGACCGATCACGAGGATGTGTCAACGAAGGTGGCGCGGCGTCGCGGAACGGCGGCGGTCAAGCGGCCCCGGCACGGCCAAGAGGGCGTCGCCCGACGCCATCAACTCATGAATGAAAACAGTTCATTGCGGCGATTCGCTGCGGCCGCGCATCGCGCCGAACCGCAGAAAAACAGACAAGTCATTCAAGATAATCTTGAAAATAGGCGGGCGTCTTCTCTGCCGGTTTGAGGGCGATACCCGAGACTCGCCCTCGGGCAGTCGTCGTCGCCGCCATTTCGTGGCGACGATTCCGGCACGGGCCGCTTGCCGTCAGATCGAAAAACTGGTGCCACAGCCGCAGGAGGCGACGGCGTTGGGGTTCCTGATCTGGAAGGACTGGCCCATCAGATCGTCGACGAAGTCGATCACCGAGCCGCCCATATAGACCAGCGACAGGTCGTCGATGAGCACTGTCGCGCCGTTTCTCTCGACGGCGACGTCGTCGTCGTTGCGGGCTTCGGTCAGGTCGAACTTGTAGGAGAAGCCGGAGCAGCCGCCGCCTTCGACGGTGACGCGCAGCGCCGTCTTGCCCGGCTCCTTCGCCACGATCGCGGCGATGCGCTTGGCGGCGGCGTCGGTCATCTCGACTTTCATGGCAGACTTGGCATCCGCGTTCATGGGCGTCACCTTGCGTTCGCTCTCGCACAATAGGTATGAAGCGGACGGGGGCAAGTCAACCGGCGGCGGTGCCATGAGCGGGGCAGGAGAACTGGGCGACATCGGCTTCGGCTACCGGCCGCGCGCGCCTTATGCCTGCGATCCGGCGAAAAGCCGCGGCCGGCTGTTCGACGAGGTGGAAAGCCCGACCCGCACGCCGTTCCAGCGCGACCGCGACCGCATCATCCATTCCACCGCCTTCCGCCGGCTGAAGCACAAGACGCAGGTATTCGTCGCCCACGAGGGCGATCATTTCCGTACCCGGCTTACCCACACCATCGAGGTGGCGCAGATCGCCCGCGCGCTGGCGCGGGCGCTGCGGCTCGACGAGGATCTGGCCGAGGCGCTGGCGCTGGTCCACGATTTCGGCCACACGCCCTTCGGCCACACCGGCGAGGAGGCGCTGAACGACAAGATGGCGGCGTGGGGTGGCTTCGACCACAACGCCCAGTCGCTGCGCGTGGTGACGCGGCTGGAGAGCCGCTACGCGGAGTTCGACGGGCTGAACCTCGCCTGGGAGACGCTGGAGGGGCTGGTCAAGCACAATGGCCCGCTGATCGGTCCTGATGGACAGGGGCTGAAGGGTCCGGTGCCGCGCACGATCCTCGACTACAACGAGCTGCACGACCTCGAGCTCGGCCGCTACGCCAGCCTGGAGGCGCAGTGCGCGGCGATCGCCGACGACATCGCCTACAACACCCATGACATCGACGACGGGCTGCGCGCCGGGCTGCTCACCATCGGCACGCTGTCCGAGGCGACGCTGCCGGCGCGGCTGCTGGAGGAGGTGAGGGCGCTCTATCCGGCGCTCGATCCGGTCCGCACCGGGCACGAGCTGATGCGGCGCCAGATCACCCGCATGGTCGAGGACGTGATCGCCACCGCCGGCCGCAACCTGGACGGCGTGCGGCCGCAAAGCGTCGACGACGTGCGCGCGGCCGGCCGGCCGATCGTCACCTTCTCCGCCGGAATGGCGGCCGAGGAGAAGCAGCTGAAGGCCTTCCTGTTCGCCCATATCTACCGCCACGAGGAGGTGATGCGCGTGCGCGCCGAGGCCGACCGCATCGTGCGCGAGCTGTTCGACGCCTATTACGCCGATCCGCGCGCCATGCCGGACGGCTGGCGCGAGGGGCTGGACCGGGCCGAACCGCGCATCAAGGCGCGGCATGTCGCCGATTTCCTGGCGGGGATGACCGACACCTACGCCATCAAGGAATATGCGCGTCTGTTTGACCGGACGCCGGATTTGCGTTAGGCAACGGGCGCATTTCCGGCCGCAGCAGCATGCCCCGAGCCGCAATTCCAGGAACAGCATCATGAACGTGTTCGCCGACTTCAACGAGCGGATCAGGAAAGTCGTTGAAGGCCTTGAACTGAAGACCGTAACCGGAGCGCCGCTCGATCTCGGCCGCGTCTCCGTCGAGCCGCCGCGCGACGCCAGCCACGGCGACCTGGCGACCAATGCGGCCATGGTTCTGGCCAAGGCGGTCGGGCAGAACCCGCGGGCGCTGGCCGAGACGATCGCCGCCGCGCTCGAGGCCGATCCCGACGTCGCCGAGACGGCGGTGGCCGGCCCCGGCTTCGTCAATCTGCGCCTCAAGGACGCCTACTGGCAGGCCTATCTCGTTCGCCTCGTCCATCTCGGCCCGGACTTCGGCCGCTCGCGGATGGGCAGGGGCGCCAAGGTGAATGTCGAGTATGTCTCGGCCAACCCGACCGGGCCGATGCATGTCGGCCACTGCCGCGGCGCCGTGGTCGGCGACACGCTCGCCAACCTGCTCGCCTTCACCGGCCACGACGTTACCAAGGAATATCTGATCAACGACGCCGGCGCGCAGATCGACGTGCTCGCGCGCTCCGTGCTGCTGCGCTACCGCGAGGCGCTGGGCGAGGACATCGGCGAGATCCCCGCCGGCCTCTATCCCGGCGACTATCTCGTCCCGCTCGGCAAGCAGCTCGCCGCCGACTATGGCGACGGCCTGCTGAAGATGCCGGACGAGGTGGCGATGGCCATCCTCAAGGATCGCTCGATCGACGCCATGATGGCGATGATCCGCGAGGATCTGGCGCTGCTCAACGTGCATCACGAGGTGTTCTTCTCGGAACGCTCGCTGCATGCCGACAATGCCAAGGCGATCCGCGCGGCGGTCGCCGAGCTGACGCTGGCCGGCCACATCTACAAGGGCAAGCTGCCGCCGCCCAAGGGCGAGAAGCCGGACGACTGGGAGGACCGCGAGCAGACGCTGTTCCGCTCCACCGCCGTCGGCGACGACATCGACCGGCCGCTGGTGAAGTCCGACGGCCAGTTCACCTATTTCGCCGCCGACGTCGCCTATCTGAAGGACAAGGTGCGGCGCGGCTTCGAGCACACCGTCTTCGTGCTCGGCGCCGACCATGGCGGCTACGTCAAGCGCATGGAGGCGCTGGCGCGCGCCGTCGGCGGCAACAGCCTGAAGCTCACCGTGCTGCTGTGCCAGCTCGTAAAGCTCTACCGCAACGGCGAGCCGGTGCGCATGTCCAAGCGGTCGGGCGACTTCGTCACGCTGCGCGAGGTGGTGGAGGAGGTCGGGCGGGACCCGATCCGCTTCATGATGCTCTACCGCAAGAACGACGCGCCGCTCGACTTCGACTTCGCCAAGGTGACGGAGCAGTCGAAGGACAATCCGGTGTTCTACGTGCAGTACGCCTCGGCGCGCTGCCATTCGGTGTTCCGGCAGGCGAGGGAGCAACTCGGCGATGTCGCGGCCGACCGCGCGGCGCTCACCGCGGATGCCGCGCTGCTGACGGAGGAGAGCGAGATCGCGCTGATCCGCAAGCTCGCCGAATACCCGCGCCTGATCGAATCCGCAGCCCAGTCGCTGGAGCCGCACAGGCTCGCCTTCTACCTCTACGACCTCGCCAGCGCCTTCCATGCGCAGTGGAACCGCGGCACCGAAAATCCGGACTTACGGTTTGTTAAGGTTACCGACCGACAATTGACGCATGCCAGGCTCGGCTTGGTCCAGGCGGTTTTGGACGTGATCACGTCCGGGCTCGGACTGATCGGAGCTGAAGCGCCAAGCGAGATGCGCTAGGCCGAAGCGACCTTAGCCGGTCACCTTTTGCCCACATTGCGCTGGTACGGCGCGGCCCATGCGTGGCGCTGTTCGCGTCGAATTGTGTCCAGGTTCGGAAAAGCACAATGGCAGAAAAAGCAAACCTCAAGATTGCCGACCAGGCCGCGGTCGCGGAAGACGATCCGTTCGCGGAACTGACTCGGATCATGGGTTTCGACCCGCGCCAGCCGGTGAAGCCGGCGGCTGCCGTGGCGAAGCCGGCGGAGGTGAAGCCTGCCGAGCCGCAGATCGACGAGGCCGATTTCGGCATCGATCTCGAGCGTGAGCTGATGGGTGACTTCGCCGCGGAAGAGGCGCCTGTCGCAGCCTATTCCCCGCCCGCGGCTGCCGAGGAGCCGGTTCAGGCCTACGCTCCCAAAACCGCCGATACGACGGTTGCGGAAGTCGCGCCGCAGGCCGAAGCCGTGGCCGAAGAGCCCGGGCAGCAGTGGTCTGCTCCGGCCGAGGAAGCGCCGGCGGTCGAAGCCGAGGGCGTCGCGGAAGCTGCCGCCGAGGCCGAGGAAATCCGGGTCGAGGACGATGCGCCGGTCGAGGCGCCCATCGGCTTTCAGGCTGAAGGCCATGAGGCTGACTCAGCGGACCAGCCTGCCGTGCAGTGGCCTGCGGTCGAGGAGCTGCCTTTGGCGGAAGCCGAGATGACGGCACCCGAGCCGGAGCTTCATGCGGCCGCCCCGGCAGAGGCCGACGAGCCGGCCGCGGAGGCCGCTGGCGAGCCGGTGGCCGAAGCGGATCATGCCCCGCTGGCGTTCGCGGATGAAGGCGAGCCGGAGGCGGTCGAGGATGCGGCCGCCGAGCCCGGCATTGTCGAGACGGCCGCCGCCGAGCGTCGCGACGAGTCCGTCGCGCGGCCGGAAATCGACGAGCCTGTCGCACGGGCGGAAATCCCGGAGCAGGACGGTACGCGAGCGGAAGCACCGGGGTCCTCGGAGTGGGAACTCGACCAGCATTTCGACATGGCGTTCGCCGACCAACCCGAGCACCAGCCGCTTGCGGCGGTCCATCACGCGGACGAGGCCGACGCCAGTCGTTCGCCCGTGACCGACGATGTCGCCGAAGCGGCGGAAGAGACGGCTTACAGGCTGCCGCTGGGTGCCGCCTTCTCGCCGCAGCCCTGGGACGACGGACAGGTCGATCGTCAGCCGGAAACGGTTGTCCCCGAAGCGTCATTGGAGACGAGCCTCGAAGAGGAGCTGAACGCGTTGCTCGGCAACGAGCCGGTGGCGGCGGCTGACCATCATGTGTCCGGCGGACATGACCATGCGGAGCCCGTCCAGGCGGCTGCACCGGTGGCCGAGCCGCAGCCGCACTGGCACGACGAACCCGCGATGCAGGCATATGACGACGGCAATGCCGCCGCCGTCGACGAGGAGTGGCTCGAGCCCGTTGACGTGGCGGAAGTCGCCCGGCAGGATCAGGCGTGGAGTTCCGTCGCGGCCCCGCGCCATGCGGAGGCGGACGACGAGCTCGACGGGCTATTCGACGACCAGGCTTTTGATGCGGCGATTTCCGACGCGGTAGCTCAGGCGGGCGACGATACGGGGCAAGGCGAGCCTGCCGCCGCGCAGACATGGGAACCGGAGGAATCCATGCCTCGGGACGGACATGACCCTTATGCGGCGCTGGCAGCCATGTCTGCCGACCTGCAGGTGAGCCGCTCGTGGCAGCATGCGCCCGAGCCGGAGCAGACGTTCGAGCCGCCGGCGCCGGCAGCCGCCGTCGCGGCGGCGCGCCAGGAGGTGCCGGACATCGAGACCGTCGAGGTTCCCGAGCAGGCCGTGGCGCTGGCCGACGACCTCGACCTGCCGGTGCTCGCCTATGAGGACGAGCCTGCGCCGGTGCGGCCCTACGACGATCTCGACGCCGAGTTCTCGAACCTTCTCCAGGGCATGAACGCCGGCGTGGCCGAGCAGGCGGTGCAGTCGCAGCAGCCTGCGGATCGCCGCGAGATCCGCATCGAGCAGCCGGCGAGTGTCGGCTATTTCGACGATCCGGCCGTACCGGCCGTTGCCGGAGCGGCCGTCGCGGGAGCGATTGCCGCGCGCGCCGCCGCGGGCGGCGACTACGGCTATGCGTATCAGGAGGCGCCCCGTGCCGCGGCAGCCGGCGGCCGGCAGGATGCCGGGTCGGACGCGCAGTTCGCCTACGATCCCGACTTTGACGAGGAGATCGCCGGGCCTGCCTACACCCAGCTTGCGGAGCGGCCGTCGCGTCGCCGCGGGCTGGTGATCGCCGCGGTGGTCGGCGGCGTGGCGCTGCTTGGCGGTGTCGCCGCCTTCGCCCTGTCCTACGGCGAGGGCCCGGGATCTGGCGAGCTTGCGCTGGTCAAGGCCGATCCGTCGCCGGTGAAGATAAAGCCGGAGAATCCGGGTGGCGCGACCATCCCGAACCAGGATGCCAAGGTCTACGATTCCGTGGCGGGTGCCGGCGGTTCCGGCGAGCCGACGCAGGAGAAGCTGCTGAACAGCGCCGAAGAGCCGGTCCAAATGCCGACGCCGGATGACGAGCCGGTCGATCTGGCGATGCAGGACGACGAGGCGGCCGCCGGACAGCCGGCCGAGACTGCCGCGGCAGGCCCGCAGGCGCCGGCCGGGCAGCCGATGCCCAAGGGCGCGGATCGGATCGAGCAGGTCATCCAGGATCCGGGCGTCGACGACAGCGTCGAGGTCGCCGCCGTGGCGCCGCGCAAGGTCCGTACCATGATCGTCAAGGCCGACGGCACGCTGGTCGCCCGCGAGGAGCCGGCGCCGGCCGCCGCGCCGGCGCTGGATTCGGCCTCCGAGGGCATCGTCGATCCCGTCGCATCGTCGCCGACGCCGGCCGGCGAGGGTGCCGAGACCACGGCGACGGTGCCGAGTGCTCCGCAGCCGGCGGCCGCTGCCGCGCCGCAGCAGCCCGCGGCCACGGCACCGCAGCAGCCGGCGGCCGCCGCACCGCAGGCGCGCGCCGCAGGAACGACGCCGGACCGGGTGCCCGTGGCGCCGGCCCGTCCGTCCGACCAGCCGGTGGATATCGTCGGCGAGGTCAAGGCCGAACGCGTCGCCGCGCTCGATCCCGCCGCTGCCCCGGCTCCGGGTTCGTGGTCGATGCAGATCGCGTCCCAGCCGACCGAAGCCGCCGCGCAGTCGAGCTACCAGGATCTGCAGCGCCGCTACGGCAGCGTGCTCGAAGGCAAGCAGGCGACCATCGTCAAGGCCGAGATCGCCGGCAAGGGCACCTTCTGGCGCGTCCGCGTGCCGGCCGGCAGCCGCAACGATGCCGTCAAGCTGTGCGAGACCTACAAGGCCGCCGGCGGCAGCTGCTTCGTATCGAGATAGTTCCCTGCCCAACAATCCAGTGGGTTCGAACCGGCGCGGGACCATCCCGCGCCGGTTTTTCGTTCAATCCCGGCCTTGCACGGGGTAAAACGCTGACATGACCGAATCAAAAGCCATGATCCTGGGTTGCGCCGGCAAGGCGCTCAACGAGGACGAGATCCGCTTCTATCGCGACGAGCGGCCCTGGGGGTTCATCCTTTTCGCGCGCAACATCGGTGAGCCCTCGCAGATATCCGATCTGGTCGCCTCGATGCGCGACGCGGTCGGCCGCCCCGAGGCCCCGGTCTTCATCGACCAGGAGGGCGGGCGGGTGCAGCGCCTGCGCCCGCCGATCGCGCCGAACTATCCGGCCGGCGCCGCCGTCGGCGCGCTCTACCGCGAGGATCGCGAGGCAGGCCTGCGCGCCGCGTGGCTGCTCGCCAGGCTGCATGCCTTCGACCTGCTGAAGTTCGGCATCACCGCCGACTGCCTGCCCGTGCTCGACGTGCCCATCGAGGGCGCCAGCGACGTGATTGGCAGCCGCGCCTACGGCAAGGATCCGGCGACCGTCACCGCGCTCGGCCGTGCGGCCGCCGAGGGACTGCTGTCGGGCGGCGTGCTGCCGGTGATGAAGCACATGCCGGGCCACGGCCGCGCCTTCTCCGATACGCATTTCGAGCTGCCGACGGTGGACACCCCGCTGGACGATCTGCGCCGCCACGACTTCGCCCCCTTCAGGGCGCTCAGCCACCTGCCGATCGGCATGACCGCGCATGTCGTCTACGCCGCCGTCGACCCCTCCGCCCCGGCGACCACGTCGGAAAAGGTGGTGCGCGAGATCATCCGCGGCGAGATCGGCTTCGACGGGCTGCTGGTCAGCGACGACACCTCGATGAAGGCGCTTTCTGGGGATTTCCCTGAGAAGGCCGCCGCCATCCTTGCGGCCGGCGTCGACATCGTTCTTCACTGCAACGGCGTCATGGACGAGATGGCGGGCATCGCCTCGCGCACGCTGCCGCTCGCCGGCAGGTCGCTGCAGCGGGCCGAGCGGGCGCTGGCCGCCGTCAAGGGCAGGGACGCGACCGCCGAGGTGCAAGCGCGAGCCGAGTTCGCGCGGTATTTCGAGGCGGTGGCGTAAGGCATGATCCCGGAAAAGTGCAGGCTTTCGGATAAGATCATGCGATAAAACAAAGAGTTGGAACGGGATGATGACTCTTTTCATCCGGTTTTGACACGGAAGGGACGGCATTGGCCGCGACCGGAGAGCAGAAAGCCGCGAAGGCCATTCCGATGGACCGCCTGTGGGCGGACCAGCCGGAGGAGCGCGCGACCACCGATCCGGCGCTGGTCGTCGACGTCGACGGCTTCGAAGGGCCGCTCGACCTGTTGCTGCATCTGGCGCGCAACCAGCGGGTCGATCTGGCCCGCATCTCCATCCTGGCGCTCGCCGAGCAGTATCTCGCCTTCATCGACAAGGCGCGCACCGTCCGGCTGGAGCTCGCCGCCGACTATCTCGTCATGGCGGCGTGGCTGGCCTATCTGAAGTCGCGGCTCCTCATCCCCAAGCAGCCGGACGACGCCGGCGACAGCGGTGAGGAGATGGCGGCGGTGCTGCAGTTCCGCCTGAAGCGGCTGGAGGCGATGCGCGACGCCGCCGCCCGTCTGGTCAACCGCAACCGGCTCGGCCGCGACGTGTTCGCGCGCGGCGCGCCGGAGCTCGTCATCGTCGAGAAGCGCAACCGGTACACGGCGAGCCTCTACGACCTGCTCACCGCCTATGCCATCCAGCGCCAGCGCCAGGCGGTGACCAATGTACGCATCGCCAAGCGCGGCGTCTGGTCGCTGAAGGAGGCGCGCGACATCCTCGCCCGGCTGATCGGCGTGGCGAAGGACTGGACCGCGCTCGACCGCTTCCTCGTCGACTATCTCGCCGGGCCGGAGGAACGCGCCACCGCCATCGCCAGCTCCTTCGCCGCCACGCTCGAAATGGTCCGCGAGGGCCAGCTCGAGATGCGGCAGGACGGCGCCTTCTCCCCGCTCTACCTGCGCGGCCGCCAGGCGGCCGCATCAACCGCCGGGACAGCATCATGAGCGAAGCCGCCAACGCCCGCGTGATCCCCTTCGCCGCCGACGGCGAGCCGGCCCGCAACCCGGCCGAGCGCCTGCATCTGGCCGAGGCCGCGCGCATGGCCGAGGCCATCGTCTTCGCCAGCGCCGAGCCGGTCAGCGAGGCGCAGCTCGCCCAGCGCCTGCCGGACGGCATCGCCGTGCCCGAGGTCATGGCCGAGCTGCAGGCGATCTATTCGCGGCGCGGCGTCAACCTGGTTCGGGTCGGAGCCGGCTGGGCTTTCCGTACCGCGCCCGACCTCGCCTTCATGATGACGCGCGACGCCGTGCAGCAGAAGAAGCTGTCGCGCGCCGCCCTCGAAGTGCTCGCCATCATCGCCTATCACCAGCCGGTGACGCGCGCCGAGATCGAGGACATCCGCGGCGTCGAGACCTCGAAGGGCACGCTCGACACGCTGCTGGAGACCGAATGGGTGCGCCTGCGCGGCCGCCGCCGCACGCCGGGACGTCCGGTCACCTACGGCACCACCGAAGGGTTCCTCGACCATTTCGGCCTGGAGGAGATCCGCGACCTGCCCGGCATCGAGGAGTTGAAGGGCGCCGGCCTGCTGGCCGCGCGCATGCCGGCCAATTTCGCGGTGCCGCTGCCGCCGGCCAGCACAGACGAGCTCACCGAGGACGAGGATCCGCTGACCGACGTCGACCTGGAGGAGCTCGGCCTGTTGACACCGCGCGTGGCGGATGATTGAGCCTCCGCGCGTAAACGCGGAAGGCCGGACGCATTGACCATCGACGAGGCGAGCACGGGCAAGCGCACGACGGCGGGCGTGACCTTCGCCGCGCGGCTTGTCTTCGACGACATCAGCCATTCCTTCGCGCCGGGCACCGAGACGCTGCGCAACGTATCGCTCGCGGCCGAACCCGGCGAGGTGCTGTGCCTGCTCGGCCCCTCCGGCTCGGGCAAGACCACGCTGCTCAGGATCGCCGCCGGCATCGAGCCGCAGAGCACCGGCCGCGTCCTGCTCAACGGCCGCGAGATCGCCGGTCCGTCCGTGTTCCTGCCGCCGGAGAAGCGCTCCATCGGCCTGGTCTTCCAGGATTTCGCGCTGTTCCCGCACATGACCATCCTCGACAATGTGCGCTTCGGCCTGACCGAGCTGTCGCGCGAGGAGGCCCGCCGCGAGGCGATGATCGCGCTCTCCAGGGTCGGGCTCGAGGCTTACGCCGCCGCCTATCCGCATGTGCTCTCGGGCGGCGAGCAGCAGCGCGTCGCGCTCGCCCGGGCGCTGGCGCCGCGGCCGGCGGTGCTGTTGATGGACGAGCCGTTTTCCGGGCTGGACTCGCGGCTGAAGGATTCGGTGCGCGCCGAGACGCTGGCGATCCTGCGCGAGAGCCGCGCCACCGCGATCGTGGTGACCCACGACGCGGAAGAGGCGATGCGCATGGGCGACCGCATCGCGCTCCTGAAGGACGGAAGGCTGGTACAGGCGGGCAGGGCCGAGGACCTCTATCTCAGCCCGAACGACCTGTTCGTCGCCGGCTTCTTCTCCGAGCTCAACATTTTCGGCGGGCGGGTGCGCGGCGGCTTCGTCGAGACGTCGGTCGGCCGGATCGCCGCGCCGGGGCTCGCCGATGGCACTGAGACCACCGTCGCCGTGCGCACCACCGGCTTCGACGTGAGCGAGACCGAGGGGCAGGTGGAGGCGCGAATCCTGTCGCGACGCTATCTCGGCGTCATCGAATTGCTGGAGCTGGCGGTTCCCGGGGCCGAAACTCCGGTGCGGGCGCGGGTCCGCTGCGGCATCTTGTCCGCCCGTTCACGCGATATTTGGTTCTCGTTGCGCGAATCGGACGTTCTTCTGTTTGAAACGCGGCGCGAAAACGCATAGATCAGTCACGAGAAACGATCTCTGAGAGAGTTTGGATATGGGTTCCTTTTCGATATGGCACTGGCTGATCGTGCTGGTGGTCGTGCTGCTGCTGTTCGGTCGCGGCAAGATCCCCGAGCTGATGGGCGACATGGCCAAGGGCATCAAGAGCTTCAAGAAGGGCATGTCGGACGAGGACGCCGAGGAGGCGAAGGCGGCCGCCGACGCCAAGACGGTCGAGCATCGCGCCGACGAAACCATGGCGGCCCGCGAGAAGGCCAGCAAGAGCTGAGCCTTTTCCTCGGCAAAGCCGGATTGATGCAGCATGTTTGAGATCGGCTGGACCGAAATGCTCGTGATCGCGGTCGTCATGATCGTGGTCGTGGGACCGAAGGATTTGCCGAAGATGCTGCGCACCATCGGCAAGATGACCGCCAAGATGCGGTCGATGGCGGGCGACTTCCAGAAGCAGTTCAACGAGGCCTTGAAGGAGGCCGAACTGGACGAGGTCAAGAAGTCGGTCGATTCGCTGCGCAGCATGAACCCGGCTTCCGAGATCAAGAAGCAGCTCAACCCGTTCGAGAAGGCCGCGGCCGATGTTCGTGCGGGATTGCAGTCGCTCAATCCGGGCGCGCAGCCGGCCCAGCCGGCCGACGAGCAGAAGCCGGCCGAGCCCGATGCGCACGCGGCCGAGCCGCTGAAGAACGGCGCGACCGCCATGCCGGGCGTGGCCGGGCTGGAGGCCATGCCGTCGCCGCCCGCGGCGCTCGCCACGCCGGCGCCTTCGCCGGAGCCGGCGAAGCCTGCTGCGGCCCCGGCGCCCATGGCTGCCCCGCAGGCGGCCAAGGCGAATGGCACGGCCGCGCCCGAGGCGAAGCCGAAGAAGACCGCGCCAGCCAGGAAGGCGAAGCCTGCGCCGGCCGGCAAGGCGGCTCCGGCCGAGGCGTCCGCCGCCAAGGCGCCGGCCAAGCCGAAGTCCACCGGCAAGGGCAAGGCGACGGCCGCGAAGGCCAGGGAACGAGCAGGAAGCGATACGTGAGCGCCAAACGGGACGAAGACGACATCGAGGCCTCGTCGGCGCCGCTGATGGAGCATCTCATCGAGCTGCGGTCGCGCCTGATGTGGGCGATCGGCGGCTTCTTCGTCGCTTTCCTCGTCTGCTTCTTCTTCGCCAAGCAGCTGTTCAACCTGCTGGTGATCCCGTTCAAATGGGCGGTGCACTGGGCCGGCCTCGCCAACGAGCAGGTGGAGCTCATCTACACGGCGCCGCAGGAATTCTTCTTCACCCAGATCAAGCTCGCCATGTTCGGCGGGCTGGTCATCGCCTTCCCGCTGATCGCCGCCCAGATCTACAAGTTCGTGGCGCCCGGCCTCTACAAGACCGAACGCGCCGCCTTCCTGCCGTTCCTCGTTGCTTCGCCCATCCTGTTCCTGATGGGCGGTGCACTCGTCTATTTCTTCTTCACGCCGATGGTGATGTGGTTCTTCCTGTCGATGCAGCAGGTCGGGCCCGGGCAGGAGGTGCAGATCTCGCTGCTGCCGAGGGTGTCGGAATATCTCAGCCTGATCATGACGCTGATCTTCTCCTTCGGCCTGGTGTTCCAGCTTCCGGTCGTCACCACGCTAATGGCGCGCGTCGGCCTGCTGACGTCGCAGGGGCTGAAGGACAAGCGCAAATGGGCGATCGTGATCGCCTTCGTCGTCGCCGCCGTGCTGACGCCGCCCGACCCGGTGAGCCAGATCGGCCTGGCCGTGCCCACCATCCTGCTCTACGAGGTCTCGATCTGGTGCGCCCGCATGGTCGAGCGGAAGCGCGAGGAGGAGAAGCTGGCGGCCGAGAAGGACGAGAGCGATTCCGCCTCGAGCGCGGCGACCTGAGGCGGGCGCAGGGGACAGTTTACTTTGTTTCCGCCCGCGCCAGCCTTGAAGCGGCAGTGCCCTTCTGCGGAAAAAAGTAAACTGTTCCCGGCACTTACCCGGAACTTGCCCGGCTCGCGCCAAGCTGAAGAAAACAACGGGCGTCGCTCAGGGGCAAAATTTTATCCCCTCCTTTCCGCCTCACCTATACTTCGCCGTGAAAGCCGCTCCCTGCGGGAACTTGGTGCGCACCGGGTATCAGGAGGGAGCGTCGGCGCCGGGTCGGCCGCGCAAACGGTAGCGCGGCTGGCGTGAGCTGGAGGCCCGGGCCCCAGCCGCGACACCTGCGGAAATGCAGCGCTAGCGGACGGGCAAGAACGCCGGCGGGGCGCGGGTCACCGCGCCACGTACTTAATTTGAGAGGCTCGGCCCCGCGCCCCGCTTCCCGCACTTTCCTTCAATGGCCAGACTGCAAAGCAGGGCGTGGCGAGGATGAAGCGCGCGGCTTTCCCTCCCCCTCGAGGGGAGGGTGGCCGCGCAGCGGCCGGGTGGGGTCGCCGCGGCAGTGCTCGACCCCCTGCCGCCTCGCCGGGCCAGCCGTGATTTGACACCGCCGCGGCCGTCCGGCATGAGCGGCAGCGGAATTTCCCCAGGAAGGACGTTCGATACCGACCATGTTTGACATTCGATGGATTCGCGAAAAGCCGCAGGCCCTGATCGACGCGCTGGTGAAGCGCCAGTGGTCGGAGCAGGACGCGCGTTCGACCGTCGAAGGCGTGCTGCTGCTGGACGAGACGCGCCGCGCCCATCTCGGCGAGTTGCAGGTCAAGCAGGAGCGCCGCAACGCCGCCTCGCGCGAGATCGGCAACGCCATGCGCAACAAGGACATGGCGCTGGCCGAGCAGCTCAAGCTCGAGGTCAACGCCATCAAGGCCTTTCTCGGCGCCGCCGAGCAGACCGAGCGCGACAACGACAAGGCGCTTGAGGATGCGCTGGCCGTCATTCCCAACGTGCCGCTGGACGACGTGCCGGTCGGCGCCGACGAGAGCGGCAATGTCGAGATCCGCAAGGTCGGCGAGGTAAGACCGCGCCCGAACTGGGCCAGGGAGCATTTCGAGATCGGCGAGGCGCTCGGCCTGATGGATTTCGAGCGCGCCGCAAAACTGTCGGGCGCGCGCTTCACCGTGCTCAAGGGTCATCTGGCGCGGCTCGAGCGCGCGCTCGGCCAGTTCATGCTCGACCTGCATACGACCGAGCATGGCTATACCGAGGTGCAGGTTCCGCTGCTTGTGCGGGATGACGCACTTTACGGCACCGGCCAACTGCCGAAGTTCGAGGAGGACCTGTTCTTCACTGATCCACGTGGGCCTGAATGGGCACCGGGACTTGAGAAGCGCATTGAGCGCGTCGCCGAAACGACGATCGCACAGTATCGAGACTCCTATAGCCAACCACAGGTGCAGGAAATCGCGACTATTATCGCTCAGAATGCGCGGTTTGAGTTTTGGTGGTCAGACTTCACCGAGACGCATGAGCACGGACGAGACATTCGGACTAAGCGGCTGGGGCTCATCCCCACCGCCGAAGTCCCCCTGACCAACCTCGTGCGCCAGGAAATCCTCAAGCACGATCAACTGCCGCTGCGCTACACCGCGCTCACCCCCTGCTTCCGCTCCGAGGCCGGCTCGGCCGGCCGCGACACGCGCGGCATGCTGCGCCAGCACCAGTTTTACAAGGTCGAGATGGTTTCCATCACCGACCAGGAGAATTCGCTGGCCGAGCACGAGCGCATGACCGAATGCGCGGAAACGGTGCTGAAAAGACTCGGCCTGCCGTTCCGCACCGTGGTGCTGTGCACCGGCGACATGGGTTTTGGCGCGCGCAAGACCTACGACATCGAGGTGTGGCTGCCCGGCCAGAACGCCTATCGCGAGATCTCGTCCTGCTCGGTCTGCGGCGATTTCCAGGCGCGCCGCATGGACGCCCGCTACAGGGACAAGGGCGGCAAGGGCAACCTGTTCGTCCACACCCTCAATGGCTCGGGCGTCGCCGTCGGCCGCGCGCTGATCGCGGTTTTGGAGAATTACCAGAACCAGGACGGCTCCGTTAGCATTCCTGAAGCATTGCGCCCCTATATGGGCGGGCTGGAAAAGATCGGGGCCTGATTGTGCGTATCCTCCTGACCAATGACGACGGCATCCATGCCGAGGGCCTGCAATGCCTGGAGCGGATCGCCAGGACGCTCAGCGACGACGTCTGGGTGGTGGCGCCCGAAACCGACCAGTCCGGCTTCGCCCATTCGCTGTCGCTGTCGGAGCCGCTGCGCCTGCGCAAGCTCGACGACCGCCATTTCGCCGTGCGCGGCACCCCGACCGACTGCGTCATCATGGGCGTGAAGAAGATCCTGCCGGAGCCGCCGGACCTGGTTCTCTCCGGCGTCAATGCCGGCTCGAACGTCGCCGACGACGTGACCTATTCCGGTACGGTGGCCGGCGCCATGGAGGGCACGCTTCTCGGCATCCGCGCCGTCGCGCTCAGCCAGGCCTACCGCGTGCAGGAGGGGATCGGGCGGGAGGTCGCGTGGGAGACGACCGAGGCGCATGCGCCGGCCCTGCTGGAAAAGCTGCTGCGTGTCGACCTGCCGGCCGGCGTCTTCCTCAACGTCAACTTTCCCAATTGTGCGCCCGACGAGGTCGAGGGTGTCGCCGTCACCGCCCAGGGCAAGCTCGCCTACGGCATGTGGATCGACGAGCGCACCGACGGCCGCGGTTTCCCTTATTACTGGCTGCGTTTCGGCCGCGAGGCGGCGGAAACGCGCAGCGGCACCGACCTGCATGCGCTCGGCAACCGCATGGTCTCGGTGACGCCGCTGAAGATGGATCTGACCGCGCATGAGCTGCGCGACCAGCTGGCCAAGGCGCTTGCATGACAGGCGACCGGGAGGGGTTCGCCGCCTTCATGCTGCGGCTGCGCGGGCGCGGCGTTCCGCGCGAGGTGATCGCCGCCTTCGAGGCGACGCCGCGCGCCGACTTCCTGTCGGGGCAGTTCCATGACCTCGCCTGGTCCGACCGCATGCTGCCGATCGACTGCGGCGAGGCGATCGAAGGCGTCGACCTGCAGGCGCTGGTCATTGCCGCGCTGCGCATCGAGCCGGGCAACCGCATTCTCGAGATCGGCACCGGCACCGGCTATACCGCCGCCGTCATGTCCCGCTTCGCCGGCCGGGTGACGACGCTCGACCGCTATAAGACGCTCGTCGACCAGGCGCGTCAGCGTTTCGAGCTATTCGGCATCCAGAACGTGCATGCACGGCAGGCCGACGGCATCAACGGCCTGATGGGGGAGGGGCCGTTCGACCGGATCGTCGTCTGGGCTGCGTTCGACAGCCATCCGCGCATCTTCGTCGACCAGCTTTCCACGGGCGGCACCATGGTGGCGGCGATCGGGCCGGAGGAGGGACGGCAGGCGCTGGTCCGCCTGGGCAAGGTCGGCAGCCGCTTCGAGCGCGAGGACCTCGGCGAGGTCCGTTTGCAACCGATCGCCAAGGGCCTGGCGGCCGTCCTGTGATCGCGCCGGCGGCTAAAAATGAGGCATGGCGGCCGCCCGCTTTAACCGCCCAGTAACATTAACGCGCTTTAATCATAGCCGGTTGTACCGGGTAAAAGCGGGTTAGTACGATGCTGGTGAGTGTATTGCGGTCGAACAAGCGCAAGCTGTGGCGCGGTGCGGCTCTTCTGCTGGTCACGGGGATGGCCGCGGGGTGCAGCTCGCAGTCGGCGCGCTTCGGCGGTGTCGACGACATCTTCACCGGCTCCACGGCGAATCAGCGCCAGATCATCAACGACGGAGGCCAGGCCTATCCGGGTGATGCCGCGCCGGTCGCGGCAGCACCGGTGGATGCCGTCTCCACCGGTTCGGTGAGCCGGGGCTCCCTGGCGCCGGTCTCCGCCCAGCCGACTATGGCGGCCGCAACTCCCGCGCCTGTCGCCCCCGCACCTGCCGTTTCCGCGCCCAGGCCGCAGGCGGCCCCGACGCTCGCTTCCGCTGCTTCGACGCCTGCCCGTCCGGCCGAGCCGCAGATGGCGTCCGAGGCGGCCGATCCGGCCGGCTGGTCGCGCGCCGGCGGCACCCAGGTGACCGTTCGGGAAGGCGAGACCGTCTACAACCTGTCGCGCCGCTTCGGCGTGCCGGCCAACGTGATCGCCAGGGTCAACGGCCTGCCGGAGGGCGGTGGCCTGCAGACCGGCCAGAAGATCGTCATCCCGACCTACGTCTATTCCAACAAGGCCCCCGTTTCGGCGCCCGACAATCACCCGGCCGTCGCCGATGCGAAGTCCTCCACCGGGACCCGCTACGACGTTCCTGCCGACAAGGTGCCGGTGCCGAGCAGGGCGCCGCAGCAGACCCTTGCCGTGCTGCCGCAGCCGCCCAAGGTGAAGGAGGCCGCGGTGCCGGCGGCGACCGATCCGAACGCCGCCAGCAGTTCCGGCCAGCCCAAGCCGAAGTCCGTCGCCGGTGCCTATACCGTGCAGGACGGCGACACGCTGACCCGCGTCGCCAAAAAGACCGGTGTGAGCGTCGCGGCGCTGAAGGCCGCCAACGGCATGCAGGACGGCGTGCTGCGCATCGGCCAGACGCTCAAGGTGCCGGCCGCCGGTCAGGCGCCGGCCGTCGCGCAGGCCGCGCCCGGCATCGACAAGACGGCCACCGGCGCCGTGCCGCCGGTTGCCAAGCCGACGCAGCAGGAGGCGGTCGCCGCCTACACCCCGCCCAGGAAGACCGACAAGGTGATCGAGCAGGCCGAGAGCGCCGCCGTTGCCGCGCCCAGCTCGACCGGCATCGACCGCATGCGCTGGCCGGTGCGCGGAAAGGTCATCTCCTCCTACGGCAAGGGCGCCGGACGCGACGGCATCGACATCGCCGTGCCCGAAGGGACGCCGGTGAAGGCGGCGGAGAACGGCGTGGTCATCTATGCCGGCGACGGGCTGAAGGAGTTCGGCAACACCGTGCTGGTGCGCCACGACAACGGGCTGGTGACCGTCTACGGCCACGCCAGCGAGCTCAAGGTGCAGCGCGGCCAGAAGGTCAAGCGCGGCGACGACATCGCGGTGTCCGGCATGAGCGGCAGCGCCAACGCGCCGAAACTGCATTTCGAGGTGCGCAAGAACTCGGCCCCGGTCGATCCCACCACCTATCTGGAGTAGGCGCGCCGGCATTTTTTTTCGCCGGCGGCGTCTCTCAGGTCGCCTCGAGCACCATGTTGAGCGGCGTCGCCGCGGCGCGTCGGACCTTGCTGAAGCCGCCGGAGCGGATCACTTCGGTCAGCCGCTTCTCGCCCGCCTGGGCACCGAGCGCCCGCCCGGTTTCCTGCGCCAGCGAGGTGGGCACGCAGATCATCGTCGAGGCCGAGTAATAGAGCCGCCCGACCGGGTTGACATTGTCCTCCAGCGTGTCGCCGGCCATCGGCTCGACCACCATCCACGTGCCGCCGTGCCCGAGCGCCTGGCGGATGTGCGCCGCCGCGGCTTCGGGATCGCCCATGTCGTGCAGGCAGTCGAAGCAGGTGACGAGATCGAAGCCGCCGCCCGGGAAATCCTGGGCCCGCCCCACTTCGAAGCCGACATTGGTCATCCCGTGCGCCCGCGCATGCGCGGTTGCGGCCGCGATCGAGGCCGGATGGAAGTCGTATCCGGTGAAGTGCGACTTCGGGAAGGCCTGCGCCATCAGGATCGTCGACAGGCCGTGGCCGCAACCGACGTCCGCGACCTTCGCGCCCTTGTTCAGCTTGTCGACCACGCCGTCCAGCGCGGGCAGCCAATCCTGCACCAGTGCGTTGACGTAGCCCGGCCGGAACAGCCGCGCCACGGCGCAGAACATGCAGCCGGCCTGGTCGCCCCACGCGACGCCCTTGCCGGTCTTGAAGGCCGCCTGCACCTTGGGCTGGTTTTCGACCATCGCGGCGGCTGTGTCGAAGGCGCCGATCAGATTGACCGGACTGTCGGGTTCGGCAAACACGAAGGCCTGCTCGGGCGTCAACGAGAAGCGTCCGCCCTCGTAGGTGACATAGCCGGACGCCGTCTGCGCGCAGAGCCACTCGCGCACATATCGCGGCGCGCAGCCTGCGGCCGCGGCAAGATCGTCGGCTGTCGCCGGTCCGCTGTTTCTGAGCGCGGCGTAGAGGCCGAGCGTGTCGCCTATTCGCACCAGAGGCACGCTCACGGCGCCGCCGAGGTCGCCGAGCACGCGGCCGACCAGCTCGTTCAACCTGGTTTCGTCGATCTGGGTCATATCGCATTCCTCCTGGTCTGCGGAGGGCTTGCTGCCGCTCCGAGGCTTCCAGGATGCGCGCGTGCATGGCGGCCGGCATGGGGCGGCTGTCCCGCGTGGCCAGCGAAATCCGGCTCGGACCGGGGACAAATGTCCCGCATAGGCTCGGAAACGACCTCAGCCGGACAGCGACTTGACGATAGCCTGCGAACGGCTGTGAACGTCGAGCTTGTCGAAGATCGCCGACAGCTGGTTGCGCACCGTCTTCTCGCTCTTGCCCAGGCGCTGGGCGATCGTGCGGTTGTCGAGCCCCTTCGCGACGAGGTCGAGGATCGCCTTTTCTGCGGGAGTCAGTCCGGCATCGCGGACGGCGTGGGGCTGCGTCGCCTGGTCCTGCCCTAAAAACCCCGCGAGTTCGGCCTGGAACACCGCCCACGCAGGCTCGTCGGGCAGGAGCACGTGGTTCCTGCTCTCCAGCGGCACGAAGCGCGCGCCGGGGATGGCGGCCGCCAGCTTGCAGCCTTCGTTGAAGGGCACGCGCATGTCGCCGCGGCTGTGCATGACCAGCGTCGGCACGCTGAGCCTTGCCGCAAGATCGAGGACGTCGATGCCCTGCATCTGCCAGAGCAGTTGCGCCGCGACGTCGGCCGTCGCCGTCTCCCGTTCGAGATCGCCCCACCAGCGATGTTGCTCCGGCTTGCCGCCCGGAATGAAGAGATTGGTGAAGAACCGGCAGAACGCGGGGTTGTCGCGACCCCAGCCGATGCGGACGAAATTGACCAGCGTCTCCGCCTCCAGCCGCTCGGCATCGTTCTGGGCACGCACCCGCCCGCCCTGGCCGTAGGCGTTGACGAGTACGAGACGCGATACCCGCTCCGGGTGCCTGAGCGCGAACGCTATGCCGAGCGCGCCGCCCTGCGACAGGCCGAGCAGGACGACGCGTGGCTCCGCGATCGTCGCTGCCACGGCGTCGAGGTCGGCATGCCAGGCGTCGATCGTCAGGTCTGCGACATGGCGGTCCGACAAGCCGCATCCGCGCGGGTCGTAGCGGACGAAGCGGTTACGGGCCGAAAGCGCCTCCACCCATGGCCGCCACACCGGACTTTCGAGATCGTAGTCGACATGGCTCAGCCAGTGCGCGGCTCGCAGGATCACCGGACCCTCGCCGCATGACGCCACGGCGATGCGTGTGCCATCGGCGGAGGCGCAGAAGCCTATCGTCTGCCGCAGTTTCATGGGGCAAGACTACCGCAGCAGCCCGCGCCGTGACAGCCGGAACCGCGGAGGGCGGGTAGCTCGGCCGGCTCGAGGGTCTGGAGATCACCGTCGACGGCGGCCCCGCGCTCAATCCTTCAGCGGCTTGCCAAGCCGACCGGCGAGATCCTGGATGAACTGCCAGGCGACGCGACCGGAGCGGCTGCCGCGCGTCGTCGCCCATTCCAGTGCCTCGGCGCGCAGCGTTTCCGGATCCATGTCGAGGCCGTGATAGCCGACATAGCCGTCGATCATCTCGAGATATTCGTCCTGCGAGCATTTGTGGAAGCCGAGCCACAGGCCGAAGCGGTCCGACAGCGACACCTTTTCCTCGACCGCTTCCGATGGATTGATCGCCGTCGAGCGTTCGTTGTCGATCATGTCGCGCGGCAGAAGATGCCGGCGGTTCGAGGTCGCGTAGAAGATGACGTTGGCAGGCCGGCCCTCGACTCCGCCTTCGAGCGCCGCCTTGAGCGATTTGTAGGACGTGTCGTCGTGGTCGAAGGAGAGGTCGTCGCAGAACAGGACGAAGCGGTGCGGCGACGTCTTCAGGATCGCCATCAGCCGGGGCAGGGTGTCGATGTCCTCGCGATGGATCTCCACCAGCTTGAGCGGCGTCTTGCCTTCGCCATTGACTGTGGCGTGCGCGGCCTTCACCAGCGACGATTTTCCCATGCCGCGCGCGCCCCACAGTAGCACGTTGTTGGCCGGCAGGCCGGCGGCGAAACGCTGCGTGTTGTCGACGAGGATGTCGCGCACCCGGTCGACGCCGCGGATCAGGCCGATCTCGACGCGGTTGATGCGATGTACCGGTTCGAGCACGCCCTGCTCGGCCGACCAGACGAAGCAATCGGCGCCGTCGAGATCGGTCGGCGGTGGCGCCGGCGGCGCGATCCGGCCGACGGCCTCGATCAGGCGGTCGAGCTTCTCCGACAGGGCGTGCAGCGAGGGGCTTGGCATGAGAGGCGTCCGGACGTTTCGTTAGCGCACACGGATACGCGAATCCGCCCGTCAGCCCAAGAGGCGGCCGCTGGTCCAGGACGGCAAAAAGCTGCGGGTAAGCCGCCGGGGCGGCCGCGGATCGTCGCGAGGCTCTCGAAAACCGCTGAATCAGCGGCGAAAAGCGGCGATCCGCCGCGCCGGGCCGGTTGCAATGGCGCCTCGACCGACTATATTCCGGCCAACTTTTGGCGGGGCCATGGCGGCTCCTTTTTCCACCTCAGGAGCACTCTCGCATGATCGTGACGCCGGCATATGCACAGGGCGTGGGCGCGGGCCCGGATATGTTCATCAGTATCCTGCCGTTCGTCCTCATCTTCGTGATCATGTACTTCCTGATCATCCGGCCGCAGCGCACCCAGTTGAAGAAGCGCAACGAGATGCTGGCCGCGATCCGCAGGGGCGACACCGTCGTCACCGGCGGCGGCTTCGTCGGCAAGGTCACCAAGGTGATCGACGACAACGAGCTCGAGATCGACCTCGGCGGCATGAAGGTGACCGCCCTGCGCTCGACCATCGCCGACGTGCGCGTCAAGGGCGAGCCGATCGCCAACCAGAACGTCAAGAAATAAACGCCATCGGGGCCTAGAGTCCCGATCGGCCGCGGCACGGACTGAAGGCAGATGCTTTATTTTTCACGCTGGAAGACGATCGGCATCTGGGGCGTCGTGCTCCTGGGTGTGCTCTTTGCGCTTCCCAACCTGATGTCCGAATCGTTCCGCGACAGCCTGCCGGGCTGGGTGCCGAGCCGGCCGATGACGCTCGGGCTCGACCTGCAGGGCGGCTCGCACATCCTGCTGGCGGTGGACCGCAACGATCTCGTCAACGAGCGCCTGCAGGCCGTGCGCGACGACATCCGCACCCTGCTGCGCGACGCCCGGATCGGCTACACCGGCCTGTCCGGCACCGGCCGCTCCGTGCAGGTGCGCATCCGCGAGGCAAACGAGGTCGACAAGGCCAGGACGGCGCTGCAGACGCTGATCCAGCCGGTGACCAGCGGCGTGTTCGGTACCGGCTCCATCACCGAGGTGACGCTGGAAGAGCCGGAGCCGGGATTGCTGCGCTATACGCTTACCGACGAGGGCATCGACTACCGTATGTCGTCGGCCGTCACCCAGTCGATCGAGGTGATCGGGCGGCGCGTCAACGAGCTCGGCACCACCGAGCCGGTCATCCAGCGTCAGGGCGTCGACCGCGTGCTCGTCCAGGTGCCGGGCCTCCAGGATCCGCAGCGGCTCAAGGATATTCTCGGGCAGACGGCCAAGCTCACCTTCCAGATGGTCGATCAGTCGGTGCCGGTCCAGGAAGCGATGCAGGGGCGGCCACCGGCGGGCACCTCGGTGCTCTATTCGACCGACGATCCGCCCGTTCCCTATCTAATCGAGGACCGGGTGATCGTATCGGGCGAGAACCTCGTCGACGCCCAGGCGACCTTCGACCAGCGCACCAATGAGCCGGTCGTCTCCTTCCGTTTCGACAGCAAGGGCGCCGCCCGCTTCGGCCAGGCGACCCAGCAGGGTGTCGGGCGGCTGTTCGCCATCATCCTCGACAATCAGGTGATCTCGGCGCCGCAGATCCGTGAGCCGATCGTCGGCGGTACGGGACAGATTTCCGGCAATTTCACGGCCGAATCCGCGAACGATCTGGCGGTGCTGCTGCGCGCCGGCGCGCTGCCGGCCGACTTGACCATCGTCGAGGAGCGCACCGTCGGCCCGAGCCTCGGCGCCGACTCCATCGCCGCCGGCGAGTTCGCCGCTCTCGTCGCCGGCGTGCTCGTGGTTGTTTTTATGCTGGCTGCCTACAGCACGCTCGGCATCATCGCCAACATCGCCCTGGCCGCCAACGTCATCCTGATCATCGCCATCCTGTCGGTGCTGGGCGCCACGCTGACCATGCCGGGCATCGCCGGTATCGTGCTCACCGTCGGCATGGCGGTCGATTCCAACGTCATCATCTACGAGCGCGTACGCGAGGAGCGACGATGGGGCCGCTCGCTGGTGCAGTCGCTCGACCAGGGCTTCGCGCGCGCATTGGCGACCATCGTCGACGCGAATTTCACCACCTTCATCGCCGCCGTCATCCTGTTCTACATGGGAACGGGGCCCATCCGCGGCTTCGCCGTGACGCTGGCGATCGGCATCGTCACCACGGTGTTCACGGCCTTTACGCTGACGCGCTGGCTGATCGCTATCTGGCTGCGCAAGGCCAAGCCGAAGGATCTGCCCGGCGGTCTGATCCGGCTGCTGCCGGAAGAGCCGAGATTGCCGTTCATGGCATGGCGCAAATATGCCTTCACGCTTTCGGCAGCGCTGTCGATCGCCTGTGTCGCGCTGTTCTTCGCCGTCAACATGAACTACGGCATCGACTTCATGGGCGGCACCAGCATCGAGGTGCAGGCCAAGGGCGACAAGGCCGATTCTGCCGAGGTGCGTGCCGTCCTCGGCGAGTTGAACATCGGCGACGTCCAGGTCCAGGAGTTCGGCTCCGACCGCGACCTGCTGATCCGGGTGGAAGGCCAGGGAGCAGGCGACAATGCCGAGCAGAGCGTCGTCGAGAAAGTGCGGCTGTCGCTCGAGGACAGCTACGATTTCCGCCGCGTGGAATCCGTGGGGCCGACGGTATCGTCCGAGCTCGCCTGGGCCGGCGCCATGGGCGTGCTCGCCTCGCTGGCGGCGATGCTGATCTACATCTGGTTCCGCTTCGAATGGCAGTTCGGCCTCGGCGCTGTGATCTCCACAGTGCACGACGTGATCATGATGGTCGGGCTCTATGTCATCACCGGGCTGGAGTTCAATCTGGGCAGTATCGCGGCGATACTCACCATTGTCGGCTATTCGATCAACGATACGGTCGTGGTCTACGACCGCGTTCGCGAGAATCTGCGAAAATACAAGAAGATGCCGATCGAGCAGTTGCTCGACCTGTCGATGAACCAGACCCTGTCGCGCACCATTCTCACCGGCGTGACGACGCTGCTGGCCCTGACGGCGCTCTATCTGTTCGGCGGGGAGGTCATCCGCTCCTTCACCTTCGCGATGATCTTCGGCGTTCTCATCGGCACCTATTCCTCGATCTTCGTGGCCGGCCCTCTGCTGATCCTGTTCAAGCTCAGGCCGGAGAGCTTTGAGGCGAAGGAGGACGGCAAGTCGACGCTGCCGCCGGCGGGCGCGCAGCCATCGCAGACCTGACCGGCCGTCTCGTGGCGGCCGGCATCGTCATCCGCAAGGCGCATTTCCCGGGGCGCGCGCCGATCGAGGCCTATGGCAATGGCGGCTTCCGCTTTGCCGACATGTCGCATCGCGGATCGCTGCTCTGCCTGCCCTCGGGCATATACGGCTGGGAGCCTGCCGACCCGGCGGCACTGGCACCAGCCGATTTCGGCCGGTTGCTGGACGAGGCGGACTCGGTCGAGATCCTGCTGGTCGGCATGGGCAGGGATTTGCGGCCGCTCTCGCCCGAGTTGAGAGCCGCCTTCAAGCAGGCCTGCATCTCCGCCGATCCGATGTCGACGGGCGCGGCGGTCAGAACCTACAACGTCCTGCTGGCCGAGGAACGCAGGGTGGCGGCCGCCCTGATTGCCGTCGACTGAGGTGACCTCCACGGCTGACCCGGTGACTGATTCCGTCCGCACGGCGGATCACGACCGCTATCTCTCGACGCTCTATGCGCCGCAGGACAGGCGTTCTGCGCTGTTGGCGCTCTATGCCTTCAATGCCGAGATCGCCGGCGTGCGCGACCGCATCCGCGAGCCGCTGCCGGGCGAGGTCAGGCTGCAATGGTGGCGGGATGCGATCGCCAACCGCGCCGCCGGCGCGCCGACGGGTCACCCGGTGGCCGACGCGCTGATAGACACCATCGATCGTTACGGCTTGCCGGAAGCGGCCTTCCAAAACTATCTCGAGGCGCGCATCTTCGATCTCTACGACGATCCGATGCCGGCGCGCACCGACCTGGAAGGCTATTGCGGCGAGACGGCCGGCGCCGTCATCCAGCTTGCCGCGATGGTGCTCGACGCCAGGGCCGCGCCGGACTTCGCCGCGCTTGCCGGCCACGCCGGCTGCGCCCAGGCGATCACCGGGCTTTTGCGTCTTCTGCCGCTGCACCGGGCACGAGGCCAGTGCTTTGTCCCGCGCGACATCCTTGCTGCCGCCGGAACGACGCCGGAGGAGTTCGTCGGAGGCATGAACGCCGCCGCCGCGGAACGCGCCTTCGCCGCTATGGCCGCGCTGGCCGGCGAGCACCTGTCGGCCTTCCAAGCCGCCGCCAAGGATATCCCGCAGACGCTGCGCCCGGCCTTTCTGCTCCTGGCGCTGGTGCCGGCCTATCTCGACCGGATCGCATCGCAACCGGCAAAGGCCCTCACGAAACCGGCCGACATCGCCGGCTGGAAGCGCCACTGGCTGCTCCTCACGACGGCCTCGCGCGGCTGGCGCAGGCCGTCTTTGACGTAAACGTCAATTGTGATACCACATAGCCGGCGGGTGAAATGCCTGCCGGGAGGAAATCGCCTTGAGCCTGCCGATCCTCGTCGCCATCGTGGCGATCGGCATAAGTCTGACCGTGGCCGCCGTGCACTTCACCGGCGGAAGCCGGCCCGCGCTCGTCGCGGATGCCGACCATGCCCGGCAAATCTTTCTCGGCGATTTCCCCGACGAGCGGCCGTCGACCGCTACCCTGACCATCGACCGCAAGTCGGCCTTTCTGGCCCTGACCGGCGGCAGAATGGGCATTGTGCAGAGTTTCGGCGACGGCTTTTTCACGCGCATCGCGTCACCTGGGGACGTGGCCTCGGTCCAACTGCGCGAGCCGGCGACCGTCTTGATCCGCTTTCGCGACTTTACCTGGACCGGCGGCCGTTTCGCCTTCGCCGAGGCGCGCGCCGCCGAGGCGGTCGTGTCGGCGCTCGCCCCTTCAGGCGCCAGGACGGCCTGAGCGATGGAAAGCCACGAATTCCCCAATGTGACGGACTACGCGATCCCGTTTTTCGTCGCCGCCATGCTGATCGAGATATGGCTGGTTCGCACCGGCCGCGCCAAAGGCTCCTTCGAGACGCGCGACACGCTGACCAGCCTGGTGATGGGGACGGGCAACGTCGTTGCCGGACTGCTGCTCGGCGTCGTTTCCTATTCCGCCCTGCTCTGGGTCTGGCAGTTCCGCCTCTTCGACCTCGGCCTGTCGCTCTGGGTGTTCGCAGTCGCCTTCCTGATCGATGATCTGCGCTACTACTGGTATCACCGCATCGCCCATCGGGTGCGCTGGGTGTGGGCGGAGCATGTCAACCATCATTCCAGCCAGCACTACAACCTGTCGACGGCGCTGCGGCAAAGCTGGACGGGGCTGTTCACCGGCATGTTCGTGCTGCAGGCACCGATGGTGCTGCTCGGCTTCCACCCGGCGGTGATCGTTTTCGTCTACGGCTTCAATCTGGTCTGGCAGTTCTGGATCCACACCGAGACCATCGGCAAGCTGCCCCGCTGGTTCGAGTTCGTCATGAACACGCCGTCGCACCACCGTGTGCACCACGCGACCAACCCGCGTTATCTCGACGCCAACTATGCCGGCACGCTGATCGTCTGGGACAGGCTGTTCGGCACCTTCGTCGAGGAGTTGGAGGATGACCGCCCGCGCTACGGCATCGTGAAGAATCTCGGCACGTTCAACCCGCTGCGGGTCGCCTTCCACGAATATGTCGGCATTTTCAGGGACGTGTTTTCGCCGGGCCTGACGCTGCGCCAGCGCCTCGGCTATCTGTTCATGCCGCCCGGCTGGAGCCATGACGGCTCGCGCCAGACCTCGGAAAGCCTGAAGCGGGCCTATGTGGAGCGCAATCAGTCGGAGGCCGGAAGGCCGGGACTGCCGGGCAGGGCAGGCATCGAGCCGGCGGAATGATCAGTCGTCACCGGGATCCGGGCGCTCGCCGTGCAGGATGGCCTCGAAATCGCGGCCGCCATAGAACACATTGACGATGCTGACTCTGTCGCCCTCGATGACATAGGTGATCACTGCAGATCGCTCGAACGGCACTGTCCGCAGGCCCGGCGAAATATCGTCCCGCGCCCTGCCGCCACGCGGAACATCACCTATTCGATGACAACGATCCCTGATCCGTTTTGCGAAGCGCCGAGCTGCCGCGGCGCTGCCCGACTCTCTCGTTATGTACTCGGCGATGCGGCGCAGATCATCCAGCGCGCTTCGTCGCAACTCCACGCGCAGCCTTTGTATCATCCGCCGTCTCTCCCAGCCGGTCGATATGGTCCTCCAGCATCGCAAACGCTTCCTCGATCGGGATAGCGGGACGAGGATCCTCAAGAGATGCCTTGGTTCGCTCCCTGATGGAAGCCATGCGCTCGGCATGCTCTTCGTCATCGCGCTGCAAGGCGCGCAATGCCGCGCGGATCACCTCGCTGGCAGAGCCATAGGAGCCGTCCTCGACCTTTTCGCGGATCATCCGCGCCATGGCGGGCGTAACGGTGACCGAGAGTTTTTCCGCATTTTCCATGGGTACGCTCCGACAGGACTTTCACGAGTAGGATGATATCCTACTCGTGAAAGTCCGTCCAACAAGCCCGATCGGCTATTCGGCCGCCTGCGCCGCCGGAGCCAGTCCCAGCCAGGCCCGGCAATCGCGCAATGCGCGCGCCGACGTCGCCTTCTTCTTGGCGATCGCCTTGTCCTTGCCGCGGAAACGACCCTCGAAGCTGTCCGGTTTGAGCTTCGTGCCGGGCTCCAGCGGCGGGAACAGGCCGAAATTGACGTTCATGGGCTGGAACGAGCGTTTGCCGGGCTCGTCGTCGGAGACGATGTGGCCGCCGGTGATGTGATTGAGCAGCGCGCCGAAGGCGGTGGTTGCCGGCGGCGGTGAAACAGGCCTGCCGAGACGCTGGGCGGCGGCGAAGCGGCCGGCCAGAAGGCCGATCGCGGCGCTCTCGACATAACCCTCGCAGCCGGTGATCTGGCCGGCGAAGCGCAGGCCTGGCCGGCCTTTCAATTGCAGCGTTGGGTCGAGCAGGGTCGGCGAGTTGATGTAGGTGTTGCGGTGCAGGCCGCCCAGCCGCGCGAACTCGGCATTCTCCAGGCCGGGGATCGTGCGGAAGATGCGCACCTGCTCGCCATGCTTCAGCTTCGTCTGGAAGCCGACCATGTTGTAGAGCGTGCCCAGCGCATTGTCCTGGCGCAACTGCACGACCGCATAAGCCTTCACCGTCGGATTATGCGCGTTGGTCAGCCCCATCGGCTTCATCGGCCCATGCCGCAGGGTCTCCGGGCCGCGCTCGGCCATCACCTCGATCGGCAGGCAGCCGTCGAAATAAGGCGTGCCCTCCCACTGCTTGAACTCGGTCTTTTGACCATCGAGCAGCGCCTGGACGAATGCCTCGTATTGCGCCTTGTCCATCGGGCAGTTGATGTAATCCTTGCCGGTGCCGCCCGGCCCGACCTTGTCGTAGCGCGACTGGAACCAGCAGGTGTCCATGTCGATCGTGTCGAAATGCACGATCGGCGCGATCGCATCGAAGAAGGCGAGCGCGTCCGCGCCGGTCCTTTGGGCGATCGCCTCGGCCAGCGCCGGCGCGGTCAGCGGGCCGGTGGCGATGATCGCCTGGTCCCAGTCCTCCGGCGGCAGGCCGGTCACCTCTTCACGTACGATGCTGATCAGCGGATGCGCTCCCAGCCTCGCCGTCACGGCGGCGGAAAACCCATCGCGGTCGACCGCCAGCGCCCCGCCGGCCGGCACCTGGTTGGCGTCGCCGCTCGCCATGATCAGCGAGTTCGCCAGCCGCATCTCGGCATGCAGCAGGCCGACGGCATTGGCTTCGGCGTCATCGGAGCGGAAGGAGTTGGAGCACACCAGCTCGGCAAGCCCGTCGGTCTTGTGCGCGTCGGTGCCGCGCACCGGACGCATCTCATGCAGCACGACCGGCACACCGGCCTGCGCGGCCTGCCAGGCAGCTTCCGAGCCGGCCAGCCCGCCGCCGATGATGTGGATGGGTTTCGTCGTCATGGCCGGGGACATATGCCCGCGGGGCCGGGAAAGCAACGTTCCACGCACGGCTTGTAAGCGGGGGAAGCCGCCTCCATTATGTGGTCGATGGCGCTGGGCAAACGCATTTCCGTCGCAGGGGTGGTCGTGCTGTCGGCCATCGGCACCGCAGACGTGAGTCACGCCGTCCCGTTGACCGTCTGCCATGGCTATTCATGCAGCTTCAGGACGCGGCTGGAATTGGGCCCGGGCGACCTCAAGGACATCGCATCCATCTTGCGTAGCGGTGCGTCGTCGGCCGCGGCCGAGCGCCGCGCGATCTCGAAGGCCGTGCAATATTACGAGCGCAGGGCCACGGCGGCTGTGGGAATCCGGGATCGTGCGAAGGGCGATTTCTCTGGTGGCCTTGAACGCGGCCAGATGGATTGCATCGACGAATCCACCAACACCACCAGCCTGCTTGAACTGCTGGAGAGCCGGGGCATGCTGAGACACCATACCGTCCAGCGCAAAGTATCCCGCGGCTTCCTTGCCGACCGCCGCTATCCGCACTTCACCGCCGTGATTGCCGACAAGGCGGGTGAAAGATGGGTGGTGGACAGCTGGTACGAGCCGGCCGGCGGTGCGCCGGACATCATACCGCTGGCCCGCTGGCGAACTCGCGGCGTGTGGGGCGAACGTTAGATCAGGAGATGTCGCCCTAGGATGGTGCGCTTGCCCTGTCGAGCTGCACGATGTCGTCGGGGTCGAGATCGAGGCTCACCGCCCTGATCAGGCTGTCCATCTGGTCCAGGGACGTCGCGCTGGCGATCGGCGCGGTCACCTCGGGACGCGCGATGACCCAGGCTAGCGCCACTTCGGCGGGCTGTGCGCCATGCTTCGCCGATACCGCGTCCAGCGCAGCGAGGATGGCGTAGCCGCGCGGGTTGAGATAGCCCGACACGCCGCCGCCGCGCGGGCTTTTGCCGAGGTCGGCCTCGCTCCGGTACTTTCCGGCGAGGAAGCCGCGCGCCAAGCTGAAATAGGTGATGACGCCGAGCCCCTCGGCGCTGGCAAGTTCGCTCAGCGCCCCGTCGAAGCTGCCGCGATCGTAGAGATTATATTCCGGCTGCAGCACTTCGTAGCGGGGCAGGCCTTGCGACTTCGCCACGTCGAGCGCCTCGCGCAACTGGCTGGCATCATGGTTGGAGGCGCCGATGGAGCGCACCTTGCCGGCCTTCAGCAGCTTGTCGTAGGCGCCGAGCGTCTCTGCATAGGGCGTCTCGGGATCGTGCCAGTGCGAGAGATAGACGTCGATGTGGTCGGTCCGCAGCCGCCGCAGCGAGGCCTCGACCTCCTCCAAAATCCATTTCGCCGACAGGTCCTTCCTGCCCTGGCCCATGTCGGACCCGACTTTCGTGATGACCACGACCTTGTCGCGGTTGCCGCGGCTCTTCATCCATTCGCCGATGATCGTCTCGGATTCACCGCCGGAATTGCCGGGCACCCACCTGGAATAGGCATCGGCCGTGTCGATGGCGTCGAGGCCGGCCTCGGCGAAGCGGTCGAGCAGGTCGAAGGAGGTCTTCTTGTCGGCGGTCCATCCGAAGACGTTGCCGCCGAGGACCAGGGGCGCAATCGAAATCCCGGTGCGGCCGAGTGCTCGCTTGGTCATGCCGATCTCCTAGGGATGAATAGGCGTTGATCCACGGGACATAGGTCACGCGCATGGATGATGCCAGGTGGTGCGGGAGAACTGTCGGTTGGGCCACGAAACACAACACCCGCCGGGGGAGGAGGTCCGGCGGGTGTCGCATAGGCCGGGCAGCGTTCGGGAGGAGGTGAAGGCTGCCCGTAGTCGCCGGACCCTGGGAGGAGGATGGGCCGGCGATGTTCTTTTCGCAGGTCACGGGTGCGAAGCCCGAAGTTTACAGCACCCGCCGGGGGAGGAGGTCCGGCGGGTGCCGCATAGGCCGGGCAGCGTTCGGGAGGAGGAGAAGGCTGCCCGTAGTCGCCGAACCCTGGGAGGAGGTAGGGTCGGCGATGTTCTTTTCGCATGTGGTGGGTGCGAAGCCCGTTTTCAACAGCACCCGCCGGGGGAGGAGGTCCGGCGGGTGCCGTTTTGGTGGCCAGTCATCGGGAGGAGGATGAAGACTGGCCGTATCCGTCGGGACCGGGGAGGAGGTCGGTCCCGGCGAAATTCGTCAGATCGCCTTGCGCGCCACGTGGGGAATGTCGCTGCGGGTGAAGCCGAGATCGGAAAGGTCGCGGTTGGACAGGCGGCTCAGCTCGGAAACGGTCTCCCGGTAGCGGCGCCAGTTGCGATAGTTGCGGATCAGGTTCATGGTCGTTCTCGGTGCTTCTGTCGTTCGTCTCTTTTCTTCACGGTCCGAAAATAAGGGCGGGCCACCCGGATTAAAAGTGCCGATACCGCATGGCAGCAATGCGGTTTGTGCAATGCAACATTAATCGGTTTTAGCGGGTGCGGCGGCTCTGCAGCCGATTCGAGAATATGACGCGACGTCAAAAGCTTGCCGACTAAAACTAAAGTCGTAGGCGGTGCGTCTGGGAGGGACGGGAATGGCGGGCTACGGGAAGCGTCTCCGGCGCGATGTGGAGCGCTGGATCGGCCTCGGACTGATCGACGCCTCGACCGGTGAGGCCCTGCTGGCGGATGCTGCGGCCAACGACCGGCGGTCGCTGAGCTTCGGCTCGGTGCTGCTGATGATGGCGGCACTGCTGTTCTGCGCTGCTCTGCTGCTGCTCGTCGCCGCCAACTGGGAGGCGCTGCCGCGGCTGGGGCGCGTCGGCCTGCTGTTCGCGCTCATTCTCGCCGGCTATCTCGGCGGCGCGCTGCTGAAGAACCGCGGCCATGGCGCATTCGCCGAGGGCGCATGGCTGATCGCGGCCACCGCTTTCGGCGGGGCGATCGCGCTGATCGGCCAGATGTATCACCTGTCCGGCGACGAGGAGGCGGCGATCCTCACCTGGTGCGCCGGCACGGCGCTGGCGGCGGTTGCCCTGTGCTCCGGCCCGCTGACGGTCGCGGCGGTCGGCATCGCTGCATGCTGGATGGTCACCGAAGGCTTCGACCTGTGGGGCCGTGGCGACCTGCCGCTTGCCTATCCGGCGCTGGCACTCGGGCTCTGGCTGGTCTCGCTGTGGAGCGGCAGCGTGGTGGCGCGCCATCTCCTTCTTCTGTCGCTGGTCGCCTACGCGGTGCTGCTCACCGGCGTGGCCGACGTGGCGGTGGTCGGGCTTTGCCTTGCCGCGGTGTCGGCGGTCGTCTTCGCCGTCTCCGTCCTGGCTGCCGAACCGGTCGAGCGGCTGACCCGGCTCGACGGGCGGCTGCCGCTGCATGGGCTGATCGGCTTTCTGGTCGGCGCGGCCATGGTGCAGCTCGAACACTCCGATGACACTGCGCTGCTCGTCGTCTGCGCGCTCGTCGTGTTCGCGGCCATCGCCGCGGCGATCCTGCTCGCCGGACGCGACAGCCGCGGCCTGCGCTGGCTCGCCTATCTCGGTTTCTTTAGCGAACTCGCTTTCCTCTATGTCGCGACCGTGGGCACCATGCTCGATACGGCCAGCCTGTTCCTCGCCTCGGGTCTCGCGCTCGGCCTCGTCGCCTTTCTCATCATCCGCATCGAGCGTCGCCTGGGTGGTGGCGGGGAGGTGGCAGCATGATGCGCCCGAAACACCTTGTCCTCGCCGCGCTCGCTTTGGCGATCGTCCAGATCGGCTTCCTGTCCTGGATCATCCTTGCGCGCGCCGCGGTGCTGCGCGACGGCCGCGAGATACTGCTCAAGGTGGAGCCGGTCGACCCGCGCGACCTCCTGCGCGGCGATTATGTGCGGCTCGGCTACGAGATCTCCCGCATCCCCGTCGGCATGGTGGCGGACATGCCTGCCGACGGCACAGTCGCGGCCGGCAACATCCATGTACGTCTGCGCCGGGAAGCCGATGGATACTGGGGGGCAGCGTCGGCAAAGCTGGGCGGCGCGCCCGAACAGCCGGCCGGTGCGGAGGAGGTGGACCTGCGCGGCCGCGTCGCCCCGGCCTGGAACCTCGGGCCGGACGCGACGCTGTCGGTCGACTACGGCATGGAACGCTTCTACCTGCCGGAGGGCGAGGGGCGGCCGATCGAGCGCGACATGAACGTGCGAAGCTTCGGCATCGTGGCTGCCGTCGGCGCGGATGGGACGCCGCAGATCAAGGCTTTGATGGACGGCGAGACGAAACTTTTCGAGGAGCCGCTATATTGAAGAATGCCGCGCCTCTCCGCGGAGAGGTCCAACCCCGGGGGTTCGCAAGGGAGACCGCCGGTCTGCCGGTCAGGCCGCCCATCGGAACGGTGAGCGATAGCGAACGCGCGCGAGATACGGAATGGTGCGGATGAAGGGACTCGAACCCCCACGCCTTTCGGCACTGGAACCTAAATCCAGGGCGTCTACCAATTCCGCCACATCCGCGTCCGTCCGGCATTCCCACGCCGCTTCGTTTCTGTCAACGCGGCAGGCCGGCGTCGATTTCCCGTCAATGCCGACGTTTCGCCGGCCGCGGCCATGCGAAGAGAGTTGAAAAACCGCCCCTCCTATGACAAAAGGCGTCACAAAATTGACGGGATGTGACGGTCCGCTTCGGACGGGTTCGGTAAGAAGCAGGAAGAACAACGGCTTACCGACAGTCCTGGCGCGCAGAGAGAACATCTCCCCTGGTTCGACAGGGTCACGGTTTCTCCACACGCGACAGATTGCCGCCCGGCATGCAGAAATTCATGGACGCGAGCGGTCGCAGCCAGCGAGATGACAAAGGTTTGATGATGCAGGTTACCGAAACTCTGAATTCCGGCCTGAAGCGCGAAATCACCGTGACGGTGCCCGCCGGCGACATGGAATCGAAGCTGCTGGCGCGGCTCGAGACCGCCCGCGGCAAAGCCCGGATCAACGGCTTCCGCCCAGGCAAGGTGCCGCTTCAGCACCTGCGCAAGATGTACGGCAAATCCTTCATGGCCGAGGTGGTTAACGAGATTCTCTCGGACACGCCGCGCAACATCGTCGCCGAACGTGGCGAGAAGGCTGCCATGCAGCCCGAGATCACCATGACCGAGGACGAGAAGGAGGCGGAGAAGATTCTCGCGGGCGGCAGCGACTTCGAGTTCAAGCTCGCCTACGAAGTCATCCCGGCCTTCGAAATCAAGGATTTCTCCGGCATCTCCGTCACCCGCCCGGTCTACGACGTTCCGGAGGAGGAGATCGACGAGCAGGTCAAGCGCGTCGCCGAATCCGCCCGCAGCTACGAGCCGAAGGACGGCAAGGCCAAGGAAGGCGACCGCGTCACCATCGACTATGTCGGCAAGATCGGCGACGAAGCCTTCGCCGGCGGCAGCGGCACCGACCAGCCGCTGGTGCTCGGCTCCAAGGAGTTCATCCCGGGCTTCGAGGACCAGCTCGTCGGCGCCAAGGCCGGCGACGAGAAGAAGGTCACCGTGACCTTCCCGGAAAACTATTCCGCCGCCAATCTGGCCGGCAAGGAGGCGACCTTCGACGTCACCGTCAAGGAGATTGCCGCCCCCGGCGAGCTCGAGATCAACGATGAGACGGCCAAGAATCTCGGCCTGGAATCGCTCGAGCGCCTGCGCGAGATCGTGCGCGGCCAGATCGAGAGCCAGTTCGGCTCCATGACCCGCCAGAAGGTGAAGCGCCAGCTCCTCGACCAGCTCGACAAGGACTACTCCTTCGAGGCGCCGTCCAAGCTCGTCGAGGCCGAGTTCAACAACATCTGGGCCCAGGTCAACCGCGATCTCGAAGCCGCCGGCCGCACCTTCGCCGACGAGGAGACGACTGAGGAGGAGGCCCGCGCCGACTACATGAAGCTTGCGCAGCGCCGGGTGCGTCTCGGCCTGGTGCTCGCCGAGATCGGCGAGAGGGCCGGCGTCCAGGTCTCCGACGAGGAGCTGCAGCGGGCGCTGTTCGAGTTCATCCGCCGCTTCCCGGCCGATCAGCAGCAGGGCATCTACGAATATTATCGCGGCAATCCTTCGGCTCTGACCACGCTGCGCGCGCCGATCTTCGAGGAGAAGGTCGTCGACCACCTGCTCGGCCTGGTTTCCGTCACCGACAACAAGGTGAGCAAGGAAGAGCTGATGGCCGAGGACGATGAGGCCGACGCCAAGCCGGCCAAGGCCAAAAAGGCCAAGAAGGCGGAAAAGGCCGAGGCCGGCGCCGACGAGGCCGCCGAGGAGCCGAAGAAGAAGGCGCCGGCGAAGAAGAAGGCCGCCTCCAAGGACGCCGACGCGGAATAACGCCACGCCGTCCGAAATCATCCGCGAGGGCCGCTCTTCGGGGCGGCCTTTGTTTTTCGGAGCCTGTGGCGACCCGGCGCACGTCCGGGTACGGACAATCTGGTTTCCGGTCGGCAACCGCCGGCCCGTGGCTCGCGCAGCCGGCTTTCCGATAAGGCCTTGCTCTCGCGTCCGATCCCGTCAAAGTTGCGATCCAAAGGCGCGTATCGGCGGAAGAGGGCGGGGATGGCGTGGAGGTATGCGGCTGGACGGATACTGGCGGCGCTGGCAGTCGTCGCCCTGTCGGTGCCGCCGGCGGATGCGCAGCAGTTCGGCCGCTGGAAGATTTCGCGCGGGCAGGGAGCGGCCAGCGCCACGCTTTACAGCCTCAACACGCTGACGGCCGGAAACCGCACCATCGAATACCATCCCGCGCTGGTCGTTTCCTGCGAGACGCGCCGCTATCCGGTATGGCGCCAGGAGGTTCAGGTGCGCCGCGCCATCTCGGGGGAGGGCCGGACGGCCGTGACCATCCGTCTCGACAATGGCGGCGCCTTTTCCGAGGAGTGGGCGCTGGTGAGCATGAGCCGGTCGCTGCGGCTCGACGGCGACCACGCGGTGGGCCGGCTGGCGCGCGCCAGGCGGCTCAACATGTCGTGGCGTTTCGGCGTCTTCTCCGGCAGGGGCGAGGCGGTGTTCGACGTCGCCGGAATCAGCGACACGCTCGTCGAGCTGGCCGAGGCCTGCGGCACGCCGGTGCCCTAACGGCAGGACCACGGGCCGCCATCCTGGAACGGGTGGGGAACGTTTTCTGCAAAAATCAAATAAATCAAGATGTTGTCCATCTTGCCAAAAAAGAACAAAAGAAGTACAAAGAGTCTGGGATATCGGCCCGCATGGCCTTCATAGACGATCAAGGGGTATGTATCATGGCGCAAAACACATTGCGGCTTGTTGAGGACAGATCGGTGGACAAATCAAAGGCTCTGGACGCGGCGCTGTCGCAGATCGAGCGCGCGTTCGGCAAGGGCTCGATCATGCGGCTCGGTGCCAACGAGCAGGTCGTCGAGATCGCGACGATCTCGACCGGCTCGCTCAGCCTCGACATTGCGCTCGGCGTCGGCGGGCTGCCGCGCGGCCGCATCATCGAGATCTACGGGCCGGAAAGCTCGGGCAAGACGACGCTGGCGCTGCACACGGTGGCGGAGGCCCAGAAGAAGGGCGGCATCTGCGCCTTCGTCGATGCCGAGCACGCGCTCGATCCGGTCTATGCCAGAAAGCTCGGCGTCGATCTGGAGAATCTGCTGATCTCGCAGCCGGATACCGGCGAGCAGGCGCTCGAGATCTGCGACACGCTGGTGCGCTCCGGCGCCATCGACGTGCTGGTCGTCGATTCGGTCGCGGCGCTCACGCCGCGCGCCGAGATCGAGGGTGAGATGGGCGACTCGCTGCCGGGCGCGCAGGCGCGACTGATGAGCCAGGCGCTGCGCAAGCTCACCGCCACCATCTCGCGCTCCAACACCATGGTGATCTTCATCAACCAGATACGCATGAAGATCGGCGTGATGTTCGGCTCGCCCGAGACCACGACCGGCGGCAATGCCCTGAAATTCTATGCCTCGGTGCGCCTCGACATCCGCCGCATCGGCTCGGTCAAGGACCGCGACGAGGTTGTCGGCAACCAGACCAGGGTGAAGGTCGTCAAGAACAAGCTCGCGCCGCCCTTCAAGCAGGTCGAGTTCGACATCATGTATGGCGAGGGCGTTTCCAAGACCGGCGAACTGGTCGATCTCGGCGTCAAGGCCGGCGTCGTCGAGAAGTCGGGCGCCTGGTTCTCCTACAACTCCCAGCGTCTCGGCCAGGGTCGGGAGAATGCGAAGCTGTTCCTGCGCGACAATCCCGAGACGGCGCGTGAGATCGAGATGGCGCTGCGCCAGAACGCCGGGCTGATCGCCGAGCGTCTTCTCCAGAACGGCTCGGACGGCGGCTTCGACGACGCCGCGGAGATGTAAGCCGGCTACTTCCCCTGCATTTGTCTGATCCAGGCCGCCGGCAGCAGTGCCGGCGGCTTTTGCGTTTGAGGGAAGAGACGGCTGAAGCAAGGGAACAAGCCGGCGGAACGGCGCAGGATTGGCGCGCGGGTGGCGGTGTCGCCGGATGCCGCGCCGTTCCGCGCCCCGTGGACAGGGTTCGGCGCTGCCGCTAAAAGGCCGTACCCATTTTTCCCGGGCGGGATCAAGCAAAGGCAGTGACATGAGTGGCGTCAACGAGATCCGGTCGACCTTCCTCGACTATTTTGGGAAGAACGGTCACGAGATCGTCGCCTCCAGCCCGCTCGTGCCGCGCAACGATCCGACGCTGATGTTCACCAATGCCGGCATGGTGCAGTTCAAGAACGTCTTTACCGGACTGGAGAAACGCGCCTATGCCCGCGCCACCACCTCGCAGAAATGCGTGCGCGCCGGCGGCAAGCACAATGATCTCGACAATGTCGGCTACACCGCCCGTCATCTCACCTTCTTCGAGATGCTCGGCAATTTTTCCTTCGGCGATTATTTCAAGGAGCGCGCCATCGATCTCGCCTGGACCCTGATCACCAGGGATTTCGGCCTGCCTAGGAACAAGCTGCTGGTCACCGTCTATCACACCGACGATCAGGCTGCCGATCTGTGGAAGAAGATCGCCGGCTTTTCGGACGACCGCATCATCCGCATCCCGACGTCCGACAATTTCTGGGCGATGGGCGATACCGGCCCCTGCGGGCCGTGCTCGGAGATTTTCATCGATCGCGGCGAGCATATCTGGGGCGGCCCTCCCGGCAGCCCGGAAGAGGATGGCGACCGCTTCCTCGAATTCTGGAACCTGGTCTTCATGCAGTATGAGCAGGTGACGAAGGAAGAACGCATCGATCTGCCGAGGCCGTCCATCGACACAGGCATGGGCCTGGAGCGCATGGCCTCGATCCTGCAAGGCGTCGACAGCGTTTTTGAGACCGACCTGTTCCGCACCCTGATCGACGCCACTGCGTCGGCGCTCGGACGCGGGCCGGACAAGGACAGCGTTGCCTCGTTCCGCGTGATCGCCGACCATCTGCGCTCGTCCTGCTTTCTGATCGCCGATGGGGTTTTGCCGTCGAACGAGGGCAGGGGTTATGTGCTGCGCCGCATCATGCGCCGCGCCATGCGCCATGGGCAATTGCTGGGTGCCGGCGAGCCGTTGATGTGGAAGCTGGTTCCGGCGCTGGTGCGCGAGATGGGCCAGGCCTATCCCGAACTGGTGCGCGGTCAGGCGCTGATCACCGAGACTCTGAAGCTGGAGGAGACGCGCTTCCGCAAGACGCTGGCGCGCGGCATCGGCCTGCTCGAAGACGCGACGGCCACTCTCGGCCCGGGCGACATGCTCGATGGCGAGACGGCCTTCAAGCTCTACGATACCTATGGTTTTCCGCTGGATTTGACGCAGGATGCGCTGCGTCAGCGCAATATTTCCGTCAATCTCGACGGTTTTCAGGATGCGATGGCGCGGCAGAAGGCCGAAGCCCGCAAGAGCTGGGCGGGGTCCGGCGAGGCGGCGACGGAAGTCGTCTGGTTCGGCGTGCGTGAACGAACCGGAGCCACCGAGTTTCTGGGCTACGACACCGAACAGGCCGAGGGCGTCGTGGCTGCGCTGGTCAAGGACGGCGTGCCGGTGGAGAGCGCAGCGGTCGGCGAGACGGTCGGGCTGGTCGCCAGTCAGACGCCGTTCTACGGCGAATCCGGCGGACAGGTCGGCGATACCGGCACGATTGCAGGCGAGGGCTTCCGCTTCGACGTGACCGACACGCAGAAGAAGGGCGACGGCCTGTTCGTGCATTTCGGCAAGGTGGCGGAAGGCACGGTCAAGGTCGGGGCTGCCGTCGTGCTCGAGGTCGACCACGCCCGCCGCACGGCGCTGCGCTCCAACCATTCCGCCACGCATCTTGTCCACGAGGCGCTGCGCGAGGTCCTCGGAACCCATGTGGCCCAGAAGGGATCCCTGGTCGCGCCCGACCGGCTGCGCTTCGACATCTCGCACAACAAGCCGATTTCGCTCGAAGAACTCGAACAGGTCGAGCATATGGCCAACGAGATCGTCGTGCAGAACAGTCCGGTCACGACGCGGCTGATGTCGGTCGACGACGCGATCGCCGAGGGCGCGATGGCGCTGTTCGGCGAGAAATACGGCGATGAAGTCCGTGTCGTGTCTATGGGCACGGGTCTGCACGGCGCCAAGGCCAACCGGCCCTATTCAGTCGAACTGTGCGGCGGCACCCATGTCCGCTCGACCGGGGACATCGGCCTTGTCCGCATTCTCTCCGATAGTGCCGTCGCGGCCGGCGTGCGCCGTATCGAGGCGCTGACCGGCGAGGCGGCGCGAATGCACCTGGACGAGCAGGACCGCCGGCTGAAGGCGATCGCAGCGACCCTCAAGGTCTCGCCCGCCGACGCGCTGTCGCGCGTCGAGGCGCTGGTCGAGGAGCGCAGGAAGCTGGAGCGCGATCTGATCGATGCCAGGAAGAAGCTGGCGATGAGCGGCGGAGACGCCGCCGGCGGACAGGCGCGGACAGAGGCGATCGGCGGCGTGCAGGTGATGACGCGGCTTGTCGACGGCATACCGGCCCGCGAGGTCAAAGGACTGGTCGACGAAGCTAAACGGTCGCTCGGCTCGGGAATCGTGGTCTTCGCCGGCCGCTCCGAGGAAGGCAAAGGTTATGTGGTGGTCGGCGTGACCGATGACCTGGCGAAGGACTTCGACGCAGCCGAGATGGTTCGCGCGGCTGCACTGGCTGCCGGCGGCCAGGGCGGCGGTGGCAGGCGGGACATGGCGCAGGGCGGCTTCCCGGATGGCGGGCAATCGGCGGCGGTGTTCCCGGCTGTGGCCGCCGTTGTGCGGCAGAAGGCGGCGGCGTAGGGTCGGGGGTGCGTCCAGGCTTGGGCGGTTCGACTAGGCGCTGCCGAGAGAGACTCGCGAAAGCCACGGCAAGCTGATCGTGAGAAAAAATGCCGGGGAGGGCTGGTCTGATGAAGCCGACGGAGGTGCCGAAAGGCCCCTGGTTTCACGCGATCGATTTTCGTCCGCACCTGGATTTTGTCAGCCGCGGCCGCTTTGCCGCCTCGGTGCCGCCGAACCATACGCTGTTCGGCCTCTATGAACTGCTGAAACATGTCGATGTCGCCGGCGCCGATTGCCTCGACATAGGCACGATGGACGGCATCGCTTCCTTCATCGTGCGGGCGCGCGGGGCAAGTTCGGTGCTTGCCACCGACGTCGCGGCGCGCGAGACGTTCGCCTTCGCCAACAGAACCCTGGGACTGGGCGTCGACTACCGGACCGACATCGATCTGAGCAACATCGTCGACAGGCTTGCGGATCGCCGCTTCGATGTCGTGCTGATGTGCGGGGTCCTTTATCATGTTTTCGATCCGCTTCAGGCCGTGGGCACCTTGCGACGACTGACCCGGCTGAATGGCCTGGCCTTGGTCGAGACGCATTACCTGGCCGATGAGCGGCGCCCGATCATGCTGTTCAATCCGGGCGACGACGAGCCGATAACGACCGAGAATTTCTTCTGGAGGGCAAGCGCGTCCTGCCTGGAGGCGATGTTCCGGCTCTGCTGTTTCCAGGTCCTGGCGAAGGTCGACACCGGCCGGCGGATCACCTATCTGCTGCGGGCCGCCAGGCCTTCCGCCATGACCGAGGCAAACGCCCAGACGCGAAAAATCCACAAGCGCTTCATGACGCTTGCGCACTACCGCGAAAACATCGACTTCACATGGCTCGATGCGGACGAGGACATGGCCGCGGAACGAATCCTCCCCGGTCTGAAAGACCTTCAGACGATCAATATCCGGACCTATGTCCCGTCCGTGCCCTTCCAGCCAAAATGGCAGGCGCCGCCGCCGCGGGAAGAACCGAAGCCGGTCAAGAAAAGGCCTCTTTGGGCATCCTGGCGAAGAGGCTGACCGAATTCGAAGAAATGCCCGCCGGCGCCAGGCCGACGGCCGGCTGGCGTCCCGGATTCGGTCGGCCCGGAGCTTTCGGGCGGGGCCACGCCGCCGACAGGCGCTGTTTTCGGCCTGCTTTCTTGCATTCCTTTGCGGAACGCTGAAATCCTGCATCCGGCCTCCCTGATCGGAAGGCATTTCAATCTCCGACTGTCCCGATCCTCCCGCGCTCTTTTTCGCCGAAAGCGGCAAACTTGGTATTCGAAACCATCAGCGCCTCGCCAATTCCATATAATCTATAGACTAAGCAGTTTCTCTAGTCGGGAGGCGAGTTTGTCACGGATTCCGAACGGTGGCGGGTGGCCTGCGCAGGCGGTGGCCGTTGAACCTGTCGCTCGCTCCCGCGGGGGTTCGCATCGGCGCCCCGCCCGGTATGCGGCATGACCGGCAGGCGTATCCGCTTCGGCGTCTGGGCGCCGGTTCACGGCCCGCGCGCGGCGCTGCGGGACCCGCGGGAGCCGTTCGACGCCTCCTGGGAGCACAACAAGGCCGTCGTGCTCGAAGCCGAGGAACTGGGCTTCGATTCAACCCTCATCGCCCAGCACACGGTCAATCCGCATCTTCCCGACCACGATCAGCTCGAGGCCTGGACGGCAGCGGCGGCCCTGGCGGCGCTCACCAGCCGCATCGAGATCATCGCGGCGATCAAACCCTACATCCTCCACCCGGTGTTCCTGGCCAAGATGGCCCTGCAGATCGAGAACATCAGCGGCGCACGTTTCGGCATCAACCTCGTCAATGCCTGGAACAAGTCCGAATTCGAGAAGGCCGGCATCGCCTTCGGCGAGCATGACGGGCGCTATGGTTATGGGCGGGAATGGCTCTCCGTCGTGTCCCGGCTCGTGTCGGGCGAAAGCGTTTCGCACCGAGGGGAGCATTTTGCCATCAGCGACTACAGGCTGACGCCGAAGGATCTTCATCGGCAGCGGCCGGCGATCTATATCGGCGGGGAGTCCGAGCCGGCGCGGGTGCTCGTCGCCGAGCAGGGCGACGTCTGGTTCATCAACGGCCAGCCGCTTGCCGACGTCGCCGGGCTGGTTGCCGATCTGCGCCGCCGCCCGCGTGCCGGCGCACCGCTGCGCTTCGGCCTGTCGGCCTTCGTCATCGCCCGTCAAACCGAAGACGAGGCGCGGCAGGAAGAAGGGCGCCTGCTGGCGCTGGCCGCCGCGGCGGGCGACGTGCAGGCGCTGCAGGGACGCAACGCCGATCCCAAGGCCGCCATGTTCCAGACCATGGCGAAATCGGCGCGGCTCGGCACCAATGGCGGAACCGCGGCCGGGCTGGTCGGCTCCTACGAGCAGGTGAGCGAGCGCATCGTCGCTTTCCATCGTGCCGGGATCGAGCTGTTCATGCTGCAGTTCCAGCCGCTGCGCGCCGAGATGCGGCGCTTCGCCGACGAGATTTTTCCGCGCGTGCGCGCCCTGGAAGCGGGTTCGGCCGCTCGCGCTCTGTCCGATGCGTAGCGGCGGGGAGCGGCTGCGCCGCTGCCGGACGAGAAAGGATATGCGATGAGTTCGACCCTGCAGATCGTCGCCGAGGGCACAAGCTATGCGCCTGTTCCGTCGGCCCGGATCAGGCTCGGCAAGAATGCGCTGCTGCTGATCTCGTGGCTGGTGCCCGCGGCTCTGCTGGTGCTGTGGGAGGTGCTGGCGCGCTTCGGCTCGATCGAGCCGCATGTCATGCCGGCGCCGAGCAAGGTGCTCGCGACCGCCTACAATCTGACCGTGTCTGGCACGCTGCTGCACGACCTGTCGGTCAGCCTGCTGCGGGCGGCGATCGGCTTCGCCATCGGCGGCGGCATCGGCTTCGCGCTCGGCATACTGGTGGGCCTGTCGCGGCTCGCCGAAGCCGTCGTCGACCGCACCGTGCAGATGGTCCGCGCCATTCCGTTCCTGGCGCTGCTGCCGCTGGTCATCGTCTGGTTCGGCGTGGGCGAAGCGCAGAAGATATTCTTGGTCGCGCTCGGCGTCGCCTTTCCGATCTACATCAACACCACGCTCGGCATCCGCCAGGTCGATCCGAAGCTGATCGAGCTCGGCCGGGTCCAGGGCCTGGGCACCTGGGAACTCATCCGCCGCATCATCCTGCCCGGCGCCATGCCGTCCATCCTGACCGGCGTGCGCTTCTCGCTGGCGACGGCCTGGCTGGCATTGGTCGTGGCCGAGACGATCGGGGCGCAGGCCGGGCTCGGCTTTCTCGCCATGGACGCCCGCGAATTCCTGCGCACCGACATCATTGTGCTGGCGATCGTCATCTACGCGCTGATCGGGGTCGGCGCCGACAGCCTTGCCAGGCTGCTCGAGCGGCGCCTGCTCAAGTGGCATCCCAACTACGGAGCCAGGCCATGAGCCGGCAGCCTTCCGCATTCCACAAGAGTGCCGTCGTCGTCTCCAACCTGCGTCGCGCCTATGGCGACAGGATCGTCATAGACCGCCTGAACCTGCGCATCGGCGAGGGTGAGTTCGTGGCGCTGCTGGGCGAAAGCGGCTGCGGCAAGACCACGCTGCTGCGCGCTCTGGCCGGCCTCGACCCGATCCAGGGCGGCAGCGTCGAGGTTCCCGGGCGCCCGGCCGTTGTGTTCCAGGAGCACAGGCTGCTGCCGTGGGACACGCTGTGGCGCAACGTTACGCTCGGCCTGCGCGCCGCCGATGCGCGGGAACGGGCCGCCGCAGCCCTCGGCGAGGTCGGCCTCGGCGACCGGCTGGACGACTGGCCGCGCAACCTGTCGGGCGGCCAGGCGCAGCGCGTGGCGCTGGCGCGGGCGCTGGTGCAGGAGCCGAAGCTGCTGCTGCTCGACGAGCCCTTCGCGGCGCTCGACGCCCTGACCCGCATCCGCATGCACGGGCTCGTCAAGGACCTGGTCGCCCGCCACCACCCCGGTGCGCTGCTGGTCACGCACGATGTCGACGAGGCGATCAGGCTCGCCGACCGCATTCTGGTCATGCGCAAGGGCGTGATCGCGGACGAGCACCGGCCCTCCGCCGAAAAGGACGCGTCGGTGCTGCGCGCCGATCTGCTGCGCGCGCTAGGCGTCGGGTCAGAGCGCGAAGCCGCCTAGCTGCCACGTCAATCAAGGAAACATTTTGATGTCCGCTTCCCTTCTCAAGCCGTCCCGCCGCTCCTTCCTCGCCACGTCGCTTGCCGGGCTCGGCGCGCTCGGCCTGGCCGGGGGTGCCCCAGCCCGCGCCTCCGGTCGCAAGACCGACACGCTGCGGCTGACCTGGGGCTATTTCGGCCTGACCTACATCGCCAGGGAGCGTGGCGAGCTCGAGAAGCGCCTCGCCGGCGAGGGCATCGAGGTCGAGTGGGTAGGCCCGTTCCCCAACCACGCGCCGACCATGCAGGCGGTCACCGGCGGCACCGCCGACTACGCCTTCGGCGGCAGCACGACGCCGGCGCTGGCCGCCATCCTGGCCGGATCGCCTCTCGTCTTCACCCAGTTCTTCATCTACGAGCCGCGCACCACTGCAATCATCGCCAGGAAGAGCTCCGGCATCGCCACCGTCGAGGATCTCGTCGGCAAGTCGGTGGCGGTCAATCGCTCGGGCCTCGGCGAGTTCCTGGTGGTCGCCGCGCTGGAGAAGCACAATATCGACCGCTCGCAGGTCAACTTCGTTTACCTCAACCCGCCTGACGCCGCGCCGGCGCTGGCGGCGGGCAAGGTCGACGCCTGGTCGATGTGGAGCCCCGGCGTCGACATCGCGCGCGTCGAATACGATGCGCAGGACGTGTTTCTCGAAGAGCGCGACCTGCCGTTCCAGATCGACTTCAACACCTATCTGACCCGCCGCGACTTCGTCGCCGACAATCCCGACCTCGTGCGCGCCTTCAACGCCGCCATCGTCGCCGAGGCCGAATGGGCGAGCGCCAACAATGTCGAGGCCGAGGAGATCGCCTACAAGGGCCTGAACTATCCGCAGGCGGTCCGCGACCACTTCATTACGCTGAAGCGGAAATACACGCCCTATGCGGTGACCGACGAGGCGTTCCTGGAAAAGTTCCAGAGGGCCGCCGACTGGCTGAGCGAGCGCACGGTTTTGCCGGAGAAGATCGAGGTGGCGAAGCACGTCGCCGCGGTGTGAAATTGGTTCCTGCTGGCGCTTCTCCAGTCCGGGTTCCTCGCCACCACGAAGTGGGGGAGCGGTGGCGAGCCCGCAGGGCGAGACGGAGAGGGGGCGGCAGCACGCCAACGCTCGGCGACAGCGTTACGGCCAGAGTTCAGCACCCGCCGTATCGGAGCGCCTCACCGGTCAGCTCGTCGGCTCGGTCCCGCAATAGCTCGGGCGCTGCCGCATGCGCTCCCACCACGCGGTGAGCGCCGGATGGCCGGCAAGCAGCGCCTGCGCCGCCGCCGCTTTGGTGAAATAGCCGAACACCGGCGCGAGATGCAGGTCGGCGAGAGAAAGCGTGTCGCCCAGAAACCAGTCGCCGTCGCGCTTCAGCCGCGCCAACTCGGCCAGGCAGGTGAGGGCGACCGGCAGCGCGCTGGCGACCAGCGCTTCGTCGGTCCGCGCGCCCTGCGCAGGCTTGGACACGGTCTCGACATAGATGTTCCAGACCAGGGTGCGGTAGGCGTAGGCATCGACGATGCCGACGACCTGGTTCATCGTGGCCCGGAGCTTGGCATCGGCCGGCTGCAGCGCCGGGCCGGCAAAAGCCTCGTCGACATAGCGGCTGATCGCGCTGGTTTCGTAAAGCGCGAAGCCGCCATGCTCGAACGCCGGGATGCGCCCGAAGGGCTGGTGCCGCCCGTACCATTCCGGCGGCCCGCCCGTGGCGAACACGTCCACCGGCACAAGCTCGTAGTCGACTTGCTTTTCGGCGAGCGCCAGCCGCACGATGCGCACATAGACGCTGTAGTCGGCGCCGTAGAGGATTGGCTTGCTCATGGCGCGCGGAACCTGATGCCTGCCGTGTTGTACCGTCCGCGCGCCGTCTGACCTTCGCCGCGCCGGCGGCGCAACGAAGGCAACAGCGCGGATGGGCTCGTCACCCCATCGCCTTCTGCAGATTTTCGTCGATCTTGTCGAGGAAGCCCGTGGTGGAGAGCCACGGCTGGTCGGGGCCGATCAGCAGCGACAGGTCCTTGGTCATGTAGCCGCTCTCGACGGTCTGCACGCAGACCTTTTCCAGCGTGTCGGCGAAGCGCTTCAGCTCGGCATTGTCGTCGAGCTTGGCGCGGTGCGCCAGGCCGCGGGTCCAGGCGAAGATCGAGGCGATCGAGTTGGTCGAGGTCTCCTCGCCCTTCTGGTGCTGGCGGTAGTGGCGGGTCACGGTGCCGTGCGCGGCCTCGGCTTCCACGGTCCTGCCGTCCGGCGTCATCAGCACCGAGGTCATCAGGCCGAGCGAGCCGAAACCCTGCGCCACCGTGTCGGACTGCACGTCGCCGTCATAGTTCTTGCAGGCCCACACATAGCCGCCCGACCATTTCAGGCTGGAGGCGACCATGTCGTCGATCAGCCGGTGCTCGTACCAGATCTTCTTTTCCTTGAAGGCGGCCTCGAACTCCTGCTCGTAGACCTCCTGGAAGATGTCCTTGAAGCGGCCGTCATAGGCCTTCAGGATCGTGTTCTTGGTCGACAGGTAGACCGGATAGCCGCGCAGCAGGCCGTAGTTGAGGGAGGCGCGCGCGAATTCGCGGATCGATTCGTCGAGGTTGTACATGGCCATCGCCACGCCGGAGGACGGCGCGTCGAACACGTCGTGCTCGATCACTTTTCCATCCTCGCCGACGAATTTTATCGACAGCTTGCCCTTGCCCGGGAAGAGGAAGTCGGTGGCCTTGTACTGGTCGCCGAAGGCGTGGCGGCCGACGATGATCGGCTTGGTCCAGCCCGGCACCAGCCGCGGCACGTTCTTCATGATGATCGGCTCGCGGAAGATGACGCCGCCGAGGATGTTGCGGATGGTGCCGTTGGGGCTCTTCCACATCTTCTTCAGCTTGAACTCTTCCACGCGCGCCTCGTCGGGCGTGATGGTGGCGCATTTGACGCCGACGCCGTGCTTCTTGATGGCGTTGGCTGCGTCGACGGTCACCTGGTCGTTGGTGGCGTCGCGATGCTCGACGCCGAGGTCGTAATAATCGAGCTTGAGGTCGAGATAGGGGTGGATCAGCTTGTCCTTGATGAACTGCCAGATGATGCGGGTCATCTCGTCGCCGTCGAGCTCGACGACGGGGTTTGCCACCTTGATCTTCGCCATGAAAAGCCTCGTGTTGGGAAAGGGACAACGGTCCCGCGGGGTCGCGATCGGAAGTATGGCGCCTATAGCAAAGCGGGCAGGGGTGCGCAAACGGTCTGCCGCGCCGCGAGCGCCGCTTCGTGGGCACCGTCCGCCGGCTTCTTCCGCTTCCCGGACATCGGCCGGCACAGGCGGCTTGAGTTTTCGGGCGGATATGCGAGGAGGGCGGTGAAAGGAGTGGTGACGACACCATGGCAGAACCATCCAGGCAGTCGCCGGCCGGCGGCCCCGTGATCGTCCTCGTCGCCCCGCAGATGGGCGAGAACATCGGCATGGTGGCGCGCGCCATGGCGAATTTCGGCCTGTCGGAGCTCAGGCTGGTGGCACCCCGCGACGGCTGGCCGAACGACAAGGCCACCGCCGCCGCCAGCCGCGCCACCCATGTGGTCGAGGCGGCCGCCGTGTTCGATGATCTTCGCGCCGCCACTGCCGACCTCTCCTTCGTCTTCGCCACCACGGCGCGCGAACGCGACGGTTTCAAGCGGGTGGCCGGTCCGGTCGAAGCGGCGCGCATGCTGCGGGAAAAGGAGGCGTCGGGCGCGCGCACCGGCATTCTGTTCGGGCGGGAAAGATTCGGCCTCGACAATGACGAGATCAGCCTGGCCGACGAGATCGTGACCTTCCCGGTCGATCCCGCTTATGCCTCGCTCAACGTCGCGCAGGCGGTGCTGCTGATGGCCTATGAATGGCGCAAGGCCGGGTTGGAGCACGAGACCGACACGCCTTTTTCAGGGCCGGAAATGGTGCCGGCGCCGAAGGATGAGCTTTTTGGCCTGTTCGGCCACCTGGAGGAGGCGCTGGAGAGCCGCGGCTATTTCCGCCCGCCCTCGAAAAAGCCCAAGATGGTCGACAAGCTGCGCGCCGTGCTCACCCGGCCGGCCTTTTCCAGCGGCGAGATTAAGGTTTTGCGCGGCATCGTCGCGTCGCTCGACTATTTTTCGCCGAGGGAGCCGCGCGGCGCCGGCTATCCCGAGCGCAAGGCGGCGGCCGACCGGCTGGCCCACCAGCCCGGCGCGCCGGATCAGGCGAAGGGGGAGAAGGATGGCTGAACGCCCGGTGCTGATGTTCGATTCGGGCATAGGCGGGCTGACCGTGCTGCGCGAGGCGCGCGTGCTGATGCCCGACCGGCGCTTCGTCTATGTCGCCGACGACGCCGCCTTTCCCTACGGTGACTGGGAGGAAGAGGCGCTGGACCGGCGCATCGTCGACCTGTTCGGCACGCTGCTCGACCGCTACCGGCCCGAGATCGCCGTCATTCCCTGCAACACCGCCTCGACCCTGTCGCTGGCCAGCCTGCGCGCCGCCTATCCCGGCACGCCCTTCGTCGGCACGGTTCCGGCGATCAAGCCGGCGGCCGAGCGCACCCGTTCCGGCCTGGTCTCGGTGCTGGCGACGCCCGGCACGGTCAAGCGGCAGTACACGCGCGACCTGATCGCCCAATGGGCGCAGAAATGCCATGTCAGGCTGGTCGGCAGCACAAAACTCGCCCGGCTCGCCGAGATCTACATGCGCGACGGCTTCGTCGACGAGGAGGAGGTGAGCGCCGAGATCGCGCCCTGCTTCGTCGAGCGCGACGGCAAACGCACCGACATCGTCGTGCTCGCCTGCACCCATTATCCCTTCCTGGTCAACCGCATGCGCAAGATGGCACCATGGCCGGTCGACTGGCTGGACCCCGCCGAGGCGATCGCGCGACGCACGCTGTCGCTGCTCGACGGCAGGGGAGAAGCTCCGGCCGGTGACCGCGCCGCCGACCTGCGCGACATCGCCGTCTTCACCTCGGGCAAGGCGGATTTCGCCATCCGCCGGCTGATACAGGGGTTTGGGCTCAGCCTCACGCAGCCCTAGGCCGCTCTCCGGCTCGCCTGACTGCCACCGAGGCGCCGACGATTGCCGCGACCGTCGCCAGGTAGAACACGATCTGGATGCCCTCCGGCCGGGCGACATAGCCGACGAGGATGTGCAGCAGGAAGCCGAGGGCATCTGTCTGCGGCAGGATCTTCGACGTGTTCCAGATGTCGTAGCCGAGCGCCGGCAGCCAGCCCGCCTGCACCAGGAACGCCGCCGCCTGCGCCGCGAGCCCGGCGGCGAGCAGGACGATGATGATGCCGGTGACGCGGAAGATGTGTTTCAGCGGCACGCTGAGCAGCCCGGCATAGAACAGCGCGCCGACGATCGCGGCTGCGGCGACGCCCAGCAACCCGCCCTGCAGCATGGAGGCGACCGTCATCTCGCCGTCGACGGCGAGGCCGTAGAGGAACAGCACCGTTTCCGAACCTTCGCGCAGTACCGCGACGGCACAGATGGCGGCCAGCGCCGAAAGCGGCTTCGCGCCTTCCTTCACCGCCCGGCCGACGGTTCGGCTCGTATCGACCAGTTCCCGCGCGTGGCCGCTCATGCAGATCTGGTGCCAGGCCAGCATGGCGACGGCGAGCAGCAGCACCACGGCATTGAAGATTTCCGTGCCGTTGCCCTCGAACAGGTTCGCCAAGCCGTCGGCGAAGAGCGCGACGAGGCCGGCGCCGGCGAGCCCGGCGGCCACGCCCGCCGTCACCCAGCCGCCGCGCGCGGCAATGCCCTTGCTGGCCGCCAGCACGATGGCGACGATCAGCGCCGCCTCCAGCGTCTCGCGAAAGACGATGACGAAGGTGGAAAGCACCGTCCTACTCCGCGAACAGCCTGCCGAGCGCCGAATCCATGTGCCGCTCGCCGAAGAAGCCGTATTCGCCGGCGGCCAGCGGGCCGACATGGAAGGTCATCCGCTTGCCGCCGCCGATCACCTTCTCGACATGGAAATCGTTGCTTTCGAACTCTTCCGCCGTCGGGTCGGCATTGATCACGACCAGCGCGAATTTTTCGCCGGCCGGCACCGTCAGCGCCGCCGGCGAGAAGCGATGATCCTGGATCGTCAGGGTGAAGGACTGCTCGGCCAGGGCCGGCGCAACGTGAGCGCCGAGCGCTGCAAACGCCACTGCGGCGAGCGGGACAAGGCTGCGGCAAGCGGGCATGTGGGTCATCCTCGTAGGGCCGTCCGCGGTCGCGGACTTCCTTCAAGGATAGAAAGGTGATGCCTCTTGTCAAGAAAAACCGCAGATTATAGATCCCGTAAATACAATGATTACAACATGTTGGGTGCTGTATGGCGTTGTTCGAGCGGAACCCCTTGCGCGAGCATGCGTTGTCGCAGCAGCAACGACGCAAGGAGCATTGCCATGCCCGCCAAATCGAAAGCCCAGCAGAAGGCCGCCGGCGCCGCCTTGTCGGCCAAGCGCGGCGATACCAGGAAAAGCGAGCTCAAGGGCGCATCGAAGGGAATGTACGAATCGATGAGCGAAAAGCAGCTCGAGGATTTTGCCGAAACCAAGCGCAAGGGCCTGCCCGAGAAGAAGAAGTCCAAGGACTGAGGACGACGGAGAAGCGCCTCGTCCATCGAACGAGGGCGCTTCGCGATAGCGGCAGCCGTTCGGACCGCCGGCTGGCTCGCTATCTTCGTCCGGATGTTTCACGATCCCTTCTACCGATGAAGAAGGCCGGGCATTCCGACCCCATCCCGCCATTGGGTCGCGGTACCAAGGGGAGGCGATGCCCTAATACGCCACGGTGAAGCGCTGGCGCCGGTGTGCCGGCTTTTCCGCCTCGTTGAGAATGGCGACCGCGAGATCCTCTACCGAAATCGCGCTCTGGCCCTTGTCGTCGAACACCGGATTGTCGCCGCCGACCCGGTATTTGCCGGTGCGCTCGCCCGGCGCGAGCTGGAAGGGCGGCGACACGAAGGTCCAGTCGAGGCCGCCGTCCTTTTTCAGGTCGTTCAGGGAATCGCGAGCCGCCAGCGCGCCCTGCTTCCATTCGGCGGGGAATTCCGGCGAATCGACGAACTGGCTGCCGTCGGGTGCATGGAGGCTGCCGGCGCCGCCGACTGCGATCAGCCGCAGGCCGGCCGTCTTCGCCGCCGCCGCGATCGCCGCCGAGCCCTTGCGGTGCTTGTCGTAGATGTCGGGGTCGCCCCAGCCGCCGTTGAAGGCGGAGACGACGACGTCGTGACCGGCGAGCGCATCGGCGAGCGCGGCGGCGTCGAAGACGTCGGCCTTGGCCGCGGTCACGCCGGCCGCCTTCTCCACCTTGTCGGGGTTGCGCACCAGCGCGGTGACGGAATGGCCGCGGCGGACCGCCTCCTTGAGCAGCGCGCCGCCGACGAAACCGGAGGCGCCGATGAGGGCAATCTTCATGACAGATCCTTTCATCGCCCGGCCGGCCTCTCGGATGGTCGAGCATCTTGTGTAATCAGGTTATCACCGGTAACCAGATAAGGGATTGCGGTCTGCCGCGTAAGAACGCATGAATCCGTGCCGAGGTTACCGCGAGGGAACTGCGATGAATGCCAGAACCGGAACGACGGCGGCGGCGCCGCTTCTGCAGGCCAGCCCCGGCTTCGCCCAGGACGAGCGCGGCGGCTGCCCGATCCGCGAGGTGCTCGACCGTGTCGGCGACACCTGGAGCATCCTCGTCATCTTCAACCTCCAGCCCGGGCCGATGCGCTTCAATGCGCTCAAGCGCGCCATCGAAGGCATCTCGCAGCGCATGCTGACGGTGACGCTGCGCTCGCTCGAGCGCGACGGCCTGGTGAGCCGCACCGTGCGGCCGACCACCCCGCCGGAGGTCGAATATGCGCTGACCGAGCTCGGTCATTCGATCGCCGTGCCGATCGATGCGCTGGGCGTATGGGCGGCGCGCAACCGCGACGCGATGCGGATGGCGCGCTCGGCGTTCGATACCGGAGCGTGAGCGGTCACGGGAACGGCGTGGGGCCTTCCGATGCGAGATGACTGCAACCGCCGGGAACATTCGCGGTACGGTTGAGTTTTGGAAGCGATTGCGTCCAGAACGAAACGCCTGCCGGCGTTGCTTGGCCAGCACCCGGCAGGGAGCATCGGGAGCAGGCCATGGAACTGACGATCTATCTTTCGAAAGTCTTCGGCATCGCGCTGATCGCCATGGGCGCGTCGATCATGCTCAGGCGGCGCTATTTCGTTCCGGTCTTCGGCGCATTCGTGCGCGAGCGGCTGCTTCGGGCCGTCATGTCCTTCATCGAGCTGCTCGGCGGGCTGTTCCTGATCGTCGGCCATACCGCCTGGTCGCCCTTGCCGGCGGCGATCATTTCGCTGCTCGGCTGGGTCGCGGTGATCGAGGCGCTGTGCTATCTGCTGCTGCCGGACGAGGCGGTCGAGGGCATGCTGGATACCTTCAACAAGCCGTCCTGGTATGTCGGCGGCGGGCTGGTTTCGATCCTGATCGGTGTCTATCTCGCCGGTTTCGGCTTCGGATTGTGGTGAAACTGCGATTTTGTTGACAGACCGGGTCGGATGCCGTAGTAGCCCACCGAACCGCGCAGCAATGCGCGGTCTTTTGTTTGACGTGTCCCGTGGGTCTTTCCGCAAAGCGTGCGTGGGAGACCCTGTCAGGTCCCGAAAAAGGGGGCCAGAGGAGGGCGCGTTTCCTTCGCTCGGAGCGTGAGGCTGCGGGCGTATCGTTTTGAAAGGGAATGCGATGAGCAAGCGCGAATCCGCGAAGTACAAGATCGACCGCCGTCTCGGCGAAAACATCTGGGGCCGTCCGAAGTCCCCGGTCAACAAGCGTGAATACGGTCCCGGCCAGCACGGCCAGCGCCGCAAGGGCAAGCTGTCCGACTTCGGCCTGCAGCTGCGCGCCAAGCAGAAGCTCAAGGGCCATTATGGCGACGTCTCGGAAAAGCAGTTTCGCAAGACCTACGAGGAGGCCAACCGCCGCCGCGGCGACACCTCCGAGAACCTGATCGGCCTGCTGGAGTCGCGCCTCGACGCGGTCGTCTACCGCTCCAAGTTCGTGCCGACGATCTTCGCGGCGCGCCAGTTCGTCAACCACGGCCACGTCAACGTCAACGGCAAGCGCGTCAACATCGGCTCCTACCGCTGCAAGCCGGGCGACGTGATCGAGGTGCGCGAAAAGTCGAAGCAGCTCGTCCTGGTGCTGGAATCGGTGCAGCTCGCCGAGCGCGACGTGCCGGACTACATCGAGGCCGACCACAACAAGATGACCGCCACCTTCGCGCGCGTTCCCGGCCTGGCCGACGTCCCGTTCGCCGTGCAGATGGAACCGAACCTGGTGGTCGAGTTCTACTCGCGCTGATAGTCGTCCGCGAGCGATCCTGTTTTCGAAGGCCGCCCTCGAGGCGGCCTTCGTCGTTTCCGGCTTCGGTCTGCGCCGTCCGGAGCGGGTCTCGTGCCCGGCCGAGCCGTTGCCGTCGATCGGTCCCGCGCATCTTTTGCGCCGGCCTGCTCTTCCCGCAGTTGTTTGCGGTGGGCAGGCCGGATAGAGAGGGCCGCATTGAAGAGGCTCGTCAGCGCCATGAACGTCGCCGTCATTCCGCAACAGGTCGAAGAAAGCAGTGGGGGCTGCCATCCGCTGTTCCGCGACGTGCCGTCCTCCGTCGAGTTCAACAAGCTGCGCAAGCGGCTGCTGCGGCAGGTGCGCGAGGCGATCGACAGTTTCGCCATGGTGCGGCCGGGCGAGCGCTGGCTGGTGGCGCTGTCGGGCGGCAAGGATTCCTACGGGCTGCTCGCGGTCCTGCTCGACCTCAAATGGCGCGGCCTGCTGCCGGTGGACCTGCTCGCCTGCAACCTCGACCAGGGGCAGCCGGATTTTCCAAAACACATCCTGCCGGATTTTTTGAACCGCTACGACATCCCGCACCGCATCGAATACCGCGACACCTATTCCATCGTCACCGACAAGATCGCCGAAGGCGCCGCCTACTGCTCGCTGTGCTCGCGGCTGCGGCGCGGCCATCTCTACCGCATCGCGCGCGAAGAGGGCTGCTCGTCGCTGGTGCTCGGGCATCACCGCGAGGACGTGCTCGAGACCTTCTTCATGAACCTCTTCCATGGCGGGCGGCTGGCGGCGATGCCGCCGAAGCTCATCAACGACGAGGGCGACGTGATGGTGCTGCGGCCGCTCGCCTTCTGCGCGGAAGCCGATCTTGCCCGCTTCGCCGACGCCATGGCTTTCCCGATCATCCCTTGCGATCTCTGCGGCAGCCAGGACGGCCTGCAGCGCAACGCCATGAAGGCGATGCTCGACGACATCGAACGAAAGATGCCGGGCCGCAAGGACACGATGATCCGGGCGCTCGCCAATGTGCGGCCCTCGCACCTGCTCGACCGCGGCCTCTTCGACTTCTCCGCCCTTTCCCGATAACAGCGAGATTTTCCCATGCGTTTTGACGACACTTCGGTCGATTGGCTGACCGCGCTCCTTGCCGAGGCGGCCGCTGCCGAGATCATGCCGCGCTGGCGCCGTCTTTCGGCGGACGACATTCGCCAGAAGACCTCGGCCATCGACCTCGTCACCGAGGCGGACATCAGCGCTGAGCGCTACATCACCGCGCGGCTCAGGCAGCGGTTTCCCGGCGCGCTGGTGGTGGGCGAGGAAGCCTATGCCGCCGATCCCGCCGTGCTCGCCGGCCTGGACGAGGCGGACCTCGCCTTCGTCATCGACCCGATCGACGGCACGCTGAATTTCGCGTCGGGGCTGACGCTGTTCGGCGTCATGCTGGCGGTGGTGAGCAAGGGCGAGACGATCGCCGGCATCATCTACGACCCGGTCGGCAAGGATTTCATCCTGGCGGCGCGCGGCGCCGGCGCGCATGTCCGCCACGGCGACGGCCGGCTGGAGCCGGTCCGCGCGGCGGCCGCGGCGCCGGTATCGGCGATGAGCGGAGGAATCTCCTGGACCTATGTGCAGGAGCCGGAGCGCTCGATGCTGACGCGCAACCACGCCAAATTCCGCTCGCATTTCAACTTCCGCTGCGCCGCGCACGAATACCGCCTGCTGGCGACCGGCGGCGCGCATTTCGTGCTCTACATGAAGCTGACGCCGTGGGATCACCTGCCGGGCATGCTGATCCATGCCGAGGCCGGCGGCTATTCGGCGCGGCTCGACGGCGAGCCTTACGTGGCGTCGCGCATGGACGGCGGCATCCTGGTGGCGCCCGACAAGGCGAGCTGGGATGAGATCCGCGCCACGCTCTGGGCGCGCTGACCGTCGGCGGGCGAACCTCGGCGCACCCGCCGGCCCCTACGCCGTCGGCTTCGGATCGTGCTGGGCGCGGAACAGTTTTCCGCGCTCGGCGATCAGCACCATGACGAGCCCGAGCGCCGCGACGCCGCAGAAGCCGGCGGCGAGCGGGGTGGTGGTGCCGTCGAAGGACTGGCCGATGAAGGCGCCGATGAGGCCGCCGCCCAGCGTCTGCACGAAACCCTGCACCGACGAGGCCGAGCCGGCGATGTGGCCGAGCGGCTCCATCGCCAGCGCGTTGAAGTTCGAGCCGATCCAGCCGAACTGGAACATGGCGGCGGCGAACAGGATGACGAACGGGACGAGCGGCACCGGGCCGAGCAGCGACCAGACGAACCAGGTCAGGCTGACCAGGAAGAAGCCGATCAGCGCCGCGTGCGACAGCCGGCGCATGCCAAGCCGCATCACCAGGCGCGAGTTCAGGAAGGACGACACCGCCATCAGCCCGGCGACCAGGGCGAAGACCACGGGGAACCACACGCCGAGGCCGTAGATGCCGACATAGACCTGCTGGGCGGAGTTGATGAAGCCGAACAGCGCGCCGAACACGGTAGTGGAGGCGAGCGTGTACCAGAGCGACACGCGCGTCGTCAGCACGATGCCGAAGGCCTGGCTGATCGCCCCCAGCGTGAAGGGCCGCCGGTCCTCGGGGTGCTGCGTCTCCGGCAGGCGCAGCGCCGCCCACAGCGTGATCGCCAGCGCGATCAGCCCCATGCAGACGAAGATGAAGTGCCAGTTGGCGAACAGCATCATCACTTGGCCGATGCCCGGCGCGATCACCGGGATGATCATGAAGACCATGAAGATCAGCGACATGGTCTCGGCCATCTGCCGTCCGCCGAAGCGGTCGCGCACCATCGACACGGCGATCACGCGGGTCGAGGCGGCGCCGACGCCCTGGATGAAGCGCAGCGCCAGCAGCGTCTCGAAATTCGGCGCGAACGCGGCGGCGAAGGCGGCAATCAGGTAGACCGTGAGGCCGAACAGCAGCGGCAGCCGACGCCCGAATCGGTCCGAAGCCGGGCCATAGGGCAGCAGCGCGGCCGCCATGCCGGCGAAATAGGCCGTGATCACATATTGCCGGTGGTTCTCGGTCTCGACGCCGAGGCTGGCGCCGATCTCCTGCAGGCCGGGCAGCATGATGTCGATGGCGAGCGCGTTGAGCGCCATCAGCGCCGCGCAGAGCGCGATGAACTCCCAGCGGGCGAGGGGGAAGGCGAGTGCCTTGCTGGCGGGCGATTGCTGGTCCATCGGACGGCTCCGGCTAAAGCATGTATCCCGAAAGCGCGCAGCGGTTTCGGGATAAAGACATGCGCAAAATCAAGAGCAGCGCGTCGCATGGATCCTCTTTCACGCGACCCGCCGTAGAGCATGATTCCGAAAAGCGCGGACTTTTCGGACGAAGATCATGCGGTAGACAAAACACACGGAGCGGAATGACCGTTCACTCCGACCGCACTCCGCTCCAATGCGCCAAACGAAATGCGCCGGCAGGCCGGCGCATCCTTTGTCTGGCTTTTGTTTTGAGCCCGGCCGGTCCGCCGGGCCGCGCGTCAGGCCGCGCTGCTGACGCTGACGCCTTTTTCCTCGAAATATCCCTGCAGCTCGCCCGCCTGGAACATCTCGCGGATGATGTCGCAGCCGCCGACGAACTCGCCCTTCACATAGAGCTGCGGGATGGTCGGCCAGTTCGAATATTCCTTGATGCCCTGGCGCAGCTCGTTGGAGGTGAGCACGTTGACGCCCTTGTAGTCGACGCCGAGATAGTCGAGGATCTGCACCACCTGGCCGGAGAAGCCGCACTGCGGGAAACCCGGCGTGCCCTTCATGAACAGCACCACGTCTTTGCTCTTCACTTCGCTGTCGATGTATTCGCCGATGCCGCTCATCCGAAAAATCCCTTGCCTTGCCTGTGGGAGTCAGGCCCGAAACATGCCATTCAAATAAACCCTAAGGCCACCCGAAACAAGGCATCCGATCCTTTTCCGGCTGGTCCAGCCAGCACGATGCCGCCGCCGGACCTGGCCCGGCAGTTCGTTCGCACCGCGATGAGGCAGGGTGAGCCGCGCAGCGATTGTCTCGATTGTCCTGATCGTTCTTGCGATTGCCGCCGCCGCCGGCTTGTGGTTGTCCGGCGGGGACAAGCGTCCGGCGCCTTTCGACGCCGCCGAGTTGCCGGCGATGTGTCGGGAAACGACGTTCGAGCAGGCCGCCTACGTCGTCTGCACGGTCGACCCCGGCCAGGCCGATATCGGCGTCTTCCATGCGGGGCCGGACGGCGGGGCTTACGGGTCGCTCGATGCTTTCGATCAGGCGATGGCGGCGCGCGGCAGGCCCGTGGCGCTGGCCATGAACGCCGGCATGTATCACGAGGGCCTCGGTCCGGTCGGCCTGCTGGTCGAAGACGGCCGCGAGGTCACGCCGGTCGAGACCGCGGACGGGGAGGGCAATTTCTTCCTCAAGCCGAACGGCATCTTCGTCATCCGCGACGACGGTGCGGCGGCCGTGACGGAGACGGAAAAATTCCGGGCCGGGCGCCCGGCGGTGCGCTTCGCCACACAGTCCGGGCCGATGCTGGTGATCGACGGACAAACCCATCCGCGCTTCCTGCCGGACGGCACGTCGCGCTACACCCGCAACGGCGTCGGCGTCACCGAATCCGGCAGCGTCGTGCTGGCGATCTCGCTGACCGAGGTCAGCCTCGGCAGCTTCGCCCGGCTGTTCCGCGACGCGCTCGCCTGCCCGAACGCGCTGTTCCTCGACGGCGACATTTCGGCGTTCTCCAACGGGAGGAGAACGCTGCTCGGCGGAAAGCATCCGGTCGGGCCGATCATCGCCGTGTTCGCGAAACAATAGCAGCGGCTACAATTATCCGCATCGCGCTAGGCAGGTCGTCGGCGCAGCGGCGCGTTCCCTTCTCCGAGTGCCTTCCGGGCCATGCCATTGTTTAGGGAACGCTCCCTACCGCAGGGGAGAAGCCGGGAGCGGGCCTGCCGGGCCGAACCTCTCGAACGATAAAACTTAGCAAGTTGGCGAAGTTTTCCTTGCGCCGCCGCGGATCGCGCGATAGTTAGCATTATGGCTAAGCATGATCCTGACCTCTCGCTGCTCTTCCACGCTTTGGCCGATCCGACCCGCCGATCGATCCTGACGCGGCTCGCCGAAAGGCCGGCGCGGGTGACGGAGCTGGCTGGACCCACGGGACTGCGTCTGCCCACGGTGATGCGGCACCTTTCCGTGTTGGAGGAGGCCGGGCTGATCGCAACCTCCAAGGACGGGCGCATACGCACCTGCGCCATCGTTCCCGAGGCCTTGGAGCCGGCGCGGACATGGATCGATGAACAGCGGGCCATCTGGGAAGCTCGGCTCGACCGGCTGGACGCCTTTGTGATGAACGTGATGAAGGAGCGCGCGAAATGACATCGAACTTGCAGCGGGGCAGCACGACCCCTGAAGGATCCGATGGTGGAAGGAGCCGTTTTGCGACGCTGACCTTCGAGCGGGACGTGGCCGCGCCGTTGTCGGTGCTGTGGCAGGCCTGGACGGCGCCCGCCGCCCGGGCGGTCTGGGCCGCGCCCACCCCCTCCGTCACCGTGGAGTTCTTGGAGGCTGACACCAGGGTTGGCGGACGCGAAGTCTCGCTCTGCAAGGTCGAGGGCCGGCCGGACATCCGCTGTGAATGCGGCTGGCTTGAGCTGCAACCGGCGATGCGTAGCGTCAACTACGAGGTGGTCTCCTCCGGTGGTGTGCCGCAATCGGCGGCGCTGGTGACGGCTGATTTCTCAGGCTCGGACGAGCGCAGCCGGCTGGTCGTGACGGTACAGCTTTCCTCGCTGGCCAAGGATATGCAGGCTGGCTACCGACAGGGTTTTGGCGCGGGGCTGGATAATCTCCAGGGCGCGGCCGAGCGGACAATGGTGCTGCAACGGGTCATCCGGGCGCCGCGATCCGTCGTCTGGGGCGCGTGGATGAACCCCGAAGCGCTGCCGCAATGGTGGGGGCCGGACGGGTTTTCCTGCCGGACGAAGAGGATCGACCTGCGGTCGGGCGGCGAATGGGTTTTCGACATGATCGGGCCCGACGGCACCGTCTATCCCAATCACCATCGCTATGGCGAGGTCAGGCCCGAAGTGGGGTTCGGCTATGCGCTGTTATGGGGCGAGAACGGGCCGAAACATGCCGACGCCTGGGCCTCGTTCGAGGATCAGGACGGAGCGACGAAGGTCACGCTGGGCATGGTGTTCAGCACGGCTGCCGAGTTCCGGGAGGCCAAGGGTTTTGGCGCCGTGGAACTGGGACTGCAAACCCTGGGCAAGCTGGAGCGCTTCGTCACATCCCGCTGAATTGCCGCGGCTTCCCGTCGGCGCGAATTGGGCTTGCGGGCGAGGTCGTCATCCATGCCGCCCCCGATGGCTGTCCGAGCAAGGCTGGATCGCGGACGTCATGAACAAGATCGAGAAGGTGGTCTTCTCGGTCGCGGAGCGCTGCGGCATGCTTGTGCATGCCTGTTGCCATCACGAAACGCAGCGGCGCTGCCGAAGCCGATTGAAACGAATCGCGCCGAAGCAGGTCAATCCGGCGCGCTGGTCTGCAGCGCCAGCGCGTGCAGCACGCCGCCCATATTGCCCTTCAGCGCCTCGTAGACCATCTGGTGCTGCTGGACGCGGCTTTTCCCGCGAAAGCTTTCCGCCACGACTTCCGCCGCATAGTGGTCACCGTCGCCGGCAAGGTCGCGGATCGTCACCCGGGCATCCGGAATGCCTTCCTTGATCAGGCGTTCGATGTCGTGCGCGTCCATCGCCATCGGCGAAGCTCCCCGTTTGGTCTGCTTGACCCAGATATGGCCTCCGGGGCCGGGGAGGTCAATCGGCCGACCGTCGATCGCCGAAGAAGCAATACCCGTCCGCCGGAGCGTCCCGTCAGTTTTCCTGCGGCAGGTCGCCGGCCATGAAATTCGGGAACCAGCCTTCGTGCGCCGCCTTCAGCTCGGCGAGCGCTATCGCCCGGGCATCGCCGAGCTTCAGCTCCTGCCCGCCGGTGACGCCGATCCACGGCGCGAACACGCCGGTATCCTCGAGGAACTCGTTCAGGAACCAGTCGATCCGGTCGCGCCGCATGGTGACGACGTAGCGGCCCTGGTCCTCGCCGAAGAAGACGGGAACCGGCGAGACGCCCTTGAGCTGGCTGACATTGGCGCCGATGCCGCCGGCCATCGCCATCTCGGCCAGCGCCACGGCCAGCCCGCCGTCGGAGACGTCGTGCACGGCGGTGGCGACGCCGTCTGCGATCAGTTTTCGTACCAGATCGCCCACTTTCTTCTCATGCGCGAGGTCGACCGGCGGCGGCGGGCCGTCGCTGCGGCCGAAAATGTCGCGCAAATAGATCGACTGGCCGAGATGCGTGCCCCAAATGGCCGGCGCGCCGACCAGCACGATCGCCTCGTCGGCGGCGGCGAAGCCGATGCGTGCCATCTTCGACCAGTCGCCGATCAGGCCGACGCCGCCGATGGTGGGCGTGGGCAGGATGCCCTGGCCGTTGGTCTCGTTGTAGAGCGAGACATTGCCCGACACGATCGGGAAGCCGAGCGCCCGGCAGGCTTCGCCGATGCCTTCGATGGCCTTCACCAGCTGGCCCATGATCTCCGGCCGCTCCGGATTGCCGAAGTTGAGATTGTCGGTGGCGGCCAGGGGCTCGGCGCCGGTCGCCGTGAGATTGCGCCAGCACTCCGCCACCGCCTGCTTGCCGCCCTCGAACGGGTCCGCCTCGCAGTAGCGCGGCGTGACGTCCGAGGAGAAGGCGAGCGCCTTGGTCGGGTGGCCGTCGATGCGCACCACGCCGGCGTCGCCGCCGGGGATCTGCAGCGTGTTGGCCAGAATCAGCGTGTCGTACTGCTCCCACACCCAGCGCCGGCTGGAGAGGTCCGGGCCGCCCAGCATCTTGATGAGCGCGTCGGCCACGTCGGCCTGCGGGATATCGTCTGTCGCGAGCGGCGCGGGCACTTTCGGCTCCGTCCACGGCCGGTCGTATTCCGGCGCCTGGTCGCCGAGTTCCTTGATCGGCAGGTTGGCGACCTCCTCGCCCTGGTGCAGGATGCGGAAGCGCAGATCGTCGGTGGTCTTGCCGACGATGGCGAAGTCCAGCCCCCACTTCTCGAAGATCGCCGCCGCCTCGGCCTCCTTTTCCGGCTTCAGCACCATGAGCATGCGCTCTTGGCTCTCCGACAGCATCATCTCGTAGGCGCTCATGCGCTCCTCGCGCACCGGCACATGATCGAGGTCGAGTTCGATGCCGAGGTCGCCCTTGGCGCCCATCTCCACCGCCGAGCAGGTGAGGCCGGCCGCGCCCATGTCCTGGATGGCGATGACGGCGCCCGACGCCATCAGCTCGAGGCAGGCCTCCAGCAGGCATTTTTCGGTGAAGGGATCGCCGACCTGCACGGTCGGGCGTTTTTCCTCGATCGTATCGTCGAACTCCGCCGACGCCATGGTGGCGCCGCCGACACCGTCGCGCCCGGTCTTGGCGCCGAGATAGACGACGGGCAGGCCGACGCCCTTGGCCTCCGACAGGAAGATGCCGTCGGTGCGCGCCAGGCCGGCGGCGAAGGCGTTGACCAGGCAGTTGCCGTTGTAGGAGCGATCGAAATTGACCTCGCCGCCGACCGTCGGCACGCCGAAGGCGTTGCCGTAGCCGCCGACGCCGGAGACCACGCCGGCCACCAGGTGGCGCGTCTTCGGATGGTCGGGCTCGCCGAAGCGCAGCGCGTTCATCGCCGCGATCGGCCGCGCGCCCATGGTGAAGACGTCGCGCAAGATACCGCCGACGCCGGTCGCCGCGCCCTGGTAGGGTTCGATGTAGGACGGGTGGTTGTGGCTCTCCATCTTGAAGACGACCGCCTGGCCGTCGCCGATGTCGACCACGCCGGCGTTCTCGCCCGGCCCCTGGATCACCCGCTCGCCCTTGGTCGGCAGCGTGCGCAGCCATTTCTTCGAGCTCTTATACGAGCAGTGCTCGTTCCACATCGCCGAGAAGATGCCGAGCTCGGTGAAGCTCGGCTCGCGGCCGATCAGGTCGAGGATGCGCCGGTACTCGTCGGGCTTCAGCCCGTGCGCCTTCACCAGCTCGTCGGTGATGGCGACGTCGTTGCGGATGGTCATCGTGCTGCCATGGACTCCGTGGGGCTTGCCGCGCTCCATAGCGCAAGCCGGCGCCGCGATACACCGCCCGCTGGGGATAAATTCGCGTGAAGTGCCGGTTTTTGCGCGATCAGCCGTAACTGTCGTAGCCGGCGCCGCCGTGATCCATCAGCCGCCTGAGCGTGGCGAAGCCGGCGGCGACGTCTTCGCGGGTGGGCGGCATGGAGAAGCTGATGCGGACGCGGTGGAAGACACGCTCGCTGCGGCCGGCCTTGTATTCGTCCTCGTCGTCGACGAGCACGCCTTCGTTGGCCGCCACCTGCTTGAAGGTGCCGGACATCCATGGCTCGGGCAGCTTCATCCACAGGTAAGGCGCGTTCTTGTGCGAGCGGAAGTCGTGGCCGGCGAAGATCTTGCGCGCCAGCTCCTCGCGCGCGGCCAGCTCGCGCCGCACCTTGCCGCGGGTCTTCGCCGCCTCGCCGCCATTGACCAGCTCGGCCGATAGAGAGGCGAGCAGGAAGGGCAGGCCGCCGGTCACCATCTTGTGCGCGGTCTGCACGCGCGGCGCGAAATGCGCGGGGCAGGCGACCCAGCCGCCGCGCACGCCTGCCGACACCGCCTTGGACAGGCCGCCTATGTGGAAGGTGCGCTCCGGCGCGATCTCCGCAAGCGTCGAATAGCCGGTCTCCAGCAGCGTGCTGTAGACCGCGTCCTCGATGATCCAGACATTGTATTTTCTGGCGATCTCGACGATGGCGCGCTGCCGCTCCGGCGCCATGATCGACAGCGTTGGGTTCTGCAGCGCCGACATCAGGAAGACCAGTTTCGGATGCTGCTGGGCGCACAGCCGCTCGAAATCGTCGGGATCCGGGCCGTGCTCGTCATTGCCGAAGGCGACCGTGCGCCGGCCGATCAGGCTGGCGCTGCGCGAGATCGACGAATAGGTGATCTGCTCGAAGGCGACCCTGTCGCCTGGCGCGGTGGTGGCGGCGATCACCGCCAGGATGGCGGCATGGCAGCCGGATGTCGGCACGATCGTCTGCGGCTCCGGCCGCCAGTCGCCGGAGGCGAGCCACGCGCTGCCGGCGGTGCGCCACTCGTCGGGCCAGCGCCGGGTGTAATCGACCACCTCGTCCGGATGATTGCGAATGATGCGCTCGGTGATCTCGCGGATGGCGGCGCTCTGGCCGAGATCGGGCGCCGACGTCGTGTCCATGCGCAGCTTGCCCGCCGGCGCCGGGACGGCGCGGCTCCAGGTGGCAGCGGGAGCTGCGGCCTGGGGCTGCGGCTCGGGCGTATCGCCGCTGCCCAGCACATAGGTTCCGCGTCCGACCTCGCCGCTGACCAGGCCGCGCTCGCGCGCCACCGCATAGGCGCGTGTCACCGTGCCGATGGTGACGCCGATGTCAAAGGCGAGGTTGCGCTGCGGCGGCAATTTTTCGCCCGTCGGCAGCCTGCCGTCGCTGATGTCGCGCTCGATCTGGTCGGCGAGGCGAAGATAGAGCGGGCCGGAGCCCTCGGACAGATCGGGAAGCCAATTTGTCATGATGACAATTTCATAGCTTGCAATTGCAATAGGGTCAATTCACAAGATTGTACCCATTGAAGAGGACATTTTGTGCGAGAGGACAGGAAAATGAGTGCAATAGAGACATTGGCTCAGAGCCGGTCGATTCATTCAGGCCCGGCGCGCGGTTTCTTCCGGCGGCAGGGCGCCGCTGCGGCCCGCCTTCTCAACACCGTCTCGGACAGGGTCTCGGTCATGCTGGAGCGGCGGCGCAGCCGGCTGGCGCTGCTGGGGCTGACCGACGACCAGCTCAAGGACATCGGCCTGTCGCGCGCCGATGCTCATCGCGAGGGAATCCGCCCCTTCTTCGACTGATGCCCGCATTGCCGGGGATGGACGCGGGCAGAAAAGGCGATCATGCGATGCGGAGGCGATCGACCATTCCGGCACGGCCGCTGCCCGTCCGCTGTCTCGACGCCGCGTTGCGCTGGTGGAACGGGCTGCCGCGAAAGCAACTCACGCGGCGCGGGCTGATGGAATTGAGCGACGATCAGCTGGCCGAGCTCGGCATGCCGCCGCGGAGGCGCCGGTCGAATTGAGCTTGCCTCGAGCCTGCGGGGCAAAGGCTAAGAGGGCTACAGTTTCGGATCTTCGGCATCGGCTTTGGCGTCTTCGAGTCCGAGGCCCGGATTCCCGACACTCTCCGCTCGCTTCGCTCGCTCACGAGGTCGGGAATGACGACATCGACCGATACTGCGCCAATCACCAACGTCTGTGATTGGCAAAGCAGATCGTCTGTGATTGGCGAACCAGATCATGATTGTCGTCATTCCCGACCTCGTGAGCGAGCGAAGCGAGCGGAGAGTGTCGGGAATCCAGGCCTCGGACTCGAAGACGCCAAAGCCGATGAAGACCTTCTCTCGGAGACGGCCCGAAGGGCCGGTGAGGGGGCGCTTCCGCCGCCTGTGACCGGCCAGACCCATATGCGATCACCCGCAACGGTCCTTGTCAGCATCCGTCAGGATTGTTTTCGCAAATTTATCCCCACCCTCCCGACCGCAGCGATACTTTCGTCCGCCTGTGCTGGAAAGGAAGCGGCGGTGGACTGGGATGCGGCGATCGACAAGAACCGGGAAGCGCTGAAGCGCATCGTCGCCATGCTGCTTGCCATGGCCGGGCTGGATGCCGGGGAACTCAGGGGACAGTTTACTTTGTTTCGGCAGAAAGGCGGCAGCGGTTCAGGCCTCGCGCGGGCCGAAAAAAGTAAACTGTCCCCGGCGCTTGCGCCGGCACTTGACCCCGCGCTTGCCCTTCCCCGCCGCCTCCATCGCGCCATACTCAGGTTGCTGCGCCCGGCCGAAGCCGCGGTGCGGCGCCTCATCGTCGTGGCCGCGCGCGGGCTCGTCGTGACCCTGCCGCCGCCGCGGCAGAAACCGCCGCCGAAATATCGGCCCGGAGCCGGCCCGGTTCGCATGCCGGCACGGCCGAAAGCCCGCGCCCGCCGCACCTCCCTGCCGCTGCTCGACCCGCTGAAACCCTGGAACCGCCGCCCGCGGCGGGCGCCCAGGGGCGTGCCGCGCATCTCCTGTCCCGGCTACAGCGAGCCGTTCCGCATCCCCGTCTGGTCGCCCAACGATCCGATCGACGCGTCACGGCTGGACGCGCGGCTGCGGGCGCTGGTTTTGGCGCTCGACGACCTGCCGGGCCAGGCAAGGCGCTTCGCCCGCTGGCGAGCACGCCGCGACGCCGCCCTCGCGCGCGAGCGGGAATCCGGCTGCCTGCGCCGGTTCGGCCGCTTCTCGCCGCTGAAGCCCGGCCGGCCGCCAGGCTGGCAGCGAAAAAAGCCCGTTCATGAGGTGCACGAGGTCCTCGACGTCGTGCACGGGCTTGCCCAGTGGGCGCTGGAGCCGGCCGATACGTCGTGATTGCGCCCTCCGGACGCGGACAGCTAAGGTGGATGGCCATCGCGGATTTTTTCGCGGCGTGGCGGCGACGGAGGCTGCCGGAAACGGGAATGTCAGGTCAGCCCGGCGGCCGCGGCGCGGCGTCGGCTGATCGCGCCGTCGACGAGCACGGCCAGAATGCCGAGCACCACGAACAACGCCGCGACGGCAAGGGCCATCGCGGCGACGCCGCCGATGCCGTTCGTGCCGACATCCAAGAACGGGTAGGGCACTTCGCCGGCGAGCGGCGCCCGCGCCAGCACATAGGCGAGATAGGCGAAGGGATAGATCAGCCAGAACGGGATGTCGCGCCAGCGAGAAGACCCATCGGCACCGAAAAGCAGCCACCAGCCGACGAACAGGACCGGCGTGACATAGTGCAGGAGGATGTCGCAAAGGAGAAAAAGCCCTTGCGGCTTCCAGAGATGCGCAAGCATGGTGGCATAGACGACCAGCACCACGGTCATGGCGACGGCGACGCCGGCACGCACCCGCGGCCGGGCGAAGAACGGTGGCCCGTCGCGGCCGGAGCCGAACAGCGACGCCGCGTGCACGAAGACAGCGCCGAAGTTGGTCAGGATGGTGAAGAAGCTCAGGAAGAAGACGATCGGGGCAATCGGTCCACGACCCGCCTCGATCGACGCCGGTATCGTGATCGCCGCCTGCAGGGCGAGGCCGCCCGCCCCGACGATCAATCCTGCGAGCTGGAGCAACCGGGCCATGCGATCAGGCGGCGGCGCCGCAGGAGGTGTCGCCCCTGGTCCAGCGGCCGAGATCGCCCGAGATGCGCGCGCCGAGCGGCTCCGAAAGCAGCGGCCCGAAGGCGTCGACCCTGGACGAGCCGCCCTTGGCCTGGACGACCAGCAGCGGACGCCCGCCGAAATCCTTGGCGGGCACCAGCAGGAAGCGCGGCTGGCCGGTCATGGAATTCAGCTCGTTGGCGAAGCGGTAGGACCGGAAGGCCGGGTCCTTCGAGGCGAACCAGCATTTGTGCGCGGCGATCGCCACCGTCTCCATGGCGTGCAGCGCCGCGCTCTTGCCGCCGCCGCCACCGCCGCCGCTTTTGGGCGCCTGCGCCTGGCAGGCCGCCAGCGCCAGCACCAGGACGGGCAGGGCGGCGAGGACAAATCGCATCGGCAGGGTCCTGGTTGGGGTGCGGGAAGGTCTGGAGGGTAGGTTGGTCAGGCGGCGGCCTTGATGCCGAGCGCGCTTTCGAACAGGCCGCGCCCGTCGATGCCGCCATGCGCCGCTTCGATCAGGTCCTCCGGATGCGGCATCAGGCCGAGCACGTTGCCGCTCTCGTTCATGATGCCGGCGATGTCGTTGATCGAGCCGTTGGGATTGGTGTTTTCGGCATAGCGGAACACCACCTGGCCCTCGCCCTCGATGCGGGCGAGCGTTTCCGGATCGGCGAAGTAGTTGCCGTCGTGATGGGCGACCGGCGTACGGATGATCTGGCCGGGCGCATAGTTGCGGGTGAACCGCGTGTTGGCGTTGGCCACCGACATCTTCACCTCGCGGCAGACGAATTTCAGCGAGGTGTTGCGCATCAGCGCGCCCGGCAGTAGGCCGGCCTCAAGAAGAATCTGGAAGCCGTTGCACACGCCGATGACCGGCACGCCCTTTTTTGCCTTCTCGGCGACGGCCCGCATCACCGGCTTGCGCGCGCCGATGGCGCCGCAGCGCAGATAGTCGCCATAGGAGAAGCCGCCGGGGATGACGATCAGGTCGACGTCGGGAATCTCCGTCTCGGTCTGCCAGACGGTGACCGGCGCGTGGCCGGAAATCTTCGTCAGTGCCGCGATCATGTCGCGGTCGCGGTTGAGGCCGGGGAGCAGGACGACGGCGGATTTCATTTGGGCTCGTAGGGTTTTTGCGTTTCGGCGAGTTCGTGAAGATCGAGTCGGCGCTCGATGCGCTCCAGCCGGTCGTCCTGACGGTCCAGTCGACGGTTCACACCGGCGAGCGCATCTTCGGCGCCGGTCATCCGCTTCTTCAGTTCGTGCACGTCGAACTTCACTTCCGCGAGATTGGCGTGGACTAGCTTTAGCATCCCGTAAATCAGGTCGTTCGTCACTTCCGCCATGCCGGCTGCAACTTTCGATGCAGGTTGAAGTCCGTCTACGTTCTCGGATCGAACGGCCGCTGAGGTTCGGCGAGTTCACGCAGTTCAAGCCGATTTTCGATTCGCTCCAAACGCTGATCACTTCGCGCGAGCATGGCATAGATGTTATGAATATCGTTCTGCATGCCAAGCTGCTGCAGACGAATCGAAATCAGCTCCTGCTTGAGTTCGGCCTGCCCATCCTTGAGCTGCCGGATGTCCTGCTGGACGCTCTTCAGAATCTCGCAGAGCAGGTTACCATCAATTTCCGCCATCACCCGCTCCGGCAACCTCAGGTAAGCGTCACACTATAATTCTCGATCACCGTGTTGGCCAACAGCTTCTCGCACATGGCCTTGAGGTCGGCCTCGGCCTTCGCCGTGTCGGTGCCGTCGAGCTGCACGTCGAACACCTTTCCCTGCCGCACCTGGCCGACGCCCGAAAAGCCCAGTGTGCTGAGCGCGCCCTCGATCGCCTTGCCTTGCGGGTCGAGCACGCCGGTCTTGAGGGTGACGGTGACGCGGGCCTTGATCACGGGACTGTCGTTCCTTGACTGACTACGAAGAGAAGGTGAGGCGGCCGCTCAGTGCGGCTTGCCCTTGCCGGTGCCGGAGGAGGCGACGAGGATGGGCCCTGCCGGACGCGGCGGCTCGTTCTCGTTCATGATGCCGAGGCGACGGGCGACCTCCTGATAAGCCTCCACCAGTCCGCCCATGTCGCGGCGAAATCGGTCCTTGTCGAGCTTGTCCTGGGTGGCCACGTCCCACAGCCGGCAGGAGTCCGGCGAAATCTCGTCGGCGACCACGATGCGCATCATGTCGCCCTCGTAGAGGCGGCCGCACTCCATCTTGAAGTCGACGAGCTGGATGCCGACGCCGAGGAAGAGGCCGGAGAGGAAATCGTTGACGCGGATGGCGAGCGCCATGATGTCGTCGATCTCCTGCGGGGAGGCCCAGCCGAAGGCGGTGATGTGCTCTTCCGACACCATCGGGTCGTCGAGCGCGTCGGCCTTGTAATAGAACTCGATGATCGAGCGCGGCAGCACCGTGCCTTCCTCGATGCCGAGGCGCTTGGCCAGCGAGCCGGCGGCGATGTTGCGCACCACCACTTCCAGCGGAATGATCTCGACTTCCTTGATCAGCTGCTCGCGCATGTTGATGCGGCGGATGAAGTGGGTCGGGATGCCCATCCGGTTCAGGTGATTGAAAATATGCTCGGAAATGCGGTTGTTGATGACACCCTTGCCGTCGACGATCTCGTGCTTCTTCTTGTTGAAAGCGGTGGCGTCGTCCTTGAAAAACTGGATGAGCGTGCCCGGTTCGGGTCCCTCATAAAGGATCTTGGCCTTGCCTTCGTAGATTCGGCGGCGATTTTTCATAGCGGGTTCTCTGGATTTGCTGGAAGGCGGATCATAACCCTACCCTCCGAGTCGCGCTGCAATTTCGCGATGATGGGTTTCAACGGCGGTCTCTATCGTAATCGCGGTCTTTCCTCAATTGGCAATTCCGCGCAGTCGACGGCTTTCCGCCGCCATTTGCCGCAGCGCAGCATGCCCGTCGATATTGACCCCGCCGCGGCGTTTTGGTTTGTGCAGCTTGGACAGCTTATATGGGATCCGACGAATCGGATTCCCAGCCGGAGGATTTGCCATGACCAGCATGAAGGACCGCGAGGAAGGCTTCGAGCGCAAGTTCGCGATAGACGAGGAGCAGCGCTTCAGGGCCACCGCCCGCCGCAACAAGCTGCTCGGACTGTGGGCCGCCGAGAAGCTGGGCAAGACCGGCGCCGACGCGGAGGCCTATGCCAAGGAGGTCGTCGCCTCGGATTTCGAGGAGGCCGGCGATCACGACGTGTTCCGAAAGGTCCGCAAGGATTTCGACGCCGCCGGCGTCGACCAGTCGGACCACCAGATCCGCCGCACCATGGAAGAATTGATGGCGCAGGCCGTCGAAGCGGTGAAGAACAGTTAGCAGCCGTCGCCTGGACCAATCGACCGCCCGCTCGCCGGGCGGTTTTTCTTTGCGTTTTGCACCGCGCGCGGGTCAATCTACGGCCCACCTTGGAATGGAGGAAGCGGATGACCTTGATCGACCGGCTGGCCGGAGACAAGCCCGTCGTCACCGCATGGTCGGGCGTGCCCGATGCGCTGACCGTCGAGATCCTTGCGGCCCAGCCCTTCGACGCCGTGACGCTCGACATGCAGCATGGCGGCCACCACGAGGACAGCGTCCTGCGGGGAATCGTGCCGATCAAGCGGGCCGGGAAGCCGGCCATCGTGCGCATCCCGGTCGGCCGTTTCGACATGGCCAGCCGGGCGCTGGATTTCGGCGCCGATGCCGTGATCGCCCCGATGGTGAACTCGGCCGAGGACGCCCGCCGCTTCGCCGCGGCGATGAAATATCCGCCGGTCGGCGAGCGCTCGTGGGGGCCGACCTTCGCCATGCCGCGGTACGGGCAGGGCACGCAGCAGCAATGGCTGGAGGAGAGCAACAAGCGCACCGTCTCCTTCGCCATGATCGAGACGCGCAGCGCGCTTGACGCGCTGGACGACATTCTGGCCGTGCCGGGCATTGATGCCGTCTTCTTGGGCCCATCCGACTTCTCGATAGCCTGGAGCCGCGGCAAGACCGTCAATTCGACGCTCGAGGACATGATGGAGACGGTTGCCTCGGTGGCGGCGCGCGCCCGCGCCGCCGGAAAGTTCACGGGCATCTATGTCATCGATCCGGCGATCGCCGGCCGCTTCGTGAAGATGGGCTACAGGTTGCTGGCGACCGGCAGCGAGGGCCAACTGATCGCGCGCGGCGCGGCCGCGCAGCTCGGAGCGATCAGCGAGTCGATCGGCAAGGCCTAACCCGCCCGCGGCAAACTTCTCGCGCCGAGCGAGAACACCAGCAGCGCGCCGGCAAGCATCGCCGTGCCGGCATAGATGAAGGCGCCGAGCGGGCCGAAACCGTCGACCAGCAGGCCGCCGAAGATGGCGCCGCCGGCGATCGCCACCTGGAAGGCGGTGACCAGCAGCCCGCCCGCGCTCTCGGCCTGGTCGGGCGCCGCCCGTACGATCCAGGTCTGCAGCCCGACCGGCAGCATGCCGAAGGCGAAGCCCCACAGCGTGACGGCGCCGGCCGACAGCCATTCGGAACTGCCGAGCAGCACCAGCACCAGCGCCGCCGCGGCAATCGCCAGGGCGCCAGTGCCAATGTCGGCCTTGAGGCTGCGCTCGATCAGGAAGCCGCCGAAGAGGTTGCCGAAGAAGCCGCCGATGCCGAAGGCGAGCAGCACGAAGGAGATGGTCTCGATGTCGAGCGCCGGCACCTCCTCGAGGAACGGCCGGACATAGGTGAAGCCGGCGAAATGGCCCGACGCGATCAGCAGCGTGGCGAGCAGCGCCATGCTGACGCTCGGCCGGCGCAGCATCTTGGCCAGCGACGCCAGGCCCGGCGCACCGACCGGCGGCAGGCGCGGGATGCTCAGCATCTGCACGACAAGCGTGACCACGCCGATGCCGGCGGCCAGCGCAAAGGCCGTGCGCCAGCCCCACAAATCGCCGATATAGGCGCCGACCGGCGCGGCGCAGACGGTGGCGACCGAGACGCCGGTGAAGACGATCGAAAGCGCCCGCGGCATCAGATGGGAGGGAACGAGACGCATCGCCATGGCGCCGGCCATCGACCAGAAGCCGCCGAGCGCCACGCCGAGCACGACGCGCGCCACCAGCAGCGTGACCAGTCCGGACGCGGTGGCGGCGAGAATGCTGGAGACGATCAGCAGCAGCGTGAATGTCCACATCACCAGGCGGCGGTCGATGCCCTTGGTGAGGATGGCGGTCGTGGGCGCTGCGATGGCGCCGACCACGGCCGTCGCCGTCACTGCCTGGCCGGCCGCGCCGTTGCTGATGCCGAGATCGGCGGCAATCGGGGTGAGCAGGCTGGCCGGCAGGAATTCCGCCGTGACCAGGCCGAACACGCCGAGCGACAGGGAGACGACGGCGGCCCACAGCGCCTCGCTGCGCTCGACGGGCTCGTCGGACGCCTCGATTGCCTCTTCGGCGGCCGCGGCGGACAGGGAATCGGACATGGGGTCACTCCAGGAGGTTGTGCAGCGCAAAATAGGAAGTGACCGGTTGGAGCTTCCATGCTAGAGAAGCCAAAATGCTTGACCATTCGTCCAAATCTGTCGGGATCGAAGCCGGTGATCCGCTGACCGAGATGCTGCGGGGCTTGCGGCTGGACGGGGTCGACTACGGCCGCTGCCAGATGACGGAGCCGTGGGCGATCCTGTTTCCCGCACAGGCGGCGGCACGTTTTCATTTCATCGGCAGGCATCGCTGCTGGCTGCTCACCCCCTGCAAGGATTGGGTCGAGCTCAAGACCGGCGACGCGGTTCTGCTGCCGCGCGGCGCCGAGCACATTCTGGCGAGCAAGCCGGATGTGAGCGCGCTGCCGATCCAGCGCTACGAGGTCAAGCCGATCTGCGGCAACGTCTTCGACGTCTGCGGCGGCGGCGAGGGGGAGGTGACGCTGCTGTTCTGCGGCAGCATGCATTTCAACGTCGACAGCTTGCATCCGCTGCTCAGCATGATGCCGGACGTAATGTGGGTGCACGAACTGGCCGCGGTCGAGCCGAACATCGCCTTCCTGCTGGAGGCGATGGCGCGGGAGGTGACGATGGACCGCGTCGGCGCCGGCGGCATGCTGGCGAGGCTCGCCGACGTGCTCGCCGCCAGCATCATCCGGGTGTGGGTGGAGAAGGGCTGCGGCGACGCCACCGGCTGGATCGCGGCGGTGCGCAACCCGGATGTCGGGCGCGTGCTCGCCGCCATCCATCTGGAGCCGCACCGCGACTGGACGGTGACGGCGCTAGCCAAGATCATGGGCGCCTCGCGCTCGGGTTTCGCCGAACGGTTCGCGAGCGTGGTGGGCGAGACGCCGGCCCGCTACGTCGCGCAGGTGCGCATGCACCAGGCGCGGCAATGGCTGGTGCGCGACCGCATGCGGATTTCGGTGGCGGCAAAACGCCTGGGCTACGATTCGGAAGCTTCCTTCAGCCGCGCCTTCAAGCGGGTGATCGGCGCGCCGCCCAGCCATTTTCGCGCCGGCGAACCGCCGCAGGATGTCGGACTGGCGGCGGAGTAGACAGGAGCCGGCTACGCAACCGCCGCCCGCCTGAGATCGTAGGGCGCCAGGTCCGCATCGCGTTCACCCCTGGCTATTTCGCGCGCGGCCAGCTCGCCGACCAGCGGCGCCAGCGTGATGCCGGAATGCAGCACCGCCACGTAGAGACCATCGGGGCCGGGGCGGCCGATCGCCGGAAAGCCGTCCGCCGGTGTCGGCCGGTGACCGACCGTCAGGAAGTCGAGCGCGAGGTTTGACGCCCCGTCGATCATCGCCTTGACCTGCTCGATCAATTCCAGTGCCATTTCCCGCTCCCGACCGCCGGGGTCGCCGCCGGCAAAATCCGTTCCGGCGATCAGCCGCCCCTCGCGCGTCTGGCGAACATGGAGGTCCGGCGCCATCACCAGCCCGTTGAGCAGTCTCCGGTCGGCGACCGTCGAATGCGCGATCAGCCCTGCCGGAGCGTTCACGGCGAGGCGGACGCCGGCGCTGTCCAGCAGTCGCGCGGTATCGGCACCGGCGGCGACGACCGTCTCGTCGGCTTCCAGTCTTTCACCCGCCTCGGTGAGCACACCGGCCACCCGGCCGCCCCGCTCCAGCAGCGCAGCCGCCGGCGTGTTCGGCAGGAAGCGCGCTCCCGACGCGATCGCTCCGGCAAGCAGCGCCCGCGCCGCCGCGACCGGCTCGACCATGCCCTCCTCCGCGACGTGGAGGGCCTGCTCCGGCGGCGCGGTCAGGTTCGGCTCGATGCGTTGCGCCTCCGCCCGGGTGACCCGGCGCAGGCCATACCCCCAGCCTGCGTGCTCCTCGGCATAGGCAGTCAATTGGTCGGGCGGCAGGTCCCAAATCAGCCCGCCGCACCAGTCGACCGACACGCTGGGTACGTCGCGCTCCAGCCGCCGCCAGCTGGCCATGGCGCGCCTGCGGAAGTCGAAATAGAATTTCGGATTGCCCCAGCTCGCATTGATCCAGGCGAAGGAATGGCGCGTCGCCAGCCCGCCGCCGTCGCCCGCGTCGACGATGGTGACGGCGCACCCGGCCTTCGCCAGATGCCAGGCGATCGATGCGCCGACGATGCCGGCACCGACGACGAGGACATGTTTGGGCATGCATTTTCTCCGATCCGTAAAGGCGGGTGTCCTAAGGTCGTGGCCGGCGCCGCTCTCCTGGTTCATGCCGGAGCGATCGACGTCTAACCGCCGCTCACGCCTCCAGCCGGGTCATGAAATTGGCGAAGGCCATGCTGCCTTCCGGCCAGGGGCCGTAGCCGGATTCGGCGTTGATGTGGCCGGCCTCGCCGGCGTGGATGAACAGCGAGCCCCAGGCCGCCGCAATATCCTCGGCCACTTCGATCGGGCAGAACGGGTCGTTGCTGCTGGAGGCGACGATCGACGGAAAGGGCAGGGGATCGCGGGGATAAGGCCCGAACGTCATCAGATGTTTCGGCCGGATCGACGGGTTCGCCACGTCCGGCGGGGCGACCAGGAAGGCCCCCGCCACCTGGCGACTGAACAGCGGCAGCGCCTGCACTACCGTCGCCACGCCCAGCGAGTGGGCGACGATGACGACCGGCCTTTCGGCCTCGTTCACCGCGTTGGCCAGCGTCCGCGTCCAGTCGTCGCGGACGGGTTTCGACCATTCCGCCTGCTCGACGCGGCGCGCCGTCGACAGTTTTTGCTGCCAGCGGCTCTGCCAGTGCTCCGGTCCGGAATTCGTGTAGCCGGGCACGATGAGGATGTCTGCGTCCTTGACCTTCATGCGGCGGGTTTAGCGATACCGGGCAAGGCTGGCAACGCCGCCGCCAAAGCCATGGGCCGGGATTGTCAACGGTGCTGGCACCGCAGTTCGGCTAGTCGTTCTCATGCGGTGAACACCGTGTTCGCCGTCTGCACCCTTGCGCGCGCGGGTGGAGAGCCCGATGTTGGCAGCGACAAGAAGAGGCGCCGGGGGATCGAATGCGGATATCGCGACGCGGTTTTTGCGGTGCGGCCGGCCTGGTGGCGCTCGATGCGGCGACTGGATTTGCCGGAGCGGAGATGACGATGACCAAACTTCCCTTTGCCGCCGACGCGCCGGTGAGCGTCGCCGCGGTCGGCATCAAGGCGCGCGACGTGAACGCGCTCGCCGACTACTACAAGGATGCGGTCGGCCTGGCCGAGGTCTCGCGCCGGCCCGGCGTCATCGTGCTCGGCGCAGGCGGTCTGCCGCTGCTGGAGATCGAGGAGTTTCGCGCCGCGCGCCCCGACGACCCACGCGCCGCCGGGCTTTATCATACGGCTTTCCTCCTGCCGTCGCGCCTCCACCTGGCGAAATGGACACGCCAGGCGATCGACCGTCGCATCGAGGTGACCGGCGCATCCGACCATTTCGTCAGCGAGGCGATCTACCTGACCGACCCGGAAGGCAACGGCATCGAGATCTACGCCGACCGGCCCCGCGACGCCTGGAGTTACGAAGGCGGCGGGCTGAAGATCGGCACGGTGCGGCTCGACGTCGACAATTTGCTCGGCGAACTGCGGCCGGGCGACTCCGCATGGGTCGGCGCGCCGGAGGGCAGCATGGTCGGCCACGTCCATCTGCGCGTCGGCAATGCCGGCGAGGCGGAGCGCTGGTGGAACGACGAACTCGGCTTCGACACGATCATGAGCCTGGGCGGCAGCGCGGTCTTTTTGTCGACCGGCGGCTATCACCACCATGTCGGCGCGAACTCCTGGCAGAGCGCCGGCGCGAAAGACCGCGATCCCGACCGCTCGGGCCTGTCCTTCGTCGAGTTCCGGTCGAAGACCGCGGCGAAGGAGTCGGTGCATGAGGACCCGTGGGGCAACGTCGTCCGGATCGTGCCGGCCTGACCGCTTACTGCCCCTCGATGATGGTGCGGGATGAGCCGGCGGACGCGTCGAGTTCGGCTCGGGCTGCGAAGAAGCCGTCGACATAGAGAAAGAGCGCCAGCGCGGCGGCGATCGTCAGGGCGCCGGCCGCGAACCACACAACGCGGCTCGGACTGCCTGTGTCGGCTGCCGGATCGTCGTTCATGTCGAGCCCTCCTTGGCCGTGGGACCGCGCCAGAAACGCGGCAGGACCGGAGCCGGTTCCCGGGACCGGGGGGCAGGCGCTGGCGGGCGACCGAGCAGCGGCCCGCTTGGCCGGAGCCCGAGCGTAGCCTCGCTGCTCATGCATTTGACCGAAGCGACCGGCTCTCGGCCTCGCCCTAGACCACGGCGGAGGCGCAGGCCGCCGCTTTACCCGAACACCCTGCGGAAGATCGTGTCCACCTGCCGGGTGTGGTAGCCGAGGTCGAATTTCTCGCGGATGTCTTCTTCGGACAACGCCGCGCGCACTTCCTTGTCGGCGAGCAGTTCTTCAAGGAAGTCAGCGCCTTGCTCCCACACCTTCATGGCGTTTCGCTGCACCAGCCGGTAGGCGTCCTCGCGGCTTACGCCGGCTTGGGTGAGCGCCAGCAGCACGCGCTGAGAGTGAACGAGACCGCGGAACTTGTTGAGATTCTTCGACATGTTGTCGGGGTAGACGACCAGCTTGTCGATCACCCCGGTGAGCCGCGCCAGCGCGAAGTCGAGCGTGATCGTCGCGTCCGGGCCGATCATGCGCTCCACCGAGGAATGCGAGATGTCGCGCTCGTGCCACAGCGCCACGTTCTCCATCGCGGGCAGGGCGTAGGAGCGCACCATGCGGGCGAGGCCCGTGAGGTTTTCGGTGAGCACCGGGTTGCGCTTGTGCGGCATCGCCGACGAGCCCTTCTGGCCCGGCGAGAAATATTCCTCCGCCTCCAGCACTTCGGTGCGCTGCAGGTGGCGGATCTCGACCGACAGCCGCTCGATCGACGAGGCGATGACGCCGAGGGTGGCGAAGAACATGGCGTGGCGGTCGCGCGGGATGACCTGCGTCGACACCGGCTCCGGCGTCAGCCGGAGCTTTTCGGCGACATGCTCCTCGACGCGCGGGTCGATGTTGGCGAAGGTGCCGACCGCGCCGGAGATGGCGCAGGTGGCGATCTCGGCGCGGGCGCTGACCAGCCGCTCGCGGCAGCGCGCGAATTCCGCGTAGGCCTGGGCCAGTTTCACGCCGAAGGTGGTCGGCTCGGCATGGATGCCGTGGCTGCGGCCGATGGTGACGGTGTCCTTGTGCTCGAAGGCGCGGCGCTTGAGGGCTGTCAGCAGCGCGTCGATGTCGGCCAGCAGGAGGTCGCTGGCGCGCGCCAACTGCACCGCCAGACAGGTGTCGAGCACGTCGGACGAGGTCATGCCCTGGTGGATGAAGCGGGCATCCGGCCCGACGAATTCGGCGAGATGGGTGAGGAAGGCGATGACGTCGTGTTTGGTGACGCGCTCGATCTCGTCGATGCGCTCGACGTCGAATTTCGCCGCGCCGCCTTTTTCCCAGATGGTTTTCGCCGCTTCCTTCGGGATCACCCCGATCTCGGCGAGCGCGTCGCATGCATGCGCCTCGATCTCGAACCAGATGCGGAACCGCGTCTCCGGCGACCAGATGGCGACCATTTCCGGCCGTGAATAGCGAGGGATCATCGATCGGTCCTGCGTTGGCGAAAAAACCTGCCGCGTCCTAACAGAGGCGGCGGCGCGGCTCAACGTGCGCGGCGCGCGAACCAGAGCGAAACCAGCAGCAGGGCGAGGAAGCCGATGGGGAAATAGAGGCGGACGCCGGTGACGGCGAATTGCACCAGCGCCCCGGCTGTGGTGAAGGCGAGCTGGATCAGCCAGACCGCCGACAGCGGCTCTGCATGCCAGTTCGCGTAATATTGCCGGTAGTCGAGCGCATAGAACACGGCGGTGATGCCGAGCGTCGCGGCCGTGAAGCACAGCAGCGCCGCGGCGAAGCGCGCTTCCGGATGCCGCTTGCCGGCGAGAAGATTGGCCGCGGCGAAGCCGAGCGGAAAGGCGAGGGAGGCGCTCAGCGCGAAGACCAGCGCCACGGTGGCGACATGCCGGCCGGTGCCCCAGCCGGCGAGCGTAAGGTTCGTTGCCGCGCTCGCAGCCATCGCGGCCGCCCACAGGACGGCGCCGGCGGTTCCCACCCGCCAGGACGGCGACGCCTGCCTGATGCGCGCGCGCAGGCCCGGCAGCCTTGCGCCGGCCAGACCCGCGTCGATCGGCGCCGCGCTCACGATCCCTAGTCCGGCAGCGTGGTCGCGACGGCCAGCCAGCGATAGTCCGGCCCTTCGAAGCCGAAGGAGCGCACCGAGACGACAATCATCGCGATGCCCGACTTGCCCTCCGGAAAATAGGTCTGGACGGCGCCGATGCGGTAGCCGAGCGGGCAGCCGCGGCTGGCCGGCACGTCCTTGTCCTCGTGCAGCACTTTTGTGACGCCGCCCGGCCGGGAATCGACGCTCGTCAGCCGGAATCCCTTGATCTGCTCCGGTTCGGGGCAGAAGGTGGCGCCGGGCCTGGCGGCAAATTCCTCGATGCGGAACTCCATCGGATCGAACGGCCGCGCGAAGGCCGGGCTGGAATTGGCGACGACGCGGAAGGGATCGGCGGAAAGCTCGGCGACCGCGTTCATTGCCGCGGTGTAGCCGGGGTTTTCCGCCAGCTCGGCGTCGGTGATGATCGTTTCCCCCTTCTGGCGCGCGGCGTCGCGGGCGGCCCGCACCGTCTGGCCCTCGTCGTCGAGGCGCACGCGGACCGGCGAGCCGGGCAGGAAGGCGTCCTTGCCGGTGTCGATGTAATAGCGGTTGGCATAGGGGAAGCCGGAGCCGTCCTGGATGCCGTGTTCCTCGAAGGCGAAGATCGCGCCGTCGGCGCTGAAGCCGAGCAAGGCGAGGTCGGCGGCGTCGCCTGTCGAGGCGGCGGCAGGCATCGCCATGGCGGCAAGGCAGGCGAGAAGGGCAGCGCGCATCGGCACCTCCGCGATGTTGCGCGACGAGTCTAGTGCCGGGTGTCTTAACGCGGGGTGACGGATTTGTCGCCGGGGCGGGCGCGCCGCGCCGCATCATCGATCAGCCGGTTGGCGACCTGCATGCGGATCATCGCGCGCTCGCGCAGGTGCGGGGCGACGCGGTCGGGATGATTGGCGAAGGCGAAGCGGCGGCGGATGCGGGCGAAGTCCGCGACGGCGGCGCGCTCGAGCCCGAGTTCCGCGGCGATCGCCTCCGGTTCGGTGGCGAGCGGAAGCTCCGGCGGGTTCTCGAGCGCCTGTGCGGGCTCGGCGCCCGCCGCATCGTGATATTCCGCGGCCACCGCCTCGTCGGAAACGCGGATGCGGCCGGAATGCAGCTCTTCGGCGACGGCGAGATAGTCGAACGGAATGGACGGCGCGGCCGCCGCCGCTACCGACTGATCGCGCGTGGCGATCAGTTCGTCCAGGAGCGACGCAAAATCCTTGTTCGCCAGCATTGCCATGACAGGTTGTAAGCCGTGACTGCCCTCTATACCGGACGATCTATAGCCGGAGCGTTAAGATTCCGATGGAAGCGTCCGGTGGAATTGTGACAATTGCTCGGCATCGGCCGCTCCGGCTGCGCCCATTTGTCGCCGTCGCGCAACGCATGGCTGCCCTGCGTGATGCTGCACTGCACAATCGTCACGAATCACCTATATGGTGAGATAGGGAGGACAGATCAAAAGAGCCTTGTCATGAGTTTCTTCACAGAACTCTTCTCCCGTCCACGGCCGCGCGATATCGGCCGCATCCGCGTCGCCCGCGCCATCATCGAATCGCTCAGCGAGACGGGTCGCACCGACACCGACGTGCGGCCGGCCGATTTTCCGCGGCTGCCGCGCCGCTTCGCCGAGGCGTAAGGGCAGGCGGGCCATCAGTCGCGCCGGAGAAAATCCGGCTTGCCCAGCGGCACGCCATTGTGCCGCAGGATGCCGTACGCCGTGGTCACGTGGAAATAGAAGTTCGGCAGCGCGAAATGCAGCAGATAGTCGCTGCCGGTGAATGAGAGGTCGCGCGTCCGTCCCTTGATCTCGATTGTCCGCTCCTCGCTGCCGTCGATCTCCGCCGGCTCGAAGGTGTCGAGCAGGTCGAGCGTGCGGGTAATCCGTGCCTGCAGCTCCGGAAACGACTTCTCGACGTCCTCGAACCGGACGATGTCCCGCTGCGCCAAGCGCGACGGCGCGCCTTTCGCATGGTCGGTGGCGATCTGCACCTGCTGGGTGAGCGACAGCATGTCGGGCGCCAGGCGCGCCGCCAGCAACACGGCCGGATCGATCTTGCGTTCTGCCGCGTTGGCCTCGGCGATCCGCAGGCAGTGCGCAAGGCCCTTGAGCCGCGCCTGAAACACCGGCACGCTGGCCCGGTACATGGACATGGTCATGAGAATTCCTCCGCCGGAGCCGGAACGGCCCCAGGCGCAGATAGGGATGCGCGGGCCGATAGCGCAAGTGCCATGGCGCTGCCGCATTCCGTGGCGAGGCTGAAGGTCCGACCTGCGGAGATTCGGCGATGCGGACGGCATTTTGCACCACGGCGTTCTCGCTGCTTGCGGCGACCGCGAGCTTCGCCCAGACCGTCGAGCCGCCTGCCTATCTCGACGATCGCTCCGACGCGGCCGGGATCGTCAAATCCTTCTACAACGCCATCGACCGGGGCGAATTCGCCCGCGCCTGGGACTATTTCGGTGAAAGGAAGCCGTCGAAGGATTTTGCCAGTTTCGCGAAGGGTTATGAGAACACGGCCGCGGTCCAGGTGGTGACCGGCGAGCCGGGCGCCGAGGGCGCTGCCGGCAGCACCTTCTTCTCGCTTCCGGTCGCCATCCTTGCCACCAACAAGGACGGCAGCGAGCAGGTGTTTGCGGGCTGCTACACGGCGCGCCTCGTCAATCCCCAGATCCAGGAGCCGCCGTTCCGCGGCCTCACCATTGAGCGCGCCGAGCTGCAGCCGTCCGAGCAGCCCTTCGAGGACAAGCTGCCTGCAAGATGCGGCGACGGGCCTGCGCCGGAGCCGCGCGACGCCGTGCTCGAGCAGGCGCGAAAAGCTTTCGCGGCGCTGCATGCGTCGGAATGCTCGGCGATCCGGCCGGACGGCAGCACCGACGCGCCGGAGAACTACACGATTCCGTTCCGCTACACGTCGGGCGCCGAGGACGATCCGGAAAGCACGGCGCGCCTGTTCCGCTTCTACTGCGGCGCCGGCGCCTACAACGAGAGCCACGTCTATTACCTGCACACCGAGGTCGAGGGCCTGCGCGAGTTGCACTTCGCCACGCCGGAACTCGACATCCGCTACGAGAACGACGATTCCGATGGCAAGGTCGAGAGCATGACGATCATCGGCTACGCACCGACGATGCGTTGGTGAACTCCTTCTACGACGATGCGAGCAAGAGCATCACGTCGGCTGCCAAATGGCGCGGCGTCGGCGATGCCTCGTCCTCCGGCACCTGGATGTTCCGGGACGGCACCTTCACGCTGGTCAGATACGACGTCGACGCCTCCTATGACGGCGAGATCAACCCCGAGACGGTGCTGGATTTCCATACCGGGCCGTGAGCTGCTTCACGGCTGCCGCGACAGCATCCAGTCGAGCGTGTCGCGCCAGTCGCTCATGCGGATCGGCGTACCGTGCGTTCCGGTCTCGAAGCGCACGAAGCGGGCGGGATAACCCGGCGTCCTGGTAAGGATCGAGCGGAAGAAGGCTTCCTGCTTGTCGACCGGAAAAACCGTGTCGCGGCTGCCATGGCCGAAGAACACCGGCACCTTGCGCCTGAAGGCGGCGCTGGCGAGAAAAGTCTCGTCCCAATGCGAGCCGAGCAGCAGCAGGCCGGACAGGCGGCCGGCAACCGCCTTGTCGTCGGCGAGCCGCCAGCACAGAGCGCCGCCCATCGAGCCGCAGGCGACGAAGATCTTTGCCGAAGGCGACTGCCCGGCATAGTGGGCGATCAGCGCCGACACCTGCGCCGCGCCCTTGGCGCCGAAATCCGGAAAATCCGGCGAGAGATAGAGCCCGCCATTACCGGCCATCAGGTTCTTGATGCGGTTGAAATTGCCGCCGAAGGTGAAGTCGTCGACGCCCTGCTTGCGGCTGCCGCCCTGGCCGTGCAGGTAGATTGCGATGAAGCGCGCATTCGCGGGCGTGCCCACCGCGAAATGGCGGATGTTTCCCGCGTCGGTGCGCAGCACGAGATCCTTCTGCACCTTGCGCACGCCGGTCGAGACATATTTGCCGCGCGCCCGTCGTTCCGGAATCTCGTCGCGGGCATCGATGTCGCGCGCCTCCTTGTAGTCGACCACCCTGTAGGCGCCGCCGTCCTCGCTCTTCAGGATGCCGGGATAGGCGAACAGCTCGTCCTTGAAGGGTTTTAGCGATTGGGCCGAGGCGGCGGCGGTGAGAAGTCCTAGAAGGGCTGCCGTGACAAATGCGAATCCTCGCACCGGTCCAGATACGGGAAAGGATGCGCCCCTTCGCACCCCCCTCTGTCCTGCCGGACATCTCCCCCGCAAGGGGGGAGATTGGCAGCTTCTCCCTTGCCGCTCATTCAGCGACGCTGGAGATTGGCGAAACCAAAGTGGCCGGCCAATCTCCCCCCTTGCGGGGGAGACAGACGGGGGTGCGAAGGAGCACCAGCCAATCAGCGGAAACAGGAACGACATTCCTATCTTGTAGCGTCGAATAGCCGTGTCCGTCATCTCAGTGAGCACGTTGTCACTCGGCCGATGATTTTGCGGGCACTAGTCGCTGCCGTCGCCTCACTCCTGCAACTCCCCGCCGGCCGCCGCCATCGCCTCGGCCGTGTCGACGTCGACGAACGCGCCTTCGCCGATCTCCACGTCGATGACGCCTGCCGAGCCCGACTCGATCACGTGGCGAGCCCCGACGTCGCCTTCCAGCCGGGCCACCTCGGCAAAGAGGAGACGCGGCAGGATGACGGGGTTGCCGCGCTTGCCGTCATGGCTGGCGCGCACCACCTGCTGCCCGCCGGAAGCGGCGAAGGCGGCGATCACCCGGTCGAGATCGGCGGCGGACACCGCCGGCATGTCGCCGAGCACGACCAGCGCGCCGGTGGCATTGTCCGGCAGGCTGTCGACGCCCGCCTTGAGCGAACTGGCCAGCCCGCTGGCGAAATCCGGATTGTCGGCGAAGCGCACGCCAAGCCCGTCGAGAGCAGTGCGGACGCGCTCCGCCTGATGGCCCGTGACGACGGTGACCGATTTCGCCCTGCTGGCGAGCGCCGCCTGGACGACGCGGCGGATCAGCGGCTCGCCGCCGAAGCGGGCGAGCAGCTTGTTGGGGCCGCCCATGCGGGTCGAGCGGCCTGCCGCCAGCACTATGGCATGGACCGCTTCGCCGTTGGGGCGCCGCGCCTCGCGCGGCTGCGGCCGGCTGGCGATCTCCATCAGCAGGCCGCCGACGCCCATGCCGGCTATGTCGGCCGAGGTCACTTCGAGCCCGGCGAGCAGCCGGTCGAGCACCCAGTCGAAGCCGTTTTCCTTCGGGCTGCGGGCGCAGCCCGGGGCGCCGATCACCGTCTTGCCGCCGATGCGGCCCAGGACCATCAAATTGCCCGGGTCGACCGGCATGCCGGCGCGGACGACCTCGCCGCCGGCGGCGCGGATCGCCGCCGGGATCACGTCGTCGAAGTCGCACAGCGCCGAGGCGCCGAAGACGATCGCCATGTCGCTTCGGGCAAGGCTGCCGGCAAGCGCGGCGGCCAGCGCCGGAGCCTCATGCGCCACCCGCGTCTCGCCGGTCACCACGCTGCCCGAGCGCTCCAGCCGCGTCCGTGTGATGCGCGCCGTCTTGTCGATCACGCTGTCCTTCAGACCGGGCAGCAGGGTGTGCACGAGGCCGATGTTCCGCGCAACGAACGGATGTATTTGGAAGGGCGCGGGGCCAGCCAGGATGTCGACCGCCTTTGCGACCAGGTTTTCCCCGACGGCAAAGGGGATGATCTTGACCGTCGCCACCATCTGTCCGGGCTCGACCACGGCCTTGTCGGCGAGCGTGGCGATGGTGATGGCCGGATCGATGGCATTGACGGCGTCTATCCGGGCCGCCTCAACGGTGAAGACACCGGCCGCCGCCGCATGCAGGTTGACGCGACCGGTGGCGGCCGGCTTCACCTCGAGATTGTCGGGGCTGACCGCCGCCGCGATGCGCGTGGCCGCGGCATTCTCGTCGAGATCGCCGGCTTCCAGCACGGCAGCGACCACCTCGCGCAGGCCGGCGGCGCGCAGCGCTTCAATATCCTCAGGGCCGATGCGGTGGGCCTTGGGCAGGCGCCGCTCGCCAGTTTGGACGGCATGCGCCAGCAGCGCGCCTTCGGCTTCCTCGGTGGCGACCGGGCCGAACCTCACGCCGCCCTGGCCTTTCCGGCTTCGCCGAGACCGCGCGTGCGCAGCGCCCGCACCACCTCGGCCAGGACGGCGACGGCGATCTCGGCCGGGCTTGAGGCGCCGATGTCGAGGCCGATCGGCGCATGGATCTGCCCGATCTGCTCGGGGCTTGCGCCGTCCGCGCGCAGCCGCTCGACCCGACCGGCATGCGTCTTGCGGCTGCCGAGCGCGCCGAGATAGAAGCAGCCGGCGTCGAGCGCGGCCTTGAGCGCGAAATCGTCGATCTTCGGATCATGGGTGAGGGCGGCCAGCGCCGTGTAGGCGTCGAGCGGCTTCGCGGCGAGCACCGGCTCCGGCCAGTCGGCATAGAGCGGCACGCCGGGAAAGCGCTCGGCGGTGGCGAAGGCGGTGCGCGGGTCGATGATCTCCATGTCGAAGCCGGCCACCTTTGCCATCGGCGCCAGCGCCTGGCTGATATGCACCGCGCCGACCACGACGAGGCGCGGCCGCGGCAGGCTGGCGTTGAGGAACCAGGAGGCGCCGTCGGCCTGGACCGTTCCGGAAATGCCGGTGCGGAAAGCCTTCTTCACCGCGTCGCCGAGCTCGCCGGCAATCACGTCGTCCTCGCGCACCAGCCGGTCGGCGCCGGTTGCCAGATCGGTGAGCAGTACGGCGGCGCGGCGGGCACGGCGCTCGGCATTGAGGGCTTTCAGGGAATCCAGCTTCATGGCTCAGCCCAGCTTCTCGACATAGACCTTTATGCGGCCGCCACAGGAGAGACCGACGCGCCAGGCGGTCTCGTCGGCGACCCCGAACTCCAGCATGCGCGGCTTGCCGTCGCCGATGACGTCCAGCGCCTCGGTGACGACGGCACCCTCGACGCAGCCGCCGGACACCGAGCCGTGGAAATTGCCGTCGGCGTCGATGACCAGATGGCTGCCGACCGGGCGCGGCGCCGAGCCCCAGGTCTCGATGACGGTGGCGAGCGCCACGTCGCGGCCGCCGTCGGTCCATTCCTCCGCGATCGCCAGCGGATCGCGGCTTTCGTCGAGTACGGTCGTTTCGCTCATCGTCCTTCTCCTTGCGGTCAGGCGGCCCGGTCTGCGGGCAAGAGATAGCGGCGCGGATCGCCGCCGGCGGGGGCACCCTGGTCGAGCGAGGCGCACAGATCGGCCAGTGCGTTGAGATTGTGCACCGGCCGGAACTCGTCGACATGCGGCAGCATGGCCCTCACCCCGCGGGCGCGCGCCTCGAAACCGTCGAAGCGCAGCAGCGGGTTCAGCCAGATCAGCCGGCGACAGGATTTTCTCAGCCGCTCCGTCTCCGCCTGCAGCCCGACCACGTCGTCGCGCTCCAGTCCGTCGGTGATGAGCAGCACCACCGCGCCCTGGCCGAGCACGCGGCGCGACCACAGCCGGTTGAACTCGTGCAGCGTCTCGCCGATGCGGGTGCCGCCCGACCAGTCCTGCACCGCCGCCGAGCAGTCGGCGAGCGCTGCGTCGGGATCGCGGTGGCGCATCTGGCGGGTGAGATTGGTGAGCCTGGTGCCGAAGACGAAGGCATGAACACGCCTGCGCTTCTCCGTCAGCGCATGCAGGAAATGCAGGAAGATGCGCGTGTACTGGCTCATCGAGCCGGAGATGTCGGCAAGCACCACCAGCGGCGGATGCACCTCGCGGGCCGAGCGGAATTTCGGCAGGATGAGCGCGCCGCCGGTACGGGCGGAGGCGCGCATCATGGCGCGCGGATCGACCTTCTTGCCGCGCGGGTCGGGGCGGAAGCGGCGCGTGGCGACCAGGTCGAAGGGCAGCCTGAGCGCGGCGATCTCGTGCCGCGCCTCGGAAAGCTCGGCCGCCGTCATCTGGGCGAAATCCTTGCCGCGCAGCACCTCGTTGCCGGACACGGTGAAACGCGCGTCGACCTCGATTTCGGGGATCTCCTTCGGTGGCTCGTTCTTCCGGTGACCCTCGAACATCGCCTGGCTGACGCGGTTTTCGGCCGCCCGCGGCTTTTGCCGCTCGCGCATGTCGGGCGCCACCGGCGAGAACATGGCGAGCATCTTTTCGATCAGCTCGCGCGACCGCCAGAACAGCCGGAACGCCTCGTCGAACACCGGATGGTCCTCGTGGCGGGTTACCAGCACGGCGTGCAGCGTCCAGTAGAAGTCGTCGCGGCTGCCGATGCCGGCGGCCAGCACCGCCTCGATGGCGTCCTTCACCGACGCCGGCCCCACCCGCATGCCGGCCTTGCGCAGTGCGCGGGCGAAATAGACGATGTTGTCGGCGAGCCGGCCTTCGGAATGCGCAGTCGTCGCATCTGCACCGCCGATGACGAGGGGAGTGGTTGCTTCACCCCCATCCCTCAAGGGGGAGGGGAGCGTCGGCGCCTTAGAATCCGCTTCCCCCTTGAGGGGAGGGGTAAGAGGCGGGCGTGAACTGCGATCGGAGCTGTCCATCTCACTCCGCCGCGGCCAGCTCCGCCTTGACCTCCTGCAGGAGGCGGCGGCCTTCGCCCTGCTCGATACGCGCGATGTCGTCCTGGTACTTCAGCAGCACGCCGATGGTGTCGGAGATCGTCTCCGGATCGAGCGCGACCTTGTCGAGTTCGGTCAGCGCGCCGGCCCAGTCGATGGTCTCGGCCACGCCCGGCACCTTGAACAGCTCGATCTGGCGCAGCTTCTGCACGAACTTGACCACTTCGGCCGACAGCCGGCTGTTGGCCTGCGGCACTTTTCGCGCGACGATGTCGAGCTCGCGGGCGGCGTCGGGATAGTCGACCCAGTGGTAGAGGCAGCGGCGCTTCAGCGCGTCGTGGATCTCGCGGGTGCGGTTGGTGGTGATGACGACGATCGGCGGTTCCTCCGCCCTGATCGTGCCGAGCTCAGGCACCGTCACCTGGAAGTCGGCGAGGATCTCCAGCAGGAACGCCTCGAACGCCTCGTCGGTGCGGTCGAGCTCGTCGATGAGGAAGACGGGAGCCTTGCCCGCCTTGCCTTCGAGTGCCTGCAGCACCGGGCGGCGGACAAGATATTTTTCGGAGAAGACGTTTTTCTCCATGGCGCCGCGGTCGACTGATCCTTCCGCCTCTTCCATGCGGATCTCGATCATCTGTGCGGCATAGTTCCACTCGTAGACCGCCGAGGAGACGTCGAGCCCTTCGTAGCACTGCAGCCGGATCAGCGGCCGGCCGAGAGCGGTGGCCAGCACCTTTGCGATCTCGGTCTTGCCGACGCCGGCCTCGCCTTCGAGAAAAAGCGGTCGCTTCATGCGCAGCGCCAGGAACAGCACGGTCGCCAGCGAGCGGTCGGCGACATAGTCGGCACCCGACAGCAGGTCGAGCGTCGCGTCGATGGACTGGGGCAGGGGACGGGCAGCTATGTCGGTCATCGGGCCTCCGCCGGGGGTCACAGGACCCGATAGGCGCGGTTGTAATAGAGCAGCGGATCCACGCTATCGCCGATCCGCAGGCCCGTCACCTTGCCAAAAAGCACACGATGGGTGGCCAGATCCTTCCAGTCGAACAGCTCGCAGTCGAACACCGCCATGGCGCCGACCAGCGTCGGCGCGCCGGAGGCGATCTTATCCCAGCGTCCGAGCGCGAAACGCTCCTCGACCGGCAGGCCGGTGACGCCGGAGAAGCCGATGGCGATCGGCTGCTGCTCGGGGGTCAGGGTGTTGAGCGCGAAGCGTCGGTTGGTGAGAAACGCTTCGTTCTTCAGATTCTCGCGGTTGAGGCAGACCAGGATCGTCGGCGGCGCGTCGGTCACCGAGCAGGCGGCGATCACGGTGGCGCCGCGCAGGCCGGCCTCGCCGTCGGTGGTCACCACATGCACGGCGCCGGCGAAGCGCGCCATGGCGTCGCGATAGGCCTGCGGTTCGACGTCGCTTTTCTTCAGCACCGATTTTTCCCGACTGGAGGACCGACCGCTATATATGGGCATAGACGGCGGGCCACAAGGAAATCGCCGAACCGGTACGCGCGAAATCGCCGGTTGCGCCGGCCGCATGCCGCCGTTACCAGTTTGCTCCGGCGCGCGGTCCAGGCGCGCGGAATCGGGCTTCGAAAGGACAGTCGGCCTCATGCTGCTTGCCAAGACGGCGATGGCGTTGCTGGCTCTGGTCCTGGCCGGAGAGGCGGCGCGTGCCGAGGCAGTCCGCATCGGCGTCGCCGCGCCGCTGAGCGGCCCTTCCGAACTGCTTGGCCGCCAACTCGTGAACGGCGCTCGCGCTGCCGCGGGCGACGCCATGCTCGATGTGGCGGACGATGCCTGCACGGGCGAGGGCGGGGCGGCGGCGGCGCGTCGTTTCGCCGAGGCGGAGGTGAAGATCGTCGTCGGTTTCCTCTGCACCGAGGCGATCGAGGCGGCGCTGCCGATCCTGAAGGACGCCGGCATCCCGACGATCACGCCAGGCGTGCGCACCGACAGCCTGACCGACCGGCGCGACAAGACCGGCTGGCTGGTCTATCGCCTGGCACCCCGCGCCGACGCCGAAGGCCAGGCCTTCGCCTCGCTGCTGGTGCCGCTTTGGCGCGACAGCCTGTTCGCCATCGTCGACGACGGAACCATTTATGGCCGGGACCTCGCCGAGACCTTTCGCGGCGCGGCCGAGCGGCGGGCGCTGAAGGCAGTCTTCGTCGACACGTACAGGCCGCAGATGGACAATCAGATCGGCCTGGTCGGGCGGCTGCGCCGGGCAGGCGCCGTCAACGTCATGGTCGGCGGCGACCGCGACGACGTCGCCGCCATGACGCGCGACGCGGCCGCGCTCGGCGCGCCGCTCACCTTCGCCGGCGGCGAGACGCTGCGCTCGGCTTCCAACGGGGTCGCGCTCGCCGCCGGCACGCTGATGATCGGCCTGCCGGAATGGTCGGACATCGCCGACCAGGCCTCCCTTGTAGCCCTAGCCGAGCGCCATGTCGTGCCGGACGGCTACGTGCTGCCTGCCTACGCGGCTATGCAGGTGGCGGTCGCCGCCGTTCAGGCCGAGCCGTCGGGAACGCCGACGCTGGCCGGCCCCTACGACACCGCGCTCGGGAGGATTATGTTCGACGGCAAGGGCGACCTCTCCGCAAATCCCTATCGCCTGTTCCGCTATGACGGAACGCGCTTCGTGCCGCTGGAGGAGCCGTGATGGACCGCGCCGGACCGCGCAACTTGATCACCGACGTTGCCGGGTTGAAGATCGGCAATGCCGCCGACGCCGGCCTGAAATCGGGCGTCACCGTCGTCGTCTGCGAGGAGCCGGCGGTGGCCGGCGTGCAGATACTCGGCGGGGCGCCGGGGACACGCGAGACCGATCTTCTGGAACCGCACAATTCCGTCCAGGCCGTCAACGCGCTGGTGCTGGCGGGCGGTTCGGCTTTCGGGCTCGACGCCGCCTCCGGCGTGCAGGCGGCGCTGCGCGAACAGGGCATCGGCTTCGAAGTTGGCGGGTTTCGCGTGCCGATCGTGCCGGCTGCCATCCTGTTCGACCTGCGCAACGGCGGCGATAAGCAATGGGGCCGTTTTCCGCCCTATCGCGAGCTCGGCTACCAGGCCGTCGCGGACGCCGGCACCGACTTCGCGATCGGGACGGCAGGCGCCGGCACCGGCGCGCTCAGCGCCGGGCTCAAGGGCGGGCTGGGCTCCGCCTCGACCGTGCTGGCCAACGGCATCACCATCGGCGCGCTGGCGGCGGTCAATCCCACCGGTTCGGTGACGATCGGGCGCAGCCGCCATTTCTGGGCGGCACCCTTCGAGATCGGCGACGAGTTCGGCGGCCTCGGCCATCCCTCGCCGATGCCCGCCGATGCGACCAAGGTCCGGCTGAAATTCCGCGACAAGGCGGAACTGGCGAACACCACCATCGCGGTGATCGCCACGGACGCCGTGCTCACCAAGGCGGAGGCCAAGCGGCTGGCGATCGCCGCGCATGACGGTTTTGCCCGCGCCATCTGGCCAGCCCATACGCCGGCCGACGGCGACCTCGTCTTCGCGTTGGCGACCGGCCGCAGCGGCAAGGTGTTGGCCGCCGACGAGGCGATCGACCTCTATGCCGCGGCCGGCGCGACCATGGCACGCGCCATCGCGCGCGGCGTCTTCGCCGCCACGCCGGCAGAGGGCGACCTGTTTCCGGTGTGGTCGTCCAGGACGGCATGGAAGCCGTAGCTGTCGAAATCCGCTGGCGATCGCGAACTTCGTGCAGAGTAGAGAGGGCTGCGCCAAGCCATTTCGAAATGGTCGCTCGGAACTTCCAGGCTCAAGGACTTGGGCTGCCCGTCTTTTCGCGATAGGTTGCGGCCGGACATTCGTTCCGCTCCCACATCCCAAGCATTTCGGAGAATTCGCCATGGAGAAGCGCCGCCTCGGCCGTACCGACCTGCTCGTTTCGAGAATCTGCCTGGGCACCATGACCTGGGGCCAGCAGAATACCGAGGCCGAAGGCCACGCCCAGATGGATATGGCCTTCGAGCATGGCGTGAACTTCCTCGACACGGCCGAACTCTATTCGATCCCGCCCAGGGCGGAGACGCAGGGCAGCACCGAGCGCATCGTCGGCTCGTGGATGAAGGCGCGCCGCAACCGCGGCGACGTGATTCTCGCGACCAAGGTGGTCGGCCGCACGGCCATGGACTGGTTCCGCGGCGATCGCCCGTCGCGGCTGGTGCGGGCGGACATTCTCGATGCCATCGACAAGTCGCTGGCCCGCCTTGAGACCGACCATGTCGACCTCTACCAGATCCATTTCCCCGAGCGGCAGGTGCCGTGGGGTTCGAACCCGACGCGCGTCGGCAAATGGCCGGCCGGCCGCGACGAGGACGAGACGCCGATCGCCGAGACGCTGTCCGTCTTCGACGAGCTGGTGAAGGCGGGAAAGATCCGCCATCTCGGCGTTTCGAACGAGAGCTCCTGGGGCGTCATGCGCTTTCTGTTCGAGGCGGAGCAGGGGCGGGGGCCGCGTGTCGCCTCCATCCAGAACGCCTACAATCTGCTCAACCGCACCTTCGAGGTGAATCTCGCCGAGGTCGCCGACCGCGAGGATGTCAGCCTGCTCGCCTATTCGCCGCTCGCGCAGGGCTATCTCACCGGAAAATACAATCACGGGGCGCGGCCGGCCGGCGCGCGCACGACGCTGTTCAACCGCGGCCAGCGCTACGAGACGCCGCACGCCGCCGAGGCGATCCTCGCCTATTGCGATCTGGCGCAGTCGTTCGGCCTGGAGCCGGCGCTGTTCGCCGCCGCCTTCGTGCTCAGCCAGCCTGTCGTGACCTCGAGCATCATCGGCGCCACTAGCATGCCGCAGCTCGAGACGGCGCTGGCCGCCGCGGAGGTCCAGTGGACGAGGGAGATGCAGGAGGCGGTCGACGGGCTGCACCAGCGGTTTGGCAATCCGTGTCCGTGAGCAGTAGGGCAGTAGGGCAGTAGGGCAGTAGGGCAGTAGGGCAGTAGGGCAGTAGGGGTTATTCGTTCGAGAGTTTTCGAATCAGGAGCCGCAGCAATTTTCCAACGCTTTCGCTGCTATCCATAAGAGGGCGTATGGTGTCTCGCCGAGCTATGTCTATCCGTTCGGCAATCAACAGATGGGTCTCCATTTCCTTCAGCGAGCCCTGTGCAATTCTCAAGAACTGCTGATAGGAGCCGAGATTTTCGCGGCCGTAGCCTTCGGCGATGTTGGCCGGAACAGAAGCGGCGGCCCGACGAACTTGGCTTGTCAGCCCGTAGAGTTCTTCCTTCGGCCAGGTTCTGGTGGTGGCATACACAGCCACGGCCAAATCCATCGCCTGCTGCCAGACGACGAGATCCCTGTACGAATCAATTCGCTCGGGCATTCTTTTCCTACTGCCCTACTGCCCTACTGCCCTACTGCCCTACTGCCCTACTGCCCTACTGCCCTACTGCCCTACTGCCCTACTGCCCTACTGCCCTACTGCCCTAAATCAGCAGCAGCCCCTTCATGCTGGCATGCGCCTTCTTGCCGATGATGATGTGGTCGTGAACCGAAATGCCGAGCGGCTTGGCGGAGGCGATGATGGTCTTGGTCATCTCGATGTCGGCGCGCGACGGCGTCGGGTCGCCGGAGGGATGGTTGTGGACCAGGATGACCGCCGTCGCCGACAGTTCGAGGGCGCGGCGCACCACCTCGCGCGGATAGACGGGCGTGTGGTCGACGGTTCCCGTCTGCTGGACCTCGTCGGCAATCAGGGCGTTCTTCTTGTCGAGGAACAGGATGCGGAACTGCTCGCGGTCCTCGAAGGCCATTGCGGCGCGGCAGTAGTCGAGCACCTGCATCCATGACGACAGGATCTCGCGGCCCTTGATCTCGCCGCGCGCCATGCGCTGGGCGGCGGCGGCCACGATCTTGAGATCGAGAGCCGCGGCTTCTCCGACATCCTCCACCTCGCGCAGCAGATGCTCCGGCGCGCCGAGCACTTCCGCCAGCGAACCGAATTTCTTCAGCAGAACCTTCGCGCGCGCCTTGGTGTCGGCGCGCGGTATCGAACGGAACAGCAGCAGTTCGAGCAGTTCGTAATCGGCAAGCGCCCCGGCGCCGGCCTCGCGGAAACGCTGCCGCAGCCGGTCGCGGTGCCCGGCATGATGCGGCTTCGGCGGCTTGGCGGAGCCAACGGCCAGCGGCTGCTCGCCGAAGGAACCGCGTTCGTCGTCCTTGTCCGCCATGTCCGCCCCCACGGTCGAGATGTGAGCTTACCATGATGGCTTTGGAAGGAAACGGTGCTTTGCCGGAGCGCGAAGGCTGCTGGCGAAGCGCGCCTCAGCCGGGCAGGCCGGGGCGGTCGAGGCCGGCGGGCGACAGGGTGAAGACCTCGCAGCCGCCGGCGGTCACGCCGACCGTGTGCTCGTACTGCGCCGACAGCGAGCGGTCGCGGGTGACAGCGGTCCAGCCGTCCGACAGCACCTTCACATGCGGACGACCGAGATTGATCATCGGCTCGATGGTGAAGATCATGCCGGGCCGCATCTCGACGCCCTCGTTGGCATTGCCGTAGTGCAGGATGTTGGGCGCGTCGTGGAACAGCCGGCCGACGCCGTGGCCGCAGAAGTCGCGCACCACCGAGCAGCGCTCGGCCTCGGCGAATTTCTGGATCGCCGCGCCGATCGCGCCGGTGCGGGCGCCGGGCTTCACCGCCGCCACGCCGCGCATCAGGCATTCGTGGGTCACTTCCAGCAGGCGTTCGGCCGCACGCTTGATCGTGCCGACTGGGTACATGCGGCTGGAATCGCCATGCCATCCGTCGAGGATGTAGGTGACGTCGATGTTGACGATGTCGCCCTCGCGCAGCGGCTTGCCGTCGGGGATGCCGTGGCAGACGACATGGTTGATGGAGGTGCAGGTGGACTTGGTATAGCCGCGATAGTTCAGCGTGGCCGGCAGCGCGCCGTGGTCCATGCCGAACGCGAAGACGAAGCGGTCGATCTCGTCGGTGGTCACGCCCGGGGCGACGATGCCGACCAGTTCGTCCAGGCAGCGCGCGGTCAGCTGGCAGGCCTTGCGCATGCCGGCGAACGCGTCGTCGCCATAGAGCTTGATCTGGCCGGTGTTGCGGGCCGGCGCGGCGTCGGCGTCGAGATAGATGACCATGGCTTCGTCGGACGTGTCGGGTTCTTGCAAGCGTGAAAGTTGAACAGTCGCCTCATGTGACACCGGAACGCCAAAGCTTCAAGGGCAAAGCGTGGCAACGGCTCCGCGGGAGGCCTGATGGAAGCGATCAGCTCGCCGGCCCCGCGCGCTTGGATCTGCGGAGGGGCTTCGGCCATTTTGCTCCGCCATGCGACGGAAAATCTGAATTTCTTGCGAAAATAAACTTCAGGATGTCCGCTTTATCTGGAGGCTACTGCAAAAACCATCGTTGATCTTGCCTTCCATTGCCTTTCGGTCCATGCTGAGCTTGGGGCGAAACCAGGGAGCGGGATGAGTGATCCCGCCGCGGGAGACGTTTCATGCCCACGATGACGCAGTTCGCGCCCGGCAATCCGGAGACGCTGTTCACCAACATCACCACCCGGTCGGGCCAACATACCTTTGCGGGCGATTCGACCTATTTCAACTTCGGCTACGGGATATTCTCGATCGAGGGTATCCATCTGCAGGTCCTGGGGACCGGGCTCAGCGGCTACTACGACGACGAGGAATGGTATCCCTACAACACCGGCACAGTGACGGGCTTCCGCATCGTCACCGCGGAGGGCTATGCGGTGGCCGAGATGACCGGCCTCGCGATCACGGTCAACGACTTCTACGGCTTGTTCGTCTACGGCAATGCCAGCACGCTGCGGACATTCATCGAGGGCCAGGCCTGGACCTTCAACGGCAGCGCCGCGGCCGACACCATCACCGGCGGGCTGTCGGGCGACGAGATCAACGGCAATTCCGGCAATGACAGCCTGTTCGGCCTGACCGGCAAAGATGAACTTTTCGGCGATGCCGGCAACGATACGCTCACCGGTGGCGCGGGCGGCGACTTCCTCGCCGGCGGTACCGGTACGGACACGGCATCCTACGCCGGCGCCGCCCAGCGCGTGATCGCGAGCCTTGCCAATCCGGCGGTCAATGCCGGGGACGCCGCCGGCGACACTTATGAATCGATCGAGCGGCTGGTCGGCTCGAACTTCAACGATTATCTGTACGGGGCCAACGAGACCAACGACATCATCGCCGGCGGCGCGGGCGCCGACACGCTCAAGGGCTACCGGGGCAACGACACGCTGTATGGCGGCAACGGCGCCGACAATTTCGTCTTCAACTCCCCGCTGAACGCGGCGACCAACGTCGACACGATCAAGGATTTCAACGGCGCCGATACCATCCAACTGGACAACGCCTATTTCGCCGCGCTGGCTGCGACGGGCGCGCTCGCGCCCGAACGCTTCAAGAACCTCAACATCGCCGCAGTGGATGCGGACGACCGCATCCTCTACGACCAGGCGGCGGGCAACCTGTTCTACGACAGCAACGGCTCGGGCGCCGGCGGCAGGGTTTTGTTCGCCCACATCGACAATGGCTACGCCATGACGTCGGCGGATTTCGTGGTGATCTGAGGCGGCAACGGCATTCCAGGCCATCGGCCGAACGGTGCCGGCAATCGCGATTGCGATGGCACGCCCAACGGGAATCGAACCCGTGTTTCCGCCGTGAAAGGGCGGCGTCCTAGACCGCTAGACGATGGGCGCAGCGACGCGGCTTATAGTGGGCTTCCAACGGGTCGGCAACCCGCGTCGTCAAAGTTTTTCGGCCTTATGAACCGCGCCGGCAGCGCCAGTTCCAGTCGCGCTCCGGCCCGATGTCGACATGCACGGAATTGGTGTGGCAATAGGTGCCGACGCCGCCACGGCCCTGCATGGAGCGGGCGAATTTGGCCAGCTCCCACTTGCTGACGCCCGGCACCTGGATGTCGGCGGCCGCGCAATACATGTGCTGGGAGTTCTTGGCGCCGCGCACCCGCATGTTGTAGGAGCGGCTGCGGTATCCTGACGTCACGATCAGCTTCCTGCCGAAGCGCCGCTCGATCGTCTTCAGCACGCGCACCAGCGACGGCTTCAGGCAGGCGACGTCGACGCTCTCCGTCTGCTTGAGCAGGCCGTTCGGCGCGAGCCGCGCCATGCCGGCTGCCGATGCCAGGATGACGCCCGGACCTTCTTCCTCGTGCAGGTCGATGTCACTGTCGTCGTCTATGCCGGACTTGCGCTTGATCTCGAACAGCGCGGTGGTGCGCACGCCGGGCAGGCCGTTGCCGTTCTCGCCGCCCAAGGAAGCCAGCTGGACCGGTTTGCGGTTCGGTGCCGCTTCGAGGTCGATGATGGGTTTGGCGGTTTTTTCCGCCTCGCGCTTCGTCTCGCCCGCTTCGGCGGCGGCCCGGGCGGGGCGGTTCTCGATGAAGGTCTTCGCCTGGTCCCTGGCGGGGGTGGCGGCCGAGTCGCGATCCTGGCGGACGATCGGCGAGGGAGCCGCGGATGCCGGCGTGGAGCCGAAGAAGGAGAGGAGCCCCTTCTTCTTGGGTGGCGGCGCTGCGGTCTGGGGCCATTCGGCGGCGCTGGCGACCACCTGTGCCTTGGCTTCGCCGGCAGTCTTGTCGTTTGCGCCCGGCCTGGCGGAAGCGTCCGCCGTCTGCGCCGGCTGTTCGCCTTCCGCCCCTGCCGACTGGATGGCGCCTGGCTCGGCCGGCTTCTCCGCGGCGGCGGCTTCGGCCGGCGCCGCGGCGGCCTCGGCCGTCTGCTGCGCGGGTTTCGGCTGCTGCGTGGAGGTAGCGGGAACGGCGGCAGCCCGGGCAGGGAGCTCGGCGTCGCCCTGAGCTTCGGTCGCGGCCGTTGCCTTGCCGGAGCTGGCCAGGCGGTTGGTGCCGTCGGCAGGCGCGGGCGCCGTCATCGCCGCCGAATTGAAGCCGTTCACATCGAGATTTGGATCGGTCGCGGACGTGCAGGACGCGAGCAGGACGGAGACCAGGGCTCCGATGACGGTAAAGCTTCCCCCTCGTGCGCTACGTTGTCCCCGTACTCGCAAACCGAAATCCCTCGCGTGGTGCCGGTCCCGCCCGCCGGCATAGTATCGATTTCAACTATGAGTCACGCCTTCGAGAGGCGCACGCGTGATTCGTGATTTTTAACCAGAATCCAGCTAGGGAGCAAATGAGGCGGCATCATGGTCGCGCCATGATTCTGCCGGCTTTTTAGGCAGTGGCCGCCGGCCGCGGGCGGCTGCCTCACACGCGCACCTTGACATAGGTTCCCGGCGCGTCGCCGAGGACCTTGCCATGCGCGCCGGGCTTGCGCGCCGGCACCTTCTTCGCGTCCTGCCGCTCGATCCATTTCTGCCAGTGCGGCCACCAGGAGCCCGCATTCTCGCTGGCGCCGGCAACCCACTCGTCAAAACTGCCCGTCGCCCGGCCGCCGGTCCAGAACTGATACTTGTTCAGCGCGGGCGGATTGACGACGCCGGCGATATGGCCCGAGCCGGCCATCACGAACTCCACCGGCCCGCCGAAAAATTTCGACCCGACGAAGACCGAGCGCGGCGGCGCGATGTGGTCCTCGCGTGTGGCAAGATTGTAGACCGGGATGGTCACGTCGGCGAGCGAGAGCTGCCGGCCGGCGATCTCCATCCGCCCCGCGGTGAGATTGTTCTCCAGATAGCAGTTGCGCAGGTAGAAGGAGTGGTTGGCTGCGGCCATCCGGGTGGAATCGGCGTTCCAGTAGAGCAGGTCGAAGGGCAGGGGATCCTTGCCGCGCAGGTAGTTGTTGACGAAATAGGGCCAGATCAGGTCGCCCGAGCGCAGCATGTTGAAGGCGGTCGCCATCTTCGTGCCTTCGAGGAATCCCTTCTCGTTCATGGCACGCTCGAGCGCGGCGATCTGGTCCTCGTCGACGAACACCTTCAGGTCGCCCGCATGGGTGAAGTCGACCTGGGTGGCGAAGAATGTTGCCGAGGCGATGCGGTCGTCGCCCTCCTGCGCGAGCAGGGCGAGCCCCGCCGCCAGCAGCGTGCCGCCGACGCAGTAGCCGATGGCATTGACCTTCTTCTCGCCCGTCGCCGTCTCCACGCAGTCCAGCCCGTATTGCAGCCCTTCGCGGACATAGGCCTCCCAGCCCTTCATGCCGTGCCGCTGGTCGGGGTTGACCCAGGAGATGACGAAGACCGTGTGGCCCTGGTCGAGAGCCCAGCCGATGAAGGATTTCTGCGGGTTGAGGTCGAGGATGTAGTACTTGTTGATCCAGGGCGGGCAGATCAGCAGCGGCCGCTTCAGCACCTTGTCGGTCGTCGGCTCGTATTGCAGGATCTCCGCCACGTCGCTGCGGCCGATCACCTTGCCGGGCGTCACGGCGACGTTGCGGCCGATCTCGAACGGCGTGTAGTCGGCCTGACGGAGTTTCAGGTCGCCACGCCCGGCCACGATGTCCTCGGCCAGCATCTTCATGCCGCGCACCAGGTTCTCGCCGCTGCTGGCCACCGTCTCGCGGAACAGTTCGGGGTTGGTGAGGATGAAATTCGACGGCGACAGGGCGTTGGAGACCTGCTTCACATAGAAGGACGCCTTGTGCTTGGTGTGCTCGTCGAGGCCTTCCGCCTGCTCGACCAGATCGCCCGCCCAGCGGGAGGTGACGAGATAGGCCTGCTTGAGGAAGTCGAAAAAGGCGTTGCGGCCCCAGTCCGGGTCCAGGAAGCGCTTGTCACCCTTGTCCGGCTTCACCGCGTCGGCGGCCGGCTCGCCGCCCGCCTTATGGATGGCGCTGGTCCAGACGTTCATGTATCCGGCGAACAGCCGCGTCTGCGCCTCCAGGGCGCGCTGCGGATCGGACAGCCAGTATTCCGTCAGCTTGGAGAACGTCTTGACCATGTCGACGGCCGGCTCGGCGACGGTGTCGCGCACTTCGCCTTTCTCGCGCGGCTCGGCCCAGGCGGCGGCGGCCTTGCCGGCCTGCTCGACCATGCGGGCGATGTTGAGGGCGAAGCGTTCCGGATCCTTGACGAGGTACTGCTCCACGGATGCCGTCTCGGCGCCATTCCTGTCGGCAGCGCCCGGCTTGCCCGCATCCGAAGTTTTGTTCATGCCGTCCACGGTCCTCCCGGGGCTTTTCCCAAGGCTTTTTATTGACATACTAGCATGACACATTCGAAAGGGTCCAACGTCGACTCACGGCGTTCGACTAACGGGGACTTCGGAAAAGATCATGACGGTCGGGTACAAATCCTCTCCGGCGGCCATGTGCCGCGCCGGTCTTGCGGCCGTGCTGGTCTCCATCCTTGCCGGCTGCGCTTCGAGTGCTTCCGATACGGCGATGCCGCTGGTGCCGCAACGCGGCCCGCTGAATACCGGCACCTATCCGAATCTCAACGTGCCACCGCAGGTCGCCGCGCCGCCGATGACGGACGAGGACAAGGGCAGGGTCACCGCCCGCATCCAGTCGGCGCAATCGGCCCAGGCGACCTCCGGACGTGGCGTCGGCACGACCGGCGATCCGCGGCGCCTGCAGAAGCTCGCCGAAGAGCATGGCGGCGACACGCTGAAGGCGATAGAGGCCCAGTGACGGCCTCGACCGCTGCCGACTTTGGGTATATAGCGCGCGCAACGCTGCCCTCCCTTTTCTTGGAACGACGATGGAAGAGTTTCACAAGGTTCGCCGGCTTCCGCCTTATGTGTTCGAGCAGGTCAACCGGCTGAAGGCCACAGCCCGCGCCAATGGCGCCGACATCGTCGATCTGGGCATGGGCAATCCCGACCTGCCGACGCCGAAGGCGATCGTCGACAAGCTGTGCGAGGTGGTGCGCGACCCGCGCACCCATCGCTATTCGTCGTCGCGCGGCATTCCCGGCCTGCGCCGCGCCCAGGCGAACTACTACGCCCGCCGCTTCGGGGTGAAGCTCGACCCGGAGACCGAGGTCGTCGCCACGCTCGGCTCGAAGGAAGGCTTCGCCAACATGGCGCAGGCGATCACCGCGCCCGGCGACGTGATTCTCTGCCCCAACCCGACCTATCCGATCCATGCATTCGGCTTCATCATGTCGGGCGGCGTCATCCGCTCGTTGCAGGTGGAGCCGGACGACGGCTTCATCCCGGCGCTCGAGCGCGGCATCCGCCATTCGATCCCCAAGCCGCTGGCGCTGATCCTCAACTATCCGTCCAATCCGACGGCGCTGGTGGCGAGCCTCGACTTCTACAAGGACGTCGTCGCCTTCGCCAAGAAGAACGACATCATCATCCTGTCGGATCTCGCCTATTCGGAGATCTATTTCGACGGCAATCCGCCGCCTTCGGTGCTGCAGGTGCCCGGCGCCATCGACGTCACCGTCGAGTTCACCTCCATGTCGAAGACATTTTCCATGCCGGGCTGGCGCATGGGTTTCGCCGTCGGCAATGCCCGCCTGATCGCGGCGCTGACGCGGGTGAAATCCTATCTCGACTACGGCGCCTTCACGCCGATCCAGGTGGCGGCGACCGCCGCCCTCAACGGCGACGGCTCCGACATAGCGGAAGTGCGCGACGTCTACCGCAAGCGCCGCGACGTGATGGTCGACGCCTTCGGCCGCGCCGGCTGGGATATTCCGGCGCCGGCGGCCTCGATGTTCGCTTGGGCGCCGATCCCCGAACCGTTCCGCCATCTCGGCTCGCTCGAATATTCCAAGCTGCTGATCGAGCATGCGGACGTCGCGGTGGCGCCGGGCATCGGCTTCGGCGAGCACGGCGACGACCATGTGCGCATCGCGCTCGTAGAGAACGAGCACCGCATCCGCCAGGCCGCGCGCAACATCAAGCGCTTCCTGAGCACCGCCGCCAAGCAGCCCAACAATGTGGTGCCACTGGTGGCGCGGCGCTGATCGCATCATTCAAGTCGACGGATTTTCAGAGGGCGGACCGGTCATGGCCGAAGCTTTGCGTATTGGGGTGGCCGGTCTCGGCACGGTCGGCGCCTCGGTGGTGCGGGTGATCGCGGAAAAGCAGGCGGAACTCGCGCGCCAGTGCGGCCGGGAAATCGTCGTGACCGCGGTGTCGGCGCGCGACACCAGCCGCGACCGCGGCATCGACCTGTTCCGGACCGCCTGGTTCGCCGACCCGGCCGAACTCGCCGCCAATGCCGAGATCGACGTCTTCGTCGAGCTGATCGGCGGCGATGACGGGCCGGCGCGCGCCAGCGTCAAGGCCGGGCTCGAGGCTGGGCGCCATGTCGTCACCGCCAACAAGGCGCTGCTTGCCAAGCATGGCGTCGCTCTGGCGGAGATCGCCGAGCGGAAAGGCGTGCTGCTCAACTACGAGGCGGCGGTGGCCGGCGGCATCCCGGTGATCAAGACGATGCGCGAGGCGCTGGCCGGCAATACGGTGAACCGCGTCTTCGGCATCCTCAACGGCACCTGCAACTACATCCTCACCCGCATGGAGGCGGAAGGCATTTCCTTCGACGAGGTGCTGAAGGACGCGCAGCGGCTGGGTTATGCCGAGGCCGACCCGACCTTCGACATCGAGGGCCAAGACACTGCGCACAAGCTGTCCATCCTGACCAGCCTGGCCTTCGGCACCAGGATCGCGGCCGACGACATCTATCTGGAAGGCATTTCCAACATCACCCAGGCCGACATCCGCGCCGCCGCCGAACTCGGCTACCGCATAAAGCTGCTCGGCGTGGCGCAGCGCACCGAAAGCGGCATCGAGCAGCGCGTGCACCCGACCATGGTGCCGACGGCGTCGGTGATCGCGCAGGTGCATGGCGTGACCAATGCGGTGGCGATCGAAACCGACATTCTCGGCGAACTGCTGCTGTCGGGGCCGGGCGCCGGCGGCAACGCCACCGCCTCGGCGGTGGTCGGCGACATCGCCGACATCGCCAAGAGCCGGCCGGGTTTCCAGCACGGCCCGGTGTTCGGCCGGCCGGCCAAGGAGCTGAAACCCTACAAGCAGGCGAAGATGCGCAGCCACGAGGGCGGCTATTTCATCCGCCTGACCGTGCACGACCGCGTCGGCGTCTTCGCCGCCGTCGCCAAGCGCATGGCCGACAGCCAGATCTCGCTGGAATCGATCGTGCAGCACGCCTCCGACCTCGGCGACGCGGCGCTGAAGACGGTCATCCTGGTCACCCATGAGACGACCGAGGCGGCGGTACGCAAGGCCGTCGACGGCATCACCAAGGACGGCCATCTCGCCGACAAGCCGCAGGTGATCCGCATCGAGCGGGCGGATTAGATACGTCCCGGCAGCGTCTATTGAATGCTTATGTCGGTAAGCATCCACGTTCCTGCGTCGTCGTTGTATTTCATATCCACGATGTACACCGACCTGATTTGGGCACCGAAGCTGTTCTGCGCGTCCACCCAGGCAATGACCCGGAAAGCACAGCCCGGCTTGGTGGAGACGGCGACCTGATCGTCCGTGTACCATGGGAATTCGGCAGTCGAAGGCGCCTTGAGGTTCCGCCTGACGAATTCCTGCGACATCACGAATGCCATGGTCTTGTCGGCACATTTTTCGACGAGCTCGGCGGCCTTCTCGGCCACCATTCTGGCCGCCTGCTCTTCGGCGTCCCGCTTGCGGCGCTCAGCGTCCAAGGCTGCCTGCCTGGCTTCCTCTTCGGCCTTCCTTTGGGCGTCTTGCGCTGCCTTCTTTTCGGCGGCAGCCTTTGCACGTGCACTCTCGGCATCGGCCAGCGCCTTTTTCGCGGCTTGCGCCTCCTCCAGGCCATCGCGTGAGCTCAGGCCATAGTCGAGATAGAGCAGTTGATTGCACACGATAATGCCGACGAATGAGCAAACGAACACGGCGGCCGAGATCGCGGACTGTCGGATGCCGCTCCTGCGCCATCGAGGGAGAATAATTCTCAGTAGCGAAACAACGAGCCAAATTCCCGAGATCGGCCAGATAATCAGGCCGATCAGCAAACCAGTCTCGAACATGGTATCCCCCCAATCGAGATGGATCTCGATTGAAGCGTCTGCCCGGGATTTTCGCAACGGGTCTTGCTGTTGCCTGGTTACTTTGCCAAGAAGATCCGGTTTCGACCCCGCCGCCCGCCATTTCGTTTCAAGGACATTCACGCGGTGACCAAGAATTCCAGCCTCGACCGCATCCTGACGATGGAAGCCGTCCGCGTTACCGAACGCGCCGCGATCGCCGCCGCGCGGTTGCGCGGCCGCGGCGACGAGAAGGCGGCCGACGACGCGGCTGTCGCCGCGATGCGCACCGAGCTCGACCGGCTGCCGATCCGCGGTACCGTGGTGATCGGAGCGGGAGAGCGCGACGAGACGCCGACGCTCTATCTCGGCGAGACGCTGGGAGGCGGCGAGGGACCGGAGGTCGATATCGCCGTCAGACCGCTCGAGGGCGCCACCGTCTGCGCCAAGAACCTGCCGAACGCATTGTCGGTGATCGCGGTGGCCGACAAGGGCAGCCTGCTGTTCGCGCCCAACATCTACATGCAGAAGATCGCGATCGGACCTGGCTATCCCGCCGGTCTGGTCGACATCGACGCCCCGGCGGAAGATAATATCCGCAGTCTCGCCCGGGCGAAGGGTGTTCCGGTGGGCGAGATCACCGCCTGCATTCTTGACCGCCCGCGCCACTCCCGCCTGATCGAGGCGGTGCGGGCGACCGGTGCGGCGATCCGGCTGATCGGCGACGGCGACGTGGCCGGCATCATCCACACGACGGAGCCGGAAGAGACCGGCGTCGACATCTATCTCGGTTCGGGCGGCGCCCCGGAAGGGGTGCTGGCCGCCGCCGCCCTGCGCTGCATCGGCGGGCAGATGCAGGGGCGGCTGATCTTCGACACTCAGGAAAAGCGCGCGCTGGGCGCACGAACGGGTATTGCCGACTTCGACCGGGTCTATGGGGTCGAGGACATGGCGAAGGGCGACGTGCTGTTCGCCGCGACCGGCGTCACCGACGGCAACCTCTTGTCCGGCGTCCGCTTCGGCCGCACCGCGATTGCCACCGACACGATCGTGCTGCGCTCGTCGTCGCGCACCGTGCGCGAGATCAGGGCGCGCCACAAAGACCTGGAGCGGGTGTGAGGACGGATCGGGCGCAGCCGACATGACTCCCGAAAAACGCCTCTTCCTCGGCGTGCGCCGCTCGGCCGCTGGGGCGGCCTGGGCGCACCGGCTGAGCGAGCGCCAGGAAATGACGGCGCTCGCCATCGCCCAGGGGCAAGGCGTGCCGGAGATCGTGGCGCGCTTGCTCGCCGGCCGCAACGTCGCGACCGACGCCGTGACGAAGTTCCTCGACCCGACCATCCGCGACCTGCTGCCGGATCCGGCGACGCTGACCGACATGGAGGCTGCGGCCGATAGGCTCGCCGCGGCGATCGAGCGGCGTGAGCGGGTGGCGATCTTCGGCGACTACGACGTCGACGGAGCCGCTTCCTCGGCAATGCTCAAGCGGTTCCTCAATCATTTCGGCATCGAGTCCGAAATCTATATCCCCGACCGCATTTTCGAGGGTTATGGCCCCAATCCGGATGCCATGCGCGAGCTGGTTGGGCGCGGTGCCCGGCTTGTCGTCACCGTCGACTGCGGCACCAACAGCGCGCCCTCCATCGAAGCAGCGCGCCAGGCCGGAGCGGATGTGGTGGTGCTCGACCATCACCAGGTCGGCGGGGCGCTGCCGGAAGGCGTGCCGGTGGTCAATCCGAACCGAGACGACGACCTTTCGGGGCAGGGCCATCTGTGCGCGGCCGGTGTCGTCTTCCTGGCGCTGGTGCAGACGGCAAGGGTGTTACGGCAACGCCGCCCCGATCTGCCGCCGCCCGACCTGCTGTTCATGCTCGACCTAGTGGCGCTGGCGACCGTCTGCGACGTGGTGCAGCTCACCGGCGTCAACCGCGCCTTCGTCGTCAAGGGCCTGCTGGCGATACGGCAGCAGCGCAATGTCGGCCTGGCGGCGCTGGCAAGGACGGCGCGCGTCGGCGAGCCGATCAACGTCTTCCATCTCGGCTTCCTCATCGGCCCGCGCATCAATGCCGGCGGCCGCATCGGCGATGCGGCGCTGGGCAGTCGCCTCCTGGCCACCGACGACCCGGTCGAGGCCGAACGCATCGCCGAGGTGCTCGACCGCCTGAACGGCGAGCGGCAGGCCATGGAGCAGGTTATGCTGGAGCAGGCCCGCGCCGAGGCCGACGCCGAGCTCGCCGGCGGTGTCGGCCCCGCGGTGATGGTGACCGGCAACGACGGCTGGCATCCTGGCATCGTCGGTCTGCTTGCGTCGCGGCTCAAGGACCATGTGCGCCGCCCCGCCTTCGCCATCGCTTTCAACGCCAACGGCGTCGGCACCGGCTCGGGCCGCTCGGTGGCCGGGTTCGACCTCGGCCGGCTGGTGCGCGGCGCCTTCGAGCGCGGGCTGATCGACAAGGGTGGCGGCCACGCCATGGCGGCGGGCATCACGGTGCAGCGTGCCCGGCTCGGCGAGCTTCGCGCCTATTTCGAGGAGCAGGCGGCGGCCGACGTGTCGCGGCTGCGAGACGAGGAGACGCTGCTGGTCGACGCGGCGCTGTCGGCCGAGGGCGCGACGCAGGCGCTGCTCGACGCGCTGGAGCAGGCGGGCCCATTCGGCGCGGGGTATCCGGCGCCGACCTTCGTGCTGCCGCGCCACCAGCTGCGCGACGTGCGGCCGGTCGGCGGTTCGCATCTGCGGCTGGACCTGCGCTCCGATGCCGGCGGATCGCTGCAGGCGATGGCTTTCCGGGCCGCCGGCACCGAACTCGGCGAATTCCTGGGCAGGAGCCGCGGCGCCCGCATCCATGTCGCCGGACAGGTGCAGGCGAACTACTGGAATGGCGCCCGCAGCGTCCAGTTCAGGATCGTCGACGCGGCTGAGAGCCCGATGTGAGGTTGAGCGGCGGGCCTGTCGCTCAGGCGAGCACACTCTGCAGCCGGATGAGCTCGCCGAGCCGCTCCTTGGTGGTCTCGTAGCCGATGCGGATCGCCTCGTCGGCGCGATAGAATTCCGACAGGCCGATATGGCCGAGCTTGGGCTGCAGTGACAGATCCGGCGGGTCGCCGGCCAGCCGGGCCCGCGAGATGCGGTCCTGGATAATATTGAAGGCCTCGACCATGACGCCGCTGATGCCGAGCCGCGACTCATGCTGGATGCCGGGAACGCGGCGGCCGCCATTGGTCTCGACCACCAGCTCGCCGGCGCTGTGCTTGATCACCGCGGCGCGGCCGAACAGGTCGTAATGCAGGTTGACCGCCACCACCAGCGGCTGTTCGTAGGCGCGGCAGACCGACACCGGCACCGGATTGACCAGTGCTCCGTCGACCAGGACGCGCTTGTTGGCGGTCACCGGCTCGAACACGCCGGGCAGGGCATATGAGGCGCGCATGGCGGTGATCAGCGAGCCGCTGGACAGCCAGATCTCGTGACCGGTGCGGATTTCCGCCGCCACGCAGACGAACGGCTTCGGCAGGTCCTCGAAGGTCATGCCGTTGAGGTGCTGCTGCATGCGCGCGTCGAGCCGCATGCCGCTGAACAGGCCGTTGCCGCCGAAATTGAAGTCCAGCAGCCCGAAGATGCGGCGCTTGGTCAGGCTGCGGGCGAATTCTTCCAGCTGGTCGAGCTTGCCGGCGAGGTAACAGCCGCCGACCAGCGCGCCGATCGAGGTGCCGGCGATCATGCTGATCTCGATGCCTGCCTCGTCGAGCGCCCTGAGCACGCCGATATGGGCCCAGCCGCGCGCCGCGCCGCCGCCGAGGGCAAGCGAGATCCCGGTTTTCTTGACAGGCTTGCCGTCCTCCGGCGCGTGCGAGGAAAAGCCGTCCGCTTCGCTGACCCCGGGTCTTCCCCTGAACGACGCCCAATCGAGCATCTTCAACTCCCAAGCCTCCCGTTCATGCTTTTAACGCCCGCAGCGTATCGAAAGCATGAAGCAGGTTGGTTTTCAAACCGGAAAGAGATGGGCCAGTCAGCCGTGTGCGTGTGGCGCAGACGCATTCGTCAGCACCGCGCTTCCATCGTCGCGCAGGCCAGCTTCCCCGTCCGTGATTTCGACAATCCTGTAAAAACAAGAACGCCGCCCGGTGTGACAAGTTGCACCGTCGCCCGCTACTTTGACACTCAGCCAGATCGCGTCCTGATCGCAATCGGCCCGCATTTCGACCACTTGCTGAACGTTGCCCGACGTTTCCCCCTTTTTCCACAAGGATGCACGCGATCGTGACCAGAAATGGGCAATGCCGGTTTTGAGCGTGAGCGCCAGCGCTTCGGCGTTCATGTGGGCGACCATCAGCACCGTGCCGTCGCCGGCATCGGTCACCACGGCGGTCACCAGTCCGTTGGCGTCGAAACGCGGCGTCAGCGTGCCGCCCGCCTCGAGCAGCGTCTTGTCGGAAGGCGGGGCAGGGAACCTATCCGGCATTGCCGGCTCCTTGTCTGAAGCCGGTGGGCTAGGGTCAGCCGCCCTGGCCCGCCCGGACCATTGTCAAGAACCGGATCTGTTCTTCGGGATTGTCCTTGAACACGCCGGTGAAGGTGGAGGTCAGGGTGCTGGAGCCCTGCTTGCGGATGCCGCGCATCGCCATGCACATATGCTCGGCTTCGACCATAACGGCAACCCCGCGCGGGTTGAGCACCTCCTGGATGACGCCGGCGATCTGCGCCGTGAGCGCCTCTTGCGTCTGCAGCCGATGGGCGAAGATGTCGACGACGCGCGCGATCTTGGAGAGGCCGACCACCTTGCCGTCGGGCAGATAGCCGACATGCGCCCTGCCGATGATCGGCACCATATGGTGCTCGCAATGCGAGTGGAACTTTATGTCGCGCACGATCACCAGGTCGTCGTAGCCGGCGACCTCTTCGAAGGTGCGGCCGAGCTCTTCGGCCGGGCACATGTCGTAGCCGTTGAACATTTCGAGAAAGGCCTTGGCGACCCGTTTCGGCGTGTCCCTCAAGCCCTCGCGCTCGGGGTCGTCGCCGGTCCAGCGCAGCAGCGTCAGCACGGCCGCCTCGACTTCGGCCTGCGAGGGGCGGTTGGTCGCCGGCTTGTCCATGTAGTCGGACCGCGGCATGATCTTCTTGACGACAGCGTCCATGAAAGGAGTCTCCCGTAGTCGCTCTCTCTGGAGCGACGAGTTGAACGGACCACTGCCTTTCGCGGCCACCTGACCCTGCGGTGTCCGAAAAGCGGCAATACGGCATGTCCGAGCCTGCGACCCGGACCGGATCATTATATAAGGGGCGCAGGCGTCAATGAAAGACGCCGGAATGACACAGTCCGCTTGCGCCATGGCCTTCGGGCGGAATGGCAAGCGTGATTTCGGCGAAAATCATTCGGTTGGCCTGCCGCATCGAGCCCGGCGCTTCACTGGCGAGGCCCGACCGGCGAAAATGTGCATGCGGGGATTTGCCTGACGCACTATATAGGTGACCGAAGGCTGCGAGCGGCGCCGACCGCCGACAGTGAGCAATGGATCGCGATCATGATCGACGACGTCTACAACGCGAAAATCCTTGGCTTTGCCGGCAATATCGGCCGCATCGGCCGGCTGGCCGATCCCGATGCGACGGCGCGGGCGCATTCCAAGCTGTGCGGCTCGACCGTGGTCGTAGACCTGTCGATGCGCGATGGCGTGGTGACCGATTTCGCCCACGACGTGAAAGCCTGCGCGCTCGGACAGGCCTCCTCGGCTATCATGGCGCAGAACGTCGTCGGTGCGACCGCCGACGAGTTGCGCGAGGTGCGCGAGGCGATGCGAAAAATGCTGAAGGAGAATGGTCCGCCGCCGATCGGCCGTTTCGCCGACCTCAAATATCTGGAGCCTGTGCGCGACTACAAGGCGCGTCACGCCTCGACCATGCTGACCTTCGACGCCGTGGTGGACGCCATCGGCCAGATCGAGCGCAAGCAGGCCGAGAAGGCGGCCTGACGCCGGAACGGAACCTGGCCGGAGCGATGGCGATGCGACCCTCGGAAGCGCTGGCAAGACATCGGGACGAGGTGCGCGCGATCATCGCGCGTTATCCCGTCAGCAACCCGCGCGTCTTCGGCTCGGTGGCCCGCGGCGAGGACGTCGATGGCAGCGACCTGGATATTCTGGTCGATGGCCGGCATGGGGAGACCACCTTCGTTCATCTAGATGGGCTGCAAAGCGATATTTCGGAATTGCTGGGCGTGCCCGTGGACATCATGACGCCCGGCGGGTTTTCCGAGCCGGTCGCCGCAAGGGTTCGGCGGGACGTGCGTCCCCTATGAAGGACCAGCCCGATAGCCGGTTCTTGGAATTGCTGTCGGATATCGTTCTTTGGGGCGAACGTGTTCCTGCGCTCCTTGGCGGAATGACGTTCGAGCAGTTTGAAGAGGATCATCGCACCCATCTCGCCGTATGGAAGTGTCTTGAGGTGGTTGGCGAGGCCTCGGGCAGAATCCTCAAGATCGATCCGGGCATCGAACGGAAATATCCCGATCTGCAGGTGAGGGCGGCGTATGCGATGCGAAACCGCCTGAGCCATGGCTATGGCGGCGTCGACCTTTCCGTACTGTGGACTACGGCGCACAACTTCCTTCCGCCCATGGTTGCGGCTGCACGCACCGCACGTCAGCGCTCAACCGTCGATGGCGGTCCGAACCGATCCTCGCTTTGACGTGATGCAATTTTGCTTTCATCGGCCGATGGTGTAGCTGCGTCGATCACGCCGAGGTCTCTCGCGATTTCCTCTGCAACCCACTCCGCGAAGGCCTTTGCCGGCTCGCTGAGCCGGTCGAAACCCGATGCGACCAGCCAATAGGCACCGCCCGGGATCTCGAAATCCACCGGTGCGATCAACCTGCCGGCCGAGAAGTCCGGCCAGGTCAGCAGCCGGCAGCCGAGCGCGACGCCATGGCCGAGCGCTGCGCTCTGCGCGGAGAGCGCGGCATCGGGAAAGATCGGTCCGCGACGCGGCTCCGTGGCTCCGGCGCCGGCTGCCTTGAACCAGTCGGCCCAGCCGTCGCGGTCGTCCTCGTGAAGAAGGGGAAAGTGGAGGAGATCCGCGGCGGACGTGACGGGAGGTCCCGCGGCCAGCATCGCCGGCGCCATCAGGGCCGTCCTCGTGCAGTCGAACAGATGGCGCGACTGCGTCCGCGGCCAGGACGTCGCCGTCATGCCGTGGCGGATCGCCAGGTCGAACCGGTGCCCTCTGAAGTCGACCAGCAGCGGGCTCGCGTCGATCGAGACGTCGACGTCCGGCAGCACGGCATTGAAGGCGTTCAGCCTCGGCACCAGCCAGGCCGCCGCCAGCGACGGCTCGACGCTGACCGTCACCACATGCTGGGCCGGCCGCTCGATGATCTCGCCGAGCCGGCGGTCGATGGCGTCGAAACTTTGCGTCAACTGGTCGAGAAGGTGCCGGCCCGCCTCGGTGAGAACGACCTGGCGGTGATTGCGGAAGAACAGCGCCCGGCCGACCGAAGCTTCCAATTCGCGGACTTGGCGGCTGATCGCCGCCTGCGAGACGTAGAGTTCGTCGGCCGCGCGGCTGAAGCTCGAATGCCGGCCGGCCGCCTCGAAGCTGCGCAGGGCGGTGAGCGGCAGGCGTCCGCGTTTCATTTCGCATAACCTCAAGGCATACGATGCCAACACTATACTCGTTTGAAGCCGGGTGCCAGCGGCGGTTCAATCCCCTCGAAGGAGAACCGTGATGCGCGACTTTCTCGAAATCTTCGCCGACGTTCTTCGGATCGCTACGTTCCAGTACCGGCCGGGCGGACACCCGTTCGACACGCCGCGCAGCCGCGAACGGATTCCGGCGAAGACATTTCCACCCTCCAGGAACGGCCTCCGACCATTCTCCTGAGCCGAGCTCGGCCCAGGCAGCCTCTTGCCAAGATCGTTCGGGATGAACATGTCTGGGCGATGGAGCACAAGGCATGCCGCGGGTCGGGGAAAGACGATGGGCGCGAGGCCCGCCGCCCGCGCGGCCGCAACTGGCGCGGCCCCTGGCGGAAGACGCCAGGACGTCTTCTCGGCACCGGCATTGTGCGCCTCTACCAACTCACGCTTTCCGGCTTCGTCGGCAATACCTGCCGCCACCTGCCGACCTGCTCGGAATATTCCTATGAGGCGATCGCCCGCCACGGTTTATGGGCAGGCGGGTGGATGGGGCTGTTCCGCGTGATGCGCTGCGGTCCTGGTGGCACGCAGGGCATCGACAACGTGCCGGAGCGGCTGTCCGCGCGCTATCGCTGGTTCACCCCGTGGCGGTATTTTCGGCTGGAGAGTCCCTGAGCGCCCTCCGGTGGCTCGAACCGGTCGAGAAAGGCGCGGGCGTGCGGCAGCGCGTCGTGCAGATACTGTTCCGGCCCGCGCAACCACAACCCTTCGGTCTCTTTCGACCTTGCCTCCGAGGTCAGTGCCTCCGGCGGCAGTGGCACCAAGGTACAGCTCCAGCCAGGCATCAGCCGCTCGGCCTTGCGTGTCGTGTGCTCCAGGAGGTGCCGCCAGCGTGAAAAGCCGTGATAATCGAAGGCGATATCGCCGTCGGTGGCGACGACGTGATTGCCGGTGTAGCCGGCGGCCGGCTTGATCCAGACCGCGCCGAAGCCCGAGGCGGGGTACTTCCCCAGGAAGGCATAGGCAAGGATATGGCAGGCGCCGCAGGCGAAGAACTGGCGGTCGCCAAGCGCCCATTGCAGGTCCGGCTTTCGCTTCACGCTGCGTTTCAGGAGGAACATCGGCCCGATTGCTCCGCGAAAGAGAATCATCGGGCAATCCTGCTTTACGCGGGCGCCTGCGGCTACTAAAAGCCGCTGCTGCCGGCTTGCCGGCATTCACCACCCGCGCTCGTTTGCGGGACTGGATAGCAGGAGCATCTTATGTCCCAGTCCGTTCCCCTGACATTTCCCGATGGTTCCGTCCGCGACTACGACGCGGCGACGACCGGCGCCGCGCTCGCGGAGTCGATCTCGAAATCGCTCGCCAAGAAGGCGGTCGCCTATGCGCTCGACGGTACAGTGCGCGATCTGTCCGATCCGGTCGGCCGCTCGGGCAAGGTCGAGATCGTCACCCGCGACGACCCGCGCGCCTTGGAACTTATCCGCCACGACGCCGCGCACGTGCTGGCGGAGGCGGTTCAGGAGCTGTGGCCGGGCACCCAGGTAACCATCGGCCCGGTCATCGAAAACGGGTTCTACTACGACTTTGCCCGTAACGAGCCGTTCACGCCCGAGGACTTTCCGGTCATCGAGAAGAAGATGCGCGAGATCATTTTGCGCAACAAACCCTTCACCAAGGAGGTGTGGGACCGCGAGCGTGCGAAAAAAGTGTTTCGCGACAAGGGTGAGGCCTACAAGATCGAGTTGATCGAGGCCATTCCCGAAGACCAGGACCTGAAGATCTACTTCCAGGGCGACTGGTTCGATCTCTGCCGCGGGCCGCACATGGCCTCGACCGGGCAGATCGGCAACGCCTTCAAGCTGATGAAGGTGGCTGGCGCCTACTGGCGCGGCGATGCCAACAATCCAATGCTGACGCGCATCTACGGCACCGCCTGGGCCGACCAGACGCAACTCGACGCCTATCTCCACATGCTGGAGGAGGCCGAGAAGCGCGACCACCGCCGGCTGGGGCGCGAGATGGATCTCTTCCATTTCCAGGAAGAGGGCCCGGGCGTCGTCTTCTGGCACGCCAAGGGCTGGAAGATGTTCCAGAATCTCATCGCCTATATGCGTCGCCGCCTCGGCGACGACTACCAGGAGGTCAACGCCCCGCAGGTCCTCGACAAGAGCCTGTGGGAGACGTCGGGCCACTGGGGCTGGTACCAGGAGAACATGTTCGCGGTGAAGTCGGCGCATGCCTTCACCCATCCCGACGATCCGGAAGCCGACCAGCGTGTCTTCGCGCTGAAGCCGATGAACTGCCCCGGCCATGTGCAGATCTTCAAGCATGGTCTGAAGTCGTACCGCGATCTGCCGATCCGGCTTGCCGAATTCGGCAACGTGCATCGCTACGAGGCGTCGGGCGCGCTGCACGGGCTGATGCGTGTGCGCGCCTTCACGCAGGACGACGCTCACATCTTCTGCACGGAGGAGCAGCTCGAGGCGGAAATACTGAAGATCAACGACCTGATGATGTCGGTCTACAAGGATTTCGGATTTGACGAGGTCGTGGTGAAGCTCGCCACTCGGCCGGAGAAACGCGTCGGCACCGACGCCATGTGGGACCACGCGGAAGACATTCTGAAGCGCGCGCTCGGCCGCATGGCGCGCGAGGACAACCGCATCAAGACCGGCATCAACGAGGGCGAGGGCACGTTCTACGGGCCGAAGTTCGAATACACGCTGAAGGACGCCATCGGCCGCGAGTGGCAGTGCGGCACCACGCAGGTGGATTTCAACCTGCCGGAGCGGTTCGGCGCCTTCTACATCGGCTCCGATTCGGAGAAGAAGCAGCCGGTGATGGTGCACCGCGCGATCTGCGGCTCGCTCGAACGCTTCCTCGGCATCCTGATCGAGAGCCATGCCGGGCAGATGCCGCTGTGGTTCGCGCCGCTGCAGGTGGTGGTGGCGACCATCACGTCCGATGCCGACGCCTATGCCGAAAAGGTGGTGAAGCGGCTGAAGGCGGCGGGGCTGGCCGCCGAGGCGGATCTGCGCAACGAGAAGATCAACTACAAGGTCCGCGAGCACTCGCTGGCCAAGGTGCCCGTGATCCTCGTCTGCGGCAAGCGCGAGGCGGAGGAGGGCACCGTCAACATGCGTCGGCTCGGCTCGCGCGACCAGCAGTCGCTGACGCTGGAGGCGGCGGTGACGGCACTCACCGACGAGGCGACGCCGCCCGATCTGAGGCGCGAGGACGAGGCTGCCGAAGTGGCCTGAGCATCCTGGCGCACGACCCGCGACGCTGACGCGCCCGCCCGGCATTGCCGCGCGGGCGCGCGCGGGTTAAATCGCATGTCATGACCGCGCCAGACATACTCCGCATCGCCGTCGCCCAGCTCAACCCGACCGTCGGCGATGTCGCCGGCAACCTTGCCAGGGCGCGCGAGGCGCGCGCCGACGCCGCCCGCCAGGGCGCCGACCTTGTGCTGTTCACGGAACTGTTCATCGTTGGCTACCCGCCGGAGGATCTGGTGCTGAAGCCGGCGCTGCTGGCCGCCTGCGAGAGGGCGGTTGAGGAACTCGCCGCCGACACCGCCGACGGCGGGCCGGGCGTGATTATCGGCACGCCGCTGAAGCGCAAGAGCGGCACCCACAATTCGATCATGCTGCTCGACGGCGGCAAGATCGTCGCCGAGCGCTACAAGGTCGACCTGCCGAACTATGGCGAGTTTGACGAGAAGCGCGTCTTTCAGGCCGGTCCGGACATGCCGGGACCGGTGAATTTCCGCGGCGTGCGGCTCGGCATCCCGATCTGCGAGGACATCTGGAACGACCTCGGTGTGTGCGAGACGCTGGCCGAGAGCGGCGCCGAGCTGCTTTTGGTGCCGAACGGCTCGCCCTACTATCGGGGCAAGCTCGACGTGCGCCACCAGGTGGCGATCCGCCAGGTGATCGAGAGCGGCCTGCCGCTGCTCTTCGCCAACCAGCTCGGCGGCCAGGACGAATTGATCTTCGACGGCGCCTCCTTCGCCATCAATGCCGACAAGGCGCTGGCCATGCAGATGTCGCAGTTCGAGGAACAGCTCGCCGTCACCACCTGGAAGCGAAGTGCGGAAGGCTGGACCTGCACCGGCGGGCCGATGTCGAAAATTCCGGAGAAGGAGGAAGCCGACTACCGCGCCTGCATGCTCGGACTACGCGACTACGTCAACAAGAACGGCTTCAAGAACGTCGTGCTCGGCCTCTCCGGCGGCATCGATTCGGCGATCTGCGCGGCCCTCGCCGTCGACGCGCTTGGCGAGGAGCGGCTGCGCGCCGTGATGATGCCCTACCGCTACACCTCGATGGAATCGCTCAAGGACGCCGAGGACTGCGCCCGCGCGCTCGGCTCCCGCTACGACATCGTGCCGATCGCCGAGCCGGTCGAGGGCTTTTCGCATGCGCTGACGCAGCTCTTCGAGGGCACCAAGGAAGGCATCACCGAGGAGAACCTGCAGAGCCGGGCGCGCGGCACCATCCTGATGGCGATCTCCAACAAGTTCGGCTCGATGGTGGTGACCACCGGCAACAAGAGCGAGATGTCGGTCGGCTACGCCACGCTCTATGGCGACATGAACGGCGGCTTCAATCCGATCAAGGACCTCTACAAGATGCAGGTCTACGCGCTGGCGCGTTGGCGCAACGGCAACGTGCCGCCGGGCGCGTTCGGGCCCTCCGGCGAGGTGATCCCGCAGAACATCATAGACAAGGCGCCGTCGGCCGAATTGCGCGAGAAGCAGACGGACCAGGATTCGCTGCCGCCCTATCCGGTGCTCGACGACATCCTCGAATGCCTGGTCGAGAACGAGATGGGGGTCGACGAGATCGTGGCGCGCGGCCACGACCGCGACACGGTGCACCGGATCGAGCACCTGCTCTACATCGCCGAATACAAGCGCCGGCAGGCGGCGCCCGGCGTCAAGATCACCAGAAAGAATTTCGGCCGGGACCGCCGCTACCCGATCACCAACCGTTTCCGCGACCGGGGGTAGGCCGACGATATCCGGAGTGCCGACCGTACCATCATAGGTACTCGCAAGCCAAACGGAGGGAAGCCCACCTTCGGGCTTTTCCAATCATCCTTCGACATCCAGGCGATTGCCGTTGACCTTGTCGACGATGCCCCAATCCCTTGCTTCCTCCGCCGTCATGAAGAAGTCGCGGTCGAGCGTGCGCTCCACCTCTTCCTCGGTGCGGCCGCAATGCCTTGCATAGAGCCTGATCATGCGGCGCTTGGTCTTGAGGATGTTCCGGGCGTGGCGCTCGATGTCGGAAGCCTGGCCCTGGAAGCCGCCGAGCGGCTGATGCACGACGATGCTGGAATTGGGCAGCGCGACGCGGCGGCCGGGTTCGCCCGCCATCAGCAGGAACGAGCCCATCGAGCAAGCGGTGCCCATGCACAGCGTGGCCACCGGGCATTTGATGAACTGCATGGTGTCGTAGATGGCGAAGCCGCTGCTTACGACGCCGCCCGGCGAGTTGATGTAGAAGGCGATCTCCTTCTTCGGATCCTCGGCTTCGAGGAACAGCAACTGGGCGCAGATCAGCGCCGCCGAATTGTCGTCGACCATGCCGTTCAGGAAGACGATCCGCTCGCGCAGGAGGCGGGAAAAAATGTCGAACGAGCGCTCGCCGCGCGGCGACTGTTCGACGACCATGGGGACGAGTTGCATCGTGTCGCGCATGGCGCGATCCTCCAGATTTTCCGTGTTGCAGTGACTTCGGCTACAGCGCGTCGCGTGAAAAAGAATTCACGCGACGCGCTGTAGGTTCTTGATTTTGCGCATGTCCGATGTCCCGAAACCGCTGCACACGTTCGGGAGACATGCTTAGGCGGCGAGCGCCATCGGCGTGTTGCCGTTAGCGGCCGTCCGGGATTCCGGCGGCCTGTGAACCAGCCGGAACCAGGTGCTTTTCGCTCCGCGCGGCGACAGCTCGACCGTCACGAAACTCTCCACGCGACCCTCGCGCCAGCGGTAGGTAAGGCGCGAAAACGGTTCGGCCTCGACGATCTCGAACGTTTTCGCTCCCGGGTTCGGACCGTCGGGTTGAGGTTCCCGGTCCGGCGGCACATCGCCATCACATCGTCCCGCCGCCCACGTCGCATCCAGCCAGTCGGCCGCGAGTTCCGGGGTGGCGAGCGCGCGCCACACCCGCTCGGCAGGGGCGTCCAGGCCGCATTCGACCACCACCTCGCCGTCCTCGCCGATCGTCGTCGCGGTCATTGGTCCATCTCCCTGAGCAGATCCTTGAGGCGGTCGACCCGCGCCGGCCAGAAGGCGCGGTGCCGCTCGATCCAGGAAAACAGCGGCTCCAGCCCGTCCGGCTCGACGCTGTAGTGGACGTGCCGTCCGGCCCGCCGCTCGCGGATCAGGCCGGCGCCGCGCAGGATGGCCAGATGCTGCGAGATCGCCGGCTGCGAGACGCCGAAACCCTCGCGCAGCTCGGTGGCGTTCCTCTCGCCCGCCGCCAGTTTCTCGAACACGGCCCGTCGGGTCGGATCGGAAAGCGCGCGGAATATGTCCGTCTCGTTCATGCAAACAAATAAGCAGATACTTATCTGTTTGGCAAGAGAGCAACCTTGCTCGATTGGGCCAGACGGTTTCGGCGCTTTCCATGCCGCAGCAGCCGCCCTATCAAAGCCGGACCTCCTCGGCGATCCCTGCATGGCCCTTCTGACATTCCTTCGCGACAACGTGCGCTGGCTCGCCGGCGGCTTCCTGCTCACCTTCTTCTCGACGGTCGGGCAGACCACGTTCATCTCGCTCTCATCCGGCCACATCCGTCAGGACTATGGGCTTTCGCATGGCGAGTTCGGCACGATCTACATGGTCGCAACGCTTGCCAGCGCGCTGACGCTGCCGCGGCTCGGGCCGATCGTCGACCGCTTCAGCGTACGCTCGGTCACGCTGCTGGTCGTGCCGATGCTGGCGCTGGCCGCGGCTACGATGGCCTATTCGAGCAACGTCGTGCTGCTGCTGCTGACCATCTACCTGCTGCGTCTCTTCGGCCAGGGCATGATGGTGCACAACGCCTATACGGCGATCGCTCGCTGGTTCTCGGCGCAGCGCGGCCGGGCGCTGTCGATCATCATCATCGGCCACAATGCCGGCGACGCCGGCTTCCCGCCGGCCTTCGTCGCGCTCGCCGCGGCGATCGGATGGCGCAACGGCTGGCTGGTGGCTGCGGCTCTGCTCATCCTGGTGGCGCTGCCGGCGGCAGCCGCGCTGGTCGCTGTCGACCGCACGCCGCGCGCCAGTGATCCGGTGCCCCGCGTCGCAGACGCGCGCGACTGGACGCGCGCCGAAGTCATCCGCGATCCGGTCTTCTACATGGCGCTGCTCGGCGTAGCGGCGCCGAGCTTCATCGTCACCACGGTGTTCTTCCATCAGGTCTATCTGGTTGAGCTGCGCGGCTGGTCGCTGACCGCCTTCGCTTCGTCCTTCGTGCTGATGGCCGCCGTCAATACGGGCTTCACCCTGGTATCGGGGCAATTGATCGACCGCTATTCCGGGGTGAGGCTGCTGCCCTTCGTGCTGCTGCCGCTGGGCACCGCCTGTTTCGTGCTCGGCGGCGTCGAGGCGCAGTGGAGCGCCTTCGCCTTCATGGCGCTGATCGGCGTCTCCAACGGGCTGTCGACCACGCTGTTCGGCGCCGTCTGGCCCGAAATCTACGGGCTGAAGCATCTCGGCGCCATCCGCTCGCTGATCGTGGCGGCATCCGTGCTCGCCTCGGCGGCGGGGCCGGGCCTGAGCGGCATCCTGATCGATGCCGGTGTCAGCTATCCCGCCCAGATCGTCGCCATGGGCATCTATTGCCTGGCGGTATCGGCGGTGTTGTGGCGCGCATCGGCGCTCGCCCGGGGCAGGGCGGGGCAGCCTGTAGCCGGCGGGCCTGCCTGATGCCTTGAAATGGCCGGACGCTTCCGTTAACCCGCCCGACCATGACAGTCACCGTTCGTTTCGCCCCGTCGCCGACGGGCAACATCCACATCGGCAATGCCCGCACGGCACTGTTCAACTGGCTGTTCGCCGCCAGGCACAAGGGGCGCTTCATCCAGCGCTTCGACGACACCGACCAGGCGCGCTCGAAGCAGGAATACGCCAATGCCATCCTCTACGACCTGCATTGGCTCGGCATCTATCCCGACCGGACGGAATACCAGTCGCGGCGCTTCGACCGCTACGACGCGGCGGTCGAGCGGTTGAAGGCGGCGGGCCTGCTCTATCCCTGCTACGAGACGCAGGAGGAGTTGGAACTGCGCCGGAAGGTCCGGCTGTCGCGAAAGCTGCCACCGGTCTATGGCCGCGAGGCGCTGGCGCTGACCTCGGAAGAGACAGCAGCACTCGAGGCGGAGGGGCGCCGGCCGCACTGGCGCTTCCTGCTGCCGAATTTTCCCGCCGGCGAGCCGGAGAATCCGGAACGCACCGAGATCGCCTGGGCCGACATCGTGCGCGGCGACGAAACCGTCGATCTGGCGTCGGTGTCCGACCCGGTGCTGGTTCGGGAGGATGGCACCTATCTCTACACTTTGCCCTCGGTGGTGGACGACATCGACATGGGCGTCACCCATGTCATCCGCGGCGACGACCACGTCACCAATACCGGCGTGCAGATCGCCCTGTTCCGGGCGCTGGGCGCCGAGCCGCCGACTTTCGGCCATCACAATCTGTTGACGACGGCAACGGGCGAGGGGCTGTCGAAACGCACCGGCGCGCTGTCGGTCGGCAGCCTGCGCGACCAGGGCATCGAGCCGATGGCGGTGGCTTCGCTGGCCGTGCTCACCGGGACGTCGGAGGCGATCGCCGCCGTGCCGACGATGAGCGAGCTTGCCGAGCGCTTCGATCCCGCCGCCGCATCAAAATCGGCGGCGAAATTCGATCCGGCCGATCTGGTCGCTCTCAACCATACGCTGCTCAAGGACATGCCCTTCGCCGAAGCGCGCGATCGGCTGGGCGTGCTCGGCATTTCGGGCGACAAGGCCGAGCCGTTTTGGCTGGCCGTGCGCGGCAATGTCGACAGCGTGCAGGACGCTGCGACCTGGTGGTGCATCTTGCGCGATGGGCCTGCCGAGACGCCGGAGTTCGGCGACGAGGACCGCGATTACGTCCGCACCGCCTTCGACCTCCTGCCGGAGGAGCCATGGGACCGCTCCACCTGGAAGCAGTGGACCGAGGCGGTGAAGGCCGAAACCGGCCGCAAGGGCAAGCCACTGTTCCTGCCGCTCAGGCTGGCGCTCACCGGACGCGAGGCGGGACCGGAGCTGGCGGATCTCCTGCCGCTTCTGGATCGGGAAGGAACGCTGGCCCGACGACCCTGACCTTGCGGTCTTCCAGCGGCCGTTCGGTGCCGTGTGCCGGGGCCATCGGCGGAGCAGCGGGGCCGGCAGGTCTCGCCGCCTGCGGCGGCGCCGGAATCGCCACGATGCTCGCGGACGCCTCGCCGGAGCGGGGCTTTTCTATGCCGGCCGGGGCAGGGGCGGGCGGCACGGCAAGGCGCTGGTTTCCGGCCCCGCCGGCGACCACTTCAAAACTTCTATTCGCCTTGCAGCCGCAACCGGGCGTGCGCGACTCCGACATGTTCTGGTGCAGGAAGGCGGTGGGAAGCGCCTGGTAGGCGCGGCCGGTCGCCGTCGACAGCATGTCGGCCGCGCCTTCCGCCTCCGGCGGGCCGTAGAAGAGCTGCGTCTCGGCGCCCGGACAGGACGACCGGCAGTTGCGGACGTCGCGATCGAAGTCGCCGATCGAGGAGGACTGCGACATCGGGAAGAAATAGCCGTCGCAGACGCGCACGCACATGGTGCGAAAACGCTCCGCCGGCGGCGCGCCGAGAAGGGCGTATCCGGGGCCGCCGGCGGTCTTGTCCGGCACGCGCGCTGGCGCCTCGGCGGGCCGCCTGTCCGGCGCCTTTTCCGGGTCGGCGGCGGTGCGCATGCCGCCCCGGTCGCCTTCGTCGTTGCCCCCGCCGCGGCAACCGTTCGCGTTCAGCGCCGCCAACAGGCTCGCGCGCGAGCGCTTGCCGCCGGCAAGCTGTCCGCGTTGGCGCTGCAGCGTCTCCAGATTGTCGGCCATGCGCTGCAGCGTGGCGTTGATGACCGCGCATTGCCGCACGGCGCGCCCGGCGAGCGCGAAGCCGCAGCCGGCGTCGCGCGCTTGCGCCCGCGCGACCGCCATCTGCTCGCGCTGGCGGACGATCGCCGCATCGTATTTGCGCACGCGCGCCGGGCTTTTCGCGACGCCTCCGGCGAGCTCGGCTTCGAGCTGCCTGCAGATGCGGGCCGCGGCATTCACCGGGTCGGCGGGCGCAAACAAGGTCAGGAACGCAAGAACTAGTGCCCAGAACCGGATATGCGAAGCCTTCATGGCGTCCCCGCCCAGCCCGAGTCTCTCGGCGATGCGATCCGCGAAACCTTAGTACCCGCAACTCGCTCGGTGCAACGAAGCCGGCACGGGACATAAGATGGCGGGCGTTTCGGCGCCGATTTCGGCTCGACCGCTGTGTGATCGCTGGCAGGGGCAGCAGGGCTCGAACCTGCGACCTGCGGTTTTGGAGACCGCCGCTCTACCAACTGAGCTATACCCCTAATGGAGCGAACCGATAGTTCGCTCTCGGCAATTTTGCAATAGGTTCGCTGTTGCATTCTGGTCATGGGCCAACAGCTTTGCGAAGCGCTCTATCGACTGTCCCTGTTAGATTTAGGTTGCCGGAAGCGCGAATTATGTTAGCAGACGCCATGTTGCGGTTGCCGGCCGCGATAATTGGAAGGGAACCCTTGGACACGAGCGAGAGCGAGGGAAGACCCGCTGTCATCAAAAGGAAGCGCCATTCGTTGTTCGCCCGCTTCCTGATAGCGAACCGAGTGCGGAGGTCCTTGACGTCCTCAACTCGCTTTAACGAATTGGAGCGCTTCAAGCGCGGAGTTTCAGGCACCCTACCCCAACCGGGCGAGGGCGGCGTGATCGTCGCGGCATGCGACGACTACTATTACAAGCATTTCGCTATCACTCTCGTGCTGTCGATAGAACTGCTTGAGACCGCTCAGCGGCTACATCTCCATCTATGCGCGCCATCGCTGCAAGCAGTCACCCATATCGAACAAATGTCGAGATCGCTGCGGTACGTGTCGCTGACTTGGACAGTCGACGACTGCAATCTCGCCGAAGGCCTGCCGTATAAAACCATATATTACGCCGCTTCCCGCTTTTTAATAGCTCCGGCTGTCATCGAAGCGGCCGGCGCCCCGGTGCTCTGTATCGACATTGACGGCATTGCCATTCAAAAAATCTGGCCTGCTTATGAACCGGTGCGCCGGGACGCCGATGTTCTGGTAACCAGGCGACCCGAACAAGAGAAGCCCTGGCGCAAGATATTGGCAGGCGCAATCGGACTTAATCCGACACCTGAAGGCGTCCGCTTCGCTGCAAACTTGTCGCGCGCACTCGCATCGGTTTTGGATCTCCGCCCGAGCTATCATATCGATCAGATCGTCTTTCATTATCTAATGATTGCAACATCAAGACGCACAAATTTGATGGTCAAAGATATGCCGAAAAAATTCATCGACTTCGATTTCGCCAACGACTCCGTTATCTGGACAGCGCAAGCTTGGCGCGGGAAAGACTCGGACCGCTACAAGAACGCCCGCCGAGAAGTTTTGCAGAGGTTTCCTGATCTCGCCAACGTCTCGCGGGTGGTTGAGCCGTAAGGATTCCTCGTCAGGCAGAAGGCCGCGCCCAACCGCAATGCGCCTTGGCGGACGATTCGGCGCGGGAGACAGGCGAATGAATGCTGAACCTACCCCGGCAATTGTCAGCAGGGACCTGGAACGAATCGCCGTGCGACATATGCAGTGGCTGGACGAACTCGGCATTCGACATAAGCCTTGGCTAATTCACGGATCTGCGCCCAACCCTACGATCCCTGCAGAAATCGCGCATAGCCACGCCCGCATAGACATCAACAATGCCGGACGCACGGCCGCCGCCCTGGGTCTCGGGCGGGCCGACCTGACGGTGCGTGCGCGAAAGAAATCCTGGGAGGAACATCCTCATATCGACACTCGCGGGCTCTTATGGATGCATACTTGGCCGCCCGCCCTTCTCCGGCTGCAACTGATCGGCAAGCCTTACGACCACATCGGCAGCCTCATGTCCCTGAAGCGGCCCGAGCGCGACGCTATCGTCACGCATGTGGCCGGCGTCTCCGTCCGGGCAGTTGGAGATCTGGGCAAGGTCACCAACGGGGTGGCCATGATCTGCTACGCGATGCTCATGGGCGTGCCTGAGGTCGTGGTCGCGGGCATCTCGCTTTCCAAGGTCGGCCACTCCTACGATCAGCAGGGCCGCCCGCGCCGGCAGGTCGAGGAGGACGCGTTCATCCTCGAGCGGCTGCGTTCGCGGGCAGAGCTGTTCACGACCGAGCAAGATCTGGCCAGCGACGCAGGGCTCAAATTGTGGAATTCCAGATCGGCCGATTGATGCTGACCGCCGGTTCATCGCAGGTTGCGTTTGTTGACGCGCTGCTTGTAAATAGTGGTGCAAAGATGCGCGTGTGGACAGTAAGCGAAGCCAAGGCGGGCACCTTGACGCAGTGCCTGGGTGTGGCGCGCCTGATCGATCCGGAACCGTATCAGGTCGTGGTCAAGCGCGAGCTTCCGGCATGGCGGCGGGGCATCTTTTCTCCCTATCGTCGTTTGAAAGTGCCCGAGCCCCAGCTCGTCGTCTCCTGCGGCGGTGTTGCGAACTCGCATGTCGAAGCCATCGTCGCGGCCTGCAAGGTAAAACCTTTCACTGTCCACCTCGCGACGCCACAACCGGAATATACCGGGGTTTTCGACATGGCGTTCATCTCGCGCCACGACTGGAGCGATGAGAAGGCGCGTCACACGAACTGGCATGAGATGGTCGGCGTGCCCCACCAGATCGACCACCAAATCGTCGACCGGCTCCGCGAGCAGGCGCGCAAGCGCTGGGCTTCCAAGGGCGACAAGGTCGTTACCGTGCTCGCCGGCGGGGCGAACCGAGCCTATCTCTACGACGACGCGACGATCGATCGCCTGATCGAGACGGTCAAACAACTGGCCGCCAATGGCTGGACCGTGCTCGCCTCCACCTCCCGCCGCTCGCGCGCCGATCTGCTCGACCGGCTCCTCTCTTTGCGCAGCGACAGAATTGTCGTCTGGGATCGCCAGGGCGCGAACCCATTTCGCGACTTTCTCGCGGCGGCCGACGCATTCCTTGTGACCAAAGATTCGATCACCATGACGTGCGAGGCGCTGGCCACGGGGCAACCGACTTATGTTTTCGATCTGGCCAAAAACCCCGGCGCCCGTCTCGATAAATTCGAATGGTTCCATCGCGACATGAGCGAGACGCTCAAGCTCACAAGACCATTCAACGGCACGCTCGAAGGGTATGATTACGAGCCGCCTCACGAATCTCGGCGCATTGCCAGCCTGATTGAAAGCGAAGTCGCGCGGCGGCGACCCGATCTCGCGGAACATGCCACTCGGAGGGAGAACGCTCGCAAGAATGCGGCGAAATAGCTGGACGCAGGTTTTTTCCGCTGTCGCCGCAACCTACGATGATGCCTTCATCCATCACCACAGCTGGCTTGAACGCCACAAGCATCTTGGGCGAACCTGGTTCTTTCTTTCTCGGCTCCGCGTCCGATCCGACGATCAGAGGATCGTGCCGCACCTACTGTCATGGCCGAACGCTTTCCCGACGTTTCCAAGACCGAACAAAGCGTCCACGAAGCGACAGGGCTTCCGTTTTATCGACCTGGCTGATGCTCCTATCCGTCGTAAAGGGGTAGGCCGGTGAGACGGTTCAGATTCTCTTCAGTCGTCGAAACGAAGGGATAGGTCGCAGCGATCTCTTTAAGAGCCGCGCGGTCCTCGGCGACATGACGGCGCTTCTTGCCCACCCCGTTGTAGTCATGACCGTTTGACTCGAGCGACATGCCGGCCACGATGATCTGGGGCACGCCGAGCGCCAGCCCGTAGGCGAGAAGGCTGATGCCGTTGGATGGACGCTTCTCCTCGCCAATTCCGGAAAAAAGCGAACCGAGCGCGCGGACGATGAACTGGTCACGCTCCACGCGATACAGTTCGGCTTGGTTGGACCGGGAGTAGCCGATGAGCCGCTTCAATTTGGCGCTCAAGGGAAAGGCCCTTCCCATTATCAAAGTGTTGCTCGACTTGAGCCCGGCGATCTGCTGTGGTTCGGTTTTGGTCAGGAGAAGCGTCAGATCGGCGTCCGGGAGTCCGCGCCTTTTCGCCGAATGCCCCGCATATTTCACATAGACGTAGGCAGTGTTCTCGGGCAGGCGATCTGGGATGGTAGGAGAGGGCGCGGAACCGAGCACGAACCATGGCCGGCCGAGAAAACCTCTCTGCTGCGCCCAGTTGCGATGGAACCCAAGCGTCCTCTGCCATTGAAGCTCTGCCTTGGAATCAACCGCAGGCGCCGGAAACGGCAAAAGTGCAGCGTCAGACATCTCGATCCCCAAGGCTTGGGAAGCGCTCGGATTTGCCGAGCAGACGCCCCGATTGCCACTAGCTGAAGGAGGACTCTACCTTGTCATCCCAGAAACAGAAAGGGCGGGTCCGTGAAGACTCGGCCTCCAGATCGACGCTTGCGGAAGCCTAAGATCCTCACGACGACGCCGGCAAATCGTGACCTGTCGATCCCGACAGACGAGCCGAGCTACTGCTTGACGACGATCGCCTGGCCTGTCGGGATTTCGATCACCCCCTCCGGACGTTCGGCGAAGAACTCGTCAAAAGCCTTGCGGGCCCCCGGACATTTGGCCGATCCGTAATCGTCGCAGACGATCAGGCCGCCCTGCTTCGTCCGCCCGTAGAAGAAGTCGAGCGCATCGCGTGTCGGCTCGTAGAGGTCGACATCGATATGAACCAAGGCAAAGCTGCGGTCGGCCACCGCCGATAGCGTGTCCGGTATCCAGCCGACATGAAAGCGAACGTTATCGAAGTCGGCGAGATGCTTACGCGCCACAGCCTCGTCAGTGCGCAGGTCGCCGGCGGCCCAACTGAGATCACCCTTCCCGTTCCGATCTTCCAGGCTTGGCTCGGAAAGTCCGGCAAAGGAATCGAAGAGATGATAATCGCGCTTGCGGAGATCGGCGGTCAGCATGAACAGAGCCGAGCGCCCCTGGCGAACGCCGCACTCGGCCACATCGCCTTCGAGGCCGCCGATCGAGCGCAAACAACTCTGCAGCACGAAGCAGCGCGGGTCGGGAATGCCGGCGATTCCATTGGCCCGCTCGCGCGCGCTTGCGAAGAACGGCTGGTCCTTCCAGACCATATGCGCGGTATAGTGATAGAAGCCGTAGCGCAGGGCAGCTCGCTTCAACTGCCGCTTCCAGACAACCCGCTTGTTCTGCTCGGAGCCGAAGGCGAGCGTCATCATGTCCCTGAGCTTCATGCCTAAAGCGCCCCCGGCTGCTTAAAACGCCGGCCGGGGCGCGACAGCGCCCCGGCCGAGCTTCCTTTTTCGTGTCGTCTTATTCAGTGATCGACACGACGACGCCGGCACCGACGGTGCGGCCGCCTTCGCGGATGGCGAAGCGCAGCTTCTCCTCCATGGCGATCGGCACGATCAGCTCGACGTCGACCGTCACGTTGTCGC